>NZ_JBSWVK010000001.1:325000-1965833 GCF_056159545.1 Rossellomorea sp. ABR4_012
ATAATCTTTGTCCTCTCTAAAAAAAATAAGCTATCTCCTGAAGAAAAACATTTCCTCAGGAAATAGCTTATTGTCATTTATTCTTCTGAATCGTCAACTGATTCATTCGTTTCTTCTTCATTGTTTTCAGGTACATCTGCCTCTTCGGATGTTTCGACAGGTGCGGCTGTTTCTTCCTCGTCTTCTTTTTCTACTTTGGCTACAGTAGAAACGAATTCACTTTCTTGAAGACGGATCAGTTTCACACCTTGTGTGTTACGTCCGGTGGTGGAGATATCATTTACGTCCATACGGATCAAGACCCCATGGGCAGTGATGATCATGAGATCTTCTTCACCTGTCACGGCTTTGACTGAAACCAGTTCCCCGTTACGCTCGGTTATGTTACACGTTTTCAGACCTTTACCACCGCGGGTTTGGACTCTGTATTCACTAGCAGGTGTACGCTTACCGTAGCCGTTGACAGTTACGACAAGGACATCGCTCTTTTCTTCCAAAATCTCCATGCCTACGACGATATCATCATCGGAAAGGTTGATCCCTTTCACGCCGGTGGCCGTTCTTCCCATTGAGCGTACATCTGTTTCAGGGAAACGGATCAGCATGCCTTTTTTCGTACCGATGATCATATCTTTTTCACCATCAGTGAGTTTGACGGAAATCAATTCGTCATTCTCCCGGAGATTGATGGCAATCAGTCCGTTTGTACGGATATTGGCGAAATCAGAGACAGGTGTACGTTTGGATATACCGTGTTTCGTCGTGAAGAATAGATACCAGTCATCCACGAACTCTTCGACACGGATCATCGCATTGATCCACTCATCTTTTTCCACGCCGAGCATGTTGATGATCGGAAGTCCTTTTGCCGTACGGCTGAATTCAGGGATTTCATACCCTTTGGCACGATACGCTTTCCCTTTATTCGTAAAGAACAAGATCGTGTCATGAGTCGACGTAGTCAGGAGATGTTCTACGAAGTCATCACCCGTTGTACCCATTCCTTGGATGCCCCGGCCACCGCGTTTTTGACTGCGGTATGTAGAGACAGGAAGACGCTTGATATAGCCATTATGAGTAAGAGAGACCACAATGTTTTCACGCGGAATCAGATCTTCATCTTCAATGTTTTCAATTCCGCCCGCAACAATTTCAGATCTTCTGTCATCGTTGAAACGTTCTTTGATTTCAAGCAGCTCTTCACGGATGATTTCAAGAACTTTTTCATCGTCAGCTAAAATAGCTTTCAGTTCCGCAATCAGCTTCACCAGTTCTTGATATTCATCTTCGATCTTCTCGCGCTCCAACCCTGTCAGGCGCTGAAGACGCATATCAAGGATTGCTTGGGCTTGTTTATCAGATAGAGAGAATTGCTCCATCAACCCTTGTTTCGCGAGTTCCGTTGTTTGAGAGCCGCGGATCAGGGCAATGATTTCATCAATGTGATCCAACGCAATGCGAAGTCCCTCTAAGATATGGGCCCTTGCTTCCGCTTTGCGCAATTCGAACTCTGTTCTGCGGCGGATCACGACACGTTGATGTTCAAGGTATTCCTGCAGACACTGTTTGAGATTCAATACCTTCGGCTGGCCTTTTACAAGTGCCAACAGATTGATGCCGAAGCTTGTTTGAAGTGCAGTCTGTTTGTAAAGGTTGTTCAGCAGTACATTGGCATTGGCGTCTTTTCTGACTTCAATGACAATACGCATACCATTACGGTCTGATTCATCACGAAGATCCGTGATGCCGTCAATTTTCTTATCGCGGACAAGATCCGCTATTTTTTCAATCAATTTTGCTTTATTTACTTGATAAGGGATCTGATGAACGATGATCGTTTCTTTCCCGTTGCTCTTCTGTTCGATTTCAACACGGGCACGCATCGTAATGGAACCTTTACCTGTTTCATAGGCACGGCGGATCCCGCTTCTTCCGACAATCAACCCTGCAGTAGGGAAGTCAGGTCCGTGGATGTATTCCATCAGTTCCTGGATCGTGATTTCAGGCTCTTTACTCAGTGCAAGGATCCCGTCAATGACCTCTCCCAGGTTATGGGGCGGAATATTCGTTGCCATTCCGACCGCGATTCCGGACGAACCGTTCACTAACAGATTAGGGAAACGGGCAGGTAAAACTTCCGGTTCACGTTCTGTGCCATCATAGTTATCTTTATAATCGATGGTATCTTTATTGATATCACGGATAAGCTCCATCGAAATCTTGGACATACGTGCTTCCGTGTAACGCATCGCTGCCGCTGCATCTCCGTCGACCGAACCGAAGTTTCCATGGCCGTCTACAAGCATGTAGCGGTAGTTGAAATCCTGCGCCATACGCACCATTGTGTCGTAAACCGCTGAGTCACCGTGCGGGTGATACTTACCGATTACTTCACCTACGATACGCGCAGATTTTTTGTATGCTTTATCCGCCGTCATCCCAAGGTCGTTCATCGCATATAAAATACGGCGGTGAACCGGCTTCAAGCCGTCACGGGCATCAGGCAGGGCACGGGATACGATGACACTCATCGCATAATCAAGGAATGATGAGCGCATCTCATTGCTTATATTAATCTCTTTAACATTCGATCTTGGTGTTTCTGCCATAGTGTAAGGGACCTCCTTTTAAAGAAAGATTTGGACCTTTCTCTTTATTAACCTTGTCCGCTATGTAAAAGACAGGATAGATTTCTTACTTCTATCCTGTTTTTAAAATTAGATATCCAAGTTTTTAACGTAAGCAGCATTCTCTTCGATGAAGTTACGTCTAGGTTCTACTTTGTCACCCATGAGGATTTCAAAGGTTTCATCGGCTTCGATGGCGTCCTGCAGGCTGACTTGAAGCAGTGTTCTTGTTTCAGGGTCCATTGTGGTTTCCCATAACTGTTCAGGGTTCATTTCCCCTAGACCTTTGTAACGCTGGATGCCAGGTTTCGGTGTAGGTGAAATTTCTGCAAGGATGCGGTCGAGTTCTTTGTCGTTGTAAGCATATTCGATTTTTTTGCCTTGCTGGATCTTATACAACGGCGGCTGCGCGATATAGATGAATCCTGCTTCGATGATTTGTCTCATATAACGATAGAAGAACGTCAACAGAAGCGTTCGGATATGGGCACCATCGACGTCGGCATCGGTCATGATGACGATTTTATGATATCTGGCTTTGGAGATATCGAAGTCTTCCCCGATTCCTGTACCGAGTGCAGTAATGATCGCACGGACCTCATTATTCGAAAGGATCTTATCAAGGCGAGCCTTTTCAACGTTAATGATTTTACCTCGCAGCGGCAGGATCGCCTGGAAGTGACGGTCACGGCCCTGCTTGGCAGATCCGCCGGCTGAGTCACCCTCAACGACATAGATTTCACTGATGCCCGGATCTTTCGATGAGCAGTCCGCCAGTTTACCAGGCAGGCTTGAAATCTCGAGCGCACTCTTACGGCGTGTGAGCTCCCTTGCTTTCTTTGCAGCCATACGCGCACGTGCAGCCATGAGTCCCTTTTCGACTACTTTCCTTGCAACGACCGGATTTTCCAGGAGGAATGTTTCCAGATGTTCCGAGAACAATGAATCGGTAATCGTTCTTGCCTCTGAGTTACCAAGTTTCGTCTTCGTTTGACCTTCGAATTGGGGATCCGGGTGTTTAATGGAGATGATGGCAGTCAATCCTTCACGGACATCCTCACCTGAAAGATTGGCATCACTTTCTTTAAACACATTATTTTTACGTGCATAGTCATTGATGATACGGGTCAATGCCGTCTTGAAGCCGGACTCATGCGTCCCGCCTTCATGAGTGTTGATGTTATTCGCGAAAGAGTAGATATTACTTGCAAAGCCGTCATTGTACTGCAGGGCGATTTCCACTGTAATATCGTCTTTTTCACCTTCGATGAAGATCGGTTCTTCATGGATGACTTCTTTTGAACGGTTCAAATGCTCGACATAGGATTTGATTCCGCCTTCGTAAAGGTAATCCTTACGCTTGCCTTCACCTCGCTTATCTTCAATGCTTAACTGAATGCCTTTATTTAAGAAAGCCAATTCGCGAATACGGTTCGCCAGTGTTTCAAAGTCATATTCAGTTGTTTCAGTGAAGATTTCAGGATCAGGGGTGAAATGAATGACCGTTCCCGTCTTGTCTGTCTCACCGATGACTTTAAGATCGAAGCTTGGAACTCCCTTTTCGAACTTTTGGTAATGGATTTTCCCGTCACGGTGGACATTGACTTCAAGTTCCGTTGACAGGGCGTTAACGACCGAAGCACCAACACCATGCAGCCCTCCGGAAACCTTGTATCCGCCGCCGCCGAATTTACCGCCGGCGTGAAGGACGGTCATGATGACCTCTACGGCCGGACGTCCCATTTTTTCATGAATCCCGACAGGTATCCCACGTCCGTTATCGGTAACCGTGATGCTGTTATCTTCTTCAATGATCACTTCGATTTCATTACAGTATCCCGCGAGCGCCTCATCGATACTGTTATCAACGATTTCCCATACTAAGTGATGCAGACCTTTTCCGCTTGTTGAACCAATATACATTCCTGGTCGTTTACGTACGGCTTCCAATCCTTCTAAAACCTGAATCTGATTTTCATCATAGGATTGACCTTGTGCTTGTTTTTGTTCCATAGCCATGCCGATTCACCTACACTTTCTAACCTTTCGGGCTTGTATTCCTATAATAAATTCTCATAGTTTGAGTATTTCTTTGATCGTTTCTTAAGCGTGCTTGATGCTAGTGGGGAAAGATACAATTGATTCTTCGTAATAACGAGAGATTTATATGAACCCTTTGCAAGATTACAAAGGTGATTATCTTTATTCTTCAAAAAAAGCTGTAATTCTTCTGAAAACTGTACGGTATCCCGATCAATTATTGCGATGATATCATCTGTTCGTACCATGACATCTTCTCCGACATGAATGTACAAGGTACCACCTCATTTCAGTCTTTTCATAGTTCCCGCTTCCACTTCGAATGTCGTTGCCTCGTTCAGCGTCTGATGATCGATCCCATCCACATTGGTGGTCGTGACAAAGGTCTGCACCTTGCCTTGTATCGTGTTGAGTAAGTGGGATTGGCGATAATCATCAAGTTCCGACAATACATCATCAAGAAGAAGAATCGGATATTCTTTTATTTCAGAATGGATGAGTTCAATTTCTGCCAGTTTTACAGAGAGTGCTGTTGTCCGCTGCTGCCCCTGCGATCCGAACGTCTGAACGTCGCGACCATTCACGATGAACTGCAGATCGTCCCGATGCGGTCCGGCAAGAGTGACTCCCCGATCGATTTCACGCTCGCGGATCCCTTCAAATTTCCGTTCATATACCTCTACCATTTTTGACCAATCTTGATCATCTGATACATCCAAAGAGGGTTTATAAAGGATTTCCAGCGTTTCAAGGTTCCTTGAGATCCCTGAATGGATCGGTTTTGCCCAACTCTCAAGCAGCTGGACGAATTCAAACCGTTTTTTTACTATTTTGACAGCCATCTCGATGAATTGTTCAGTCAGTACGTCAAGCATCGTCTGATCTGTCTGTTTTCTCGTCTGCAAAAGTTTCAAATAATGATTACGCTGCTGTAATATTTTTTGATAAAGACTGATATCATGTAAATAAACAGGTGAAACCTGCCCGATTTCCATATCAATAAAACGACGCCTAACTTGAGGGCTCCCTTTTACAAGATGGAGATCTTCAGGCGCAAACATGACAACATTCATATTGCCGACGTATTGACTCAGCTTCGACTGCTCAAGGTGATTGCACTTTGCTTTCTTACCCTTTTTTGAAAGGACAAGTTCCAAAGGCAACGGTCCATTATACTTTTGAATCCTACCTTTTATTTTAGCATATTCCTCGTCCCAACGGATTAAATCTTTATCATTTGACGTCCGGTGGGATTTCGCCATTGCCAGAACATAGATGGACTCCATAATGTTCGTCTTACCCTGGGCGTTTTCCCCCAGGATGACATTCACTTTGTTTTCGAAATTCACTTCGATCGATTCGTAATTCCGATAATTTTTCAATTCCAATTGTTCAATATACATGGACATAACATCCTTTATTATTCTCCAGCAACCACAAAGACTCCTACTTCCGGAATTTCAACCTTGTCTCCGACTGCAAGCTTTCTTCCTCTTCTCTGGTCTTGTTCACCGTTTATGTATACCTCATATTCACTTAAAAACCATTTTGCCATGCCGCCGGATTGAATCACATCAGCAAGTTTCAGGAACTGCCCGAGTGTAATGATCTCCGTCGTAATCGTGACCTTTTTCTCCACTAGAATCACTACTTTCCGTATAAAGTCTCTAATATCTTATTTTACTCTAAAAAAGGACAAGTCACAACTAACGAAAAGTGGAAGGGTTATTGCTGTTGTCTGTACAGGGTTTATCTTGCATGGCAGACGGGAAGCTGAACGGGTATTGAGGACAATCGGACACTTTTTTGGGATTACGGACGAAAAATGAGATTTGAGGACATTTTTTAGAAAATGCGGACAAAAATTCAGGGATTCGGACAATTTTCAGTAGTTTACCGACAATTCGACAAGAATCTCCATTTCCCGCAATCCTTTTACAAAAGAAAAAGCCGACACCTTCTTAAAAGGTATCAGCTTTAAATCTATTAATATGTTCTAACCGGAAGAATCAATTGAAGGATGGAGTCGTCATGAAGCGGTTTTAACACAAATGGTCTCATCGCTCCCGTGAAATTCACATAGATCTCCGTTCCTTCGATGGCTTTCAGCGCATCCATCATGTATTTCGCACTGAAAGATATCTTCAATTCTTCACCTTCAACAGATTGGCTTTGAACCTGTTCGATGACTTTCCCGATTTCCGGGGTATTGGAGGAAATCTCAATCATACCGCCGTCAAGAGTAGAAAGTTTCACCACGTTGTTTCTTCCCTCTCTCGCCAGCAGCGACGCACGATCGATTGCCTGTAAAAATTCCTTTGTCACAAGCGTCAGTTCCGTCTTAGTGTCGGATGGGATCAAACGGCTTGTGTCCGGATAATTCCCTTCAAGCAATCTTGAGAAGAATAATAAGTGTTTTGCTTTGAACAGCACCTGGTTTTCGGTGATGACGATTTCAACAGGCTCGTCCGTGTCATCAAGTATTTTGTTTAACTCGTTCAAGCTCTTCCCTGGAATGACGATATTGTATGACGCTTCATGGTTTGTTTCAATCGGCGCTTTTCTCATTGCCAGCCTGTGACTATCTGTTGCAATACAGCTCAGTTCCCCATTTTCAATCTGACAGTTTACACCTGTCAAGATGGGGCGTGTTTCTGAGGTGGACACTGCGAATACCGTTTGTCTGATCATCGTTTTTAATAGGTCAGTCGAAACTTTGATTCCATTGCCCTCTTCGATTTGAGGGAGATGCGGATACTCTTCCGGATCCAATCCATTCAAATTGAATTCTGCCTTACCGGAACGAATGACTGTCTGGAAATGATTTTGCACTTCGATTTCAACCGTGTCTTTAGGAAGCTTTTTAACGATTTCACTAAAGAATTTCGCTTGAAGGACGATTCCTCCTGTTTCCATGACTTCAACAATCTCAGAACCTTCTTCCTCTCTCGGGATAAAGGATTCGATAGAAATATCAGAGTCGCTACCTGTTAAGGTTACTCCATCTTCTGTTGCAATGATTTTGATCCCCGTAAGAATGGGAATCGTTGTTCTTGACGTAACAGCCTTCATGACATCTTGAACGCTTTGAACAAGATCGTCCCTCTGAATAACAAATTTCATGATTATTTCCTCCAATTTGCACATAATTTTTTGGACTGAATCATATATTAATAATTTATTTAAAAAATAGTAATAGTACTAGTAGGGCCTGTTGATATGTGGATAAGTGTGTGAATTGAACGGAAACACAGCCTATCCACATGTGGACAGACTGTGTGCTAGTTGGTCTCAGTTATCAACAGTATTCAGTTTTGGGTTAAAGCTATCTATCAAGTTTTTTACTTTAAATACCGCAGTTGATTTCCGTGGAAGACTTCGCTTTCCGCGGGTAGCCCGTGAGCCTCCTCGGCTTTGCCTGCGGGGTCTCACTTTGGCCACTTCTCCCGCAGGAGTCTTCGTCTTCCACTCCAATCAACTGCTGGGAAAGGCAATATCTTTGATAGAAGCTTTAACAGAATCTATTGATAATCAGCCAATTTATTCAAAGGAAAGATTGGCAATCAACTTCCCTGTTGCCATCTAATTCATTAACTACTTCAACGAATCCCTGATTTCTTTCAATTGCTGCTGTAAAAGAGCGTCCGCTCCGAGCAGGGTGCTGATTTTTTCATGGGCATGGATGACGGTGGTGTGGTCGCGTCCGCCGAATTCTTCGCCTATTTTAGGAAGGGAGGAATCGGTCATTTCCCTGGACAGATACATGGCGATTTGTCGTGGAAAAGCGATGGATTTCGTGCGTTTTTTTGCTTTGAAATCCTCGATTTTCACATTGAAGTGCTCACCGACAACGCGCTGGATCTCTTGGATCGTAATGGCCTTGGGCTTTGAGCTTGGGATGATATCCTTCAAAGCTTCAGCTGCAAGATCGGCATTAATATCTTTATTGATAAGTGAAGAGTATGCAACGACCCTGATCAGGGCGCCTTCCAGCTCACGGATGTTCGTATCGATTTGATTTGCGATATAAAGCATGGCCTCATTTGGAATATCCAGGCCTTCTGCTTTTGCCTTTTTCCTTAAAATCGCTATTCTCGTTTCCAAATCAGGAGGAGTAATATCGGTAATAAGGCCCCATTCAAAGCGGGAACGAAGGCGGTCTTCCAATGTCGGAATCTCTTTAGGAGGACGATCACTGGATATGACAATTTGCTTACTTTCTTCATGCAATGTATTAAAAGTATGGAAAAATTCCTCTTGTGTCTGTTCTTTACCGGCCAAGAATTGAATATCGTCAATTAACAGCACATCAACGCTTCGATATTTATTGCGGAAATCGACCGCTTTGTTGTCACGGATGGAGTTGATGAACTCATTCGTGAATTTTTCAGAAGATAGATAAACCACTTTTGCAGCCGGATTATGTTCGAGCACATAATGGCCGATCGCATGCATCAAGTGAGTTTTTCCGAGTCCTACTCCCCCGTAAATGAATAAGGGGTTATAGGCTTTAGCAGGTGCTTCTGCCACTGCCAAGGACGCAGCATGAGCAAATCGGTTACCCGAGCCGATGACAAACGTATCGAATGTATATTTAGGATTCAGCATATTCTGATTGAGATCATACTGGTCATCCTCTTTTGCAGCCTTTTTAGGCGGTACTGGAATATCAAACTCTTCCGGCTCCTGATTTTGGGGAATAATGAATTTTACGACCAGCTCTTCGCCGGTGATATCATACAATACTCCGGAGATTAACTGCGAATAACGACCTTCCAGCCAATCTCGTGCAAACTCATTTGGAGCGGTAATCACAAGAGTATCACCTTGTATGGAGTGTGCCTTCGTTGATTTCAACCAAGTGTCGAAGCTTGGCTTACTTATTTTTTTTTCGATATTTTCCAAGGCTTTACTCCAAAGATCCCCGATATTCTCCAAACCTGATCCCTCCTTTTCTTTTCAATGTCCGGCTCCAACGCCAGCTTTTTCTTTTTGTACAACCTCTGTATAACCTATAAACGTCTCAAATCTCGTTATCTAATAAAAATACAATGAACTGTATGTGGAGAATATATATAATAAGGAAAGAAAATGGTTAGTCGACAATATCCACCACTTGTGGACAAGGTTTTACATACCATCTGAATAAGTTACCCACATGATATCCACATTTTGTGGATAAGTAAATTACGTAATTGCAGTTATCAAGAGTGAAAACACAATAATCATATCAAAATATCCTTAGAGGTGCAATGGTTTTTAAATATTATCCACAACCCCTGTCAGTTGTGGAATGAAATTGTCCACAAGGATAGAACTTGTGAAAAACCTGTCAATAGCTGCTGTGGATAATTAAAAATCGTGTCGAATTCTATCCACAGGGTGATTTTATAAGTGGTGGGAGAGATTTTGTAGAAGGTGTTGGGGGACGGAATTAAATTTTAAGGACTTCTGAAAGCCGCTTTTGATTTCCGTGCAAGACTTCGCTTTCCGCGGGTGACCCGTGAGCCTCCTCATCGCTTCGCTCTTGCGGGGTCTCACATTAGTCACTTCTCCCGCAGGAGTCTTCGTCTTGCACTCCAATCAACGCTGGATCCCTAAAAATAACTTAGAGTCGATCAGCCTATAAACTCCATCCTAAAGAGACATTTAAATACAATTCAATTTGGATGAACATTTGTGAAAACATAATTCTTCATTTAGCAGCTACTAAACATTGTTGAAAGTTTCTGTCATAAAGATGTTGTGATTATCAGAAAGGCTAGAATCAATCACTTTATAGGAAATAATATTTGCAGCTTACTTCTAACAACTATTGCTACTTACTATGTGAAAAAACGAGAGTGGATTGGAACGGAAGGCATTTGACTCCGACGGGAAATAGAGGAAAAGTCGAGACCCCACAGGAGCGCAGCGACGAGGAGGCTCGACTTCCTCCCCGCGGAAAGCAAATGCCTGCAGCGGAAAGGAACGGTCTGTGATCCAACAGTCAGAATGGTGTTTAGAAGTCTAATCCACAATGAATTAACTTTTTTAGAAGACAAACAAAAAAATTAGTAAAATATAGATACCCCAAAATAAAATAATATGACTGTTGACTTTTTATGGTTAACGTCTTTATAATAGTGAAGAATGTCTTTAACTTATAAAGATGAACCCTTCAGGGAGGTGTCAATAGATGAAAAGAACGTTTCAACCAAATAAACGTAAAAGAAGTAAAGTACACGGTTTCCGTGCGCGTATGAGCTCTAAAAACGGACGTAGAGTATTAGCTCGTCGTCGTGCCAAAGGAAGAAAAGTATTATCTGCTTAGACCACTGAACTGACTCAGTGGTCTTTTTTTCTAGTAATCGAACAAATGTGATTAAGATCTTCTATTAAATGAAAGACTTAAGGAAAAACAAAAAATAGGTGTGGCTTATGAGGAAAGAACAAAGAGTAAAGAAAAATAAAGAATTTCAAGAGATATTTAAAAAAGGGACATCATTTGCAAACAGGCAATTTGTTCTTTATTCCTTAAAACAGGAAGAAGCCCAGCCTTTCCGGATCGGGATTTCCGTCAGCAAGAAAATCGGGAATGCGGTGTGCCGGAACAAAATCAAGCGTTACGTAAGGCAGGCTTTTTTAGAATTGCGTGAAGACGTTCAAGATAACCACGATTATTTGATCATCGCCAGAAAACCGGCGGCCGACATGAATTTTCATGAAGTAAAAAGCAGCATCAGCCATGTATTAAAAAGAGGGAAAGTATTGAAAAAGCCTTCTGATGGCAAAAATGATAGGAAAAAGTAAAAAAGTATTTAGTATTTAGACAAGTTTCAACATCACAAGCCTTTGAAAAGATGTTACAATACGAGGGATTGTACTTTTTGAAATAGGGGTGAGGAAACGTGTCCTTGCCTATTAGTAAATGGCTGTTTTCTAATAGAGTGTTGCTTTAATCCAACAAATTATATGAAGAGAGCCTTGCAGAAACATATTAGTTGGGAGGAAAATAAGGGTGAAAAAGAGAATTATAGCCCTCATGGGAATCATTGGGCTAATGGCTGTTTTATCAGGCTGTACAGAATATAATCAGCCCATTACACCTGAAAGCTCAGGTTTTTGGAATGAATATATTGTGTGGCCATTATCACAATTAATAACAATGGTTGCAGAATGGTTCAACGGTTCTTATGGTATGGCGATCATCATTGTCACGCTGATAATCCGTTTAGCCATCTTACCGTTAATGATTAAACAAACGAAAAACTCCAAAGCGATGCAGGCATTGCAGCCTGAAATGAAAAAACTTCGTGAAAAATACAGCTCTAAAGACGCTCAGACTCAACAAAAGCTTCAACAGGAAACAATGGCGTTATTCCAGTCACATGGAGTCAATCCTTTGGCGGGATGTTTCCCATTAATCGTTCAAATGCCGATCTTGATCGGATTTTATCATGCGATTGTACGTACAAGAGAAATTGCAGAACATAATTTCTTATGGTTCGACCTTGGAGAAAGAGATATCATACTTGCGGTTGTTGCCGGTATTACAACGTTCATCCAGCAAAAGCTGATGATGGCAGGTACGGCAGATCAAAATCCTCAAATGGCGATGATGCTTTATATCATGCCGGTGATGATCGTGATCTTTGCCATCAACTTCCCGTCAGCCCTTTCACTATACTGGGTAATCGGTAATATCTTCATGATTATTCAAACTTACTTCATCAAAGGTCCTGATATCAGAGAAGTACAAGCTGCAAAAGCTGGTGGTTCGGGAGGAAAGAAAAAGTGAGAGAAGTGAAAGCGACTGGTCAAACGGTGGAAGAAGCCATTGAATCAGCCTTGTCTCAACTGAACATCACCAAAGAAGAAGCAGAAATCGAAGTTATAGACCAAGGTAAAAAAAGTCTGTTCGGACTGTTCGGGGGAAGACCGGCAGCCGTCCAGGTGAAAAAAGCGATCAATCCGGTTGATGAATCGAAAGACTTTTTATTATCCGTAGCACGTGCGATGGGGGTGGAAGCTTCTATCGATGTACATCAGAATGGAAGGGAAATTGAATTTCATCTTTCAGGCGAAAAAATGGCGCTTTTAATTGGTAAAAGGGGCCAAACCCTTAATGCGCTTCAGCATTTGACGCAATTGGCAGCAAATAAGGTGTCCGATCAGTTTTTAACCATCCTTCTGGATGCAGAAAACTATCGTGAACGCCGCCGCCAGACTCTTACCAACCTAGCAGAGAGGCTTGCAGATAAAGCGCTGCGCACCAATCGCCCTGTTTCCCTGGAACCTATGCCTTCTTATGAAAGAAAAGTGATCCATACGGCTTTAGTGAATGCTAAAAAAGTGGACACGTATTCTGAAGGCCGGGAACCGAATCGGTATATTGTGATTGCACCTAAATAAGATTTGATAGAGACGATTCCTTTTTGAGGGGTCGTCTTTTTTTGTGTTTTGATGGGAAAAGGAGGTTTTGGTGGTGTGCATTTACTTGAGCAGGGGTAATGAGTCGGCGGCGAAAATTGTCGTTTTTTGTTGAGTGAGGGAGACGGATAAGGCAGAAGCTTTAAGTAATAGCGTTTTGATAATAAAATTGGATTATTGATAATAAACCATATGGATTTGATAATAAAAATGAATTTTTGATAATATATCCCGTGTTTTTGATAATAAAACTCTATTTTGAGTGGCTGAGCCACCTTTGAGGCATCTAAAAGATGAGTTTTGACCTATCATATTAACGATTTATACATAATATTTCAAGATACTGATGTTTCTCAGCTGCTTTGCTGTTTTTCCTATCAACTTTCAGCTGGATTCTTACAACTTTGGTCATGCCTTTTTTAACTCGAAAAATGAACCTTTGAATATCACCTCGCATCACCATCAAGCAAACATCATTAAACCCATTCTGAAAATCCACCTACAAGCACCAAAATTCCAACTCTCCCACCTTGTGGATATTCCTTTTTGACCCGGTTTATTGTTATTCACATGTGGATAAGTTAAAATAATAGAGATAAGAGAAAATAGTCTGTGGATAACGTGACGACAAAGGAAATTAGTTTCTTTTGTATTAAATAGGTTTGTGATATTCTAATAATTTGGGGAAACTGTGCTCTCTGAATTTCATTCGTTCATATAGATCAAAACCAATAAAAAAAGAGAGGTGATAAGAATGGAGCTAGATACAATTGCAGCCATCTCTACACCGATGGGTGAAGGGGCCATTGCCATCGTACGTTTGAGCGGGGATGAAGCCTTTGACATCGGAGCGAAAGTGTTTAGGGGAATGAAGGGCACTTCCATGAAGGAGTTTGCCTCTCATACGATCCATTACGGACATATCATCGATCCGGATACCGAGCAGGTTGTGGAAGAGGTGATGGTCTCTGTCATGAGAGGACCAAAAACCTTTACCCGTGAAGATATTATTGAAATCAATTGTCATGGCGGATTGGTTTCCGTCAATAAAGTTCTTCAGCTTGTCTTGAAGCATGGGGCACGATTAGCGGAGCCGGGTGAATTTACAAAGCGTGCTTTTTTGAATGGCCGTATCGATTTATCACAGGCTGAAGCCGTTATGGATTTGATCCGTGCGAAAACGGACCGGGCGATGAACGTGGCTTTGAATCAGATGGAGGGACGCCTTTCCAATCTGATCAGGAAACTTCGTCAGGAGATTTTAGAAACTCTCGCTCACGTTGAAGTGAACATTGACTATCCGGAATATGACGATGTTGAAGAAATGACTCATCACGTCCTTCTGGAAAAATCAAGACACGTACGCGACGAAATTGATAAATTGATTCGGACATCCGAGCAGGGGAAAATCCTTCGCGAGGGACTCTCCACTGTCATCATTGGCCGTCCGAATGTAGGGAAATCTTCTCTATTGAACAGCCTTGTTCATGAGAATAAAGCAATCGTTACGGACATCCCGGGAACGACCCGTGATGTCATTGAGGAATATGTGAATGTACGCGGAGTGCCGCTCCGCCTTGTCGATACCGCAGGGATCCGTGAAACAGAAGACATCGTCGAGCGTATCGGTGTCGAACGTTCAAGGCAGGTTCTGAAAGAAGCGGATCTGATTCTGCTGGTCCTCAACTATGCCGATGAGCTGACCCACGAGGATGAACAGCTTTTTGAAGCGGTAAAAGGGATGGACGTCATCGTCATTGTGAATAAGACGGATCTTCCGCAAAAGATCGATTTGGATCGAGTCAGGGAATTGGCGAAAGAACATCCTCTTGTAACCACGGCTTTACTCGAAGAAGAAGGGATCGATGAACTGGAAGAAGCCATTTCATCCCTATTCTTCGCCGGATCCATTGAAGCAGGGGATATCACATATGTGTCGAACAGCCGTCACATAGCATTATTGAATCAAGCATCTCAAGCAATCAACGAAGCAATTAACAGTGTAGAAATGGGAACGCCGATCGATATCGCGCAAATCGATTTAACGAGAACATGGGAGCTATTAGGTGAAATCATCGGTGACAGCGTCCATGAAAGTCTGATTGACCAGCTGTTTTCTCAATTCTGCTTAGGAAAATAAACATTATATTAGTTGGATGGGTGGACGACTCATCCATAAGGAGGAAATAATAAACCATGCAATATGACGCAGGACAATATGATGTCATTGTCATTGGTGCTGGACATGCCGGCGTTGAAGCGGGACTCGCTTCTGCCAGGATGGGAGCGAAAACGTTAATGGTGACCATCAATCTTGATATGGTTGCCTTTATGCCGTGTAATCCATCTGTCGGCGGCCCGGCAAAAGGAATTGTAGTACGTGAAATCGACGCCCTCGGTGGAGAGATGGGGCGTAATATTGATAAAACGCATATTCAAATGCGAATGCTCAATACTGGGAAAGGTCCGGCCGTTCGTGCCCTAAGAGCGCAGGCGGATAAATTCCTTTATCAGCATGAAATGAAACGCACACTTGAAAATGAACCAAATATGACCCTCCTTCAAGGAATGGTCGAAGAGTTGATCATCGAAGACGGTGAATGTAAAGGTGTTGTGACTATGACGGGCGCCGCATACCGCGCAAAAACAGTCGTCATTACGACAGGTACATTCCTGCGCGGTGAGATCATACTTGGAGACTTAAAATACTCCAGTGGACCGAATAACCAGCAGCCTTCCATCCGCCTGGCTGACCATCTCAGGGAGCTTGGTTTTGATACGGTTCGTTTCAAGACGGGAACACCACCGCGAGTAAACAGCTCATCAATTGATTATTCTAAAACGGAAATTCAACCTGGTGATGATGTACCGCGTGCATTCAGTTATGAAACAACAAAATATATTACCGATCAGCTGCCTTGCTGGCTGACGTACACAAATGAAGAAACGCATAGATTAATCGACGAGAATCTACATCGTTCTCCGATGTATTCAGGTATGATCAAAGGGACAGGGCCGCGTTATTGTCCGTCCATCGAAGATAAAGTGGTTCGTTTCCATGATAAGCCGCGTCATCAAATTTTCCTGGAGCCTGAAGGAAGAAACACTCAGGAAGTATATGTTCAAGGATTATCGACGAGCCTTCCTGAAGATGTTCAGCAAAAAATCCTTTCCACGATCCCTGGTCTTGAAAAGGTACAGATGATGCGTGCAGGCTATGCAATCGAGTACGATTCAATCGTGCCGACTCAACTATGGCCTACGCTTGAGACGAAAAAAATTAAAAATCTTTACACTGCAGGTCAGATCAATGGGACTTCCGGTTATGAAGAAGCTGCCGGACAAGGACTGATGGCCGGTATCAATGCTGCCTGCCGTGCCCTGGATAAAGAAGAAGTCATTCTCAGCCGTTCCGATGCTTATATCGGCGTCTTGATCGATGATCTTATTACAAAAGGAACAAATGAGCCTTACCGCTTATTAACTTCCCGTGCAGAATACCGATTATTATTACGACATGACAATGCAGATCTTCGCCTGACGGATATCGGAAAAAGCATCGGTTTGATCTCCGACGAAAGATACCAGCGTTTCACTGAAAAGAAAGAAGCGATCCAGGCTGAGAAGGAACGTCTTGAAAGCATCCGGATCAAGCCTGTAGAGGAGACTCAGGCCGTCATTCGTGAAGCTGGAGGAAGTGAATTGAAGGATGGCATTCTTGCAGCCGATCTACTGAAGCGTCCTGAAATGAATTACAGCCATATCAAACGTCTTGTACCAAGTGAGGCTGAGCTTTCCCCGGATGTTGAAGAACAGGTTGAAATCCAAGTGAAGTACGAAGGATATATCGAGAAATCCCTTCAGCAAGTCGATAAGCTTAAAAAGATGGAAAACAAAAAAATCCCTGAAAACATTGATTACGAAGCGATCAGCGGCTTAGCTTCAGAAGCCAGACAAAAACTGATTGAAGTGCGCCCGCTGTCACTTGCGCAGGCTTCACGAATTTCAGGTGTCAACCCTGCTGACATCTCGATTTTGCTTGTGTATATCGAACAAGGGAAAATTGCGAAAGTTTCAGGCGATCAATAGGTAAAGGAAGGGTAATAGCATGAATATAGACCAATTCCAATCCATGCTCGAGGAGAAGGGGATTTCTCTTTCTCCCGGGCAATTAGATCAATTCGAGCGTTATTTTGAAATCCTTGTCGAGTGGAATGAAAAGATGAATCTGACTGCCATCACGGACAAGGAAGAAGTATATTTGAAGCACTTCTATGATTCAATCAGTGCAGCATTTTTCATTGATTTTACCGATGTGAAATCGATATGTGATGTGGGAGCAGGTGCAGGGTTTCCAAGTATCCCTCTTAAAATCTGTTTCCCTCACCTACATATAACGATTGTCGATTCACTAAACAAACGTATTTCGTTCCTGAATCATTTATCAAAAGAGTTAGGACTCGAGAATACTCATTTCTATCATGACCGTGCAGAGACCTTCGGGAAAAAGAAGGAGCATCGTGAATCATACGATATCGTGACTGCAAGAGCTGTGGCCAGAATGTCTGTATTAAGCGAACTCTGCCTGCCACTCGTGAAAAAAGGCGGATTGTTCGTAGCGATGAAGGCTTCAAATGCAAGTGAAGAATTGAATACAGGGAAAAAAGCGGTTGCGACACTTGGCGGACAGACAGAAAAAGTATTTTCATTTGTCCTTCCGGAAGAAGAAAGTGAACGAAATATCGTGAAAATAAAAAAAGTAAAAGAAACACCTAATAAGTATCCAAGAAAGCCGGGTACACCAAATAAATTACCGTTGGAATAGGGTTTGAACCCTGCTAGGTTCTTCTCTTATAGGAAAAATGGTATGCTTTTACTGTAGTGATTTGTGTGAATATGTCTAGATGAGGCAGGAACTTGTCATATTTTAGAGAATTATAATATAGGGAGTTTCTTAAAGGTGGTGTAGGAAGATGAAGCATCCTTTCTCTCGTTTTTTTGGTCTGGGTGAAAAAGAGCAAGATGTTGAATCTGAAGAAGAATCAAGTGTAGTGGAAGATCGAGATGAGGTTAAGAAGATACCAGTCGCTCAAATCGTTCCCAATCGCTTTCAACCAAGAACCGTTTTTAATGATGAAAAAATAGAAGAGCTATCCAGAACGATACACACTCATGGAATCATACAGCCGATCGTTGTCAGGCAAGCGGCTGATGATCAGTTTGAAATCATTGCAGGGGAACGCCGTTACAGAGCAGTTCAAAAACTTGGCTGGGAAACCGTTCCTGCCATCGTCAAGAACCTAAGTGATACTGAAACGGCTTCAGTCGCTTTAATCGAAAACCTGCAGAGGGAAGAGCTTTCTCCGATCGAAGAAGCGATTGCCTACGGAAAGTTGTTGGAGTTGCATAATCTGACCCAGGAAGCACTTGCTCAGCGCTTAGGAAAAGGACAGTCCACTGTGGCAAATAAGCTTCGTCTCCTAAAGCTTCCAGAAGAAATTCATCATGCTTTATTAGATAAGAAAATAACGGAACGCCATGCACGTGCACTGATCCCCTTGAAAAAACCCGAGAAGCAGATCCAGCTCCTTGGTGAAATCATCGAAAAAAGCTTGAATGTCAAGCAGACAGAGGACAGAGTAGTGAAAATGCAGGAAGGCTCTGCCCCAAAACCAAAGCCAAGACGTAAAGCATTCTCAAAGGACATGCGCATAGCCGTCAATACAATCCGTCAATCTCTTTCCATGGTGTCAGACAGCGGCATCAACCTCAACGCCGAGGAAGAAGAGCACGACGAATTCTATCAATTTACCATTCGCATTCCAAAAAAGAAATAGATTCATAAAAAGCAAGAAACAGAGATTGGTTGTTTCTTGCTTTTTTGTTTTTTGTTTTCTTAAAATTCATTGTAGGTTTATCCTGTCGATTACCGCTATTGATTTCCGTGCAAGACTTCGCTTTCCGCGGGCGGTTGGTGAGCCTCCTCGTCGCTCTGCTCCTGCGGGGTCTCACCTAACACGCTTTTCCCGCAGGAGTCTTCGTCTTGCACTCCAATCAACCGCTGGATCCGGTGAGGCATGTGCGGAAGACCTAAAATGATTCTAATTTCAAAAATCCAATGTGATGCATGGTGTTTACTATTTATTGATGAATTGAAAGGTAGAATCATTCTGAGGATGATAATATTTTCTGTTAGTTATAACACAACTTAAAAACACAGAGTGGATTTTTGAGCGGAAGGCACTTGACTCCGACGGGAGATAGAGGAAAGGTCGAGACTTGTCCAGCTCCGGCGGTTAGCCCCTCGAGGTCATAAGCTAAATGCTCAAAGAAGGCAAAGAATCCCTTCCCGGCCCATTCATCTTATGCTTGTCGGGGCTGGACGAACCGCCTCCGCTTTTCTAACCCGCAGGCAGAATGCCGAGGAGGCTCGACTTCCTCCCCGGGGAATCTTGTGCCTGCAGCGGAAAGGAACGGTCAATAATTGTCCTTCACTCTTTAATGATGCCCAGCCTATGTTTTCACTAAATAATTTCCACGGAAATATTACAATTTTCACCAATATTCTACTTTCCTTTTAACTAAGATATTGATTTTTCCAAACAATGGAATGAAAGCTTTCATTATTTTCAAAAAAGAATCAGACATTTTCCCAGGAATTTTGATAGAATAGAAGAATACTGTGAAGAAAAAACGACCAATCTTGGACGTCAAAAGGTAGGTGACAACCTTGGGAAGAATTATAGCGGTGACCAACCAAAAAGGCGGCGTGGGCAAAACGACCACTTCCGTTAATTTGGGTGCGTGCTTAGCATACATAGGGCAAAAAGTTCTGCTCGTAGATATCGATCCCCAAGGAAATGCCACGAGTGGTGTTGGAGTGGAAAAAGGTGATGTACATCAATGCATTTATGATGTTTTAGTAGATGATGTGGATGTAAAAGAAACCCTCAAACAATCAAAAGTCGAGAACCTTTCAATTGTACCTGCGACCATCTCATTAGCAGGGGCAGAAATTGAGTTAGTTCCCACCATATCTCGTGAAGTTCGATTAAAGAAAGCACTGGAAAAAGTCAAAGATGAATTTGACTATATTATTATTGATTGCCCGCCATCTTTGGGACTCTTGACGATTAATGCATTGACAGCCTCGGATGCAGTCGTGATCCCTGTGCAATGTGAATATTATGCACTCGAAGGATTGAGTCAGCTCTTGAGCACTGTGCGCTTAGTTCAAAAACACCTTAATCATGAATTGATGATCGACGGTGTGCTGTTAACCATGCTGGATGCCCGTACTAACCTTGGAATTCAAGTCATCGAAGAAGTGAAGAAGTACTTTCAAGATAAAGTGTACCGCACGATTATCCCGCGTAATGTTCGCTTGAGTGAAGCACCCAGTCACGGTGAACCCATCATTATTTATGATGCTAAGTCTAGGGGAGCGGAAGTTTATTTAGAACTGGCAAAGGAAGTGGTGGCGAATGGCTAAAGGTTTAGGAAAGGGCATTAACGCCCTGTTTCAAAATGTACAATCTACGCAAAATGAAGAAACCGTTCAAGAGGTAAAGCTAAAAGACATACGGCCGAATCCTTATCAACCACGTAAAATTTTTGAACCCGGTGCAATCGAAGAATTAAAGGAATCGATTTTGGAGCACGGGATTCTGCAGCCGATCATTGTCAGAAAGTCGATTAAAGGGTATGAAATCGTGGTCGGTGAACGACGTTATCGTGCAGCAACCGCAGCCAAATTGGACGTTGTCCCTGTGGTGGTCCGTGAATTGAATGACCAGCAGATGATGGAACTTGCAGTGCTGGAAAACCTTCAGCGAGAGGATTTGAGTCCAATCGAAGAAGGGGCAGCGTATCAGATGCTTATGGATAAGCTGAAGATCACCCAGGAGGAAGTGGCAAAGCGTTTAGGAAAAAGCCGTCCTCACATCGCAAACCATATTCGGCTGCTCTCATTGCCTGCACCAATCCAAGAATTGATTTCTGAAGGGAAATTAACGATGGGCCATGGCCGGGCATTGCTGGGGTTGAAAAACAAAAAGAATCTTTCGACACTGGTGAATCGTATTCTTAAAGAATCTTTGAACGTCCGCCAACTTGAAAAAATCGTCGGCGAAATGAACGGAAATGTTTCACGTGAAACAAAAAAGCCTGAGAAGAAGAAAGATGTATTCATTAAAGAACAAGAAACCATGCTCCGTGAGCGATTCGGTACAACAGTCACAATCAAACAATCCAAGAAAAAAGGGAAAATTGAACTTGAATTTTTCTCTAAGGAAGACTTGGACCGGATTTTGGAGCTTTTACAGGATAAGTAACAAACTTGGTTAAATAAAGGTTAATTTAGAGAAAGGACTGACCTATTGCTACAGAGGGTCAGTCCTCTTCCCTTTTAAGTGAAAATGAAAAGATTCTAGTCTGGATAAGGGGAACGTATATGGTTTTGTTAGGGACGCTAGTAAATGGAATTTGTATTATCATCGGAACGCTGCTTGGAGTTTTCCTCCACCGCATTCCCGAAAATATGAAGGGCACCGTGATGAAAGCCATTGGATTAGCGGTAATTGTCCTTGGCTTGCAAATGGGACTGAAAAGCGAAAACTTTCTTGTTGTGATCATCAGTCTTGCTCTCGGGGCAGCATGGGGAGAATGGATGAATTTAGAGGACAAGCTGAATGCAATCGGTGCATGGCTGGAAAAGAAGCTGGGAAGTAAGAAAGAAACTTCTATTTCTCAAGGCTTTGTAACAGCCACCTTGATTTTCGTCATCGGCGCGATGGCTGTCATCGGTGCTTTAGACAGCGGCATCAGGGGAGATCATGATGTCCTCTATACAAAGTCGATCATTGATGGATTCACTTCCTTGATCTTGACGACTACGTTGGGAATCGGAGTCATGTTTTCTGCTATCCCGGTCGTACTTTATCAAGGATTGATCGCACTTTTCGCTACTCAGATTCACCAATGGGTCCCTAAGGAGCTCATGGATGCCTATATTGTTGAAATGACGGCGACGGGAGGCATCATGATTTTTGCTATCGGACTGAATCTGATAGGGATCACCAAGATACGAGTAGCCAACTTACTGCCGGGTATTATCGTAGTAGCCCTTGTAGTAGGCGTGATCCACGCTTATCATTTGTATATGTAATGAAAAAACGGGAGGCAGAAGCTCCTCCCGTTTATTATAGTATTGATCAATGTAATTCTTCTCTCCATTTTTCAATGCTTATCGCATTCCTGCGTTCGATGATTTCTTCGGCCAGCACAATGGCTTCCACCATCGTTTTCGCCATCTTCATCACAAGGTTTAAACGTGTATTCTGAAGGACGAAGAATTCCATGAAACCACTGACATTTACAATCCCCGTCAGATGTACATTCCCTACCTCGGGCAGTTCTTTATTAACACCTGCACCCGGTTTCAACGGTCCATCACAAAGCTGGATGGCTCCCACACTTTTCAACCTGCCAAGGCAGGCATCGATCCCAATGATAAATGGATTGAGGTGCTTTGATTTGATTTCCTGCATCTTCTCCTCCAGGTTAACCGCATGAATCGGATCATCCAGAGTTCCGTACACATGAAAAATGCCTATGGCCTGCTCCTCCAGCAGGGACCCGATCAATGGACCCAACGAGTCACCAGTCGATCGATCGGTGCCGATACAAATAAATACAATCGGCCGTGTCCTGTATAGAGTGGGAAGTATGGATGATAATTGAACAGAAAGATCCCTTGCAGCGTGTTCATCCTGATGAAAGACCCTGAAAGGTTCAGATTTCCGTTCAAACAATCCTTTTTTTAAATTCATGACTTCCACTCCTTTGATTGGTAGGTTTCGGGGAAAGAGTTTTTATCAGTATACGGCCGATATTGTTTTTTCATACATAAAGAAGGATGATTTTTCATAAAATAAAAAATTTCGTTTAAATTTGAAACTATAGGTTAGAACTACCCAAGGTTCGGGAAACTTGATAGAATAAAACGTAACTTATTACTGAAAAAGCAGGTGATACATATATATGGCAAACACAACTACTCCAGAAGATGTTAAAAAGACAGTTGATGATACTGTTGAAAAATTAATTGATAATGATTTATGGGTGGCCTTGGGACAAGGCGCGATTAAAATTGCAGCGATCATGCTCCTCACGTTTATCGCCTTGAAACTGGGACGGTCAGCCATCAGGAATATATTCAGGGTTCGTTCGAAAGCACCTCTTAAGTTTTCCCAGCGGCGTGAGGCCACTCTATTAAAGCTGCTTGAGAATGTATTGACGTATGTTGTTTATTTCATCAGTTTAATGACTATCCTTTCGACACTCGACATCGATATTAAAGGGTTGATCGCCGGTGCCGGAATCGTCGGTCTTGCAATCGGTTTTGGAGCACAGAACCTTGTGCGTGATATCATCACAGGCTTCTTCATCATCTTTGAAGATCAGTTTTCCGTGGGTGACTATGTCCGGATCGGGTCTGCAGAAGGAACCGTGGAAGAAATCGGGCTTCGTACGACGAAAATAAAAAGCTGGACGGGTGAACTTCATATTTTCCCGAATGGTAACATCACGGAAGTCACGAACTTCTCCATTCATAACAGCATTGCTGTTGTGGATGTCAGTATTGCCTATGAGGAGAACATAGAAGAGGCAGAAAAAGTCATTCAGGATCTGCTTGTCACCCTTCCCCAAAAGTACGAAGATCTGGTGAATCCACCGGAACTATTGGGAGTCCAAACACTTGGAGCTTCCGATGTGGTCATCCGGATCGTCGCGGAAACTGTACCAATGAGGCACTGGTACATTGCCAGGATGATCCGCAAAGATGTGAAACTCCTTCTTGATGCACACGGCATTGAAATCCCATTCCCTCGAATGGTCATGTATTCAAGAAACGAAGAGAACCAGGAACTGCCGCCTGATGAAAAACAACAAAAATTTGAGCGTGGACAGGAGGAAGGCTAATGGAGCCAAAAACATTCCAACTGAATGATGTTGTAGAGATGAAAAAAGCACACCCTTGTGGTACAAATCGCTGGAAAGTGATCCGCCTTGGTATGGATATCCGCATCAAATGCGAGGGTTGCGGCCACAGTGTAATGATTCCACGTAAGGATTTCACGAAAAAAATGAAAAAAGTACTGGAAAGTTCCCAAGAATAATTACTTTTTTATACCCCTATCCGTGAGGGCTTAACCCTCCTACTGCAAGGGTCTGGCATACTTAATAAAAAATGGGACACCCTCTCGTTTTCTAACGGGGGGGTCTTTTTTTTGAAAACGGAAATCAACAGCGGTGATTATAGGGGATTAAAGAAGTTTTTTAGAGAGGGTTTCAAAGACCGTGCCAATAACCACTACTTGTCTTTTCCCTCCATTAACTCTATAATTGTGAAGGGTTCGACCATATAGAAGAGATAACATCAAATCACGATTTTTCATAGATAAGAACAATAAAGAGGAGTGACCGAAATGGCTTTAACAGCTGGTATTGTTGGTCTGCCGAACGTTGGTAAATCAACACTTTTTAATGCAATTACAAAAGCAGGAGCAGAATCTGCTAACTACCCTTTCTGTACAATCGATCCAAATGTAGGAATCGTAGAGGTGCCAGATCACCGATTAGATAAATTGACGGAGCTAGTGGATCCTAAGAAAACCGTCCCAACTGCTTTCGAATTCACGGATATTGCCGGAATCGTTAAAGGCGCAAGTAAAGGGGAAGGGCTAGGAAACAAATTCTTATCCCACATCCGCCAAGTCGATGCGATCTGTCAAGTTGTACGCTGCTTTGCAGACGATAACATCACACATGTATCCGGAAAAGTAGATCCGATTGCTGATATTGAAGTCATCAACCTTGAATTGATCCTTGCAGACCTTGAAACGGTTGATAAGCGTCTTGCTCGCGTTCAAAAGATGGCCAAGCAAAAAGATAAAGAAGCAGTATTCGAGCATGACATTCTTGTGAAATTGAAAGAAGTTCTTGAAGCAGAGCAGCCTGCCCGTACGGTTGAATTTTCTGAGGAGCAAATGAAACTAGTAAAGCAGCTTCACCTTCTTACTTCAAAGCCGGTATTGTATGTTGCAAACGTAAGCGAAGATGAAATTGCAGATCCATCTGACAATGAATATGTTCAAAAGGTTCGTGAATTTGCGAAAGAAGACAACGCAGAAGTCATCGTAGTATGTGCAAAAATCGAATCTGAGATCGCTGAACTTGATGATGAAGAGAAAGCGATGTTCCTTCAGGAGCTTGGAATCGAAGAATCAGGCCTTGATCAGCTGATCCGTGCAACTTATTCCCTTCTCGGACTTGCTACTTACTTCACAGCAGGTGTACAGGAGGTTCGTGCCTGGACGTTCCGCGAAGGTATGAAAGCTCCTCAATGTGCCGGAGTCATTCACTCTGACTTCGAAAGAGGATTCATCCGCGCGGAAACCGTATCTTATGATGACCTGGTGGAAGCAGGAACGATGGGAGCAGCCAAGGAAGCAGGTAAAGTGCGCCTTGAAGGTAAAGAATACCTCGTAAAAGACGGAGACGTTATCCACTTCCGTTTTAATGTATAAAATTTTGTTGAAAGGCTGGAGGGAACTCCGGTCTTTTTTCAATGTATTCAAAGAAATGAATGGACAGTAATGAATTGTTTCTTAAAGAAGTTTTTAACATTAAGTTGATGCTAACCAGTTCCAGCGGTTGATTGGAGTGCAAGACGAAGACTCCTGCGGGAAAAGCGAGACAGGTGAGACCCCACAGGAGCGCAGCGACGAGGAGGCTCACCGCTCGCCCGCGGAAAGCGAAGTCTTGCACGGAAATCATAAGCGGCATTCAAAACCGTCTCTTCACAAAATCTATCAGATATTCTACGATATATTGCAATACTAGATATACTGTGATATAATTCTATTTCGTGAGTAATGAACGCATTGCTCCTTGTCCTTTCATAACGAAAGGACCGCATAGACCACGAGGAGGTGACATTCAGATGAGAAAGTACGAAGTTATGTACATTGTCCGCCCAAACATTGACGAAGAGTCAAAGAAATCAGTAGTTGAGCGTTTCGATAACGTTTTATCAACGAACGGTGCGGAAATCATCGAGTCAAAAGATTGGGGTAAACGTCGTTTAGCGTATGAAATCAACGATTTCCGTGATGGTTTCTACCAACTAGTGAAGATGAACGCTAACACTGAAGCTGTAAACGAGTTCGATCGTTTGGCTAAGATCAGTGACGACATTATCCGTCATATCGTTGTTAAAGAAGAAGAATAATCCGAACGTTTTAAGATATACTTCTATGATTGTTTCACGTGAAACAGGATACTAGAAGGAAGGGGTTGATTCTGATGATGAACCGAGTTGTATTAGTAGGGCGTTTAACCAAAGACCCTGAATTAAAATATACTCCGAATGGAGTAGCTGTTGCTTCGTTTACTCTTGCAGTGAATCGTAGTTTTACGAATCAATCAGGAGAACGGGAAGCAGATTTTATTAATTGCGTTGTATGGCGTCGCCCTGCAGAGAATGTAGCAAACTTTCTTAAAAAAGGCAGCTTAGCTGGCGTTGACGGTCGTATTCAAACACGTAATTTCGAAGGACAAGATGGACGTCGTGTGTTTATGACGGAAGTTGTAGCAGAAAGCGTTCAGTTCTTGGAACCGCGCAGTGCGAATCAAGGCGACCGTGGAGGAAGTCCGGGCTATTCGGGTGGAGGTCAGCGTGACCAAGGAAATCCTTATAGTCAGAATCAGAATCAACAACGCAACAACAACAATAATAACTATACACGTGTAGATGAGGATCCATTTGCAAATGACGGTCAGCCGATCGACATTTCTGATGATGATCTGCCATTCTAAACGAACGATACGAATAATCTAAAATGATAGGAGGCGAATCACATGGCAGGAGGACGTAGAGGTGGACGTAGACGCCGTAAGGTATGCTACTTCACAGCAAACGGAATTACACATATCGATTACAAAGATGTGGATCTTCTTAAGAAATTCATCTCTGAGCGTGGAAAAATTCTTCCACGTCGTGTAACTGGAACAAACGCTAAGTACCAACGTAAGTTGACTCGTGCGATCAAGCGCGCTCGTACAATGGCATTGCTTCCATACGTTAGCGGTGAGTAATTGAACGGTAAAAGCAGCAGGGACTTTGTCTCTGCTGCTTTTTTGTTGCAGAGAAAAGTCGATAATTAGGAAGTTTTGAGGAAAAATCGAAGTTGAAAATAAAAGTCCAAAACTTGAAAATAAATTAGCGAAAGTTGAAAATAACATTCATTTGCCCACTCAGAAATACTGTTTTGCATGGTTAAAATGGCCATCTGCCACTACCAATTCGTCTTGATGATCAATGTATACTCAAAGATCCCAAAAAGTCTCTTCTCATAGACCTGTACCTTGCAATTCCCCCCTGAAAACCTCATTCAGATATAATCCTCCAATAATCAACCGAAATCCCCCAATCCTATTAAACTCTGACGAAACATGTCGATAAATTAGAGGAGAATAGGTTTACGCAAGCAATGGCACAAGGGGGAAAAGAAGTGAAAAGTGAGAAACAAAAAAAGAAACGTCCAAAAAGTAAAGATAAAAAAGGTTCTTTGAAGCTATCATCCATAAGAGCGAAGCTGATCATGGTATTTTCAATCCTATTCGTCGCTTCACTCATCGCGATCATTGCCATCACGAGCTGGCAGACGAGGATGAAGACAGAGGATCAAGTGATCGGGCAGACACAGGGAGTGGTGAAGGAGCTGAATAGCTCGGTGCAGCTTTTTCTTGAACAGTATGAGAAAAGCCTGAGTCAGTATTCTGTTTCGAATGTGTTGAAAAACTATTCCAAAGCTCAGCTTGATCCTGAAATCGATGCAGCTCAGGATACGGAGTTATATGCGGATATTCAGTCGGACTTCAAGAATTATTTAGGTTTATACCAAGAGGCCACGTCGATTTATATCGCGTCGCCGAACAAAGAACTTAAGATTGTACCTGCCGTTGATCTGCCGGCCGATTTTGATCCGACAAGCCGTGCATGGTATCAAGATGCGGTAGAAGCGAAATCAGGTGTTGTGTGGAGTGAACCATATATCGATACAGCTACGGAAGAATATATCATTACGGCTTCAAAAGCGGTAGTTTCCGATAATAAAATCATCGGAGTGATCGGAGTAGACGTCAATCTGTCAAAATTGACAGATAGTGTATCGGATATGGAGCTTGGTTATGAAGGATATCCTTTTCTTTTTGGCCTCGACGGTACAGCGATTGTTCACCCTACGTTGCGCGGGGAAAATCTTTCCGATCAATCGTTTATTAAAGAAATGTTGGAATCTGAAAATAACCAGGGTACCATTCACTATGAATTAGACGGTGAAAAGAAGGTGCTTGTCTACAATACGGTTCCAAAAACGAATTGGAAAGTCGGATCGGCGTATGAGATGGAGGCGCTTTTGCAGTCATCAAAGGAAATTGAACGATTGCTGCTGCTGACGGGGTTGGTGACCCTTGTGGTCATGCTCGTTATGGTCGTCTTTGTTTCAAATAAAATGACCAAGCCGATTAAAGAGCTTCAAAGAACGGTAACAGAAGTGGCTACAGGAGACCTGTCCATCCAGTCATCAATCCAGTCGAAAGATGAAACTGGACTACTGGCATCCGATTTAAATAAGATGATTGCGAGTATGAGAGAGACGATTAAGGTTGTTCAGGATTCTGTCTTGAACGTGCGTCAATCGGCTGAAAGCTTGAGTGCAGTGTCAGAAGAAACCAATGCTTCAAGTGAGGAAATGGCTACGGTTGTAAATGAAATTGCACATGGTGCCTCTCAGTCGGCTGCGGATTCAGAAAACGCTCATCAAAAGTCCGAATTGCTGGGGACGCGAATCAATGAAGTGTATGACAATTCGAGAGCGATGGCTGAAATGGCCGGCCAGGCTGATGAAATAAATCAGACCGGACTTATTCAAGTTGAGGAACTGGTCAGTGCCTATCATTCTTCCAATGAGTATATTTCTTCGATGGAAAAGGTGATTATGAGCCTTGAATCCAAAGTGAAAACGATCGAGTCTGTCATGGAGACCATCACGGACATTTCGTCTCAAACCAATCTCCTTGCTTTGAATGCGAGTATTGAAGCGGCGAGGGCAGGTGAACATGGAAAAGGATTTGCGGTCGTGGCAGAAGAAGTAAGGAAGCTTGCCGATCAATCGGTAAAGGCTACAGAGCAAGTGAAGAGCACGATCCACGAAATCCAGCAGGGATCGAATCAGGCAGTCAATGAAATGACCAAGACGAAAGAAACCTTCGAGGTTCAGTACGGCGTCATTCAAAAGACAAACGAGGTTTTCGATCAAACTTCTGCCCTCATGAAAACGATGCAGAACGAAATCGAACAAATGTATAAACAGGTCGGCCAAATCAATCTGGATAAAGATGAAGTGGTCAACGTCATCCAATTGATGGCGGCGACAGCTGAACAAACAGCCGCTTCCTGTGAAGAGATGAATGCTTCTTCCGAAGAGCAATTAAGGGCGATCCATTCTGTCACAGAAGCAGCAGAAGTTCTGACTGACTTAAGTCAGGAACTGCAGGATTCGATTCAGAGGTTCAAAATAAAATAATGAATCCAGGAAGGTGCCCTCTGCATCGTCCTTCTGTTTACCCGTAGGGAATACTCTTCTATGGAGGGAGTATATACTAAGGAAAAAGAAGGATGGCGTGCAGGGGCATCTTTTTTACACCTCCTGCTTAAAGCGGAAAAGCCGTTAAGATGAAATTCATCGATAAAATTGATATGATTATTCTGTTATAGTTGTTTCGCCTGAAATTAATGTTGGGAGAGTTATATATTGAAAAATAATCGTGTTTTAACGGAAGGGGCACTCATGCTCGCCTTCTTCACCGGGTTATTGCTATTGACCGTGTATGTACCCATTTTAGGATTAGCGGCGTTTTTTGTTCTTCCGCTGCCTCTGATGTTATTCAGTTCCAAACATTCACTGATGAGCTCCTTATATGTATTCATCGGTGCGCTTTTGCTTGGGTTTTTAGTTGGAGGACCCATTGCGCTGGGGCTTGCCTTTGCAATCGGAACTGTGGCCATCGTCATGGGCTGGTGCATTAAAGAAAAGTGGGACAAACTAAGGATATTAATGGCAGCAACCATTACGCTATTAATCAATATCGTCCTGGGCTTTGTTTTAACTATTGCTATTTTCAATATTAACCTTGTTGAAGACAGCCTTGAGGAATCAAAAACTACATATTACTCGTTATTTGAACAAATCGGTCAGGAGCCCGACCAGAAACTGGTTGAAAGTCTTGAAAGCTCGATCAATTTACTTCAGACACTGACCCCCACGATATTTTTGGGAATGGCAGCAAGTACAGCCCTCCTCTTCATCTGGGTGAATTTCCCGATCTTAAAAAGAATGGGCGTTGTTGTCTCTGTTTTCAAGCCGTTCAGGGAATGGATGCTTCCAAAAAGCATTTTGTGGTACTATCTGATTGTTTTGGTGGTATCGATGATTGCACAGCCGGAACAGGGGACTTATTTGTACACGGCCGTTTTAAATATGCTTTATGTGCTGCAGACGCTAATGGCCATCCAAGGTCTGTCATTCCTTTATTTTCTGGGCCATTTCAAGGGCTGGTCGAAGGGGATTTTGGTATTAATTACAATCATTTCGATTCCACTCCTTTATCTCGTGAGAATTTTAGGTATAATTGACTTAGGATTTAATCTTAGACAACGCCTACAACGTAAGTCATAGATAAAGATAATATAATTTAAGTTCCAGGAGCTGAAATCATGCCATCTTATTTTAATAAGCGAATGATCCGGTACCCTTTGTACGGTCTTGCTATATTAACAGCTCTCTTGTTAGTATCAGTCGCTTTTTACAAATGGATTATTTCGTTAATCGGGTTGATTGTCTTTGGAAGCGCGTTTTTTCTCGCTTTTTATTTCGAGAAAAGGTCTCATGAAGAAACAGAAGAGTATATCTCCACCTTATCCTACCGGGTAAAACGGGTCGGCGAAGAGGCATTGATGGAAATGCCGATCGGGATCATGCTGATAAATGATGAGTACTACATAGAATGGACGAACCCTTTCCTTGCGTCCTGCTTCAATGAGGATACCGTCGTGGGCAGATCTCTCTATGACGTGGCAGAAAATCTTGTACCTCTCATCAAGCAGGAAGTGGATTCTGAAATCATTACATTGAACGAAAGAAAGTACCATGTCATTTTGAAGCTGAAAGAAAAGCTTCTGTACTTTTTCGATGTAACCGAACAAAAGGAAATCGAAAAGCAATATCATGAGGAACGCACGAATATCGCCATCATCTTCCTGGATAACTATGATGAACTGACCCAGGGAATGGATGACCAGACACGAAGCAGTCTGAACAGCCTGGTGACGTCTATCTTAAATAAATGGGCAAAAGAGTATGGGGTTTTCTTAAAAAGGATTTCCTCGGAACGATTCATCGCGGTCATCAATGAAAAAATACTTCAAGTGCTTGAAAAAGAGAAGTTTGGCATCTTGGATGATGTTCGGGATACGACGTCCAAGCAGAATGTCCCTCTTACTCTGAGCATCGGTGTGGGGACAGGGGTGCCGTCCCTGCCTGAACTGGGGACGCTCGCTCAATCAAGCCTCGATCTTGCTCTTGGCCGCGGCGGTGATCAGGTCGCCATCAAGCAGACGAACGGTAAAGTGAAATTCTACGGCGGAAAAACGAATCCGATGGAAAAACGCACCCGGGTGCGTGCTCGCGTGATTTCACATGCACTTCGTGAGACGATGATCGAAAGCGACAAAGTTATCATCATGGGGCACAGACATCCTGATATGGATGCGATCGGAGCAGCAATCGGTATCCGCAAGGTGGCACAGATGAACCAACGCGAAGGCTATGTTGTGCTGAATTTCAACGAAATAGACAACGGCGTCAAACGAATGATGAAAGAGATCAAGAGCAATTCAGACCTCTACTCCCGCTTCATCACACCTGAAGAAGCGCTTGAGATGGCGACTGAAGATACGCTGCTGGTGGTCGTGGATACGCATAAGCCGTCACTTGTCATTGAAGAAAAGCTGTTAAATAAAATTGATAAAGTCGTCGTCATCGATCATCACAGACGAGGCGAAGATTTCATCAAAAATCCGCTGCTGGTCTATATGGAGCCATATGCTTCGTCGACAGCGGAACTAGTGACAGAGCTCTTGGAATATCAGCCGAAGCATGAAAAAATTTCCATGCTCGAAGCTACAGCCCTTCTTGCCGGCATCATCGTCGACACGAAGAGCTTTACGCTCCGCACCGGTTCCAGAACGTTTGACGCGGCCTCCTATTTAAGGGCGCAAGGGGCTGACACGGTCCTTGTTCAGAAGTTCCTGAAAGAAGACGTCGATACCTATATCAAACGGGCGCGTCTAATCGAATCGGTCGAATTTTATCATAAAGGCGTAGCCATTGCGAAAGCGGACGAAGACGTCATCTATGACCCCGTTCTGATTGCGCAGGCGGCAGACACGCTGTTAACAATGGACGAAGTCATCGCCTCCTTTGTCATTTCAAAAAGGGAACCCGATACGATCGGCATCAGTGCCCGTTCATTGGGCGATGTGAACGTTCAAATCATTATGGAAAGCTTACACGGCGGCGGCCATTTAACGAATGCTGCCACTCAATTAAAAGATCTTTCTGTTGGGGAAGCGGAACAACAGTTAAAAGAAGCACTAAATGATTATTTCGAAGGGAGAAAAGAGACATGAAAGTAATTTTCTTAAAAGATGTTAAAGGCAAAGGTAAAAAAGGCGAAGTGAAAAATGTTGCGGACGGTTACGCACATAACTTCCTGCTTAAAAAGGGTCTTGCTGTAGAAGCGACGAACGCCAATATCGGTCAGCTTGAAGGCCAGAAGAACAAAGAAAAGAAGCTTGCTCAGGAAGAATTGGAAGAAGCAAAGCAATTAAAAGGGACGCTTGAAGAGCTTACTGTGGAAATGAAAGCGAAATCCGGTGAAGGCGGACGTCTTTTCGGTTCCATCACAAGCAAGCAGATTGCAGATGTGTTAAAGAAAGAACATGGCATCAAAGTGGACAAGCGCAAGATCGAAATGAACGACGCGATCCGCTCTTTAGGCTTTACAAATGTACCGGTGAAGCTGCATACAGACGTAACGGCTACACTGAAAGTACACGTGACGGAAGAATAATTTCTCGCAACATACGAAATTTGGTAACTTCATTTAGCGAAAAACATGATAAAATGAATATAGGTTGATAAAAAATGTGATCAGGATCCTTTCCCGGTCACATTTTTTCGGTAGGAAAAAAGTCTTGAATGATTTGATTATAGAGAAGCTCTTCCACCTGTTTTTCGAAATGGAGGTCATAAATAGATGAATGAGATGTTACAAGAACGGATTCCCCCTCAGAATATAGAAGCTGAACAAGCCGTGCTCGGTGCCATTTTCTTAGAGCCGAGTGCATTGACGACGGCTTCTGAGGGACTTATCCCTGAAGATTTCTATCGTCACTCTCATCAGAAAATATTCAACGTGATGCTGAAACTGGGTGACGGCGGAAAAGCGGTCGATCTCATCACGGTCACAGAAGAATTGGCAGCCGCCAAGGAGCTCGAGGATGTCGGCGGGGTTGCTTATTTAAGTGAACTGGCAGGATCTGTACCGACTGCTGCCAATATCGAATACTATGCGAAAATCGTAGAAGAGAAGTCTTTATTGAGACGACTCATCCGTACGGCTACTGATATAGCATCCGACGGCTATGCCCGAGAAGACGAAGTGGATGCGCTCCTCGGGGAAGCGGAAAAAAGCATCATGGAAGTCGCTCAGCGTAAGAATGCCGGGGCATTCCATAATATCAAGGACGTACTCGTACGGACCTATGACAATATCGAAACACTCACGAACCGTAAAGGTGACGTGACGGGGATCCCAACAGGATTCGCGGATCTTGATCATATGACAGCCGGTTTCCAGCGAAATGACTTGATCATCGTAGGAGCCCGTCCATCGATGGGTAAAACCGCCTTCGCGCTGAACATCGCTCAGAACGTAGCGGTCAAGGCGAAGGAAAATGTCGCGATCTTCTCACTTGAGATGGGTGCAGAGCAGCTTGTCATGCGTATGCTTTGTGCAGAAGGAAACATCAATGCACAAAACCTTCGTACCGGTGAACTGACGGACGAAGACTGGAGAAAGCTGACGATGGCAATGGGAAGCCTCTCCAATGCCGGTATCTATATTGATGATACCCCAGGGATCAAGGTCGGGGAAATCCGATCGAAATGCCGCCGTCTGGCACAGGAACACGGCCTCGGCATGATTCTGATAGATTACTTGCAGCTGATCCAAGGGAATGGCCGCGGAGGCGAGAACCGTCAACAGGAGGTTTCTGAAATCTCCCGTTCATTGAAAGGACTTGCCCGTGAGCTTCAGGTCCCTGTCATTGCCCTCTCACAGCTTTCCCGTGGAGTTGAGCAGCGTCAGGACAAGCGTCCGATGATGTCCGATATCCGTGAATCAGGAAGTATCGAGCAGGATGCCGATATCGTAGCCTTCCTTTATCGTGAAGATTACTATGATCATGATGCCGAGAATAAAAACATCATCGAAATCATCATCGCCAAGCAGCGTAACGGTCCGGTCGGGAATGTATCGCTTGCTTTCGTGAAGGAATACAATAAATTCGTTAATCTGGAGCGGCGATTTGATGATTCAGGGGTTCCGCCGGGGGCTTAGATAGGCCGCCGGATTGATAGATATGGATGAAAAAAACCAAGCATGGGATGCATGCTTGGTTTTTTTGCTTGAAATAACGATTTTTTTTAAAAATCTTTTGTCTAATTAAATGATTAGGTTCCTGTCGTTAAGAAATGCCTGTTTAATAGTATAATGCCCGCCTTATTATAAGGGGTAGGGGGTATTGTCTGGTTGTTTATTATCAAAAACCACACTTATATTATCAAAAAACGAAATAAATTATCAAAAACAGACATTATATTATCAAAAATCCCAATATATTATCAAAACCCTTTTTCTCTCGGGCCGAGAACAAACTAATCAGGCACGGTCCCACATCGACTTTACTATAATATCGTCGCATGCTGATGAGCATGGAGCTTCGTGAAAATCCCATCCTCGATCGACAACAGCTCTTCATGAGTACCGTCCTCAGCAATTCCGTTCTCGGTGACAACAAGGATCCGGTCTGCCTTTCGGATCGTGGCGAGACGGTGGGCGATGACCAGCGTCGTACGGTCTTTCGCAAGCTCGTTCAACGCATCCTGGATGATCGCTTCGGTCTCTGTATCAAGTGCTGATGTCGCTTCATCAAGAATCAGGATCTGTGGATTCTTCAAAAACATCCTCGCAATGGATAACCGCTGCTTCTGGCCGCCGGATAGTTTCAAGCCCCGCTCCCCGATTTGCGTATCATATCCGTCGGGAAGTGATGCGATCAGGTCGGTCAAGTGAGCGCGTCTCGATGCTTCCTCGATCTCTTCCTGGGTCGCATCCAACCTTCCATAGGCGATGTTTTCACGGAGAGTCCCCGTGAAAAGGAAGACGTCCTGCTGAACGATCCCGATCTGTGATCGAAGCGACTCCTTCGTCATATCCCTGATGTCGATTCCATCGATGGTGATCGAGCCTCCTTCGATATCATAGAAGCGAGGAATCAAGGAGCAAATCGTCGTTTTTCCAGCACCAGAAGGACCGACGAATGCAACGGTCTGCCCCGGCTCAATCTTGAAGGACAGATCGTTCAGGATCGGGCGGTGAGGCTCATAACCGAAGTGTACGCCGTGGAATTCGATAGTCCCTCTTAACGTCGCCACCTCAATGGCATCCGGACGGTTTTCGATATCCGGCTCCATATCCATCAGTTCCGTGAACCGTTTAAAGCCGGCCATCCCTTTCGGATAAAGTTCAAGAAGCGCAGAAATCTTATCGATCGGTTTGAACAGGACATTGATGTAAAGGATGAAGGCCACCAGCTCCCCATAAGAAAGGGCACCCGAGAAGCTCAGCCACGCCCCGTATACGAGGATGACCAGCGTCATCAGACGCGTGGTGATATAGATCCCTGACAAGTTCACACTCATGACATTGTACGCTTTTAATTTTGACTTCCGGAAGAACTGGTTGTTTTCATTGAAGCGGTCCATTTCATATTGTTCATTTGTAAAAGACTGAACGACACGCGAACCTGAAACACTGTCCTCCACCCGGCTGTTTACGTCTGCGATATTCCCGTACATCTTCGTCCAGGCCTTATTCATCTTGATATTCGAATACGAAATCAGCCACACAAGGAACGGTACGATGATGATTGCGACAAGGGCGAGCTTCACATTGATCGTCAGCATGATCCAGAACGCTCCGATGAATGTCATGACGGCAATGAATAAATCCTCCGGCCCGTGATGGGCAAGTTCGCCGATATCCATCAGGTCATTGGTCACCCGGCTCATGATGTGCCCGGTCTTCGTATTATCGAAGAAGCGGAAGGACTGCCTCTGCACGTGGTGGAAAAGCTCACGCCTCATATCGGTCTCGATGTTGATGCCAAGCTTATGCCCCCAGTAGTTCACCACAAACTGCATGCTTGAACTCAGCAGATACAGTGCGAGCAGTCCCGCACTCACCGCCAGGATCGTGCTCCAGTTTCCTTCCGGCAAAAGTGTATCGATGAACCAGGAGACGGCAATCGGAAACCCGAGCTCAAGCAGTCCAACCAGCACGGCACATGCGAAATCTATATAAAACAGCCGCCTGTGAGGACGGTAATAACTGAAAAAACGTCTAATCATTCCACTCACCTCAATATCCAATTGTATGTAAAATTCAAAATGCTTATTTAACCATATCAAAAATAAAAATTTTGGGCTATTACTTTTTTATCAGTAACATTCTATGACGCGTTAAAGCACCGAGGGACGGGCCTTTAGCAGAATAAAGCGGCACTCTTTTACGAACATAAATATAAATACCTATAATAATGTTCGTGTTTTGATTGACTTTCCACTCGGCAGTTGATAAAATGAGTTTGTTTGAAAAAAGAGGGAATACTAATTCCTGTCGGAGGTGCTTAATATGTCTTCAGTAGTAGTAGTGGGTACACAATGGGGAGACGAAGGAAAAGGAAAGATTACTGACTTCCTTTCTGAACACGCAGAAGTAATCGCACGTTATCAAGGTGGAAATAACGCGGGTCACACAATTAAATTCGATGGTGAAACGTATAAATTACATTTAATTCCTTCTGGTATTTTTTATAATGAAAAAATCTCGGTCATCGGGAACGGAATGGTTGTCGATCCGAAAGCATTGGTAAAAGAACTTAAATATCTACATGACCGTGACGTTACAACGGAGAACTTGAGAATCAGCAACCGAGCTCACGTCATCCTTCCTTACCACTTAAAACTTGATGAAGTGGAAGAAGAGCGCAAAGGTGCCAACAAGATCGGTACGACGAAAAAAGGAATCGGTCCTGCCTACATGGATAAAGCAGCACGTATCGGAATCCGTATCGCAGACCTTCTTGACCGTGAATCATTCGAAGAAAAGCTTGCCCGTAATCTTGAGGAGAAGAACCGCCTCCTTGAGCGTTTCTATGAAACGGAAGGCTTCAAAATCGAAGACATCCTTGATGAGTACTATGAGTACGGCCAGCAAATCAAGAAGTACGTAGTCGATACATCCGTTGTATTGAACGATGCAATCGACAACGGACGCCGCGTTCTTTTTGAAGGCGCACAAGGGGTTATGCTTGATATCGATCAGGGTACATACCCATTCGTTACATCCTCTAACCCGGTTGCGGGCGGAGTGACGATCGGTTCAGGTGTAGGACCAACGAAGATCAATCACGTCGTTGGTGTTTCAAAAGCATACACGACTCGTGTTGGGGACGGACCTTTCCCAACTGAACTGAACAACGAAATCGGAGATCAAATCCGTGAAGTCGGCCGTGAATACGGTACAACGACTGGGCGCGCGCGCCGTGTCGGCTGGTTCGACAGCGTGGTCGTACGCCATGCTCGCCGTGTGAGCGGACTGACTGATCTATCTCTTAACTCAATCGATGTATTGACAGGCATCGAAACTCTAAAGATATGTGTCGCGTATAAATATAAAGGTGAAATCATGGAAGAGTTCCCGGCAAACCTCAACATTCTTGCTGATTGCGAGCCGGTATACGAAGAGCTTCCAGGCTGGACGGAAGACATCACAGGATGCAAGACACTGTCCGAGCTTCCGGAAAATGCACGCCACTATTTAGAGCGCGTATCCCAACTGACAGGAATTCCGCTTTCCATCTTCTCTGTTGGACCTGACCGTTCTCAAACGAATGTGGTTCGCAGTGTTTGGAGTGCAAGATAATTTTTTAAAAAAAGAAGCTGATCCATTAGGTCAGCTTCTTTTTTGTATTCAGTTAGTCGCCGTGATATGTTCATACACCCGATCATGGCACACGACATAAAGGGTGTCAGTCTGGTGCAATTCACGGTTGATTGCATCCGTAAAGTCCATACTGTCGTTGACTGCAAGTAATATGGCCCCTTTTTGCAGAAGCTCTTCCGATGCTTGTTTGATCGTTTTCCATTCAGAATTCGGCTTCAGCTCATGAATATTATTCCCATACCGCTTACTCAGCAGCTGCCGGAACAGACTCGTCGTTCCAGGGTGAATCGTCGCTTTTGCCATTAAAAAGGATACCGAATCAGTAGATAGAATGAAATCCTCGACGGCAATATGCTTGAACTTAGGGATATGACGGTCTTCGGAGATTTCGACAATCGTATGGATCTCCTTTTCATATGTTTTTGACAAGCCTTCAACGGCTGAAGCAATCAAGAGCGTCTTTCCATCGATGAGTGATGGGTCTTCGATACGCGAATCGGAAAATATCGCGACTCTTTTGGCATCAAGGATATTCCCCCGCAACAATATTTCTTCATCCGACGGGTCCCCTTGAATATAGTGGATCTGATCATGATCGACAGGCGATTCACTGAGTGTGTCGATCAGCACGATCTCCGCTTCCGGCGAATGAGCGAGTACTTCTGCGATCGCACGTTCTGTCTTCTTGGACCAGTTAATATAGATAAAATGATCATTCATGGTATATTCAAGCTTCCCTTCCCGTTTGTATTTTTGAAAAGTGGTGATGGCATCCACCGTTTTGCTGATCAGGACCCCGATGATCCCGATACCAAAGATAAAGAGGAATATTCCAAGCAGGCGTCCGCCCACGGTGACGGGATAATAATCCCCATATCCGACAGTAGTCAACGTGGTCATCGTCCACCAGAAACCGTCAAACAGCGAAGGAAAGCCTTCAGGTTCCAAAAAGTAAATACCGAATGTACCCAATAATATGATGATAATGGATAACAATAAGATAAAACCGAAATCCATTTTGGATACTTGTTTCCAAAGTCTCATAAAAATGGCCATGCAACCGCTCCTTATTAAGAAATCATAGTATAATAATACCAATAACCGAGTTATAAATGAAACCATTCCTTTTATGAATCGTATACATAGAAGAGTGATTTACGAGATTGTTGTTTTTTGTACGTTGAAGTGTACCATACATAAATGGGCCGCCGATCGTACGACTGCATGTAAAATATAACGATGAATGCGAAAAGAACCTATATTATAATGAAAGCAATGCGCAGGAGGAGAGTAAGAAATGTCGAGACCCCTATTGGAATACCGCCTGCTTAAAGGCATGAACGGTTTTGAACCCATTTATCATTACCCGGATATCGAACTCGAGCAGATCCTTGCCCGCAGGGAATGTGAGTTTTTTGTCAAAGAAGGCATCACTTACAAACAGGTCTCTTCAGCAAAAGAAGGAAACCTCTTTCTTATTTATGTAGAAATATTTGAAGAAGAGCCTGTCAAGGATCCATTGTTTCCGCCGCAGGGGCTGAAACTCGAGATCCGTGAACTGAATATGAGGAAGAATCATCCGATAGTAAAACAGGAAACGTACGAAGATCACCTTGATATTCTGAGTGTCATTGGTTCTGTATATATCTATATAGATGGTGCGGAGTATGAACGGGACTCTGCTGAAATCGATGAAGACCGGTCCGTTTATATCTTATATGTCAAAGCAACAGGCGTAATGCTGGAGGAGGAAGCGCAATGAACAAAACGAAAAAAATGATGGCAGGAGTGGTCGCATCCGTCATGGCCATTTCTGTTACAGGATGCGGAAACAACCAGGAACTTCCGCCGGAGCCGACCGACACCGACTGCGACGACTGGGATTGGGACGACGAAAGCGGAACGTACTACTGTGATGACAGCCGATCCGCTCATTTTGGCTACTTCTGGTTCGCAGGCAGGATGTTTAAAAATAAATCCAGTCTGAAGAATTATTCAGGTTACAAATCCTATTCAAAATCCTATAAATCAGGCATAGGAAGCGGATCGAAAGGCGGTTTCGGCGGGTAATATGGATACTTCCCATCGTGAACAGAGAACCCGCTTTTATGAAACGATATCGAATTTCTGGCATGACCTTTTCGGAATGGAATATGCTCTTTTGGATGTGAAAAATGAATCTCCTGATGTTGTAGCGACGATTCGTGATGCGTCTGAAAAAGTCTATCAAGTGTACCGGAAAACGGCCGGGCTGCTCCGGGAGCTCAGTGACGAGTCCCTGCTGGAGTTAGGTTTCCCCGAAGAATCCCTTTCTTATATAAGATTTAAATCGATTCCCCAGGAATGCATCGTCGGGAGATTCGATTTTGTCGTTGCGGATGACGGCGGGGTGAAATTACTGGAATTCAACAGTGACACACCGACTTTCATTAAAGAGCTTTTTCATGTGAACGGCAAAGTTTGTTCGTATTTTTCATGTGAGGATCCCAATGAGGGGTTTGAAGAGCTGCTGGGCCTTGAGCTGCGGCGTTCACTGCTTGCTTCTTGGCGGACACTGGAGCGGGACGGCTCGCCGAAGATCGTTTTTTCATCGCACAGTGATCATGAAGAGGATTATTTAACGACACGGTACCTTCAGTCATTGGCCGGCGTCCCTTCTGAATTTATCAGTCTGGATCAATTGCAGATCAGGACTGGTCGCGAAGCAGGCGTTTATACTCCTTCCGGGGAGCGGATCGATGTTCTGTACCGTCCAACATATCCCGTTGAGCATCTGGTGGATGACGTTGATCCCGATACAGGTGAAAAAGTCGGCCTGGAGTTGATTGAGCTTGTGTTGAATGGGAAACTCGCTGTGTTGAACCCGCCATCTGCCTTTTTGATGCAGTCAAAAGGGGTGCAGGCTTTGATATGGGGGCTGCATGAGTCGGGGAGTGAGTTTTATACGGAAGAAGAGCACGAATGGATATCTGCGTTCTTCTTACCGACTTATCTGGATCCGGATGCGTTTGAGGAAAGCGGCGTAACGTATGTGCAAAAGCCTGCGTTCGGACGTGAAGGGGATACCGTCAAGATCATCGAAGCTTCGGGTGAGGTTGTGCTTCAGGATCCGAAAGAAACGTATAAAGAATCATTGCCTGTGTATCAGGAATATATCGAACTGCCCCGTTGTGACATCCGGGTTGATGCGGGTGTTGTGGAGGCGAGCCTGATGGCCGGCAGTTTCGTCATAAATGGATCGGCGGCTGCTGTCGGATATCGTGCCGGCAATGCCATTACCGATAACGAATCATACTTCCTTCCGATTGGTGTCGGGGAAGATCAAAAAGGAGAGTAATCAATGCAAATCATAACGAGTGAAGCACTTATCAGTTTTCTTGCCCATGTCGGCACCGGCCTCGGACTCATGATCCTCGGTGTCATCGTATTCGCATTTACCACCAAATTCTCTGAAGCCACACTTATCCGCGAAGGCAATGTGGCCGTAGCGTTGAAACTATGGGGAAAAGCGATCGGGTTAGCGATCGTCATCTACACCGTCTGGGCAAACAGCGTCAGTTTGATCGATGCCTTCGTATGGGGATTGATCGGTATCGCCACACAGGTCATCGCGTATTGGATCATCGAATACGTATTGACGCCTAAAACGAATCTTGCCAAGAAAGTGGAAGAAGGCAACGTCGCGATCGGATTCAGCTTGTTTTCTGTTTCGATCGTGGTTGGGTTGATTGTGGCGGCTAGTTTGACTTATTGAGGTTTTTGGATTGGTATGGAGACCGCAGTTTGGTTCCGGGAGTGGGGCTGGGCTGTGGTTTTTTTGTTTGGGGGGCGTTCTTTGGGTGGTAGTAATCTATACAGTATTGGGTATTAAAATCGACAAATTTAAGGTTTTGATAATATATTTCTATTTTTGATAATAAGTAAGTTGTTTTTGATAATAAAATTAATCCCGCACCTTTAATACCCTCACTGTCAACTTATTTTTTGTTTGAAAAAGGATTTGCGGCATTCGTATCGAATAACTATCTTAGAAAATTAGATTGGAGTGATGAAATGATCGTAAAAGCAAAACAAATTCCCCCCACTATTTTAAAGTTACAAGCACTTTCCCCTAGAATTCCTCCCCACCACCTTAAACATTCATTTACCAAAGAAGATTTAGCAAGGTATCTGGCAGGGTACAAAGGTGAAAAATCTATTGAATATTATCTGAGTTTCCTACCGGATGAAGAATATTATATATTTCATGATATTCGATTATTTGATGGCGAACATTTTTTCCAAATAGACGCACTTGTTTTGACTAAAAGATTATTGTGTATATTAGAAATAAAATATTTAGCAGGCATCATAGAGTTTGACAGGGATTTTAATCAAGTCATTCAAATTAAAAGTGGTCAGGAAAAAGCTTATCCAGACCCAATCACCCAACTGCAGAGGCAAAAAAGTCAACTGAATAAATGGTTAAAGCGCAATAATCTTCCGCAACTCCCCATTCAAGGGTTCGTTGTCTTCAGTAATCCCCAGACCGTCATTAAATCCAAAGACAACTTCACAAAAAATATAGTCATAAAAAATCACATCCTCCCTACAAAAATTTCTGATCTTAAAAACCATCATAAAACGGATGTACTAACGCAAAAAGAAATAAAAAAGATCATCCGTAAAGTCTTGAAGTTAGATACGCCTTTAGATAACTCAATCGTCGAACAGTATCAGCTTTCTAGAGAAGATATATTAACAGGGGTGTTTTGTGAAGTTTGCAATCATCTTCCCCTCCAGAGAATTCATGGGTATTGATATTGCGACCAATGCACTTCTAAATCAAAAGATGCCCATCTTGCAGCAATAAAAGACTATCAATTGCTTTTTGGAGATTCAATCACCAGCACTCAACTAAAAGAATTTTTACATATTAGATGTTCATCGCTGGCAACCCGTATATTGAAATCAGTTTCCTCTTCGATGGAAGGTGAGAAGAAAGGAAGGGTGTATACTCTCCAATAGAAAAAAAGCCGTCAGTTAAGAAGAAACTGGCGGCTTTCTTACGTTATAGAGTGACTAATATTCCCCAGAAAATAATTTTCAACAAAATTCTACAAAAAACTATTGCCCCCTTCCTCCATACGTGATAATATTAATTTCGTTGTCACGAAAGACGTCGCGAAACTTTCGTGTTGATATAGATTTTTGAGACATTCATTTGGTCACAAAAAAAGGTTTTGAGCCATTAGCTCAGTTGGTAGAGCATCTGACTTTTAATCAGAGGGTCGAAGGTTCGAGTCCTTCATGGCTCACCATTTTGCATGGCCCATTGGTCAAGCGGTTAAGACACCGCCCTTTCACGGCGGTAACACGGGTTCGAATCCCGTATGGGTCATATCTTCTTTTATTAGAATGATAGTTTGGTAGTTGGGTAGTTTGTTAATTTGCTAAGGTAAACGAGCTCAATTATTTCGCTGAAGCGAATTAAATGATAGCTATTTTGCTATCCCAAGTAAATGAATGTTATTTCGCTAAAGCGAAAAACACTGGTCCGGTAGTTCAGTTGGTTAGAATGCCTGCCTGTCACGCAGGAGGTCGCGGGTTCGAGTCCCGTCCGGACCGCCATTTTATTTTTACATAATGAATCATCATTTATCCAAGCCGGATGCTTGATTCTATGTAATTCTTACATATACGGATCAGTAGCTCAGTTGGTAGAGCACGGTGAATAAGCTTCATCGAATGATCATCAGCGTACAGCTCGAGCAGCACCTTGAATAATCCTTCTGAGAGCTGGACGATGGACAATCGGATGCTCGCATTAGGAACTAAAATTTTATTACGGCTCAGTAGCTCAGTTGGTAGAGCAATGGACTGAAAATCCATGTGTCGGCGGTTCGATTCCGTCCTGAGCCATCTTACAAAAAGTACTGCGATGACTTTGACTCTCGTAGTACTTTTTTATTATGTGTTTGTAACATGGGTGTAACAAAAATCAACAAAATTCCACTTTCTTCTTCGTTATGAATTTTTATCCTCTGTATCCTTATACCTAGATATATAAAGGACTCCAGCATCAAAATCATGAAATGGACTCATTGAATTTTCCGCCAATTATACAGTTTCATTACAATCGTGATACTTTTCCCCGTATTTCGTCGAATTATGGTAAATTAGTAAAGTACGAATTTACAAGAATATTTACTAAAATTAGGCATAATGAACGACCAACACAGTGATTTTTGCTTTTTAGTTTACGGGAGGCAAGAGAATGAGGTTTGGAGAAGGATTATTACCGAAATTAGAAAAATATAAGAGTCGCTCTTCTCAGTTTATGAAGAAGGTTGCGATCACAACATTAGCACTTTCTACACTAACGTTTTCATCTGTTTCTGCAGATGATTCATCAGATAAAGAGCTGAAGACCATTTATCATGTTTATGTCAACAGTCATTATGTAGGGGCTGTTACGAATCAAGATGATGTGAAGAACATGCTTGAAGATAAACTGGATGATGCTCAAGAAGAGTATAAAGATTATCAAGTGACATGGAATAATGACATCACATACATACCTGAAAATGTTTTCACTGCAAAAACAAATAATCAGGAAGTATTAAATAATGTCACTAAGTCGATGGCTGTCGAAGCCAACGCTTATGCATTGGTTGTCAATGACAAGCCGGTTGCTTATGTAAAAGATAAAGAAGCTGCTGACGAAACGTTGAAAAAGATCAAGTTAAAATATGTTTCTGAAGACGAACTAAAAGAATTAGAAGCTCGTAAAAAGGATACTAATTCTTCTCTACCCGCTTTAAAGGAAAATGAAACACGTTTATTGGAAGTTTCTTTTAAAGAAAATGTAGAAGCGGAAAAATCTTCTGCAGATCCAAAAGAAATTATTTCTTCAGATGAGGCTGTTAATCTTCTTCTTAAAGGAAGTCTTGAAGAGAAGAAGTATAAGGTCGAAGAAGGAGATGTCCTTGGTTCAATCGCTGAGAAGCATAAATTGACTACTGCTGAGCTATTAAAGTTAAACGGTGAACTTGATGAAGAGGGTGCCTTGAAAATCGGCTCAGAATTAAATGTGACAGTTAGTAAGCCGTATGTTCATACGGTTGTAAAAAAAGAAGTAAATAAGATCGAGAAAATCGCCTATGACAAACAGGTCATTGAAGATTCCACAATGAATAAAGGCGATACGAAAGTGAAGCAAGAAGGAAAAGACGGTGAGAAGTTAGTTACTTTCACATCTACAGAAGTAAATGGTTCTCAAACCGAAAAAAATGTAACAGAAGAAAAAGATTTGAAAGAACCTGTGAAATATATCGTTCTTAAAGGAACAAAGGAAACACCTTCACGTGGATCAGGCAGCTTTGCATGGCCGACAAATGGAGGATACATCTCTTCTAAGATGGGACCTCGCTGGGGCAAGATGCATAAAGGAATCGATATTGCACGTCCAGATAACAAGACAATCAAATCCGTTGATAACGGTGTTGTCGTTTCTGCAGGCTGGGACGATGGCGGTTACGGAAATAAAGTAGTAATTGATCATCAAAATGGCTACAAAACGATTTACGCTCACTTGGATTCCATTTCTGTTTCAGCCGGTCAGAAGGTTGAAAAAGGCGAAAAGATCGGAATCATGGGAACAACAGGAGAATCCACCGGAGTTCACTTACACCTCGAAGTATATAAAAATGGATCCCGGATCAATCCATTGGATGTACTATAATAATTAAAGAAGATACAATACGGGACTGACAACAACCACCAGCTGTCAGTCCCCTTTGTTGTATTTGGGTTTCTTTCTTTTTTCTTTTAAGTAGCAAAAATGAAGTGACTATGATAAAAAAACAGGGTATACCCGCTATTTTAAATCGTACTAGGTTTTAAGCCTCTGCAGCTGTTGATTGGAGTGCAAGACGAAGACCCCTGCGGGAAATCAACAGCGGTGTAGAAAAAAATATATGCGATTAAATAGTAAGTTTATGCCTTCAACCTTGGTAAAAAAGACATGAAATCAACCAAACATAGAGTAAAAGATGAATTAAGACGCAGAAAGTGATAAATTTAAAGGAAGAATCCTATACTAAGCAAAATTACTTCAAGACCGAATTTAATTGTCAAAGGAGATCAATTGATATGGATAAAAAGATTTTAGTTGTTGACGATGAAAAGCCGATTGCGGATATTTTACAGTTTAATTTAAAGAAGGAAGGCTATGAGGTTCATTGTGCTTACGATGGCGATGAAGCTGTGAAGATGGCTGAAGAAGTGAAGCCTGATCTTGTTCTTCTTGATATCATGCTTCCGAATCGTGACGGGATGGAAGTGTGCCGTGAGATTCGGAAGAAGTATGAGATGCCAATCATCATGCTGACGGCGAAAGACTCGGAGATCGATAAGGTACTTGGACTAGAGCTCGGTGCGGATGATTATGTCACAAAGCCGTTCAGTACGCGTGAATTGATTGCAAGGGTGAAAGCGAACCTTAGACGACATCAGGCCGGCGCTGCCCAGGCAAGCGACGAGGATGAAAATAATGAGATTACGGTTGGTTCATTAACGATCCATCCGGATGCGTATGTTGTGTCCAAGCGCGGGGAAACGATTGAACTGACACACCGTGAGTTTGAGCTTCTTCATTATCTGGCGAAGCATATTGGACAGGTCATGACTCGTGAGCACCTTCTTCAAACGGTGTGGGGATATGATTATTACGGTGATGTCCGTACGGTGGACGTAACCGTCAGACGTCTTCGTGAAAAAATTGAGGATAATCCCAGCCACCCTACTTGGATCGTAACACGTAGAGGAGTCGGTTATTACTTGCGAAATCCTGAACAGGAGTAAGGTTGAATGAAGAAAGTTGGTTTAACGCGTTCGATCCATCTTAAATTTGTCATGATTTATGTGCTCCTGATTCTCCTGGCGATGCAGATCATTGGGGTCTATTTTGTAAGGGAATTGGAGAATAAGCTGGTTGAAAACTTTCAGACCAGCATAAAAAGCAGGGTGGATCTGCTCGAATATTCGGTCCGTGAAGAGATGGTCAAGGACCGTACAGAGGATGATCCCACGAAGGAAAGTGAAATTAAGAATCTATTGGAAGACAGTGATGAACCCACTTCTGATATTTATGAGATACGTGTAGTGGATGATCGAAGCAGGATCATAGGCACCTCGGATGAAAACAACCAGGCGCTGGTGGGGCGGCCGACGAATGAAATCTCTGTCAAACGGGTCCTTGCCGGCGGAGGGACTTATGATAATATTTTCATCGATAAACAAACCGGAGACCGGGTGTGGGTCCTGACTTCCCCGATTATGACGTCTGAAGAAGTGATCGGTGCGATATATCTTGTCGCCAAAATTGAAAATGTGTATAACCAGATGAATGAAATCAATAAGATTTTCACGAATGGAACCCTGATTGCCCTTGCCATTACAGCCATCCTGGGTGTCTTACTGGCGCAAACCATCACAAGGCCGATATCGGATATGAGAAAACATGCGCTTGCGATGGCTAAAGGAAACTTTTCACGGAAAGTAAAGGTCTACGGCTATGATGAAATCGGTCAGCTGGCGATGACCTTCAACAACCTGACGAAGAGACTGCAGGAAGCCCAAGCTACGACCGAAGGGGAAAGAAGAAAGCTTTCTTCCGTCCTTTCCTACATGACGGATGGGGTCATCGCGACGGATCGAAAAGGACGGGTGATCCTGATTAACGACCCGGCGGTTGAAATGCTGAATGTTTCACGTGAAACAGTGCTTTCCCAGCCGATCGTTGCACTCCTGGGGCTGGATGAAGAATACACGTTCGAAGACCTCTCGAATGAGCAGGATTCTATCATTCTGGATTATAGCACAAAGGAGAAGCCTTATATTTTGAGGGCTAATTTCTCGATCATTCAAAAGGAAACCGGTTTCGTGAACGGGTTGATCACGGTGCTTCATGATATTACGGAGCAGGAAAAGATCGACCTGGAAAGACGGGAATTCGTTGCGAACGTGTCCCATGAATTACGAACCCCTCTGACGACGATGCGAAGTTATTTAGAGGCATTGGCCGAGGGTGCATGGCAGGATGAAGAGATTGCACCGCAATTTTTAAATGTCACGCAGACCGAGACGGAACGGATGATCCGCCTTGTAAACGATCTCCTGCAATTATCAAAGATGGACAGCAAAGACTATCGATTTAATAAAGATTGGATCGATTTTATCCTATTTTTCCATCGGATCATCGACCGCTTTGATATGACGAAGAATCTAAATGTCACTTTTGAACGTTATTTGCCTGATGAGGCGATGTTTGTAGAAATTGATCAGGATAAAATCACTCAGGTATTGGATAATATTATCTCGAATGCGTTGAAGTATTCACCTGAGGGCGGCACGATTACGTTCCATGTGAAAGAAAACAATGGATTCATTGAAATCAGTGTATCGGATCAGGGGCTCGGTATCCCGAAAGAGAACCTGGAGAAGATTTTTGAACGATTCTACCGCGTAGATAAGGCCCGTTCCAGACAGATGGGCGGTACTGGGCTTGGGCTTGCGATCGCGAAAGAAATGATATCAGCACACGGTGGTGATATATGGGCGACTAGTGTAGACGGGAAAGGAACGACAATCACGTTTACACTCCCATACGATTCCGCACAAGAGGATGATTGGTCATGAATTATGAAAAAATAAAATCCATTTTATTAACGCTGCTTGTGGCCATGAGTATTTTCCTTACGTGGAATCTATGGACCTATCAACCTGAATACGATGTGATTGAAAGTACCGAGGCTTTTGATGTATCCATCGGGGATGAAAGAAAAGAGCTGGAATTGATCGAGCCTTACAAAGTCTTCTATTATCATGACGATCAGATCTCAGGAAGCCCGAATGAAAATGAAATCGATAAGGTATTGGAGCAAATGAGCAGCTGGCGGTTATCCGATGCAAAGGACGTCAGCAATCAGTTTTCCCATAATGAAATAGAGGAGCTGGTTCACAGCCCAGGTAAGATAGAATTGGTGTTTCCGGATAACCTCCCTCTTTCTGTTTACAAGCAAGTCATTAAATTTGATGAGGGTAATCTACCAAAGACTTCTTTTAACCGTATCGTGTTCGATATGAATACGAAAAAGAGGGATAGCGGCATAGTCTATTTTGTTTTATATGGAGAAGAAGACAGGAAGTATGTCGTTGAGAGCAAGGTCGATATTGAAAAAATGGAATCCTTGCAGGATATGTTTGTACAGAGGGCCTTATATAATGAAAACTTCCGCGAATACTTTAAGTTTAAAGTGAATGCAAGGAAGACACTACTTCTTCCAATGAAAGAAGATGAGTATTACAGCTATAACTACCGTACAGAGATCTTGGATGCAGAAGATTTCATGAAGGCATTGTTTAAAGATCCAATCAATGTCAGCCGAAATACAACGGATTCAGAGGAAATCTATAGGGATTCCTCCAGCTTGATGAAAGTGAATACGAATTATAACTCTCTTTCATTCGTCAATCCCGGGGTGGATCCGGACCCGGACATTTCGGATGAACAACTGGTCCGCAACAGTATCGAGTTCGTCAATGAACACGGGGGCTGGACCGACCAATTTAAGCTGTTTTCGATCAGCCCTGAAGAAAGTAAAGTCGAATATCGGATGTTTCTATTAAACTTTCCTGTGTTCAGTGATATCGCCGGGACAACTGAAATCTCCCAGGTATGGGGTGCAGATGTGATTCACAAATATCAGCGTCCATACTTCCAACTAGGGCAAGACTATTCCATGTTTTCGAAACCTGATCAGATCAGGCTGCCTTCAGGATATACGGTCCAGCAGGCTCTGGAGGGAAGCAAGATGATCAACCTGGACTATGTTGAAGATATTGCGGTCGGATATAAATTAACGAGGGATATGAATTTTCCCGATATGCTTTTATATGATTTAAAACCTTCGTGGTATTATAAATACAGCGGCAATTGGTTACGCCTGCCTCTTGAAGAATTGGAGGGGGTATAAATGGACTGGAGTAAAACGAAAACGATCTTCATTGTTGTTTTCTTAATCCTGAATATCTTTCTTTTATCCATATTCATTAAAAAAATCTCAGAACCCGAGATTTTAGCGGATACGAATACTCAACAGTCGCTGGAGTCCTATAACATCACGTATCCGGCTGACTTATCGTCATCGAAAGAAACCATCAGTGAAACGAATATCAGCGCGAAGACCAGGAAGTTTACAGATGATGATAAAGAGAGCCTTAAAAATCAGGAAGTGAGAATCCTGAATGATAATACGCTGTATTCCACGCTTGATGAGCCCTACTCTTTAGGTGAAAAGATTTCGGAAGATGAGTTGCAGGAAAAATTGAAAGGGTTCATGGACGAGTATACGATTGATGGAGATCAATATGCTTTCAGAGATTATAACAAAGAAAATCAAACGATCAGTTATAATCAAACCTATAATGAGAAGCCTTTATTCCATAATGGCAGTGCAGAAATTGTATTTGAACTCAATAACGAGAATGAAATTGTATCCTATAAACAGACGATGCTGGAAGATATAAAGGCATTTGGTGAAAAAAGACGCATCATTACTCCTTTGGAGTCATTGCAGATACTTGCTGACAGCAATCAAATTGAACCGGACAGTAAGATTGTAAGTTTCAAACCCGGCTATTCTACTGATGTGCCGATTTCGGACTATCAGGTCCTTACACCGACCTGGAAATTCATTGTTGAAAGAGAAGACAAAAAGCACGATCTTTACTTTAATGCATTTGACGGAAACATGATCGAGTTTTCAAAAAAAGAGAAAGAACTACTGGAGTGAGAGGTATGACCATGCATTTTAGTGTACTTGCGAGCGGCAGTACAGGAAATGCGATATTTGTTGAATCGGAAGAGCACTCCTTCCTTGTAGATGCGGGCCTTAGCGGCAAGGCGATGGAAGGGTTGTTCAGTCAGATTGATCGTAAAATTGAAGATTTGTCCGGCATTCTTGTCACTCATGAGCATAGTGACCATATTAAAGGGCTTGGCGTTCTTGCCAGAAAGTACAAGCTCCCGGTCTATGCGAATGAGAAGACGTGGAATGCGATGGATGGCCTCGTGGGGAAAATCGATACCGAACAGAAATTCACGTTCGATATGGAAACGGCCAAGCATTTTGGCGGATTGAGCATCGAGTCTTTCGGTGTCTCCCATGATGCCGCTGAGCCGATGTTTTATGTGTTCCATCAAGGTGAAAAGAAACTGGTCCTCGTCACGGATACAGGCTATGTCAGCGACCGGATGAAAGGCATCATCTCGAATGCCGATGCGTACGTATTCGAAAGCAACCATGATGTCGGCATGCTACGGATGTGCCGTTACCCATGGAACATCAAGCGTCGTATTCTTAGTGACGTAGGACACGTTTCAAATGAAGACGCAGCAATTGCCATGAGTGAAGTGATCGGTGACAGGACAAAGGGAATCTATCTTGCCCACCTGAGCCTCGACAACAACATGAAAGACCTGGCACGGATGAGTGTGACACAGACACTGGAGTCAAAAGGAATAGGAGTAGGCGAACAAATCGACCTGTTCGACACAGACCCCAAAGTCCCGACGTCACTAGTAGCCATCTGACCCATTTATATGTTTAAATGGATAAATTTAGAGGAACATAAAAAGGTGAAGGCTGCTATGGCTTTTGCCTTTTTATTTTTTGAAAAAATGATAATTTGGCTTATTAATAAGAAATCAACTGCGGTGTTTAAGCTGGTTATTAAGTGATTTTAAAAAGAGTCCTCAATACATAACGAAATTTTCATCATTTTTTAATTAAACCTGACTATAATCAGGCTTGTAAAGATAAAATAACAAAAGGTATATCTGATGAAAGGATGATGGTAGATGGGATATTATGATGATCAGGATTATAATAGAGAAGGCAGAATCAAACAAAAAGGCAACCGGGGCGGTATGTTCCTTGCGGGGCTGCTTGGTGCGATCCTCGGGGCAATTTTGATGATTATCGCGATTCCTCAGTTACATAATCTGAATGTATTACCATATTCAATCCAGCCTGATCAGGATTTGAAGGAGACTGACGAAGAATATCACAATGGCACTACGAAGAATGTTTCGCTGGACGTCACGACGGATGTGACAAAGGCAGTGGAGAAATCCAGTGACTCTGTCGTAGGGATTTCAAATATCCGATCCCAAAGTTTCTGGGGACAGAGTGAATCCCAGGACCAGCAGGCTGGGACAGGCTCAGGAGTCATTTATAAAATAGAGGGGAATAAAGCCTATATCGCAACCAATAACCACGTTATAGAAGGTGCTGACCAGCTGGAAGTGACTTTGTCCGATGGAACGAAGGTGCCGGCGACTCTCCGTGGTGCGGATGTTTGGACAGACCTTGCCGTCCTCGAGATGGATGGAAGCAACATTGATAAAGACAGTGTTGCCGAAATCGGCAATTCAGACGAACTGAAAGCCGGTGAACCGGTCATTGCGATCGGGAATCCGCTGGGTCTTCAGTTCTCCGGTTCAGTGACACAAGGAGTGGTGTCAGGAGTGGAAAGAACCATCCCTGTCGATATCAATCAGGACGGGATGGAAGACTGGAACGCCGAAGTCCTGCAAACAGATGCAGCCATCAACCCTGGTAACAGCGGGGGTGCCTTGATTAATATTTCCGGTCAGTTGATTGGGATCAATTCCATGAAGATCGCCCAGGAAGCTGTAGAAGGGATCGGACTTGCAATTCCAATCAATTACGCGAAGCCGATCATCGAAGATCTCGAACAGTACGGAGAAGTGAAACGACCTGCCATGGGTGTAATGCTTGAAGATGTGAACCGTATTTCCGCTTATCACCAGCAGGAGACATTAAAGCTTCCGAAAGAAGTCAATTACGGTGTCATGATCAGACAGGTGGTTCCGAATTCTCCTGCTGCACAAGCTGGTCTTCAAGAGATGGATGTCATCGTGGAGCTGGATGGTGAGAAAATCGAAAGCCTGATCGATTTGCGAAAGCATCTTTACAATAAAAAAGATGTAAATGACCAAATGAACGTAACATACTATCGCAACGGAGAACAGCAAGAACTTACGATGCAATTGACGGATGAATCACGTTTATAATGAATCGTTGTGGATAAGTAAAAAGCAGGAGGGGAAAAGCACCTTTCCTGCTTTTTCTTTACGTGATATGATAACCTGTGGATAAATAATGTGAGTATTTAAAAATTAAAAAACAAGGAGGAATCCGCTGTGATTTACTGCTGTTTAGAGCACGTGGAGCTAGCCATGGATATCATTGTAGACGAGCATGAAGTAGCGCCAGACTTGAAAGAGTTGTCCAAAGAAGAACAGTTATCCACAACCTGTGAATATTGTGGGAATAACGCAATATATATTGTGGCGAACTAATATTCTCATACAGTATGTGGATGGTTGGTGTGGATATGTGGATAAGTTCTGTGGATAATGTGTTTGTAAATTGTTTGTAAAGTGAGGATGAAGTGTGAATATCACGATTGTAACGGTTGGTAAACTGAAAGAAAAATACTTAAAGCAAGGAATCAGCGAATATGTAAAGCGGCTCGGAGCGTATGCCAAGCTGGACATTATCGAGCTTGCAGATGAAAAAGCGCCGGAAGTGTTGAGCGATTCAGAAATGGAGCAGGTCAAGAACAAAGAAGGAGAACGTATCCTGTCCAAGATTTCACCTGATCACCATGTCATCGCCCTCGCGATCGAAGGGAAAATGCGCTCTTCCGAAGAATTAGCCGACAACCTGGACAAGCTCGCTACCTACGGAAAAAGCAAAGTCGCCTTCGTCATCGGCGGATCACTCGGGTTAAGTGATGAGGTAATGAAGAGGTCGAATGAGACCCTCTCTTTTTCTAAAATGACGTTTCCTCATCAGTTGATGCGGTTGATTTTGGTTGAGCAGATTTATCGGGCGTTTCGGATTAATCGGGGGGAACCGTACCATAAATAGAGGCAAAAAAAGTTGAAGATAAGGTGGCATTTTGTCTTTTGAATCAGTAATTGAGGAACTTTCCTCTGAATAATCCGATTCAATATACAATATGTGGAGAAGTGTAAATGTCTTAGACAGATTGAATTCAGTAAAATCAAAATCAAGTTCAATCTTATCAATGGTCCGAGAACGGCCATCGGCTCGTTTAATTGTGATCTTATTTAGCAGAAGCTGAAAAAGCTGTTTTTTCTTTTCTCTTGGAGATTGTTGAAAGGCTTGGACATACTCTTCTAATAAATGTCTAACCACGTCTGGTGGAATTATTTTCGAATCTGATGAACTTAGTTGAACACTAAGTTCATTTTTCTTTCGTTCTAAGTCATTCCTTGAACTAGTTAACTTCTGTAACCGTTCCTGTAACATGGAAACAGGCAGGAGATTTTGTTCAAATGCTTCCATATATTTTTCTTGAATGGCACTGGTTCCTTTAAGCTCTGTTTCAATATTCTCTAACTGCTCTTTTAACTTCACATTCGACCGAACTGTGTCTTTATTTATATTTTCTAAAGTTTGATGAAAGCTGTCTGAATCGTTTAGGAAAGCTGTTATACGGTTAACGACAGCATCTTCTGCATCGTAGGCTCTAATCGAATTTGCTTTACAAGCTGATGATCCTTTGTTGTGAAAAACTCCACAGACATAATAGCGGTGTTTTCGTTTCTCTCCATCTTTTTTTGTAGAAGTTGTGATAGATGGAACCATTCCGTGACCGCAATCAGGACATCGCAGGATACCACTTAAAAGGAAAGGTTCGTTTGACTGACGCTGCTTAAAGGATTTACTCTGTCTTCGTGCTTGAACAATATTCCAAAGCTCATTGGAGATAATTGCTTCGTGTTTTCCTTCAACTAGGATGGGGTTAACATTTTTACCACGCCTTCTCTTTTTATCCCAGTTCTCAACTTGTAACCATCTGATTTTACCATTATAGATAGGATTATCTAATATTGTGGCAATACCATTAATCGAGAAGTGTTTACCGCGTTTTGTCCTATAATGAGCTTTATTCAAGTGATTAGCTATAGCCTTAAGACCGCTGCCTTCAGCATATAAAGTAAAGATCAGTTGAACAATTTCTGCTTCTTTAGGATTAACAATAAGGTCTTTTTCCACAGAATCGTATCCGAAAACCACTCCCCCATTCCAACTACCTTCTCTAGCCCTCTGTGTCATACCGAGCTTCACATTTTCTGATAAAGTATTTCTTTCCATTTCAGCGATGGATGCCATCAGTTGAACGACAAGTTTTCCAATCGGACTCGATGTATCAAAATTCTCCGAGTAGGAAATGAACTTTATATCATACTCTTCGAATTTATCTAGCAGGACAAGGGTGTCCAACATATTACGTGAAAGGCGTGATATTTTCCATACAAGTACGGCTTGGAATTTATCCTTATCGACATCCGCTATAAGTCGTTGCATTGCAGGCCGGCCCTTAATATCTTTACCACTAATACCTTCATCGACATATTCTTCAGCAATCTGCCACCCATATAGTGATGTATACTGTCGCAAAGTCTGAAGCTGAGCAGATATACTATATCCTTCACTAGCTTGTTCTTCTGTGCTGACACGACAGTATATTGCTACATTTTTAATTTCATTCATTTCATCTCTCCTTCAACTGTTTATAACAGTATTGGTTTAAAAGAGGGGTTAAAATACGTTTCTTGTGATGGACTAAAAAATATATTTTTTATCAAAATTTACATTTAACACCGAACCTATTTAGAGTTTTTAGAGTAATATCTGTAATTATACAAAAATGTAATTAATTGGAGGTGGGCTTTGGATTACATATTTAGAAATTAACATTTATTAAAGGAGGAAATTATGAATAAACCCTATGTATTCTTAGTCATTTTATTCTTATTAATTTCAACGAGTGGTTGTGCAGCCCCAAAAAAGGAAGTTGAAATATCAGGTAATGTTAAGTCTGTTGGCAATAATATATCAGTGAACGGAACCACCAAGTTAGAGAGTGGATCGGAGATTAAGATTGAACTAAGAGAATTAGAAACTGATACTGTGCTTCAAAAAAATACCGTTAAGGTAGATGAAGAAGGAAACTATGGTTTGAATTTTTCTAGAGATAATAAAGAAGAGGATCAAAAATTAGTCGTTTCATTTCATCCAGAAGATCAAACAGAAGAAATTAAAAAAATATACGGTGTAAAAGGTGAAAATATAAGCGAAAACTCAACTGGTATATTTCAATATAGCAAAGAAGGAAATGAGTATACTGGCATCCAAATGTTTGACTTTATTTATAAGGTTGTCAAAGGTAGTACAGGGCAGCGGACTTTCCTACTTGATCACTTTGAGGATCCTAATATGACAGGTGGCGGGGAGGAATAATGAGTAGCCATTTTGCTATTCAATTCTCATGAGAAGATATAAATGGTTAGCAATACCCGCAAAAATGACAGTAGAACTAATGGTCACTTGCTTAATGATTATCTCAATCATAGCTTTCTCAAAAACGTTTCTTATATTTTTGAAGCCGAATTGGTTTCAAACATTTTTCCGGAAATTGAAAGATTTAATCATTAGTTTAATAAACCTTTCAGAAATAAAAATTAGAGTATCAGATTTTAAAACACAAAATTTTTTAGAGGCTTTGGCGGATCCTTACTTCTACTCATCAAAGATTCTTATTTGCGTGTTTCTACTTTCAATTGTTATGGGGATTGGCATTTCTTTAATTGTAGCTTTACTACCAAAAAAAATTCAAAAGCTGGCCAAAGAAATAGCATTCTTCTTTGAGTCTATTCCAGATGTTATATTGATATTTTCAATACAGTTACTTATTATATGGATTTTTAAAAAGTCTGCCATTCTTATAGTTAATCCTATTGGGTATCTGGAAAACATTTATCTACTCCCCATATTGGTAACATCAATCATTCCTTCGGTTGTACTGTTTCGGATGACTACCTTTAGTATTGGAGAAGAACAAAATAAGCCCTATGTTGAATTTGCTAAATCCAAAGGGATAAGTCAGATTAGAATATTAATAGTTCATATTTTTCGAAACGTTTGTTTAGTTGTTTTTTCAAATATTAAATTAATACTGTGGTTAATCATTTCCAACCTTTTAATTACTGAATATATCTTTAATATGAAAGGTATATTTAGTTTTATGTTTAGACACTTAAGTTCAGCTGATGTACTCGCAGCATGTCTACTTTTTATTTTTATTCCGTTTTATTTCATCGAATATTTAGGAGAACTTATATCTAAAAGAGTGTCAGGTCAAGGAGGAGATAAAGCGTGAGTAAACTATTCAAGAATAAAAAGTTGTTCTTTGGGTGTTTCTTTATTCTCCTTCTAATAATTTTGAGTTTAGTATATTCAATATTTTTACATAAGATAATACCGCAGCCACCGGATACCATTTATGGGGAGGGTCATCGTATAGTGGATGTTCCTCCTTATCCACCAAGTAAAGAATATCCATTAGGGGTTGACCGTTACGGAGAAGACATCTTATGGAAGGTAATAGATGGAGCAAAATACACTATCATGGTAGCTCTAATTGTGAGTGTTGTAAGGATAATAATAAGTCTTTTTGGAAGTGTATTATTAGTTTTGTTTCTATACCGTTTCACTTTTTTAATCCATGCTTTCATAAGAGCTTTTAGATTTATCCCTGCTGTCATACTAGCTTATATTTTTTTCATAACCGTTAAACAGGATCCTGATATTCCAATATTAAGTCTGATAACTCAGCAAATATTAATTTTAGGTTTTATTGGAGGCATCCCTCTAACAGGTTACTTAGCAACAGAATTAAGAGGCTTTCTGAAAAATGACTTTATAAAGTGCTCTCAGTCTTTAGGCGCTAATAAAACTTGGCTGATAAAAAAGCATATCTTGAATTATCTTAGACCAAGGCTATTGATTCTTTTCACGCAACAAGTCGTTCAATCTTTGTTGATTTTGGTGCATTTAGGAGTTTTCCAAATGTTTATAGGAAAAGTAAAAACATTGAAAATTATGGATGGAATAAGTTCTGCCGACAGTGTAACATTGTCATTATCAAATGAGTGGTCCGGATTAATAGGCCTTTCATATCGTGAGTTGATGCTTGATCAATGGATTGTATTAGGACCTTCTTTAGCTTTTGTTCTGACAATATATTTATTTAGACTAGTAGAAAAAGGATTAAAAGAATCTCTTGAAGCCCTTGAACAAAAGAATAATCAAACTCCTCAAGAAAAAGAAATTTCAATGGACGAGATTTCAGGTGGTTCATTTACATTGATAGCAGGAAGAGATAATAAAATGCATACTTCATAAATCACCAAAGCATTCTTGTGCCAAAAAAGTCCTTGAGAGGAGTAAAAGTTCATTGTTTATTGATGAGGAAAAAGCAGAAAGGATTTTCAAAGAGTATGGAGATTATGTATTTAGGACTGCCTTACTTTTAACAAAATCACGCAGTTTGGCAGATGACATAACTCAAGAGACTTTCATTAAACTCTTAAGCAAATATGATACTTACGACCAGACTAGACCAATTAAACCATGGATATATACCATCACTATGAATGTAGCTAAGACGGTAATCAAAAAACAAAAGATAATAAAATGTTTTTCTTTCTTTTCTGATGATGTAGCACATGACCAAATTGATTCAGTTGAAGGTGATTTTTTAAAAGAGGAAGAGATTCAAGAACTGTGGAGAATTGTCAACTCTCTATCTTGGAAAAGTAAAGAAATCATAATACTTCATTTTTACTCAGATCTCACGTTAAAAGAATGCTCCTATGTTCTGGGGATTCCTTTAGGTACTGCGAAATCAAGGTTACACACGGCTCTTAAACAATTGAGGCGACTAGAAGTAAAGGGTGAATTTGATTTTACCAAGGCGGGATTATATGAGAAAAGATAATCTTAAAAAGCTATTCAATTATGTAAATGAAAATGAAAAGTCGTCGGTTGAATTTCAAGCAGTATGGAGAAAAGTTCATCGAACTAGGTGGAAAAAAAGAATTCTCCAATCTGCGGTGCATAATATAGCAATATTTATAACCATATTAATCCTCACTCCCATTGTGGGGAATTATGTTATTACTCAAAAACCATTATCTAATTCTTCTCAGTCTAGTTCTGATCATATTTCAAAAATTGACTACAATATCTCTGGAAAAGTATATAACTTCCCGAACCAAATAGTCATAAAGGGGCAGAGTAATTTACCAAAGGGAACGATCATCAGTTTAGAACAGTTAGAAAAAGAGGGAGAATTCATTTCGGAAGATAGAGTTAGTACTAGCGAAAGTGGTTCGTTTCAATTTACAACCGATCGTCTTGACAGAAGTAAGGAATATATAGTGAAAGTATCTGTTTACTCTCATATTCAAAAACAAGACATTAAGGCATTGTTAGGGGATAAAGGGGAGTATTTAAGGAATAATGGATATCTCTATCAGCAAGACGGGGAAAGTTTCTATGGACTGAAGTTGTTAGGGCTTGCGAATAAGATTGACGATACCAACCAATATGTATTATCTACATTTCTACAAAGTCCTAAAGAGTTTGATCCCACCTATTGAAATTTAATTTTTAAAGTCAAATAATCATAGAGAAGTGATGAATTAATTAATCAAGTAGTATGTTCTTATAGTATTAGAGATGGTAGGGTTTATAAAAGTTAAGGTTAATAGATGGAAGAAGCTAAAAAAATCACAAAAACTTTTTGTACTTATATTTGCTATCCTAATGTACCTGGTATATGATAAGGTCAATTCAACAAATAAAAAGTAACTATAAGCGAAGCACGCTAGGTTACATAGTCTATCAATCTATCCGGATTGGTAGCTGTGTCTCCTTGCGTGCTTTTTTTGTTACATACAGAGGAGGAGTGTAATGGACTGTAAATAAGCACACGTATCAGCAGTAGTTATACTACAAAAAATTGGAGGAAATAATAAATGAAGAAGTGTAAAGCAACTGCCGTTTATGCTAGAACTAGTTCAAAAAAGCAAAATTTTGTTTTGCAAATTGAGGCTGCTAGCCCACATCTGAAAGGCATTGAGCCAGAAGGTTTGTTCTACTTTGTGGACGAAGGGGTTTCGGGGTTCTCCAAGCCAGTCGACCTATTAAAACTGATTGACTTAATTAAAAATGATGAAATTGGTACTTTAGTCGTTTATGATCGTAAGCGGTTGGTAACCAGTTTGGATATCTATCTGCAATTAGTCAATTTAATTGATAAACATGAAGTTAAGGTGATTTTTACAGCAACAGATGAAGATATACTTGGAGATATGTTTTCAGAAGGCTTTAAGGCATTGATGATAAAGTATGAAGGTATTATGTTGTCAAATCGAATAAAAGCAGGTAAAAAATATAGAGCAAGTAGAAACTAAAAGTCATATATTCGTATCGTTAATAGCAAAAAAATACAAAGATAAATCGGAAGGACCGTTTTATCTTGTGTATCTTAATTTCCTATGGAGATTAAGTTCTACACAAGATATCCGGTCCTTTTCTTGTTCTTGAAACAGTAGCCTATCATTCTATGAATATCACAAGGAGGGAGAATAGTGAATAAGGCTTTTGAGAAATATGATTTCCCACAATCAAGCCCAAAGAAGGTTATTATTCCGAGAGTCATCAATAAAGATGCACAGTCACAGGTGGCTTTTCAATTAAAGCTGGACTTAATGGAACCGGACTCGAAAGGCAATCTAAAAGAAAAGGAAGTATAAACCTTACACCTCCTGTCAAGTATGGATATATCAAATACTTGGAGGAGATGAACACATGTCAAAATCAAGGATCACGAAGATTACTTACTCACAAGATCTTTCAGCAGAATCTGCTGTGTGGGTGCAAAAGCTAGTTACAAAACTGTTAATCAATGAATTAGACATTGATTGCTCTGTTAAGGCAAAGCTTCTTCACTCAGCTGATAAAAGATTCAGATACAAAGGAGGTAAATAATTTTTGCAGAGAAAACTGGTTGCCGTCTACTTGCGAGTTAGTTCAAGCTCGCAGAATTTACGCGAACAAAAAGATGCCGCAAAAAAGTTTTTAAAGACGAGAAACATAAATGAGGATGATGTGATCTTTCTCGAAGATTTTAGTGTTTCTGCAACAAAAAACGATGCAAACAATCGTCCTGCCTATAAGAAATTGCAACAATTAATAAGAGAAGGCAGAGTTGCTTTACTTATTGTTTATGCTCGTGACAGAGTTCAACGGAACTTTTATGAAGCCTCTGAGTTCAATGAACTTGTTAATATTTTTGGTGTAGAAGTTGTATATACTGCTTCAAATGAAGCTCCCTTCAACAAAAATTCCAGTATTGAGAATTTCTACGGGATATTCAGTCAGCAGGAAGCTAAGAACATCGGAAGACGTAGCCATGATGCCATTAAAAGATATCCAGGGGAAGTCATTGGCTTCAAACGCATTAACGAACCACTAGAGAATGGTCGTACAAAAGTACGATTCTTGCTGGATAATGATCGAAGTATTGTTATTAAATCGCTATTTGAAGAGTTTAGTCAGATTATAACAAGAGAAGAGTTTGTTAATGTCTTAGCTAAGTACGGAAAAAAGCTTAGTGGACATGCTACCGTAATGAAAATTTTACAAAGGCCATTCTACTCTGCGTACTGTCTCACTGATTATGGCTATGATGAACTCAACCATGTAGAAGCACTCATTTCACTGAAGCTGTTTGAAAAAGTCCAGGCAATTCTTAATCAATTTATTGACGAATACCAGGAAACAGTTTCACGAGCAAAAGACAAGGTGTTACTCAACCCCATTTGTGGAGTTTGCAATAAAAAAATGGTATTCAAAAAGTTCCTGGACAAACCTTCTTACTTTGTATGTAGTTCCCGCCATAAGAAAGTGGTTGTCGAAGTAGATGAGTTCAATAAGATTATTGAAGAAACAATCATAAAAGAAACAGAGTTATTTGTTATAGAAGAGTATGAATCTATTTTTAAGATGCACCTTCGTGGAATAACAGATAATCTGGTTCATCGTAAACAACATAAAGAACATCTACTTAACAAATCCATGTTGTCTGTAGCTAGTAATTTTAACTCCAAGCACGAGAAGTTGAAGCTGGTAATTCAAAGAACACATGCTGAAATTGATGAAATAGATCATGAAATCACGTTATTACAATCATTAAGAAATGAAATAAAAACAATTTCTCAAATTGTACAACCTGCTCTTGGAAGTTTAACAAAAACCGAAAAAGAAACTTTAATAGAGCTCCTGATTAAAGTTGTTAAGGTTCATCAAGATTATTTTGAAGTAGATCTTTACTCATTAGTCAAAGAGAAAGGAGTTAGATAAAAGTGGTGAAAAACCTTATACCAGCTGTAGGTTACTTGAGAAATTCAGACAATAAGCAAAAAGATAATCATTCTGAAGAAATTCAAAAAAGAATGATCACTGAGAAGGCGAAACAAGAAGGTTATGAAATCATTAGATGGAGATTCGATGAAGCTGTAAGTGGATTTCGTAAGAGAGCATCTAAACGAAAGAATATGCAGTTACTACTCGAAGATGCAAAAGAAGTAGATGCAATATTCTTCTATGATGAGTCTCGTTTAACACGCAAAATTTATGACTTTCAGCGTGAAATTTATCTTCCTCTTAAGGAACAATTTCCAAAGATAAAATTCTATAGCTCTGAATCATCTAGTGGTGAATGGGATCCAAACGATCCTCTAGTCCAAGCAAAGTTGGTTTTTGCTGCTGAAGAATCCAATATAAAATCTAAGCGAGCAAAAGATGCACAACTCAGCATTATCGCAAATAATGATTCTGACAAACCAATCCGCCCAGGTACAAGAACACCGGTTGGATATGATTTAGTCGAAGGTCTATTAATACCAAACGCTGATTCCCCAATTGTTACTAAGATATTTGACATGGCATCTTGGGGCTATTCGAATGGGAAAATTGCAGATGTATTAAATGCCGAGAATGTTAAAACAAAGCATATAAGCCAATGGCATAGCAGTACGATCGATTACATCCTAAAGAATATTGTATATGCAGGTCACCTTAGTTGGTCTGTAAAGCAGATCCAATCACCCTTGAATAAAAGAAATAACGGAGATTTAGAGGCATTCAAAGATGTACATGATCCTATCATATCTCCTGTCATGTTTTCTGTTGTTACACAAGTTAAAAGCTATAAGAAAAGATACGGCAAACTAGAGACACCATTTTTACTTAGGAACCTCTTATATTGCAGCCAATGTAACACAGCGTTCAGGACAAAAGACAATTCGCCTAAAGGCAAAGAAGGGAAATATCGAGTGTATCGATGTCATAATTGCAAAATGAATATTAACGCCGATGACATTCATGAAGAAGTAAAATCTGATCTGTCAAAGAAATGGACATCAAATCTGCATCAAATGATAGACGAAAGTAAGTCTGCCCTAACAGATTGGATGAAAACATTAAGAGCTTGGAAAAAATCAGTAGAACAAACGGAAGAGAGAATTCTCTTTAATGAACGAATGCTAGGCCAAAAAGAAGATCAAGAATACATTGCAACTATCTTCAAGAGCTCTAAAGATTTAATAAATGAAGAAAAGCGTAAAATTAACCAGGCAATCGAAAAAATCGATTTACTGAACAATGACATGGCATTGCTTGAGGTATATTCTCATTTCAAAAAAGCAGATATTTCCTCGTTATCAAATAATGAATTAAGGGTATTGTGCTTAACTTTCATAGATGATATCCAGTTATCTTATAGTAGAGATAATGATTTCACACTCTCTATAAATTATAGGCTAAACCCTTTCGTTGAGATTGAAACAAGCACTGGTCAAATAACCGAAGAGTTATTAAAGCAACTGCCTGAAAAACCGAAAGACCTGAAATTGAAAAAATAAACTAAAACATCCTATCTCCAAAATCCCTTGATATCAAGGGATTTTGGAGAGGGTCTATCGGTGAAGTAACCACAAAAGGATACTTTTCCGGTTGTAAAATCGAACTTGTTATTTACTTTATGGTCAAAAAACCGAAATTTTAAACGGTATTGAATAATCTTTTAAAAAATTTATCGCTTATGTTCGCCATTAGAACAAGCCCCAATTATCATAGGGTGTAAGGAGGTATTCGAATGTATAATTCTTTATCAGAAACAAGAAAACTTAAACCAGCAGTTGGCTATATAAGGGTAGCAACTAAGGAACAACTTGTACAAATTCATCATGCTAGGGTTAAACCCCTTCTGGAAACCAAGTATGATTATCAAAACCTCCCAAGGGTTCGTGGTCTAATTATGGAAGAGTATTTAAAAAAATTCTAGGGAGGCTCGAAGATAATAATATATGAACAAAATTCCAACTCACTTCAACCTGCAGTTGATGATCCTCTAATCTGAGGGTTTCGGGTTCCACAGATAAAACAGTAGATTACTGAAAGGATGAACTCACAATGAATAACGAAGTAGAGAGTGTCTTATATATTCGCTCAGCTAATAACGCTAAGGAATCCTTAGAATTACAAAGGTTAATGGGGGAAAAGTTTGACAAGGACAATTCCATGTCATTGAGCATTATAGGAGATACTCATGCATCAGGAAACACCCCTGTGCGAGAATTAGCTGGCTTACGGAATCTTTTATATTTAATAGAAATTGGAATGATTAAAACTGTTCTCGTTAGCTGCTTAACCAGAATTAGTCGAGATGTAAAGGACGTACTTTATTTCCAAGCATTCCTAAGAAATCACAATGCAAAACTTATTGTATTATCTGATGAGCAATAACAGAGATTATTAACACTAAGAGGGATGTCATAAAATAGTAAAGACACTCTTTAACCAAATGGAATTTTAATAAAGAGTTACAAAACTTAAACTATGCGGAAGCACCGCTAACGATGTATTTGAAGAAAATCTATTTCTTTTCTTTAAATATTGTTAGCGGTGCTTTTTTGTCTAAATGAACACTGATTCAGTCATAAATCTTTGCTGAAGAATTCTAGAGAATAACAATTTAAAGAGGTGCTGTATATGAAGAAAAACATACCGGTTGATTACAACCAACATTATAGATCAGTTTTAACGATTGAAAAAGATTTGGAGAAGGTTAAGGCTTCAGACTTTTTACACAACTTCGCGGATTTAATAATAAAATATTCGAGCCACATAGAAGAGCAACTTAAAAAAGAAAGTGAGGAATTACAATGAAGAAGAAAAGAGCGGTAGGGTATAAACGGAGAAGTCCAAGGTCGGAAAAAGACTTTGGGAACACATCCTTGGAAAAACAAGAAGATGAGATAATTAAGTATTGCATGCAGAATGATATCGAACTAGTTGATGTTTACAAAGATGATCTAAAGTCGGGTAGTTCATTCAAAGGTAGGGACGGATTTATTGAAATGTATAGCCGAGTTTTAGATGATTATGAAGAAATAGATTACATAATTGTCTACAAGCAAGACAGATTATCCCGTGATTCGTTGGATACATTGTATTTTATGAAACAACTTAATGCAGTTGACAAACATATCATATCAATAGCCGACCGTATAAATACAGAGGATCCGACGGCAAAGATTCTTGTTCATGTTTTGTCATTAGTTGCTGAATTGGAAAGGGAATTCATCTCATTTCGGACGAATTCCGGAATGGAAAAAAGAGCTGAAGATGGAGAGTTTTTAGGTGGAAAAGTCTTTGGGTATGAAGTAATAAATAAGAAATTATCAATACTGCCTGAGGAAGCGAAGGTTGTCAGATATATATTTGAAAAATGTGCTTCGGAAAAGTGGGGTTACAAAAAGATTGCTGCTAACCTTAATTTACAAGGTATAAGGACTAAAAATAAAAATCAATGGACAGTTAATGCAATAAAAACTGTGTTACAGAATCAGCAGTATATAGGTAATTCTAAATGGCGAGGGAAACTTAGAAAAGGGCAACATACTCCAATCATTGAAAAGTCATTGTGGGACGAAGCAAGAAAGGTAATGCAAGCAAGAAGTTATACACCTAGAAAGATACATCCAGGCTCCTATCCTCTTAGTGGAATACTTAAATGTCCTCAATGTGGGGGATCTATGGTTCAAGGGAATAGTAGTCAGAAATACAAGTATTACCAATGCAATAAAAATAAAAATAGTGGGAGTAGTGTCTGTTCTTCCAATCTCATTAAAAAGGAGTATGCTGAGGGGGTTGTACTTAAGGATTTTCTGCATCAGCTCAAAAGAAAAGTATCTCCCTCAACTGTTTACTCAGTAACACAGTCAATATTAGGCTATGAATTAAATCCTTTGGAGAAAGAAGCTAGTAAACTAAAAAAACAGGTAGGAAGGTTAGAAAGAGAGATGTTGAAAATAATGGAGCACTCTAGTGACACCTCCCTTAATCTAGATGCCGATATGATAAAGTCCCAGTTAGCAGCAAAGCAAGATGAATTAAACAAGATAAAATCAGCACTTTCAGAAATTACTTTGCAAGTAGAATTAAAACAAAACGAAGCCATAGTAGATATTATAGAATTTTCTATTAAAAACTTTGAAGATTTCTACCTTACACTCTCTGATGATGAGAAGAAGATGTTTTTTCACTCCGTGATAAAAGAAATTCACGTTGTTAAAGGGAAGAAAACAAGGGATCGTCGTATAAAGGAGGTTAAGTATCATTTTAATTTTGAGGACATAAATTACTTAATAGCGAAGTATTAAGTAAAGCCTGTTTTCTAATATATTGAGGTTTTTAAATAATGAAAATAAGCTTTAAGGGACTTTATTTTATAATGTTGATATAGAGGGGTTTGTTGATGGTGGAAGGTGTATCCTTCCACCATCAACTTTATTTATTGAAGCCACAGATGACTTCATCGGCAAATGGTTAAAAGTTTCATACTTCTTTTTCCACACCGGAACTACTTTCCGTACATTTGTTCATTATAGTATTATACGAGATTGGAATAATATCTTGCGAAAACAGGCTGATTTTTGAATAAGTTAAAGGTGGATTTTTGGTTTAAACTAAATTGCTTAAAAGGTTACTAGTTATCACTAATAAACTATTCCCCTAATTTTTACATATGATAAAATTAATATAGTTAATAGTTGCAGTAGTTGAGAAGGGAAGAAGTTATAATGACAGAAAATCAACGAAATACACAAACATCAATTAATGTACAAAAACAAGCCAATTTAATATGGAACGTTGCAGATATATTAAGAGGTCTATACAAGCCACATGAATATGGAAAAGTAATTTTACCTATGACTGTAATTAAACGTCTTCACGACACGTTATTACCAACACGTGAAAAAGTATTAAAGGCTTCAGAACAGTATAAAGAAATGAACGATTCATTCCGTCATCGTTTCTTAACGCAAGCATCGGGTTACTCATTTTACAACACGAGCGTATATACATTTGATACGCTGCTTGCAGACCCAACAAATATCGAAACAAATTTCCGAACTTATTTAAATAGCTTCTCAGATAACATGCTAGATATTTTGGCTAACTTTAAATTTGATGTTGAGATTTCTACATTAGCTGAAAATGATGCGCTATTTCACGTCATTCAAGAATTTAATAAAAAAGAATCATATCTAGGTCCAGATAAAGTAACAAGTACAGATATGGGATATATTTTCGAGGAATTGGTTCGTAAGTTTTCTGAGAGTTATAACGAAGAAGCCGGGGAGCATTTCACCAGTCGAGATATTATCTATTTAATGACAGATTTATTATTAATTGAAGATAGAGATACGTTAACTGGAGAAGATATCGTAAAAACGGTGTATGACCAAACAATGGGAACTTCACAAATGTTATCAGCAATGCAAGAACGCATTCAGGATTTTAACGAAAATGCAGAAGTAAGGACATATGGACAAGAATTAAATTCAGAAACATATGCTATTGCCAAAGCAGATACCATGATTCGTGGAGGTAATCCAGACAATATGGCATTAGGAAGTACTCTTTCAAATGATCAATTTGAAGGGTATGAATTTGATTACTGTATTTCCAACCCACCTTTTGGTAGTGATTGGAAAAGAGATCAAAAGGCGGTAAAAGATGAGTATGCTTTAGGTGAAAAGGGACGTTTTGGTGTTGGGCTTCCGAAAATAAGTGATGGTCAATTATTGTTTCAGTTAAATGGTATTTCAAAGTTAAAGAAGACAGGAAGAATGGCGATCATTCATAATGGTTCTGCATTATTTTCAGGTAGTGCAGGTGGTGGAGAAAGTAGTATTCGTCAATATGTCATTGAAAATGATTGGTTGGAAGCGATTGTTCAATTACCGAATGACTTGTTTTATAACACCGGGATTTCTACATACGTATGGGTCATTACGAAAAATAAATCGACCGAACGTGAAGGAAAGGTACAACTAATAGATGCATCAAAAATGTATGAAAAACGAAGAAAAAACATTGGTGAAAAACGTGTCGATATTTCTGAAGAATGTAGAAACGTGATCGTACACGCATATGGTGAATTTGATAATAAGGAATATAGATTGGATGAAAAAGTAGTAGAGTCTAAGATTTTTGATAATGAGGATTTTGGTTATACACGAGTTACGGTTGAAAGGCCACATTGTGATGAAGATGGAAATATCATCTTAAAGAAAAATAAACCTGTAGCAGATCCGAAATTACGTGATACAGAAGATATTCCATTAAAAGAAGATATTGATGCTTACTTTAAACGTGAAGTACTATCGTTTAATTCAGATGCATGGATAGACCGAAAAAAAGATAAAGTTGGTTATGAGGTTCCATTTACAAAATTGTTTTATAAATATACCCCACCTGAACCTTCTGACGTAATTGCCGAGCGGATAAAAAAAATCGAAGAATCGATCGTTGCAAACTTCCAAGCTTTATCTGGCAAGGATGTGAGTAACGTTGAGTAATGTAATGAAGGATTCAGGTGTGAAGTGGATTAAAGAAACACCAAGAGGTTGGAAGTCAATGAGGTTAAGTAACTTAATAAGAATAATTAATGGACAATCACCAGATGGAGAGACGGTAGCAAATAATCAGAGAGATAATTCAATAGAATTCCATCAAGGTAAAACTTTTTTCTTTAACAGGGAATTGAAAAAATCAAACCTTTACACTACTGGCGCACGTCAGGTAGTACGTGGGAAAACTATACTTATGTCTGTTCGAGCGCCTGTGGGCGATGTTGTAATGACTGATAGGGAAATTGCTCTTGGCAGGGGACTTTTGGGTATAAAGGTGAAGAAACTAATAGAATTAGAATTTCTATATTATACCCTAATTGCTCATAAAGAAAATCTGTTATCGTTTGTAACAGGTACTACCTTTGAATCAATAACTAGTGGAGTTTTTAAAAAAGTATTTATAAGTTTACCTAATATAAAGAAACAAAAGGAAATAGTAAGTATCTTAAACAATAAAGTAGAACATATAGAAAACATTACTTTAAACACTAAACAATCCATCGAAGAATTAAAAAAATATAAGCAAACTATCATTACTGAAGCAGTTACAAAAGGATTAGATCCAAATGTGGAAATGAAATTTAGCGATATTGATTGGATTGAAAAGATACCAAAGCATTGGAATGAAATTAAAATAAAGTATGTATTAAATGAGAAGAATGAGAAAAGTGTTACAGGTGAAGAAGAGCCACTTTCCATGTCACAAAAATACGGAATTATTCCAAGTAAAAATATGGATGTCATACCAAATCCTTCAGCAAATTATATTGGGAGTAGAGTTGTTGAGAAAAATGATTTAGTTTTTAATAAACTAAAAGCACATTTAGGAGTTTTTGATGTATCAAAATACTATGGCATAGTTAGTCCTGATTATGCTGTTTATCAAACTAAAAATCAAAATAACATTAACATTGAGTACTTAAATTATTTATTTAAAACCCCATTAATGATTGGTGAGTTCATAAAGAATTCAAGAGGGGTAGGCTCAGGGTTAACGAGATTATATACAAATGAATTTTTTAACATCAAAATACCTATTCCCATTATTAACGAGCAAAGTCAAATAGTTTTTTATTTAAATAATCAAGTTAATAAAATTGACAACTTAATTCAAGATAAAGAAAAAGTTATCGTTGAACTTCAAAAATACAAGAGTTCACTGATATTTGAATATGTAACAGGTAAAAAAGAAATGTGAGGGGGGTTGGGATTTGCTTGAAAACCAAGAAGAGCGTTTTGAAAGAGATATTGAGACCAGTTTAACAAATAAAGGTGGCTGGGAGTCGGTCGCTTTTAAAGATACAAACTATGCTCCACAACAAGGGTTAGATGCTTCTGTCCTACTGTCTTTTATTCGCGAAACACAACAAAAAGCATGGAAGCGATACGAAAAGATTTACCGTTCTGATGCTGAAACAAAGTTTCTAAAGCGATTTAATGAAGAAGTAAATGCACATGGTCTTTTGTATGTACTTCGAAAAGGAATTAAAGATCGTGGTGTTTCTTTTAAAGTTGTTTATTTTCGACCTGTTTCTTCTTTGAGCTATGAAAATATTAAGCAATTTGAATCCAATCGTTTTCAATGTATCCGCCAGTTTGCTTATAGTAGTAAAAACCGAAACACAATCGATATGGTACTAGCTGTAAACGGTATTCCTCTTGTTGCTTTAGAATTAAAAAATCAGTATACCGGACAAAATGTTGAACATGCAAAAGTACAATTTGAAAATGATCGTGATCCGAGTGAAATTGTATTTCAATTTAATAAACGATTTCTAGTGTATTTTGCTGTTGACCATTTCGAAGTACATATGACTACCAAATTAGAAAAGAACAAAACATACTTCTTACCATTTAATCAAGGATCAAATGGAGCGGGAGAAGTAGGTGGAAAAGGGAATCCACATAATTTAGCTGGATATCCTACAGCCTATTTATGGGAGCAAGTTTTACATCGAAATCAGCTCATGGATATTTTGGAGCGATTCATGAATTTTGAAGTGAAAAAGGATATATTAATTTTTCCACGCTATCATCAATTAGATGTAGTAAATAAATTAGTACAAGATGTGGGAGAACATGGCTTAGGGAAAAACTATCTAATTCAACATTCTGCTGGGTCAGGAAAATCTAATAGTATAGCATGGCTTGCTTATCATTTAGCATCCTTACACGATAGAGATAACAATCCAATTTATTCGTCTATTATAATCGTGACAGACCGGACAGTGTTAGATCGACAGCTACAAGACACGATTACAAGTTTTGAACATACTACAGGACAAGTAGAAACAATTGGTGATAATAAATCGTCTCAAGACTTGAAGGATGCAATTAACGATAAAAAGAAAATCATTATTACTACACTACAAAAGTTCCCAGTCATTTATCAGGAAATCGATGCTGTAGAAGGAAGAAGGTTTGCAGTAATAGTCGATGAAGCACATTCTTCGCAAACTGGAAGAAGCGCACAAAAGTTAAAAGAAGCACTTGCAGATAAAGAAGCATCTCTCAAAGAATATCAAGAAATAGAAGAAGATATTGAAAGTCAAACACTAGATGATCAAGATCAACTTGTGCAAACGCTATTATCACAAGGACAACATCTAAATTTAAGCTTTTTTGCTTTCACGGCTACTCCTAAAGAGAAAACGGTGGAAATGTTCGGTACAAAACAAGCTGATGGGAGTTTTAGACCGTTCCATATTTATAGCATGAGACAAGCTATTGAAGAAGGTTTTATTTTAGACGTGTTAAAAAACTATATGACCTATAAAACTTCATATCGCATTGCAAAAGAAATTGAAGAAAATCCTGAGCTGCCAAAAACAGAAGCTGTACGAGCAATTGCACGTTATCAATCGTTTCATCCTTGGGTATTAAGGCAAAAAACCGAAGTTATGATTGAACAGTTTAGAGCAGTAACTAAAAAAGCTATTGGTGGCAGGGCAAAAGCAATGATCGTTACCCCGTCACGTCTTCATGCTGTTCGGTATATGAAAGAATTTAAAGATTACATTAAAGAGAAAGGCTATACAGACCTTGATGTTCTCGTGGCTTTTTCAGGTTCAGTTACTGATGACGATAATGAATATACAGAGCCGAATATGAACGTCACAAAAGATGGTGAGCGGGTTAAAGAGAATCAATTAAAAGAAACATTCCATGGGGATGACTTTAATTTATTGATAGTAGCAGAGAAATACCAAACTGGTTTTGATGAGCCGCTACTTCATACAATGTTTGTCGATAAAAAATTACGTGGAGTTAAGGCAGTACAGACACTTTCTCGATTAAATAGAACTATGCAAGGAAAAAAAGATACATTTATCTTAGATTTTGTTAATACTGAGGAAGAAATATTAGACGCGTTCCAGCCTTTTTACGAAGCAACAACGCTAAAAGAGGAAGTGAATCTAAATTTAATTTACGATACGCAAAGTAAATTACGTAAATTTGCCCTTTATAATAATGATGACATAGCAGAAGTAATGAAACTGGTGAAACAAGCTCAAAAGAAACAAGATGCACGTTTATTAGGTCGCTTGTCCAGTTTATTCAAGCCTGTCATTCAGCGTTACGAAGACTTGCCAGAAGATACACAATATGAATTTAGAGTAACATTACGTAACTTCGGTAAATGGTATAACTATGTCGCGCAGCTAGATCGTACATTTGATATGGAATTATTAGAAGAAAATATTTATACGAGTTATCTATTGAAATTTATCCCGAAAGAAAACCGTGAGAAAGTGGATATTGCAGATAAAGTGAAGCTGGAATATTATAAGCTTCAAAAGGACTTTGAAGGCGAAATCATGCTTGTTGCTGAAAATGAAAAGGGTGGCGAATTAAAACATCCTGAAGAATTTAATGCAAACTTAAAACCAGCTGATGAGCGTGATTCGTTAGAACAGATTGTTCATCGAATTAACGAGCGATTCCCAGATGATTTTTCACCACAAGATCGCGTAATTGTGGAAACCTTACACAAGGCGTTTACTCAAGAAGTGGATGCGAAAATAGTAAACATGGCCAAAAATAATAGCCAAGAAATGTTCGAAAATAGCTTGTTTAAAGATATATTCCTTGATCGAGTAATGGATGAGTACACTAAGAATTCAGAAGCCTACCAAAAATTAATTGGAGCTGACGATTCATACTTTAAAACTGTCTATGCATATATTGCTGCGGATGTTTATAAGACATTGCGGTCGGAATTATAGCGTGGAAATATATTGGTAACCAAATCAAAAGATAAATATAGAATAATACAGCGAATGTCAGTCATTTCTAGAGAAGTTAGTAAAGGAACTTACGAATGGCTGACTTTTTTTCTGAAGAAAAAGCTAGCGATGAAATTAAGAAAGAGATTCCAATTAAAGAGTTTGGATTTTGGATGGTGAAGTAGAATAAAAACCAATCTTAGAGGTGATAAAATGTCAACGCCGGGAATTGGAGATCCATACTGGTACGAATGGTACGTGGGCTTGCAAAGAGTTATAGAAATGATTAATCCGGATAGCAATATATCATATGTGATTTTTCAATCAGATATTCATAATACGATTGATGATGTAGTTGTTGGAATTGGCAATATTGAAGAAGTATGTTTTCAAGTTAAGCATGAAGTTGGAGATGCTGGAAAGGGAAACCTTACATTTTCAAAATTAATAGAAACAACTACTAGGGAAAATGGAAGTACCAAGATTAGTTTAATAAAGTCATTAGCTAGTGGTTGGAAAGAAGCTAGGGATAATGGGGGTAAGATTATTACACCCGTTTTATATACCAATAGAAATTTAGGAGTGAATAGAACAACACGAACATTTGATGGTGAGAAGTATAGTGCTTTCCCTTTAAAGGAATTTATCCAAGTAATGAAGTCATATATAGAACAATCAAAATCAATAGTAGAAATCGATAAATTAATTGATGATAAAGATTTAGGAATGCAGTGGAATGAATTTAAATCATCAATAGGTGAGAAATTCTTAGAATTAGGTTTTTTAAAATCAGTTGTAATAAGAAGTGATGAAGGCTCATTAGAGGAATTAGAAAATTCTATGCTTATATCCCTACAAGATACATTTAATTGTAATTCAATGGTTGCGAAAGGCTTGTTTGATAAGCTTTGTTCTAATCTCAGAATTTGGGCAACTACTAGAAGAGGAGATAAAGTACAAGTAACCCTAGAGGATGTTTATGATGCTCTATCACTAAGCTTTGACATAGAGCATGGAGAGCATGAGTTACCTTTTCCAACGCCATTTTTTAAAAGCCGTGAAGAATTTGCTGATAATGTAATTAAGAATATAAAGGAAATGGATCGGAAAGTAGTTTGGATATCCGGTGATCCGGGAAGTGGTAAAACTAGCCTTATAAGTTATTTACAATTAAATCATAATCTTTTTAATGCTAGATATCATACTTTTAAACCTATTTCTCCTGAACAAAGATTTTACGATATTGATTCAGGTTTATGTAAGCCAGAATCTTTATGGAATGATTTATTAATTCAATTAAGAAGATACTTTAAAGGAGAATTAAAAAAATATAATGTTCCAATTACTAACGCATTATGTTCAGTAGAACAAATGAGAAAAGAAGTTATTCGTTTAGCTGAAATTTTATATAAAAAAACATCTGAAAAAGTAATTATTTGTATTGATGGTATTGATCATGCAGCGAGAGCAAATAATGAGATAACTTTTTTACATAGTTTATTCAGTCCGGACGAAATTCCAAAAGGTGTTGTATTTGTAATTGTGGGTCAACCAGCTCAATTATATGATCAATATCCGCTTTGGATAAAAGCAAGTACAGAAAATGTGGAACATTTACAGGTGCCACCTCTGTTTAAAGAAGATATTAAAGAATTAATAGAACAAAAAGGCATAAAGCTCAATATAGATATTAATACCTTATCTGAATTTATTTATAATAAAACCCTTGGGAATAATTTATCAGTAGCATTTGCAATCGAGGAAGCTAGATACTGTACTACACTTGATGACTTCAAAAGAATATTAGATGAAAAATATGTGAGTAGTGATATTACAAATTACTATAGTCACATATGGAGGTATGTAACAAATTATTTGAATAAAAAGAACTTAGGATTTCCTTTTCCAGATAAAGTAGTATCAAGTGCGATTATTTTATTGAATGGAAGAGTCAATTCCGAGATATTAAGTAAAGCATTAAAGATGAATTTACAAAAAGATGATTGGGACGAATTATTAGACCTACTATTTCCTTTAGTACAGAAAATGAGTAATGATGAATATGCATTATTTCATAATGACTTTAGAGTTTTCTTAATGGCTAATAATAGTAGCGGTCCTAAGTATAGAAGTATCGCCTTGCAATTAGCTGAATATTTTATGAGGGATAATTATAGTCTATCAAGCTTAAATAACTTAATACCCTTATTAATCAGTTCCGGTAGGAAAGATTTAATATCAGAAGTTTTTAATGTAGATTATGTAATTCACTCTTTGGCTAATGGATTGTCAAAGAGGGAGTTGCAAGAATATGGATCCTTGGCTTACCAATCTGCAATTGATTCTAGGGATTGGGAAAGATATCATAATGTCTATCTTGCAATAAACACAATGTACCAGCATGATCGTTATTATGAGTATTATGAAAAGGAATATAAAATTAAAGATAAATCTTATGTGAAGAACATTAGCTCTTATGAGTTAAAAGCAGAAGATTTAAGGCTAGAAAGTCTAGAAAACTATCTATTCATGTTGAAATTTTGTTTAGATTTATTATCTTATGATGATCCCGTATCTTATTCTAGAGCAAGTTCAACTTTTAATCTATGGATGAAGGATTTCACACCGTCATCATTTATTGGAACAGTTCTCTCTGAGGGAAAAAGTGTTTTATGGGATCAAAACTTGCTAGATGAAATAATAACTAATTGGGCAAATTTAGCTATTGAATTTAACAAGGATTTTACTAAAATCGACAAATCTAAACAAACAGACGATGAAATAAGCCTTTCTATACTATTTAATGATACTTACTTTGAAAAGTTAATTAAAATGAATGAAACCGATAAAGCGCTTGAAGTTATTTATAATGGTGGTGTTTCTTACAGCTGTATTGAAAAGAATCTAATGAAAATTTTATTTAATAATCAGATTGATAAATATAATAAGATTTTAGTAAGAATAGCTGAAGAAAGAGAACCTTCAAATGATGTCTTATTAGCCCATGTTTGCTTAATAATTGATAATCAGAAACCACCAGTAATAGATTTGAAAGAGTTAGATAAGATTAAATATATTACGAATGACACTAGTTTTAGAGCTATACTTTTATCAATTATAATAGGATACCAAGAGTTTAATAATGATATTTTAGCGGGACTTGGACTTATTTATGACTTAATACGGGATGTTGAAAAAAGAGATGCAGATAAAGACTTCCGATATTTGAGGAATTTAACTCGTCATGGCTTTTTAATGGGTAGAGCTCTAAGAGAGTTCAATAATGATAAAAATACAAAAACTAATACCAGAGATCTATTAATAAAAAGTTATAGGGACTTTTTTGAGTATTGGACCAGAGGAGTAAGAACCTTTAATTATAATGAAGGATTTAAGGTGCTGTTGTATATATCATTAAACCAAAATAATCTTTTAAAAACAATCGAAGATGACTACCTAAACAACTTATTAAGAACACACTTATTTGATAGAAATCTATTAGGAATGCATTATAAAACTATTATCTTGGACTTTTTAATTAAAAATGAAAAAAATGATACAGTACAAGAATACTTATTAAAATTATACGGGGAAAATGGCGAAAAGCTTTTTATAGAAAGTAATTATGAAGAAATGCATGAGTGCTTTAAGAAATTTGGAGAAGTTGTAGTTCCTGAATTAACGAATGAGATTGATAAGAAGATACAATGGGATGTTGTTAGCTATGTAGATCACAAGGAATATGCTCTATGGCCGCTACTAACTTATTTTAAAAAAATTATTAAACAATTTCCTCATGAATGGCTGTCTAGAGGTCTAGAACTATATCAGTTATCTAGCATAGCAGATATAAAAGGGAGTAATAGAGCCTCAGATGATATAAAAAAAGAAATAGCTTCAGCTGCAGTAAAATGTGGAATTAATGATATATGGAAGTTAAGGCAGCACGATGAAGAGTTTCGGTTTTCGCTAGATATAATGTATGGTCAGCTATTTGAGATGGTGGAAAACTCAACAGATATTGAGGAAATAATTTCGATTTGGATGTTAAGTTGTGGAACGTTATCTTGGTACAACAATAATGACAGGATAGGATTAAAGAATATTTATTTTAAATGTTTAAACAAGGGGAAAAAAATAGAAGCTGGTGAAATAGAGAGTATATTAGCCCGACTATCACCAGAACACGTAAAAATTGCCCTAAATCAAGAAAATAAGCATGATTATAAAGTACGAAACCAAGATGAATTTAGTCAAAAGAGAAGATTAGAGAGAGGGAATTTAAAATCAAGCCTAGCTGAAATGAAAACAGAAGAGATTGTTCACTTTTTGGAATCTGAACAGGATCCATTTATGAAGTGGGATTCTATTAATATTGCGTGGGATATAATCGACAAGCGCGATGAGATCTCTAAAAATATAGCTTCAAAGTTTACAGAAATCACTCTAACTAGACTAGAAAATTATGCTTGGGAACAGTCCGGATGTACAAATATTGTTGAAAAACTTTTAGAAGTATTTGAAGAGGATATTTTGTGGGTTTTAGCTGACTATAATAAAAAAAATTTAGATGATAACGACCAATACTATACTTGTAGTTCTAATATGGAATTTTTATTACGATATGCTGGTAATTTGTTATCTACTGATTTTTTTAAATTAATGTTTGATAAGGGACTGGAATGTCATTATAAATGGCTCACTGGATGTGGTCATTTGAATTTTAGTAGAGAGTTAATAAACTCATCAATTAGTAGTTTACTTCTTCCCAAAAATGTTACGGAATTAACTTGTAATATTTTTATGGAACAAATTTTATCTAGGAATATCCATAGAATTGAAATCTGCTTACAAGGTTTACAACTACTTGTTGAAAGATATCCAGATTTATTCAAATTCATGTTGGATTCATGGGAGCTATATACCGATGAGCAAAGAGAATATCTTTTATTAATGTCGGAAAGATGGTCTCAAGAAAATATTGAAGGATTTGATGTTATATATCCTTGTATAGAGAAAGAATATTTTGAGACTAATGATTTATCTAAAAAGATACAATTATTTACAATAATAAAAAATGTAAAAGATATAGAAATTCAATACACAGCAAACGGGATTGATTACGAGCTTCCTAGTAATCCGCCAATGGTATTTAGTGATTCTAATGTAAGTTTTTCAGCAAGGAGATTTTTAAGCATAATGGAAGATATTACTTATGTGTCTAATGATGATATTAGTTATTTTTTGCAGACCGAGAAGACAATAAAACGCCAAAACCCCTCTGTAAATATAGGAGGTAGACCGGGCGATTCTATGCTTTACCCACAATCTGATAGTGAGTTAGACATGAAGGTACTATATGCGGAAGAAAAAAAGGGGAGATGGAGAAATGTCCCTTTATCTATAAAAGCCCAAGTTTTATTAAATACAGATGATGCTTGGGTAATTTCAAAAATACCACAGGTTACTTATGATAAAGAATGGGATATAGAGAACGAACTTAAAAAATTTGCGGAAGAAAGTACTGTATCAAAAAGCAAGCCTTATTTAAATGAAATTTTAGAAAAAAATGTGCCTGAAGATAAATACGTTATAGGTGGGATAGTATGGTATCCAATCGGCAGTAGAGATGGAATTGTTTATACCGAAACAGCAAAAATAGTAAATAATAATGTATTAGTTAAGGACTTATCAATAACAAAATCTTTAAATACGGGTGGTCTAGTCTCGTCGTGTATTTCAAAGGGGAAAGAAATGTTTATTATTGAAGAAGAATTCTTGGAGAGTACAGGAGTCTGCTTTACGAATGAACTTGTAGGAACTAGTGTTTTTATATATGGAAATACTATGATGTATCCTTCACCTATTTTAATAGATTTATTTAATATTAACCCTTCAAGTGAAAATTCATTAATCTGGGTAAATAAATGTAATGAAATGGTTTTACAATTTGAACGTTTTACTTCTCCGAATAGAGAAGCTATGCACCAAAATTACTTTAGGCAACCATTAATGTGTAGATGGCTAGGTGATAAAGAAAAAATAGATGATTTGTGTCGTAAATATGGATTAACTTATTATAAGACGAATAAAGTACAAAATATGCCGAATTTATAAAAGGTATAAACTAGATGTATCTTAGAAAAGTTGAAGACACTGGAATTATTACTCCAGTGTCTATTTTTGCCTCTTAAATAACCACGGTGAACCGTATCATAAATAGACAAGCCAAGCAGAAAAAATAAGATTTATGAGGAGGAATCCACCCGTGAAATACAATAAAGTCCGATGGGGAATCATCGGCTGCGGCGATGTAACGGAAAAGAAGAGCGGTCCTGCTTTTCAAAAGGTTGAACACTCGGAACTTGTTGCGGTCATGCGAAGAACGGGTGAGCTGGCGAGGGATTATGCAGAAAGACATCAGGTCCCCAAGTGGTACGATGACGCGGATGCATTGATTAACGACCCTGAGGTGGATGCAGTTTATATCGCAACGCCGCCGGGCTCACATAAGGAATATACGCTGAAGGCAGCCGCAGCGGGGAAACCTGTTTATGTGGAGAAGCCGATGGCGCACAACACAGAGGAATGCAGCGAGATGGTGGCTGCCTGTAAAGAGGCTGGGGTTCCTTTATATGTGGCTTACTATCGCCGGGCACAGGAGCGGTTTTTGAAAATAAAAGAGTTACTGGATCAAAAGGCGATTGGAGACGTTCGTTTTGTCTCTTCGACTCAGTATCAAAAAGCGGGGGACGACGTGAAGGATTCAGACCATCTTCCGTGGCGGGTGCAGCCTGAAATAGCCGGTGGCGGCTTGTTCTTTGATCTGGCGAGCCATACCCTCGATATTCTCGATTTCCTGCTCGGGCCGATCCAGGAAGCAAAAGGCTTTTCTTCGAATCAAGCCGGCTATTATGAGGCGGAGGATATCGTGACGGGTACATATCAGTTTCAATCCGGCATTCATGGGGTTGGAAAATGGTGTTTCACGGCTTTTGAAGATGTGGATATGAATGAGATTGTCGGAAGTGAAGGAAAGATCAGCTTTTCTACATTTGGGGATGACCCCATCATCTTGACGACCCGTGAAGAACAGCAGCAATGGAGTTTCGAACGTCCAGAGCATGTCCACCAGCCGCTAATAGCGACGATTGTCAAAGAGTTAACCGCCGGCGTCAATCGGTGTCCCAGCACCGGAGAAAGTGGCGCAAGAACCAACCACGTGATGGATGAGATCGTCGGGAAGTAGAGGATCTGGTGAAGAAATGTGGTGAGGTTGCTGTGATAGCGCAGCGAGTCCCTCTAGTTTGCTAGCAAATAAAAGGCTGGAATATAAGTGATGTTACCTAAGTAAAACCCGAATCAATTTGTTAACTATCTAGCAAATTGATGCGGGTTTTTAGTTAAATATTAGCTCTTTCCAGCGGTTGATTGGAGTGCAAGACGAAGACTCCTGCCGGAGAAGTGACTAATGTGAGACTTGTCTAGCTGCGGAGCTTAGAGGCACATGTCATAAGTCGAATCGACCAAGAAGGCAAAGAACGCCTTCGTGGACGATTCGCCTTATGCCAACCGCCTCTGAACAAAGCCCCTCCGCTTTTCTTCCCGCAGGAGCAACGCGACGAGGAGGCTCACGGGTCACCCTCGAAAAGCGAAGTCTTGCACGGAAATCAAAAGCGGTGTTAGAAAGTGTTATTAGGGTCTAGTTCCAGCTACTTTCTTTAAACATGCCAAATAAATCAACGTGCTTCAGCAGACAACAAAACTTCCTTTTCCACTTCCGATTTCCGATACACAAGAGCAATAAACATCGCCGGCAGGCTGCAGGCAAGCATTCCGATGAAGGCATATCTTGGCTCAATTTCATATAAGAACCCTCCGAATATCGTAAACACTGCCGTGCTCCAGCTAAGTGCAAAGGCTGAATACATGCCTTGAGCTTTTGGGATATGTGTATGCGGAATGTTCGTTGTTAAGTATTTCATAAAAGCATAGTGTCCCATCGCAAACGAAAATGCATGCAGCGTCTGGGCAATACAAAACACCACAACGTTTGGAAACGAAAACACCAATACCCACCGAAGAGAAGAACCGGCTGCAGCTAACGCTAATAAGGTTCCTGGTGAGAAACGATTAAAGCGTTTATCAGCAATTGAAAAAAAGATAATTTCTGCAATGACGGCAATATTAATGATGACGCCGATGAGATAGATGGGTGCATGGATCTCTTGTAAAAAGATGTAGCCATAGTTGTAATAGGTTGCGTGGGCTGCTTGAAGAAGCACCACAATAAATAGGACTACCAGGAAATGTTTCGTCTTGAATAGATCAAAGATATTGACCTTTATGGATTGATTTACTTGCGGTTTCTTCGTTAAAATCTCCGGGCCATTCGTTAAGCTGAGAGCAACAAAGCAGCTGATCCCAAGCAGTAGTGCCCAAAAAATAACGTCATCCCCAAACATCCCTGTAAAAACCGTTAACAATATTCCTACGGAGACGAATCCTATAGATCCCCACTGGCGGCTTTTCCCATATTGCTTCAATTGCTTACTTTGCACAAGAACGCCGGCAACGCTGTCTAAAGCGGGCATCAAGGTCGGGTAAAAGATGTGCAGTACAACGGTTACGACTAGTAAGGCGGTAAACGAGTCAGCCGGGATATAGCAGATTATCGCGACCAGTGTACCAATTCCTGCGATGTTCAAGAGTGCCTTATTACTGACCCTTTCTAGTAAATAAGGAAAAGCAAATAGTGTAGAAAGGCCCCTCGCCACTAAACCGATACTCATGATTAAACTCACTTCTGAGACCGAAATGCCCTTCGTTTGTATCATCCACCCTGACCAATAAGGCAGAAAGATTCCCCATGTCAAAAAGAAACTAAAAAAATGTGTACTCATCCAACGTTGTGTATTCATTTGTATCCTCCTTTATCAATCGCATGATATCATGGGAATAAAGAAGATTAATATGAGATATCTCATATTTTCGAGGTGGAAGATGGAAATTTATATAGGTGAGAAAAAGCGGTTATATCTAGAAAATCACTCAATCGCTCGTCGATTTTCTTTTCAAATTGAAGAATATCTTGAAGTGAGGGAATATAAACGGGATGAATGGATCATTCAAGAAGGAAAAAGACCGGATTACTTATTTTATGTGACAGAAGGAAAGGCAAAAATATATGTCACGCATCAAAATGGGAAAGTATCGCTTATTAACTTTATCAATGCGAATGATTATATAGGTGAGATGGAATTACTGAACGATGTGTACTATACAAAAGGAATTCAAGCATCCACAAAAACAGTCTGTTTTGCTATGCCTTTTTCCAAGTACCGAACCAAACTGCTTGAAGACACAAAATTCCTTCGTGAATTAACAAAATTCTTGAGTCTGAAAGCAACGTTAATGGCAGCCAAGTATTCACAGAGCCTTGCTTTTCCGTTGGAAAACAGGCTTGCAGACTTTATTTTACAGACGTCCGATAAAGGAGTTTACCTGGAAAAGCACGTCATCGTTTGTGATTATTTAGGCGTCTCTTACCGCCACCTGCTGCATGTACTGACACAGTTTTGTGAAAAGGGGTATTTGCAAAAAGAAGGCAGGAATTATCGGATTAAAAAGCAGCATGCTTTGTATGAGCTTGCCGAAGCGATAAAGAATAAATAAATGTTGATTTCATGAGTTTATGACATCTGATATGTTTAGATACAAAAGGTGAACCTTACCTTATAGTAAATGTAGTTTTATATATACAAAGAGTTAAAAGAGACTGTCTCTTAATAGTAGAGACAGTCTCTTTTAACTCTATCGCATCAAAATCCTGCCAGCGCCCTGGCATATTCAAACGGAGTTGGAAGTATATAAGGCAAAACCCGGCGCTCATCCGTGGTTCTGTTCGCTTTCCTTTCTGCAGCATAATTCGGCTGCATTTCTAATACCCACACCTTGCCCTGTTTATCTAATATGAAATCAAAAGCAACATCCCCGAGGTGTACTTCTTCATTCTCCATCACGTTTAAAATATTCATACACAATTGGGTGATTTCAACTATTTTGAGTTTCATTTGATCTTCACTTAAATGATATATTTCCTTAAGAGCTGCTTCTCCTGGTAGTACTTTCTCTCTGTTACTTGAATTTGAGATTACACTTCCAACCTTTGCTACTTTCGTTTCCATGCCTGAATATTTCCAGTTTTTCGTTTCATCTTTTTGAAGGTATAGTCGGAAGTCGATTTTTTTCCCTGTGTGGGTAAAAGGGATTTCCTGTTGAATGATGTATTTACTATTTTTCATTATGCTTGATTGTAATCTCTCTTCTAAATTCTCCAGGGATTCGATTAGAAGCTTATCTCCAGTTGTATTTGATAATAAATATCCTTTATTCGCTTTTTTTATCTGAAGAATCCCCTTGCCTCTGCTTAAGGAGGCAGGTTTCAAAAAGACGGATTCATATTTTGCAAGCATGTGAACCAGACTTTCCAGCCCGTTATATTTTCTTGTAATAGGTAAATGCTCTCTTATAGAAGGTATTTTGGACATGTTGAGCCAAAAAGAATATTTATTGTCATTGCGATATGGATAGTTAAATATATTTTCACCTATATGCTTTTTAAAGTGTCTATAGATGTCTGGATTCATAGGAGAACGATTGTAGATGGCAGAAGGATAAGGAAAATTTCCTTTAATGAATCTGTTTGTAGTTGGTTCGTAATAATATCCGGTAACCGTATTATTAGATTGATTAATCGTTTTACTATTAAAAATATAAATTAACCCCTTAATCTTGTCATAATTTGAAAACCGTAACTTGGCGGTCTCTTTCTTAGGATTGAACCAAGGTGTTTCCAAAAAACCAATAACTGGACCCAAGAATAAATGATTTTCATTAAAGTAGGATTCATATGGGAGATCGGGGATAGATATGTTTTCGTTCAAGCAGGATGGGAGGTTGATTTGATTTAGTTTCAGATTATGATCGATTTCAATCGTAAGTTCTTTTTTGAATTCACCAAAATTTAGTATGATGGAGTTTGACTCAATGTTTAGTCGTTTTAATGTTTCTTCATTCATATGAGTATAAAGTGGATCAAGCTCCTTATCAATATGGACTGAACAGATAAGCTGTTTTTTCATCGCTTATGCAGCTCCCTTATATGTTGTCATGATTTTATAAATAGTAACTATTTTGCTTTTTGCACGGCCAATTTTGCCAGTAATAGAGTTGGATCGACCATCTTCATATCTGCTTTGAATAAGTGAAACAATAATGGTATTTCAGTGCATCCGCCTATGATCACGGAAATTCCGATTTCTTTATAGACATGTAAGATCCTGTTAAGCTCGTTTACATACTGATTAGATGAAATCTTTCCCAATTTAACCTCTTTAATGGCGTTATCAATGATATGTTGTTCTTCTTTCAAAGGGGTGATGATTTCATAAGGGGTTTGATGAAATGCTTTTTGATATAATCTGTTATTTATGGTTGTTTCAGTAGCGAGTAAGAGGATTTTTTTATTGGCAGAGTCTTCTTCTTCTATAAGTATTGATTCCACAGTGGTTTCAATTATGCTATAGAATGGTACTTGAATGGCTGCTTTTATTTGTTCCAGCCATATATGGGCTGCGTTACAGGGCATAATAATGAAATCTGCACCTGCCTTTTCCAATAATATGGCAGATTTGATTAGCTTGGGTAATGGCTGCGATTGCTGCGTTCGAGGAGGGATTTTAGGGTTATTGTAGATAATAATGCGATGATGTTCTTGTTCGGTTTGTACAGGAGTGTTTAAGATAATTTTACTGTATAAGTCCAAAGTTGCCGCTGGACCCATTCCCCCAAGGATCCCTATGGTTTTGGACATTTACTTCTCTCCTTAATGGAACGTAATGACAATGATCTTGCTAATAGTAATAATATGTTTATAGTAGAGTTGTAGTGTGGACTTATCATGAGTTTTATATACTTAGGAAAATACAAGCCAAAAATGAAACAAGTTATAAATAAGACTTGTTTCATTTTTGGTTTGTTCTATTCTTGCCTAAGAAATGTTTTTCGGTTACGTTTGCTTTCTTTAGATACCGTGTATTTTCAACATTTTATGTACAAGATAGTTATATATAAATAAAGATGGTGACTACTATGAAAACGGTTTTGATTTTTCTGGTTTTAGCAATAGTATCCTTTATTTCCTTGTACATCCTGATGAAGAAAATGAACGTCATTAACGTCTTGGGTTCTTATTTTCTATCCAATATCCTTCTTACTAATACCGGTGTAATCATTAATTTAAATTTAAAATTAACAAAGCAAGACCCATCAAATGAATTGATTTTCTGGACACAAAAGATTCCTGAGTTGTCACTCAAGCCGGCTTTGCTTTTATGGATCATTTATATTTTGTTTTCTAATAGGACGATTGTTAATAAACTAATTCAACTCTTTATTTTCTTAACAGCACTTGTTTCAATTGAAGTCTATTTCGTATACATTAACTATTTGGAATGGGTAAATTGGAATGTGTTTTATTCCTATTTGCGATACATTCTTATTATTTTTTTAATGGCTGTTTACGCATTTTATTTAGAAAAAGGTATGCATAGAAACAAAGAGGTGAATACGATATGATTTTCCCTCTTCCTGAGAAATTTGATGAAAATGAGCTCTTTATTATCTTTTCGACCATAATTACATGGGCGCTTATATTTATGCTGACAAAACGCCTGTCGGCTGTTACGGTCACAATCATTTGGACGTTTAATGTATTTCTTGCGCTGCTGGCCGATATTACTCTTACGGTGAAACCATATGAACTTTACTTTACGATCGATCATAAAACCCATGAGTTATTTGATATGGTACTGCACTTTGTAACGTACCCAACTCTTCCTTATTTTGTAGTGAACTCTTATCAACATTACAAACCTAAAGGGATGAAATTTTTATTTTTTGTTATTTTTTGGGGAGTGGTAGCCATAGCTTTAGAATGGATATCCGTGCAATTTCATGTTTTCACCTATACTGGTTGGAAGTTGTATCTATCCTTTCTTGTTTACCTGATTGTGTTTGCCGTTACCATTTGGCTTTCGGACTTTGTTGAAAAGAAATATCCTTCCAATTGGAATTCGAAGGTTCTGAATATAAAAAAAGGGTCAGCCCCCCAATAAGTTAACTCTCACTGGGGGCTGACCTCTTTTTTATTCAAATGCATTTACTTAGAAACCGAAAAGCTCTCATCTTCCTTTACTTCACCTGCATACTCATCAAGCAGAGCACGAACTTCATCCGTCGTTTCTGTCTCCATCAAACGATTTCTCAGCTCGCTTGCTCCGCGGAATCCGCGAACGTAAATCTTAAAGAAGCGGCGGAGCGGTTTGAATGGGCGAGGCTCGAGTTCATCGTTGTACTGATCATGAAGATCCAGTTGCAATCGTAGTAGGTCGAGGAGCTCCTCGCTCGTATGCTCTTTCTTTTCTTTTTCGAACGCGAATGGGTTATGGAAGATCCCGCGTCCGATCATGACGCCGTCGATACCGTATTTCTCGGCAAGTTCGAGTCCCTTTTCACGGTCAGGGATGTCGCCGTTGATCGTCAATAACGTATGAGGAGCGATTTCGTCACGAAGTTTCTTGATCTCCGGGATCAGCTCCCAGTGCGCATCGACTTCACTCATTTCTTTTCTCGTACGGAGGTGGATAGACAGATTGACAATATCCTGTTCCAACAAGTGTTTCAACCAGTCGTGCCATTCCTCCACTTTCGTATAACCGAGGCGGGTTTTCACGCTGACGGGAAGTCCTCCCGCTTTAGCTGCCTGGATGAGCTCAGCTGCGACGTCCGGACGGCGGATCAGGCCGGAGCCTTTCCCGTTCGCTGCAACGTTGTGCACAGGGCAGCCCATATTGATATCGATTCCCTTGAAGCCCATTTCCGCCATGCCGATACTCATTTGGCGGAAGTATTCAGGCTTGTCTCCCCATATATGGGCGACGATCGGCTGTTCATCTTCGGTGAACGTCAGACGCCCGCGTACACTGTCTTTTCCTTTCGGATGACAGTAGCTTTCTGTATTCGTAAACTCTGTAAAAAACACGTCAGGTCTCGCCGCTTCACTCACGACATGGCGAAAAACGACATCGGTCACGGCTTCCATCGGTGCCAACACAAAAAACGGCCGAGGCAACTCATGCCAAAAATTATTCTTCATAATATATTTAAACCCTTTCCTTCAGGGAAACACGTTCCCAAAATTAAAAAGTAAGATGACTTAGTATATTATCCATTCCCGGGCAGGATGGATTTCTACCAGTATATACTTTAATAGTATTGACCGAAAAGTGCAAGGGGACTCCTCTAAACCAAATACTACCAATAACATAGGGGACCTTCCGTTTCTTTGAAAGATGTCTACACCTATAATATGCATACTGGATTTTAATTTTTCCTGAACACCGAAATACATGGTTTCTCTCCACTATCTATTGTAAATTTATACTAGTGATTAAAGAATCGTTAAAGGAGTTTTCATATTGTACGGAACAGAACAGCAAAAGCAAGTCGATAAAGTACTGCAATATATTGAAGAGAACTTAAACGAATCTCTTCCTCTCAAGAAGCTGGCTAAAGTCTCCACCTATTCGGCCTATCATTTTCAAAGGATCTTTAAGTCACTTACCGGGGAAACTCCTGCAGGTTATGTGAAAAGGCTCCGGTTGGAGAAAGCGGCCCATTTATTAATTTATGAACAACACATTCCCGTTACCGAGATTGCCTTCATGTCGGGTTTTTCATCCCTATCTTATTTTACGTATGCTTTTAATGAGTACTTTCATACAAGTCCCAAGAAATGGCGGGAAGGTGCTTACTTAGAACGTTTCCCGAGAGAGTATGATAGCAAGAATTCTAAACTTAACCGCAATATTAAGAAAGAAGAACAATCATCGTCTGCCTATAATAAGTTTAAATGGTTGGATTTGAACAAAGTGAAGATCATTGAGTTTCCAGTTTGCGCAACTGTGAACAGAAGAAGTGTCGGTCCATATACAGAAGGAATCCCAAATGTCTGGGAAGATCTTTATCATTGGTCAAATTCAAGGGAATTGATTAAACCGGGTATATTGATTTTTGGAGTTCCGAGGAATAATCCCTATATCACCCCTCCGGATAAAAGCCAATATGATTGCCGGATTGAAATTGATGAGGATGCTGTCCAGGCTATCGATCATGAAACTGTGTACCCATTCAAGGGCGGCAAGCATGTGGTCTATGAATTCGATGAGCCTGTTGATTACAGTGAAAGAAGCCTGCTGATTGAATGTTATTCCGAGCTCTACAGCTTTTGGCTACCGAGAAGTGGATACAGATATTTAGGGAATCCGATTGAATTGATACAAATGGAACCTGTAATAGGATCGCTGTCGATTGAATGCAAAATTAAAGCTATTTGCTTAGCAATTGAACCAAAGTAAAGGGGGATTTTTGTGATGTTGATCGATTGGGGAAGCATCAACTACGTGCCGGTTATTGTCGGCGGAATCATATACATGCTTTATGGAGGGGTCTATTATTCCGTCGTATTGTCAGGAAAAAAAGAAAGCAGTCATGGGTTCGAACCAAGTAAGGGTCCATTTAAATACATTTACTCCGTGATCATTGCATTTATCAATTCGTTTTTGCTGGCGATACTCGTTCAATCCATTGGGTCCGAGGGAGTGACAGCTGGAGCGGTAATCGGGTTCATCATCGGGTTGATCATATCAATGGTCTATCTGAAAAATACTTTATTTGGATTAATGTCTAAAAAATCATTTTTGACGGCGATCGGGGATCACCTTGTGATTTTTACCATACTGGGTGCTGTTCACGGTTTATTAATATGACAAATAGACTCTTAAACGGGCTTGAAGAATTTTTTACGGGCCCGTTTATTTTTCCGCTTAAATAACCATTGTGAATCGCACCATAAGTGATGATTCAGCATAAAATCTGTGTGAAATAGGAGGGGACTCAAGCAATACTTGAGTCCCCTAATTATCCATTTCCCCATTCACTTTTCATTGATTCCATTTGAATAGGTGTGTGTCTCTTCTTAAGATTTAGCTAAAAATTTTTCAAGAGGTCCCCAATAATTGTCTTTCCATCCTCCTGCAAGATGTTCTGCTTGTCCTTCAGGAAAACCAACATGATGAAAACCAACTAGTGTATTTTCCCCTTGTTCTTTTATCTCGAACTTCGCGATTGAATATTCTCCCTCAGGCCAATTAGCAGCTCTCCAGGCTTGAACGATTCTTTCATTTGTTAGCAGTTCAATATTTCTTCCCGTGATCATGCCGCCAAATAAAGAGAATGCCCCTCCTGCCTCAGCGTTTATTTCAGTTGGAGCTCCCCCAGTAACAGCTTTGAATTGATCGGCATCAATCAGTGCGTCATATACTTGTTGTGGACTTGCATTAAAAATAATTTCTTGATGAATTGTTAAAGACATACGACTATTCCTCCAGTGTTATTTATTTTTTAAAACAGACCAAGGGTCTATTCCTGGTTCTTTCCCCTCTGCCAGCATTTGAAGACGTCCCATATAATGAGACCATCCGTTATTATTGGAAGTAGCTTTTTCAGAAGGCAAGTTATAATGGTGTAACTTAAGCAGAGTACCGTTCTCTTGTGGAGTAAACGTAAATTCAACGGTACTGGAACCTGGAGGCATGATGTCTGAATCAGCCCATCCCCACGTCCATACAATTTTTTTAAATGGTTCAATTTCCTTAATCCCGCCAACAGCGATGTCCAGACCATTAATGTCGATTCGATACTTCCCACCAATACTTGGATCTAATAAAACGTTTCTACCAATCCAACGAACCATTTTATCTGGATCAGTAAAAAAGGAGAACAGCGTTTTAGGACTGCATTCAATAAAAATTTGTTTCGTTAAACGTTCACTTTTACTATTCATTTTTCTTCCTTTCCTCTTCTTCAGCAGCTTCTTTTAAGAGCATAAGGCTATCATCCCAAAAACTGTCTAAGTATTGCCGTAATTCTCTAAAACCTTCCCTTCTAATACGATAATATCGCTTTGTACCTTCTTTTCGGGCTACAACCAACCCTGAGCTTTCTAATACTTTTAAATGCTGTGAAATTGCAGGTGCAGATATATGAAAGTTAAGAGCAATTTCACTAGACGTAAGCTCACCATTTCGTAAAATAGAGAGTATTTCCCGCCTATTTGGTTCTATTATGGAATGAATCACTTTTTCAATCATAAATATAATTTAGCACGCACTTAATTAAGTGTCAACTTAATTAAGTGCGTGCTTTAAGTGCGTGCTTTATATTAAGAACTAAAATTGAATCTTGACTCATTACGTACATCAACATGAAATGAATAGAATATCATTAAATAGAGCAATTTTATCTGTGATAAAAATAATAAATCATACTAAAATTCCAAATCAATACTGTAAAAAATTGTTATAATGATTCTTAGCAGCAGTGAAGGCGCTGCATTTCAATGACAGTAAAGGAGAGCGGCGAATGTCAGATTTCAATGAAAATCCGTTAATGAAGAGTGATGATAAGAAACCAAAGATCAAGGTTGAAAGAAAAGAAGGGGAACCAACTGCCGCCTTTAAAGGGGCAAGCTGGGCAGCTTTGGTGATAGGTGTATCCGCTTATCTGATCGGACTGTTCAATGCGCGAATGGAACTGAATGAGAAGGGGTATTACTTCGCTGTACTCGTATTCGGATTGTATGCAGCGGTATCACTGCAAAAAGCGGTCAGGGACAAGGAAGAGGACATCCCTGTTTCGGGCATTTATTACGGACTCAGCTGGTTTGCAGTCATCGTAGCGATTTCATTGATGGCGATCGGACTTTATAATGCCGGCAGTATCATCCTGAGCGAAAAAGGATTTTATGGTATGGCATTTGTTCTTAGTCTGTTTGCAGCGATTACGATTCAGAAGAATATCCGGGATACGCAGGTGGCGAGAGATAAAGATTGATTGAAGGGGGCGGTACTGGTTGCAGTACTGCCCTTTGTCGTTCCTGGTCGGATGGTTCTACCCTTCTTTATCCGAAGTACGGGAAAAATCGTAGAATAAATAGAGTGTGCATAGTGTCAGAATGATTGCACTTATATTGACTTCAGAGCTTAGTATCAAACTGTATAAAAAAGATATGACACCATATATGGCGGCACAGCCTGTGATGAGTTTTACTGCCTTTTTTTGCTTAATGGTAAGAAACAAATGATTCAGCTTCCTTTCTCGTCACGGTCATTACTTTTCAACTGGAACAGGATACTTACGCGCATTCTTCACCATTTTCTCTTCAATGATTTCTTTCATGTCCAAATCAAGTTTAGAACAAAGCATTAAAGAGTAGATCAGGACATCCGCGATTTCTTCCCGGATGTTTTCTTTATTTATTTCGAGGGCTTCTTCACTGCTGATCCATTGGAAGTCTTCGAGGAGTTCGGCGGCTTCGATGGAAATGGAGATGGCGAGGTCTTTTGGGTTTTGGGAAGGTCCCCAGTTTCGTTCATTTATGAATTGGTCGAGTTTGTTCATTAGGTCTTGGATTTCGCTCATTTTTGTTTTCTCCTTTCAAGTAAACGTAAAATCTCTTTTGAGAATGTTATAGGTATATTTTAACATTAATTAAAAGGTAGAAGAGGCAATCTCAAGAATCCATGAAAAGAAAGAGCCAGTTTAATAAAATGGGAGATCTACAGAAAAAAGCTCAGAGATCAATCACCTCTGAGCCGCTAATCAGTTGGGTAGTTTTCCCCCGCTATTATAAAGAAGTTGTGTGATAGTCTACCTCGATGTTTCCGCTTGTGGCTTTAGAATATGGGCAGACACCGTGTGCTTTTTCAACGAGCTGTTCCGCTTCAGCGATTTCAACTCCACCAACCGCAACGTATAGGACAACGCCAAGCTTGAAGCCTCCGTCAGCAGGATCTTTTCCAATTGACACTTCAGCAGTCACTTTGGATTCGATCTTTTTCTTTGCTTGTCTTGCTACCAAGTTCAAAGCACTGTCAAAGCATGCGGCATAGCCGGCTGCGAAAAGCTGTTCAGGGTTCGTCGCTCCTTCTGCCCCGCTGCCTCCAAGTGATTTTGGCATAGCCAATCCAAGATCCAATACCCCATCGCTGCTCTTAATTTTTCCTGCACGGCCGCCTTCTGCCGTCGCTGTTGCTGTGTATAACGCATCCATTTCATAACACTCCTTGTAAAATAAAATTTTTAAGTTGTGCACAATTAAATAGTAATTTAAGTTATTATAATTGTCAACAATTTAATTGTACACAATTAAATTTGATAATCACTAATGGATTTTGTATGATTATCTCAACAATCAGTATGGACAAGGAAGGATACAACAGATATGGATGATGTACTTTTATTGGAGAATCAAATTTGTTTTAAGATCTACACGGCGGAAAGGGAGATCACAAAGTTATACCGCAGCCTCTTAGAGGAAATAGGGGTAACCTATCCCCAGTATCTCGCACTGCTGGTCCTTTGGGAAAAGGAGAGGATAACGGTTAAAGAATTAGGGAAGAAGTTATTTCTGGATTCCGGGACACTCACCCCTATGCTGAAAAGAATGGAGAGCAATGGACTGTTGAGCCGGGAGCGTTCAAAAGAAGATGAACGGAGTGTTATCATCAGTCTGACGGAAAAAGGAGTCGGTTTGAAAGAAAAGGCAAGCTGCATTCCGGCACGATTAGTGGATAGTCTGGACGTCGATGGCATCGAGCTTGAGCAGCTAAATCAAACGTTGACGACGATATTGAGTAAATTAAAGAATAGGGAATAGCGGCTTGCACGCCGCTATTTTTTTAATGAATCAAAAACAAAGAACCCGGTTTGTCTCCCAGGGTTCAGCCATGTTGAATTGCTAAATCTTGCGGGGAATCAGGCATATGTTTAAGATTTAGAAAAAAAGCATGACTTTTATGAAATTTTCCTAACCACATACTCATGAAACTTATTAAAAAACATGATATTAAGCACTATGACTGGAAAATAAAACACGAGAGAATACCAGGACTTCCACGTTTTAAAGGTAAATAGGTTGAAGTATTCAACCGAGATCCACTCTAATCCATAAAGCAGGAATGTTCCAAAGGCGATATATAGAACATTGTTAGGTTTATACATTGCATAGAAGTGCATCAGAATCAGGAGAGAAAAGGGATATGCAATGTTCTGCAGGAGTATATCCATAATTTCACCACTATCATGATCAACGGTATCATAAAAATCATATGGATCCATTGCTAAGAAGTAGTCCCCCACGGTTGTATAAAGGAGATTAAATAGAAGAATGGCAATGATTTCAGTCATTAGCAGAACTTTTTTCCTTCTATGTACATATAGAAAGAAGATAAATACAAACAGAGAAATTGTAATCGTGAACCATTCGTTTTCATCAAATTGCTTTGGCAAAATAGGCTTGAGTATTTCATAAGCTTTATGTAGAAAATCGTTCATATAATGTTCTCCTTTCTCAATACTGTATTGAGAAAGCTCGTGAAAGATAAAGTAAGAAGAATGACAATCATTTCAAAGAACATATCCAAAGATGGATACCAACTTATGCTGTCAGAGCGAAGTACACCAATTTCTAAAAATAGCTTTTCTGAAACTATTCCAAAAATAATCCATGCAAACGTTACGGATAGCTTACGCAATAATGTCCAGTTTGTTCGATAGGCAGCCATGAGCCATAGAAGTGTAATGGCAAAGACTGCCCCATATTGCAGCCGTACCGTCCAAAAAGGGAAATGTTCTTCTACTACACTTATACGGTCATAAGGAGAGGAAATGGTATAGAACATATTTTGACAGATATAAGATGTAAACATGAATAAGATAAATATTTCTATTGGCTGAAACCACTCTCTCAATAGCGGCAGTGTGAAAAGCAAAATAATCGAAAGGATAAGAACAACAAAAAAAGTCACTCCTAAGCTCATAGAAAAAACTCCCATACACTTCATATAATGTATAGTATAGCCACCATCTTATATCATCATGTATTTGTCCTTAAAGAATAGAAACGTCAAACATATAGAAATAAAAAGCGACGATGAGGAAAGAAATAACATATGCTTTCAAGGGCTTTAAATAATGAAGATACAGCATTGGATACATTGTTGAATAAAAGAATGCTGTCCACCAAATATTCCATCCATTGAAATACACTATGTATCCTAATTGATGAGCGATCCACTCAATCAAAATCGAAATAAGTATATACTGCATAACATAAAACAACTTTGATTTGAAATGGTCAGGGAACTTATGAAGAAACATAACAACAAGAGCAGGGTAAGCAATAAACGTATAGGCATAGTCCGTTATGAAAGTACTGATAAACACTTGTTCCAGTTCCCACACTTTCTTTATGGAAAGTGATATATATTGATAAAACATATTAAAAAATGAAAAGTAGTAAATTGTCGGCAGAAAATCCTTCCATCTGCTCCACTTTCCTCTGAAAATGGATACAACAAAGATGGTACTAATAAGAGCAGCATGATACATCAAATTTTCCTCTTTTCCGATTGGTCAATACTATGAGTATTTTACACTAATTGGAAATAAGATATACTTTTAATAAAAAACGAGTTCAAAATGAACGACCAGATGCAAATAACAAAGCTGGATCACACTTTAGAATCTGCAGTAACGACTGCGGCATGGGAGCAATCGAGTTGTACTTAGATTGTGAAATATTGAACAAAGTTTGAACTTTTAAAAGAGAACCTGTCCCCCAGTAAGTTAACGCTTTAGTACAATGGGGGACAGACCCTCTTTTTTTTGATTTATTACATATTTTACCATGTGACGGAATTATCGCCGGAATCGAAAGATTAAATCGGAAAATTGAAAGATTAGTGGTTAAAAGTGAAAGATTAACGGCCAAAACTCGAAGATTACTGATCCAAACGGAAAGATTCCTTCTACTCAGCATGAAATAGACCTTCCATACATGGATTTAAATAGCTCTATCAACTATAAATCCGCCTCCGGTGATTCATCATGCCATTTAATTTGACCAGCCCGGTAGTTCTCGGCTGGTTTTTGTTATTTTGGAATGTTTTCGTGATGGCGTATTGATTTGCCGGCTGTATCCTGTGTTTTATCCCTATTCTCAATGACCATTTGATAAATGATGAAAAAAATGTTCTTATTTGCACGTCTATAGTGTATGATACATAGTATAAAGCATATAGTGTACGACACACAGTATAAATCAAGTAAAGAGGTGAAGATATGGATAAGTCACTGCTGACATCCTTGACGACGGAGCTCAGGAGGGGGACGTTGACCCTGGCGGTATTGAGTCAATTGCGGACACCTCAGTACGGGTATTCACTTGTCCAATTGCTGGAGAAGAGCGGGATTTCGATGGAGCAGAGTACACTCTATCCGCTGCTGCGCCGATTGGAGAAGCAGGAACTGGTTTCAAGCAGCTGGGACCGGTCGGAAAGCAGGCCAAGGAGGTATTATGTGTTAAGTGAATACGGTGATGAGATTTTGAAGCAGTTGAAGGCCGAATGGGAAAAGATGTCCGGGGAATTGGCGATTTTATTGAAGGAGGAAGAGGAAAAATGAAGCTTGTTGAACTGTATATTCAAGAAGTGATGAGAAGGCTGCCTGAGAAGAATCGTGATGATATCGCCCTGGAGTTGAAATCCACGATTGAAGATATGCTGCCTGAAGGATATTCAGAGGCTGATGTGAGGGAGGTGCTGACTTCACTTGGGGACCCCGCTGTGCTGGCCTCCAACTATCAAGACCGGCCGATGCATTTGATCGGGCCGCGGTATTATGATTTGTATATCACACTGTTGATGCTCATCCTGCCGATCGCCGCTGCCATCACGTTCATTGTAGTGGCTGTATCGTCCGTATTAAACTATTCAGGTGATTCCAATCCGATCGGACTGTTCCTTTCTATCGCCGGCAACGGGGTTGGGGAGGCGATCGGAACTGGGGTGCAGGTGTTCTTCTGGCTGACACTGACCTTTGCCGTCATCGAACGGACCGTAACATCGGAAAGTCAGCTGCCGCTCACGATGAAGGGAAAAGAGTGGACGCCGGACGACTTGAAGGATATTCCGTATATCCCGAAGGAAAAACGGATTTCCAAGCTGGAGATATTCGGGGGACTGGTGTGGACGGTCATTTGGTCCACCTGCTACTTTAAAGCTTCAGATATTCTTGGATTGTATGAAAATAGTGACGACGGAAGGGTGTTCACCCCTCTCTTTGACCAGGATGTCCTCCTCGGTTATTGGCCGCTGGTCGTGTTCCTGATTGGCTTGGAGCTGCTTCTTTTTATCAGGAAATGGCGGGCGGGTGTCTGGACGAAAAGGCTGGCAATCGAGAATACGGTATTTCAATTTGTTCCTGTAGCTGTGTTTCTGTTTATGTTCCGAAACATGGAAGTGATGAATCCGGCATTCATCGACAGGATCCAGGTGCTCTTTAACAACTCCTTCAATTTTCAGTGGTTCTACCTGACCATATCGGTCGGCCTCCTGGTTGCTGCGGTGATCAACAGTTATGAGGGATTGAAAAAGGCATATAAATAATGGGATAAGGAAAAACGCTGTTGGATTCTCCCAACAGCGTTTTTTCTTTTATCTGGAAACCGACTTACCGTGATACCATTGCTGGAAACGCCGGAAAAGATTCACGTTTCCAGTTCATCGTTGTAAAATTTTCTCAAATATATCTTGCAATACAAGATAGTGGAAATTATACTAATGGTATATCTTGTATTACAAGATACCGAAAGGAGCAAGTCAATGGCAGATACAACGCAGATGTTAAAGGGAATATTGGATGGCTGCCTGTTGTCCATCATCAAGGATGGGGAAATCTATGGCTACGAGCTGGCGTCGCGACTTGAGGCATTCGGATTTACCTCTTTCAGCGAAGGAACCATATATCCATTATTGCTGCGGATGCAGAAGGAAGGTCTTGTCACGGCCACGCTGCGAAAATCGACAGCCGGTCCGAAAAGGAAATATTATTCCCTGACTCAAAAAGGAGAAGAGGAACTGGAGTCGTTTATCAAGCGCTGGGAACAGCTGAGTTTCTCAGTGAACAATGTGTTGAATAAAAGGGAGATGTGAAAAGATGCTTTCTAAAGAGTCAGAACAGTTCTTGATCGAACTTCGGCTGCACTTGATTTCAAAAGGGAAAAACGACAACGAAATCAATGAAATCACGGAGGAATTGGAAGACCATTTGCTTCAAGCCGAGGCAGAGGGAAAAGATGTCAAGCACATCGTCGGGGAAAGCCCGAAGCAGTATATGAAAAACATAGGAGAATCGATGAAGACGGACTATCGGCAGCTCTTGGGGCTAGTGCCCCTATTTATCCTGTTAATCGCTGCCTATTTAAGTCTTGCCCCTGCCATTGAAGGCAACTTCTCGCTGTCGGGAGGCACGATCATGATCGCATCCGTTGGCTCCATCGCCGGAGGGCTGATCTATGCTGTCCTGCTATTCAAAGTGCTGCCTGGATACATCCATTCTAAATGGAGCTACTTCCTGATATTTGCGACCATGCTTCTCGTCACCGGATTGGGCGTTACCGTCTTGTTCTGGTACAATGCGCAGGAGTTTCAGCCGGTGTTCACAGCGACGCCTCTACAAAACAATTTGATCCTCGCTGCGTGCATCGTGATTTTCATTGCTGCAGCCATCTATACAAAAACGTGGTTTACAATCATCATCCCGCTGTTTCTTTCGCTCGGGCCGATTGCAAACCGTTTGATTCCTGAGGATGCCAACGAAGACCCAACCCTGATCCTCTATACGATCATCCTGTTGGCGGTCATTTCATCAATTGTAGTTTTTGTTTTAGTTAGAAGGAGGAAAAAGCAAAAACAGTCTACACTGTAACTTTCTGAGCCCAGGTATCAAACCTGAGCTTTTTTTGTAAGAAAATGAGTTATGAAGTTCATCCTCAGACCATAAGAGCAAGAATCAGGAGGAAAGGTGAGGGGCATTCTTGATAAAATAAGATAACAAACAGTATGGAAGGCAGAAAGGGGGGTGTGATGATGACTGCTGTCAACCTGACATTCGAAGAGATGTGGGAAAAGATCATGGACTGTGACAGGAAATACGACGGGTTGTTTTTTACGGCTGTGAAGACGACAAAAATTTATTGCAGGCCTTCTTGCAGGTCAAGGAAACCGAAAAAAGTGAATGTAGACTTTTATTTTGACATCCATGAGGTAGAGAAAGCCGGATTTCGTGCATGTAAAAGATGTCAGCCTGAAGTGGAGCATTCCCCGAATATCGAGGTGGTCAGGAACGTGATCGGCTATCTTGTCAATCATACGGACAAACCCTTGGTGTTGAAGGATATTTCGGATTATGCAGGTCTGAGCCCCTACTATCTTGAGCGAATGTTTAAACAGGAAACAGGGGAGACGCCGCGTACCTACCTGGAAAAAATCCGGGTTGATAAAGCGGCTCATCTGCTGATGACAACAGGCCTGACGAATCTTGAAATCGGCTATGAGGCCGGATTTCAAAGCTCATCCAATTTCTATAAGGTGTTTAAGCAGCTGAAAGCATGTTCACCAAGCGAATATAGAAAGCGTATATCGGAGGTTTAAAAAATGAAGTGGACTGACGGACAATCATGGATCAAGATCTATCCTCCCAAGGAATTCAGCTTTGATGAGTGCCTGCTGTTTTTAGGCAGGTCGAATCTTGAAATCCTTCATGAAATTAAGGAAGGTTGTTTATTTAAACTGGTTCGTGTGAGTGACGAATTGATTTTATGTAAGATTGAATACATCCGTGATTTTATGAACGTTGAATTTCTGAACGGCACCCCATCTGAAGACGCCCGGGAAAAAGTGGCGGAATATGTATGGGAGTGGTTTGAATTGGATGTGAATCTGGCGGAGTTTTATGAGTGGTCGGCTGGTGATCCCATCCTATCGGGACTCACACAGAAATATTATGGATTGCGAATGATCTGCCTTCCTGACCTGTTCGAAGCATTGGTATGGGCGATCCTCGGGCAGCAGATCAATTTAACTTTTGCCTACACATTAAAAAAGCGCTTTGTTGAGCAATATGGTGAAAGTGTGACGGTCAACGGCGAACGGTTTTGGCTATTCCCTTCTTTTCACAAAATAGCTTCTTTGGATGTGGAGGACTTGCGGAAGCTGCAAATCACTGGCAGGAAGGCCGAATACATCCTAGGGATCGCGGGGGCGATGAAGACGGGTGAATTGAGAAAAGATTCATTAATGAAGCTGGATGAGCGGCAAGTGAGAAACACGCTCATGCAGTATAAAGGCATAGGAGCCTGGACAGCGGACTATGTCATGATGAAATGTCTGCATGTCAAATCGTCGTTCCCAATCGCAGATGTCGGTCTTCAAAATGCGCTGAAGGCTTTATTGGGTTATGACCGTAAACCGGCGCTTGAAGAAATGGAAGAATTCTCGACAAAATGGGAAGGCTGGCAGGGATATGCCGCCTTCTATCTTTGGAGGTCTTTATATGACGAAGCTATATAACAAACTGTACCGGTCACCGATCGGATTGATTGACATACAGGGAACGGATGAACAGATCACATCCATTCTGTTCATCGAAGAACAGCAGGAAGACGATTGTCGGGATGACTGTCCCCTGGTGCTTGAGGAGTGCGAAAAGCAGCTCGATGAATACTTCAGAGGCAAACGCCGTACGTTCACTTTCCCGTATCATCTTGATGGGACCATTTTTCAAAAAAGAGTGTGGGAGGCATTGACGGAAGTATCGTATGCGGAAACGTCCACCTATAAAGAAATCGCCGTCAGCATCGGTAATGAAAAGGCAGTCCGGGGAGTGGGCAGCGCCAATGGAAGGAACCGGTTGAGCATTGTGGTCCCCTGTCACCGGATCATAGGATCGAATGGAAAGCTGACCGGGTATGCTGGAGGTTTGTGGAGGAAGGAATGGCTTCTGCGGCATGAGCGGGGTTTGAGGGAAAGGGAATAATCTGCTGTGAATAACCCATATTATGGTAAAATGAAATGAGTCAATTTATTTTGCATAATTGGGGGAATGTATTTGAAAAAGAATCTGAAGATCCTATCTATCATTTCAATACTGCTTCTTAGCCTTCTTCTAGCTGCTGCCTGCGATAATACAGAAAAAGCAGACAAAGAACCGGACAAACAAAAAATAATATATGAAAATACGGTTACTACATTTGAACACCCGGGAACAAAGCAAAAATATAAAATTGTGAATGCCTATAAGCTTTATCAAAATTACATAGATGAAGTTGAAAAGAGCCCCGATGCTCCGTATCTGGATATTTATCAGAAAGAGGTAATCGATCCTATATACAGTGATTGTTTTGAAAATGGTGAATTTATCCATATTGCTGATCCCATACTGAATGCAGATCCCAATCACTTGAATGTGTCTCCAACACACTTAGCAGAAATCCAAAACTTGATCGATAAAATGGACAGCCAGCAAAGCGATGACATCATCAAAGAAGCCCTTTTTAAGTCTTCTGACCTTCTGCCATCTGAGAAAGAAACAACAGTTTGTGTTCTTCCTTCCACCAATAAGAATACCTTAATGATAACAGTTGGGGAAGGGAAGATAGCCGTTCTCTATAATTGGCAATACACAGAGGATACACTGAGGGCGGGAATCGCCCATGAATACCATCACAGTATCTGGGCTGAAAAGCATCTGGACAGAACGACGCAGTCATCCGTGCTGGATAATCTGATCTTTGAAGGAAAAGCAGTCATGTTTGAAAAAGTCGTTTATCAGGATATTGATTTTACTCCTGTCGACCCGGCTTATGATAAAGAGCTTTGGTCAAATATCGAACCCGATCTTCATACATACGATTTCAACAGATCCATTGAAATCCTTATGGGCGGCAAAGACCTTCCTTGGCTTTATGGCTACAGCGAAGGATATAAAATGGTCAAATCCTATTTGGAAGTGAATCCGGATCTAACACCAGCTGAATGGACCGGCATAAGTCCACAGGACATTTTCGAAAAGGGAAAGTATGTTGAAAAGTATCAATGATCATAACTGGTGTCTTTAATCGTTTGACCGAAAAGTTTTTCGGCGGAAGCTTGGGAATACGTCCCGGGCTTCTTTTTATGTGAGCGAGATGAAAGTGAAACAGTCTTATACCCACGTGTGTATAAAGGTGAGATTTATAGTGAAATTTGTCGAAAATCGGTAGTTCGCCCTTATATGGAAAATTCCGCCCTTATATTTGAAATTTCACCCTTAAAATCAGAATTTCGCCCATATATGAAAAATCCCGCCCATAAATCCTGCCCGATACCCCCGACCCTCCGAAACCTCGTAGGGATTTCCGAGCTGGAGAGACAACATGCCAGCGGGGATCAAGCTTTCTTCCATCACCAACATAGAATTCCCGCAAACCCCTTTAAAATCCCTCTCCGTTGTAACATGCTGAATCAACAAAAAACGCATGGTGCTTTCTAAAGTGAAAGACCATGCGTTTTGGCATTGTAGAGCGTTTATTTTTATGTGAAACCGTTCCTTTTTAAGGATCAAGCCTCTTTCGTCTTCTTCGTGAAGTAGATGATCGTTTCAATGATAAAAATCACGAGAACGGATAAACCGAAAAGCGGCATGAGGATACCAAGAATCAAAAGTGTTGCGATGGCGCCGATCGACCATGGTTTGTTGATCCTTTTCGGACCCTTCGATTCACCTGGTTTCATCCGCTTCATCCATGACATGAAGCCCATCGCGATCGCTGCAAGGAATGCGATGCAGACGAGCAGGTTCAGGATCTTGTTGGCCATCCCGAATAGATGCCCTTCATGAAGAGGGATCCCCCACGTGAACCATTTGCCGATGATGCCGTAGTCCTCAAAGTCGATTTGAGCGATCATGTCTCCGGAATACTGATCAAAGTAAGCGGTTGTTTCTTCGTCCGGATTGACATCGAGTCCGGTGACGCCTGTGTTGCTTCCTTTGGACACGGTGAAGACGCCGGTTTCATCAGAAGGATAGACAATGGAGAACGGCCTTGAAATATTGTTCTCTCCGGATTCCGTGATGATTTCTTCGATGGTTTTCTGGCCGGCTATCGTGTCATCTGTACTGCTGTCGGAGTGATGTCCCGCGTGCCCCTTATGTTCCGAAGCGGGCTGGTCCATGCTTCTTGTCGCCCAAGGGATTTCATCCTCATCCGACTGAGGGGGATTGTACCGAAGCTCCGTCCTGCCCCAATCAGGATGGTCGGCTGCGAATTGCCCAATTTTACTTCCCGTAAAAACTGACCATGGAATCCCGGTCACAACAATGATGATCAGAGGTACGGCAAGTACCAGTCCAAGTATTGCATGTAGTTTCTGGAACCTGAGAGGATTTTTCCTGGAACGGTTCTGGAGCAGTTTCTTCTTGAATGTCATATAGGTCCCCGACACGATCAGGAAGATGGCCCAGCAAGCCGTCAGTTCGACCAGGTAACGGACAAAGGTATGCTCGGTCAATAAGGAACTATGGAATGTCCTCATAAAGTTGGAATAGGTATTTTTCGAATTCTGGCTGGCGACGATCTGATTGTTTTCGTCTAAAAATACATATTGAGACTCTCCTTGATCATTGCTGATCGTCACCCTGTTGTTATAGGGTTCTTCCATCATGCTGATCTTACTGACGGAGTAGCCGTTATAAGTTTCTTTTATTTCTTCTATCGCTTCATCCATGCTTTGCATCTCTTTTTCATCACTCTGCCCGAAGAATTCGTGTTCATAAATCGTGTTTTCGATCTCGGGATAAAAGAGGAAGCCGATTCCTGAAAGGGTCAGCGTCAACAATAATGGTGTGATGAACCAGGCAGCATAAAAGTGAAGCCTTCTGAATGGATTGAACGTGTTCCTGCTCATATGAATCTCCTTTTCTTGCATTAATTAATAGGGATGAATACTCGTTACATTCAGTTTATAGCGAAAATGTGTTGAAAGAATGAAATAAATGTAGCTATTTTTCAACAGGGGTATCCGTTTTTCACTCAACTTCCTATATGGAAGGTGAAGGAATGGAGGAATGAATATGACTTGACGGGTGAAATTCAATGGGATGAACTGAGCGATGTACAGCGTTTGATGCCGGCACGAAAAACGTGCTGTCTTCTTTTTTGTGAATTAGACATGAATCAGGTTTGGGGCAAGTTTGATCTAGAATCGCAAACAGAAAGAAGAATGTAAAGAATGTAGAGAAAGAAAAGAAAAAAACCTCACCACCCTAATATACACTTGGGCAGATAATATAGCGTACGAACAGGACGTGCCATCGGAGTGAAGCCGAATTTACATAGCGGGATTCCTGGAAAAGGGATACAATTTACTAGAATTCAATTTTTACGGAAACCTTGGAGGAAACGATGAAAAAGTTAAAGACGATCATGAAACGGATTTTGCTAGGGATGGTGATTCTGGCAGCGTTCATGTATGTAAACAACACATCATTATTTACAAAAACCATAGATAAAAACCCTATACTGCTTGCACACAGAGGGATGGCCCAGACCTTCTCGATGGAAAGGATCAAGAGTGATACCTGCACGGCCGAGAGAATCTATGAACCCGAACATCCATACCTTGAAAACACCATTCCATCGATGGAAGCGGCTTTTGAAGCAGGGGCAGATGTTGTCGAGTTCGATGTGCAGCCAACGACTGATGGTCAGTTTGCGATTTTCCATGACTGGAAACTAGAGTGCCGGACGGACGGCGAAGGGGTGACGAGGGAGCACACGATGGAAGAGCTGAAGCAGTTGGATATCGGGTATGGATATACGGCTGATGACGGGAAGACATATCCATTCCGCGGGAAGGGAGTCGGGCTGATGCCGTCACTAGATGAGGTGCTGGATCATTTCCCCGAAAGCTCTTTTCTAATCCATATCAAGAGCGATGATCCTGAAGAAGGGGAGCAGCTTGCCCGCTATCTTGACAGACTTCCGGAGGGACGACTGAAAGAACTGACGGTATATGGAGGTGACCGGCCGATTGCAGCTTTGAAAGCTGAACTTCCGAAACTTCGGGTCATGTCGATTGCTACAATGAAAAGCTGTATGCTGCCTTATATCGCTGCAGGATGGACAGGGTACGTCCCTTCTGCCTGTCAGAACACTCAGATTCATCTCCCTGAGAAATATGCGAAATGGATGTGGGGATGGCCGGGTAAATTCATCAATCGATTAGACGATGCAGATACGCGCGTGATCCTGGTCGCAGGTGATGGTGGATGGTCGGAAGGTTTTGACACACCTGTCGATCTTGAACGAATCCCTGACGATTATTCTGGTGGAGTCTGGACCAATAGAATTGATGTAGCGGCCCCTGTTTTACAAGAAAAATAAAAAAAGGACCAACCCCCGGTAAGTTATCACTTAGTACCGGGGACAGTCCCTATCTACGAAGCACAATAGATATCCCGTGCTTTCTTATCAAAAAATGTGGTCTCGCTTCAAGCTCTTTTCAAAAAAATAAGAAGCTCATCAACTGGTTAAATCGTAATAGAAGAACCATCAAATTTAGTCAAAGTGAATCCTTTGAAGTTTTCATTGTACGTAGCCTTATAATCCCGCAGGATTCCGATGGCTACCTGTTCCCCAAGATTTAAACCGTTGATACCACTGGCTCGAAAGTGGACTCCTGCTGCGTCCCGTCCAATGGAGATGTTATAGGCAAGCTTGTTCAATTCACCGCCGACAGTGAGTGGTGGACCTTCGTAGTCTATCAATTGCAGGCCGTCGCTTGTTGCGATGACTGGGTCTGGAATCACGAAAGATTCGTCGAACAGTGCCTTCAGCATGGTCACCATCGCTCCGACAAACGCAGCATGGCCGGCTGGATAGGCCGGATGTGTAGGGCAGCCTTCCGGGTAAGCCTGCGGCAAAAGGTAGGAACCATAGTTTTCATAGATTTTTCCCAGTGCCTCTGAGTTCAGTACGTCCGGATGTATTGGATAATCAGCCTTGCCCATCAATTTGTTGTGGATGCGCCCGCCGAATTCTTCCGGGCGGAGACGTCGGTGAACAAGCCATTTCTGGAACCAGGCTGCTTCTAAACCGGGACGGGCTGCTCTGGTGACAAAATCCAGAATATGTGGAACTCCAAAGGTGGAGAATCCGATCTGGGTGTCAGAGTCGAGGTAGGGATTGTTCTTATCCAATGCGGCAGCCCCATAACGGAAGAGGATCAAACTGGAGGCTAGTCCGCTTTCGATGGATCGATCATTGAATACAAATTCGGCCATATCCCGCGCATTTCGTATATACCTTGGAGTGGGATCATAATCGGGTCCGGACGGGATGGAGCCATTCTGAACGGCAAGCCATTCATCGTAGTCAGTTAAAAAGTCTTCTCCTGCCTTCGTTGTCCGGTAACGTTGAGTGATCGTTGTGGAAACATAAGGGATATCCTTCCAAAGGAATTGTGAGATATACGGCCCTGTCAACGCTCCTGGGAGATTGTCCCTGAATAATGTCCCAGGGGTCACTTTACCATCGATTTTAGGTCCCCTGAAATCTGTTAAGTCAGATAGCTCATTTGCCGCTGCAAGCGTTAAGGGGTTCGTGTCATAGTCATTAAAAGGGACATCACGCGTAAGGGCCTGCCAGTATAGTTCCACCATCTCGGCAGCGATTTCAGCACTGCTGAAGCTCGGAGCGGGCGGTAAAACCAATTGGTGACAATCTGGTCCGGCCATTTCATATGCATACGCGGCTTGAGGATTAACCAACTTCCTTTCACCGGCAAGCGGGAGGTCATCAAAATCTTCTGGATCCCCTGAATTCAATATCTGGATATATTCGTTATAATCATCAACATTGACCTCGCCAAGTTCGTTATGCGGCAGCCCTTTTGAAAAATTACCTATTTTATTCTCATATCTTATTTCGTCGTTGTTGTTGGGGTGGCTCTGCACGGGCAGTTCTTTGTAGAATTCAGCTGCCTCTTCACGTATTTTAAAGGCTTTCTTCAGGCGACGTTTGAACGATTTTAAATCATCTAGTAAATTTCTTTTTTTGTCCTTCAACTTTTTCCCTCCTTTCTTTAGGACTTGTATTATCTTATGTTGAAAAATACTGAATGGAATAGACAGATAGATTAGTAATATGTAATATACTAGAAAAAATTCAGATGAAATCAGTTTTTTGAAATAACGTGTTTTAGAATTCAGATGTATATACAATAACGAAATAAAAATGGGCAGCCCTTATCATAAATTACGGAAAAAAATTAATTGTTCATTCACAGCGTAAAAAGCCTTAACCCTTGAAACGAGCTGGGTGAAGGCCTTTTTTTCTATGTAATCTAAAGAGATGTGAGAGCAGTTTGCACTTTTTTATTATCTTTAAATAGTTTATAATTATCAGATAACAGAAGTTATTTTTATCCATCAACCATTATAATAGACTATGATATATTTAGTATTAAGACAGATAAGATGTGTTCCTGGAGTGACGCCTTGCTTTTTACGACATCGAAGCAGGAGCGCCTGCTCTTTTTTGTGAAAATATAAAAGGTAAGGAAGGTTATCATGAGCAGCATACAGAAGAAAACAGACGTTATCTTAATTGGTGCCGGAGTCATGAGCGCGACTTTGGGATCATTATTGAAAGAATTGGCACCACAATGGGAAATCACAGTTTTTGAGAAGCTTCAAGAGTCAGGGGAAGAAAGCTCTAACGAGTGGAATAATGCAGGTACGGGCCATGCAGCATTGTGCGAGCTTAACTATACATCCGAAAAGCCTGATGGCTCCATTGATATCACGAAAGCCATAAACGTAAATGAACAGTTCCAGGTTTCAAGACAGTTCTGGTCGTATCTGGTGAACAGCAATCTGATTCGCCGTCCGCAGGACTTCATCATGCCGCTGCCTCATATGAGTATGGTGCAAGGGGTAAAAAATGTTGAATTTTTGAAAAAACGTTTGGAAGCGCTGTCAGAGAATCCGCTGTTTGAAGGCATGGAATTTTCAGATGATCCTCAAAAACTGAAGGAATGGATTCCGTTGATCATGGAAGGCCGTACTTCGGATGAACCGATAGCGGCAACCAAGATCGACTCCGGTACGGACGTCAATTTCGGGGCTTTGACACGCATGTTGTTTGACCACTTGAAGGGTCAAAATGTCGAGGTCAACTACGGGCACAGTGTCCAGGACCTTAAGCGTATGAGCGACGGTTCCTGGGAAGTGAAGGTGCAGGACCTTGCAAATGGAAGAATCGAAACCCACACGGCGAAGTTCGTCTTTATCGGAGGCGGGGGCGGAAGTCTTCACCTGCTTCAAAAGACGGGCATCCCTGAATCGAAGCGTATCGGCGGATTCCCGGTGAGCGGCCTCTTCATGGTGTGCAACAATCCAGAGGTCGTGGCACAGCATCATGCAAAAGTGTACGGCAAGGCTAAAGTCGGCGCTCCGCCAATGTCTGTTCCGCATCTTGACACACGCTTCATCGATAACAAGAAATCACTGTTATTCGGTCCGTTTGCCGGCTTCTCTCCTAAGTTCCTGAAGACAGGTTCAAACCTGGACCTGATTACTTCTGTCAAACCGAATAATGTTCTGACGATGCTTGCGGCAGGAGCGAAGAACATGGGATTGACAAAGTATCTGATTCAGCAGGTGCTGTTATCAAAGGAAAGCAGAATGGAAGAGCTGCGTGAATTCATCCCTAACGCCAAAAGCGAAGATTGGGAGATCGTCGTAGCCGGCCAGCGTGTGCAAGTGATCAAAGATACCGAAGCAGGGGGGAAAGGCACCCTTCAATTCGGTACGGAAGTGGTAAGTGCTTCAGACGGCTCGGTCGCTGCATTGCTTGGCGCATCCCCGGGTGCTTCCACTGCCGTTCACGTCATGCTAGAGGTACTAGGTAAATGCTTCCCGCAGCATATGAAAGAGTGGGAACCGAAAATAAAAGAAATGATTCCTTCTTACGGCCTGTCATTATCGGAAAACCCGGAGCTGTTTAAGGAAATTCATGCTTCGACAGCCCATACGCTGGGACTGAACGGAAAAGAGCTTGCGTATAGTTGATTTTTGAAATAATAGATTTGGTGATGGACCCTTTGATCCTTGTTTGGATTGGGGGTTCTTTTTTGTGTGTTCTTAGGGGAAACTTCAACTCTTAGTCGGTCTGCTTGCCTTTGTTTGTCAATTTAAAGATTTTTAGACAAGCAAGATCATATATTTTCAAATAGGATCATAAATCTTGAGATAGGATCGTAAATACATAAACAGGATCGTAAATCTTAAAATAGGATCATAAATTGTCAAACAGGATCAAAAACCACTCCTCTCTCCCTTTCAGCTGCTCGATCTCCACTTTGAAACTAAAAAAATAGCTGATTTACCCTCTCCGGCTCATCAATTCTCTCAAAAAAGTCCTCAATCTCATCAAAATAAGTCCATTTCCCGTAAAATCTAATATAAAAACAGCTCAGATTCTGCTATTTCAGGGTCTGACCCTATTATTTTTTAAAAATATGGTTGTATAATTATTCATAAAAATGTTACCTTATTTATATTCAGAAAATTTACCGGACGAAAATGAACAAAACATACGGAAACGGGAGGGTTTAAATATGCAGGCAGAAAAACTGCAGCAAGTTAAGGAGATGGCGGGTAAAAAAGAGTTTACAGCGAAGCAATATATGAAGTTCTGGCTGCCTTCTTTGTTGGGGGTACTGCTATTCCTGGTTCCCATTTCGATTGACGGCAAGGTGACAATCGGTCTTGGAATCCTGGCGGACGGACTGCAGGCGATGATTGCGGATTATATTCCTGTAATCATGACCAGCATAATCAGTCTATCCGCTATTGCTAGTTTAGTAGTCAGATTTACGGATATCCAACTGATCAGGAAGAGTCCATTCCTGACGGCGTTATTCGATGTTACGCCGTTTTGGCTGGCCCTGCGCTGGATCGGGGCATTGTTCGCAGTCTCGACCTTCCTTAAAGTCGGTCCTGAATACATATGGTCTGAATTTACGGGTGGGGTCGTCCTGCATGATTTAATCCCGGTGCTGATGGTATGGTTTTTGTTTGCATGTTTATTCATGCCTCTGCTGCTAGAGTTTGGCTTGATGGACTTTTTCGGCACATTGGTTCGAAATGTGATGGTGCCGCTGTTTAAATTGCCGGGCAGATCCTCCATTGATGCCTTGGCATCGTGGATGGGGAGCGGGACGGTAGGTGTCTTATTGACGACGCAGCAATATGAAGGCGGATATTATACGAAACGGGAAGCGGCGGTAGTCGCCACAAACTTTTCGATAGCGTCGATTGCCTTCAGTCTGGTGATCGCCAAATTTTTAGCGATTGATCACATGTTTGTCCAATTTTATTTGACGGTGGTCGTGACCGGTGTGATTGCTGCAGTCATCTGCCCAAGGATCCCGCCGCTTTCCCTGAAAAAAGAAACATATTATGAGCCGATTGGGAAGCAGATTGAAGAAGACGTTCCTGCAGGGGTATCCAATTTCCGCTGGGGTCTCGAAACCGCAGTAGAAAAAGCTGATGGGGTGAAAAGCTTCCGCAGCGTGGCCGGCAGCGGGATCAAAAATGTGGTGGATATCTGGTTTGCACTGATTCCCTTGGTTATGGCAATCGGTACGCTTGCCCTTGTGATCGCGGAATTCACACCGATTTTTGATTATCTGTCGTATCCTTTCGTGCCGATTCTTGAATTGCTGCAAATACCTGAGGCTAAAGCGGCTGCGCCGGCAATGATCGTCGGCTTTGCGGATATGTTCCTCCCGGCAGTTGTCGGAAGCGGGATCGAGTCTGAACTGACACGCTTTGTCATCGGGGTCATGTCTCTATCTCAGCTTATATATATGTCTGAAATCGGGATTCTTTTGTTGAAATCAAAAATTCCTATTTCGTTCCTGCAGCTGTTTCTCATCTTTTTACAGCGTACGATCATTACGCTGCCGGTCGCAGCATTGATGGCGCATTTGTTTTTCTTCTAAACTTCAGGGTATCAGGGTGAATAAATTACTAATTGTTTCACGTGAAACATATACCGTTTTTTCGCTTGGAATAAGCCCATCGTTCGCCTGCGGAATGCGAAGTCTTGCACGGAATCAGGCAGTGTTGTATAAGAATAAAAGCATTGGCAGCCGTCAATGCTTTTTATTTGGTTTACATTCAAAAAGGCGAATAGGAAGATTACGGGTAGTAGCCCCGGTGTTCTTCCTATACAATGTTAATAAATAATGAATGGAAAGGTGATTGATCACGTGAATCCGGAATCTTTTTTTTCAAAAGACATCAAACCCGCGTTACAGAATGATCCCCCAGGTGAGTGGATGCCTGCAATCCCGGCTGATTGTATCAGGCTGAGTTCCGGGTATCCGGATCCGGGGCTTGTGCCGGTGGAGGAGCTTAAGGAAGCGGTAGTGAAGCTTCTGGAAGAGGAGAAGGATCTGCCGCTTCATTATCTTGGGAGCAAGAAGGTTGAGGATCTCAAAGCTTTCATACAAAATCTGATGGTGGGTCGTTCCATGCTGAATGAGAATGATGAAGTGCTGATCACGTCGGGTGCTTGCCAGGGGATTGATCTGATCGCCAGGATCCTTATGGATGACGGGACGGTCGTGGCCGTGGAGTCGCCGACGTATATGGAAGCGTTGGAGATCTTCCAAAACTATACGAAGCACTTTATCAGTGTCGAAGTAGACGAACATGGACTCCGTACAGACCTATTGGAAGAGGTACTGGAGGAACGAAAAAAGAAAGGACTTAAGCTTCCAAGGGTGTTGTATACGATACCGACGTTCCAGAATCCGACGGGGACTACATTGACGCATGAGCGCCGGGAACATCTTGTGAAGCTCGCGGGTGAATATGATTTCCTTGTGATTGAGGATGATGCTTATGGGGAAGTGTACTTTGAACAAGGTATGGATTCATTGAAGTCTGAGAGCAGGGGCACGGATCCCCGTGTCTTGTATGTCGGTTCTCTTTCGAAGGTGGTGGCACCCGGGATGCGAATCGGATGGGTGGCTGCCCATAAGGAATTCATCCGCGCGCTCGCATGGTTTAAGAAGGATCTTGATCATCCCTTCGCCCAGGCGAGCATGAGTTCATTTATAGAGAACACGGATCTGGATACGCACTTCACCACCTTGAGAAAAGTTTATCGTGAAAAATGTAGTCTGTTACTTTCCGAGTTGAAAAAGAATCTGCCTGACTCTGTTTCCTGGTATGTCCCTCAAGGCGGGTATTTTGTTTGGGTCAAGGTGCCGGGAGTCGATACGTCGAAGATGCTGGACAAGGCCGTTGCTGAGGGGGTGTCCTATATCCCGGGCAAGTATTTCTACTTGGATCAGGAAGATGGTCTGGAATATCTGCGGCTTTCCTTTAGCTATGCGAGCGAAAGCGACATCAAAGATGGTATTAAAAGACTGGGAAAAGTTATTGAATCAGCTGTTTCAGGGAATGGATGATTCTAGGACATAAAAAGCATTCATCTTGTCGGGGATGAATGCTTTTTTTCTTTCCGAAGCTTGTGTTTTCAACATGGACCCCTACGCCATCGAACTCTATTTACGCCCGCTTCTCCAAATCCTTTGCCGTCTCACTCAGCTCCACTTCTTTCTCATCTTTTAGCGTCCTGAATAGTACATCAACAAACGGGGTGGATACACCGTACCAGTAATTTTCATTTTTATAGTGATGCAGCACATGAGTCTTTTTCAGCCACTTCCCAAACCTCGTCTTTGGTTTCAGGGGCCGGTGGGCTACGTAATGCTTCCATTCGTATACGAAGAACATGAGGAGAATGCCTGCGCTGAAGGACAGGGTGGCTGAAATAGAGCCTGAAATAATATAGAATATGAGACTTAAAGCAAATAAGCTGGGTGCGCTGTACCAAATAGGGAGGAATAGCAGCTTAAGGTCATTTGGTTTCTTGTGGTGGTCATAGTGCAGCCTTTTGATTAATTTTAATAGGATGCTATTCTTCGGGGCCTTGATGTGAAAGACGAATCGATGGGTGAGGTACTCACTGAACATGTAGGTGACAATTCCGGTCACAAGGTATATCGGGGTGAAAAGTGACAGCTCCATTGTAAATAGGAAAACGAGAACAGTAAGAAAAATGCAAGCCATAATCAAAATGTCGACATGCAGGAAAAAGTCCCGGTAGATCCCTTTATTTTTCATGATCATCTTCTCCAGTCATTTTTAATTTCCAAAGGCTCAGGCTCTTCTCCATCATTGTTTTCGTAAGAGTCTCAGCTCCTTCCGGGTCCCCCTTCAAAACCACTTCCAATAACTCGTCATAATAGGCGCGGGAAGCCTTTCGAAGAGATGCATCTGAAAAGTATTTTACTGCCATCTTCTGATAGATTTCTTTAAAGCTGTTGAGAATAAGCAGATAGATGGGATTGGAAGACAGTTTGGCTGTGCCGACCTGCAACTGCCAATCAAATGCAGCATACGATTCAGCATCCTCTCTCAGTTCTTCTAGGTCAACAAACAGCGAAATGACTTTTATCCGGTGATGGATAACAGCGTCCCGTACATATGAGGGTGTCAAAGAGATTCTGAGTTCGAGCATATGGTTAATGAATTCATCCGGTATGTCCTCATGATGTTCGAGAATAGTGGCGATGGTCATTAAACTTCCTTGCTTCCAATAGTCATTCACTACGGCAGGGGACCCTTTCCTGATGGTGATCCACCCGTCCCGTTCCAACCGCTGCAAGGCCTCTCTTATGGTGGGCCTGCCTACATTGAAGCAGGATGCCAGTTCTCTTTCCGACTTCAGGGGCTCGTTCATGCAGCAGGTTCCATCCAATATCGATCGGACAATCTGTTTGGCGATCACTTCAGAGGCACGTTCCTTCATTGACATCTTTCCCTTCTGGTAATACCAAAATTTAGTATGGTAATACCATTATACGATGAGTAGTGAAAATTTTTTCATCTTATTTTCCGAAAAGTAAAATATTTAATCTTGAATGTGCTGGTGCCGATTAGAATAGTAGGTTGCTCCATTTCTTTTTTTGTTAACTTTAGTATAATTTAACATGTATACCATATTTGGTATGTCTGATTTCAATTTAATTAAAAAGAGGTTGTTATATGTTTTCATTACCGGAATCGCAAGACATTTACGTCCTTCATGGGGAATATTCCCTCCCGATGGTTGTGCTGTCGATTGTGATTGCATGCTGCGCTTCTTATACGTCGCTTTCCATGAACCAGAGGATGCAGCAGAACAGTTTTTTCCATAAATCATTTTGGCTTTTACTGGAATCGGTGGCGATGGGATTAGGGATCTGGTCCATGCATTTCATAGGGATGAGTGCTTTTATGCTGCCGGTTTCCATGACATACGATCTGTTTTTGACGATTGTTTCTGTCTTCCCAGCTGTGTTTGCCTCGTATTTGGCCTTTTATGTTGCCAATAGAAAAAACACAGGCCATCTTCCATCTATCATAGCCGGTCTCATCATGGGGGTTGGGATTTCGGCGATGCATTACATCGGAATGGCTGCGATGGTGATGGAAGTAGAGCATGTGTACAAACCGTGGGTACTCTTTGCCTCGGTGCTCATTGCAGTGATCGTTTCCTATGTTGCTTTGTTTATTTTCTCTACCCTGCAAAAGTATATGGGGAATCAGCTGATTAAAATAGTGACATCGATCCTGATGGGGCTTGCGATCACCAGTATGCACTACACAGGGATGGCGGCCGTCGTCTTTTATACAGAAGACGGACTGCACAGCGGTACACATGAAATGCACAGAATGGATATGCCCCTTTTCGTCGTAGTGGTGACAATCGGTATTTTTGTGCTGCTTGCAATTTCAAGTCTGGCCAGTCTGCTGGATCGTTATGTTGACTATCGATTGCATCATTTCGATGCATTGACACTCCTGCCGAACCAAAGGCAGTTTGAACAGGATCTCAAGACTTCCAAAGCAGCCGGGAGTCTCGCTATCATCCATCTCCATGACCTGGAGAAATGGATCAGCGGATACGGATATACATTTGGTGACCGCGTGATAAAAGCTGTGGGAGAAATCATTGCTGACTTAAAGATAGGTACTTCAAAGGTCTACCGGATAGAAGGAAACCGTTTTGCCATCTACCATAGCGAAGAACATGAATTTGAAAAATTGAAAGCTTCTATGGAGAGGGTCCTTTCTGAACTGAAGAAGCCTTTAGTGATCGATAACTACCGGGTCGTGATCGAAATGGTATGTGCCCTCTCTCATGGTGACAAAAAAGAGGCAAAACAACTATTATCCAATACGATGGCTGTCCTTCAGCATTCCTCGATCCGTTACCAGCACGAGGTAATCGAATATGACCCGGGCATTCATACGTATAGTTTTGAGAGACAAATTGTTCAGGATATTAATAGAGCGATAGAATCCAATGAGCTATTTATCGTTTATCAGCCGAAAGTTTGGCCAGGGACGGGGGCTGTGACGGGTGTAGAGGCGTTATTGCGCTGGAATCACCCCATGCAGGGGATGATTTCCCCTGGTGTATTCATCCCCGTTCTGGAGGAAAGCGGGAAGATATTCGAGGTGACAGACTGGGTCGTAGAGAATGTCTGCAGGCAGGTCTCCCTGTGGCTGGAGGAAGGAGTGGCGTTCAAGCAGGTCTCCATCAATATTCCGGGACCTTATGTGACCTCCTCCAGGTTATTGACTGTCTTGAATGATAATCTGAGGAAGTACGGAATCGACAGCCGCTTCATAGAACTTGAAATCACTGAAACGAGTGTCATCCATGACATTGATAACGCGATTACCGCAGTCGGACGCTTCAGGGAAATGGGGCTGTCCGTGGCACTGGATGATTTCGGGACAGGATTATCATCCTTATCGTATTTAAGGAAAATCCCGATCACAACAATCAAGATCGATAAATCTTTTGTCGACGGTGTTCCATTGTCCGAAAAGGATTCCGCTTTATTGAGGGCGATCATCACATTATGCACGTCCTTGAAGTTGAGGGTGGTCATAGAGGGAGTGGAAACGCAAGAGCAGATCGATTTTATCACTTCGATGATCGAGGCGCCTCATATCCAAGGCTATTATTTTTCGCCTCCTTTAGGGGAGCGGGAATTGGCAGGGTGGATCGCTCGACGGGAACTAGTCGGACAAGCTTAAATCGTAAGGGGCATCATTTTTTAACAGCAACTGTTGAAGGTCACGTTGGTCTTTCCTATGAATACAATGGGTTAAAAAAAGCAGAGGATGATCAAATTGCCCATATCGTTTCCAGTGAGTATAAAAACGAGGATGATCAGCAGCGGACCGAAGCAGACGGTCTATTATCCGAAAGCAGTGGAAATGCAGAATCGGGAGTTTCAACGCTTCATCAACCGTACCATTGTCCATGAAACCCAAAAGCTGATTCAAGAGCAGACCGGCAATATGCCGACGAGTGTCGAGGAGATGCTGGGGTCATTTGAAATCAAGAACAACCAGCGCGAGGTATTGAGTCTATCACTCTCCAACTATACGTATCATTACCAGGCAGCGCACGGGCTGACGATCATCAAGTCGCTGACATTCGATCTCGAGAAAGAAAAGCGTTGCAGTCTGAAGGATTTATTCAAGCCCGGAAGCGATTATGTGAAGAGGATCTCGGACCTGGTCGCCCAGCAGATCAAACAGAGGGACGTTCCGCTTCTTGGCGAGTTTACGGGCATCCGTCCCGACCAGGACTTTTACATCGCCGACAAGGTGCTTGTGATCTATTTTCAACTCTATGAAATCACGCCATATGTCTTCGGATTCCCGATGTTTCCGATCTCTGTGTATGATCTGCAGGACATCATCGAGGAAAGCGGGCCGCTTGGAAGAATGGCAGTCAATAATTAAGCCGTGGAGGTATGCTCCACGGCTGTTTTTTTAGATTAAAAGATTGAAATCAACTTGGTCACGGCAAGGACAGCGAATAAAAGAATGCATGCAGCGAAAACGATATTCGCCAATAGGCTGTTTCGATAGTCCTTCTCCACCTTTTTCGAATTCAACAGCCATATCAAGCTGAATGACAAGAATGGCATGAACAAAGCACCCAGCGCGCCGTATAAGATGATCAGCTGAACCGGTTTCCCGAAAAATAGCAGAATCATAGGCGGGAATGTGAGCCACGCGAGGAACAGGCGGTATGCCGGGTCCTTTTCCGTTACAGGGCGATCCGTCTTTTTTCTGACAACCCGTACGAAATCAGCAAATAGATAAGGGACGCCGTTCCATACACCGAGCAGCGATGAAAATGCCGCCGACCAGAAACCGATCAGGAACATCCAGGAAATGAATCCCCCGTATTTATCCCCGAGCAGGCCCGTCAGTTTGATCAAGCCTTGTTCACCTTCAATTTCTACGCCTGTCCCATATAAAAATTGGCTCCCGACAATAAGCAGGGCGAGCGTGAAGATGGCCGTCATAGTGTAGGCTGCCTTGGAATCGAGACGCATCGTCGGGATCCATTCCTTGCCGCTCCATCCTTTCTCCTTCAGCCAATAGCCGTATGAGGTCATCGTGATCGTTCCGCCGACTCCTCCCACCAAGCCGAGGGCAAGCAGGAATGATCCTTCAGGGATGGTCGGGACAAAGCCTTTCATGAAATCACCGAGGGCAGGCAGGAATAAAAGGGCAGACCCGACGACGGTGACGAACATCAATCCGATCAGAAACATCATGACCTTTTCAAAAAGCAGATAGCGTCCTGTCCATACGAGCAGGAAACCGGCGATGGCATGAATGGCGGCCCACGCCCAAAAAGGCATGACCGGAAACATGGTGGTCATGGCAAGCGCACAAGCGGAGGCTGCGGCAGCCCCGTAGACAAACCCCCAGATGACAGCATAAATACCGAAGTACCCTGTCGCCCATTTCCCCATCTCCTGCCAGCCTTCAAGAATCGTTTTCCCGGTGGCAAGGTGCCAGCGTCCGACCCCTTCATTGAGGAAATGCTTCAGGATTGAACCGACTACAATCGCCCAGACAAACACCAGTCCGAAACCCGCGCCGGCCACCAGGGCAGCAACGAGATCCCCCGTACCGACCCCGGTTGCTGCTGCAACGAATCCAGGACCGATCAGGGCGGCCCGTTTTTTGAAAGATTTAGGTGCTGATACATGTGTGTTCACTTCAAGTGACATCGTTTTGCTCCTTTCTTGATGTAAGCGACTACATTTTTATGTACGGAAAGCAACCATGTAGTAGAAAACAACTTTATGTACAAAAAATTTAGAATATTAACACTTTACTATGGTAAACGTTTTTGTACAATCGTTTCAACCCATTTTTCTGGTAATTAAGGCATAGGTCTGATTGTACCCTGGGTCTTAGTCCTCCTATTATTCTTTTGGAATAGATCATATTAACCAACCGGCATCACACAAAAAGCCGAACAGCATCATGTTCGGCTTACCCACTCGGGAATCCACTCTAGCACCATACGATTATTTTATAAGGCGTGGTCTGGGCGGGGATGCTCATAGTGGCAGGACCATATTGAACGATCAGATTCCGGTTGGCCGGACTATTTGTGAAAAGCTGCCCATTTCTTAAAAGGATCTGGGTATAGGGTGAGATATTCAGTTTTAAAAGACCGTCACTGCTCACCAATTGAGAATTGAAAAAATCAACTTTTACATTCTGAGCCGAATTTTCCTTGACTATGATCAGTGGCCGATATTGAGGCGGGTAGATAAGCGGGACAGGGGCATTTCCATCATAATATCCCGTCACTCTGTCACCCACTGCGACCATCTCTTGATCGACAAAATAAGTAGACGGTTCCACCACAAAGTTGACGTTTGCACCTGTATCATCCACTACCGATATCAGTTTATAGCAGCCTTCTCCTTCCCCATTCTGCCCAATCAAAAAATCACTGATCGTGGTGATCGTTCCTTGAAAAAAATAGAAATTGACCATGCGCACTCCTCCAAAATGAAGTTAAGGTACTTTCAATTTCAAGGTAATCCTTATGCTTATTGGAGGATGAAAAGAACAAGTAATTCTTTAATTGGGGTCTGTTCAGGATGAAGGTATGAGCCAGGCAAGGGACATCATAAACATAAGATGTAAAAAACAGTAAACGGATTGGAGGTTAGCGAATTGTATAGTATGTATCCGTATCGAACCAGCCCGCAAGTACCTTCCAATGGACCAATGCAAGTGGTTGTAGTGGAGCCTTATGTATATGCTGCTTTAAAAAGTCTTATCGGGAAAAGAGTGGTCATTGATACTTCACGGGGCTCAGTAAGCGGTACAGTAGCTGATGCAAAACCTGATCACGTAGTGGTTCAAGAGCATGATTCTTCATTCTTTGTACGGATTTGTGAAATTGTTTGGATTATGCCGGAAAACTGAAGCGTTTATTTAACCATTTATAAAAAAGTGTCTGCAGCTTGTGCTCAGACACTTTTTATATTTTAAGCCTGCGGGTCGATTGATTTAACAATCTTTTCACAGATTTCATGGGTGATGAGGGAATCCTCGATCGAAGGGTCCGGCTCCTTACTGCGCTCGACACAGTCGATAAAGTGATCGGCTAGTTGGTAGAATCCCCGCTTGTAGAGGGTCGGTTCCCAGTCACCGAACTTTGTCAGGCTGATTTCTTTGTTGTGAAAATGAGTTGTTTCAACAAGGCTGTTGACGACATATTTGTGATGTCCGGTATGATACTCGATGGTTTCTTCTGTAACCCCGCCATTTCGATTCATGATGCCGATTGCGGTGCAGCCGTCGCCGAGCAGCTGGATGACCAGGTGCTGGAGCTCATCCCCATCCTTCAGGCATTCCACTTTCACATCTCGGACATCCGTATCCATCAGGAAGCGGAGCGTATCGACTACGTGAATGAAGTCTTCGACCACAAATCTCCTTACATGCTCAGGGGATGCGAACCGATTTTTCTGCATCAAGATCAAGCTTGCTTTCCCATGTTCCTTCAGCTCATTCACCCGTGGAATGAATCTTCGGTTGAAGCCGACCATCGCGACCTTGTTTTTTTCTTTGGCCAGATTGACGATTCTTTCGGTTTCGTGGATCTTCATCGAGATCGGTTTGTCGATATAGACATGAATTCCATTTTCAAGGAGCTTCTCCGCTATTTCAAAGTGGGCTTTTGTTGCCGTGCTGATAAAGGCAGCGTCTATTTCTTTCGTGATCAGTTCGTCTATTGACTGAACTTTCTCCTCGATTCGATACTTCTTTGCCAGAGTCTTCAGTGTCTCTGTATTACGTGTACATAGGACAAGCTCGATTCCTTCCTTTTCGGATAGAACGGGCAAGTATGCTTTTTTTGCGATATCGCCTAAACCGATAATGGCCAGTTTCATCAGAATGCCTCCTGTCTGTTTTCTCAATACGCTGAATAATGAGGGGTTAACTGCGTGTCGTTCGTATAAAAGCCTCTAAATCAGTCAAAGATGATGACAGCAATGATAAGTAGGTGTGTATATGTATTTACTATTGGTGATCGTGGTATGGATTCTGTTTGCGTATAAATTTGTTGATTGGTCACAGTGGAGAAAACAGTATCCGACACTGTTATTTTTCATGCTGGTCAATTTTGCATACAATTATTTTTATTATGACCATACTCTCTGGGCCTTCAGGGGTGTCACCGCAGAGTGGCTGAATCATTCCATCATCAACACGGCGTTTACCTTTTTTATCTGTCCCGTCGGACTCACGATCTATCTGCAGCGATTTCCGAAAAAGAGGAACAGCCAGCTTCTCTATATCTTTATATGGGCAGGTTTTTATACGGTCATTCAGACCCTTTTCGCTCAGAAGGGCATGTATGTGTACGATAACGGTTGGAATGGCTGGTGGAATATCCCGTTGAACCTTGTTCTGTTCAGTGTACTGTATCTGCATTACAGGAATCCACTGAGAGCCATTGGTGTTTCGATTTTGCTTATTGTCATATTTTACCTATTATTCCCATTCCCTTTGGAAAGTTTAAAATAATCGGGGGCGTGACGTCATGTTAATCCAAAATGTTCTTTCAGTACCAGTCTTTTTAATCTTATTATTCGCCACGTACATCGTGATGTGGATGTATTTAAAGAGAAAAGCCGTAAATAAAGGGAAGGAAAAAGAGTAGACGGGATCTTACCCCAGCACATAAGCAAACCATTTGATGAAAGAATCTCTCTTTCATCTTTTTTTATTTAAGGATAGGATTCTGCTGGTTTTTCCAAAAAATTCTATATATTGTGATAAAATAGGAAAAAAAGGAGTGACCTTTCATGAAGAAGGACCTCGAAGCCCGTAACCGTCCGAGGGCTTGTGCGGCGATCATCAAAGACGATCATATCCTCATGGTGAAAATGAAGCGTGGGGATAAAGTATGGTGGTCGCTTCCAGGCGGCGGTGTGGAAGAAGGGGAAAGTTTCGAAGATACCGTGGTGAGGGAAGTGAAGGAAGAGGTAAACCTTTCTGTGAAGATTGGCCGGCACTTATTTACATATGACTACAGTGCGGGGGAATGCCGTGTCTTTTCAGCTGTACTTACTGGTTCCCACGTGCCGGAGCTTGGATATGACCCTGAATATGCCGGGGATGAACAAAAGCTGCAAGAAGTGAAATGGTGGCCAATCGAGGGAATGAAGGATGACCTGGAAGTCTCCAGGGTCATCGAACAGATGAACATCATGACGACATAGATTTCCAGAGAATCTGACTGACTCCCATGATTCAGTCAGGTTTTTTTTGTATTCCCTCTTTAGTGTATTAACGCATCGAGGGACGGGCCTTTGTTGTATAGGGGTTGTACAAGTGTTTAGATTCATTGTTCTAATAGATGCCTTTATTTACAGGGGTTTGGCTGCTTTTGCACGTTTACTAAAGGTTATTTGTAGCCATTCACATTCAATATATGTATAATAATTGTATAACTTTTGTGCGATTGGGAGGTCTTGTGAATGGGAAAGCGGATTATCGTGGTTGGAGCGGGCCCGGGCGGCTTGGCGGCCGCCATGCTTCTGGCCAGTAAGGGATATGATGTGAAGGTGTATGAAAAGCAGGATTATATAGGCGGCCGGAATGCCGAGATCCGCATGGGAGATTACAAGTTCGATATGGGTCCGACATTTCTATCGATGTTTCATATTGTCGAAGAATTATTTTCCGCTGCGAATAGAAATGCGTCGGATTATATGGAGGCAGTCGAACTCAAGTCCATGTATGAACTGATCTTCGAGAACCGCAAGTTGCTCATGTCACGGGATCGGGAGCGAATGAAGCAGGAAATCGAAACCCATTATCCGGGCAATGGGGAAGGGTACGAACGCTTCATGAAGGAAACGGGGAAGAAAATGGAGGCGCTGAGCCCGGTCCTGCAATCGAAGATGGACCGCTTCATGCATTATTTCCAGCCCAAGGTGCTTCAGGCACTTCCGGAGCTTGAACTCGGCCGCTCCCTTTACGATGTTCTGTCGCGTTATTTTACGGAAGAAGAACTGAAGCTCGCCTTTACGTTCCAATCCAAGTATCTCGGAATGTCACCGTGGGAATGTCCCGGAGCCTTCTCCATCCTTTCCTACATGGAACATGCGTATGGTGTATTTCATCCGATCGGAGGGGTGAACCAGCTTTCAAAGGCGATGGCACAGGTGACAGAGGAACATGGCGGTAAGGTCCATACCGGGTGCGGGGTGAAGAGCCTGTGGATTGAAGGAAAAAAGGTAAGGGGTGTCCATCTTGAAGACGGCCGGAGCGTGGAGGCGGAAGAAGTCATCATCAACAGCGATTTCGCCCATGCGATGACGAATCTCGTCGATGGAAAGCAACTGAAGAAGTATACGCCGGAAAAACTCGCGAAAAAGAAATATTCGTGTTCGACCTTCATGCTGTACCTCGGTCTCGACACGATTTACGAGGATATGCCTCATCACACGATCGCTTTTTCAAAAGACTACAAAAAGAACGTCGAGGAAATCACGAAAGATAAGATCCTCTCAGAAGATTCCTCCCTTTACATCCAAAATGCAAGCGTGACCGACCCTACCCTTGCTCCGGAAGGGAAGTCCACACTTTATATATTGGCACCTGTGCCGAATAATTTCAGCGGAATCGATTGGGAAAAGGAAAAAGAAACATTCCGTCAGCTCATCCTGAAAACGGTCGAAGAAAAAACAGGATTCAAGAATATTGAAGAGCATATCGAGGTGGAAAAAATGATCACGCCAAAGAACTGGGAACAGGATCTCTATGTCTATCAGGGAGCCACATTCAATTTGGGGCATCAGCTCTCCCAGATGATGGTGTTCAGGCCGCATAACCGCTTCGAGGAACTGGAATCCTGCTGGCTCGTAGGCGGCGGGACCCACCCCGGAAGCGGGCTCCCGACAATCCTTGAATCGGCCAGAATCACAGCCAACGGTATCCTGGAACAGGATATGCAGGGCACCATCCCTGTATCTCCTCTTCCTGTTATGGAGGGATTCTAATGAATACAGCGATTATCGGAGGCGGCATCGGCGGGCTGATGAGTGCGCTTCTTTTATCGAAGCAGGGTGTGGACGTGACCATTTATGAAAAAGAAGCGCGCCTTGGCGGAAGATTGGCGTTCGTTGAAAGGGACGGTTACCGGATCGACCAGGGGCCGACCATCGTCCTCCTGCCCGAAATGTTTCAGGCACTGCTGGAAGAAACGGGGATTTCCCGGGACAGATATGAGCTGCTCTTGTGCGATCCCCTCTACTCTCTTGAATTTCCAGACGGTTTAAGATTCACCAAATACCCTGATCAAGACCGTCATCTGGAAGAAATGAAAAGGGTCTTTCCCCGTGAAGTGAATGGGTTTGAACAATTTTTAAAAGAAGGAAACGAACGATTTCAAACCGGCAAGAAATCGTTTCTGGAAGAGTCTTTCGTCAATCCCTTTGATTTCTGGAAGCCGAGCAATCTGATATCGCTTCTCAAACTCAAACCCTATCAATCTGTCAAAACCTTGATGTCCGGCTACTTCCAAGATGAGCGGCTGCAGACAATCTATGCCCTTCAGTCCCTCTATATCGGGGGTAATCCGTTTCAGTCTCCTGCCATGTATTCGCTCGTTTCCTTCGCCGAACATCAATACGGGATCCATTATCTGAAGGGCGGGTACGCAAGCCTTGTCCCGCTTTTGGAAGAAGAGCTCAGAAGACGGAATGTAACGATCCATCTCAATTGTGAGGTGACGGATATCCCGAGACAGGGCAAGAAGGTAAACGGCGTGAGGACAAAGGATGGTCTGCAATCATATGATTCTATCGTGTTCAATGGAGACTTCCCGGGATTGGATCCGTTGATCAAGCGGAAGCACACCAGGGAGTATGAACCTTCCTCGGGATGTGTGCTGCTTTATTTTGGCTTGAATAAGGTGTATGACGATGTCAATGTTCATCACTATGTGATGGGGGATAGCTTTTCAGAACATATGAGGGATGTGTTTGATGAAAAGAAGATTCCGGATGATCCCGCCATTTATACGTTTCATCCGTCCAAGATAGATGACAGCCTGGCACCAGAGGGGAAAGCCGTGCTGTATGCGCTCGTACCGGTCCCTTCTGACACGGATATCGATTGGAAAAATGAGAAAGAGTGGACGGATGGGCTGATTGACCGCCTGGAAACACGTGCCTTTCCGGGGCTCCGTGAAGCGATCGAATGGATGGAAATCAGGTCCCCTCAGGATGCAAAGCAATTCGGACTTCACAAAGGCGGGAGCTTCGGTGTAGCACCCACCCTCTTTCAATCAGGCGTATTCAGGCCACAGGTCAAACCGTATCGCATTGACAACCTGTACGCTGTCGGTGCCTCCATCCATCCGGGAGGCGGCATCCCGCTGGTCATGCAGGGAGCAAAGCTGTTAGCCGATCAACTGCTTACCGATCAAAAAGATCCAGCGATAAAAGGAGTGAATGTCCATGTATAGTGTAAAACAAGCGTATAAACATTGTGAAAACATCATATCGCACCATTCCAAAACCTTTTATAAAGCCTTTTCCATGCTGCCTAAAAACGAACGCAACGCTGTATGGGCCGTCTATTCCTTTTGCCGGAAAGTGGATGATATCGTGGATGAGGGAAGTAACCCCGAAGCGGAACTTGCCCGGTTCAAAGCGGAATTCGAGCAGTTTTTAAAAGGCGGTTATGACTCTTCGGATCCGTCCTGGCTTGCACTAGGTGATGTGTTTGAACGCTATGATATGAACGAACAGGCCTTTCATGGCTTGATCAAGGGGCAGGAAATGGATTTGACCATCAACCGTTATGAAACCCTTGATGAGCTGCTGGATTATTCCTATCATGTTGCGAGCACGGTTGGATTGATGCTTCTGCCTATTCTGGCTCCGGGGAAGACGGAGGTTCTGGAAGAAAGTGGTGTGTCGCTTGGTCTGGCTATGCAGCTCACCAATATTCTGCGGGACATCAGTGAGGACCTGGAGCGCGACCGTATCTATCTGCCCCGGGAAATCATGAAGCGTCATGGTGTAACGGAAGGATCGCTCCGAGCCGGGATCGTCGATGCTTCCTTCATCGATATGTGGGAAGAAATCGCCGGGCATGCTGAGTATTACTATGGGGAAGCGTTCAAGACGATGAAAGAATACCCGCTTTCATCACGGATCCCGGTGAAGGGTGCCGCCTTTTTGTATCGTGAAATTCTCCCGACAATCCGTTCGAAGGAGTACGCTGTGTTTGATGAAAAGCATTATGTAAGTGATGAAATGAAGAGAGAGATTGTGGTTGGTTTAAGCTCACTTTGATGATGGAAGTGGGCTTTTTTTGTTGTTGTGTGGAATGATGGGGCGGTTATGGTCCAGCCTGGTTCTTGTGTGGTGAAACTCACCTTGGTTAGGCGGGGTTTTTTTTCGGCAAATGGCTTGAATATAAGGAACTTGGCTTGCATAGTTGGATTTTTGCACGATTATCATGAAAAAGTGGATTGAATCACAATTCAACCCAGCTACTGAATCTTTCATCGAGGGTATGATGGGTGTGGCCGGGGGTATCGGGAAGGATCTATGTGCGGATTTCTGATTTTAAGGGCGAAATTTTCGATATATGTGCGAAATTTTCATTTTAAGAGCGATATTTCAAATATAAGAGCGAACTACCGATTTTCCGACAATATTCGTTTGGAGCATACCCGTGTGTGTATATAAAAATAGAATACCAATCCAATCTCCATCCCAACTCCATAAAAAAAGACGGATGAAGCAGGTCGAAGCGGAGCAGTATAACACCGCAGGTATGCCATATAATAAAAAAACGAGACAGGATGTCGCCTGGCTTCATCTCTCGCTCCTCATTTATACAAGAAGGAAATTATTGATGTAAACGAAAGGAAAGAAGCAGCTTCCGATAAACAATTCTTTAAAAATGAACTGCAGGGAAGTACAATAGGACTTATATGACATGCACCTATGATGAAGGAGAAAATATATGGCTGAAAATTTATTATTGGCATTCGGTTTAACATTGATGGCAGGACTTGCAACCGGGATCGGAAGCTGTCTTGCGTTCTTTGCTTCGACCACGAATACGAAGTTCCTGTCGATATCGCTCGGTTTTTCCGCCGGGGTGATGATTTATGTGTCGATGATTGAGATTTTTGTGAAAGCGCAGGATGCACTTGTATCTGCAATGGGAGTCACCCAGGGGAACTGGCTGACGGTCGCAGGCTTTTTTGGGGGGATCCTCTTGATTGCGATGATCGATAAGTTGATCCCGAAGCAGGGGAATCCCCATGAATTGAAGAAAGTCGAAGATATGAACGAGCCGGGGAACGCGAAGCTTCTGAAGATGGGTACGTTCACGGCGCTCGCCATTGCGATCCATAACTTCCCTGAAGGAATCGCCACGTTCACATCCGCCCTGCAGGACCCATCGCTCGGGATCGCCATTGCGGTCGCTATCGCGATCCATAACATCCCGGAAGGCATCGCGGTGTCCGTTCCGGTTTATTTTGCAACGGGGGATAAGAAAAAGGCATTCAGGCTTTCTTTCTTATCTGGTTTATCGGAGCCGGTCGGTGCGGTCGTGGCCTACCTGCTCTTGATGCCTTACTTGAACGATATCATGTTCGGAATCATCTTTGCAGCCGTTGCCGGGATCATGGTATTCATCTCTCTGGATGAGCTTTTGCCGGCTGCGAAACAGTATGATGAAGCCCATCTATCCATTTACGGGACGATTGCCGGAATGGCGGTTATGGCAGTCAGTTTATTATTATTTATTTAAAAAGAAAGACGCAGGGGCATGCTCCTGCGTCTTTTGTCATTCCTTAAATGGCCGGAGTACACGGATGAATTCCTTCGAGGCATGTGAAACATACCTGCCTCTTTTGGTGATGATCCTTAGGTTCCAGGGAATGGGTGGCGCCGTTATCGGAATGGCTTTAACTTGCTGCTGGTTCACTTTATTCTTGATGGAATGAGGTAGGATGGAAATGCCCAGATTCTCTCCGATCATCCCGGAAATGAAGTCCCATTGAGAGCTTTCATAAGCGATGGAAGGAGTAAATCCTGCATTTAAGCATTCTTCAATAATCCGGCCATGCAGGGCGAAGTATTCACTGAAAAGAATGAATGGTTCCGCTTGGAGCTCCTTCATATCAATTTTTTCCCGTTGTTGGATGTAAGTGAAATTGCGGACTACGCTATGTTCTTGTCCAGCGGAAAATCAAAAAGTGTGACCGGCCAGGCGATTGTCATCGACGGCGGTTATACGGCTCAATAACGTTCATGTAGCGCTCTCGCTTGCATCAGCAGGCGGGAGTTTTTTTGTGGTGAGGCAGCGTAGCACTATTTTTTATACCAAGGGGCATTTCCGGTTTTGAACTGAATAGCCCAATAGGAACGAATGATTTCACTCATAAAGTCCATACTACTATTATCATTCAATACGAAAAAATGTATGGAGGATATGCCCATGCCCGAAAAACCGGCTTTAACTTCTTCAGAACTAGGTGTTTTGTGGATTACCTATCAGCAAAAAACAATGACCCAAAGGATGCTTGAGCACTTCATCAAACATGCTGATGATGTTGAGGCAAAGACCATCCTGGAAAATTCATATAAAGACTTCAGGCATTATCCAGATAAAATAAAGGACATGTTTCAACAAGAAGGTGCAGTGGCGCCGATAGGTTTTACCGAGGAAGATGTGAATCTGGATGCTCCTAAATTATATGAAAATGGATTTGATATCACGTTTATCCGCATGCTCAAAGAAATCAGTATGGGGATGCATACGTTAAATATTACGATGTCCTATCGGAAAGACGTGATTGAACTTTTTCATGAGATGACCGCCATTACTCAGAAACATTATGCAATCTGTACAAACTATCTGCTTGAAAAAGGCTTGCTATGCCGTGCTCCTTATGTCCCGATGCCAAAGTCAGTAGAATATATAAACAATAAAAATTATTTAGGCGGCCTCACCCCTTTTTCCAAGACACGCCACTTGAACACCGTGGAATTGGCCAATTTGTATCACGGAGTGGAAGCAAATATATCTGGAATCATTATGATCGATGGCTTCGCTCAAGTAGCCCAGGAAAAAGATGCACGAAAGTTCTTCGAAAGAGGCAGTAAAATCGCGAAGGACATCGTTCATGATCTGAGTGAAGTGATGATGAACAGCAAACTTCAGGTCCCTGTTGCGGCAAATGGGAATGTTACAAATTCAACCACCGCTCCCTTCTCGGATAAATTGATGATGTATTGTGTCAGTTTGTTCTGCAGTTTTTCTATCGGCAGCGGTTCGATTGGAACGGCTTTCTGTTTGCGCAATGATTTGCCTGCTAAAATGGTCGTGATCATGGAAGATATTTTCAGCTATGGCCATGAAGGTGCAAAGATCATGATTAAACATGGCTGGTTGGAAGAACCGCCTCAGACTTGAAACAGAGACACCCGGGAGGAATTTCGGGTGTCTATTTTATTTCTCCAAATACCCGATCCATTGCTTGTGATCAAAAATTTTGTGAGATTAATAGGATTCCAGAGTGTTTCGTAGAATACTCATACTATAAGACAAGGTCAGGAGGGTACATATGAAACGATTATCGGCTGCTGAAACGGCGTTTTCTTCGGTGCAATGGCTGTTTTTTATCTTTGCCAATACAGTAGTGGTCCCTATTTCAGTAGGGATGGCATTCGAGCTGCCTGCTCATGAAATCGCCGTGATCCTCCGGAGTTCACTCATCTTCACCGGGATTGCCTGCATGCTGCAAGGGCTGATTGGACATAAGTACCCGCTGATGGAAGGTCATTCAGGGGTCATGTGGGGAGTCGTGCTCAATCTGGCCGCAGCGGCACCGGCACTCGGGATGGACCTGTCATCAATAGGGGGCGGAATAGCGACCGGGATGCTGCTTTCTGGTGCAGCGGTCGTGGTGTTATGGGCATTTGGACTTCTGTCTTTGATTCAAAGGATTTTTACGCCGATGGTGATGAGCGTCTATTTATTTTTACTGACCTTTCAGTTGATCTTTATCTTTTTTAAAGGGATGCTGACCATTTCAGAGGATGGAAGATTGGTGCTGCCGGTCAGCTTGTTTTCAATTTCCATTGCCATTCTCGTCAGTCTGTTGAAAATCAAGGGGACTCCCTTTCTAAGTAATTTCTCGATTTTGATCGGGATGATGGCGGGGTGGATCGGCTATCTTCTGTTATTTCCCTCAGCACCTGAGGGAAGTGCAGCGAGCGGGGGTTCTTTTTTTATTTTGTTTCCTTTCGGGTCACCGAACCTGAATGCAGGAATCGTCTTCATCACCTTTTTGGCAAGCTTGATGAACCTTAGTAATACGCTTGCTTCCGTGCAGGCTGCATCCCAGCTTTTTAAAGAATCGCCATCTGAGAAGAGGTATAACCGGTCATATGTATTATCAGGCCTGTATTCAATTGTCGGTGCATTATCCGGTCTGGTGTCCTATGCTCCCTTCGCTTCTTCGATCGGATTCCTGGAAAGCACGAGGATCTTCTATTTACGGCCGTTTCTTATCGGCGGGGCCCTAATGTCTCTTTTAGGGATTATACCTTTCCTGGGGGGCATTCTGGCCACTCTGCCGATCACTATCGGCAACGCTGTCCTGTTTACAGCATACCTGCAGCTATTTGGCACATCACTGAAGAGCCTGCAGGGAAGGGTTTTTAATTCTGTGACCATTTACCGGCTTGCTGCTCCGGTACTTGTGGGCATCTCCATCATGAATATGGACCCCCGTTTATTCACCAGCCTGCCGGTCTTTGTTCAGCCGATTGTGTCCAATGGCTTCATCGTGGGCGTCCTCGTCTCGATTGCTTTGGAAAAGATGGTGAATTGGGAAAAGGAAGAAGAACTGAATCGAACAGAGTCGGTGTGAAGAGGGGAGGGGGGCTGTGCATTCCTTTAAGCCTAAGGTGATTAATCTCTTTTACTTAAAAAAATGTCCCGGTCAGAAACATTCCTGACCGGAGCATATGGATTATTCTTGCGACAAAATCCCTTCTTTCCCCAGTACTGCTTCTATACCGAGTCGTCCTTCATCCAGAACGGATTTCTTCCATTCTTTGCTTAAGGGGTAGAACATCTCTCGGAACTCTGCAAGGATCCACTCTCGATCTTCAGGATTTACCGCGCCTTCCCAGTAGAGATGGTTCTCAAGGACGATGGTCATGAATTCCCTGAGTTCTGCCTTTTTTCCTGTTCCGAATGTGCCGAATTCGAAGAGGGCAGAGAATAAATAATTTGTCGGATATTGTTCGTTCTTCAGTTTATGAAAGTGGTTGGTTGAATCTCCTTTTACTTTTTTAGGTGTAAATTTCTGGATGTTTTTCAAGTCGTATTTTGCTTTTAATTCCTCTTCCCTTCGTCCATCTTCAGAGGATACGACCATGGTGATCTCGTTGGAAGGGCCAAGAGCCGTGTGCCAATCCATATGGATGACGCGGGGATAGTCGGATAATAGCTGGTTTTGTATCTTTTTCAGGAAGATTGCCGTTTCTTCCTCTTTTTCTCCTCCATAATAGACGCCGCGTTCAAACTGAAACTGTCCCATCCCTTTGGCTTCCTTGATGGCGCTGTAGCCTTCTTCGGCAAGAGCCTTGACCAGCTGTGCCTGCAGCTTCATTTTTTCTTTTGTTAAGTCCTTAATCTTCCCGTGAGGAAGGAATAGCTCACTTTCTCTTTCATAGTACGTATTCACGTCCTCAGGTACCGCAGAGCGGTTATATAAGTAATTTCGATTCAAATCGACATTATTTTCGGTCACCCGCCTGAAGTTTCTCATCCCCCACGGGTTAAGGGCATGTATAAAACAGATCCCAGTCGTGGCAGGATCGACGCGGTCTAAGTATTCATCTACAAACAGATGAATCATGGCAGCTCCTGCATACCCCTCGATACCATGTTCACCTGTAGTAAAGAATAAGACTTGCTCGTTTCTTTCCGTCGCTTGGGATGTAATCATATCGATTGTATTATCTTCTTCTTTTCCAATCGAAGTAGTGGTAAGCTCCGCATTCGGCCATTTTTCCTTGATGATTTGCAGGTGACTGCGGAAGGTATTCCTCGATTGTTCATAATCTGCTGGAAAGTAGCTTTTTTGTTCATTCATCCGTCATCATCCTCATCTATGTTATATTTTTTGTTTTAATGATCTCTTTTCCTTTTATTTCACTCATCCGTTTCTCTTCAACTTTTTCCCGTTTTCATTTTTCATAAACGACCGCCTGCACTTATTACCATTTTTTTCAATTGAAGATTGGTAGTTTAGTAGAATCTCATAGTCCTATTTTTCATCCATATTATGGTTGTTTACAAATTTGTATACTTGTATACACTTACGTACACAATTGTAGACAAAAATGTATACAAGTATACAAAGTCGTGTACATGTTGATATACAAGGATGTGTACATAATGGTATACAACGATACACAAATGTATACAAATATGCTTAACATTACAGTTGTGTGATAGAGTTAAAAGTAGGATTGACCGGAGACGAGAAGTGATTTAATCTTTGATTAAGAGTTTAAATTTTTTGATAAATTTTTACTTATATATGAAAGGATGATTTTTTTGACGAACTCTCGAATTGCTGCAATTGATGTAGGTAACGATTCTCTAAAAGGTATATTTGGAAAGCTGGATAGTGAGCTGAATATCCCAAACGTGATTGCAAGAGATATTGAAGATCGTCCGATTATCGGAATCGAGGAGTTGGATAAGCAAGACCCTCTAGACGGCATACATATTCGTGTCCACTCCCCTGCCCTTCAGGATAATAATGCAATTTACCGTGTGGGAAATTTGGCAACGAAAAGCAATAACTCTACTGAATTGGATCCGGGCAGCAGTAAATCAGAAGAAGATCAAACGCTGATCATGCTATTTGCTTCTTTAGCTTTGGATGCAGCTGAACAGGATTCTATTTTTAAAAAGAATAATAATGTCATAGAAGCAAACTACACACTTGGTACGGGTCTTCCGCTACGTGAAGTAAAAGAAGGTAAGGATGTTGGATACCGTTCGAAGCTTCTTGGATCTGTGCACCAGGTGGAATTCCTTGTGACACCGCGCCATCAAGGAATCAAAGTGAACATCAAGTTTGAAGAAGTGAAAGTATATCCAGAAGGATTCGCAGCCTTCATCAATTTAGTGATGGACAATAACGGGAACATCATCAATAAAGATCTGATTGACAAGCGCATCCTGATTCAGGATATCGGAGGTCTTTCAACCGATATCGCTGTGATCAAGAATCGTAAAGTGGATGATGACAAGGCGCAGGGATTCAATCTCGGTGTGTCTGAATCACTTGAATTGATCCGTGAAGAAATCCGTTCGAAATACGGCATCGAGCTCGACAGCCGCCGTGACGTTGTGGAAATCATCACGAAGAAAAACGACCGCAATCATATCATGGTCAAAGGAAGCCGTACAAGTGTACATGAGATTGTCGACCGCATTCTCGTTGAGCTTGCCAAGAAGCAGTATCGTCACCTTCGCAATATGTGGCAGAAAAATTCCCAAACGGAAATCTGCTACTTCATCGGCGGCGGTTCAAGCGTGCTGAAGGAATATATCAAAACGCTAAACAACAATCTTGACGGCTACAACATCGACTTCTTCGAAGACGAAAATGAAAGCATCTGGATGATGGCCAATGCGTATTACAAACTAATCGCTGATTTCTCAAGAAAGAATCAACAGCAGAATCAAAAGAAAGAAGACGAGAAAAAGTTAGCGAAAACCAAATAGGGTGATTGTATGAAAGAAAAGGGGATGTCAAGGGGGCAGCCGATCACATTCCGCCTCCCCTCCGATACACCTGATCATATTTTGAAGCATCTGCAGAAGCTCAAGGAAACTGAGAAGCGCAATTTTTCGAGTAAGATTGCAGAGCTTGTCGTAAACGGGATCAATGAGTCTGTCTCAAAGCAGCGTGAAGCAATAACCATCCCGCTTCCAAGGGCACTCGACAAATCCCAGCGCGACTGGCTGAAGCATGAACACTCGGAGGCATTACTCGGCAGCATCGTCTATCAGTTATTGACGAATCCTGTCCGGACCGCTTCCCTGCTTACCCCGCTCAACAACAGTGCAATGGATATCGATGAAGCACTGTATCTTCAGGAGGAGACTGCGGCAAGTAAGGACTCTTCCCGTGAATGGTCGCTCGATTCAGTTATCGGGGAGGACGAACAGGAGCCGGAAGTGGAAGAACGATCACATTCCACAGATGAAGACCTGGATGACTTTGATTGGGAAAGTGCCATGAAGTCACGGCAGCCCGAAGAAAATGAAGAACCGAAGGAAGAAAGCATGGAAGACTTGCTCGGTGACTTCCTTTCACAGATGAATAAATAATCGAAGGCCAAATCAAAGGCCCGTCCCTCGCTGCTTTAAAGCGGTGAAGGACGGGCCTTTTTTTAGTGTTCATGGGATGTGTGGGCATCTTTTTCATCGGGATCCTGCTTTTTCAGGAAGAAATGTTCTCCTGCAAAAATGAACATCATAAATACGATTGATACACCGACTACTAGCAGGTCAGCCTGCGCTTTTACCCAAATGAATGCTCCAAGGACAATGGCATCGAGAATAAGGGCAGTGAGGACGATCACAGGGTTGGCATTCACTTTGCCTCGCAGATGCTTGTAGACACCCCAATGGACCATCATATCCATGACCAGATAGAGAATGGCACCCATGGAAGCAATTCTGCTTAAATCAAAGAAGATGGTCAATACCATCGCGGCAACAATGGTGTAGACTAGGGTGTGCTTTTGGATCCTTCCCGGCATGCCGAAGTGCTTATGCGGAATCAATTTCATATCCGTCAGCATGGCGAGCATGCGGGAAACGGCAAATACACTCGCGATGATCCCTGTGATGGTCGCAATGATGGCGATAATGACGGTAAACCACAGTCCTGCACCGCCAAATGCCGGCCGGGCAGCTTCAGCGAGCGCATAATCCTTCGCTTTGATGATTTCAGTCAGGGATAAATTACTTGAAACGGCCCATGCCAGCAGCAAGTAAACAACCAGACTAATTAAAATAGAAATCGTAATCGCTCTTCCGACATTCTTTTTTGGCTTCTTGATTTCCGAACCGCTATTGGTGATCGTCGTAAAGCCTTTAAAGGACAGGATCGTCAAGGCGACAGCTGCGATATAGCTTGCCATGGAAGGATCAGGAGGGTTCGCTCCACCTTCTGAAGGCTGAAATGTGAATCCAACCACCCATAATCCGGCAATCGCGAAAATGGCCAAACCTGCAATCTTGATGAGGGAAGCGATACCGGTGAAGGTTTGGATGAAGCTGTTTCCTGAAATGTTCACAAGGAACGCAAACGTCAATAAACCCACACCCAATAAGGGAATGAGATAATCAGGCTGCTCCCCGTTTACCAGCTGCAGTGTATAGGTACCGAATGTCCTTGCCACAAGGCTTTGATTGATGACCATCGAAAAAGCCATCAACAACGCAGCAGAAGCAGTCAGTGTCCCCTTCCCGTACGCTTTCACTAAAAACATACCTATTCCGCCTGCTGAAGGATACTCGTTGCTCATTTTCACATAGGAATATGCACTGAAGCCGGTCACCATTCCCCCGGCAATAAATATAAGCGGAAACCAGGCGCCTGAAAGCTCTGCCACCTGGCCGAGCAGTGCGAATATCCCTGCACTGATCATCACACCGGTGCCGAGTCCGACGGCACCCGTAAGTGAGATACTATCTTTTTTGTAATCTGAATCTGACATTTTTCCACCTCACAAGCTAGAATTTCACGTGTATGTATCTTGTATACCCATGGAGTATGCAATTAAAATGCAGAAATCGTTGTGTGTTATAGTCTGAGGGTATAAATACAGAAAAGGAGTGATATTGAATGCCGGTCAAGATAAAACGAGCATACGAAGAAAAATCGGAACAGGACGGGGTCCGCGTCCTTGTCGACAGACTATGGCCGCGGGGTAAATCGAAGGAAAACCTAAGCATCGATCACTGGATGAAACAAGTGGCCCCCTCATCCGAATTGCGCAAATGGTTCGATCATGATCCTGAGAAATTTAATGAGTTTAAAGAGAAATATAAAGATGAATTGAATAATGATGAAGACAAACAAGAAGCCTTGGAAGGGTTGAAGAGGATCGTGCAGGAAGAGAATAAAGAAGTAAGCCTGATCTATGGAGCAAAGGATGAAAAGCATAACCATGCCATTGTTTTAAAGGAGATCCTTGATCGTCAGCAGGTGTAGGGGATGGGTAATTTGCAGGCTTTGCGATAAGCGGTGAATTTTTGTAAGGAATAATTGATCAGAGTTGTTCAACGAAGGGGATGTTAATAAAGTGATGTGATCGATAACAATAAAGTTTATTAGATAATAAGAAGCTTGTTTCGATAGTAAAAATGATCTTTAAAAACTTTTTGATAATAAAATTGCCGATATCGATAATAATCTTTTAAAATTCGATAATAAAACTTCAATTCTCGCTAATAAATCAAAAAATGATTTTCGTAAGTCAGTTTTTTCATTGAAATTGATACCTTTTTAACTTAATAATCTTTTAAGGATCTTAGGAAAGATTGAGAATCCAAGAAAATCTTGATGTTCAAGGTGAATTATTTGTATAAATGCTCTTATTTTCATGTTGTTCGATAAGCTGTAGATTAGAGTGCAAAACGAAGACTCCTGCCGGAAAAGCGAAGCTGGGGAGACCCCATAGGCGAATGTCGAGGAGGCTCCCAGCCCGCCCGCGGAAAGCGAAGTCCTTCACGAAAATCAACGGCGTTAGTAGAACTCTTTAACACAGTTTCCACAGCTGCTCATACCTCCTCAACTCATCAAAACACCCCTGAAACAAAAATCATTTAAATGTAATCAATTTGTCTTAATTGACTAGTATCTCCACCTCCAACACGTAAAAATCCTTGAGAATCCAGCTCTCCACTCGTTACAAATCCAGCACATCGATTTAAAACATGTATAAAAAATGCCAGTTATTTTCAAGTATTATCCAGCATGGGTTTTAGGTTGGATGAATCGAGGTATACACGTTGTAAACCGCATAACAAATCGTAGTGAAATGGATCTTTGACAGCGTCTGACTGAAGTGAATTTTGAATCAGACAACTTCCATTATGAGAGGAGTGAAAGAGTGAGTATTCAAAAGAGTACTGACAGTTCCAGTCTCGCTGAAGTAATTGACAGGATTTTGGATAAAGGAATTGTGATCGATGCCTTTGCAAGGGTTTCCCTTGTGGGGATTGAAATTCTTACAGTCGAAGCAAGAGTGGTCATTGCAAGTGTGGATACGTGGCTGCGCTATGCTGAAGCAGTCGGACTCCTCCGCGATGAGGTTGAAGAAGAAGGTCTTGCAAGACAGGAAAATGAAAGAAACTCACAATTCAGCATCTAACAATTGAAATTACCAACAATTTTTTAAATAAAACAGTCTTAAGAAAAGAGGATGAAAGATGGCAGAAAAGGAAAAGCAGGAAAAAACAAATCAGGAAGAACAAAATAACCAAACCGAAACAAAAAATGGCGGACGCTCAGGCATGAATGTAAATTACGCCATCATCGGCGGTGTTGTCGGAGCAGGCGTCGGGCTGTTGAGTCATCCCGGCACTGGTAAAAAGGTGGTAGGCAGTCTGGGGAAATCAGAAGTCGTGCGCATAGCAGGAAGCGAACTGCGCCGAACCGCACAGGAATTCATTACGGAACAGGCACTTATTACTTTAAGGCAGACCGCTACAGGGTACATGAGCAAATACGAAAACGGGTTATTGCCTTTCAATAAGAAAAAAGAAGACACAGCAGAGCAGGCGCAGGAAGAAACGTCGGCTACTGTGCAAAACGATGAAATTGAAGAAATAAGAGAAGAAAACAAGAATCTGAATGAGCGATTGGAACGAATCGAAGAAATGCTCAGCAGCCTTGTGGAGTCAAAAAAGTAACGGTCCAACTTAACTGGGCGTTTCCGAAGGGGGAATGACATGGGTAAGTCAGCAGCAAAAAAAGCAGCCGGCAAAATGGCTGAAACAATCGTCGAACACACCCCGGAACCGGTCAAGGATAAGGTAAAAGACAAGGTCAAGGAAAAAGCCAAGGAAAAGTTTGTGGAAGGCGTCCAGGACAAAGTTGAAGACGGTATTCAATCTAAAGCAGACGAGGCTTCTGAAAAGCTTCAAAAAGCGAAGGATAAAAACGCAGACAAGGTTCACACAAAAGCGGAGGAAGCAAAGGAAAAAGTACAGGATGTACTGCTTTCCGTCCGTGAGAAGCTGGGGAATGCCAAGGAAGCCGGTGAAGAATTTCAAGATAAAATCTCTTCATCGAATAAAGACAAGACCAAACTGAAAAGTGTCTCGGATATCAAGGGAGTAAATGATATCAAGAGCTCGATGAACATCAAAAGTTCCACTGATATCAAAAGCTCCACCAATATTAAATCATCGACAGACATCAAAACCATCAGTTCAAGGTAAAAGCACCGAAGGGAGATTTTTTAAATGGCAATCCAAAAAACAACAGACAGTTCAAGTTTAGCAGAGGTTATTGACCGTATTCTCGATAAAGGGATCGTCATCGATGCCTTCGCAAGGGTATCGGTAGTCGGAATCGAAATTTTAACAGTTGAAGCGAGAGTCGTAATCGCCAGTGTGGACACATGGTTGCGTTATGCCGAGGCAGTCGGGCTGCTTCGTGATGATGTGGAAGAAAACGGCCTTGCCACTCAGGAAAATGAAAGAAGTTCACAATTCAGTATTTAGTGCTTGATGTTAAGGGGTAGTTAAAAAGGGGACCCAATAACGGGTCTCCAGGGTGATCCACACCGGATCCCCCTTTCCCTTTTTTTATATTGTAAGAATGTAAAATTTCTATTGAGAAATATCCAGCTCCAGCGCCTAGCCCCTCGAGACGTTTCGCTCCGGCGGGTGGAGTCAAAGAGCGACTTCACTGGTCAGAGCTCCAACGCTTGTCGGGGCTGACCAAGGCGCTTACGCTTTTCTAGTAAGGAGGCCATTATGAAAATCAAAGAAATCATGGGGAATGTATCCGATTTCTTCAATGAACACGTAGCTCCCGTCCATAAAATTACTTCGGTTGAAGTAAGGGAAGAGGAAGGCTGGCGAGTGATGGTGGAAGTCATCGAAGAAAAGGAATACATGAAGAAATACGCCAAAGATGAAATGCTCGGCACGTATGAAGTACTTCTGGATAAAGATAAGGAAGTCGTATCGTTTAAACGCCTTGATATTCGTTACAGAAGTGCGATTGGACAGGAAATGTAGCGGCAAGTGAGTAGGAGGGAGAACCAACGTGACAGTCTTACGGAACAGTATCAAAAAAGACAGCAGGGCCATCGTACAGGATGATGAAACGAAGGAATTGATGACCCGCTCGCTGCATTATCTTAAAGCTGGTTACCCTGTACATTTTACAGGCCCCTCGGGAGCCGGGAAAACCTCCTTTGCGCTCGCTTTAGCCAAGAAACGAAAGCGGCCCGTCATGCTCATACACGGAAATCATGAATTAAATAATCGAGATTTGATCGGTGACTTTACGGGCTATACAAGTAAAAAGGTTGTCGACCAATATGTACGATCTGTTTATAAAAAGGATGAAAGTGTAACGGAGACCTGGAGGGACGGCCGGCTTTTAGAAGCAGCAAAAAATGGCTATACCCTCGTTTACGATGAATTCACCAGGTCACAGCCGACAACGAATAATATCTTTTTATCAATTTTAGAAGAGGGAGTCATCCCATTATATGGGACGAAATTAACGGAACCGTTCGTGAAGGTCCACCCGGAATTTTCAGTGATTTTTACGAGTAATCCTGCAGAGTATGCAGGGGTCTATGATACGCAGGATGCCCTGTTGGACAGGATGATCACCATCCCGGTCGATTTTATGGACAGTGAACGTGAAGCCTTGATCGTATCGGAGAAAGCGGACCTGGTGATAGAAGAGGCAGGGACCATTACTGCCATTATTTCTACTTTGCGTGATCAATGTACAAAGGAAAACGAACACGGGCCGAGCTTGCGTGCATCGCTGATGATTGCAAGACTCGCCATTGAATTAGACATTCCCATAGACGGGGAAAACAAAGAGTTTCAACGTCTATGTATCGATATAGCAGGTAACAGCATGAAACGCGGCATTGAAGCCGATAACCCTAGAGAAAAAGCGGAACAATTGATTATAGATGCATGCGAAAGCGTGAACAGATAAACAAAGGAGAGTCTACCCATGAGCCAAGAGAATGGAATATATGTATTTTGTGCGATTCAGACGGATAAGGATGAAGCGTTGGGATCAGTGGAGTTAGAAGGAGAAACGCGTGACGTCTTTACAATCAAATACAAAGATGCCGCGATGGTGGCAGCTGAAGTGCCAATGAAGATCTATCACCCAAAGAAAGACAATCTGCTGATGCACCAGCAAACGGTATCCAAAGTGATGAGCCAGTATGACACCGTTATTCCGATCAGTTTCGGTAACGTTTTTCAAAGTAAAGAGGATGTAGAGGCTCTGCTTGAAAATCTTTACCCTCAATTTGAAAAGCTCTTCCCGGCCATCAAAGGGAAAATCGAGCTGGGTCTCAAGGTGATCGGTAAGAAAGAATATCTTGAAAAAATGGTGAAAGAGAATCCTGAAATGGAGAAAATGTCATCTTCTGTAAAAGGGAAATCAGAATCCGCCGCTTATTATGATCGCATCAAGCTTGGCGGCATGGCTCAAAAGCTCTTTACATCGCTTCAAGAGGAAATGAAGAAAGAAATCTTCGAACCCCTTGAAGAAACTGCCGAGGCAGCGAAAGTAAATGAGCCTTCGAGCGAAACGATGCTTCTCAATGCAGCATTCCTGATCGATCGCGATAAAGAAGAATTATTCGATCAGAAAGTGAATGAAGCTCATGAAAAGTGGAAGGATAAGGTCGACTTTCATTATAGCGGTCCATGGCCGGCGTATAACTTCGTAAACATCCGCTTAAAGGTTGAGGAAGCGGGATGATCCATAAATTGGTCAGTGCGCCAATTAATATGGTCATAAAAGTCGGAGAAAAGATCAAAGAAGAAGCAGACAAGGAACTATACGACCTTCCTACCATCCAACAAAAGCTGATTCAGCTTCAAATGATGTATGAGCTTGGTGAAATCCCTGAAGAAGCCTTTCAGGAAAAAGAAGATGAGCTGCTTGCACGTTATGAAATTGCGAAGAAGCGCGAAATGGAGCAATGGGAAGAATTGACGAAGATGAAGGAATGAGGGTGAAAGAATGAGCGATTTACTTTATTTATATGGCTTAATCCCAACGAAAGAAGCAAATGATCAATCGCTTCCCTCCATAACAGGTTTTGATGGTGAAAACGAGCTTTACACCATCGCAGTTGGTGATGTGACAGCCATTGTGTGCACGATTGATTCCGAAAGGCATTCGGAAGAAGAGTTAAAGGATAAGATTGAAAATGATATGGAATGGCTGCAGGAGAAAGCATTCCATCATCATGAAACCGTATTGATGGTGTCGAAGATGTATACGATCGTCCCTTTGAAATTCTGTACTCTATACAAAAACAAGGACAGCTTAAAGGACACCATCGAAAGCAGCCGACAAAAGCTTTTAAGCACTTTTTCTAGATTGAAGGGCAATGAAGAATGGAACCTGAAGATATTCTGCAATGATAAAGAACTCAGGGAAGAAGTAAGCAAAAGCAATCCGGCAATAGAGGAAAAACGAAAAGAAATCAGCGAGCTTCCAAAGGGAAGACAATTTTTTGAAAAGAAGAAAATAGATCAGCTGATCGATCAGGAACTCGAAAACGAAAAAAACCGTATCTGTGAAGAAGTCCATGAAAAGTTGAAAGAAAAGGCGCTCGAAGGCAGTGTAAAGAAAAATTGGGGCAAGGACGTCACCGGACGTCAGGAAAACATGGCCTGGAACAGTGTGTTTCTAATTGCTGAAGAAAAAGTGGATGACTTCATCGAGGAAGTGAATCGATATAAAGAAGAACTCGAGAAAAGAGGCTGGAGCTTTGAAGCTTCGGGCCCATGGCCGCCTTACCACTTCTCAAGTTTTTCATAAATTTGGCTGTTTCAGGAATGACCGCAGAGGGAATTTAAAGAAGTATTAGAGAGAATAGAAAGGGAATGTGAGCTATGACAGTAAGAGAATCGATTGAAAACAAAGATATTGCACTCATAGACATTTTAGACGTGATTCTCGATAAAGGTGTAGCCATTAAAGGGGACCTCGTGATTTCAATCGCAGGTGTCGATCTCGTCTATTTAGATCTCAGAGTATTAATTTCCTCGGTGGAAACACTGGTACAGCATAAAAACGGAACAAGGAAAGAAATCAATTCCGAAAAACTTGATAAAGAAAGGGAGGAACTAATCGATGCAACAGGTCAGCCAAACAAATGGGCGCAGCAGAATCAATTTTGATTCAAATAATCCTGAGGACGGGTTGGCACAGTTGGTCCTCACCGTCATCGAGTTAATCAGACAAATCGTCGAAAGGCATGCCATGCGGCGTGTGGAAGGCGGTACCCTGACAGATCAGCAGGTGGAGGATCTCGGAGTTGCCCTGATGAATCTTGAAGAAAAAATGGAAGAATTAAAAGAAATTTTCGGTCTGGATGCAGAAGACCTTAATATAGATCTCGGGCCGTTAGGAAGCCTGCTGTAATCACTTCCTACTTGGGCCAAAGGAGGACAACAACATGGCTATGGAACATTCTATGCAGTCAAGTACGATTGTGGATGTTTTAGAGAAAGTCTTAGATAAAGGGGTTGTCATCGCCGGAGATATTACGGTCGGGATAGCCGACGTCGAGCTCTTGACCATCAAAATCCGTTTAATCGTCGCTTCTGTCGATAAGGCAAAGGAAATCGGCATGGACTGGTGGGAAAACGATCCTTACCTAAGCTCCAAAGCGGCTGACAACAATACACGAGCACTCGAAGAAGAAAATAAAAAGTTACTGGAACGCTTGGAGTCACTTGAAAAAAAGATGGATTCAAATCGTTTGAAAACTAGTAATCAATCAAACTAATCGGAGGGTTTAACCATGGCAGAAAAAAACTCAAAAGTTGAAGACACCACCGTAGAAAATCAAGATAATAAATCAACAAATGAAAAGAAGAAAAGAATGAGCGGTCCGATCAAGCGAACAGTAGCAGGCAGTGTCCTTGGAGCAACCGTCGGATATCTGGCCACTCCTGAAAACGGGAAAAAGCTGCTTGATTCAATCGATCAGGAAAAGTTAAAAAGCAAATCCCTGGACTTCGGAAAAGCAGCAAAGGAAAAATCAAGAAGTGCGGTCACTTCATTGAAAACTTCAACAGCCGGTCTGTTCAAGCGTGATAAAAACACGGATGAAAATATGGAAGAAGAAAGCGATACAACATTAAGTACAGACCAATCTGACGAGCAAGAGACAAACAGCGACAAAGACTATGAATCACTTAAACAAGAAAACGAACAGCTTAACGACCGACTTCAAAAACTGGAAGATATGCTGACAAAACTCACTGAAAAAGATGAGGATGCAGACGAAGAAGACGATGATGATGAAGAATCAAAATCCAAGAAAAGTACGAAAAAAGCGTCCAAGAAAAAAGCAGACGAAGAAGAAGAGGATTCTGACGAAGACTCAGACGATAACGAAGAAGATGATGATTCAGATGAGTCTAAGGACGAAGACGATGCTGAAGATGAGAATGATGAAGATGAAGACAATAAGAGTGAAAAGAAAGGCAAATCAGGTTCATCAAAGAGCAAAAAACGCTCTACACGCAAATCTTCAAAATCTAAAAAATCATCTAAAAAAGAAGATGAAAACGAAGACGAAGAAACAACACTTTCAAGTGATGACGACACATCTTCTTAATTGATAGACAGGCAGGAGGGAATAGTGAACATGAGCTTAGGATCTGGTGCAAATAAAGATTCAATACTGGAATTCTTTGTACAAGCAGCTAATAAGCATGACTTTACATTGGACATCACCCTGAATGTAAACGGGGCTGTCATCTCAGGCACACTGATTTCTGCTAAAGACTACTTTGACGCACTGAGCGAAAACTTTGAAGACGGCAGCGATGTTGCGCAGAAGCTGAGTGAAGAGCTTGTTAAGGCAGGTGAGCAGGTGGATGACGGCGCCCTTAGTGAAGCCAATTTCATTCATTTGAAAAACACGAAAGTATACTGCGGAGACAACAAGCCCACTCCTTCAAAAGGGAAAATTCTCTGGAGGGGCAAGCTGAGTGAAGTCGACGGATTCTTCTTAGGGAAGATATCTGAATCAAAAAGCAGTAAATAACAATATCAGATATAAACAAACGCCCAGGGAGCAGTCTCTGGGCGTTTGTTTATGGAAGGTAGGATAAAACCTCTCTCTTAGGTTATGGAAGTGTAAGAGAAGCCGCTAAGGGCTTTCTGACATTATTATTTCATGTTTACTTCCTTGATTGTAGTAACTTTGTTGTTTCGGAAGCTGATATGAACGAATGAGTTGGGATCGGCTCCGTCCCATACATAACTCACTTGATGGGCTTTTGTACCGGCTTTACCCGTCTCCCCCTGCTGCTTTCCTTCACCGCCGATGATGTCGATTACCTCCCCGAGTACCATTCCTTTCGTAATTTTCGTGAATTCCTCCAGGGTGATTTCCGGTGAATTTGCTGCTTCGCTGGAGCTGAAGCCGGAGTCGGGGCTTGTGCATGCAGTCAAGGAAAGGAACAGGATGGTACACAGGAACAATCCGTTTAATTGTTTTTTCATATTATATTTCCCCCTTTAATAATTCATTTATAGATATAACCACGTATAGATGGAAATTGTTTCAATTTTGAAGGATGTTTTTAGAAGTAAGAGGAAGGTTTCGAGGAAAAAAAGACCCCCGCCTTAGAAGGAGAGGGTCTTCAGTATGCTATTGATTTACGGTGATAGTCTCTGCTGAATTTGCAGGGACAGTCACCTCTATTTCAAGGTACTGCTTACCTTCAGAAGAATAGTTTTGCTTGATCGTGCCTTTTGAAGCTTTATATGTGCCTTCCTTCATGTAGAGGGGTACGGTAACCGTCAGCGGTTTACTCAGTCGATTCGTTACGGTTGCCTCTTGAGAAGACGAGCTTCCATCGTTTGCGTGTTTGTAGTCTGCCTCATAGGACATCACGCCGCCTTTGGTATCTCCGTTCTCATAAACCGGGATGGAATGACCCGATTCATCATAATGATAAGAGGAGATCTGTCCGTCTTTTACGGTGAAATCCCTGAATCCTACCCAAGGCTTCCCTGTTAGTTCAATAGCGGTGGTAGTCGTGTATAGGATGCCGTCTTGTTCTGTGACATCATCTATATGGGTATGCCCGTGAAGACTGACGTTCACGTTATTATTTTTCATCACATCGATTAATTCCTGAGCATTTTCTCCGTGCCATTGCTGATCATATTTGATCCCCAGTTTTTCACCAAGTATCAATGTGTCAAGGGTTTGAGGATTATGCTTTTCGTCATATTGCTTCCAATATTTTTGAACTTCCGGATCATCCTGCGGCCAAATCTCACGGTCGCGCCATAATGGATTATGGTGAGAGAATAACCCTCGTATCTGACCTGCCTGCGCAGTTTCTGCATTCTTCTGCAGATCCTGTTTAACCCAATTTAATTGTTCTTCCCGGATTTGTCCGCCCCATGTCGGAACAGATACGGTACCATGACCGCTTCGGTCGAATTTATGCCAATCAAATGAATTGTAGCCAATGAAATGTGCATATGGTCCGTAATCAAACGAAAAGTATTGCGGACCGAAATATTTTTCCCAGTACTTCGCACCATCGGCCAGAGTCGCATCCTGAGCATAGTAATCATGATTACCAGGTACGATATATACTGGGACGTTCAGTTTTTGAAGCATTTTATATGTTTCTTCATACTCATAGATATACTCCTGCGGGTTCATTTGGCCGTACATTAAATCCCCTGTAACCACTACAAAATCAGGATTCTTCAAGTTTACCTCTTTTATCGCCTTCTGAAGATAAAGCCAGCGCTTATTCGGATCGGGATCCCACATGCCGGCTTCTTTTGCCAGGGCCGGGTCTGTTGAGGCCGGGTCATCCGGGTCACCTAGGTTTCGTGGTGATCCGATATGAGTGTCTGTTACATGCAAGAAAGTGAAATTCTTCTTATACTCGTCCACCACTTTTACAGAATGAGGCTGTTTGTCTGTGATTCTTTGTCCATTTCCTGTGTAAGACACTTCCAAGTCATACAATTTTTCTGGTGTGCCTTCTGGAATCTGCACTGTGACATCCATAATGGAAGAGCTGTCCTTCCAGTGAGATTGTCCTTTCTTGACGGATTGTACCGGTAATTCATATTCGCTTGTTAGCGAAGAGTGATTGGTTTGCTTTAGTTTAACGTTCCATTCTCCTGCCTTTTTACCCTGTGTATCAATCTTCAGAGTGAGGGTTTCACCCTTCTTCTTGATCGCCGGGGTGGCAAAGAGAGGATAAATAATTTGATTGACCTTGGAATCTACTGAGATATTCGGTGCAGCATCCAAATAATTGGTAGTATCGCCTATTCCGCCATCTCTTTCTCCAGATGAGCTGCCAGGAGTGTCGAGCGCTTGGACAGAAATTGGAATGAGAGATAAAACAATTAATAAAACTAGACCTTTCTTGAACCAACTTTTCATCATTACTACCTCCTTTATTTGATTTTAGGGTAGCAAGCAATTGTAAATGGAGTGTGGATTCTCTATTACAAAACAAAACTTCCAGAAAGTACTTGTGATTCAAAGAATCTACTAGAAGAGTACGAAGTTTCTAATTGGCGAGTGGGGTTTTCTTTTCCTTTGTACCGGGTAAACAATACATAACAAAGGAGGTTGCCTTTTATGAAACGTTTAATTGGAAGATTGATCAAATGGGGACCTATCATCTACCCGATCTTTAAAAAATTCCGGAATAAGAGAAGATCTCGTAAATCGATGACGTATTAAGTGAAGTGGAAAAACAGCCTGCGGGCTGTTTTTTTGTTGTGTGGAAAAAGAGTATGAGGGTGTGGTTAATAGTTCTGGCAGAGATGGACAGAGTAGGACTGTGATGGAATGAGTTATTGGTAATTAAAACTAGAAACTTATTAAAATGAGCTTGGAAACGAGTCGTTTTAGAGGCTGTTCACTCAGAAATTCTTAAGAAGCTGGAATTGCCGGTTGAAAGGTTGCTGTTTTAGAGATTTTAGAAAGTGTAAACAAAAATATGATCCATTCTGTGATTTTATGATCCATTCTCAAGAAATACGATCCATTCTGTGGATTTATGATCCATTCGACAAAAGATACGATCCATTTTCCTGCTTTATGATCCTTTAAGAATGATTCTAATTAACGGGAACAAACATGAATTGAAAAATGGGCTGTCGCATCGCGGTGAGTACTCTTCACGCGTAAGCCACACAAAAAGCTCCCCGAGATGACTCTCAGGGAGCTTTCCAATCCAATCGTATTCATTAATGCGATGTTCTTCTCATTCCTCTTAATAACAGGCTTAGAAGGAATACGAAGATGATGGCTCCGATCAATGCTGGAATAATGGCAATTCCGGCCAGTGCCGGACCGAAGCTTCCCAGTAATTCTCCGCCGATCCATGCGCCGATGATACCCGCGATGATATTTCCGATGACTCCGCCTGGAACGTTCTTACCTAAAATCAAACCGGCTAACCAGCCAATGATTCCTCCAACGATTAAATATAAGATGAAACCCATAATTATTACCTCCATTTTTCGTTTTTATAAGATTTGTTGTTAGTTTTGTAATTCCCGGTTTAAGAGTATTTAAACCTCTAGTATGTGGTCACTTGGAAGATTTTTTGTAAAAAGTACATGATGTATTTAAATGCAGGAAGTTTGTCCTGATACTTTTCATAATCCACCGTATACGTACCGTCTTCGTTATTCCAGATTCGTTTGAAATAGTCATCAATGGAACGGATGAATTCACTATCTGTAGATGATACCAGCTTGATGTTTTCCTCAAGATTGTAGTCATCAAGGTTTCTAGATGTGTAGTTGGTGGACCCGCCGATGACGGTGGATTTCGTCTTCCCTTTGACATATATGAATTTGGAATGGTATTGTTCTTTGTTTGTGTCATACCAGCGGATGGTGATGTGTTCCTTGTTGAGATTATGGAGTTCCGATGCGATCGGAAGGTTGGGAAGTCCGATTTTTTCCTGGCCGAATGCGTTTTGGTTCGGGTCCAGCACGAGCCGTACTTCAACCTTCCGCTCTGCGGCGTCCTCTATGGCGTCAATGATGTCGCGGTCGGCTAAATAAAACATCCCTATCCATATTTCATCCCCTTTTTCAGCCTCATCCATCGCTTTGACGACATGGTCCTGAACCTTGCTTTCTGTGAGGATCTGTGCCTTCACAGAAGGTCCTTCCCCCGAACCGGCAGGCTTGATCAGCTTGTCCAGCTCTTCATCTGTCGGAAAAGCGCTTTTATCACCATCGGAATAAGCCGCCACCGCTCTTTCGGCTTTTACCATGTCCTTCAGGATCTCCCCCTTCACTTTGAAGGCGATATTGGAATGAAATCCGCTTGCATCATGGGGATTGGCTGAAAGAATCAGTCCTGCATCCTCCGTGATCACCGTTTTTCTGTGGTTCGCTTTTACGTTCAGTAACTTTAAATAAGACCGCGCTGTCACTTTTGGAGCTGAAGGAGCCATCGGGTTCGGGAGCCAGCCGATCCCTTCCTGCCCAAACCATCCGAGGGCGGTTCTCCAGACTGCTGAGTAGATGATGTTTGGATCGCGGAGCCTGTTCAAGTCCGTATAGATGATTTCTGCACCAAGCTCTTTTAGAGGCGCTATTTGATGAGCGGTATGTGAACGATAGGTCGTATTGACATGGTCTGTAATGAAGACAACCTTCAAGTCAGGTTTTTTCTTCATCTGTTCCTGTACCTTTTTTGACAATTTTTCGCTCAGCTTGGGATAAGGCCGTTTGCCATCTGTATAGCCATTGACGAGGAAGAGATCAAGAACGAGAAAATCGTCCGCTTCCTCAATGGTTTTGTATACTTCATCAAAGATGGAGTGGTCGTACACTTCTTTGCCGTTCTTTTCATACGTCAGATCGTACAAAAATTCCACGTCTTTTTGAGGAAGGGTATGAACGCCGCCTTCATAAGATATGCCCGGCGGAAGAGGCTTCACCCGATGATAGAGCATGATTGCCGCAAGAATAAGAATGACAGCCCCGCCGATCCACCATCGTTTCTTCTGATACCACTTTTGTTTCTTTTTCAATTGAATTCCCCTGTTCTTCTGTTTTTTTCTTACTATACCCTTAACGGTGACAATAGAATCCTATTTGAAAGTGGTTTGTACAAGGGCTATCAGTTTGTTTAAAAAGAAATCTCATATATCATGAAGGTAAGTAATCATTAAAACGATTGTGGGGAGGAAACGAAATGACAAAGCCGAAGATAAAGGCATTTGTATTCGATGCCTATGGTACGCTGTTCGATGTACATTCTGTAATTGAGAAATGCAATGAATTATTTCCTGGCAAGGGAGATACAATCAGTGGGATTTGGAGGCAGAAACAGCTGGAATACAGCTTTTTACGCCAACTGATGGGCAGATATTCGACATTCTTTGAGATTACCCGGGATGCACTCCGTTACGCCTGCAAGGAGGCGGGTGCCGAGCTTTCGGGCGACACGGAACGAGAATTGATGGATTCTTACCTGAAGCTTAACCATTATGAAGAAACGGAAGAGGTATTGGAAAAACTTCAATCCTATCAAACAGCGATTTTCTCCAACGGGTCACTTGATATGCTGTCTCCATTGGTCGAACAATCACCATTTGCTTCACTGCTTGATGAGGTGCTTTCTGTGGATGAAGTGAAGCAGTTCAAACCGACCCAGATGTCTTACCAGCTGGTGCTTGAAAGACTCGGTGTCAGAAGGGAAGAGGTCTTATTCATGTCTTCGAATACGTGGGACATCGCAGGTGCTGCAAGCTTCGGCTTCTACACCGCCTGGATCAATCGGCAGGGAAAGGAAATGGACGAGCTTGGAGTGAAGCCTGATTATGAATATCGGGATTTGCGCGGGATACTGGATCATGCCGAATAAGTGAATGGATATCAGCCGCTTTGGCTGGTATCCAATTTATTTAGTGACAGGTAAACACGTCCTTGATGGCGAAAAAGTAGACAAGACTTTTCAAAAGGAGCTGTGTTGGAATGGAGCCTCAACAAGTTGTGGTCAAGGGAGTAGATGTTGATTCAAAAACCAGATGCCGTCATTATCATAGTGAAAAAGATATCATCGCCATAAAATTCAAGTGCTGCTATACATATTATCCATGCCATTTTTGTCATGAGGAAACGGCCGATCATGAGCCCGTCCGCTGGTCGAAGGATGAATGGAATACAAAAGCTGTACTGTGCGGGGAATGCCGGAATGAACTGACAGTCCTGCAGTACATGAACTGCCAATCGGTCTGTCCGTTTTGCAGGTCTCTTTTCAATCCGGGGTGTCAGACTCATTATCATCTTTATTTTGAAGGGTGAGGGTAAAGTGCGGTCATGTGGTAAAAATGAGAGCATGAATGATTTGTTCCACGTGAAACGAAGGAGTGTTGAAATGAAACAGGAGAAAGCGACCTTTGCAGGCGGATGTTTCTGGTGTATGGTCGAGCCGTTTGATGATCAGGAAGGGATTCTCGATATCCGCTCCGGTTATACAGGAGGGAAGACCGAGAATCCGACTTATAAAGAAGTGATAACGGGCGATACGGGTCACCTTGAAGCGGTGCAGATTACATTCGACCCCGATATGTTTCCTTACAAAAAGTTATTGGATCTGTTTTGGCAGCAGATCGATCCGACAGATGCCGGCGGTCAGTTTAAGGACCGCGGTGAATCCTACGGGACCGTGATCTTTTATCATGATGAATCACAAAAGGAGCAGGCGATACAATCAAAGAAAAACCTTTCGGAAAGCGGCCGATTCAATAAGCCGATCGTAACGGACATCCTTCCGGCTGAAGCCTTTTATGAAGCGGAGGAGTATCATCAGGATTTTTATAAGAAAAATGCCTTCCGATACGCGTTGTACAAGAGAGGGTCGGGAAGGGAAGAGTTTATGCGGACATATTGGCCGAAGGATCGTTCGCATCTGCGTGTATCGCTAAGCGATATGCAATACTATGTCACCCAGGAAAACGGGACGGAGCCGCCTTTTGAGAATGAATATTGGAATAATAAAGAGGAAGGTTTATATGTAGATGTAGTGAGCGGCGAACCGCTTTTCACCTCGAAAGACCAATATGACAGCGGATGCGGTTGGCCCAGTTTTACAAAACCGGTGATGGACGCGAGTGTGAGGGAGCGATATGACCTTTCACATAAATCGACACGCGTGGAAGTAAGAAGCAGGGAAGGGGAATCCCATCTCGGACATGTGTTCACGGACGGTCCGGGACCAAAGGGACTCAGGTATTGTATTAACTCTGCAGCTCTCAGGTTCATCCCGAAGGAACGACTGGAAGCCGAGGGATATGGGGACTTTCTGATTCTATTCAACGGGAACAAATAAACGTGTCCGCAAGGGAATCTGCGGGCACGTTTTATATATCGGGTACCGATATATACTTTATTTCACTTTTGCTTCCACTTTCTCAAACAGGTTTTCAACACCCTGGACCCGTTTGATGGAAGTGATGGTCCCCTGGTGGAGTCCTTCGTGCCAGTTAGCAAAGGACAGCACCTCTCCCAATGTAGTGAATGAAGCAGTTCCCAAGTCGAACGGCTTTTCACCCTGTTCTTCGAGACGGCCGGTGAATGCCTCTTTCACTCTCTTCGGCTGATCTTCGAGCAGGTCGCGAATCTCCTTTAAAGATGGAGGAGTCAGTCCGTTTTCATTCCACGTCGAAGGACTTGTGTTGAAGCCGAACAGGTCATTGTAATGAGCAGGGATCCCTTTTCTTTCGTTTTCTCCTGTAAAAGAATAGAGAAGGTTTTCTTGTGATAAAAGGATATGGCCAAGATTCCAGCGAATCGAGTTGCGGAAACCATCCGGCATTCTGTCAGCCTGTTCTTCAGTTGTTGCATCTAAAAAGGCGAGTGTGCGCATTCGGATAAAGTCCATTTGTTGAAACACCATATGTTCTTTCATTTCATCTTCCTCCCAAAAAATAGTCTGCTCTTTGTGTATTCGGGATAAGCGGCTGGTATTCCTTTTCGGATAAGGAAGAAATAAAAAAGTGCCCTTGAATCACATATTCAAGGGCACTTTGCGTAAATCAGTCTTGAGGGCGGTTCTTCTCAGGCTTGGCCCGCCCGGTTGTAAATTCCACTAATTCAGAGCTTGTGCGATTTCCTCTTTTAGCATTGGTATTTGCCTGTGCATTGCGGTTTCCCTGCTTTGTGCGGCCCATACTTTCCCCTCCTAAAAAAATACTCTTGCTTTTATAGTGTGAGAACTTACCGACGGAAATATTCCTTTATATCATTGCCAGGACTGCGTCAAAAACTGACATATTTCGTTTTTATCTGTGATATTTCCCGGGCTATATTCGACGTTATTTGAGTTGATCTTCGAGCCGGCTAAGCGGTTCGGTGGCAGGCCCTTCAATGACTGTCCCATCTGTAGAAAACCTGGAACCGTGGCAAGGGCAGTCCCACGTGTGATCACCGTGGTTCCATGAACATTCACAGCCCATATGGGTGCAGGTGGTATCCACCACGAAAAGCTCTCCTTTTTCGTTTCTGTATCCGCCGCATCGTCTTCCGTTCACCAATACAATGGCTCCTTCGCCATTTTTTATATCATCTGCTTTCTTTGTCGGGATATCAAGCTTTCCTTTCACCAATTGGGCAGCGACGTTGGCATTTTCTTTCGTGAATCGTTTAATGCTTGGGTCGGCTTTAAATCGTGATGGCGTAAAGAGGTCCTTGTATAGATTATGATTACCAAGCACATGATCGGAAAGGATCTGCCCGGCAAGTGTCCCCAATGTCATACCCCATTTTCGAAACCCGGTAGCGACGAGGATGGCGGGGTGCTTTTTGGTTAAAGGACCTATGTAAGGGACCTTGTCCAATGTGATAAGGTCCTGTGCAGACCAACGGTATTTCACTTCCTCGATCCCGAGGACTCTATTTCCGAAGTCTTCAAGGGCATTGTAATGCTCCAACGTGTCTTTGCCTTGTCCCGTCTTATGGTTATCGCCGCCAATCAAGACAAGCTTATCGCCGTTGTCGTCTTCTGTGTAGCGAAGGGAGCGGGTCGGTTCTTCGGCACTGAGGTACATCCCCCCGGGGAACTCTTTATTTGTTTTCACCCCGATCGTATACGAACGGTCAGGCTTGAGGCGGGCGAAGTAGCCGCCCATCCCATCATAGAATGGGAAATGAGTGGCGATCACCACATATTCACTGTCGAGGTGATAGCCGTCTTCCGTCACCACCTGTGTACTTTCTCCTTCGTTGATGGTTTTAGCCAATGTCTGTTCAAATATTTGGCCGCCATTGTTGACGATACTGTCAACAAGCATCTTGAGATACTTTACAGGGTGGAACTGCGCCTGATTTCTCATGATGACAGCATTTTTTATCGGGAGATCGATCGGAAGCTGTTCCATCAGTTCACTGTCTATCCCCAGCTTTAGATACGCTTCAAATTCTTTCTCTACCTTTTTCTTATATTCATCGGTCGTGGAGTAAATATAAGCATCCTGTTTTGTGTAATCGCACTCAATGTTTTCAGTCTGAATGGTGTTTTCCATGAAAGAGAGGGCCTTCATGTTTCCCTCGTAATATTTCTTTGTAAATTCTTCTCCGAAATGATTGATCAGTTCATCATAGATCAGTCCGTGCTGGGCAGTGATTTTTGCCGTCGTATGTCCGGTTGTTCCATTGACAAGCCGGCCTGCGTCGATCAAGGCGACCCTTTTACCGCCTTTTGCCAGCAAATAAGCAGTTGTGATCCCGGCGATCCCTCCGCCTACAACGGCTACATCGGTCTTGATATTTTGTGCAAGCTTCGGAAATACAGGAAGCTGAGCCGATTCACGCCAAAATGGCTCGGGCGGCTGATTGAATGAATGATTGTTCTGAATGTCCATGGATCTGCTCCTTTTTTAAAATTATTAGAAAGTACAAATATAATTTGAGAATTGTACAGCTCCAGCGCCTAGCCCCTCGAGACGTTTCGGTCCGGCGGGTGGAGTCAAAGAGCGACTTCACTGGTCGGCCCAAGAGCGTTTGTCGGGGCTGAACAAGGCGCTTCCGCTTTTCTTGTTTCTACACATTTTTCCCCAATATCGGAAGAATAAGCAGAGATTTGGAAAAGAAAACAAAAAGAGGCTAGCCCTTATAAAAGAGCTAACCTCTGATCCGAACGATGAGTTATGAAGATTTCTTGAGAAGTTTTGCTGTTTTTTCAGCAGAGTCTACGGTTTGTTTTAAAAGCATGGAGATGGTTACAGGTCCGACTCCGCCAGGGACTGGAGTGATCGCACCGGCTTTTTTGTAACAAGAGTCATAATCGACGTCGCCGACGTTCCCTTTATTGTATCCGGCATCGAGGATGACCGCGCCTTCTTTCACCCAGTCGCCTTGAATGAAGCAAGGCTTTCCGACAGCGGCTACTACTATATCTGCCTGCGATATGATCTCTGGCAGATTTTCTGTGTATGAATGACAGGTCGTGACGGTTGCGTTGCGGTTTAACAGCATCATGGACACCGGTTTGCCGAGAATCGGGCTTCTACCGATTACGACGGCATGCTTTCCTTCGACATTTATATCATAGAAATCAATGATGTTCATGATGGCAGCAGGTGTACATGATGGATACTCGCCGAAACCAAAGGATGTCTGACCAAAGCCGAGGCTCGTTACACCATCCACGTCTTTTTCGATGGAAATCGCTTCGAACGCGGCACGCTCATCGATATGCTTAGGGACAGGGTGTTGTAGAAGGATGCCGTGTACATCCTCATCAGCGTTCAATTCGTTGAGGACTTTCAGCAACTCACTTGTCGTCGTTTCCTTCGGAAGGTGAATGCGGCGGGACTCCATACCTATTTTCCTGCAGGCATTCCCTTTCATTTTTACGTATGTTTCCGAAGAAGAATCGTCGCCGACAAGCACGGTGGCAAGACATGGCGTGATCCCTTTTTCCTTTAAAGCAGACACTCTCAATCGCAAGCTTTCCTTCACTTCTGCAGCTACTCGTTTTCCGTCTAAAATTAATGGTTCCATTGCAATCCCTCCTGTAAATGTAAAAGACTGTTTTCTGTTTCGCTTCTTTTCGAAGGTCTGCCTCTAAAACAAGGCTAGTCTGAAAAGCAACAAAATAGGGGAAAAGAGTCCAATAAAAAAAAGACAAGGGCATACGAATGTCCTTGCCTTTGCCCAGGCGAACGGCATTATGGCTAATGATAAATGAAAAGTCGCAGCTCCCCTGTGGTTCGTTCCACGTTTTCGCCAGTCACTGCTATTAATTAAGTTCGAATTCATTGTAACACGAATATAAATAAAAAATCCAGTTAAATCGTTCGTGTTCTTGTAAAATCTCCATCATAAGTCTGAAATGAATACCGGTCGAATTTTCTATCTTCAGTCCTCCCTTATAGCCGATTTGCGGCGTTCATCGTTTTCATAAACTAAAAGCAACAAAACGATTTAGGAGGAAAATAGAATGTTAAAAAATAAAGTTGTGATGATTACTGGAGCTTCAAAAGGACTCGGAAAGGAATTAGCACTGCAATTTGCACGTGAAGGGGCAAGACTTTCAATATGTGCCCGGAATGAGGTTCCTTTAAAAGAAGTGGAAGAGGAAATTCGTGAATTAGGGGCTGAGGTCGTTGCGTTAGCCGCGGATGTATCGGTTTTGAAGGATGTCGATCGTTTTGTCTCGGTGACGGAGGAGGCGTTCGGCAGAATTGACGTACTGATCAACAATGCTTCCATCTTCGGGCCAGGTCCAAGGCTGTTGACAGATTACCCTGAAGACAATTTTCTTGAGGTATTAAAAGTCAACACATTCAACCCATTTATCATGACCAAACGGGTTCTGCCGGGGATGCTGATGAGAAAAGCGGGTTCTGTCATCAACCTTACCTCTGAAGCGGGAAAAACCGGTTTTGCAGAATGGGGAGCATACGGAATATCCAAATTTGCTGTGGAAGGACTGACCCAGACATGGGCATATGAGCTTCAGGACACAGGCGTGCGGATCAACATGGTGGATCCCGGTGAAATGGACACCGACATGCATGACGAGGCCGTACCGGACTGTGATTATCCGTTAGCTGAGCCGAATGAACATATGGATGTTTTCTTATATCTTGCTTCTGATGCTGCCCGCGATGTGTCCGGCAGACGTTTTGAAGCGCAGGAGTTTCAGTGGAACCGGGGTGAGGATCATGAATGAAGCGGTCTTTGACATACCGGAACAGTTGAATGCCTCGGCACCGATCGAGCTCACGGGGAAGAACAGGGATGAAGTGAAACTGATGGTATTGAACAGGAAAAGTGGAGACTGCCTGCATTCCCGCTTTGATCAGCTTCCCTCCCAGCTGAAAAAAGGGGACATTCTGGTGGTCAACAACAGCAGGACGATCCCGGCGTCACTTCAGGGGAAGCAGGGAAATCGGCAGGTTGAAGTCCGGCTTTCCCGAAAGGTGAGCAGCAATGAATGGGATGCCTTGATTCTTGGCTGCATGTATGACACCCTGCTGCCCATTTCATTCGGTGACGGGGTAAAAGCCGTCATGGCGGGAAAAGGGAGTGAAGAGCCTTTGATCCGTATGGCATTTAATGTGGAAGGGGCGGCTTTTTATGATTTTTTATATCGAGAAGGGCAGCCGATCCGCTATGAATACATCGATACCCCGTGGCCGCTCGACAAATACCAGACTGTATACGGGTCGGTCCCGGGATCGGTGGAAATGGCTTCTGCAGGAAGGGCATTCTCCTGGAAATTGATTTCACAGCTTCGCGCGGAAGGGATCGAGGTCGTGCCTCTGCAGCTTCATGCGGGACTCAGCTATTACGGTGATGACCGTTGGCCGACTCCAACGAACCACCCTGAGAAGTATCACCTCCCTCAAGGGACGGTTGAAAGCATAAGAAGAGCGAAAAAGGAAGGGAACCGGGTGATTGCGGTTGGGACGACGGTCGTTCGCGCCCTTGAAACCGTTGCGGCAGACCATGATGGTGAACTCGCTGAAGCGAGCGGCGTGACAAATCTGTATATCACAAAAGAAAGTGCCTTACGCGTCGTTGACGGATTGATCACCGGCCTTCATGAACCGCAGGCGAGCCACCTGGACCTACTGCGGGCATTTGTCCGGGATGAGCATTTATTCCGTGCCTACCGAAGCGCTTTGGCGAAGGGATATATGTGGCATGAGTTTGGGGATATGAATTTGATTTTTTGAATGCGGAAGTATGCGTCCGGGGAAATGGGGTGAAATCATGAAGCTGCATCACATTGGGATCAACGTCAGGAACCTGGAACAATCAAAAAGGTTTTATGAAACTTATTTCGGTTTTAAAGAGGAGTTCTCCACTGACTTAGGGAGTGAGCACATTGTTTTCTTATCAAGGGAAGAAGAAAGACTGGAATTAATTTATGACAGTGAAGCAGATCCTTCACCTTTCTCAACTATCCATTTTGCATGGCAAGTGGAAGAGTTGGAACGAGAGACAAAGCGTCTCTCTCATCTGGGATTGGAACCCTTGGAAGGTCCGATCCATCTTGATAATGGATGGAAAGCTGTATTCTACAAAGGGCCGGATGATGAAGTAATTGAATTGATCTCAATCATGTAATTTTTAGTCTTAACCGGTTCCAGCAGTTGATTGGAGTGGAAGACGAAGACTCCTGCGGGAAAAGTAGCTTATGTGAGACTTGTCCAGCTCTGGCGGCTAGAGGCTCGAGGTCATAAGTCAAGCCAGCCAAAAAGGCAAAGGACGCCTTTCCGTCTGGCTCGCCTTATGCTTGTCGCCTCTGGGCAAGCCGCCTCCGCTTTTCTGCCCCGCAGGGAGGAACGACCGAGGAGGCTCACGGGCTACCCGCGGAAAGCGAAGTCTTCCAGGGAAATCAACTGCGGTGTTAAAAGGTAAATACCTCACCAACCCGATAGGTTTTATGAAATTTTTTTGTTTTCCCATCTGTGTTACAGTTATCCGGGTATTAAGGAATTTATACAGATTGGGAAGGGATTTTCATGAGAAGAGAATTCGTGATTCGCTGGGCGTTTTTCTTTGTCGGCTTGCTTGTACTGGCCTTGGGAATTACACTTACGATCAAAGGAAAGGATCTTGGAATCGGCCCATGGGATGTGTTTCACTATGGACTGTTTAAGCAGATCGGCCTTACGATCGGGACATGGTCGATCATCGCCGGACTTATCATACTGCTGATCACCGGCATCGGAACCAGATCATTTCCGAAAATCGGTGCATTTTTAAATATGCTTTTAATTGGTATTTTCATAGATTTATTTAATTTCCTGATTCCGGATCCGGAGTCGTTCGCGGCTCAGGCGATTGTATTTGCCATCGGGATCCTGGTGATCGGGTACGGAATCGGACTCTATGTTTCCGCTGATTTAGGAGCGGGACCGCGGGACAGCCTGATGCTTCTGGTTACAGAAAAAACGGGCTGGAAGGTGCAATGGGTCCGGAATGGGATGGAGCTCATCGTCTTCTTCTTCGGATGGCTGCTTGAAGGTCCAGTCGGAATCGGGACGGTCGTCATTGCGCTCGGCCTTGGTTCCATCGTTGGCATTTCTCTGCCGCAAAGCAAGAAGCTTCTGGCATACGTCCTTACAAAACAATTAGCGAAAAGAGACAATCCCCTTGCAAGTTGAGGGGATTGTTTTTTTATATCGAATTTTAAATCACTCCGCACCGTATTGATTAAAAGTTAATTAATAGGCGTGACAAGGGATTTCTTCCATGGGGAGAGAACTACTAGAGTAAAGGAGTGGATAGATAATGGAATTTACTTATCATGTATGGGCTACCCAAAAACTATTGGATCACTTAAAGACCCTCCCTCAAGGAATTTTTCACAAAGAACTTCAAAGTGTGTTTCCTTCGGTGGAAAGGACGCTCTTTCATCTCTTTGAAGTGGATGCGCTGTGGTTTTCAAGATTGAAGGGTGAGCGTGCGCCGATTGAAAAGAGAATGTTTGAAACAGTGGAAGAGTGCGAATTGGATTTTTCTGATTTACATAACGAAATCTTGGAATGGCTTGGTGACATGTCGGATCATCTTGTTTCCATCAGCTACACGACTTCTGAAGGTGAAACTTTTAATAATAACAGGGTTGAAATCTTGAATCATTTGGTCAACCATGGCACCTATCACCGTGGAAATATTACTGCTATGCTCTGGCAGCTTGGTGAAAAGGGGGTTTCTACGGATTATATCTATTACTTGAGGGAAAAAGAGGACGCATAGGAATGAAAGAGCTTGTAGGTCACTGCGACACTTGTCAAAAGCCGATTTATTGCCTTGATGGTTTTTTTAACGGTGTAAAAAAGGACAGCGGAAAGATTCAATGTTTCGACTGTCATGAAGAGGAGGAAAAGAAGGATGGGTCATGAGTATGCGGATCGATTGGTAACCCTATTGAGAGAGAATCAAAATGAGGAAAATCGGGAAGCGATGGAGAAATATATGCGCAATCAATTTGCGTTTTTTGGCATTAAGACCCCTGAACGGAATGCGTTGATGCGCGAATTTTTAAAAGAAAACGGAAAGCCGCAGGTTGAAGAACTGCCGGAGATTGTCCGTTCCCTTTGGAGAGAGCCGCAGCGTGAGTGTCAATATTCTGCAATGACGCTTCTGGATAAGCAGGCAAGGTATCTTACGAGAGAACATCTCCCTCTCATGGAAGAGATAATATTGACGGGATCATGGTGGGATACGATAGATCTTATCGCTTCAAACCTCGTTGGGAGAATCCATGAAAAAGATAATGCGGATGAGTATCTCGAAAAGTGGATACACTCAGAGGACTTCTGGTTGAACCGGACAGCGATCCTTCACCAGTTGAAGTACAAAGACAAGACTGATAAAGAACGCCTTTTCCGCTACATCCTCATGCACAATGAGTCCAAGGAATTTTTTATCCAGAAAGCCATTGGGTGGGCCCTCAGGGAATATTCGAAGACGGACCCTGAAGCTGTCCAGCAGTTCATCGACAGGGAGAATCTCGCTCCTTTAAGTAAGCGGGAAGGATTGAAGCATATCAAAAGACTGGAAAAAGCGAAGGGATGATGCCCTTCGCTTTTTGCCTAGATGACATAGACTAATAGGATACCAAACAAGCCACCTAATAACACATATAGGATCATAGGAAGCAGTGTGATCCTGATGATCTGACCCTCTTTTCCGCTCAGTCCGACAACAGAGGCTGCCGCGACAACGTTCAGGACGCAGACCATGTTTCCGGCATTGGCACCGAGCACTTGAAGGGCAAGGATCACATCAGGTGCAGCTGAAATTTGGTCGGCTACACTGAATTGAAAAAGTGAAAACATCATATTGCTGAAGGTTGCACTGCCGGAGATGAATGAGCCGAGAGCACCGATCAAAGGCGCAGCAAGCGGCCATCCTTCCCCGATTGTCCCTGACATCAGTATGGCAAGCTCCATCGGCATGCTGAGAAGCCCGCTTTCATTCAGGTCGGAATTAATGAAGATTCTCACCATCGGCACTGCTGTCATCAATGAGATCATGGTCCCTTTCATCGTGATGATGGAGCTCTTCAACGTGTCTTTGATCTGCGTTGGCTTCATTCTGTGAATGAAGAATGTAATGAGCATCACGGTAAAGAAAATGGTACCCGGCAGATAGAGAGGCTCAAACTGAGTTGAAATCGTCGTTCCGAGAATGTCAGTCCATCCCACTTTTAAACTCCGCAGCCAACTTTTAAATGGGAGGAAATCAAGTCTTGTGAGGACTAGAAACAGAGCGACCAGGATGTATGGTGACCATGCCAGCCATATGGGCATACTCCGTACTGGAATCTTTTCTTGTCCTTGTTCATCTGCTGGCTTCACCTGAAAATCCCACACTTCATCTGGCAGCAGAAACCCTTTTTTGGCTGCCGGCACGACCAGAAGCAGTCCCGCAAGCCCGCCGATGATGGAAGGGAATTCAGGTCCCAGGAAAGCCGCGACGAGCCAGGCAGGAATCGTAAAACTGAATCCTGCGAAAAGAGCGAACTTCCACACAGCCAGGCCTTCTTTCCAAGAACGATTTTCCCCAAAAAAGCGGGTCAGAATCGCAACCAGAATCAATGGGATAAAACTGCCTATAAAGAGATCGATGCTGACAGTCTGGCTGGCAACAGAGCTCAGATAGTCGAGCATATTCCCATTACCGATTTGCTGAGATACTTGTTCTGCAAGGGATCCCCCTTGTCTCAGTCCTTGGTCGACCCCAACCAGTACCGGTGTCCCGACCGCACCGAAAGATACGGCACTGCTGTCGGCAATCAGAGCAAGCGAAACAGCGGCGAGCGCCGGAAATCCCAAAGCGACGAGCAGTGGAGCACCAATGGCAGCAGGTGTTCCGAATCCTGCAGCGCCCTCGATGAAAGAACCGAATAACCAAGCGATGATGATCAGTTGTACCCGGCGGTCAGGGGAAATGACGGAAAATCCATTGCGGATGGTCCCCATTGCCCCGCTGTTACTCAATGTATTTAACAGGAGGATGGCCCCGAATACGATCCATAGGATGGAAATCGAAATAATGATTCCTTCGATCGTCGCAGCCCCAAGCTGTACGAATGGGATTTTCCACACAGCAAAACCCAATAGAGCCGTCACAAGGAAGCTGACGGGCATCGCCACGGAAGCCGGCAGACGGAATAACACAAGAAAAATGAAGACAGATAGTATGGGTGTCAGAGAAGTGAGAAGCTCAAGGATACTCAAGATGTTCACCTGCTTTTATAATTTATACTCATATTGTATATCTATTTGCTCACTATTTCACAAACTTTTATGAACGATTTATGACAACGTATGATAGACTGCCTTCCTGTTCAAGAAATAGGAGCAGGAGAGAGTTCTGTAAGCCCTATATTTTGAATGTTTCTTTCCCGATTAGGTATGATAGAAATACAAAGAATGAGGAGGTCATTTCATGGACTTTAAGCTCGAACGTCCCGATTCACAGGAAGAAGTGAACATTAACACGCTTCTTCAAGACAAGAAATCCGCAGTCATCTTTGTCCGCCACCTTGGCTGACCGATCTGCAGGAATTACCTCATGCAGTTGCGTGAGCGCGTTGAAGAATTTAAAAAAAGAGGGATTCAATTAGTGGTCATCGCACCATCCAAAGGAAGCTTCGTTTCTCAATTCCTAGAAGAATTCGGCCCTTTCCCATTCACTATATACGGGGATCCTTCCCGCGAAGGATACAAACAAGCTGGCACCGTCACCATGCCGAAATGGAAGCTCTTAAGCAAAGCAATGTTCGGCTTTATAACAGGAAAAGTGAAAAACTTCCTGCCCGATGAACAAGGCCAAAAGAAATTTGTCCAAAAATCCATGAAAACCCAGGACGTCTACATCCAGGGAGCAACATTCCTCTTTGATGAAAAAGGAAAAGTCGTCTGGAAACACATCGACCAATCGCCTGAGGACCATGCAAGCATTGATGCTTTGTTGGATAAGATAGATTCGAATTTATAGAAAAAGCGTTAAGTTGACGATATATTATTCTACAAGTATTAGCTTATACATCTACATTAAAAGAGAACATGTATGGGTCAATAAGTGTCTTAGTTGAAGAGAAATCCGAACTGTAATTCAAGGTTCTTTAATTAGAATTATCATTAGTTCGGATCTCTTAATTGGTTTTGTTAGAACATGTTTGTGGTTTTTAGCTTGTTCCAGCGATTGATTGGAGTGCAAGACGAAGACTCCTGCGGGAAAAGCGAAGCTGGGGAGACCCCGCAGACGCAGAGCGTCGAGGAGGCTCCTCGCTCGCCCGCGGAAAGCGAAGTCTTGCACGGAAATCAAAAGCGGCATTCAACAGTCATTCTACGTTTAACATGATCCTGAAAACAAACAACATGAAAAAGACTGCAGTTTCAACAAAAAACTGCAGTTTTTTTCATTAATCGGGAACACTAAATTTATGAATAAAATAGATAATTTTTTTGTCCATCACCAAAAAACATGTTAAACTAATAAATAGATTAAAAACAAGGAAATATATAGAAATATCTGATATTTACTGTATTTTTGGAGTGGACAACTGTTTATAAATCGCTTACATATCAAAGGAGGATATCCAAATGACAAGCAAAACTCTTGATTCTTTTTTACAAGAAAACCTCGAAGATTTAAAATCACGCGGTTTATACAATGAAATCGATCCTTTAGAAGGTGCGAACGGACCTGTCATCACCATTAAAGGGAAGAAGCTAGTGAACCTTTCTTCGAATAACTATCTGGGACTTGCAACAGATGAGCGCCTGAAAAAAGTAGCGATCGAAGCTGTCAAAGAATACGGTGTAGGAGCGGGTGCCGTGCGTACAATCAACGGTACGCTTGACTTGCACGTGAAGCTTGAGGAAAAGCTTGCGAAGTTCAAGGGAACAGAAGCGGCGATTGCCTATCAATCAGGCTTCAACTGTAATATGGCGGCGATTTCTGCGGTGATGGATAAGAACGATGCGATTCTTTCAGACGAACTGAACCATGCGTCGATCATTGATGGCTGCCGTCTTTCAAAAGCAAAGATCATCCGTTTCAACCATTCTGATATGGAAGATCTCCGTGCGAAAGCGAAGGAAGCGAAGGAATCCGGCCAATATAATAAAATCATGATCATCACAGACGGTGTCTTCTCCATGGACGGAGACGTATGTAAACTTCCTGAAATCGTGGAGATTGCAGAAGAATTTGATATGATGACATACGTGGATGACGCTCATGGCTCTGGCGTTCTTGGAAAAGGTGCAGGTACAGTAAAGCACTTCGGACTGCAGGATAAAGTCGATTTCCAAATGGGTACCCTGTCAAAAGCAATCGGGGTAGTAGGTGGCTATGTAGCAGGTACACAGAACCTGATTGACTGGCTGAAAGTCCGTTCCCGTCCATTCCTGTTCTCAACTTCTTTAACACCGGCAGACGTGACTGCTTGTACAGAAGCGCTTGACCTACTGATGAACAGTACAGAGCTTCAGGACAAGATGTGGGAAAACAGCGCCTATTTAAAAGAGAACCTGAAGAAACTCGGCTTTGACATCGGAGACAGTGAGACACCGATCACACCGGTTATCATCGGAGAAGAAAAAGCGACGCAGGACTTCAGTAAACGCCTGTATGAAGAAGGCGTTTATGCAAAGTCGATCGTCTTCCCGACCGTGCCAAGAGGAACCGGACGTGTGAGAAACATGCCTTCAGCGGCTCATACGAAAGAGATGCTTGATCAGGCAGTTGCGGCTTATGAAAAAGTCGGCAAGGAAATGGGTATTATCTAAAACAGACATCAGAATATATACGGTACCGTGCCGGATGAACGGACGATTCGTTAACCCGGCAGCGTGCTTTTGTATTATAAGAATGTATAAATTTTAATTGGAGAATTGTCCAGCTCCAGCGCCTAGCCCCTCGAGACGTTTCGGTCCGGCGGGTGGAGTCAAAGAACAACTTCACCGGTCGGTCCAGGAGCGTTGTCGGGGCTGAACAAGGCGCTTGTGCTTTTCTTACAGGAGGAAACAGAATGAAAAAGATTTTACTAACAGGGGCATTGGGTCAAATCGGTTCTGAGCTTACGGCGAAGCTTAGAAAAGAGTATGGCTCTGATAATGTCATTGCAACGGATATCCGTGAAACGGACAGCCACGTCGTTCAAGACGGCCATTTCGAGAAACTGGACGTGACGGATGCAGAAAAGATGTTCGACATCGCCAAAAAGAATAACGTCGATACGATCATTCACTTGGCCGCTTTATTATCGGCTACTGCAGAAAAGAAGCCTCTACTTGCATGGAACTTGAACATGGGCGGATTGGTGAATGCTCTTGAAACAGCAAGGGAATTGGACTGCAAGTTCTTTACGCCAAGCTCGATCGGCGCTTTTGGTCCAACCACGCCGAAAGACTCAACACCACAGGATACGATCATGCGTCCAACGACGATGTACGGAGTGAATAAAGTATCAGGTGAGCTCTTATCTGATTACTATTTCCACAAGTTTGGGGTGGATACAAGAGGACTGCGCTTCCCAGGCTTGATTTCTTATGAAACACTCCCTGGCGGTGGAACGACGGATTATGCGGTGGAAATTTACTACGAGGCGATTAAGAACAACGCCTATACGTCCTACATCGGTGAAGGAACGTATATGGACATGATGTATATGCCGGATGCGCTTCAGGCAATCGTAGACCTGATGGAGGCAGATCCTTCAAAGCTTCAGCACCGCAACTCATTCAACGTATCTGCCATGAGCATCGCACCGGAAGATGTGGCTGCAGCGATCCGCGCCCACCAGCCGGACTTCAAACTGGACTACGACGTAGACCCTGTCCGCCAGTCAATCGCAGAAAGCTGGCCGGATGCCATCGATTCAAGCGCTGCAAAAGCCGAATGGGGCTTCAAAGCAGACTACGACCTGGCAAAAATGACAGCAGATATGCTGGATAAACTAAAAGCGAAATAATTTTATAGAGATTGATTGCCTTCTTTTGATGAGGTGATCAATCTTTTTTTGTTTTATATTCGTGAGTGTGTCACAATGGTTTTTATTAAAAACAGTTGCCGCATTTGAGCAGGAGTGCAGCGACAAGGAGGCTCACGGGCTACCCGCGGAAAGTGAAGTCTTCCACGGAAATCAACAGCGGTGTTTGAATAGAGAATTAAGTTTAGTGCTATGATGATTTTTGACCCTTTCCAATTTGTAAAATGAATAGAAATATAGAATAATACAAATAAAGTTACTCGGAAAATTAAGACGTATGGTACGATACAAGAAAAAAGATAGCGCAGGTGGCGTCATGAAAGAGAATAAGGTTTATTTCAAAAATGAAAAATTCAATAATCTGCTGGCGCTGGTTGGCCTGCTATTCGTACTTCAGCTGCTGTCTGTGCTGTTTTTGGATAGACCATGGAACATCGTTTTCTCTGTGTTGACACTGGTCCTCGGCGGCTTTGTACTCCTAAAGATGAAAAGAAAAGCGAAATCCTTTTTCACAGAGTATCAACAATTGATAGAAGAAGAGAATCAATTGTCGACGCTTCTTCACTCGCTGCCTGACTTCGTCTGCTTTAAAGACGGTGAGGGACGCTGGCTGAAGGTCAATCAATTTGGCCGTCAGCTTTATAACCTTGAAAATATAGATTATCTTGGGAAAACCGATCTTGACCTTGGGGAATTGGTTCCATTTTTCAAGGATGCTTTTCAATATTGTGCCGAGTCGGATGAACAATCATGGAAAGCAGGAAAGGTAACACGGTGTGAAGAGGGGTTTTATATTCCTAACGGGGAATTCAAGACTTTTGATGTAATTAAAGTCCCTTTGTTTCACAATGACCAGAGCCGAAAAGGACTCGTGATCATCGGAAGGGATATTTCCCAGCAGAAAGTGGCTGAGGAGATGCTCTTAAGGAAAGAAAAGCTTTCGGTGGTAGGTGAACTGGCGGCTGGGATTGCCCACGAAATCAGGAATCCGCTCACAAGCATCAAGGGGTTCATCCAGCTGCTTGAAGAGAACGAACATGTGGCTGAAAGCTATTTATCAGTCATGTCTTCTGAAATGGACCGCATCAATCAAATCGTGGGAGAGCTGTTGATATTGTCAAAGCCTCAAATGAGGGAATTCACAGCATTCGACATGAGGGAAGTCCTTGATTACACTACAAAGGTGATGGGGCATGAAGCGCTTCTAAAAGGAATCACCATTCAAGAACATTGTCCTGAAACTCCTCTGGAAGTGTACGGAGACAAAAATCAAATCATCCAGGTTCTAATTAATATCGTAAAAAATGCAATCGACGCCATGGATGAAGGTGAAATAATGGTCGACTGTACAATCGGAGAAAAGCATATCAATATCTCCGTAGTCGACCAGGGCACAGGAATACCACCCGAGCGATTGAAACGCCTCGGAGAACCGTTCTTCACCCTCAAAGAAAAAGGAATGGGGCTGGGACTCACCATCAGCCAAAAAATCCTCGAAGACCACAAAGGCAGCCTCCATATCGAATCGGAAGTCAACATAGGGACGAAGGTGGACGTACTGCTTCCCCGTTATATGGGAAATGAATAAAAAGTAAGACTGGTGCAAAATACTGCGCCGGTCTTTTTTGTTGATACATCATTTGGTAGAATCCTTTTTATTTCAGGTGTGACTTTGCACAGCAGTATGGTCTTGGTTAATTCCCAGTAGTGTTTTTAGATTTGTAATGGTTGGCAAGAAAGATTAAATCTCTGTGTATACTTGTTTTATTTATTAACCGTTCCAGCTTTTGATTGGAGTGGAAGACGAAGACTCCTGCGGGAAGAGTAGCTAATAAGAAAAGCGGAAGGGCTTTGAAGAGAGGCGTGTGGCATAAGACGAATCGGCCTGGAAGGCGTTCTTTGCCTTCTTGGTCGGTTTGGCTTATGACATGTGCCTCTAAGCCCTGCAGCTAGACAAGTGAGACCCCGCAGGAACGATCGAGGAGGCTCACGGGCTACCCGCGGAAAGCGAAGTCTTCCACGGAAATCAAAAGCGGTATTAGTAGGCACTTGAAAGGAATACCAACTAAGTTTTTCACATAAAAAACCAGGTCCCTTCAAAAAGGAACCTGGTTTTAAACTATTAACTATTAAAATATCATATGCGCAATCGCCACAATGACCAACAATGTCAAGAACGTACGCTGTAAGAAAATGATCACAAGATCTTTAAAGTCTACCGGGATCTTTGAACCAAGCAATAATCCACCGACTTCAGACATGTAAATCAACTGTGTAACAGATAATGACGCAATCACGAATCGTGTCATTTCACTTTCAATTCCTGAACCGAAGATTGCAGGCAGGAACATATCGGCAAATCCGACAAGAATGGACTTGGATGCTTCCTCTGCTTCAGGAATCTGCAGAATCTCCAATAGTGGAATGAAAGGCATTCCGACCCATTCGAAGAACGGCGTGTTCTCCGCGATGATCAATGCCGTCGTACCGATTGCCATAACGATTGGCGCAACACCCATCCACATATCGAGTACGTTCTTCATTCCATCCGCAAAGAATTTGGTTACGCTATTATTAGCCTTAGCTTGTACAAGCGCAGATTTATATCCGTAGCCAAAACGCGTGTAGCCTTCAGGAATGACATCCATCGTGTCTTTTCCTTCTTGGTCGTTATAGTACGTGTTCGGTTTGCGGGATAAAGGCGGTATGCGCGGCAGGATGATTGCGGCAATCAGCCCGGAAGCTGCCACCGTTAGATAAAACGGAATGAAAAAGTCTCCCAATCCTACTTCTGAAATCACGACTAAGCTGAAGGTGATTGATACAACCGAGAAAGTCGTACCGATGATGGCAGCTTCTTTCTTCGTGTAGTATCCTTCTTCATACTGCTTGTTTGTCAGAAGTACCCCGATCGTTCCGTCACCTAGCCATGAAGCCAGACAGTCGATGGAAGAACGTCCTGGTAATCCGAATAGTGGTCTCATGATCTTCGTTAATAAAGCTCCGAATAATTCCAGTAATCCGAAATTCAATAATAAAGGCAGGAACAGCCCTGCAAATAAAAAGACAGAGAATAAAATCGTGAGAAGTCCTTCGGAACTTAGAAGAAGTCCTCCGGTGACATCCGACCATACCCACTCAGGTCCGAGCTTGAATAAGGTCATGATGGCGTAAACAGCACCCAATACCCTTACAACTACCCAAACCGTCGGTACATTGAAAAGATTATAGAAAAATGGCGATTTCTTAATCATGTCAGGTTGAGCTGCTTTTGTAATAAAAGTCCCAATCACGGTTAAAACGATCAAACCGGTCATGATTGCCGGTACAAAGGTCCCGATGTTCTCCTGCAGCCATCCTGATAAAATGGCGATCGGGATTGTAATTCCGTCTTCTTTAGGAATTGGAATGATAAAAAGAAAGATTCCTATTAATGAAGGAATGATAAATCGTAAATGACTAATTAGTGGATAACGTTGCTGATTCATATATTCACCTCTGATGATCTGTATGCTTCGAATGAAACATTATTCATTTTAATGTATAGATATAAATTTGTCTAGGTGGAAATTCATGCCTTGAACAGTTAAGCATTTTCTATTTGGGCATGACAGCAGGTAAATGGATGGAGAAAATACTGCGATTATTCGGCACCAACCGATTTATACCCAGTTCATGTCTTACATAAACAAAATTGTTTATATCTAAATAGAAACCCTCAATGACGGGGGCAGGCTGACTTAATGGAGCCTGCCCGCTCAATTATGTTATAAAAATAACAATCCAAGCGAAATGATGATTCCGCTGATGACGAGTATAAATACGCAATAGCCCATAATATCCTTTGCCTTCAATCCGGCAATGGCCAGGGCCGGTAACGCCCAGAACGGCTGGATCAGATTGGTCCATGCATCTCCCCATGCTACTGCCATTGCTGTTTTTGCCACTGAGGCATCAAGGGTTTGGGCAGCATCGAGCATGATTGGAGCCTGTACTGCCCATTGTCCTCCGCCCGATGGCACGAAGAAGTTGACGATCCCTGCGCTGAGGAATGCAAAGAAATAGAATGTCACATCATTTGAAATTGATACAAACGCCTCTGACATGACCACGGCTAGTCCAGAAGCCGTCATCATCCCCATGATGCCGGCATAGAAAGGGAACTGGATGATGATTCCGCCCGCCCCTTTGACCGCTTCCTGAACGGCAGCCAGAAAACGTTTCGGTGTCCCGTGGAAAATGATGCCGAGGAACAGGAACAGGAAGTTTACTATGTCTAAATTGAGGGCAAATCCATTTTTCACAAAATAGTACCCAAGGAAAATCACACCCAGCACCCCGATGATCACTGAAAGGACCATACTGTTTTCCATTTTTTCAGCAGGTGTCATAGGTCCAGTTTCAACAGTAGCAGCTGTTTCATTGAATACAGAAGGATCTACTGTCACGGTCTCTTCCTTCGAAGGCATCAGTAATCTCGCCGTAATCGGAAGTGCGACAAATAATACAGCCACGATAATGATATTGAATGAAGCAAAAATCGTATCACTTGTTGAAATGACTCCGATCATGTCCTGAAATGGATGACCCTCGGTTGCAATCGATAATGGAATTGAGCCTGAAAAACCTGCATGCCAGACAACAAACCCCGAATAGGCGCTTGCGATAAGCAACCGGTAATCAACACCTTTTACCCTTTTCGCCAGCTCTTTTGCAAAAAGCGCACCGATAACCAGCCCGAATCCCCAGTTGATCCAGCTTGCTATCATCGATACAATCGTAACGATGACAATCGCTGATCCAGGAGATTTAGCAAAAGAAGCAAGGAAGCCAAGGAATCGTTTAAATACCGGACTGCTCGCCAGTACATAACCGGTTACAAGAACCAGCACCATTTGCATGGAAAATGCCAGGAGCGCCCAGAATCCTTCACCCCAGAACTGGACCATCTGCATGCTTGTACTGTCTGTGAAGATTAGTCCCAAGCCGAATACAGCCAGGGTCAAGATGACCACAAACAGGAACGGATCGGGCAGATATCTCTGCATAATCCTGTTTGATAATGAAATTAACGGTTTCAATTCATTTCCTCCCCTTTGTCTCTTTTTTTCTTTATAAAACCATCCCATTTCCTATTCTTCTATAATGATATGTGAAAACCCTTTCAAAATTATTAATTTTCTTATTATTTTGTTTGGATAGTACATCGTTGACCGTTCCTTTGCGCGTCAGGCATTTGCTTTCCGCAGGGAGGAAGTCGAGCCTCCTCGTCGCTGCGCTCCTGTGGGTCAGAAAAGCGGAGGCGGCTGGTTCAGCCCCGACAAGCATAAGATGAATGGGCCGGGAAGGCGTTCTTGGCCTTCTTGGTCCATTTAGCTTATGACCTCGAGGGGCTAGCCGCCGGAGCTGGACAGGTCTCGACGTTTCCTCTATTTCCCGTCGGAGTCAAATGCCTTCCGCTTCAATCCACTACGGACTTTCAATTTATAATAATTTTTAATGTCACTTTATTATTAAATTTGACAGATTATTATCCAATAAATAACATTCTTATATAGAAAATACCCGGTCCCTCTTTATAAGAGAAACCGGGCATTTTATTCAGTGCAGTTATTTCTTCTGAACTTTCGGCTTTCGTTTTATTTCTTTCCTCAGCAGAGTGAAGAGGGTGAAGCACATGAGCAGCAGGATCACCGTGAATGGCAGTGCCGATACGAGCGAGGCGGTTTGCAGTCCCTCTAATCCACTCGATAAGAGAAGTACGGCTGCGATGGCAGCTATGAGCACGCCCCAGACCATTTTTACAAGCATCGGCGGGTTCAGGCTTCCTTCTGTTGTCATGCTGCTCAAAATGTACGTGGCTGAGTCAGCTGACGTAATCAGGAAAGTGAAAATCAGCAGGATGGATAAAACATTGAGCAGCATCGTAAACGGCATTTGTGCATAGGTCGAGAATAATGCACTCGTTACGTCTTTATCCACCGCTTCTGCAATTGATGTGCCTCCGAATAAGTCAAAATGGAGGGCCGTTCCGCCAAAGACCGCAATCCACAAGAGTGCGATGAATGGAGGCATGATCAGGACACCGACAATGAATTCCCGTATCGTCCGCCCTCTGGAAACGCGCGCAACAAACGCACCGACAAATGGAGACCATGCGATTGCCCATGCCCAGTAGAAGATAGTCCAGTCCTGAACCCACGTCCCGCCCTGGTATGGGGTAAGACGCAAGCTGTAGCGGATGAAATTGGTGATATAGTCGCCGATCCCAAGAGTGAACGTATTCAAAATGAATACCGTAGGCCCGGCAATAAAGACAAAGACCATAAGAAGCAAGGCCAATGTCAAGTTAAGATTGCTCAGCCATTTGATCCCTTTATCAAGACCCGTCGTCGACGAAGTCAGGTATAGAATCAACAGAACGGCTACGATCAGCAACTGGGAAAGTGTACTTTCATCCATGCCGAAAACAGTATTCAAACCACCGTTGATTTGAAGGATACCAAGCCCGAGCGAAGTGGCGACTCCCATCACGGTCGCAATCACGGCCAGAATATCAATGGTGCTTTTGATTCCTTTGGCTCTCTTGCGGCGCCCAAACATGGGTGACAGGGATGTGGAAATCAAACCGTTTTCCCCTTTTCTGAATTGGAAATACGCAATGATCAGCCCCACTACTGCAAAAACGGACCATTGACTCACTCCCCAGTGAAAGAAGGAATACCCCATTGCAAGCCGGGCAGCCTCCTCTGTTTGAGCCTCCACCCCAGGAATCGGAGTCTTAAAGAAATGACTCATCGGCTCAGCGATTCCCCAGAATACAAGGCCGATCCCGAATCCTGCAGAAAACAACATGCCGATCCAGGTAAAGAACGAATATTCCGGCCTTTCATCGTCCCTGCCCAGCCGAACCTTTCCATATTTACTAATGGCAAGCACAAGTAAAAATAATACAAAAACCAATACAGATAATAAGTAGAACCATCCAAATGCATATGTAGTGAATCCGAATGCTGCCGTTGCCCCTTTAGCAAACATCTTTGGAAATATAGCTCCAAAAACCACTAAAACAGAAATGATAATGGCAGATATCCAAAAAACTTTATTCAAGGATGTCCGATTGTTTTCCATCTAAAAACTCCTCCTCTGATAGCCTTGCACCATTTAAAGCAGACTTTCCTATTATTCTCATACCCCAATCCATTAGAAGATATGCATGAACATGCAAGTATTGTGGATAAAGGGGAATTATTATAAAAATGGATGGTCTTTTGGTACAATGCTAGATAACAAAAGTTCAGGCGGATCTGATTATTGAGGGAAGCCGCCGAAGCTTGGGCAAAAGACCAAACAACAGCAGAAAAATACAGAAATGAAAGGTGACTGACGATGATCACAAGCATTACCAGCGATATGGATGGAACATTATTAAATGAACATCAAGAGGTCAGTGAAGCCAATAAAAAGGCGATTCTTAACGCTCAAAATCAAGGGATTGAATTCATGGTGGCAACTGGACGCTCTTACGAAGAAGCGCACTACGTCCTGAAGGATGCCGGTATATCCTGCGATATCATCTGTGTAAATGGCGCAGAGGTCCGAAATAAGGACGGGGAAATCATCCATCAGGCGGGGATACAGTCTGCACACGCCAAAGAAATCGCAGCAGCCCTGAACGAAACGGGCATATATTTCGAAGTCTATACAGACAAAGGCACATATACAGAAAACTATGAGATGGGGATTGAGCTGATCGTCGATATTTTCACGACAGCGAACCCGGAAGTGAGCGAAGAACAAGTAAGGCAGGCAGCACGGGAACGTTTTGAAAAAGGTCATATAAAGCTCGTCGAAGACTATGGGACACTATTCAATGACGAATCTCAGCTCGTTTATAAATTCCTCGTTTTTTCATATGAGGATGATCAGCTGAAGGCAGCGAATGAAAAACTGAAAGACATCGAGGGGATTGCGGTCAGCTCCTCAGGGAAAGAAAACCTGGAAGTGAACAGCATCGACGCGCAGAAAGGTGTGGCCTTGCAGAAGCTATTAAATGATAAAGGTCTTTCTGCGGAGCAGGCGATGGCAATGGGCGATAACCTGAATGATCTGTCCATGATGAAAGTAGTCGGCAGGCCGGTCGCCATGGGGAACGCACTAGATGAGGTCAAGGGATTCTGTGCGTACCAAACAGCCCCTAACCGTGAAGACGGCGTGGCAAAAGCAATCAGGGAGGCCCTTCGCTCACCTGTGAAATAGATTGAACGCTTCACGATTTGTCCATACTGATGAAAAAAATGAAAAGGGAGCCAGTGACCGATGAGATCAATTTTAAAAAAAAGATTGGCTGTGACAATCGGACTTCTGCTCATTCTGGCATCATGTGGAGGACAACAAGAAGAAGAAAGCGAGTCAGTCAGCAAGCGCGGTACAGAACACAAAGTGGTGGCCAAAAATCTTTCCATTCCATGGTCGATTGTAAAGGATGGGGAGGATTTCTACCTGACAGAACGGACCGGAGGCATCGTTGAAATCAAAGACGGCAAGCAGACCGAGATGAACGTGAACCTATCCAAACCGCTTGCCAGTCAGCCCGAAGCAGGATTCATGGGGCTGGTCCTTCATCCGGATTTCAAAGAAAATCAGCAGGCGTTTGCCTACTACACCTATAATGATGAAGACGGGACACCTTATAACAGGGTGGTAGTGCTCCAAAGGTCAGAGGATGCGTGGGATGAAACAGAGGTCCTCCTCGATAACATCCCAAGCGGGGCACAGTATCATCATGGGGGCCGCTTGAATATCGGGCCGGACGTGAAGCTGTATATCACCACGGGAGATGCCACCAAGAAAGAAAAAGCCCAGGAGCTCTCCTTCCTTGGCGGCAAAATCCTGCGGATAAACCTGGACGGCAGCATCCCGGGTGACAATCCGTTCAGGGACTCCCCGGTATATTCATTTGGCCACCGGAACCCTCAAGGCCTCGCCTGGAATGATGAAGGAGAATTGTATGGTACAGAGCACGGTCCGAATGGCTATGATGAAGTGAACCTCCTCCAGGCCGGGAAGAATTATGGCTGGCCGGAAATTACAGGAGACGAAACTGCCGAAGGGATGGTATCGCCCCTTGCCCATTCGGGGGAACCTTCCTGGGCGCCCTCGGGAGCGGATTTTTGGAAAGATAAGCTCTTATTTGCCGCCCTTGGCGGCCAGAGTGTCAAACTCTTTGATCCGGCAACGAGAGAGGTTGCGACTCTGATAGATGGGTTCGGCCGGATCCGGGACGTTCTGGTCGAAGGGGATACCCTCTATTTTGTGTCGAATAACACGGATGGCAGGGGAATCCCTAAGGAAAATGATGATAAGCTTTATGAAGTGGATTTGGAATCTTTGACCATGGAAGAATAGGACGATTTTTCTTTTAATAAATCTATCGCGCAGAAAGACTGGCAGACGGGCCAGTCTTTCTGCGTTTATTTGTGTTCATCTTGCTTCGAAGCATGTAGCGAGTGGATGGCAGCTTCCATTTTTTCTAGTTTCTTTTCCATTTTCACAAGTAGAAAGAGAGTGACGGCAATCGGAAATCCAAAATTCTCGAGTAATTGTACTAGAGCGCAGTAATCCATTACAGGACCTCCTCAGGTTGATTTTTTTTTATGAAATGATTGGTATGGATCAATCATTATTTCATCAAATCAAAAAGTCCAGGCACGTCATCCATTGGATATCCTCTTACATAACTGATTACCTTGATCTTTAATTCCTGCTCCAGATCTTCCCGGTTTTCATGCTTGGTCAGCTGCAGGGATTTTTTTATCTTCGGTTCGAAAGTACGGACCACGTTGGCTTCGTAACTTTTATTATCCTGAGCTTCTTTTACCATGTCGTAAAGAATATTCATAGGTTATCCATCTCCTTTCTGTAAAGCTGATTTGAGTATGCGCAGGGCTTTTCGGTGCGCCTTGGATACAGCTTGCTGAGAAACCCCGACGACTTTTGCGATCTCTGTATTGTTTAATTCATCAACATAAGCCAGATCCAGTATCTTTCTTTGCCTGATCGACAATGCTCTATACGACTTCAATAAGGTCTCGCTGCTTATGGAATCTTCAAGACTTTTTTCCTCAACGGGATCAAATGGTGCAGGGTCTTTAATCAAATCTTTAAACGTCCCGTCTTCATCCCCGCCGAGCGGCTGATCAAGAGTCAGCAGCTGCCTGCCGCGATGAAGGCGGATTTTTTTATCAAAATTGACGCTATGAAAATATAAGGATGAACTTACATAGGAAGTGAACCTGATGCCAAAATAATGGGCCTTGAATGCTTCATTCAGGCAAGCCTCTGCCGCAGCGCTTGGCGACGTCAAAAATTGTTTCAAAAGTTCCTGGTGTTCGGGCCGGGTCATAAATGATTCCACTGCTTTATTTCCTCTTAAATCCGGATAGATACGGTAAAATCTCTCTTTTAATGAATCCATTTTTTCACCACCATTAGAACGTATGTTCGGTTAAATGTTTAAAAAAAAAGCGGCGGATGCTATTCCTGCTTTTAGTATATAAAGAAACCTTCATCAAAAAAATGACAACCTCACTGATTAATATCGTTCCAATGTACTATTCATTAAACCATATAGTGATTTTTTTATGAAGGGAGGAAGGGACTAATTTTTCCTGGAAAGGGAGAAATAGCTAATATAACTTGAATATGAGGGGGAAAAGGGGTGTGTTTGGTTAATTGAAAATAAAATCGTAAAAGTTAAAAATAAATGTTGTGAAGTTGAAAATAAATCTCATGAAGTTGAAAATTAAATGCTTGATAGGGACATATTTAGAAGGAAAAATAGTAGTTTTATCTAAGTCTTGGCTCAAAATATGCACCCGCCGTTTTAAAAACGACGGGTTTTATGAGGAAAATCACCTCATCACGCTGCCGCCCGATATCTTGACCGATTCACCGACGATGTTTTCGGCAGCATCACTCAATAAAAAGATTATCGTGTTCGCCACTTCCTCAGGGGATGTCAGCCGACCGGAAGGGATGCTTTCTTTGGCAAGCTCCAACTGTTCCTCGTAGCTTCGGCCGTGACGCTCACCCTTGGATTTGATTGCGTTACGGCCCATTTCGGTGTCCACATAGCCCGGACAGATTGCATTGAGACGCACGCCATTTTCGATGGCTTCAAGGGCGAACGCCTGCGTGAAGCCGATGACCGCGAACTTGGATGCGCTGTACGCCGAGTTGCCGTGAGTGCCCCGAAGTCCGGAGAGGGAGGAAATATTGACGATCGACCCTTTCCGTTGTTCTTTCATGCCTTTATAAATGAGCTGTGTGAGCTCGACCACAGAAAAGTAGTTCAGTTCCATGATGCTTCGTAAATCGTCTTCCGACAGATTTTCAACGATATCCCCGCCGCCGATGCCAGCCGAGTTGACGAGACCGGTAATCGTGCCGAATTCGTTCGCGGCAAACTCAACCAGCTGGTCACGGGCCTGGGGCTTGGTCAGATCCGCTTTGACCGCGAATACCTTATCCTCGCCGCATTCCTTCCTCAATTCATTCAATTTTTCTTCATTTCTGCCCGTTATTGTCACTCGTGCACCGGCTGCAGCCGCTGCTTTCGCCGCCGCATATCCGATTCCGCCGGTCGCCCCGGTAACCAAAATGTGCTGTCCTTCTAACGTTTTATCATGAAATGGAAAGTTCATTTTTGTCCCTCCTCTTACTATGTAATGTATTGTACCCGTGATAATGGAGAGTAAAACGGCGACATTTTGAAGGCATTATGAAGGCCCGTCCCAGAGTGCTTTAAAGTGTGAAAGTACGTGGGTGTTCATTACCGACCGGCAGAAAACAGAGTTGTAACGGGCAGCGAAGTTTAAATGAGCCTATAAAAAAAGAGCACTGACATCATAATCAGTGCTCTTTCAAGCTGATTTATTCTTTCCCCACACCATTCAAAATCATCTGTACCGTCATCTCGATCTCTTTTTCGTCATCCCAGTCCGCTTCCGGCAGGAAAAGATAGCGAACGAGCAGTAATCCGAATATGCTGGTGGCCGAGAAGCGTACGACTGCCGGCGAAGGAAGGTCGATGATCTGGCCTTTTTCTTTATAGTGATCGACGAGAGCGGTGAATTTTTCAAAGATTTTCTGCGCGATATGTTCTTTGAATTGCTCCTTCAGTTCGGGATGAAACGGGATTTCCTGAATGAGGATTTTAAAAACCGACATATTATCCTTTAAAAACTCCTGGCGGTTCAGGATCATTGCCTTCAGGAAATCTTCATAACGTTCGTATTTGGCGTCCAATACTTTGTTGATATCCCGGATTACGAATGGAGCGATCAATTTTGCGATGGTAGGCGAAACAATCGAAAGAAGCAGGTCCTTCTTTGTTTTATAATGGCGGAAGATGGTGCCTTCCGCTACGCCTGCTTTTTTTGCGATCTGGCTCGTTGACGTCGCAGCGTAGCCTTTTTCGGCAAACATCTCGATCGCTGCTTCCACGATCTTCTGCTGCTTCTCCGTAAACGGTTCTTCCTGATTGAATAATTGTTTAAAGACATCTTTTTCTTCAGACATGCGTAAACCCCTAACGTAGTCGTTGTCCCTTATATTTTACGGTATTTTCTAAGCGCTGCAACATTTAACGTTATAAACAGCAGGGAAAAGCCGGCAAGGACTGCCAGATTGAAAAGCAGATCACTGAACTCAAAGCCTCTGATCATCACATCCCGGAGCGCCCCGGCTGCATAATAGAGCGGGGTGAACGGTCCCACCCAGCTGAGCCATTCCGAGATCGTATCCAGATTGAACAATCCGGAGAAGAAGATTTGCGGTATTACGACAATCGGAATGAACTGCATCATTTGTAACTCATTCTTGGCAAAAGCGGACAGCAATATTCCGAGCGTCAGGGCCGTAAATGAAAGCAGTACGATCACAATCAACACGTTAAAGAAGCTGCCTGCCATCATCATGTCGAGAATATAGATGGAATACCAGGAAATCAGCGCTGCCTGCAGCAGTGTCACAATCCCGAAACCAATGACATAGCTTACAACCATTTCCCAAATCTTGATCGGTGAAGCCAACAGCCTCTCAAGAGTGCCGGTTGTTCTTTCTCTTAAAAACGAAACCCCGCTTACTAAAAATACGAAAAAGAATACAAAGAATCCGAGCAGGACAGGCCCAAATGAGTCAAACATCCCCATGTCTTCGTTTCCATATAAAAATGTCACTCGATCTGATAGATTCGCAGATTGAGAAGGAAACAGAGTTTGGACCTTCTTCATCACGGCTCCGTTTACCGATGGATCGCTTCCTTCCACGACGATATTAGGTGCTGTAGTGTCCTCGAACGTCACATATCCATCCAACTCCCCATCCTTCATCGCTTCCGATGCTTTGTCTTTGTTTTCATAGGAATCAAAACCGTCAAGATCCAGCTTAGCCTCAAGCTGTTCCGGTACGGCGACGACTGCCACCTTTGCCTCATAATCCTTTGAAGAAAATACAAGTGAAAGCATCGTCAATATTAAGAGAGGGGCCATAAACATAAGGGCCAGCGTACGTTTATCCCGGAAAAGCTGTCTGATGATACGAATCACGAATCCACTAATTCTCAAGGGTGACACCTCCATTTTTCAAAAATACATCTTCAATGGAACCTACGCCGTATTGCGTTTTGATGGCATCAGGCGTGTCGCTTGATATGATTTCCCCATGCTGCAGGAGACCAAGCCTGTCGCAGCGTTCTGCTTCATCCATGACGTGTGTCGTGATGATGATCGTCCTGCCATCGTCTTTGAGCGCATGGAACCCATCCCAAATCTCCTTTCTGAGCACTGGGTCGATTCCGACGGTCGGCTCATCGAGAAAAAGAACCTCAGGGTCATGTAAAAGCGCAATGGCTAGCGATAGCCTTCTTTTCATGCCTCCTGAATATTGGTTAACCGGCTTATCGAGGTGAGGGAGGAGGTCGACCATCTCCATCACTTTTTCGATTTGGTATTTACGCTGCCCTTTTTTCAATCCGTAAAGGGAAGCAGTGAAAGCTAGATTCTCCTTCGCCGTCAGTTCTTCATAAAGGGCATCGGACTGAGCCATATAGCCGATGGACGGGTACAATTCTTTCGCTTTCAGCTTGTTTCCTTTGAATGTGACACTGCCGCCTGAAGGCAGCTCAAGGCCGATCATCATTTTGATCAGCGTCGTCTTGCCTGAACCGGACGGACCGAGCAGACCGTAGATTTCACCGGGCTGAATATCTAAAGATACATTTTTCAATACTTGCTGCGTTTTAAATGATTTGGATAGTTCGCTTATTTGAATGATTGAGCTCATGTTTCTCACACCTTTCGAGAGGTTGATATGGGTTAGTGAGTGATTACTCACTTTAAAATATAGTCTATTCGGTCGGATTTGTAAAGTGAGTAATCACTCATTTTTGTATTGAAAAATTATTCTCGCACTTTGAAATAATATCATCCAGTATTGAAAAATTATCACTCGAAACCCGGTTTTCCTGCAACAAAAAAGCATGAACCATCCATCTGATGTTCCATGCTTTAGTAAATGCGTTCAGTTTTTAAAATAGAATGGCTTTTTTGCCTCACTCCACTTTATCGTTTTCCCACTGGTAGCTCCAGAAGTTTTCGGTGGTCACCCATTTTAATGCTTCGGGATCGTTTGCTTCAATGCCTTTTTCAAGGTCTTTCAGCATCCAGGCTGTTTGTGAGATATGGGCTTTCAACGTTTCAATCTTTTGATCCCTTACCGGTGTGATATCGATGACGATATCCGGCTCGCCAAGTTCTTCCCGGCAGTTCTTTGAAAAAGCGAGGCAGTGCAGCTTGGGACGCGATCCTTTAGGAAGGCGGCGAACTGCACGGACGACTGCTCTTGCCGTCGCTTCATGGTCGGGATGTACAGAGTAGTCCGGGTAGAAGCTGATGATCAAAGAGGGATCGAGTTCTTCGATCAGTTCAGTCACCATATTCGCGAGTTTTTCGTCGTTTTCGAACTCAAGTGTTTTATCGCGGTAGCCCATCATGCGAAGGTCCGTGATACCCATCGCTTCAGCTGCCTTTTTTAATTCTTTTTTTCGGATGAGCGGTAGTGATTCACGTGTTGCAAACGGGGGATTCCCGAGATTGCGCCCCATCTCACCGAGTGTGAGGCAGGCGTACGTAACGGGGGTTCCGTTGTTTATATGAGTTGAAATCGTTCCGGACACACCGAATGCTTCATCATCCGGGTGCGGGAAGATGACAAGGACTCTTCTTTCTTTTTCCATTCTGGTCTCTCCTTTCTTAATTAAACGGAGTAGGGCTGATTTCAAGTGCTACGGCAAGCTTTCCGTCGGCACCGTGGCCGGCCATCAGCAGGCGGCCGTGTTCATCCATTTCGTAGTGGGTGAGGCCTTCGGCATAAATCCAGCCGAGCTCGATCTTCAAACCGACACGGAAAGGTCCGTCCCCTATGATTTTCCCGTGTTCGTAATTTACTTTCGCGTTGCGGATATAGGCCCCTGCGTTGAAGAAGCCTTCGTTGAAGTGAGCGGCGTATGCTCCGTTCGTCGTTTCCAAATGTATGTAGACATCCTGACGGGCAAATTGATTGATCAATCCTTGAGCGTCAGCGATCTTGATCGGTTCCATTCCATTTCCTCCTTAGGTACAGAAAATGACTCTTACGTATTATGTTCCATTTTACTAAAGTTTTTCCGTGATTGCGAAAAGTCTGTTTCGAAGGGGGGGCGGCGGATTCGGGTGGGTGAGTCCAGAGCTTCTGAGTCGGTAGATGCAGTGGGTGATGTGGGAACAAAAAAGCTATTCGTCATTTTAAAATGTTTTTGTCAAATTTTCCTTTGTTTTTCAATGAGTTATCTCAGTTTTACTGAGGAAAATGCTCTTTTTTATAAAATCCTTAACTGAGCATGCTTTGAAGACAGACCATATGACTGGAATATTAATATAGTAATATTAATTGCGCTACTTTCGAGTTTATTGCGCCGCATTCAGAATTATTACGCCGGTTATTCATTAATTGCGCCACTTTCATGATAATTGCGCAGGAATCAAATTAATTGAGCCAGTTGTCGAAAAATCTTTATTCCAAGCAAACTCCCCTTCGACCACCCACACCAAAAAAAGGTGCCAGGCACAAATCATCCAATTTGTGCCTGGCACCGCAGTCCTCGAACTTATTTTTCAACACGATTATAAGCACCGTGCATGACAGGGCCTACATATTGGTTCAGCTTAAAGCCGTGCTTAATCGCTGCTGTAACAAATTTCTTAGCGTTTTCAACGGCTTCCTTCACATCTTGTCCGTTTGCAAGGTTCGATGTGATGGCAGCTGCGAACGTACAGCCTGCGCCGTGGTTATATGACGTTTCCACTTTTTCTTCTTCTAACAGGGTGAATTCGCTGCCGTCATAGAAGAGGTCAAGTGCTTTATCATGTTCCAGCTGTTTTCCGCCTTTGATGACAACGTTTTTCGCTCCGAGGTCATGGATTTTCTTAGCGGCTTCCTTCATGCCGTCCACCGTTTTGATCGGACCGGTCTGAGCAAGCTGGCCTGCTTCAAACAGGTTCGGTGTTACAACTGTCGCGCGCTGGAGAAGGTGCTCTCTCATGGCATCCGTTGTTTCAGGATTGAGCACTTCGTCTTCCCCTTTGCACACCATAACGGGATCGATCACAACTTTATCCAAGCCGAATTGATCGATTTTTTTAGCAGCAAGCTCGATGATTTCGACCGTGCCGAGCATGCCAGTTTTCATTGCGTCGATTCCGACGGATACAACCGTCTCTAATTGGGCTTCGAGCGTATCGATTGAAAGCGGGTGAACATGATGGTGCCAGTGGTTATTCGGGTCCATCGTGACGACTGTCGTCAGGGCGGTCATTCCGTATACTCCGTGCTCCTGGAATGTTTTCAGGTCCGCCTGGATACCGGCTCCGCCGCTCGTATCGGATCCTGCGATCGTAAGGGTCTTTTTCAATGTCATGGGTGATTACCTCCTATTGTCGTGTCCAATTTAGTCTGAATAAAGAATATAATACTGCACACGGAATTACAAATGTTCTTTCTTTTCATAAAAAAGAAGGCCCGTCCCTCGCTGCTTTAACGCATCGCGGGACGGGCCTTCCACTCCATTGATTAGAACGGACTTGGGTTATTGGCTTTTGCTTCTTTGCTGGCAACGATGACCAGTTTGCCTTTGTCGAGTTCTTCTTCGTATGTGTCGGCTTCGGTTTGGTTCATGCCGGCAGCTTTCATCTTCGCACGCAGCTCGTCTCCGCGGCTTTTGAACAGATTACCCATGCTTTCGATCATTCCCTGTTCTTTTACCCCGATTGATTCGGTGCCTGTACCTTCAGTGAGATCCTCTGAACGATGTTTGTCGTGTGCGAAGACATAGATATCTTCTTTCGTAAAGCCTTCTGCTGTCAACGTCTCAATTTTTGTTTTTGCTCCCACTACATTTTCAACGACTTCTACTTTATACATACATTCTCAACCTCCTGGAAAATGATTTTCAAACACCGCAGTCTATTTCAGTGGAAGACTTCGTCTTCCACTCCAATAAACTACTGGAACTTGTTAATTAAGAAATTTTAAGTCTAACAAATGATCTTATTCGATCTTATTATTGCTTTTCCCGCTATAAACAGATTAAAACTTCCATAATCTAGTAATTGTTTTTGCGAGAATAATTGTTTCCAAGATTCGACAGATTTTCTTATAATAGAAGGAAGGAAGGTGAAGTGTTTGAGTACACAATATGAAAAGATCAGGCAGATGGAAGGGATTTTGGAAGAGTTAAAAGCGAATGAGAGAGAAGCAAGTGCCACGGCGGCTGTTGATTATAGAAGTAGGAGCAGCAGGAATTCATGGAAGCTGATGACTTCGGTTCTTTCCTTTTGGAAGAATCGGTTACTGCTCATTCTGCTTTTGATCATTGTATTGGTAGGCGGGACCGCCATCGGGATGTACGCTTGGCTGGGGGGCTCTACTTTTACAGAAGAAAAAGGGTCGTTTGTTGAACGCATTCAGGAAATGAGTTCGCTGGCGACGGCTCAAGGGTTTGTGAAAGCGGTCATTGAGCAGGAGGATAATCAGCTATTTGGAAAAGATATCAGTGCTGACATTCCGGGCACCAAACGCAAGCTGTTGATGGTGGTACCGGGGACGGTGCTCGCTGGCGTGGATTTACAGCAGATTGATAAAAGCGATATAGTGGTAGATGAAGAGAAGAAAGAGATTCAGCTGACGCTTCCACAGGCGGAGATCCTTCAGGAGCCATCCATTGATACTGAAAATATTAAAACATTTTCAGTGGAAGGGATTTTCAGAAGTGATGTCGATTGGAATGAAGGCTTTGCCCTTGCTGAAGTGGCGAAGGATCTGATCAGTCAGGAAGCGATCGAACAAGGTCTGCTTCAGGCTGCAGAAAAAAATGCCGAAAAATCCTTAAAGGGATTTTTTGAACAATTAGGCTATAAAGTGACCATCACGTACGAGAGATAGAAAGGATGTCATGCAGTGTCTTCTGCTATTTTTGAAAATGATTGGTCTGAGATTCTGGAGGATGAGCTTCAGAAAGACTATTATCTGAAATTGAGAGAGTGGCTAAAGGGAGAGTATCAATCGTCGGCCACGTATCCATCCATGTTCGATATCTTCAATGCGTTTCATCTTACACCCTATCAGGATGTGAAGGTAGTCCTGCTGGGACAGGACCCCTATCACGGGCCGAATCAGGCGGAGGGACTCAGCTTTTCGGTAAAAAAAGGCATCAAACTGCCTCCGTCCCTGCGCAACATGTATAAGGAGCTTCACGATGATATCGGATGTGACATGCCGCAGCACGGCTCGCTCGTAAAGTGGGCGGAGCAGGGTGTTCTTCTATTGAATACCGTCTTGACGGTCGAGGAGGGGAAGGCTCACTCGCACCGCGGCAAAGGCTGGGAGGAGTTTACCGACAGGGTGATCACTCTATTGAATGAACGTGAAAAGCCGATAGTGTTTCTTCTGTGGGGGAAACCGGCTCAAAGCAAGCGTGCACTGATCGATGAATCCAGGCACAAAATCATTGCCGCCCCTCATCCGAGTCCGCTTTCTGCACACCGCGGTTTTTTCGGAAGCAAGCCCTATTCGAAGGCGAATCAATTTTTAAAAGAGCAAGGCATGGAAGAAATCGACTGGTGCATTGAATAAGGAAGGTTGTTTCACGTGAAACATTCGGAACCCCTCTATTTTTTAAGAGAGGGGTTTTAGTTTTATTCATATTAATTAGAGAATTGTCTAGCTCCAGCGCATGGTTCCTCGAGACGTTTCGGTCAGCCCACTGAAGTCAAAGAGCGGCTTCACCGGTCGGACCAGGAGCGGTTACCGGGCTGAACAAGGCGCTTGCGCTTTTCTTGCAGGAGGCGAGTTTGTTGAAAAATGAAAAGCGGATCAACTGCTTTCAGTGTCGATATTTTTATACCACATGGGAACCCGTCCACCCAAGGGGCTGCAAAGGGTACGGCTTCAAGACGAAAGCGATGCCGTCCATGGTCGTCCTCCAGTCATCGGGCAGTCCGTGTTTGAAGTTTGCGCCTAAATCAAAATAAGAACATATTTGATTATTCTCCAATTTACAATTAGGATTATGATGTAGATAACGAACGCAAGCTTATTGAAGTGAAAGGAGGTCCGGGATGAATATCCCTCATCAAAGCGTCATTAAAAGAATGGAACAAGAACTCGCTAAAGCGAAATCTGCGGAAAAATCCCAGCAGATTAGAGAGCATATAAATTCGATTAAAGTGTTATGCGAAGTCCTGCTTGAAGAGAACAACCAAGGAGGGGGCTTCACTGCACCCGTTCACCCGCAGCAGACAGTCCCTTACATCGCTCAGCCCGAGCGGCCTGCCCAGAGGCCGGTTCAGGTCCAGAAGGAAGCACCGCTGGAGACGGACGACGGGGCAAACGGGGATTCATTATTTGATTTTTGATCAATGCAAGGGGATTCACGGGAAGTTACGACAATCTCCATCACAGGTGTTAAAAAAGTTTTAATATAAGCGGAGGAGTAGAACCATGAAAACATTCATTATCATCGGAGCGCTGAGTGCGTTCTTGTCAGTAGGCCTTGGTGCGTTCGGTGCCCATGCACTCGAAGGCAAGATCGAGAAGAAATACATAGATATCTGGAATACAGGTGTCCTTTATCAAATGTTTCATGCAATCGGAATCATCATCATCGGGGTCTTGATGGGAACCGTTTCCCCAACATCACTCCTGTCATGGTCGGGCTGGCTGATGCTGATCGGGACCATTCTTTTCTCAGGGAGCTTGTACGTCCTGAGCGTATCCGGCATCAAGATCCTTGGAGCGATCACACCGTTCGGAGGAGTGAGCTTCCTTGCCGGATGGATTCTGCTGGTGATTTTTGCTGCAAAGACGATGTAATGATAAGGAAGGCTGACTCTAATGGAGTCGGTCTTTTTTTAATTGGCTGTTTTTTATAAAAGAAGGCCCGTCCCTCGTCGCTTTAACGCGATGAGGGACGGGCCTTCAAAAATAAAAAGTGTTCAAAATTGGATTTTGAACACTTGAAGGTGTGGTTATCGTGGGGAATAGCTTGTCATTCCGGTTCCATTGAACGGATATTCATATTCGATTTCTTCGTCGAAGGTGATGTAGTCTAAGTAAATCATCGGGATCAGATAGCGTGTTCCGGTTTGAGGATCACTTAAGATAAGATGATCGCGGCCTGCGGCTTCAATGACTCCTTTGAAAATTTTCGCATTCCATTCTGTGTTGTTTTCAAATGTTGTATAAACGGTCGCCACTTTTCCTTTGTTCAGCCGAAGGATGTTCTCGATATAGGATTCTTCTACAGGAAGCATGCCTGGAATTTTCTGTGAAGGTGCTTGAGCACTTTGCTGCTGCGGGGGCTGCATTCCGTTATATTGAACCTGGCCTTGCTGGCCCTGCCCCTGCATTGCACCGGAATAGTATTGACGATAAGGATCATACGCTTGATACCCTTGGTAATAAGGGTTAGATTGTTGATTTGACAAGAGATATACCTCCTTGAAAAACATGATTTTTGAGAATTCGTTTAAAAAGAGCCTTGCAGGTTAATAGGCTTGTGGGCAATCTTCTCTGGTCGGGATGAAGAAACAATGTGCCTTGAAGCGGCCGGAATTTGATTGATTATACCATTTGTCTGGACAATTTCCTTCAGGCCGGAAGAACCATAACGAATTTGACGCAGGATGAAACCTTTCTCCTCTTATCGTTCTTCTGGCAAGATTGATGTCTTTCTCCCTTGCCCGCTGATAGAAATAACCCTTTTGTGTGGCTTCGAATCCGCCTGGTTTCTGATACACCATTCGTTGAATCGTATTGATATCCTTGAAGTCCAGACATCTTACCCTTACACGATTGATCCCGGTGTTTCCAACCATCAGCATCCCCAGCTGACCATCACCCTCGGCTTCGGCCCTCATCAATCGAGCGAGGAGCTTCACTTCCTTCTCGTTAAAAGGAACAACAGCCATCTTCCCACCTCACTTTAGAAGATGCTTTCTGTCTCACTATTTCATGTCTATGTCCGGTGGGAAAAAGATATTCTTATTATTGGGCAGAATAAAGAAACAACCTGCTGAAAACCTAAGAAATCAGAAGCCCGGATGAGCGAACTTCATGTATTAAACCCATTAAAATGGGCTCATCTTCATGTAACATGCCATTTTTTCAGACGTCTAATGGAGTGTAGGAAAAGTTAGGAAAAACATCAAGAGACATCATAATGGGGGACTTACTATGAAGAAGAGCAACATGTTCAAATCAGCTGCACTCGCTTTGACCATAACCGCGATGAGTGTATCCAGTGCAGGAGCGTCCGGTTTCCATCTGATCCAGAAAGGGGATACGCTTTGGAGCTTATCGAAAAAGTATGGAATGACAGTGGACCAACTCAAGGAGAGAAACAATCTGGAATCCAACTTGATTTACTCAGGTAATAAACTTCAGGTTGAAAAAGTAATCACCGTCAAAAAAGGTGACACGCTGTGGAGCCTGGCGAAAAAGTATCAAACGACAGTCGGACAATTAAAACACGTAAACGTGCTGAAATCAAATACCATTTATATCGGGCAGAAGCTTGAAATTCCAACCTTCGTATTAGTCAGGCCGGGTGATACGTTATGGGGAATCAGCCGTAAATACGGAATGACGGTAGAAGAACTAAAGAGGAGAAACGGGTTGAAAACCAGCCTAATCTTGACCGGTCAAGTCCTGAAGGTGAATAAGGTAACACCCGACAAATCATCCGGATACGATGCCGATAAGGTCATTCCGGGATTGACTCCCAACATCGGCTACTATTACACGGCGGAAGAACCGCGGAGATTCATCCTTCAATCCGCCAATGATGACTACTATTTTACAAGAGTCGAAGTGATTGATTCGGGTGCTGATATCAGTTTATTAAAGAAGCAGGCACACGATCAGCTTAAGACATTAGGCAAAGTGACCGAACTCCCAACAGAGAATTCACTGCCATTTTACAAAGGGGCTGAATTCTTGCTGCATGCCCACGATTCAAAGATGCAGACAAATGTCGCTGTAAAAAAAGTGGATGGCGTTCTATTGAAGTTTACGATTCATTATCGGAATGCGGAGGAGTCGGAAGGGATTGTTCCGGAGATGTTGAAGATGCTGAATATGATTAAAATAAAGTGAGTGGTGGAAAGTTGTATCTTTGATTAAGTAGCTTTTTATCAAGTTTCAGATTGACCTCTCCCGGTACGCATAACAAAATTTTTAGTGGACCGGGAGAAATCTTTCGGTCTATTTTTTATTGCTTTCCTCAGCCTTTGCAATCAACCATTCTATTTCTTCCACAGTGATGCGGCCTTTTTTAACACGATCCTTAATTGACTCTAGTGTAATGTTGTATTCTTCCATGTTATCCTTCTCCTCTTCATCTCGATATTTCCTGGTAACTAATAAGTCGGCGACTTTTATTAATACCCTGATTTTTTCTATTTAAATCCACTTGCAGAACCAAATATTTATATCGGAATTAATATAAAATTATTAAGTGGTCCACCGGCCGCCCGTGGAAAGCGAAGTCTTGCGAAATCAACAGCGGGGGCCTGCAAAACACAAAAAAACAGTCCAATTTGGCGCGACAGGCACCCAAAATGGACTGCTTAAATATAGGATTATACATGAAGGAACTTCGAAATTCCTTCTTCCTCTAATAGGTTACCGACATAGAATGCACCGAATTCGCCGTAGCGTGCGCTTACCTCATCAAAACGCATTTCGTATACAAGCTTCTTGAATTGAAGAACGTCATCGGCAAATAGCGTAACGCCCCACTCATAATCGTCAAAACCGACAGAACCGGTAATGATTTGCTTTACCTTGCCTGCATATTGGCGGCCGATCATGCCGTGGCTCTTCATCATTTCACGGCGGTCCTCCATCGGAAGCATGTACCAGTTGTCATTGCCCTGGCGGCGCTTGTCCATCGGATAGAAGCAGACATGCTTCGCTTTCGGAAGGATCGGGTAAATGCGCTCCTGAACATAAGGGTTGTCATAAGGGTCGCCTTCAGTCGGCATATAGTTCCCAAGCTCAACGACAGAAACGTATGAGAACGTCGGAATCGTGAATTCAGCAATTTTAAGCTTGTTGAATTCGTTTTCCAATTCGTTTAATTCTTCCATCGTCGGACGAAGGATCATCAGCATGAAGTCCGCTTTCTGCCCCACGATCGTGTAAAGGGCATGGCTTCCTTCTTTTGCAGCCTGAGTCGTGTTCAACTTATCTAAGAAACGGTGGAATTCAGCAATCGCCGTTGCTCTTTCTTCACTCGGAAGCATCTTCCATGAAGTCCAATCCATCGCACGGAAATCATGCAGTGAATACCATCCATCTAATGTTTGTGCTGGTTCTGGCATGTTCAATCACTCCTTAAGGTTCTTATTCCAATTTCACTATATCATAGTTTGGTCAAAGAGTAAGAATGAGAAACCCAAATGTCGTGAAAATGGCACAATTATAGGATAGGAAGCGTTTTTACGGAACACACTAAAAAGTGTTACATAAAGGGTTGTTTACATGGTGTACCGGGTATAGGGATGATGGATGACGAAGGGGAATTTTTTGAAAACAAAGACTTTAAAAATGTAACCGATAACATTTTCCCTTTTCCTTGAATTCCTATATGAGTAGAGTATTCTAAGAATGGATATGTATAAATCAAGGAGGTTCCTCTATTGAGTAACTTATTTACGACACTGACAGATAAAATCAAAGGCAAAGAATTGAAGATCGTTTTTCCAGAAGGTAAGGATGAACGTATTTTACGAGCGGCTTCCCGTCTGGCGAGCGATGGAGTACTGACTCCCATCGTAGTGGGGAATGTCGATGAAGTTCAAGCGGTTGCAAACCAATCAGGCGTGAAGCTTGACGGATGTGAACTGGTTGACCCTGCTTCATTTGAAGGTATGGGCGACCTTGTGAAAAGCTTCGTTGAACGCCGTAAAGGGAAAGCGACGGAAGAAGACGCGAAGAAAATCCTTCTTGACGGGAACTACTTCGGGACGATGCTTGTGTACACTGGACAAGCACACGGGCTTGTAAGCGGTGCTGCCCATTCAACGGCTGACACGGTTCGTCCTGCTCTTCAAATCATCAAGACAAAAGAAGGCATACGCAAGACATCAGGTGTGTTCATCATGGTGCGCGGAGAAGAGAAATACGTATTCGCTGACTGTGCGATCAACATTTCCCCTGACAGTCAGGACCTTGCTGAAATCGCAGTTGAAAGTGCGAAAACAGCAGAAATGTTCGACATCGACCCTCGTGTTGCGATGCTGAGCTTCTCTACAAAAGGATCTGCAAAATCCGCAGAAACAGCAAAAGTAGTCGAAGCTGTGACGATTGCAAAAGAAAAGTCTCCTGAACTTACGGTAGACGGCGAATTCCAATTTGATGCGGCATTCGTTCCATCTGTTGCAGAGAAAAAAGCTCCAGGTGCAGACATTCAAGGGAATGCGAACGTATTTGTTTTCCCGAGCCTCGAAGCTGGTAACATCGGCTACAAAATCGCTCAGCGCCTTGGGAACTTCGAAGCAGTCGGGCCGATCCTTCAAGGATTGAACGCTCCTGTGAACGACCTTTCCCGCGGGTGTAATGAGGAAGATGTGTATAAGTTGGCATTGATTACGGCTGCTCAGGCGCTGTAATGATTGTTGTCCGGAAGCTGGTCTCTTTTATGGGGGGCCGGCTTTTTTTGTGGTGTTGAGTATGTACGAGGTACAATGGCGGTGGTTTTGTACCTGGTACACTCACACCCCTCAACCGGTGGGGGTGTGCCAAATTGGGGAATCTGAGCAAGGCTCGATTTGGCCTGATTGAGCCAGGCTCGGGGACGGCGATGTGTGCCAGGCACAATCGAGGGTCATTGTACCTGGAACAATAGCAGCGGTCTGTGCCAGGAACAAAGCAGCCGTTTTGTGCCAGGCACCGGCACCGAAATAACGATCCCTCATCCAGCCTCAAAACCCGACACTATTTTATGATATAATTAACCCGCATGTTTTCAGTGAAGGAGAAGCGTTATGGATAAGGAAAAAGCATATGCACTGCTCCGTCAGGAACGGTGGAGGGTGATCGATCAGTCGAGTCTAGGGCCGATGTTTGGTGCGCTGCAGTCTTTTGCAATGGATGATACGCTTTGCACGGCTGTGGGAGCGGGCGAGTCCGATCCGGCTGCCCGTTCGTGGGTCCATCATCAGACGGTGGTGCTTGGTATACAGGATACGAAATTGCCGTTTCTTTCCGAGGCGTTAAGTGTGTTGGAGGAAGCGGGTTTTCAATATATTGTGCGGAACTCCGGAGGTTTGGCGGTCGTGCTGGATGAAGGCGTTCTGAACTTGTCTTTGGTATTCCCTGATTCGGAGAAGGGCATCGATATCAATAGAGGCTACGATGCCATGTGGCTGCTTGTTCAGGAGATGTTCAAGGATTTCGATGTAGAGATGGAAGCGAAAGAAATCACGCAGTCGTACTGTCCGGGGAGCTATGATTTGAGCATCCGTGACCGGAAGTTTGCCGGGATTTCGCAGCGACGTATCCGGAACGGTGTGGCGGTTCAAATCTATCTATGCGTCAATGGAAGCGGCTCGGAGCGGGCGGAATTGATCCGTCAGTTTTATGAAACGGGGCTAAAGGGTGAACAAACGAAATTTACGTTTCCGTCCATTCAGCCTGAGGTGATGGCTTCATTATCGGAACTGCTCGGCGTAGAACTATCTGTTCAGGATGTAATGCTCCGGTTCCTGCAGTCGTTGAAGTTCTTCAGCGGTGACATTTACTCCAGTGCCCTGCAGGGTGGGGAGTATGCGATGTATGAAACGTATTATAAAAGAGTTGTAGAGCGGAATGAGAAGGTATTGGGCGAATAAGCAGTGAGAAGATCAAATGGCCGGTTGGGGCGTTTGGTCTTTTTTTATTGCTGGTTTGTTATTTGGCGTGGGTTTCGGGTATACCTCATAGTGTATGTATAAACTGGATGTTTCTGTTTCGCACATATATTCAAAATTTCGCACATAAAATTGGAGGTTGCTTTGAAATGAGCGGCTAATACCCCTGCATAATTTCGTGAAATGAATAAAAGCCAGCACACCTTTTCTTACAAAAGGCATACTGGCTTGGGAACCCTATTAAAAGGGGGGGCTCACTACTAAATTTATTCTGCGACCTTTTCCAAATTCCCGTTGCGGTCCATTTTGAAGCGCGGTGCTTTCGCTTCGCCTTCTTCGTCAAACAGGACAAGCTTGCGGGCGCGGTTCATGATCTGCATAAGTGTTTCGTAGTCTTCCTGCATCGTGACAGAGTTTGTTTCGAGCTCGGCGACTTTCTTTTCAAGCTCTTTGTTTTCTCTTCTAATCTCAGCGATTTCGTGCTTTAATCTCTGATTCTCGATTTTTACGATATCCGAGTTTACGCTGGAATGAGCCATGTTTTGCAGGAATGCGATCACTTTTTCAAGTGTGACTTCACCGCGAAGGCCGGATGGGTTCACCATATGATTGCTGACTGGTGCCTGCGGGGCAACGGTTTGCTCTTCTTCAGCTTCGGAAACCTCCACTTCCTGCTTACCGGAGTTTTGTGAAAGCTGTTCAGTTGCAGGTACATAATCCTCGAATTGGAATTCCATTTCTTCTTCGGCTTCAGCCATTGATAGAGACATAGCATCCAGCTCTTCAAATGAAGGTGTAGGCGGCTTGTAAAGTAGCTTTTTCTTGCCTCCCTGATCTTTCCCCAGCAGTCGGTGGCGCTGTTTGCGCTGTTTTTTTGCTAGTTGAAGAGCTTTCTCGTATTGATGGCGGACCACTGCATTCCAGCGGAACCCGCAGGCTGCGGATGTGCGGTTCAGTTTATCTCCAACCTCTTCAAACGCGTTTAGCTGTGTACTGCCTTCGCGTACATGACGCAAGACGGTTTCGGCTAATAGTAAATCATTTTCATCAGTCCAGGCATCCTGTCTTGTCTTCATCATTCTCATCTCAACTCCCATAATTTACTTAAATGACTCGTTGATAAAAGGATGGGCAGATTTATAGATTTTTATACGAATATGTTAAAAATTTTTTGAAGTTGGTAGTTTCGTTGTTCATGTTTTCAATTGCCGCTTTTTGATTTCCGTGCAAGACTTCGCTTTCCGCGGGCGGACGGTGAGCCTCCTCGTCGCTGCGCTCCTGCGGGGTCTCACCAGTCTCGCTTTTCCCGCAGGAGTCTACGTCTTGCACTCCAATCAAACGCTGGGTTAGGTTAGAACCAAAGCAAACTCCATCTTTTTTATGAAACGCGGCCACCCTTCGCAACTGCATCAATAATCACCGCCTCGTCTCAAGTGAATCACCACAACCTGGAAACTACACTCTCTTGCAAATCCTTGCAGAAAACTGTATTCTATAAATCGATGTTTATTAAAATAAATGATTCAATAGATAGAAAGGGTTGTTGACAGATGGCAAACGAATTCCGGGTTTGCGATGATTGTCAGGCCGTAAACTTAAAGACCTTGATTCCTAAATTAAAAGAGATGGACCCGGACGCGCCGATCGATATCGCCTGTCAGTCCTATTGTGGTCCAGGACGTAAAAAAACATTCGCCTTTGTGAATAATCGTCCGCTAGCGGCATTGACGGAAGAAGAATTAATGGAAAAGATCCAAAAGAAACTAAAGAAATAATTAGGTATCAACAAACTTCCTATAAGGGAGTTTTTTCTTTTCCCCTTTAAACCGCTAAACGCCCGTCCCTCGATGCTTTAATGCGTTGATGGATGAGGGTTGGTTTTGGAGGTTTATGTTTGTTATTTAAAGGAAACTATTTAAGGGATAGAGAATTAGTTAAGAAGGTAAATTTTTTGTCAAGATAGTGTAAATGGCTGAAATTTTTTTGAAGCGGATGGAGTGCCCGGCATGGTTTGTTTAGGAGACATTATTATATTTTTTTCGACAAAATTCGAGATGAAGACCGGGTACAAAGTCGCTATAATAGAAATATGCTAGTTTAGGAAGAGGGTAAAAGATGGAGTATTCCAAGCAGAAATTACATGAAGAAAAAGTATTTAAAGACCCTGTTCATCGGTATGTTCATGTAAGAGATCGCGTGATTTGGGATCTGATTGGAACGAAGGAGTTCCAGCGCCTCAGAAGGGTCAGGCAGCTGGGAACCACGTATCTGACCTTCCATGGTGCGGAGCACAGCCGGTTCAACCATTCCCTCGGAGTTTATGAAATCATTCGCCGCATTGTCGATGATGTCTTTGACGGCAGGCCCGAGTGGGATCAGGAAGAGAGGCTGCTTTCCCTTTGTGCTGCACTGCTTCATGACCTTGGTCACGGACCTTTTTCACATTCGTTTGAAAAGGTGTTCCACCTGGATCATGAGCATTTCACGCAAGCGATCATTTTGGGAGACACAGAAGTGAACCAGGTTCTCTCAAAAGTCGGGAATGATTTTCCGAAGCATGTGGCAGAGGTCATCGCGAAGACGTACGAGAACAAGCTTGTCGTGAGCCTGATATCAAGTCAGATCGATGCCGACCGCATGGATTATCTGCAGCGTGATGCTTATTTTACCGGCGTGAGCTACGGCCACTTTGATATGGAACGGATCATGCGCGTGATGAGGCCGCGTGAAGATCAGGTCGTGATCAAGCAGAGCGGGATGCATGCAGTCGAGGATTACATCATGAGCCGCTATCAGATGTACTGGCAGGTTTATTTCCACCCTGTGACAAGAAGTGCAGAGGTGATACTGACGAAGATTTTACATAGAGCTAAGGAGCTTCATGAAACGGGATACTCTTTCAAGCAGAAGCCCCTTCATTTTTACTCCTTGTTCACCGGGGATGTAGCACTTCAAGACTACTTAAAGCTCGATGAATCGGTTATCATGTATTATTTTCAGATTTGGCAGGAAGAAGAGGATGATATTTTAAGGGACTTATGCGAAAGGTTCATGAACCGCAATCTCTTTAAATACGTCGAATTCGATCCGGCGAAGGAATACAAGAAGCACAGTGAGCTTGAGACTTTATTTAAAAAAGCGGGAATCGATCCTGACTATTATCTGGTCGTGGACTCATCTTCGGACCTTCCATACGATTTCTACCGGCCGGGTGAGGAAGAGGAACGCCTTCCAATCCATCTTTTAATGAAAAATGAAGAACTTCGGGAGCTCTCGAGGGAATCGGATATCGTGGATTCCATTTCGGGTAAGCGCAGAACCGATCATAAATTATACTATCCAGTGGATTTACTATACGACGAATCAACGAAGAAGAAAATAAAGAGACAGATACGTACGATTCTGGAACTATCTTAGAAGAGTGCTGTTTTTAAAGGCGCTGTTTAACGATATGTTGATTGGATGAGGCACCCCTGCGGGAAATTTTGTCCCCATAGTGAGGACGATCGGGCCTTCTTTTTTTAAAATCAACGAAATGTTAATCGGGCCAAAGCAGCCGTGACACCAAAGCCAATGGAGAATCTGCTAAATGCAATACTAGGAGTAGGAGATGACGTACATTGTTGAAAGAACATGCAAAACTGATGAGTGCCTTTTTAGCGTCCGGCGAAGTGGTGGGAAGAAAGAAGCTTCAAAAGATGATCTTCATCGCTAAGAAGCTGGCCTTTCCGTTTCAGGAAAAATTCCAATTTCATTTCTACGGCCCTTATTCAGAAGAGCTGACCCTGCGTGTGGAGGAGCTCTGCAATATGGGCTTCATCTCGGAAGTGCGCGAGAAAAAAGGCGGCTATTACCAGTATCGATACACGGTCACGAAAGAAGGGGAAGACTTCCTTTCCATCTATGAAAAGGATATTCCGTCCCTGAAGGACTGCCTGACGAATATGAACGGCCAGTCTGCACGCTTTTTGGAGCTTGTTTCAACGGTTTTATATTTTGATAACCTTACAAAAGAAGAAGTTTACGAGAAGGTATTTACGCTGAAGAGCAAGCAGAAGTATACGGAAGAAGAAATTGATGAGGCGTTTGCTTATATTGACGGGTTGAAGAAGATTAAGGTTGTTCAATAAGTGGATGAAGGGCTGCTCTTTGTGGGAAGGGCGGTCTTTTTATTTTCTAATGATCTGGAGGAAGAATATATGAATTTAGATTTTACGGAGAGAGAGCTGTTAGTGAACAAGTTAAGAGAAGAGGGGAAAACATATAGAGCCATCGGTGAAATATTGGGAGTAAGTGGCAGTAGAGTGAGTCATAATCACAGGTTATATAAGCGAAAGGAAAAATACCATTCTGTTATCCGTGATTATCAAAATGGCAAAAGTATGGAGTCTATTGCAGAAAAGCATGAATATTCAATTGACACGGTTCAATCATACATATGGTGGGAAAAAAATAAAGCCCTAAAGCGATAACTTCAGAGCCTCATGTACAGAGATTTACTGATCACTCAATCTCTTCCCGCCAACAGCGTAATGACCCTTCGTCATTTCTTCGATGAACACGACGATTTTGTCTTCTGGGGCACCGGTCGTTTCGCTGACGGCCTGTGTGACTTTTTCAACGAGGGCTTTCTTTTGGTCTTCTGAACGTCCTTCTAGCATTTTAACAGTAATGTAGGGCATTTTGATTCGCTCCTTATCTCTGATTTTGATACAATCGTGGGTAGGACCCTGCTTCTTTAATGTAATCGGAGGAGAGCGGGGAAGCAAGCTTGGAATGATGAAAGTCATGAGCAGGACTTTTTCGGTATACTATTGAATAAGAAAGTAAAACATTTTTAAAGGAGTACATATTTTGGATACTTTTCGCAGTTTGTTTGAGTCTATATCGATTTTTTCGCTGGAAGAGCTTCCGTTTGTGGTCATCGCGCTGGTACTGGCGTTTACGGTCCATGAGTTTGCCCATGCGTATGTGGCCTACAAATTCGGGGACACGACAGCGAAGGATCAGGGAAGACTGACGTTGAATCCTGTTCAGCATCTGGATCCGTTCGGGACGATCTTGATTCTGATTGCCGGCTTTGGTTGGGCCCGGCCTGTTCCGGTGATGCGTTCGCGTTTCAAGAATCCGCGGCTGGCGGGCATTCTTGTTTCCGCTGCAGGACCGCTGAGCAACTTCCTGATCGCGTTCATCGCATTCGGATTATTTTATTTCTTTGTCGGGGTGACCGGCGGAGGGATCCCTCCGTTTGCGGTCGATCTTCTTCAGATGATCGTCGAATTGAATATTCTTCTATTTGTCTTTAACTTATTGCCGTTCCCTCCGCTTGACGGGTACCGGATCATCGAGGATCTGTCGCCTGCCCATGTACGGGTGAAAATGAGCCAGTTTGAACAATACGGCATTCTGCTGTTTCTGATCCTGGTAATCACACCGCTTGATCAATATACGATCTGGCCGTTCTTGAATACCGGTATGAGTGCGACAGGTCAGGCATTCAGTACGATTTACGGAACGATTTTTTCAATCTTTAGCTAAAAGGAGTGAAAAACGATGGAAAAGAAAAAGAACATCGGATTTAATATCATAAAAAATGACCCGACTGACGGACACGGAGGCTATGGTGTCGGATCGCTCAGCCTAGATAATGTGTCTCCTGTCATGATCGATGTGGAAGAAGGAGAAGCAACGATCGAGATCGGTGCGATGCATGCGCGGAGCCCGATGGAAAGAGGGATGAAATTCACGAATAACCGGGAGGATTCAGCAGGCGGCAAGCCGTTCTGGCTGATCTGGGTGACGATTGACCGCATGGAGGACGGCCCTTATTATGCAGGGGTGACAGCATGTGAAATGGTCATGAATCGTGAAAAAAGAAGAGGCTACAAGTCGATGCCGGAGCACGTGAATCATATGGATAAATCCATCAAACGGCACATCATCGTCGACCATATGGATGAAAAGTCAAAAGGGATCCTGGCAGACTTCCTCAAAAACCATGACCAAGGTATGTGGGACCGCTCCAAGCCTGAGTTGAAAGAAGCGTTGAAAGCGGAATAAAATCGATGGTGGCCCGTCCCTCACTACGTTAAAGCAGCGAGGGACGGGCCTCCAAATTTCGACATTTGTGAACAAAGTGTGACATTTTTTTGAAAGTGACTTTCACATCTTGTACTTATCTTGGAAAAAAAGTACACTTAAATCACAGTTTGCACATAAACTAGGACATGAAAAACCTCGGGTTCGCACAAGCCCGAGGTTTTTCGTTTTTATAGATTTGTCCAGCTCCGGAGCTTAGAGCACATGTCATAAGTCAAACCGTCCAAGAAGGCAAAGAGCGCCTTCATGGCCGATTCGCCATATGCCACCCGCCTCTTTTCAAAGTCCCTCCGCCTTTCTGGGATAAGTGCTCCTTATGCCTGATCATAATAAACTTCTAATTTCTTTTTGATGGTCCGGTGGATAGGATATTAGTAAAGGCTACGGAAAAGGAGGCACTATGATGAAAGAGCAAGTAACGTTTCGAATGGCAGGAAAAGAGGATCTGGATGCAATCGTGAAAATGCTTGCGGATGATGTACTTGGGAAAGACAGGGAACAGTATACCCATCCACTTCCAGAAGGCTACCTGTTAGCCTTTCAGGCGATTGATGCCGATCCCAATAATGAACTGATTGCTGTTTGTCATGAATCCGAGATCATAGGTGTCTTGCAAATGACGTTTACACCCTATCTGACCCATCAGGGGAGCTGGAGGGCGACGATTGAGGGTGTCAGGACATCTTCATCTGTCCGTGGCCAAGGTGTCGGCACACAGATGATCAACTGGGCGGTCGAACGCGCAAAGGAACGCGGCTGCAGCCTGGTGCAGCTCACAACGGACAAACAGCGCGGTGACGCTTTGCGATTCTACCAGAAGCTTGGATTCAGCGCGACACACGAAGGAATGAAAATGAAACTTTAACGAGATAAAGGCCCGTCCCTCGCCGCTTTAAAGCGATGAGGGACGGGCCTTAAATGATAATTAGAAGATCCAATCCGTCAATTTTTTGTACCATGGTTTTTTGTCATCTTTGGATGGCGCTTTTTCTTTCGGTGTTTCGTGATTTCCGAGGTGCTCTGAACAGTATTCAGTCGGTTCGGTACCCCTTACGAAATAGGTGAAGCGCTGGACGGGGCAATCCTTCGTGGCGAGTTTGCCGTTGTGGGGATTGACCGCAACGCCGACGACGCCCTTGGTCGGTTTGAATGCTTTGACGGGTTCGTCCTTCAAGGCTTCCTCCATGAATTCCACCCATATTTTCTTCGCATAAAGTTTATCGTTTACGAGGGAGATATCTTTTCCTTTGTCGTAACCGGTCCACACCCCGGCTGTCAGCTGCGGTGAAAATCCGATCATCCAGTTGTCGGTGTTGGTTGTACCGGATTTTCCGGCATAGTGCCTTGTCGCGTCTTTTCTGATCTGGATGCCGGTGACGGTCGAGTAATCATTCAGCTTCGGATCGAATATCCCGCTCAGCATATGCGTCATGACGTATGCTGTGTCCGGATCGAGGACCTGCTCTTTTTTCACTTCTTTTTCATAGATGACGTTTCCGGACCAGTCTTCGACGCGGGTGATGAAGACCGGCTTCACCTTGTAGCCGCCGTTGGCAAACATATTGTAGGCGTTCACCATATCGATCACCCTCGCGCCTGATGTTCCGAGAGCGGATGACGGGTATTTTTTGACCGGCGTAGTGACTCCGAATTTCTCTTTTGCCGTTTTCGTCAAGGTGTCCTGACCCATGAACAGGTGGGTCTTCACGGCATAGACGTTATCGGAAAGAGCAATCGCTTGGGCCAGCGTGATATCATCGTTCGCATATTTATTGTTGTAGTTGTGCGGCGCGTATTTTTTATTTTCGTCAAACGTGAAAGCGGTGAGCTCGCTTTTCATCGTCGTTGCTGGCGTAAAACCTTGTTCAAGAGCCGAATAGTAAAGGAGCGGTTTGATTGTCGACCCTGGCTGGCGGATCGCCTGAACGGCGCGGTTGAAAGGACTTTCTTCATAGCTCCGTCCTCCGACCATCGCAGTGACATAGCCGTTCTTAGGATTCATCGCCACAAAGCCGAGCTGGATGTCGGATTCATCTTCAATTTGCTCCTCAACCACTTTCTCAGCGATTTCCTGGTGCTTTGTATTGAGCGTTGTGAAAACCTTGAGGCCTCCCATTTCAATCGTCCGTTCTTCCAGACCCAGTTCGGTGCGAAGGATGTTTTTTACGACATCCTGAAAATAAGGCGCGGTTTCCACGGTTAGATGGGCATGATGCCCGTTGATCTTGATCGGTTTTGCCTTTGTGATTTCACTTTCCGCTTTCGTGATGAAACCATCTTTCTTCATTGAATCAAGAATGAGCTCCTGCCGTTTCTTGGCGTTCTTCATCGATTCGAGAGGGGAATAGTAGGATGGTGCTTTCGGGACCCCGGCAAGCATCGCTGCTTCTTGAAGTGTCAGCCTGTCTGCATCCTTCCCGAAGTAATATTGACTGGCCGCCTGTACGCCGTAGGCACCGTGGCCATAATAGATGGTATTGAGATACCCCTCGAGAATTTCCTTCTTGCTATAGTTCATTTCGATTCGAAGAGTATAAAGTGCCTCAGAAATCTTTCGTTTCCAGGTTTTATCATGTGTTAAAAAAAGATTGCGGGCATACTGCTGGGAAATGGTGCTCGCTCCCTGAACCTTGGCCATTGCCTTGACGTCGGCGAGTGCGGCCCCGGCGATCCGCTTAATATCAAACCCGTAATGCTGGTAGAAATTCTTATCCTCTATTGAAATCGTCGCTTCGATGAGGGTCGGTGAAATTTGGTCCAGATCCACCCAGTAGCGCTTCTCCCCTGTATTCGTCTCCCCGATCACCTTTCCGTCCTCTCCATAAATGAGCGTGGACTGAGGCACCGCGAGCGGTGGAGGACCTTGAATCTTCGCGTAGGTGAGCACCCCGATCAGACCTGCCAGAACAAGGACAGAAAATAATAGAGACAGAATAACGGCCGCTCTGACATATTTTTTTGTTTTCTCCATTCCAGCACGAGTAATCAGTTCCATCCCTTTTCCCGCCTTCTTTATAAAATAGTTTTCTATGAGAATCCGTTCCCGGGTTCCCCAACGCCCGCCCCTCGATGCGTTAAAGCAATGAGGGACGGGCCTTCCCGTAGACTTCTGCTATATATAATCAGTATGAAAGGTTTGAAGAGATTTTAAACGTACTGGAGATAGAAAAAATTTCACTTGAATTTTTGCTAGATTCCACTATACTTTTTCTCATGTTTGTATTTATCATGATAGGGAAGGATAAAAATGACGTCTGTCGATGACGTTTTATTTGATTTTTTGAACCTATGATATTTAGTGTTTTTTCATTTGTAAGTCTAACCATATTTTTAAATTCTTCAGTGAATGGCTTCAGTGAAAAAATGTTTACAACTAGAATGGACTTAAAAAGTATTTTAATGGCTCTTTAAGTTTTTAGCGGATCCAGCGGTTGATTGGAGTGGAAGACGTAGACTCCTATTAGAAAAGCGGAGGGGCTTTGCTCAGAGGCGTGTGGCATAAGGCGAAGCGGCCATGAAGGCGTTCTTTGCCTTCTTGGCCGGTTTGACTTATGACATGTGCCTCTAAGCCCTGCAGCTGGACAGTTCCTCCCCAGTGAAAAAGGCAGGAGGCTCCCAGCTCGCCCGCGGAAAGCGAAGTCTTCCACGGAAATCATAAGCGGCGATAACAGAGCCTATAAAACAAAAAAGAAGGGAAGTAGAAACAATGAGTGGACTTTGGTACACAGAAAAACAAACAGATAACTTTGGAATCACGATGAAAATCAAGAAGACTTTACATACAGAGCAAACGGATTTTCAATACCTTGAAATGGCTGAAACAGAAGAATGGGGCAACATGCTCTTCCTTGACGGAATGGTCATGACAAGCCAAAAAGACGAATTCGTCTATCACGAAATGGTTGCACACGTTCCTTTATTCACGCACCCGAACCCGGAGAAGGTATTGGTTGTAGGAGGCGGGGACGGCGGTGTCATCCGTGAAGTCCTGAAGCACCCAAGCGTGAAAAAAGCTGTATTGGTCGATATCGATGGAAAAGTCATCGAGTACTCAAAGAAATACCTACCGGAAATCGCTGGCGAGCTTGAAAATGAGCGCGTCGATGTCCAGGTGGGCGACGGATTCATGCATATCGCAAAAAGTGAAAATGAATATGACGTCATCATGGTCGATTCCACTGAGCCTGTGGGACCTGCCGTAAACCTATTTACAAAAGGATTCTATGCAGGAATCTCGAAAGCTCTTAAAGAAGACGGGATCTTTGTCGCTCAATGTGATAACCCTTGGTTCAAAGCGGACCTTATCCGCCAGGTACAACGTGATGTGAAGGAAATCTTCCCTGTTACACGCCTGTACACAGCGAATATCCCGACATACCCAAGCGGCATGTGGGCATTCACGATCGGATCGAAAAAACACGACCCAATCGAAGTGCCTCAAGAGCGTTTCCACGAAATCGAAACAAAATACTACACTCCGGAACTGCACAATGCAGCATTCGTGCTTCCTAAATTCGTCAAAGACCTGACGAAATAATTGAAACCGAACCTACAATATGTCACGTTCTTTACTTCTACTTTAACACTCTAAAGGACCGAGGGACGGGCGTTTAACGGATTAATGCTTTAAACAAGCGAGGGACGGACCTGCTAGAGACCGGCCGTCCTCGATAAAGAAAGGTTGAATATGATGCGTTTTGATGAAGCTTATTCAGGTAATGTGTTTATAAAGAGCCATCCTTCTTATGAAGAGAGCTCGGTTGTGCTTTACGGAATGCCGATGGATTGGACGGTCAGCTACCGTCCGGGTTCACGTTTCGGCCCTGCACGCATTCGTGAAGTATCGATCGGACTTGAGGAATACAGTGCATATCTTGACCGTGAGCTTGAAGAAGTGAAATTCTTCGATGCCGGGGATATTCCGCTGCCGTTCGGAAATCCGCAGCGCAGCATCGATATGATCGAGGATTATATCGATCAGCTTTTAGGCGACGGGAAAATCCCGTTCGGCATGGGCGGGGAGCACCTCGTTTCTTGGCCGGTCATGAAGGCTGTTGCGAAGAAATATCCAGACTTGGCGATCATCCATATGGATGCACACACGGATCTTCGTGAAGAGTATGAGGGAGAACCTCTTTCCCACTCGACACCTATCCGCAAAATCGCTGAGCACATCGGACCTGAGAATGTGTATTCTTTCGGAATCCGCTCAGGCATGAAAGAAGAATTCCAATGGGCGAAAGAAAACGGCATGCACATCTCGAAATTCGAAGTGCTCGAGCCGCTTAAGAAAATCCTTCCGACGCTTGCTGGACGACCTGTTTACGTTACGATCGACATCGACGTACTGGATCCAGCCCACGCTCCCGGCACAGGAACCGTGGACTGCGGAGGAATCACATCCAAGGAGCTGCTTGCATCCATCCATGAGATCGCACACTCCGGCGTCAACGTAGTAGGTGCCGACCTCGTCGAAGTAGCACCAATCTACGACCCATCCGAACAAACAGCCAACACAGCCAGCAAACTCATCAGAGAAATGCTACTTGGCTGGGTGAAATAATTTTTGTGAAAATAGGATTGCCTTGTAAAGGTGATCCTATTTCTTTTATTAAAGTTTGGAAGGTATCGGGTAGAAGTTGACCTGCCCCGTCTCTTATAAAAGAAGTAGTTAGGTGAAAATGACAAGTCTGTTGAAGAAATAAATGTGAAGTATTAACCGATCCCAGCAGTTGATTGTAGTGGAAGACGAAGACTCCTGCGGGAAAAGCGAAGCAGGGGAGACCCCGCAGGAGCGCAGCGACGAGGAGGCTCCCCGCTCGCCCGCGGAAAGCGAAGTCTTCCACGGAAATCAACTGCGGTATTAAGAGGGGTAGAACTGTATTTTCAATTTGTGAAGAGATTCGACACTTACTTTCACAAACTTCCAACCCAAAACTCACCCCCATTCATTGCATTTTCACCCAATACTTCTTATACTTAATTAGTTAGAAGGAAGACCGTCCATCAAAAGGGACGGAACTATTCCGCGATCGGACCCTAAAACAGAAAAGGATGTGAGTGGTTTGACAGAATTCAATAGTGAATCCACGCCTGTCAAAATACACTTGAAAACGAATATCACGATCGGTGACGACAGCGACTCATTTGAGCTGGTTTCATTCGGCCAATACTATGAAAAAGGGGATGCCTTTTTTCTGAAGTATGATGAAGTTCAAGAAGAAGGAACCATCCATACGATCGTCAAAATCACCGACACGCAGGCACTGATCTTAAGAAGTGGTGCCGTGAAGATGAGAATGGTGTTCAACGAAGAGGAAGAGATGAACGGCTCCTATGAAAGCGAGCTCGGCACACTCTTGCTGACGACAAAAACAAAAAAACTTTCACATACGAAAAACATGTCCAAGACAGAAGGGGATTTCAACCTTTCATATGAGCTGATCATGCAGGGCAGCTCGGTCGGAGATTATGAGATGTCGATCAATTTTAAGGAGGAAGAATAGGCGCATGAATATCGTCGAAAAAGTACAAGAAAACCTGAAATCCGAAATCAAAGCAGCGGTTCTGAAAGCGAATCTGGCAACAGAGGATCAGATTCCGGACATCATCCTGGAGACACCGAAGGAAAAGTCACACGGGGATTACTCCACAAACATGGCGATGCAGCTTGCGCGTGTGGCAAAAAAAGCGCCGCGCATGATCGCGGAAGACATCATGGCAAACTTTGACCAATCAAAGGCTTCGATTGAAAAAATGGAAATTGCCGGACCGGGATTCATCAACTTCTTCATGAACAATGATTACTTAACGGACCTCATTCCAATGATTCTCGATCAGGACCACGAATATGGCGGATCCGATGCAGGGAAAGGTGAGCGCATCAACGTCGAGTTTGTTTCAGCGAACCCTACAGGTGACCTGCACCTTGGACATGCCCGCGGCGCAGCTGTCGGTGATTCCCTCTGTAATGTGCTTGAAAAGGCAGGTTACAAGGTGACTCGCGAGTACTACATCAATGACGCTGGAAATCAGATTCATAACCTTTCTAAATCAGTGGAAGCACGTTACTTCCAGGCGCTTGGCCAAGATGTGGCGATGCCTGAAGACGGATACCATGGTGCCGACATCATTGAAATCGGAAAACAGCTTGCTGAGGAATTCGGTTCTAAATATGCAGATGTTAGCGAAGATGAACGCTACAAGTTTTTCCGTGAATATGGGTTGAAGGTTGAAATGTCCAAGCTTCAGAAGGATCTTGAAATGTTCCGCGTACCGTTCAATGTGTGGTACTCTGAAACATCCCTATATGAAAATGGGAAAATCGATGCCGCCCTGGCAAAGCTTCGTGAAAACGGACATGTGTACGAAGAAGAAGGCGCGACTTGGTTCCGTTCGACCGAGCTTGGCGACGATAAAAACCGTGTGCTGATCAAGAACGACGGAACGTATACGTATCTGACCCCGGACATTTCCTACCATCAGGATAAATTCGAGCGCGGTCATGACGTGCTGATCAATATCTGGGGAGCGGACCACCACGGGTATATCCCTCGTATGAAGGCGGCGATTGAAGCACTAGGCTTTGAACGCGAGAAGCTTGAAGTAGAAGTGATTCAGCTTGTTCACCTTTATAAAAATGGTGAGAAGATGAAGATGAGTAAACGTACGGGTAAAGCCGTGACGATGCGCGAGCTTGTGGAAGAAGTCGGCCTTGATGCCGTTCGTTATTTCTTCGCGATGAGAAGTGCGGATACACATATGGATTTCGACCTTGACTTAGCAGTGTCCCAGTCAAATGAAAACCCTGTGTACTATGCGCAATATGCACATGCGCGTATCTGTTCCATCCTGCGTCAGGCAGAGGAGTCGGGTCTTGCTTCTGAGGACCGCATCGACCTGAGCCTGATTGGAACGGAAAAAGAAATAGACCTCCTGAAGAAGCTGGGAGAATTCCCGCAAATGATCGCCGATGCAGCAGAGAAGCGCACACCGCACCGTGTCGCGAACTACATCAACGATCTGGCTTCAGCGTTCCACAGCTTCTACAACGCCAACAAAGTACTGGACGCAGAAAACCGCGAGCTGACAACGGCCCGTCTGGCACTTGTTAAATCCGTGCGAGTGACGCTTCAAAACGCACTTGCCCTGATCGGTGTTGAAGCTCCTGAAAAAATGTAACCATTGAAATTCGAAGGCCCGTCCCTCGCCGCTTTAATGTGGTAAAGGACGGGCCTTCTTTTAATATTTTCTACTAGTTGACGTATAATAGTGGGTAGACAGATAGGAATCAGCTTAGGAGGATGTTCATGAAGACTGTTGTGTTGGCCATTGTCACAGGATTTTTGGTAGGATTCATCTTTGCTCTGTTCAAGCTACCGATTCCAGCGCCGCCTGCACTTGCCGGGATCGCCGGGATTGTCGGGATCTATTTGGGATTCCAAGCATTTATGGCGATTCAGCCCTGGATTGAATCGGTTTTTAAATAAGAGATCCCAGTAGAGCAAGACTACATAGAGGACCCGTTCCCCGAGTATTTTTAAGTCGGGGGACGGGTCCTTTTATCATTTTCACCATTCAAGAACACCACCGCTGATGCGCTTGACGCCGCGGATGGAAGAGAGGTCTTCGATCAGCTTCAGCATGGCGAGGTCTTTATGTTTGGCTTCGATCATGAAGTCCACGTCCTGGCCGATTTTCTTTAATGTTTTAAAGAAAGGCTTCACGAAATCCGGGTCCACATAATCGGCGTGAGAACGAAAGGCTTTTTCGGATTTTGGAGAAGAAATATGTATTTTGGGGACAAGATCCCGTCTGTCCCATGTTTTAAAGATGTCCTCAAGGTATGTTTCAAGAGGCTCGCTGCTAAGGTTTGCTTCATGATGGTGAATATCAAGCACCATCGGGATGTCTTCTTTTTGACAAGCGGCAAGCGTCTCCTCCACATTATACGTTTTATCATCGTTTTCCAGCGTCATGATTTCCTTCACCTCGGGCGGAATGGCGTTCAAACTTTCATGAAACCGTTCAAGCGCCGCTTTTTTATCCCCGTAAGTCCCGCCGATATGAAGATTGATCACCGACTCCTTTTCCACCCCCATGTATTCAAGCATCCGGTAATGATACACCATATCTTTCACCGCATTGTCGGTGACATGCTGCTTCGGGCTTGTGAATAATGTAAATTGATTCGGGTGGAAGCTCGCACGTATGCCGAACGCCTTGATCAGAGTACCGAGCTCTTTCCATTCATTTTTAAAAGGGGAATGGAAATCCCATTCGACATCAGGATGTGTCGCCAATGGGACGAGTGAGCTTGAAAGTCTGTACAGCTCGATTTCATGGGCTCTGCAATAATAAAGAAGTCGTTTTGTATGCTCCAGATTCAGCCTCGTCACTTCAATGAGTTGTTCCATGCGTTCATTTTCTGGAAGTTCGGTAAAGCGTCTGTAGGTCATCGTTTTAGATGGACTTGAATCCCACAGGGCAAGGGAATTTGCCACAAATCCCAGTCTCACTTTCATGCTGCAGACCCCCTAAAGCAGAAGTGAAATCGCCGAAGCGACCTTCTCCTTGAATTTTGTATAGAAAGATACTGACTCCAAATCACTGTAAGTCAATCGGTCGGATACCTGTATATCTTTATCGATTTCTTTTTTTGCTATTTTAATAAAATGTTTATCATAGATCAGATTATTCAGTTCAAGATTGAGATAAAAGCTTCGCTGATCAAAGTTCGCTGTTCCTATGTCACAGAAATAGTCATCGATTATAATTACTTTGCCATGATAAAAACCGTTCATGTATTGATACACATGCGCTCCTTTAGCAAGCAGCGGCCTGAAATACGGAAATGCAGCTTCCTTGACCAGCGCATGGTCCGCCTGATCCGGAACGATGATCGTCACCTTGACGCCGCGGTCAAGTGCGTTCATTAATTTATCCATAAGATGTCGGGTCGGAATGAAGTAAGGGCTCCCGATGAAGATGGATTCATCCGCTTCCTCGATGAATTCCCCGAAAAACTGTTCGATGTTGACGCCCTCCGTTGGAAAAATCCGATGCTTCATACTTCCTTTTTCGGATGGGGGGAAGTAGAGGGAATCGTTTTTCAAATTTTTCTGCGTCGCACGGTGCCAGTCGATACAGAACTCGGATTGAAGGTCGAGAACGCCTTCCCCTTCAAATCTCATATGATAATCCCTCCACGGGGACAGCTCCGGCTTGTCATTTTCATCGATGTATTCCTTCCCGACGTTGTATCCCCCGAGATAACCGACTTTTCCATCAATCACGGTGATTTTCCGGTGATTCCGCTGCTGGGAGGAAAAGAAAAGATAAGGGAATTTCACTTTTTGGCAGTATGCGACCTCCACGCCTACAGTCTTCAGCATATGGACTTTAGACCTTGGCACCTGCAGGCTTCCGATTTGATCCATTAGCAGCCGGACCTTCACACCCTGTTTGGCCTTTTCTTTTAAAAGGTCCATGAAACGGTAGCCAAGATGATCGTTCTGCACAATGTAAAAAAGAATGTGAATAGAAGATTCCGCATTTTTGATATCCGTGAACATCTTATCGAATAGTTCCGGTCCGCGTGAAATTAATGTTATATCACTATAACGATCCTCGTAAGTTCGTCTGGTGCGGGTACGGATGAATTTGCTTCGTCCCAGCTTGAAATCAATCACCATCCAGGCAAGGATGATTCCAATAAATAACAGTGTGTAAAATAACCACATTCGAATCACTCTCTCATTAATCAATAAACTTAGTATGTCCGCTAACTTGTATTGTGTTCCACTTTTTTTTATTCCCTGAAAACAGAAGGCTTGAAACCTTTTCTTCATACTTTTTGACTATGGAAGAAAAAGGGTGGAATGAACTACTATAGAGGTGTATACGAGCTGCCAGATAAGAAATGATTTGTAAGTTTCTTTATAAAAAATCGTTGACTGAATGCTCATTCATTATATAATGGACATAAGAACATTTTTCTGAATATTAATTTGGTTTGTAAAAGTTTGAACAAAGGGGGAAGTTCATTTACGAGCCGAAAAAGGGGGAGAGACTTGAGATGAATGTATTACTCATTCTCAATTGGATTGCGTTCATTTTTGTAACCGTTTACGCAGTGAGTCTGTTTGTGTATGTGGTCAAAACGAGAATTGAATATATCAAGCTTGGAAAGAAAGTCGAATTTGATAAACGATTCAAAGAACGCTTCGACAAAATCATGGTCAATGTATTCGGACAGAAAAAGCTCTTGAAGGATAAGAAAAGTGGAGCGATCCACGTCATGTTCTTCTACGGCTTTATTTTAGTACAATTCGGAGCAATCGACTTCATCATTAAAGGACTCGCACCGGGGAACCACTTGCCGCTTGGACCATTGTATCCAGGCTTCACGTTCTTCCAGGAGCTCGTTACATTGATGATTCTGGTCGCTGTCGTATGGGCGTTCCACCGACGTTATGTGGAAAAGCTCGTTCGTTTAAAAAGAGGGTTCAAATCAGGACTCGTTCTTTTATTCATCGGAGGCTTGATGCTTTCTGTCCTTGTCGGAAACGGTATGAGCCTGATCTGGCATGGAGAAGAGCTTGCCTGGACTGAGCCGGTCGCGTCACTGATTGCGGGAGCACTCGGCGCCATTGGTGAGACGGCTTCCATCGTCATTTTCTACATTGCATGGTGGATTCACCTGATTTTCTTACTTGCCTTCTTGGTGTACGTGCCGCAATCAAAGCACGCCCACTTGATCGCAGGACCTGCAAATGTATTTTTTAACCGCTTAGACAACCCTGGAAAACTCAAGCCGATCGACTTTGAAGACGAATCAGCTGAAAGCTTCGGGGTAGGTAAAATAGAAGAGTTCACTCAGCATCAAATGATCGATTTCTACGCTTGTGTGGAATGCGGACGCTGTACGAATATGTGTCCCGCAACCGGAACAGGCAAGATGCTTTCGCCAATGGATCTGATTGTGAAGCTGCGTGACCATCTGACGAATCACGGTGCAGCCGTTACGCAAAAGAAACCTTGGGTGCCGACATTCGCATTCAACGGGACGAAAGGAAACCAGATTGCGATGGCAAGTGCGACACAGGCAGCAGAAGAAGCAGCAGCCGGTGCAGCATACAGCCCGTCATTGATCGGGGACGTCATCACGGAAGAGGAAATCTGGGCGTGTACAACATGCCGTAACTGTGAGGACCAATGTCCGGTCATGAACGAGCACGTCGATAAAATCATCGACCTTCGCCGTTATCTCGTACTGACAGAAGGAAAAATGGATGCCGATGCACAGCGCGCGATGCAAAATATCGAGCGTCAAGGAAATCCATGGGGGCTTAACCGCAAAGAACGTGAAAACTGGCGTGAAGCGAGAGAGGACGTTCACATCCCGACGGTGAAAGAAATGAAAAAAGCAGGGGAAGACTTCGAATATTTATTCTGGGTCGGATCAATGGGTTCATTCGATAACCGAAGCCAAAAAATCGCGCTTTCGTTTGCCAAGCTCATGAATGAAGCAGGCGTGAAATTCGCGATCCTTGGGAACAAGGAAAAGAACTCAGGTGACACACCACGCCGCTTAGGAAATGAATTCTTATTCCAGGAGCTTGCGACGAACAATATCGCTGAGTTCGAAAAGCATGAAATCAAGAAGATCATCACGATAGACCCGCATGCTTATAATATTTTCAAAAATGAATATCCGGACTTCGGATTGGAAGCAGAGGTCTATCACCACACCGAGCTTCTTTATGACCTGGTGAAGGAAGGCCGCCTGAAGCCTCAATATGAAGTCAACGAAACGATCACGTTCCACGACTCCTGCTACCTTGGCCGTTACAATGAAGTGTACGATCCGCCTCGTGAAATCCTTAAAGCGATTTCCGGCGTGAAGCTCGTTGAAATGGAACGCAACCGCGAGAAAGGAATGTGCTGCGGTGCCGGCGGAGGACTCATGTGGATGGAAGAAGACACAGGCCACCGCGTCAACGTGTCACGTACCGAGCAGGCACTTGCCGTCAGCCCATCCGTCATCAGTTCCGGCTGCCCTTACTGCCTGACGATGCTTTCCGATGGAACGAAAGCGAAGGAAGTCGAAGAAAACGTATCAACACTGGACGTTGCCGAACTTCTTGAGAAAGCGGTTTGCGGTGATCAGAAGGATGAGGTTGTAGCTTAAGCCTTACATTTTATAAACGTTATCTGCACAAGGAGTGAAACAACATAATACACATTATGGCGTTTCACTCCTGTTTATTTTTCTAGAATAGTAATTTAAATGAAAAATAAAAACTTTCTAAAAAATCATTACGTTTTACACAAATTTGAAGTACAATGGAAATAGTGGAAAGGGACGGAATCTGTCCCTTACTCTTTTGGGATTTGGTCGAGCGAGCGTTCAGTCACAATGATAGAAGCTGGGCTTGAATGCAGATTCCATATACTGAAAGGACAGTCACCAGGACAATTCCTTGGAGAACGAAAGAACAACCTGATACTTAAAGGATTTTTTGAAAGCGTATACAAAATTGATTCTCAAACTGAAAGAAAAAGGAGAGGGATTTACATGGGAAAAACGGTCATTTTAGATGGAGCCAGAACTCCTTTCGGTAAGTTTGGAGGCGGATTGAGCAGTTTTACAGCTTCCGAACTTGGCGGTTTTGCAGTGAAGGAAGCCTTGAATAGAGCGGTGGTCAGCGGTGAAGACATCGATGAAGTGATCCTAGGTTCGGTCCTGCAGGGAGGACAGGGACAGATCCCTTCCCGCCAGGCATCGCGTCACGCAGGACTGCCTTGGAATGTGAAGACGGAAACGATCAATAAAGTGTGTGCATCAGGGATGAGAAGTGTGACAATGGCGGATCAAATCATCCGCGCCGGTGACGGAGAAGTCATCGTAGCCGGAGGAATGGAATCGATGTCGAATGCGCCATATATTCTGCCTAAAGCACGCTGGGGATTCAAGATGGGTGATTCAAGTGTGAAGGATCTGATGGTTCACGACGGCCTGACTTGCAGTTTCAACAACGTACACATGGGGACGTACGGAAACGCAACCGCGAAGGAATTCGAATTGACGCGTGATGATCAGGACCGCTGGGCGTTAAGAAGCCACGAGCTTGCGGTGAAGGCCACTGAGGAAGGGAAGCTCGGCGAAGAAATCGTGCCGGTTGAAGTTCCGCAGCGCAAAGGGGATCCGGTGATTGTCGATCGAGACGAAGCACCTCGTAAGGAAACTTCCCTTGAAGTATTGGCAAAATTAGGTCCGGTATTCGGATCAGACGGAACGATCACGGCAGGTAACGCACCGGGAGTCAATGACGGAGCGGCAGCGATGATCCTGATGAGTGAAGAACGCGCTGAAAAAGAAGGCAAAAAGCCGTTAGCGACGATCCTTGGTCATACGGCGATTGCAGTGGAAGCAAAGGATTTCCCGCAGACGCCAGGACTTGTCATCAATGAACTGTTGAAGAAAACAGGTAAAACATTAGAGGAAATCGACTTGTTTGAAATAAACGAAGCATTCGCCGCAGTAGCACTGACAAGCGGTAAGATTGCCAGTCTCGATCCTGAAAAAATCAACGTAAACGGTGGCACAGTCGCTCTTGGCCACCCAATCGGGGCAAGCGGAGCACGCATCATCCTGACACTTGCATACGAACTGAAACGCCGCGGCGGCGGAATCGGGATTGCATCGATCTGCTCCGGAGGCGGACAGGGAGATGCGGTCATGATTGAGGTGCCGAAGCAGTAGGTTTCGTAGATTGAGAGAGTTTTAGGTTTGGGTGTGGTGCCTGAGAGAAGGTGGGTGCCGCAGATGGGGCTGGCTCGATTTGGCGGTTTTGAGCCAGGCTCAAAACCGGGTCATCTGGGTCAGGCACCATTCGTAGATTTAGCGGTGCCAGGAACAATCAGGCCGTATTGTGCCAGGAACAATCAATGCACTTTGTGCCAGGCACAAAACAGGGATTCTGTGCCTGGCACTGCACCGGGCACGCCGGTGTACCAGGTACACAAAACTATAAATTTAAATATTACTAGTTCCAGGGTTGATTGAAGTGGAAGACGAAGACTCCTGCAGGAAAAGTGGCCAATGTGAGACCCCGCAGGCAAAGTCGAGGAGGCTCACGGGCTACCCGCGAAAAGTGGAGTCTTCCACGGAAACCAACTGCGGTGTAGAGGAACTATTTTTTAAACAAAGGGGAGAACACACTATGAATATCAAAAAAGTCATGGTCATCGGGGCAGGACAGATGGGCTCGGGGATTGCCCAGGTATGTGCACAGGCAGGATTTGAAGTACTTTTAAATGACCTAAAAGAAGAATTCGTTCAAAAAGGAATGGGTGTCATCACCAAGAACCTTTCCCGTTCAGTCGAAAAAGGAAGAATGAGTGAAGAAGATAAAGTAGCAACACTAAACAGACTGACGGCTTCAACGGATATCAACGACGCAAAAAACGTCGATATCGTCATCGAAGCAGCGGTTGAGAACATGGAAATCAAAACGAAGATCTTCGCTCAGCTGGATGAAATCGCTCCTGAGCATGCGATCCTTGCAACCAATACGTCTTCACTTCCGATCACGGAAATTGCAGCGGCAACGAAGCGTCCGAAGCAGGTGATCGGGATGCACTTCATGAATCCGGTGCCGGTGATGAAGCTTGTTGAAATCATCCGCGGTCTTGCTACAACGGATGAAGTATATCAATCGATCGAAGATATGACGAAATCATTGAGCAAAGTGCCTGTTGAAGTGGAAGACTTCCCTGGATTCGTATCGAACCGCATCCTGATGCCGATGATCAACGAAGCCATCTACACGCTGTATGAAGGTGTGGCAAGCAAGGAAGCAATCGATGAAGTGATGAAGCTTGGCATGAACCATCCGATGGGTCCGCTGACGCTTGCAGATTTCATCGGTCTCGACACATGCCTCTACATCATGGAAACACTCCACGAAGGCTTCGGCGACGACAAATACCGCCCATGCCCGCTTCTTAGAAAATACGTGAAAGCAGGCTGGCTCGGTAAAAAGACAGGAAGAGGTTTCTACTCTTACGAATAAATAGAGTTTGGAGTAATGTACACGAACATCCGGGAGGGGACAATCATGGAATTACGATTCACTGAAGAACAGCAGATGATGCGCAAAATGGTGCGTGATTTTGCAGAAACAGAAATACAGCCTTTTGTGGAAAAAATGGAAGAGGGGCATTTTCCACGTGAGATTTTAAATAAAATGGCAGAGCTGGGCCTAATGGGGATTACAATCCCTGAAAAATACGGCGGCTCGGAGATGGACTTTACATCTTATATCATCGCGATTCACGAGCTTTCAAAAGTAAGCGCAACCATCGGGGTGATTCTCTCGGTTCATACATCGGTCGGGACGAATCCGATTCTTTATTTCGGAAATGAAGAACAGAAGCAGAAGTACATTCCGAAGCTTGCTTCTGGTGAATATCTTGGGGCTTTCTGTTTGACGGAACCAAGTGCAGGCTCCGACGCGAAGAGCTTGAAGTCAAAAGCTGAGAAACGCGGCGACCACTACGTACTGAACGGTTCGAAGGTTTTCATTACAAACGGGGGCGAAGCGGATACATATATCGTGTTCGCTGCGACCGATCCAACAAAGGGAAGCCGCGGGGTATCGGCGTTTATCGTCGAGAAGGATACGCCTGGGCTGATCATCGGGAAAGACGAACACAAAATGGGGCTTCACGGCTCAAGAACGGTTCAGCTGACGTTCGAAGACATGAAGGTACCGGCAGAAAACCTTCTGGGTCAAGAAGGGGAAGGCTTTAAAATCGCGATGGCAAACCTCGATGTCGGCCGCATCGGAATTGCCGCTCAGGCGCTTGGTATCGCAGAAGGAGCGTTCGATTACGCAACCGCTTATGCAAAAGAACGCGTTCAATTCGGCAAGCCGATTGCTGCCCAGCAGGGAATAGGATTCAAGCTGGCCGACATGGCAACCGCCGTTGAAGGGGCAAAGCTCTTGGTCTACAGAGCGGCTGACCTCCGTGCCCAAGGCATCTCCTGCGGAAAAGAAGCCTCCATGGCCAAACTTTTCGCCTCCAAAACAGCCGTCGAAGTCACAACCGAAGCCATCCAAGTCTACGGAGGCTATGGCTACACGAAAGAATACCCAGTCGAGCGCCTGTTCCGCGACGCTAAAGTGACCGAGATTTATGAGGGTACGAGTGAGATTCAGAGAATGGTGATTGGGAAGAACCTGTTGGTTTAAGAAGGTTTTTATAGATAAGGTTTTGTGGGGAATTAGCTTTGATAAAGCTTAAGTTTGAAAATTGACTGGTTCCAGCGTTGGTTGGAGTGCAAGACGAAGACTCCTGCGGGAGAAGTGGCCAATGTGAGACTTGTCTAGCTCCGGCGGCTAGAGGCTCGAGGTCATAAGTCAAGCAAGCCAAAAAGGCAAAGAACGCCTTTCCGACTTGCTCGCCTTATGCTTGTCGCCTCTGAGCAAGCCGCCTCCGCTTTTCTGCCCGCAGGAGCGAAGCGACGAGGAGGCTAACGGGTCACCCGCGGAAAGCGAAGTCTTGCACGGAAACCAAAAGCGGAGTCTAACCCGCCAGCCTCTGCCTGAAAACTACGTTTAAAAAATACTATCAAAATAGATTCCAACAAAGATGGGAGAAGAGATCATGAATTTTAAGTTGTCTGAAGAGCATGAAATGATTCGTAAAATGGTACGCGATTTTGCACGCAATGAGGTTGCACCGACTGCTGCAGAGCGCGATGAGGAAGAACGCTTCGATATGGATATTTTCCACAAAATGGCGGAGCTCGGCTTGACAGGTATTCCTTGGCCGGAAGAATACGGCGGAATCGGAAGCGACTATCTTGCATACTGCATCGCGGTCGAGGAGCTTTCAAGAGTATGTGCATCGACGGGTGTAACATTATCTGCCCACACATCTTTGGCGGGGTGGCCGGTTTACAAATTCGGTACGGAAGAACAGAAGCAGAAGTATCTTCGTCCGATGGCACAAGGGGAGAAAATCGGTGCGTACGGCTTGACTGAGCCAGGTTCAGGTTCGGATGCAGGCGGAATGAAAACGACAGCCCGCTTAGAAGGCGATCACTACGTATTGAACGGCTCCAAGATCTTCATCACGAACGGCGGCATCGCTGATACGTACATCGTATTTGCATTGACAGATCCATCTTCCCGCCAACGTGGAACAAGTGCGTTCATCGTGGAAAAAGATTTCGAAGGCTTCTCTGTCGGGAAGAAAGAGAAGAAGCTCGGTATCCGTTCATCTCCAACGACGGAAATCGTATTTGAAGAGTGTAAGGTGCCGAAAGAAAACCTTCTTGGTAAAGAAGGGGAAGGATTCAAGATTGCGATGATGACACTTGACGGCGGCCGTAACGGAATTGCCGCGCAGGCAGTCGGGATTGCGCAAGGGGCACTTGATGCGTCCATCGACTACGCGAAAGAGCGCGAGCAGTTCGGCAAACCGATCGCTGCGAATCAGGGGATTTCTTTTAAAATCGCTGACATGGCTACATCCATCGAGGCTTCCCGTCTATTAACCTATCAAGCTGCGTGGCTTGAGTCGGAAGGTCTTCCTTACGGTAAAGAATCTGCGATGTCGAAGCTGATGGCAGGGGATACGGCAATGAAGGTAACGACAGAAGCGGTCCAAATCTTCGGCGGATACGGCTACACGAAGGATTATCCGGTGGAACGCTACATGCGTGACGCGAAGATCACTCAAATTTATGAGGGCACGCAGGAAATCCAGCGTTTGGTTATTTCTCGTATGGTGACGAAATAAATAGAAGTTTGATTGGAGTTGATGGTGCCGTCCTGCGGGGCGTTAGAAAAACTGCCCAGCTCACTGCCGGCATCTGACGTGGCAATGGCAATCAACACTCTAATCTGCGATACGTATTAAAGGGGTATGTTTCCATATATAAACCGCACGCTTCGTTGGGGGACGAAGCAGGCGGCTCTAAGAGGGGTCAATGGGAGAATGTGATAAAGGCGGTCGGTACTAGTGGATAAAAAAAGGGAAGTGCATGCTTCTGTCAAAGATGAACGGTTAGTGGAAAAAAGGCGCGATCAGATGATTCGGGGAGCCGTCTCTCTATTTAAACAGAAGGGGTTTCACCGCACCACGACGAGAGAGATTGCCAAGGCCGCCGGATTCAGCATCGGAACGCTTTATGAGTATATACGAACAAAGGAAGATGTTTTGTATTTAGTCTGTGACAGCATTTATGAGCAGGTTCGATTGGAGCTTGAGGAGCTCGATATCGGCCAGGGGACGCTGGACGGTCTCAAGCTCGGCATCGCCCATTATTTTCAGGTGATGGACCGGATGCAGGATGAAGTCCTCGTCATGTATCAGGAAGCGAAATCATTATCGAAGGACGCTTTGCCTTATGTCCTAAGAAAAGAGCTTGAAATGGTGGCAATGGTCGAGAAGCTGATCGTCCGCTGCGTCGAGACGGGCGAGCTTGAGCTTGATGACAATCAGATCCACATGCTCGCGCAGAATGTATTCGTCCAGGGGCAGATGTGGGGATTCCGCCGCTGGGCACTGCAAAAGAGGTTTTCACTCGAAGAATACATCGATCTGCAAATCGAACTGCTTTTTGCTGGTGTCATAGGTTTTGAAAAACAAAGGAGAACAGGGGGAGTAATATGAGCACGGTTGAAGTTTACAAGCCAAAGCACCATGTCCGTTTCGTGACGGCATCGAGCCTTTTCGACGGACATGATGCATCGATCAACATTATGCGTCGGATTATTCAGGCAAGCGGATCAGAGGTTATTCACTTAGGTCATAACCGCTCCGTGGAAGAAGTGGTGAACGCTGCGATCCAGGAGGACGTTCAGGGGATTGCGATTTCCTCTTATCAAGGCGGACACGTGGAATATTTTAAATATATGTATGATTTGTTAAAAGAAAAAGGGGCTTCCCACATCCGTATTTACGGCGGTGGCGGTGGGGTTATCATCCCGCGCGAAATCAAGGAGCTCCATGAGTACGGGATCGCCCGCATCTTTTCACCAGAAGACGGACGCCAGCACGGACTGCAGGGGATGATCAACCAGATGATAGAGGAATGTGATTTCCCAACGATTGAAGGAAGCGTTAATTCCGAGGTTGAAAAGCTCTCGACTGGTGACGTGAATGCCGTTTCCAAGCTGATTTCACTTGCTGAGTATCAGGTTGGGGCGAATGAAGAAGTAGCGGCAACGGCTCAGACGGTTTTCTCTGAAATTAAGACTCTTGCGAAAAAGGTTCCGGTACTCGGGATTACAGGAACCGGGGGCGCGGGGAAAAGTTCATTGACGGATGAACTGATCCGCCGTTTCATCAACGAGCTTCCTGAGAAAAAGATTGCGATTTTATCCATCGATCCGACGAAGCAGAAGACAGGCGGTGCGCTTCTTGGTGACCGTATCCGCATGAACGCGATCTTCAATCCTCGCGTTTATATGCGCAGCCTTGCCACGCGTGGTTCGAAGACTGAGCTTTCGCTTGCGATCAAGGATGCCATCAATGTGGTGAAAGCGGCAGGCTACGATCTTGTTGTCGTTGAAACGAGCGGTATCGGGCAGGGGGATGCGGAAATCGCAGAAATCTGTGATATGTCCATGTATGTGATGACAAGCGAATTCGGTGCGCCGTCACAGCTTGAGAAAATCGACATGATCGATTTTGCCGACCTGATCGTCATCAACAAATTCGAGCGAAAAGGCTCAGAGGATGCGCGCCGTCAAGTTCAGAAGCAATATCAGCGCAGCCATATGCTGTTTGATAAAGATCTTGATGACATGCCTGTGTACGGAACGATTGCGAGTCAGTTCAACGACCCGGGCACGAATGCATTATTTGCAGCGATCGTTGAAAAAGTAAATGAGAAAATGAAGCTTGACTGGAAAACAAGTTTCGGTAAAAACGTTGATGTTGAAAAACAGAACGTGATCATTCCGAACAACCGTCGCTATTATTTAAGGGAAATCGCGGATACAGTCCGTAACTATCATAAACATGCGGAAGAGCAAGTAAAGCTTGCACGCCGCCTGTTCCAACTTGAAGGTGCGATGGAAGCCCTCCGTGAAAAAGAACAGAATGATGAAGTCCTTACTTCATTGAATACGTTGAAAGCAGAAGTGGAGAACAAGCTGACTGCTGAATCCAAAGGGATTTTAGAGAAGTGGGAGAATCTGAAGGATACGTACAGCAAGGATCAATTCGTCACGAAAATCCGAGATAAGGAAATCGTGACCGAGCTGAAGACAAAGAGCTTGTCAGGACTGGATATTCCTAAGGTGGCCCTGCCTAAGTACAAGGATTACGGGGAAATTCTCAAATGGGTATACAGAGAAAACGTTCCGGGTTCATTCCCGTATACGGCCGGTGTGTTTCCTTTTAAACGAAAAGGGGAAGATCCGAAGCGCCAATTCGCGGGTGAAGGAACGCCGGAGCGTACGAACCGCCGCTTCCACTACCTGTCGAAGGATGATGATGCGAAGCGTCTGAGTACGGCGTTCGACTCGGTTACCCTGTACGGAGAAGATCCGGATCACCGCCCGGATATCTACGGAAAAGTCGGGGAAAGCGGCGTGAGCATCTGTACGCTTGATGATATGAAGAAGCTTTATGCGGGCTTTGATCTTTGTGCTCCGTCGACGTCCGTTTCAATGACAATCAACGGACCGGCACCGATCATCCTGGCGATGTACATGAACACGGCGATCGATCAGCAGATCCGTGCGAAGGAAGAAGAGCTGGGCCGTGTGCTGACAGTGGAAGAGTATGTGGAAGTGAAGGAGCAGACGCTTCAAGTCGTGCGCGGAACCGTGCAGGCAGATATTTTAAAAGAAGACCAAGGTCAGAACACATGTATCTTCTCGACTGAGTTCGCGCTTCGTATGATGGGTGATATCCAGCAGTACTTCATCGATCATAAAGTGAGAAACTACTATTCTGTATCAATTTCCGGCTATCATATCGCGGAAGCGGGAGCGAATCCGATTTCGCAGCTTGCCTTCACGCTCGCAAACGGATTCACGTATGTCGAGTACTATTTAAGCCGCGGAATGGATATCAATAAGTTCGCACCTAACCTGTCGTTCTTCTTCTCAAACGGTCTGGATCCGGAGTACACGGTGATCGGCCGCGTTGCCCGCCGTATCTGGTCGACGGTCATGAGAGATAAGTACGGTGCGGATGAGCGCAGTCAGAAGCTGAAGTATCACATCCAGACGTCCGGCCGCTCGCTGCATGCGCAGGAAATCGACTTCAACGATATCCGCACGACGCTGCAGGCATTGATGGCGCTGCAGGATAACTGTAACTCGCTTCACACGAATGCGTATGACGAAGCGATCACGACGCCGACGGAAGAATCCGTCCGCCGTGCGATGGCGATTCAGATGATCATCACGAAAGAACACGGGCTTTCTAAAAATGAAAATCCGCTTCAAGGATCGTTCATAGCAGAAGAGCTGACCGATTTAGTGGAAGAAATGGTGCTGACAGAGTTCGATCGCCTGAATGACCGCGGAGGCGTACTCGGTTCAATGGAAACCCAGTATCAGCGAGGCAAGATCCAGGAAGAATCAATGTACTATGAAATGAAAAAGCATAACGGCGAACTTCCGATCGTCGGCGTGAACACGTACCTGAATCCGAATCCTCCATCTGAAGAACAGATGGACAGCATGGAACTCGCACGTGCCACGAAGGAAGAGAAAGAAACGCAAATCAAGAATCTTCGCGACTTCCAGACGCGCAACGAAAATGAAGCCGAAGAAGCACTGGTACGCTTGAAAAAAGCGGCCGTCGACGGAGGCAACATCTTCGAGGAGCTGATGGAAACCGTCAAAGTCGCAAGCCTTGGGCAGATCACACGTGCTCTATATGAAGTCGGGGGACAATACCGCCGGAATATGTAATAGAAGATAGATGGAGACTGCTGTTGTTGTGGACGGCAGTCTTTTCTTCTTCTTTCGATTTTTGAAGGCCCGTCCCAGCGTGCGGTGAAGTGATAAAGGGAGGGAGTTCTTCTATAGCGCTTGGGCTGGGAGCAGCCATTCATAGCGCTTTTCAATCGGTGGTGACAATTTTTGAAGGCACATTATCGAAGGCCCGTCCCAGCACGCGTTAAAGCGCTAAAAGCCCGTCCCTCACTTTGCTAAAGGATTTTCTGGTTTTATGGTGATTAAAGTTTGGGGAATCGGTCTATGCTGAATATACAGAAAAGTTACAATTCTTTACCTTGTTGTGATAGATGCCGGTGTGGTTTTGCTATATAATGGGTAATGGATGAATAGACCCTGAGACGACTTGTACTGGATGTGAAATTGTGAGGACATTTTTGCGTTATGCGCTTATTGCGGCCGGTATTTATGGGGCTCTTGTTTTGTATCACTTTCAGCTGGGTGCGATCCCGTTCCTTCTCTTGTCCTTCTACTTTTTTTATGAAGCGTATAAGGTGATCCGGTACGGTGACAGGGAGGAAAGTGAAGAGAGCAGCAGCCTTCTGAATTCACAAGAATAAAAAAATAAGAGAAAAGCTAGATATATATAGCATAAAGTCTCTTATATTGTTTATAATGAATAATATGCTTAAAATGATAATGGCAGGATTATGCCATTTTTTATCGATCCTCATGTAACGGGGATCAATCTTTGGTTTTGCTATGAATGCAGTACATAGTGGTTGAAGGCCTTGCAACAGGCTTCTGTATGCTGTAGTTTTTTAGCCATCTTCGTCCGGTTCACGTCCGGGCAATATGCTTGTGCTTTAGTGACTCTCTCAGTAGAGTGTGAAATAGAGAAAGGAAGTGCGTGAAGTGAGTCTAAAACAATTATCGAAGGAAGAATTGCGACAAACATCATTTATTGAATTGGCACATGAGATCATGGTGGAAAAAAAGCAAGCCATGACATTTCAAGAAGTGTTGAATGAAATTACAAGTCTACTTGAAATCTCTGAATCAGAGGTTAAGAGCCGCATGGTTCAATTTTATACAGACCTGAACATCGACGGGCGTTTCCTTGCGCTTGGCGAAAACCGCTGGGGTCTCCGCGAATGGTATCCGGTTGATCAAATCGAAGAGGAAACCGTTCCGACGATGAAATCTACTAAAAAGAAAAAAGCGAAGAAGAAAGTCGACGAAGACCTTGATCTTGACGAATTCGATGATCTTGACGACGAAGATCTGGATGACGATCTGGATTATGATGATCTTGACGATACAGACGACGAAGATCTGACTGATGATGACGACGATGTGGATGACACAGACGAAGATCTTGACGATCTTGATGTCGATGATGACGATGAAGAATTGGAAATCGATGAGTTCGATGACGATGAAGAGGAAGAGGAAGAAGAATTAGAAGAAGATGAGGATGAAAAACTTTAATTTTTCTGTGAATTAGGAAGATTTTCTTCACCTCATTCTATGCTTGACTTCTTTCTTTTAGGAAGGTAGTATTTTATTTGGGCTCCTTAAAAAAGGACGGATAGAGTATTCAACGCTCCCCTTACCACTTGGTAAGAGGGGCGTTTTTTATTTTTTACAGGACGGCTTGTGCGAAGGATGCAGGCTGATTCACGTTTTCTCTTCCCCTTACAACTTACCATTATTTATAAAAAAGAGGCTGTCTTTTAGCTGTTTTTTGCCCATGATTTTATTTTGCGGGAATGGACTTCTCCTTCTTTGAACAAGATAACTTCATGACAAGGATACATAGGAGACACCCTCTACTTTTTTTGAACCAAATCATATCAAAAGGGGGACATATACATGACTAAGTATATTTTCGTAACAGGCGGCGTTGTGTCGTCACTTGGAAAAGGGATCACAGCAGCGTCCCTTGGAAGACTATTAAAAAACCGCGGAGTTTCGGTAACGATCCAGAAATTCGATCCATACATCAACGTGGATCCGGGAACGATGAGCCCGTATCAGCACGGTGAAGTATTCGTGACGGATGACGGTGCGGAAACGGATCTTGACTTAGGTCACTATGAGCGTTTCGTAGACATCAACCTGACAAAATACAGCTCCGTGACGACTGGTAAGATTTACTCTACAGTTCTGAAAAAAGAGCGCCGCGGAGATTATTTGGGCGGAACGGTCCAGGTCATCCCGCATATCACAAACGAAATCAAAGAACGCGTCTACCGCGCAGGCCGCGAAACGAATTCAGATGTTGTCATCACTGAGATCGGCGGAACGGTGGGGGATATCGAGTCTCTTCCATTCCTTGAGGCGATCCGCCAAATCAAGAGTGATGTAGGCCGTGATAATGTCATGTACATCCACTGTACGTTGGTGCCATACATCAAAGCTGCCGGTGAAATGAAAACAAAACCGACTCAGCACAGCGTAAAAGAGCTTCGCAGCCTTGGTATCCAGCCGAATGTCATCGTCGTTCGTACAGAAATGCCAATGACGCAGGATATGAAAGACAAGATCGCACTGTTCTGTGATATCGATAAAAATGCCGTCATCGAAGCGATGGATGCAGCGACACTTTACTCAGTGCCTCTTTCCCTTCAGGAGCAAAAGCTGGATGATATTACATGCCAGCACCTTAAACTGAATTGCCGTGAAGCGGAAATGACGGAATGGAATGAACTGGTCGAGCGTGTAACGAATCTATCCCGCAAAACGAAAATCGCACTTGTAGGGAAGTATGTTGAACTTCAGGATGCTTACATTTCAGTTGTGGAAGCTCTTCGTCATGCTGGGTACAATTTCGACAGCGACATCGAAGTGAAATGGCTGAACTCAGAGCTTGTTGATGCTGAAAATGTAGCTGAAAAGCTTGGAGACGTAGACGGAATCCTTGTACCAGGAGGCTTCGGTGACCGCGGGGTCGAAGGGAAGATCGCCGCGACTCAATATGCTCGTGAAAACAAGGTGCCTTTCCTTGGAATCTGCCTTGGTATGCAGTTGGCATCTGTAGAGTATGCGCGCAATGTCCTTGGTCTTGAAGGAGCTCACTCTGCTGAGTTGAACCCGGATACGCCATACCCGATCATCGACCTGCTCCCTGAGCAGAAGGACATCGAAGATCTTGGCGGAACACTTCGTCTCGGTTTATATCCATGTAAACTGACGAAAGGTTCAAAAGCCTACGCAGCATACGATGGAGAAGTGGTTTACGAGCGTCACCGCCACCGCTTCGAATTCAACAATCACTACCGTGAGCAAATGGAAAAAGCAGGCTTCATCTTCTCAGGTACAAGCCCTGACGGACGCCTTGTGGAGATCATCGAACTTGAGGATCACCCATGGTTCGTGGCATCCCAATTCCACCCGGAATTCACATCACGCCCGACACGTCCGCAGCCATTGTTCAGAGACTTTGTCGAAGCTAGTCTGGCTTTTGGTGAGAAGTAATAGAGTAGAATAGATTTGGTTTGGGGCCGCTCTCCTTTTTGGGGGAGCGGTTTTTTTGTGTGGTGGGGGTGGTGTGATGATGTCGAATATTGTCGTGAAATCGGCAGATCGCCCTTATATTCGATATTTCGCCCATAAAATCGAATTTGCGCCCTTATATATAAAATATCGCCCATATCTGTGCGGCAGCCGCCCTTAAAACCTGTATCTTAGTAAATTAGCAAAGGAGATGAGGGTATCCCGAGCAATCGATGAGTTGGAGATTTGACAGTTAGAGCATAAAATTAGTGATATCGAGCATAAATCCAGAATATCGAGCAAAAAACCGAGAGCTTCGAGCGAAAAACCGAGAACATCGAGCATAACCAGGTCTTAATACTCCTGCGTGTATACAGAGGAACAACCAAAGCAGAAGGCCCGTCCCTCACTGCATTAACGCATCGAGGGACGGGCTTACATATAAATTTGGCTTTCGAATTTAATCCTCGTATTCCTCCAACATCTCACGAATCACAAACCCCAGCGCAAAGTAGATATAGAGCGCTGCGATACTCGTCGGCATACAAACACGCTCACCGATTTCCTCTCCAGGAAGCATTCCTTTGATCACCTTGGTATCGAGGTGAAGGTCGGCAATTCCGGCGAGCCCATCACCATCACCTTCACCAACCAGACCGGAAATCCCTACAAACGGAATACCTTCATCCGCCAAGCTCTTCCCAAATTCAACCGCTTCTTCATCCGTCGACAAGCGGGTCACGATGAGTACACGGTCTGCTTCAGTCACCGGAATGTACTCATCAAATTTTTTAACAGAAGGCAGCGGCTCTGCCCCGTATAATGCTTCGGCCGTCACAGCTTCCATTTCTCCGTATGCTTTGATATAAATCGATCCCTGTCCGACAGCAGCCTGCGCTAAAAGCCTGGCGGCGTCTTCGATTTCAAACTCCTGCTTTTCAGAGATGCGTTTAAATAAACCCGGTAACTGGGTCGTGAACATCTTGATCATCATTCCACTCCTCCATTTGTCGAACATTAGTCTTCGACAATCTATGCTGTATCGCTTATTATAAAGGAAAATGCGTTTAAGTAAAATAATGGAGAAAAAGCAGGATTTTTCACCGCAGTAGTAGAAGTAATACAATTATGAATCTAATGACAGGAATAAAGAGATAAATACTGTCGTCAATCTATCGGATAATCTATAGAATTAAACCTATAGACAAAATACATATTTCATTTTATTTAAAAAGGGGATTAAGCCATATGAATGAAAAGATACTTATTGTAGATGATCAGTTTGGTATACGAATTCTATTAAATGAAGTCTTGCAAAAGGAAGGCTACCAAACCTTTCAAGCGGCCAATGGCGTTCAGGCACTTGAAATCGTTGATAAGCATTCCCCTGATCTGGTACTTCTGGATATGAAAATTCCTGGAATGGATGGGATCGAAATCCTGAAGCGCATGAAAAAGAAGAACCAGGATATCCGCGTGATCATCATGACCGCGTACGGGGAGCTGGACATGATCCAGGAAGCGAAGGACCTGGGAGCATTGACTCATTTTGCAAAGCCGTTTGACATCGATGATATCAGACAGGCAGTAAGGCAGTATATTCCGGTTTGACCCTGAAGTTAGAATAGTGAAAATAGTAGTATTTTTTACAAATGGCCTCTTCAGTTGGTAAAATCAATTGTGTTTTGGTATGATACAAGTGAAATTGTTAACAATGTAGGTGTGAACAAGCTAAACTTCCATTATACTTACCAAAAATGGCACACTGACTGAATAAAAGGAGGAAATTAATATGCCTTTAGTTTCAATGAAAGACATGCTTATTAAAGCAAAAGAAAACAGCTATGCTGTTGGTCAATTCAACTTGAACAACCTTGAGTTCACTCAAGCGATCCTTCAAGCTGCTGAAGAAGAGAAATCACCTGTCATCCTTGGTGTTTCTGAAGGTGCAGCACGTTACATGAGCGGTTTCAAAACAGTTGTGAAAATGGTTGAAGGTCTTATGGAAGACTTGAACATCACAGTACCTGTTGCGATCCACCTTGATCACGGTTCAAGCTATGACAAATGCAAAGAAGCAATCGATGCTGGTTTCACATCAGTCATGATCGACGCTTCTCACGGTCCTTTCGAAGAGAATATCGAAATCACTTCTAAAGTGGTTGAGTATGCTCACTCTAAAGGTGTTTCTGTTGAAGCTGAGCTTGGTACAGTCGGCGGACAGGAAGATGACGTAGTTGCAGACGGCGTTATCTATGCTGATCCTAAAGAATGTCAAGAGCTGGTTGAACGTACTGGAATCGACACTCTTGCTCCTGCCTTAGGTTCAGTGCACGGTCCTTACAAAGGTGAACCAAACCTTGGATTCAAAGAAATGGAAGAAATCGGTGCGGCAACAGGGGTGCCTTTAGTACTGCACGGTGGAACGGGTATCCCAACAAAAGATATCCAAAAAGCGATCTCTTACGGAACAGCTAAAATCAACGTAAACACTGAAAACCAAATCGCTTCTGCTAAAAAAGTACGCGAAGTACTTGCAGCGGATTCTGAAGTGTACGATCCACGTAAATACATGGGTCCTGCACGTGAAGCGATCAAATCGACAGTGATTGGTAAAATGCGTGAATTTGGTTCTTCTAACCAAGCGTAAGCGAATAGAGGTAATGTTTGGAAAGTGACTGGAATCAGATTAGATCTTTCTGAACGTGGTAGAAAAAGAATGAAGCAGTAGGAGAGGACTGGCACCAGGGGAGGTAATGCCCTTTTTGGGTCAGTCCTTTCCGTTCATTATAAAAAGATTGAAAATTTTGTCGAAAAAGGGGTAGTAAATTTGAAATTTTTTATCGATACAGCAAACATGGACGAAATCAGAGAAGCTTTTGAATGGGGAATCGTTTCAGGTGTGACAACCAACCCATCTCTTGTGGCAAAAGAAAAAGGCGTCACATTTGAAGAACGCCTGAAAGAAATCACCGAACTTGTACCTGGTTCTGTAAGTGCAGAAGTCATCGCTACAAACGCGGAAGGGATGATCAAGGAAGGAAGGGAGCTCGCTAAAATCGCTCCGAACATCACGATCAAGCTTCCGATGACTCCAGACGGATTAACGGCGGCGTCCACTTTTTCCAGAGAAGGGATCAAGACCAATGTCACGTTGATTTTTAGTGCGAATCAGGCGCTTTTAGCAGCCCGCGCCGGAGCGACGTATGTTTCGCCTTTCCTGGGAAGATTGGATGATATCGGTCATGATGGTCTTGAACTGGTTTCGAAGATTGCAGAAATCTTTGCAATCCACGGACTGGAAACAGAGATCATCGCAGCATCGACACGCCATCCTCAGCATATCACGGAAGCGGCACTTAGAGGCGCGCATATTGCAACCGTGCCGCTTAAAGTATTGAAGCAGCTATTCAACCATCCTCTGACGGATAAAGGAATAGAAGCCTTTTTAAATGACTGGAATAACAGATAATTTGTTTGAGATAAACGCTTGATGATAGGTCAAAAGGACCTGTAAGAAAAAAATCGAAAATCCTATACATGTTTTGACGAAATATGTATAAACTAGTAGACAATACACTTCTTAGATCGTCTTCATATGGAAAAATAATCCTTTTTGTTCACGTGCTGGAGAACAGGCTCTCGAAACTGAATGAGTGCCTCTCTTCACCACTGAACAGTGGAAGGGAGATTAAAATGGAAAAGCTTAAGATTGCAGGTGGTTATCCACTTGAAGGTACCATAAAAGTCAGTGGTGCGAAAAACAGTGCTGTCGCGTTGATACCGGCTACGATTCTTGCCGACTCGCCGGTTACGATTGAAGGTCTGCCGGATATTTCAGACGTGCGCACACTGCAGGACTTGCTCGAAGAAATCGGCGGAACGGTCAGTTTCGAGGATGGAGAAATGAGGGTGGACCCTAGTGAGATGGTGTCCATGCCGCTGCCGAGCGGGAAAGTCAAAAAGCTCCGTGCTTCCTATTACCTGATGGGAGCCATGCTGGGACGCTTCAAAAAAGCGGTCATCGGTCTTCCGGGGGGCTGCCATTTGGGACCTCGCCCGATCGATCAGCATATTAAAGGATTTGAAGCGCTCGGTGCCGAAGTAACGAATGAGCAGGGTGCGATTTATCTCCGCGCCGATGAATTGAAGGGTGCGCGTATTTACCTTGATGTCGTAAGTGTAGGCGCTACCATCAATATCATGCTTGCGGCCGTCCGTGCCAAAGGTCGGACCATTATCGAGAATGCAGCGAAAGAACCTGAAATCATTGACGTGGCAACGCTCTTGAGCAATATGGGAGCGAAGATCAAAGGGGCGGGAACAGATGTGATCCGCATTGACGGTGTCGATGAGCTCCATGGCTGCCGTCACACGATCATTCCTGACCGCATCGAAGCAGGTACGTTCATGATTCTTGCTGCAGCAGCAGGAAAAGGCGTCCTGATCGACAATGTCATTCCGTTACATATGGAATCAGTGATTGCGAAGCTTCGTGAAATGGGGGTTCCCGTTGAAACGAATGATGACCAGATCTTTATCGGCAGAGCGGACAAGCTGAAAGCCGTCGATATCAAGACGCTGGTTTATCCTGGATTCCCGACTGACCTGCAGCAGCCATTCACAGCGCTCCTGACTAGAGCGGAAGGTTCCGCCGTGGTAACGGATACGATTTATTCTGCCCGCTTCAAGCACATCGATGAGCTGAGACGCATGAACGCTACGATCAAAGTGGAAGGACGTTCTGCCATCGTCAATGGTCCTGTTCAGCTTCAGGGAGCGAAAGTGAAAGCGAGCGATCTTCGCGCAGGAGCGGCTCTAGTGATTGCCGGCCTGATGGCAGAAGGAATCACTGAAGTCACAGGTCTTGAACACATCGACCGAGGCTACAGCGATCTCGTCGAAAAGCTCGAAGGACTCGGCGCAACGATCTGGCGTGAAAAAATGACGGCAGAAGAACTTGAACAATTAAAATCTTAATCGTTATATGAAAAAATTCTCAGCTTTGAGAAGGATTGGTCTTGCTTTTTTTGAAAAAAGGTCTCTCTGACCCGATAAATGTGTTACAATAAATCTGTTAATATGTTATACAATTTAAATTTATTGTACGACAAGGCTGCTTTTTGATGCTTGGTTTTAGCAGATAGAAACGTGCATATTTGAATTCGCATGGATTTACTGGATTAAAATTCAACCAAGTATTTATTTAGAAAAGAGCTTTTTACAAAAGGGAATTCGGGAGGCTGTATACATGGAAAGAAGTTTATCAATGGAGCTGGTTCGCGTAACGGAAGGAGCTGCTCTTGCATCAGCTAGATGGATGGGACGCGGTAAGAAGGACGAAGCGGATGATGCCGCAACTTCTGCAATGCGTGACGTATTTGATACCGTACCAATGAAGGGAACTGTCGTAATCGGCGAAGGGGAAATGGACGAAGCTCCGATGTTGTACATCGGTGAAAAGCTTGGGACAGGATACGGCCCTCGCGTCGATGTGGCAGTGGACCCGCTTGAAGGAACGAATATCGTTGCATCCGGAGGCTGGAATGCACTTGCTGTCCTGGCGGTTGCCGATCACGGGAACCTGTTGAACGCTCCGGATATGTATATGGATAAAATTGCGGTTGGTCCGGAAGCCGTTGGTGAGATTGATATCAACGCTTCTGTAATCGATAATCTGAAAGCTGTGGCAAAAGCAAAGAACAAAGATATTGAAGACGTCGTGGCAACGGTGCTGAACCGTAAGCGTCACGAGCACATCATCCAGCAATTGAGAGAAGCGGGTGCACGCATCAAGCTGATCAATGACGGGGATGTTGCCGGCGCGATGAATACAGCATTCGATCACACGGGAGTCGATATTTTATTTGGATCGGGCGGTGCCCCTGAAGGTGTACTTGCGGCTGTAGCGCTGAAATGCCTTGGCGGTGAGATTCAAGGGAAGCTTCTTCCTCAGAACGATGCCGAGCTCCAGCGCTGTATCAGCATGGGGCTTGATGTAGATAAAATTTTACGCATGGAAGACCTGGTAACTGGCGATGATGCGATTTTCGCTGCAACAGGCGTAACCGACGGGGAACTCTTAAGAGGTGTTCAGCTGAAAGGAACATACGGATTGACTCACTCAGTCGTCATGCGTGCGAAATCAGGAACCGTCCGCTTCATCGACGGCCGTCACAGTCTTCAAAAGAAGCCGAACCTGGTTATTAAATAAACAAGTAGGCTGTGGTGAAAATATGCCACTTGATAGAAACGTGATTGTTTATCTTTAACGTTCCAGCGGTTGATTGGAGTGCAAGGCGAAGACTCCTGCGGGAAAAGTAGCTAATGTGAGACCCCGCAGGAACGCAGTGACGAGGAGGCTCACGGGCTACCCGCGGAAAGCGAAGTCTTGCACGGAAATCAATAGCGGCAATACAAAGCCTAGCAAGATAAAAGAGAAATCTTCATAAAGATAGCGGAAGGGGAGGTCAGCCTTTCCCCTCCAGCATCTTATCACCCACATCTACTCTTCACAGGTGATAATTACCTTCCTGTTTTTTCTCAAACACACAAAATTCTTCACGAAAAAAGCGAAAAGCCATGAATAGTTATCAACAGTTGAAAAGGGTACCTTGCGCTTTTTCGATAAGTATGGTTAAAATAGATAAGGTTTTTTCTTCAGCATTCTCTTTTTAATGCTTCAATACTATTTCTTCATTTTATTAACAGGGTTATTTTACATAGATTGTTTTGTCCTTCGGGAGGGTAAACAAGACAACATGCAAATCCCCTGATTTCAATTCACTCATTCAAAGCAGCAATCAAATTAATAAAGCGTGGTGTCATAATGGAAGAATTAACAATCTCCAGCTTAGAAAATATGAAGCTGAAAGAGCTTTATGAGCTGGCTAAACGATACAAAGTTTCATATTATAGTAAATTAACAAAAAAAGAACTCATTTTTGCCATTCTGAAAGTAAGAGCGGAACAGGAAGGCTTCTTCTTCATGGAAGGTGTCCTTGAAATCATCCAATCCGAAGGCTTCGGTTTCTTAAGACCGATCAATTATTCTCCAAGTTCAGAGGATATTTATATTTCTGCCTCCCAGATCCGCCGCTTCGATCTTCGTAACGGGGACAAGGTGTCCGGTAAAGTGCGGCCACCGAAAGAAAACGAGCGTTATTTTGGACTCCTGCATGTAGAAATGGTAAATGGGGAAGAGCCGGAAGCAGCGAAGGAACGTGTTCATTTCCCTGCATTGACGCCTTTATACCCGGATCGTCAAATGATGCTTGAAACAACACCGAATAAAATTTCCACACGTGTCATGGACTTGATGGCGCCGGTCGGTTTCGGTCAGCGCGGTCTGATTGTGGCACCGCCTAAAGCTGGTAAGACCATGCTTTTAAAAGAAATCGCGAATTCGATCACTACGAATCATCCGGAAGCGGAACTGATCATCCTATTAATCGATGAGCGCCCGGAGGAAGTAACTGACATCGAACGTTCAGTTGAAGCGGAAGTTGTTTCTTCAACCTTTGATGAGGTTCCTGAAAACCATATCAAAGTGGCGGAGCTCGTCCTTGAACGTGCCATGCGCCTTGTTGAACACAAGCGTGACGTCGTGATCCTGATGGACAGCATCACTCGTCTGGCCCGTGCCTATAACCTTGTGATCCCGCCAAGCGGACGTACGCTTTCAGGCGGTATCGACCCGGCTGCGTTCCACCGTCCGAAGCGTTTCTTCGGGGCAGCCCGTAACATTGAAGAAGGCGGAAGCTTGACGGTCCTTGCGACTGCACTTGTTGACACTGGTTCCCGTATGGATGACGTCATTTATGAAGAATTCAAAGGAACAGGTAACATGGAACTTCACCTTGACCGCTCACTTGCTGAAAGACGTATCTTCCCGGCAATCGATATCCGTCGTTCTGGTACGCGTAAAGAGGAACTTCTTATTCAGCAGGATCATCTTGATAAATTATGGGCAATCCGCAAAGCGATGTCCGATCAGCCCGATTTCGCAGAGAAACTTATGCGCAAGCTGAAACAATCGAAAACGAATCATGAGTTTTTCGAAGTGTTGACAGAAGAAGCGAAGAAGCGTTAATCTATTAATCGGGTTATTTTAAAAGGACAGGATTTCCATTTTATTAGGTTGCAAAACAAGCATGTCCTTGTTATAATATAATCAATGTGTTTTTAAAAATGGATGCGGTAAGGGGCTGGCTATTACTACCATGCTTATGCTCATATCGCATATATCTTCGTAATAAATTACTCTGTTTCAGATGATTCAGGGCGGAAGGAGATGAAAGTAATGAAATCAGCAATTCATCCTAAGTACAACACGATCAAAGTTAGTTGTGCATGCGGTAACGAATTTGAAACTGGTTCTGTAGCAGAAGAAATGCGCGTTGAGGTATGTTCTGAATGCCATCCATTCTACACAGGCCGTCAGAAATTCGCTGACGCAGGTGGACGTGTTGACCGTTTCAACAAAAAATACGGTCTTAAACAAAAACAACAATAATGAAGAGTCAGAAGATCAGGGATGTTCATACCGTTTATGTGCCTAGCATATGAATGGGACGGACTCTCTGAACCTTCTCTTCACTGTATAAAAACAGGCAAGGAAATTCTGCTTGCCTGTTTTTTATTGTAATATAAGATAGTATTTCTTATATTTGAGAAATGGCTAGCTCCAGCGCCTAGCCCCTCGAGACGTTTCGGTCCGCCCACTGAAGTCAAAAAACGATTTCACCGGTCGGCCCTCCAACGCTTGTCGGGGCTGAACAAGGCGCTTGCGCTTTTCTCATTAAAGACAAGATTGAGGCGGTTTTTTAATAAGAGCTGTGCCTCTTTTTTTCTGTCAAATTCACGTTTAGAGAGCATTTTTTACGTACATATAGGAATGCTTTATACTAATAGATCATCAGCGGCATGTGTCCTTTTTTAGCGATTGTGTTTACAGAAAATTGCGAAAAGGGATGCGTTGAAGGACCGCTTTTTCATAATAAGGGGTTAGAAAGGAGAGGCGCTTTCGTGTATGTCATGAAGCAAACCGGTTGGGTGGAAGTCATTTGCGGCAGCATGTTCTCAGGTAAATCAGAAGAACTTATCCGCCGAGTCAGACGCACTCAATTTGCAAAGCAGGAAATTGCTGTGTATAAGCCAAAATTAGATAATCGCTATAGCGATGAATCCGTCGTATCTCACAATGGTACCTCGGTCATTGCAAAGGCAGTTGAGGAATCGGCTGTCATCCTAGAGGATCTGAATCCACAGGTGGATGTAGTCGCTATTGACGAGGTTCAATTTTTCGACGAAGGCATTGTGGAAGTCGTGCAGAAGCTTGCGAACAGCGGTTACCGCGTGATCCTTGCGGGACTCGACCAGGATTTCCGCGGGGAACCATTCGGTCCGATGCCGGCGCTCATGTCCATTGCGGAACAAGTGACCAAGCTTCAAGCTGTATGTGCCGTCTGCGGCTCTCCGGCGAGCCGGACACAGCGCCTAATCAACGGTGAACCGGCCGGCTACGACGATCCGGTCATCCTTGTCGGTGCATCAGAAGCCTACGAACCAAGATGCCGTCATCATCATGAGGTTCCAAAAGGCCTGAGTGTATCACCTGATATGGTAAAGGAATTATAATTTATTATTTGACTTAAGTTAAACCGCTATCCGTATGGGATGGCGGTTTTTTTTGGTTCAATATTGAAGGCCGATATTGAACGTTTCAAAGGCCCGTCCCTCGGTGGTTTAATGCGGTGAAGCAGTCTGGGACGGGCCTTGAAGTTGGGTGGAACAGCCAAAATTCACCTGGTATAACGATGCTCCTGTAGGAAAACGTAATATCAGGAGGTGTTTTGGCATGATGAAGAGAATGATGCTTGCTCTGTTCTTTACGGTGGTTTTTATCATTGCGACTGCTTGCGGCACTGTGAATCAGGAGTCGGAGTATGGGGCTCATAACGATGACGGCGGGACTCAATTCATCGATAACCGCAGGCCACATATGGATAATGACCCGAGAAATGTGAAAAAAGGCGAGAGCATGAATCAGAATCCCAATTTTCCGAACCTGACGAACAATATGGAGAACACATCGACAACGATGGGCGTCTATGAAGATAAAGCGCGGGAAGTCGTGAACGAGTACTCCCATTTTGAAGCAGATGAGGTCTGGATCAATGGTGAACAAATGTGGGTGACGGCCCATACGAAAAATGAAATGACCGCCAAAGAAACGGATCGAGAAGAAGCAAAGTTAAAGAAGAAACTCGAACAAGCGCTTCCTCGATATGATGTGAATGTAAAGATTACGGAAAGATAAATAATAGCTTGAATGGGGCAAGTGGAAGATGGATTCTGCTTGCCTTTTGTTATTTTTACATAATGAAGCCTGAACCCATCATCAGGAAATCAGCCGCAATCCGAACCTTCTTGTTTTTACCCATCTCATATAATATAATTAGACTGTTATGGATTAAAATTGAGGTGAATAGCTGTGTTCGATCGTTTACAAGCAGTGGAAGATCGCTATGATAAGTTAAATGAGCTATTGAGTGATCCGGAAATTGTGAATGACCCAAAGAAGCTAAGAGAATATTCGAAAGAGCAGTCAGATATCCAAGCGACGGTAGAGGCTTACCGCGAATATAAAGACATCAGTCAGCAGTATAAAGATGCGAAAGCGATGCTGGATGAGAAGCTTGATGCTGACATGCGCGAAATGGTAAAAGAAGAAGTATCCGAGCTTGAAGAGCAGATTGATGCACTGGAAGAGCGTTTGAAAATATTATTGATTCCGAAAGACCCGAATGATGACAAGAACGTAATCATGGAGGTTCGCGGAGCAGCCGGCGGAGATGAAGCCGCTCTATTTGCGGGTGACCTATACCGCATGTACAGCCGTTATGCTGAATCCCAAGGCTGGAAAATCGAAGTCATGGAAGCGAGTTCTTCAGGTGTCGGCGGTTATAAAGAGATTATCTTTATGATCACAGGTAACGGTGCCTATTCCAAAATGAAATACGAAAATGGTGCGCACCGCGTGCAGCGTGTTCCAGAAACGGAATCCGGCGGCCGTATCCATACGTCTACTGCAACAGTTGCTTGTCTGCCGGAAGCGGAAGAAGTGGAAGTCGATATCCATGAAAAAGATATCCGCGTCGATACATTCGCGTCCAGCGGACCAGGTGGGCAATCGGTCAATACGACGATGTCTGCTGTACGTTTGACTCACATGCCAACAGGCGTAGTGGTTTCGTGTCAGGATGAAAAATCGCAGATCAAGAACAAAGAGAAAGCGATGAAAGTATTGCGTGCCCGCGTATATGATAAATTCCAACGTGAAGTCCAGGCTGAATACGATGCAAACCGTAAGTCTGCCGTTGGGACGGGTGACCGCTCTGAACGTATCCGTACGTACAACTTCCCGCAAAATCGCGTGACTGACCACCGTATCGGTCTGACGATCCAAAAGCTTGACCAGATCCTTGAAGGGAAGATGGATGAAGTCATCGATGCACTGATCATCGAAGATCAATCCAAGCTCCTTGAAAGAATGGAAGAAGTGTAAAATGACCGTGACTGTATTTGAAGCCCTTAAGTGGGCTTCTTCTTTTTTAAAAGAACATAACCGCGATGAAAATGCTGGTGAAATCTATTTGCGCCACCTGCTTGGAATGTCACGTTCTTCACTGCTTGCCGAACAGCGGAGTGAGGTCCCTCAGGAAAAATGGGAAGAGTTCCAGGAGGGGATCCGAAAGCATGCCGGCGGGGTGCCGATCCAGCATATCATCGGATATGAAGAGTTTTACGGCAGGTCATTCAAGGTGAATGAGCATGTGCTGATTCCAAGACCGGAAACGGAAGAGCTCATCTATTATGGCCTTGAGAAAATGAAGCGGCTGTTTGGTCGAGGTGATTCGCTACGTGCCGCGGATATCGGTACTGGAAGCGGAGCGATTGCGGTAACGTTGAAGCTTGAAAGTAAGGACTTTCCCCTTGAAATGGTGGCGGTAGATATCTCTGAGGAAGCGCTGGCTGTGGCAAAGGAAAACTGTCATCGGCTGGGAGCGGAGATTGATTTTTACCAAGGGGATCTGCTGCAGCCTTTGGTGGATATGGGTGTGAAGCTGGACATTATGCTTTCGAATCCCCCTTATATACCTTTGGGTGATCGTGAAACGATGTCTGAAGTGGTCGTGGACCATGAGCCGCAGCTCGCGTTGTTTGGCGGGGAAGACGGATATGATTTGTACCGGCGGTTTATGGACGAGCTGCCGGCTGTTATGAACGAAACGTTTTTGATCGGATTCGAAGTCGGTACCGGCCAGGGTGAAACTGTAGCCGACATGCTTCGGGACACATTTCCGGACGCGGAGACGGAAGTTGTATTTGATATTAACGGTAAGGACCGGATGGTTTTTTGCTGCAGGCATAATATTTGATTTAAAAGGCTCCTTTTTTGAAAAAGGAGCCTATTTTTGTTGAATTTAAAGAATTTGCCCTTCATTATATGAAAATGAGCCCGTGATCGGTGTTTTAATAGAATAATAGGCAGCAGGCTGTGGAAGCATAGCTATTTATTATCAAAAACAAGGGATTTATTATCAAAAATCCAATTATTTTATCAAAAACAGAAGGTTTATTATCAAAAACAAGAATATATTATCAAAACGAATATTTTCAGGATTAGGCATTAGCATCAAGCGTTTAGAAAAAATATCAATTTACTAGTTTAAGATTTCTCCTTCTTGTCCAGACTGTTTTACTGAGGGGAAGGTGGAGAGAAAATGAAAACAAAACACGCGGTATTATCTTATATCTTGATTCTAACTTTAGGGACAATCTTAAGTTTATATATTCCGAAACAGGAAATCGTTGCACAGGAGCCGATGGTGATTCCACAGGAAGCGATACGCCTGCGCATCCTGGCAAACAGTGACTTAGAGAAAGACCAGAACGTGAAAAGATTGGTGCGCGATGAGGTAAATAAAGAGATTACAGAATGGGTCGGCAGCCTCACATCTCAGGAAGAAGCGAAGGACATCATCAAAGCGGGACTGCCGGAACTTCAGAAGATTGCAGAAGAAGTAGTGGCAGCCCAAGGGCTGGAGCAAAGCGTTAAAATCGATTTTGGCAAGGTTGAGTTCCCGACAAAGCTTTATGGACAGTATCTGTATCCGGCTGGTGAGTATGAAGCGGTATTGATCACACTCGGAAAAGGTGAAGGGGCTAACTGGTGGTGCGTTCTGTACCCGCCGCTCTGCTTCCTGGATTTTTCAACAGGCAACGCGGTAAGAAGCCCGGGATTTGAAACGACGGTCGAAGCAAGTGGTGAAGAAATCACCGAAGTGGATCCGGAAGACGAACTCGCGGCAGAAACAGAGGAACTTGCTGAAGAAGTGGCGACTGAATTAGCTTCGAAAGATGAAATCGGGCAGGATAATCCTTCTGAAAAAATTGCTACTGAAGTAGTGGAAGAGGCAATGGAAGTTGCATCCGGAGTAGTAGAAGAGCAAGAAGCTGTTGAAGAAAGCTTGGAACGAGTAAAGTCTCAAGACACCATCGTTAAAGAAAACAGATTATTTGAAGGATTTCAGACACAAAAAGATGTGGAAAAGAAAAAACAACCAGTTAATGAACAGGTTTTTGTAGAAGAAGGAGAGCAGAAAGAAGCAGAGGTAAGGTTCTTCGTGGTTGACTTGGTTAAATCATTGTTTAAATAAGTGTTAGGCCTCATCTTTCAGATGGGGCCTTGTTACTTTGTAAAAAGAATATGATTGTTGTTTTAAGGGTGATTCCAGCTTTTGAGTGGAGTGGGAGACGAAGACTCCTGCGGGAAAAGTAGCTTATGTGAGACCACGGAGGCTCACGCGCTACCCGCGGAAAGCGAAGTCTTCCACGGAAATCAACAGCGGTGTTCAAAAGCATTCTATCGAAAATAGAAATCTACTAAATAATAGTTCTAATCTTCCCTCCCTCTCATAAATTATCAGTAAGGATGATAGAAAAAAGGGAGGAACACAAAATGACAAAAACAATCAGGCAGGCAACACATCAGGATATTTATAAAGTGATCGGATTTCTTGTTAAAGCGGGATTGAGCACTGAAGGGGTTAAGAACACGATTGACTGTTTCCTGGTGGTGGAAGATGAGGAACAGAATCTGATCGGGACGCTTGGAATCGAGATGCGGGGCGGTACCGGGCTGCTTCGTTCGCTGGTTGTCACTCCTGCCTTTGACAGTGAAGAAATTTTTACTCTTTTCCAGGAGATTTTTAAGCTGGCAAAAGAAAAAGACTTATCTAAGCTTTACTTGATTACAAATCGAAGAGCTTCATTAAATTTCTTTGAAGTATTAGGTTTTCAACAGGAACCACAGGCGTTTGTGGATGAACTGAAAGATTTCGTTCATGCCAAACAGTTATCCACAGTGGATAACCTGCTGACGATGAGCCTTCAACTGTAAGGGGAAACTCGAAGATTCGACAAACATGTGATTTAAAAACCAGGGATGTTCAATCCAAGAGACGGATCATTTTTCAACAAAATGGTCCGATTTTTTTATGAGTGGATTCGACAAAAAACGGGTGAAAGCGGGAGTTTGTCGAAATGTCTCTTTTTTCAGAATTATTCACACTCGTCCACAGGGTTATCCACAGAGGGGTGCGGTTTATGCACGTTTTGTGGATAATGCTTGAGAATTTAGTAGGTTTCTTTTATACTTTCAAATGGGTATGATTGTGGAACACTTGATAATTCAGTGTTTATCCACATTAATGTGAATAGATGTATGCTTGATTGAAAAAGGTGGACGAATGATATGATAAAACGTTGGATTGTGGAAAATGATGTGGATAAAAACGAAAGTTATCCACAAATTGTGGATGCAGCTCGGATTTTGCAACAAAATGAAGTCGTGGCATTTCCGACAGAGACGGTTTATGGGCTTGGAGCAAACGCAAAAAGTGATGAGGCCGTCGATAAAATTTTTAAAGCAAAAGGAAGGCCATCCGATAATCCACTGATTGTCCACATCTCGAATAAAGATCAATTAATAGAGTTGGTTGAAGAGATTCCGGAAGCAGCGGAAAAATTGATTTCTGCTTACTGGCCGGGACCGTTGACCCTCATTTTTCATAAAGAAGATGGAGTGCTTTCTGAAAGGGTGACGGCTGGACTCGATACGGTCGCGATCCGGATGCCGGACCATCCTGTTGCGCTTGCCATTATTGAAGAAGCTGGTTTGCCGATTGCGGCTCCAAGTGCGAATCGTTCTGGAAAACCGAGCCCGACCACGGCTCAGCACGTGATCGATGACCTTGAGGACAGAATCATCGGTGTAGTGGACGGCGGAGAGACGGGTGTTGGCGTCGAATCCACCGTTGTCGATTGTACAGGACCGGCTCCTGTCATTTTACGGCCGGGCGGAGTCACGAAGGAGCAGCTTGAGGAAGTCGTCGGGGAAGTGGGTGTCGATCCTTCATTGAAAGAAGGGAAGGGAGCGCCGAAATCACCCGGGATGAAGTACAAGCATTATGCTCCGGATGCCCCCGTCTACTTGGTCGATGGGACGCGGGATGACGTGCAGAAGCTCGTGGATGAGAAAAAGAGTGAGGGATTGAAAGCCGGTGTGTTGACCACGGATGAATTTGTGGACGATTACCGTGCCGATGTCGTGCTTTCCGTTGGACGGCGAGACGATTTGAAAACGGTCGCTCATGGGCTATACGATACACTGCGGGCATTTAATAATAGTGACGTGGATATCATATTTGCTGAGATGTTCCCTGAAGAGGGAGTAGGGCTTGCGATTATGAACCGGCTTCAGAAAGCTGCGGGGTATCGGGTGATCAAGGCTTGATCTGTTGTCACTGAGGAGTTTGAATTGGCTGGAATGGTTTTTAGCGTGAAAAACTGATATGGAGCGGATTAAACCGTATATGAACTTAAATATTTAAGTAAAAACCCCCTGCTGGTTCGTGTAGTGATAGCGAACGGCAGGGGATTTTTGTTGTAATAACGGTGTGAAAAACAGCGACCGATGCCACTGCATATTTTTGTCATTCTATTTCTTTTTGGACGTGCATAAGTTTGTCTTGAAGGCACGTCCAGAGGAGGAAAAGAAATGACAACACTTATCGGAGAATTGATTACCCTTATGTTAATGGCATTTGCACTCGGGATGGATGCCTTTTCGATCGGTATTGGTATGGGAATGTTTCAGCTTCGATTGAAGCAGATTTTTTACATAGGATTGACGGTCGGCATTTTTCACGTGTTCATGCCGCTCTTTGGAATGATGACGGGGAAATTTTTATCCGACACTTTCGGATCGTTTGCTACATACGCGGGTGGCATACTCCTGGTTGTGCTTGGCATACAGATGTTTTTCTCCAGTTTTAAAGATGAAGAAACGACACTGATTTCTCCGGTGGGCTTCGGTCTCATGTTATTTGCGCTGAGTGTAAGTTTAGACAGTTTTTCGGTCGGCTTGACCCTCGGAATTTTCGGCGCGCGGACAGCTGTGGCGCTAGTTTGCTTCGGGGTGGCTGCCACCCTCCTGACCTGGATCGGCCTCTTGCTCGGAAGAAAATTTCAAGGCGTCCTCGGCACCTACAGCGAAGCACTCGGAGGTAGCATCCTATTTGCGTTCGGGATCAAGCTGCTGCTGCCATTGTAGATTGATAGAAATGAATTTGATGAATTTGAAGGCCCGTCCCAGACTGCTTTAAAGCGCTAAAAGCCCGTCCCTCGCTGCTTTAATGTGATGGGGCGTTTTTGTGTTTTATTTGGAACGAAGAAGCTGTTCTGAAGGTATATCGTTTCTATCGTTTAGACTTAGGAGCTCGAGGAAAGCAAGTGCCTGGAGTGAAAAGGAACGGTCAGCTCCAGAAGTGACACTTTTCTTTTTGTTCAGCTCCAGGGCTTAGAGGCACATATCATTAGCCAAACCGAACAAGAAGGCAAAAAGCGCCTTCATGGCCTGTTCGTCTTATGCCACCCGCCTCTGACCAAAGCCCTTCCGCTTTTCTTTTTGTATTCTTTGTGAATGTCCTATTTAGGAATTGGAAATTATTTTATAATAGGTTAAAAGGAGGATGAGATGATGAAGATCTTGTTTGTTTGCACGGGAAATACGTGCCGCAGTCCGATGGCGGAGGCGGTATTGAGACATAGAGGGGCCGAGCGGTTTGAGGTGAAATCATCCGGTGTTTTTGCAATGGATGGAAGTGATGCTTCATTTCAGGCTAAAGAAGTTCTGAAAGAGAACGATATAAAACATGAGCACCAATCCAGCACGCTCCGAAAAAAGGACATCGACTGGGCGGACTATGTGTTTACGATGACCGCTCATCATAAATGGGCGATCATGGATCAGTATCCGGAAGCTTCCGATAAAGTGTTCACTTTAAAGGAATATGTGCTTGAGGATCCTGAAGACATGGACGTTTCCGATCCCTTCGGAGGAAGTGTGGACATCTATAGACATACATATTCAGAGTTGGATTCGCTGATCGAGCAATTGATCAACAAGCTAGAAAAAGATTGATTTTTTGAGGAGAGAAAAGGGATGGGGAAAGAGAGAAGGTATAAGTCCGGTCTTAGAAAGAAATTGGTATTCTTTATTACGATTTTGGCATTGGTCACGTATTCGACCTCGGCATTTTTCATTTATTTTATCAAACCGAATTTTGCACCGGACATGAATGAGTTTTTATTTACAAGTGTCACGTTAGGCATGGGTGTTTTCTGGTCCGCGGTGCTGGCATTTTTTGCGGCCGGTTTTATTGTAAAACCGCTGCAACGTCTGGAGCAGGCTGCCTTAAAAGCTGCTGAGGGTGACATCGCGGTTGAAGTGGAAGTGCCGAAGTCCGATGATGAAATCCGTGCGCTTGGACTCGCATTCAACCGCATGCTTCATAACCTTCGGGACATGGTGTCCAGCATCGAGGAGAATTTTACAAAAACAAATTCAAATGTAGTGGATTTATCAAAGGCGTCTGAAGTGGCTTCACAGCAGGCGGATGCGATTTCAAGGACGATCAGTGAAATATCCGCCGGCGCTGAAAGTTCAGCCATGTCCATTCAGACAACAGCTGAATCGGTTGAAGATGTCATTCAAATAGCACAAGAAGTGCAGAACCACTCAAAATCTTCAGAGCAGCTGTCTAAAAACATGGTCACAGAGCTTCAGGGCAGCAAAGAGGTCATTCATTCATTAGTGGAAGGGATCACGACGCTCGCGAAAGGAAATGAAGATTCACTTGTGGTTGTCCGCCGGTTGGAGGATAACGCGAAAAAGGTGGAGCAGATCATCCAATTGGTTGGGGATATCGCCAACCAGACGAACCTGCTTGCGCTGAATGCTTCGATTGAAGCGGCACGCGCCGGTGAGCACGGGAAAGGATTTGCCGTTGTAGCGGAGGAAGTGCGTAAGCTTGCGGATGAAAGCGGAAAAGCGGTTCAAGGGATTTCTGATCTGATCAAAAATATTCAGACGGAAGTCGGAAATGTGGTCGGGCAGATTACAAACCAGGTGACGACTGCCAATAAGGAAGCAGAAAAAGGTTCGGAAACGAATGTAGTCATCGAAACAATGACAAACACGATTCATGAAGTGGCAGACTCGGTTCAGAAAATCTCCGGTCTTGTCGACAGACAAATGGAAAGCATCCAGCTTACTTCCCAGCAATCCCAGGAAGTGGCGGCGATCGCAGAAGAAACCTCTGCAGGAGCGGAGGAAGTGTCGGAAGCGACGCGTGAACAGGCTGCCGTCATGGAAAATGTCGAAGAATTGGCGTTGAACCTGAAGAAACAGGCTGAGTCGTTGAAGGGGACGATCACCCGTTTTCATTTATAATCGTATTTGTGAATAGCATGGGCTTCCGAGTCTATGCTATTTTTTCATTTTGGATGGACTTTTTGAAGGCCCGTCCCAGCGTGCGGTGCCGCGTTAAAGTACCGAGGGACGGGCCTTCAAGATAGGGGAGGGGGGCCGTCGTAATAACGACTTTTTTCCTAAGATGAAAAACTTTATCTATTTACATGGGTATGTCAAAATAAAAGGAAACAAACACTAGTCAAAAATGGGGAGTGACGATGGATGAAAATCGCAATTGCGTCAGATCACGGCGGGGTTAATATTCGTGAAGAAATCAAATCATTAATGGAAGAACTGGGACTTGAATATGAGGATTTTGGTTGTGAATGTGGTACTTCAGTCGACTATCCGGATTATGCGGTTCCTGTTGCTGAGAAGGTGGCGAGCGGCGAGTTTGACCGCGGCATTTTGATCTGCGGAACCGGCATCGGCATGAGCATTTCCGCCAATAAGGTAAAAGGCATTCGCTGTGCGCTTGTGCACGATGTATTCAGTGCGAAAGCGACACGTGAACATAATGACAGTAACATGCTTGCAATGGGCGAACGCGTCATCGGACCTGGGCTGGCCCGCGAAATCGCAAAGACATGGCTGGGAACAGAATTCGAAGGCGGACGTCACGCCAACCGAATCGGTAAAATCACGGCATACGAAGACAAATAATAGGAAGTGGGTTTCATGGAAATCACTCAATTGCAGGAACAGCTTCGCAGCATATTAACAGAATTCAAGGAAAAGGTTTCGTTGAAAAAAGGACTGGTTTTTGTGGTGGGATGTTCGACTTCTGAAGTCATCGGTGAACGAATCGGGACAGCCGGAACATTTGATGTTGCAGAGATGATCTATGGTGAGTTGAAAGAGTTTGCGGATTCTGCCGGAGTATCGCTTGCGTTTCAATGCTGTGAGCATTTGAACCGTGCGATCGTGCTGGAACGTGAAACGGTTGAGCGGCTGCGTCTTGATGAAGTGACCGTCGTGCCTGCAAGGTCAGCTGGCGGAGCAATGGCGACCCATGCTTACCGCTCGTTTGAAGATCCCGTCATGGTGGAGTTCATCAAAGCGGATGCCGGGATCGATATCGGTGACACGTTCATCGGCATGCAGCTGAAGCACGTGGCGGTGCCGGTGAGAGTGTCTCAGAAGAGCCTTGGCGGGGCGCATGTAACGCTCGCTGTAACCCGGCCGAAGCTGATTGGCGGAGTACGGGCTGTTTATGAATGAGATAAAGGCTGGGTAAGACCTGAGGCTCGTCTTTCAATGCTTTAACGCATCGAGGGACGGGCCTTTTACTTGTGTGCGAGGTGTCCAAATCAGCCGCTGACTTTTTCTCACGCTTCCCCTAAAACACGAACATTCCAATTTACCCACACGTTATTATTTCGCGTTCTCCATAATCATGATAGAATGAGATTGAATGAATCAAGATGGCGCAGCTTAGAATGGGCCGATGAATAAAAGGGGGATATGTATGAGTAAGATTGCCAAGCAAGATCCGGAAATTTATGCAGCGATTCAAGATGAATTAGAGCGTCAACGTACGAAAATCGAGTTAATTGCATCTGAGAATTTTGTCAGTGAAGCCGTTATGGAAGCACAAGGTTCGGTCCTCACGAACAAGTATGCAGAAGGGTACCCAGGTCGTCGCTATTATGGCGGGTGCGAGCATGTCGATGTTGCGGAAAACTTAGCGCGAGATCGTGCGAAAAAGTTATTCGGAGCGGAGCATGTGAACGTGCAGCCTCACTCAGGAGCGCAAGCCAATATGGCAGTCTACTTCACAATCCTTGAGCAAGGTGACACGGTTCTTGGGATGAACCTTTCACACGGAGGACACCTGACGCACGGAAGTCCGGTCAACTTCAGTGGAATCCAGTACAACTTCGTAGAATACGGAGTCGACAAGGAAAGCCACCTGATCAATTATGAAGATGTTCGTCAAAAAGCATTGGAGAACAAGCCGAAATTGATTGTAGCGGGTGCAAGTGCGTATCCTAGAAAGATCGACTTTGCAAAATTCCGTGAAATCGCGGATGAAGTGGGAGCTTACCTAATGGTGGATATGGCTCATATCGCAGGTCTAGTGGCTGCCGGTCTTCATCAGAACCCGGTTCCTTACGCAGACTTCGTGACGACAACCACTCACAAAACATTGCGCGGTCCTCGCGGAGGGATGATCCTTTGTAAAGAAGAGTTCGGCAAGAAGATAGACAAGTCCATCTTCCCTGGACTCCAAGGCGGACCTTTGATGCATGTCATTTCTGCGAAAGCTGTATCATTCGGCGAAGCGCTGCAGGATAATTTTAAAGATTATGCTCAATCGATCATCGATAACGCAGCCCGTCTTGGTGAGAGCTTAGGAAAAGAAGGCATCGACCTCGTATCTGGCGGTTCCGACAACCACCTTCTGCTGATCGACCTTCGTTCACTTGGGTTGACTGGTAAAATCGCAGAAAAAGTCCTTGATGAGATCGGAATCACCGTCAATAAAAACACCATCCCATTCGATCCGGAAAGCCCATTCGTCACAAGCGGTATCCGTATCGGAACAGCGGCCGTCACGTCCCGTGGTTTTGAAAAAGAAGAAATGGACGAAATCGCGTCCATCATGGCCCTTACCCTCAAAAATCACGAAGACCAAACAAAGCTGGAAGAAGCCCGCAAACGTGTAACAGACCTAACAAGCAAATTTGCTTTATATCCAGAAAGATAATAAATAGTAGAAACCTCCTCGAAAGACTTGAACTTTTGGGGAGGTTTTTTTATGAGGGAAATAGATTTATAGGGATGCAGATAATTACGATTGTGGTTGCTCAGACAGGTTAGTTAGATTCTAAAAATAGATGGAAATGGAACAAGCTGGTTAAAGTAGTTCCAATTTAAAATTCTATACTATGATTCAGTTGATTTCAGCGGTTGATTGGAGTGGAAGACGAAGACTCCTGCGGGAAAAGCGAGTTAGGTGAGACCCCGCAGGAGCGCAGCGACGAGGAGGCTCACCAACCGCCCGCGGAAAGCGAAGTCTTCCACGGAAATCAAAAGCGGTATAAAGAATCCTATCTTCATTTGTGGGCTCCATACAAAATTTCACTATAAAAAATAACGATTTCATTACACCTCCCAACTTTTATTGCTCTTAAAACCTCTTTTATGTACAATAGTCAAAGGTGTAAAACAGTATCTATCAATTTTTACATAAAATCGAAATCAAAAGGAGAGAGTCGAATGGGCAAAGTATATGTATTTGATCATCCATTAATCCAGCATAAGTTAACGTTTATCCGTGATAAAAACACAGGTACGAAGGAATTCCGCGAGCTAGTTGATGAAGTGTCAACGCTGATGGCATTTGAAATCACCCGCGAATTGCCTCTTGAAGACATCGAAGTCGACACACCGGTAAGCAAAGCGAATGCAAAAACACTTACAGGGAAAAAATTAGGGATTGTTCCTATTTTACGTGCAGGTCTTGGAATGGTTGATGGGATCCTTAAATTGATTCCGGCAGCAAAAGTTGGACATGTTGGGTTATACCGTGACCCTGAGACTCTTAAACCAATCGAATACTACGTAAAGCTTCCGAGCGATGTCGAAGAGCGTGAATTCATTCTTGTTGATCCGATGCTTGCGACGGGCGGTTCTGCAGTTGAAGCAATCAACTCGTTGAAAAAACGCGGTGCGAAAAATATCACGTTCATGTGTTTAGTGGCATGTCCTGAAGGGGTCGAAGCCATTCAGGCAGAGCACCCGGATGTAGACATCTATATTGCGGCTCTTGATGAAAAGCTGAACGAAAAAGGCTATATCGTTCCTGGTTTAGGGGACGCTGGTGACCGTTTGTTTGGAACAAAATAAGGGATACACGAACCCGGCTTATCTTCGGATGATCCGGGTTTTTATATTTTTTATAACCTCTAAATCCAATTGGATATATTTACATTATATTGTAGGGTTTCTAGTAAAAAGGAACTTCTTTATAATGAAGATTGTGTGAATGGTTTTCTATGCGATGAATGTTGAGTGAAAAGTGCAATATTCACCAGTTTTCTGCAAATTATGATGAAAATGTGAACGTTTCGGGAACACGTGGCGAGGTTGTGAACTTTTTAACTTGAACGCATTGACATGGAAATGCCCCTATTGTATGCTTACAAAGGGTATAAAATGATAAGGTTTTCACAATGCTTGAACACTAGTGAAAACGGCTTTCTTTCATTTAACCAATCACTGTGTTTTTCCACTAAATAAAATGTGTGGGGATGCCAAATGCGTCAGGATAACCGACGCCCGTATCAAGCGATGGTCTTATATTCTGCTATTCTTTCCCAGCTAGTTGGGTCCATTTTAATCGGGATCTTCGGCGGAAGATGGCTTGATGGAATATGGGGTACCACACCACTTTTCTTAATCATTGGACTACTCCTTGGGCTTTCAACAGGAATCTACACCATGCTCCGAACGGTCCAACATTTCAATTCGGGAGATTAATGTAAATGCCAGAACTTCAGCAAGTGTTTAACAGGCATCGTAAGTACATATTTTTCCTCCTTTCCTTATATGTCCTCGGTTGGGGTTTTACTTCCTATCAGTCTATATTTCTTGGGCTTATTGTGGGGACAAGTATCAGTATGTTTAGCCACTGGTTAATCATGAGGAGGACCGTACGATTTGGTGATGCAGTCGCAGCTGGACAGAAGGTTCGGTCTTTGGGGACTTTTTCACGGATGGCGGGGGCCGCCTTTGCAGGGATCATTGCAATGGAATATCCTGAACATCTTCATCTCCTGAGCGTCATTTTTGGATTAATGACAATCTATGTTGTCATTATGATAGATTATTTTACCCAGCAGCTTAAATCTCATAATTAGCGGGGAAGAGAGGTGAATTTCATTGCATCATGAAAATCCTACAGCCGAGTTTTTGGGGTTAACATTTAACCTGGCGAACGTATTGATGATCACGGTGGCGAGTGCCGTTGTTTTCTTGATAGCCGTTCTGTCGACTCGGAGACTGGCCATGAAACCAACCGGAGTGCAGAACTTCATGGAGTGGGTCATGGACTTCGTCAAAAACATTGTGAAGAGTAATATGGATTGGAAGACAGGTGGTCGTTTCCATATCCTTGGACTTACTTTGCTTATGTACATTTTTGTTTCAAACATGCTTGGGCTTCCGTTTTCGGTAGTCATTGACCACGAGCTATGGTGGAAATCACCAACAGCGGATCCTGTTATCACGATGACACTGGCAGTCATGGTTGTCGCGTTAACGCATTACTATGGTATCAAGATGAAAGGCTTCGGTGAATACGGTAAAGATTTCTTCAGACCTATGTCGTTCTTATTCCCGCTGAAGATTATTGAAGAGCTTGCCAACACACTGACACTTGGTCTTCGTCTTTACGGTAACATCTATGCCGGGGAAATCCTGCTTGCATTACTGGTGGGAAGCTTGGCGCACGCCGGGGCAGCCGGACTACTGGGAGCAATCATCCCGACGATCGTTTGGCAAGGTTTCTCAATCTTTGTCGGCGCGATCCAATCATTTATTTTCGTTATGTTAACGATGGTTTATATGGCTCATAAAGTCAGCCACGACCATTAATATATACCCTGTTCAAAATTGAACAAAACTACTAACATTTTTCATACATTTAAAGGAGGAAATTTAGAATGGGTCTTTTAGCAGCAGCAATAGCAATTGGTTTAGCAGCACTTGGTGCAGGTATTGGTAACGGTCTTATTGTATCTCGTACAGTTGAAGGTATGGCTCGCCAACCGGAAGCACGTGGTATGCTTCAAACAACAATGTTCATCGGGGTTGCACTAGTAGAGGCGATTCCTATCATCGCGGTAGTTATCGCATTCATCGTAATGGGTCAATAATAGCAAGTCTTGAGTTCAAAATGGCGAAGTCCTTCCAAAAGAACCTTCGCCATTCCTTTTATGTCCATGTCTAATGGACGACTGATCTTGAATGTCCAGGCAAGAACTTGCCGTTAGATTACATGCTTTTCAAAAGAAAGTATTGACTCTTGAAGGGAGTGAAATCGCGTGCTAACAAACGCATTTGTCCTTGGAGCTGGTGGCGGCTTCAACGGTGGAGATATCCTTTTCCAGCTTGTCATGTTTTTGATTTTACTTGCGCTTTTAAAGAAGTTTGCTTGGGGTCCTTTGATGGGCATCATGCAGGAGCGTGAGAATCATATTGCAGGCGAAATCGAAGCGGCTGAACAGAGCCGTGCTGAAGCAAGCAAGCACTTAGAAGAACAACGTCAGCTTCTTAAAGAGGCTCGTCAAGAAGCGCAAACGCTGATTGAAAACTCTAAGAAGCAGGGCGATTTGCAGCGTGAAGAGATCATTCTTGCCGCTCGTCAAGAAGGTGAGCGCCTGAAAGAATCTGCTAAACGTGAAATCGAAACTCAGAAAGAGCAGGCAATGACTGCTCTGCGTGAGCAAGTTGCTTCATTATCCGTGATGATCGCTTCTAAAGTGATCGAGAAGGAACTTTCAGCAGCAGATCAACAGAAATTAATCAATGACTACATTAAAGAGGCAGGAGAAGAGCGATGAGCAACTCTACAGTCGCAAAACGCTATGCGTTAGCTCTTTTCGAAATTGCCAAAGAACAGAACCAATTAGAAGCGATTGAACAAGAGCTTCGCGTAGTGAAATCTGTTTTTACACAAAACAAAGAACTTAACATCCTTCTCAGCAATCCAAAGCTTTCTTTGGATAAAAAGAAGGGACTTATAAAGGAAGCATTCTCATCCGCTTCTGCAGCAGTTCTGAATACCCTTTTACTTCTGACTGATCGTCATCGTATCAATCAGGTGGAAGGTGTTGCAAATGAGTTCATCGAACTTTCGAATGCAGAAAGAGGAATCGCAGAAGCAATGGTCTATTCAGTACGTCCATTAACAGAAGATGAGAGAGAAGCCGTTTCCGCATCATTTGCCAAAAAAGTAGGCAAACAATCATTAAGAATTGAGAATGTGACAGACGAGAACTTACTTGGCGGACTTAAGGTCCAAATCGGCAACCGTATTTTTGACGGAAGCCTTGCAGGGAAGTTGAATCGTCTTGAACGTGAACTAGTTCGTTAACTTTCGTATAAATGAGGGGTGAAATTCATGAGCATCAAGGCGGAAGAAATCAGCGCGCTGATAAAAAAGCAAATTGAAAACTATCAGTCTGAGATGAAAGTAAGCGATGTAGGTACAGTTATCCAAATCGGTGACGGTATCGCTCGTGCTCATGGCCTCGACAATGTCATGGCTGGAGAGCTTGTTGAATTTTCTAACGGTGTCATGGGTATGGCACAAAACTTAGAGGAAAACAACGTTGGTATCATCATTCTCGGACCATACACTGACATTCGTGAAGGCGATGAGGTTCGTCGTACTGGACGTATCATGGAAGTTCCAGTAGGAGAAGAACTGGTAGGTCGTGTAGTAAACTCACTTGGACAACCAGTCGACGGTTTAGGCCCAATTGCTACAACTAAGACTCGTCCAATTGAAAGTGGAGCACCTGGTGTTATGGATCGTAAATCCGTACACGAGCCGCTTCAAACTGGTATCAAAGCGATTGACGCTTTAGTACCGATCGGTCGTGGTCAACGTGAATTAATCATCGGAGACCGTCAAACAGGTAAAACATCTGTTGCGATCGACTCTATCTTAAATCAAAAAGACCAAGACATGATCTGTATCTATGTTGCGATCGGTCAAAAAGAATCTACTGTACGTAACGCAGTAGAAACATTACGTAAGCACGGTGCTCTTGATTACACAATCGTTGTAACCGCATCCGCTGCTTCACCGGCTCCAATGCTATTCTTGGCACCTTATGCCGGTATCACAATGGGTGAAGACTTCATGCATAACGGCAAGCACGTTCTTGTTGTGTATGATGATCTTTCCAAGCAGGCTTCTGCTTACCGTGAGCTTTCCCTATTACTACGCCGTCCTCCAGGCCGTGAAGCATTCCCTGGTGACGTATTCTACTTGCACTCCCGTTTACTTGAGCGTGCAGCGAAATTAAGCGATGCAAAAGGCGGCGGTTCCATCACGGCACTGCCATTCGTTGAGACACAAGCAGGAGATATCTCTGCTTATATCCCGACAAACGTTATCTCCATCACTGACGGACAGATCTTCTTACAATCTGACCTGTTCTTCTCCGGTGTTCGTCCGGCGATCAACGCAGGTTTATCCGTATCCCGTGTTGGTGGATCCGCACAAATCAAAGCGATGAAAAAGGTATCTGGTACACTGCGTCTTGACTTAGCCGCTTACCGTGAGCTTGAAGCATTCGCTCAGTTCGGATCAGATCTTGATGCAGCAACGCAGGCGAAACTGAACCGCGGTGCTCGTACAGTAGAAGTACTGAAACAGGATCTTAACAAACCACTTAAAGTCGAAAAACAAGTTATGATCCTTTATGCATTGACTAAAGGTCATTTAGATGATATTCCGGTAACGGACGTTCGCCGTTTCGAAGGTGAATTCCTAAGCTGGTTAGATCACAACCACACTGAACTGTTAGATCATATCCGTACGACAAAAGGTCTTCCTGAAGACGCTGCAATGGTTGCAGCGATCACAGAATTCAAGAAGACATTTGCTAAGTCTGAGTAATCGCTTATAGGTCGGTGTTTCTTTTAAAAAAGGACACCGGCTTCAATAAGTGATGACCATGATCGTTCAATCTGATGGCTAACATTTTAAAAGGGTGGTGAGAACCAGTGGCATCGTTACGCGACATTAAAACTCGTATTACGTCTACGAAGAAAACAAGTCAAATTACGAAAGCAATGGAAATGGTATCTGCTGCGAAATTGAACCGTGCGGAAACGAACGCTAAGTCCTTCGTTCCTTACATGGAAAAAATTCAAGAAGTAGTCGCATCTATTTCCCTGGGCAGCACTGATGCAACACATCCGATGCTAGTCTCCCGCCCCGTAAAGAAAACCGGCTACTTGGTCATTACGTCTGACCGCGGTTTGGCGGGGGCTTATAACAGCAGTGTCATTCGTGCTGTAAGTAATGCGATTAAAGAGCGTCACAGCTCAGAAGACGAATTTGCGATTATTGCACTTGGTCGTGTCGGAAAAGACTTTTTCCAAAAGCGCGGCTATAACGTCGTAGAAGGTATTGTAGGTTTACCGGATCAGCCTAACTTTGCAGATATCAAGGAGATTGCCAACAAAGCAGTGAGCATGTTCTCTGATGGTGCTTATGATGAGCTGTACATGTACTACAACCACTACGTGAGTGCGATTCAACAAGATGTAACAGAGAAAAAGGTTCTGCCTTTGACAAACCTTGAATCTGAAGCTTCTTCCAGCAGTCTGACTTCATATGAGTTTGAACCGAATGCTGAAGAAATTCTTGAAGTGTTGCTTCCTCAATACGCCGAGAGCTTGATTTACGGAGCTTTACTTGATGGTAAAGCGAGTGAACACGCAGCTCGTATGACAGCAATGAAGAATGCAACCGATAACGCAAAAGACATCATTAATAACCTTACACTTTCATATAACCGTGCACGTCAGGCTGCGATTACCCAAGAAATTACGGAGATCGTCGGCGGAGCAGCTGCACTGGAATAGAAACGTATCCGGTTAATTCCGGTAAAACCATAGTTTTGTCGTCAAAAGCTAGTTAGGAGGGAAAGAGATGAACAAAGGACACGTTCTTCAAGTAATGGGTCCCGTTGTTGATGTCAAGTTCGCCAATGGCCAACTTCCTGATATCTACAACTCATTAAAGGTCCAAATTGCAGATAGAGCTGAACTTACATTAGAGGTTGCCCTTCACCTAGGTGATGATTCTGTACGTACGATCGCGATGGCTTCTACGGACGGTTTACAACGTGGAGCCGAAGTACTAGATACAGGAGCGCCAATCTCTGTACCAGTAGGGGATGTAACGTTAGGTCGTGTATTTAACGTCCTTGGTGAATCAATCGATTTAGACGAGCCGCTTACAGCAGGTATCCGTCGCGATCCGATTCACAGACAAGCACCTACATTCGATCAACTTTCTACAGAAGTAGAAATTCTTGAAACAGGTATCAAAGTAGTAGACTTACTTGCTCCATACATCAAGGGTGGTAAGATCGGTCTATTCGGTGGTGCCGGTGTTGGTAAAACCGTATTAATCCAGGAGCTTATCAACAACATCGCTCAAGAGCACGGCGGTATCTCGGTATTCGCAGGTGTAGGAGAGCGTACGCGTGAAGGTAATGACCTTTACCACGAGATGAGCGACTCTGGCGTTATCAAGAAAACAGCGATGGTATTCGGACAGATGAACGAGCCGCCTGGTGCACGTATGCGTGTTGCCTTGACGGGGCTTACAATGGCTGAATACTTCCGTGATGAGCAAGGTCAAGACGTACTTCTGTTCATCGATAATATCTTCCGATTCACGCAAGCAGGTTCAGAGGTTTCTGCCCTACTAGGCCGTATGCCATCTGCCGTTGGTTACCAGCCGACACTTGCTACTGAAATGGGTCAACTGCAAGAGCGTATCACGTCTACGAACGTTGGTTCCGTTACATCGATCCAAGCGATCTATGTACCTGCCGATGACTACACGGATCCGGCTCCTGCAACAACTTTCGCTCACTTGGATGCAACAACGAACCTTGAGCGTAAGCTTTCTGAGATGGGTATCTACCCTGCGGTGGATCCATTGGCTTCAACTTCCCGTGCACTTTCTCCTGAAATTGTTGGAGAAGAGCACTACACAATTGCACGTAATGTTCAACAAACATTACAGCGCTATAGAGAATTACAAGATATCATTGCCATCCTTGGTATGGATGAGCTTTCTGATGATGATAAGCTGACAGTGGCACGCGCTCGCCGTGTACAATTCTTCTTATCTCAAAACTTCCACGTTGCAGAACAGTTCACAGGCCAAAAAGGTTCTTACGTACAAGTGAAGGACACTGTAAAAGGATTCAAAGATATTCTTGACGGTAAATACGACCACATTCCAGAAGATGCATTCCGTCTAGTAGGTCCGATCGAGGACGTATTGGCTGCAGCTAAAGAAATGGGCGTAGAGGTATAATTAGGGACCAGGAGGGAAGAAAATGAAGACATTAAAAGTCAATATTGTCACTCCCGATGGCCCAGTGTACGATTCAGAAGTGGAAATGGTGAGCACGAAAGCTCAAAGCGGTGAGCTTGGGATCTTACCTGGACACATTCCGATGGTTGCTCCACTACAAATCGGTGCGGTACGCCTGAATAAAGGCGGTAACACTGAGCTTGTAGCTGTCAGTGGCGGATTCTTAGAAGTACGTCCTGAACAAGTGACAATTCTAGCACAGACTGCTGAAACAGCAGAAGCTATCGATGTACAACGCGCGAAAGAAGCAAAAGGCCGTGCTGAAAGCCGCATGCAGGCACAGCAGGATGACGTCGACTTCCGTCGTGCCGAACTTGCCCTTAAGCGTGCCATGAACAGAATTAACGTTTCCGAACGTAACTTCTAATAAAGAAAACACCCTCTCCTGGTTGGAGAGGGTATTTTTTGATTTAGGGCATGAGTTTTATGAGAATGAAGGCCCGTCCCAGCGTGCTTTAAAGCGCTGAAAGCCCGTCCCGTACCGCTTTACAGTGCTGAAAGCCCGTCCCGTACCGCTTCACAGCGCTAAAAGCCCGTCCCAGCGTGCGCTGATGCGTTAAAGGACATACTTATTTTCAAGCACACATATAATAAGTAGATACTCGGAATTTTTGAAGAAATCCGGGCGGTGGACAGGGGAATGAAAAAATTCCGTCATTTGCTACAATTTCATTATCCCGTATCGGCGTGTGTATGATAAAATGGGCTATGTGCGTGGAATTTTTATTGATTGGAGAGAAACAGTATGGTGGACAGCTTCAGCCAACAGGCATTGATCAGTATGCTCGTGCATTTATTTGTGTTCGCGGTAACATTCTGGTCGCTGCAGGCAATTCAGCTTGATAAATTACTGAAAAAGAATCGTGTCGCTCAAGGCAGGCTTTTATTCATCCTGCTGACAATCGCGATCGGGTCAGCCGTCAGCCGATTCCTGCTGGATTATTATCTGTGGTCACAGCAGCTGCCAGCGTTCTTTCAATAAGGCTTTTTTCGCAGTATAAAGCCGATCAAGACCTGTGTTTAAGGAGAAAGATAGGATAGAGCATAACAGATTAAAAAATCAATACAATTCTTTTACAAAAAATAGGACTTCCTGCATGTTTTCTTTCAGGCATGTTTTGAGTAAGATTAATTTTGTATTTGCATGTTTGTGAAAAAGTTTCAAGTTGAATCCGTTTTCATAGATGGCCGGTAGAGATGAGCCGGAGGTGTAAAGAACATCGTTTTCTCCTCTGACATAATAATGCTCTCTGCGTCATATTGTGAAAAAGGTTCAAACCTCTTCTCACGCAAAATCATCTGTAAATTCTTCACACGATGCAGATCAACTTCAATTGCATACAGATAGTGCCCAAACAAAAAATTGTAAAAAGATGACGACATTTTCGAAGTATGTTCTCTCCCGTATAGGAAAGACTTTTACCTAAGGGGAGGAATGTAAAATGGGACGGTATTTTTACATTTTGTTAATATTTTTTGTTGGATTAGGTTTCCTGCCTATCATAAATGGGAAGAACACTATCGAAGCCAATCAATTATTAGACATCGAAAAGCTTGATCACGCTATCTCTCAAACGAACGGTGAAGTAACTGAATGGTCTCTATATGCAAGAGAAAACGTAAAAAGCTTCACGAATAAAGGATTTGCCCAATATAGTAAGAATATGCAAGAAACTTTTTCTGATTTTGAATGGGTCACAGAAGATAAGGGCGAAGAAATAATTGTTGTGGGGACTCGCAAGACTTCTCACGGGGAAGAAACAATTAAACTTCAACATACCCCAGGAAGTGAGCATTCGATTTCGTACATTATGTATGAGATCCGAGGAAATCAGGAATCATTGGGAGAAAAAACATCACGATATCTCAAGAGACATTATATCCCAAACATGGAAATCATTTTTACTACTAAACCTTTGATTTTCTCTTGTATAAAAGGCGAATTCAATGATACGCTTGAGAAAGTTTTGTCGAATCAGGCTGTCGAAGTGATGTCGATTCTTGACGCAACCGAAACGGAATCACTGAAAGAAGAAGACTTTCATTCCGTTTCCGCCTACTCGAAGCAAATGTCACGGTCAATACCAACAAAAAATAGCGAAATGAATATACAACTGGGTCTACGGAAAAGTGGAATGGGCACCAAGACAACCTTTGTTCTTGGCACACCCATCCTGACGATTGAATATTAATATAGAGAAATTGGACGCGGAGGGGAATACTCTTGGAAAAAATTATCGTCCGCGGCGGTCAGCGTTTAAGCGGTACTGTGCAAGTTGAAGGAGCAAAGAATGCCGTTTTACCTGTTCTCGCTGCTACATTATTAGCTAGTGAAGGAAAAAGCAAAATTACAAATGTACCACCACTCTCCGATGTATATACGATTAATCAAGTATTACGTCATTTAAATACAGATGTTGAGTTCCATAATGATGAAGTTGTCGTTAATGCATCAAGGGAGTTATTTGTAGAAGCCCCATTCGAATATGTTCGTAAGATGCGTGCATCCGTTCTTGTAATGGGATCTCTTCTAGGGCGTACCGGGAAAGCACGTGTGGCACTGCCAGGCGGATGTGCCATCGGTTCAAGACCAATTGACCAGCACTTGAAAGGCTTCGAAGCAATGGGAGCCAAAGTAAAGGTCGGTAACGGATTCATCGAAGCAGAAGTCGACGGAAGATTGAAAGGTGCAAAGGTCTATCTGGACTTCCCAAGCGTGGGTGCCACTGAGAACATCATGATGGCAGCAGCCCTGGCTGACGGGACGACAATCCTTGAGAACGTTGCAAAAGAACCTGAAATCGTCGACTTAGCAAACTTTATCAATAAAATGGGTGGAAACGTAGTAGGCGCAGGAACTGGAACGATCCGCATCGAGGGTGTTGAACGCCTTTACGGTGTCGAACATAGCATCATTCCTGACCGTGTCGAAGCGGGAACATTCATGGTGGCTGCGGCCATCACAAAAGGGAATGTCCTTGTAAAAGGTGCGATTCCTGAACATTTATCATCTTTAGTTGCAAAAATGGAAGAAATGGGCGTAACCATCATTGACGAAGGAGAAGGTCTGCGTGTCATCGGTCCAGATAAACTGAAATCTGTCGATATCAAAACAATGCCTCATCCTGGTTTCCCAACGGATATGCAGTCTCAAATGATGGCTCTTCTTCTTGCAGCGGAGGGTACAAGTGTACTCACAGAGACAGTCTTCGAAAACCGTTTCATGCACGTGGAAGAATTCCGCCGCATGGGAGCAGACATCAAGATTGAAGGCCGTTCTGTGATCATGCAGGGACCAACTGCGCTTCAAGGAGCAGAAGTAGCTGCCACAGATCTTCGAGCAGCAGCAGCTTTATCTATCGCTGGTCTTGTAGCTGACGGCTACACACGCGTAACCGAACTGAAGCACCTGGATCGCGGCTATGTAAACTTCCACCAGAAACTTGCGGGCATCGGTGCAGACATCGAGCGCGTCAAGGAAATCGAAGAAACAGATGCAGCTGCTTCAGAACAAAGCATGCTGAAAGACGCATAACATATAGGTTTAAAAATGGTAAGCTTTCTTTATTGGGGAGCTTGCCTTTTTTTGTTTTGTGTGGCCTGGGATTGTGGAGTTGGTTCCAGCTTGAGTTTTGGCGGCGGAACGACGGGTAGAGTGGCTGGTACAGGTGCTGAGGCCGAGTATAAGCAGGCGGCAGCCTGGATGTTAGGTCGGAAATGCGGTGTATAAGGGTTTTGATAATATAATCGGATTTTTGATAATAAGTTACTGGGTTTTGATAATATATTTGTGTTTTTGATAATAAAAGGTTCTTTTTTGATAATAAAACTGTTCTTGGTGTTTGTTGAGGATCTGTGACCGTATGATTTTAGGGTTTGGGGTGCAATAATGAGTGTAGGCAGAGGTTGTTTTGGAAAAATAATGCTAATTTTTGAAAAATAAAAAGCTTTTTTTGATAAAAAAACGTGTTTTTTGAAAAAAAGATCCTGGTTTTTGAAAAATAATCGTCTGGGAGGCGCTTGGTCCTGGCCTAAAGCACGATTTAAGGGATACATAAGAATGGATATTTTCAACTTTACCGGTTTATCGATCAACTTTGACCGTTTTATTTTCAACTTTTCACGTTTTACGATCAACTTTCATCCTTTTATTTTCAACTCTCCATCCGCAACGCAAACTGACTGTGGTGTCCATAAAAACAAAGCAATCTTTAAACAAATTTCAATCATAAAAGCTTGTCCACTACCATACATATGAAAAGGAATGGAGTAGTGTGCGCAGGCACTCTCCTATTTAATCTTTCATTGGAGGCAGCGAACATGACGCATTTAAAACCAGTACTGATCGTCTTCTCAATCTTCATTTGCATCATCTTTATCGTACCCACTCTGCTTGTGCTCCCATTTTCATCGGACAAAGAACAAACCAACTTAAATGAGAAACTGGAGGGCGCTCCCGGAATCGAGGAGCTCGCGGATTCAGTCGAGGTGGCTGTCTACCGGTCAGGCAAGGAAGTGATCGAGAAGCTGCCATTAGAGCAGTACGTAGTAGGGGTACTGGCTGGTGAAATGCCTGCAGATTTTGAAAAAGAAGCGTTGAAGGCACAGGCGCTCGCGGCAAGGACATTCATTGTGAACAAAATGATGACGGAAGACCCATCCCTTCCAAAGGGAGCGGATGTCACCGATACGATTGACCACCAAGTATTCAAGAATCCATCGGAGCTCGCTGGCCTTTGGGGAGCAGACGCTGAATGGAAGCTCGAAAAGATCTCGGAAGCGGTCCTGGAGACTAAGGGGCAGGTCCTGACATTCGAAGGCAAACCGATCACAGCTGCGTTCTTCTCGACGAGCAACGGATACACGGAAAACTCAGAAGCCTACTGGCAAAATGAAATTCCATATCTTCGGAGTGTGAAAAGCCCATGGGATGAGAACTCACCGAAGTTCACGGATCAAAAAATCATCCCGATAACGGAATTTGAGCAAAAACTGGGTGTGAAATTATCGAAGGACGGCTCTGTCGGCACGATCACTTCCCGGACGGAAGGAAAACGAGTAGCAAATGTCGATATAAACGGCAAGTCATTCACTGGCCGTCAAATAAGAGATATGCTCGGACTGAAGTCTTCTGACTTCTCCTGGTACCTGAAAGACAACCATATCGTCATCTCGACAAAAGGCTACGGCCATGGAGTCGGCATGAGCCAGTATGGTGCCAATGGGATGGCGAAGGAAGGCAAGGATTATAAAGAGATCGTGACCCACTATTATAAAGGAGTGGAAATCACGACTTCAGATAAGCTGCTGCAGAAGGTGACGGCGCAGCGATAGGATCTAGTCGAGGGATTGTTCTGATCCTCTGGTGCCAGGCACAGATTGGCAGTTTTGAGCCAGGCACAGATCGATGGTTTTGTGCCTGGCACAACTAGCCCGGTTTGTACCAGGCACCTAACAGTGATACTGAGCCAGGCACCAAAAGCCGGAATTGTACCAGGCACAAATAGCCAAATTTGTACCTGGTACACGCCCCAAATCCAACCCAAAGAAAAAGATGGATTCCCCAAACTTGCGGGAAATCCATCTTTTTTTATGCGGTAAAATACCCTTCAATCCTCTTCATATATCTCGTCACCACATGACCTGTACTCCTGAAATACGTCCGGTTCACAACCCAGAACAGAATCGTCACCCCGATCAAATCCTTCGCTGCATCAATCATCGTAGCCGAACGGTACGGAACGAACGATTGATGGATTTCATCGACGAATCCATAAAAGATCGCGATCAACGCCACAGTGAAATTGAATGAGTAGCGAAGCATCCCGTTTGCAAGCAGTGCCAGCACAAACAACCCATAAAGAATCGCAAACTCAATTAAATGGAGGGACTCTTTTATCAACCGGTCCCAATCGTTATCAGGAAAACGGATGACCGCATCATCCGGGTTGCTGGACAGAATCCAGATCAGTATCATATATAGAAAAGGCGCAGCTGTAAGAGCGTATTTAAGCAATGTTTTCACAGTCTATCGTCCTTTCAATTCATGTAAATTATAAAAATACTTACTCATTGTATCATGTGAAAAGGTACAGCCACCCTATAAATATTGCAGTTCTATGAAGATTTGAGAAAAAAGTTTCTGATTCCATACATATTTCATTAGGGTTTGTCGAAAGATAAGAATTAAAAAATTTTTTTGGACTTGTGTATATATTTTCAGAATTCTGTTCAGAATGATTGCTGAGGTGATGAAAATGAGAGAGGAAGAAAAGAAATACACTTCTCCAAAATTTTTGAAAAGACGTTGGGCATACCCAGCAATCTATCTAGCAAGTGCAGCAATCATTATCACAGGAATTCTGTGGTACCAAGCAGGAAATGATGCGAACGAAAATGCCGAGGATTACAGCTATGATGTTCCTACTGATAACGAGTTCAATCAGCCTGCTGAAGAAGTCAACCGTTCACTGGAAAACTTCGTAATGCCTGTTTCAAGTCCGGAAGACACAGTCATCGAAAAAAACTTCTACGATGCTGAAGCTTCTGCCGAAGAACAGGAAGCCGCTTTAGTCGTGTATGGCAACATGTACTATCCAAACCAAGGGATCGATATCTCGAAGGATGGAAAAGAATTCGACGTACTTGCTGCCATGAGTGGAACAGTCACAAAGGTTCAGGAAGATTCATTACTGGGCAACACAATCGAAATCGAACACAGTAAGGGTATTGTCACTCGTTACCAATCAGTCAAAGATTTTGAAGTAGCTGTCGGGGATGTCGTGGATCAAGGTCAAGCAATTGCAAAAGCTGGAAAATCTTTATTCAATGAAGATGCAGGTGTACACGTACACTTTGAAATCCGCAAAGACAATGTAGCAGTCAATCCAATCAACTATTTCAATAAATCTCTTGCCACTCTTCAAGAAGCAAAGCTTGATGAGCAGAAGGTTTCCGGCGATCAGCCAGAAGCGGCACAAGAGGATGCAGCGAAAGAAGATGCAGCAGCAGAAGAAAATGCTGAAGGTGGAGCGGCTGAAGAAAAGCAGAACGCGAACCCATCTGACGCAGAGCAAAATGACGCAGAGTCTAATGCAGATGCAGAAGATCAAGATGCTGAATCAAACGCTGATACAAGTAAAGAAGAACAAGAATAATAAACGGACTGACCGGCAGATGCTGGTCAGTTTTTTTGCGTTTAAGTTTTTTCTAAAAAAGATTCTCGAGTAAGTGAAGATGATTACAAAACAACAGATACAACCGTAGTATGTTATCGGTTCGAGCGGTTGATTGGAGTGCAAGACGAAGACTCCTGCAGGAGATGTGACTAAGTGAGACCCCGCAGGAGCGCAGCGACGAGGAGGCTCATTGGTCACCCGCGGAAAGCGAAGTCTTGCACAGAAATCATAAGCGGTGATTAAAAGCGATAACTAAAAAAAGTTTCGACTAAAATCGACATACCTACATTATGTCAGTAGAATATTCTAACCAGGCGTTTAACAATATAACGTAAAACCTTTATTAAAATTCTTATATTTATAAAATAGTTGAAGAATTTTTTATCCTAATTTAGGAGTCCTTGTCGGAAGTTCTTTATTGAAAAAGCTTTTCCACATAAATGATAATGAGGTCACGAATAAAATTTCAGAAAATTTAATATTTATTTATGGCAGCGTTTACACAATGGGAGGTGAAAGATTGCTTTATTTCATCGTGTTGCTCCTGATCACAGGGGCCAGCATCGTTTTCGCAGTAAAGAAAAAGAGGGCCGTTTTTTTAGTATTGCCGTTCTTATCCATGTTTGTTTATTTTATTGTTCAGATCGCACTTGTCCCAATGCCGTTTTTTGAAACAGTGAAGTTTATCTTCAGTCTTAGATAAATCAGATTTTATAGATGTCTGATTTTTCGTAGGTCAAATAGAATTCTTAACTTAGTGTGGACACGTGCTCTTTTCGAATTCGATTTTTAAAAAAATTGGTTTGAACCGAGTGTGTAAAGCTACAACGTTTGCGAAAAGAGCCTTGATAAAAAAGGGGGATATTTATGAAGAAAATTGACCGTGCTAAAGCGGATCAGTATTTCAAAGAGAAAAATCGTTTTATGGCCCTATACCTTGTCATTTGGTTCATCAGCTCATTTGTCATGGTGTTCTTTGCTGAAAGCTTATCTTCGTTTACGATCAATGGGTTTCCATTCCACTATTTCATGGGGGCTCAAGGATCGATCCTGATTTTTATCATCCTGCTTTATGTGAATGCCGTCGTATCTGACCGCATCGATCGGAAATATGGGATTGATGAAAGCAAGAATGAGCAAGTGAGTTATGGGAAGACGCTTGATCATTAATATGAATGAGAACTTTATAGAATCTATTTTTAAAGATAGGCTCTGTTAAACGATTAATTGATAGCGGAAGCATGAAGGTCCTGCCAATTCGTTCGCAGAAACGGCTTACTCCGTGATTGCTTATTTAAAAAAAGAAATAGCAGACAGAAGGGGGAAATCGGTTAATGGATGTACAGTTTATTGTGTCAACGGCTATTATTCTTGCAACGTTTGCATTATATATCGGGATAGCAGTTTATAACAAAGCGAAAGCGACATCGGATTTCTACGTTGCCGGACGCGGTGTGCCACCGGTCTTCAACGGGATGGCCATCGGAGCCGACTGGATGAGTGCAGCTTCATTCATCGGGCTTGCCGGTACGGTCATGATCCTTGGTTATGATGGACTAGCTTACATAATGGGGTGGACAGGCGGTTACTTATTACTGACATTCCTGCTGGCACCGCAGCTTCGTAAATATGGGCGATATACGGTTCCAGAATTTATCGGGGACCGCTACAACAGTCATACGGCTCGCGTCATTGCCGCACTTTGTACAATCATCATCAGTTTCACCTATTCGATTGGGCAGCTTTCCGGTTCGGGAGTCGTTATCGGACGCCTATTTGAAATCGACGCCAAAGTCGGAACGCTGATCGGGGTCGTGCTTATCGCCTTTTATTCTGCCTTCGGCGGTATGAAGGGGATTACGTGGACTCAGGTTGCACAGTATATCGTCCTGATTATTGCTTATTTGATTCCGATCATTTTCATGTCTCTTCAGATTACGGGGAATCCGGCTCCATGGATTTCATACGGTGAACTGGTCGGGAAGATCGGGGAGCTTGATCGGGAACTGGGAGTCTCAGAGTATTTTGCCCCGTTTACGAACGGGACGAAGTGGCAGTTCCTGGCGCTTATGTTTACATTGATGGCCGGTACGGCGGGTCTTCCGCACGTCATCGTCCGTTTCTATACGGTATCCACGATGAAGGCGGCTCGCTGGTCCGGGGCATGGGCACTTCTTTTCATCGGACTGCTTTATCTATCGGCACCTGCTTATGCAGCCTTCTCGCGCTTTATCCTAATGACGAAGGTTGCAGGCAGTAAAATTAGTGAACTGCCGGCCTGGACGGCTTCCTGGGTGGATACAGGAAAACTTCAGGTAGCGGATACGAATGCTGACGGCATTTTGCAATGGAAAGAAATCGTCATTTCGAATGATATCGTCGTCATGGCGACGCCTGAAATCGCAAATCTTGGCGTATTCGTCATCGGACTTGTTGCAGCGGGTGCGATGGCAGCGGCATTATCGACTGCCGGCGGATTGATGATCGCGATTTCGTCTTCATTCGCTCATGATATTTATTACCGTGTATTCAGACCGAATGCGACGGAGAAGAATCGTCTCGCTGTAGCCCGCTGGACGATTGTACTTGCAACGCTTGCTGCCGGATTAGTGGCGCTGAATCCTCCGGGTGTTATTACCCAGATCGTTGCGTGGGCCTTTGCGCTCGCGTCCGGAACTTTCTTCCCGGCTCTCATCCTTGGGGTTTGGTGGAAACGTTCGAACGCACAAGGGGTTATTGCAGGGCTGCTTGTCGGATTAGGCGTTACGCTCACGTATATTTTCATGGCAAGGGCAGGAGTCAACGTATTCGGCATCATCGATACAGGAGCGGGTGTATTCGGAGCTACAGCCGGATTCCTTGCGAATATCATTGTATCGCTAATGACGAAGGCGCCAGACCAAAAGCTTCAGGATGAAGTGACGGATCTTCGTTATCCGGAGCAAATGACATTCAAAAACGGGGATATTTGGGTGGACGATGATGTCAACTTCAAATCCTGATCATACTTTTCAAGAAGCTGTACTGCTTCATCCCTTCTTTAAGGGGATGGAGCGTAGTACAGCTCTTTCCCTTTTTTACCGTTGTAAAAAAACGGCCGCTGGCAAGGGCCAGACGCTTCTGAAAAGCTATGAAAATCGCAGCGGCCTCTACCTTGTCATTGATGGAGAAGTAGAGGTGAACGTCCCGAAAGAAATGGATGGAAAGGAAGAAGTGCTGGAAGTCATTTCAGCAGGAGGAATCGTCGGACTTTCCTCGCTCTACTCTTTTATGGAAAAAGAAGAAGTGGATGAAGGCGTCTATGCATCCGTTGAGGTCAAAGCAAAAGAAGACAGCCTGCTTTGCCTCGTCCCATACAGCAGCTTGAAAGGCTACTGGGAAGATCCGCACCTGAAGCGCTTTTTATTGAATGAAACGTCTAAGCGGCTCCAGGATATCTATTACTCTCTATCGAAGCAGGTTGGCGCATCCTATGGCCTTCAAGAACGCTCCACCATTTTAAAAAGAGTGAAAGATATCATGATTGATAACGTGATCACTGTAGACAGCGGAGCCTCGCTTAAGGAAGCGGCGCATATCATGGGTGCATATCGGGTGAGTTCGGTTGTGGTGCTTGAAAATAAAAGGATTGCGGGCATCCTTACTGAACGGGATATCGTCTCCCGATACATCGCAGGGAACATTCCCCTGACCAGTGGGGTGAAGGAAGGGATGACATCGGATCCTGTTGTGATCGGTCAGGATGCATACCTGTACGAAGCACTGGCTGCGATGCTGGACCATTCAATAAAGCATCTTCCTGTAATAAAGAAAGACAAGCTGGTGGGGATCGTCACCCTGTACGATGTGATGAAGGCGAATCATACCGGTGCGTTGACGAGCACTCATAAGATTGAAGATCAAGGTTTCCCCCTCGATAAAATAAAGCCCACGATCGAATCGGTCTTTCATCATTTATGGAAAGCGCATGCCCCTGTCTTTCATATACTTGATTTTATGTCGGGGCTCTTAGATCGCTTGTATCGAAGAGTGCTGAAAGAAGCAGAAGACGAGTTGAATGATGAGGGAAGGACCAAGCCATGCAGCTTTGCCTTTTATGTAATGGGCTCTGTGGGAAGGAAAGAACAGTTCATGCTGACCGACCAGGATCATTTCCTTGTTTATGAAAAGGAAGGAAAGGAGTCCGAGGAGTATTTCAAGCTGTTTACAGAAAAAGTAGTGAAAAAGCTTGAGGAAGCCGGATTGAGACGCTGTGACGGGAAGATGATGGCCTCTGAGGCCGCGTGGAGGGGCAGTCTGGATCAGTGGGAGGAAAGAGTGAGGCGGTGGTCTGTCCGCTCTTCTGAAGAGACCTTGTTAAAGGCTCAAAATTTCTTTTCATTCAGGTTCACAGAGGGGGATGGAAAGCTTCATGAAGCTTTCACTAGTGCCCTTGACCGCCAATTAAAGAACTCGAAAATTCTGCTGGCAAGGATGGCTCAGGTTGAAAAGACAAAACCTGTACCCGTCCTGCATTCATCGATCCGCTCTTTGCTTGGGATGCAGCGAAAGGAATTTTCTATGAAAAAAGAGATCCTTTTCCCGTTTCATCATGCACTGCAAATCCTGAATCTCGCTCATGGGAATCTGTCAGGATCCACATTGGAGAAAATAGCGTTCCTGGCGGAAAAAGGGGCGATTTCCCCTGGATTTGGCGATGACTTGACGGAAGCGTTCGAGGAAGTGATGAAGCTCTACATGGAGCTGAAGCGCAATAAACAGGGAGATACCGTACAGCTTTCCACCCTCTCAACAAGGGAAAAAGAAAACCTTTACAACAGCGTAAAAACGATCAGGGAATTCCAGAACATGATGCTCGCCCATTACTCACTAGCATAGAAGGGAAGTGACTCCATTCATTTTTTCTAAAAAGAAAATGACGTGTCCCTTGAAATATGATTCAATCCCGATGAACCGGGCAATCGAGGATATCACTTTCATCGTCTTCGATACAGAAACAACTGGCTTCCGTGTCAACGCTGGAGACCGGCTGCTTGAAATCGGGGCAGTCAGAGTCGAGGGATATAACGTAAAAGACAAGATGATCTTTCAAACATTCTCTAATCCGAATCGACTTATTTCTCAGGAAATATCCGATTTAACGGGAATTGACACGAAGGATGTCGAATGTGCTCCCTCAGCTGGCGATGCGATACGTGATTTCTTTGATTTCCTGCGTGGAAATCATGCAGACTGCCTGGCGGGACACTACGTTAGCTTTGATGAGCTCGTGCTGAAGAGCGAACTGAAACGAACAGGATCCCACCTTTACATGGCGCCGAGCATCGATACGCTGAACCTCATCGGCTATCTGGCGCCTTCCTATGACATGCGGGACCTGGAGAGGTATGCTCAGCTTTTCGGCACCCGGATGTACCCGCGGCATCGTGCCGTCAACGATGCACTGACGACGGCTTATTTGTTTGTGGAGCTGCTGGAGCTTTTGCGTGATCGGAAGGTCGATACGTGGGGCGAGCTGCTTAGGGTCAGCAGGGGGCGGAGTTGAAGGGTGTTGCAGCTTTTTGATTTGGTTTGAGGTGTTGGTGTGAATAGGCGGATGTGTGTGTTGTAAATTGAGCCTGGTTCAAAACGGCGCAATCGATCCTGGCTCAAAGCCCTATAAATGAGCCAGGCTCAGGCGAGGCACGCGTTACATGACCTAGACCATGTTCGATTTGCCTCCTCTGAAATATGTGGGAGTCATCCTGAAAATAAGTAACATACATTCATTTTCAGAAAATTCATTCCAAACCTTGTCCTTATTGTCTTTTTTGTGCATATATGGAGACCTCGGCTAATAAAATGATACAAACCTATCAAAATAGAGAGTGTTTGAGGTGAGGAATCGTTTCAACCTACTATTTCACAAAGCCGAGAAATTTGTTCATACGTTGTAAGATCAGGAAGCCGCAGCTTTAAATAAAGCTTTCTGCCGCCGATTGCGGTCTGTACTATTTCATTGATGATATAGCGAGTCTCATTTCACACTTCTCACATCCAATTTAGGGAGGTCGAGTGGTGTGCACGATTACATCAAAGAGAGAACAATCAAGATTGGCAAGTATATCGTGGAGACGAAGAAAACTGTTCGTGTCATTGCGAAGGAGTTTGGCGTGTCCAAAAGTACTGTTCATAAGGATCTAACAGAACGACTGCCGGAAATTAATCCAGAGCTCGCAAATGAAGTGAAAACGATACTTGATTATCATAAATCAATTCGTCATCTACGAGGTGGAGAAGCCACAAAGCAAAAGTACAAAAAAGAAGAGCTCCACAGCTGATCAAAATACGCCAAGCTACGCATTGTTGCGCTTGGTGTATTTTTAATTTGTGGGGTGAAAAGTTTGTTGGTTCTACATAAAGATCTGTGCCAGGAACAAAACTGCAGATTTGTTCCTGGCACAGATCTTTATGTAGAAGTGTTATTTGACCGATCGCTCAGTCAACAATTGAAGATGGAGGTAAAATTGTATTTAAACCCTTCACCAGCAGTTGATAGGAGTGCAGGACGAAGACTCCTGCGGGAAAAGCGTGTTAGGTAAGACCCCGCAGGAGCGTAGCGACGAGGAGGCTTACCAACCGCCCGCGGAAAGCGAAGTCTCGCACGGAAATCAACTGCGGTGTCCAGTAGGACCATTTAATTTTTACACTCCTGTAACAAAACACACCTAACCAAAATAATTTTTCAAATAAATAACAATTTTAATGCATTTTTTTGACAAAGAATACGTTCTTTCGACATATTTGTGGTAAAATAATATATTGGGTGCAAGTTTTACCTTATCGTAAAAACGTAATTACATACTGACAATTAACTGACATATAAATGACTGGAATTGAAGAAGGGAGTAACACGAAATGTTTGCGAAAGATATCGGTATTGACCTTGGGACGGCGAATGTCCTGATCCATGTAAAAGGAAAAGGGATCGTTTTAAATGAGCCTTCTGTTGTGGCTCTTGATAAAAATACAAATAAAGTATTGGCGGTCGGTGAAGAAGCACGCCGCATGGTGGGGCGTACACCTGGAAACATCGTCGCGATCCGTCCCTTGAAGGATGGGGTCATTGCGGACTTTGACGTAACGGAAGCAATGCTGAAGCATTTCATCAATAAATTGAATGTAAAGGGTTTCTTGTCGAAGCCTAGAATCTTGATTTGCTGCCCGACAAACATTACAAGCGTTGAGCAGAAAGCGATCAGGGAAGCGGCAGAGAAGAGCGGCGGAAAGAAAATATATCTTGAAGAAGAGCCAAAGGTTGCTGCGATCGGTGCAGGAATGGACATTTTCAATCCTACCGGAAACATGGTTGTCGATATCGGTGGCGGAACAACGGATGTTGCCGTCCTTTCAATGGGAGATATCGTGACAGCCCAGTCCATCAAGATGGCCGGGGATAAATTTGATCATGAAATCCTGAACTATATCAAGAAAGAGTACAAGCTTCTGATCGGGGAACGCACAGCAGAAGATATCAAAATCAATATCGGTACGGTTTTCTCAAGCAAGCGCGAAGAGGGAGAAGAGTTTATGAACGAGATGAACATCCGCGGCCGTGACATGGTATCCGGATTACCTCGTACAATCACCGTTACTTCCAAGGAAATTGAAGGAGCTCTTAAAGAATCAGTTGCTGTCATTGTTCAAGCAGCTAAGAATGTTCTTGAAAAAACGCCTCCTGAGCTGTCTGCTGATATCATCGACCGAGGAGTAATCATTACAGGCGGAGGCGCTCTATTACACGGTATGGATCAACTTCTTGCAGAAGAATTGAGGGTTCCCGTCTTTAAAGCAGAAAACCCTATGGACTGTGTGGCAGTCGGTACTGGATTGATGCTTGAGAACATCGATAAAATCTCACGCAGAAAAATCGGCTGACATTAAAGGAACTTTCTGGAATAACACAGCTCAGATAAAAAGTAGTTCAAACAATCCGATAGTAAGATGGAAGAGCAAAAACGTAAAGAGGTGTAAGTATGTTTCGTGGTTTTTATACAGTGGCATCCGGGATGCTTGCGCAGCAGCGCAAAACAGAAATGCTGACAAATAATATGGCGAACGCGAATACTCCTGGTTACAAAGCTGATCAGGCTTCAATGCGGGCTTTTCCAGAAATGCTATTGGAGCGTCTGGACTCGGCTCGAGTGCCTACCGAGAAGGGGCTGACGATTCCTTTTAACCAAACGGTCGGCAAAATGAATACTGGTGTATATTTGCAGGAAACGACACCGAACTTTTTACAGGGAGATATACAGGAAACCGGCAGGAATGCTGATATCGCCCTGGTGAACGGTAATATGCCGCTTGATGAAGACACAGGCGCGTTAGGATCTGTATTTTTAACAGTGGAAGGCGCGGATGGACCTAGGTACACCCGTAACGGGAATCTGACTGTGAATGGAAACGGCTTTTTGACAACGAACAGCGGTCACTTTGTATTGGATGACGAAGGAGAGCGGATCCAGCTGGGAACGGATAATTTCAAGGTTGGTGAAACGGGACAGATCCTTGTTGAAGATGCAGTTGCAGCACGGTTGGGTGTCGGTTTTTCGCAAAATCCCAATCAACTGATCAAGCAGGGAGACGGCTTGTTTGCAACAGAAAACAATGATCCGCTTCAGAATGCTTATGAAACAGAAAGAGTCATTTTTTCGACAAAGCAAGGGTTCCTTGAACGTTCAAACGTAGATGCTTCCCGTACGATGACAGACATGATGACCGCTTACCGGGCATTCGAGGCGAACCAGAAAGTGCTTCAAGCCTATGACCGCAGCATGGAAAAGGCAGCAAATGAAATTGGGCGGGTAAATGGCTAGTCATCCTTTTGAAATAGAAATTCCAAGTGAAATACCTTATAATAAAGGGGAATTGACATGAACCGGACAATGATTACAGCGACGAATACGCTGGGCCAATTGCAGAAACAAATGGATATGATCGGTCATAATCTGTCGAATGCTGAAACATATGGCTACAAACGCCGGGAAGCGGCTTTCGCCGAATTGATGGTTCAGAACGTCCGAAATCAAGAGAATACTGACAAAGAAACCGGCAGGCTTACACCGCTTGGGATCCGATCAGGCGTGGGGGCGAAGCTGGGGCAGGCTCAATTGATCCTCTCACAGGGGCAGCTAAAATCCACTGGACGGTCGCTGGACTTTGCACTAACAAATGAAAGACAGTTCTTCAAGGTACTTGCACAGGATGATGATGCGAATGCTGTCCGCTACACGAGAGATGGTGCGTTCTTCGTCAGTCCGATGGGGAACGGTGAATCGATGCTGGTAAATGGGAATGGCTATCCTGTTCTGGATGAGAACGATAATTACATTACGTTCTCTGATGAAGCAACAGGTTTCGAATTAGGCAATAACGGGGTCCTCACGATTTCCGGACCAAACGGTACAGAGGAGCAAGTGAATTTAGGAATAGTTTCCATTGAAAAACCTCAATTTCTCAGTCAATATGGAAGTAACCTTGTGGGTCTTCCCGAGAATATGGACCAGTTGGATGTAGGTGCGGACGAAGTGCTGACCAATTTGACTGGCGGTGCAAGAACGGATATTTCAATGGTCCAGAGTTCTCTTGAAGCCTCAAATGTTGATATCGGAAAAGAAATGACAGATATGCTGAATGTTCAACGGTCCTATCAGTTCCAGGCGCGTTCAATCTCGCTTGCGGATCAAATGATGGGTCTCGTTAATGGTATACGCTAAAAGGAGTCTTAAGCTATGAGTGAAAAAGAACTGGTACAAGAAGCGAAAACAAGAGAATCAGTGAAAGCTGAGAAAAAGGTCAAGCAAAAGAAAGAAGCAAAACCGAAGCGCTGGGTGCGCGTCCGGATGCTTCCCATCTGGCTGCGGATCCTTCTGGTCATTCTCCTTCTTGCTGCCAGTCTCGCTTTAGGAGCTATGGTTGGCTACGGCGTCATAGGAGACGGCAATCCAACGGACGTATTCAAAAAAGCAACCTGGCAGCATATTGTGGATATAGTAACTGAAAAGTAACTTTTGAAGGCCCGTCCCTCGTTGCGTTAAAGCGCTGAGGGACGGGCCTTTTCCGGCTATTCCATTCTCCCTGTGATTTATGTACAATGGAGGAAGGTTGTATATTACAGGAGGTACATAACAAATGCTTGATATTAATGAAATCAAAGACATCATCCCGCATCGCTATCCGTTTTTGCTGGTCGACCGCATTTTAGAGGTTGAGGAAGGCAAGAAAGCCGTCGGCATCAAAAACGTAACGGCAAATGAAGAGTTCTTCAATGGACATTTCCCTGGTTACCCTGTCATGCCTGGCGTTTTGATTGTTGAGGCACTTGCACAGGTCGGCGCTGTGGCAATGCTTAAAAAAGAAGAAAACCGAGGCCGCCTGGCATTCTTTACCGGGATCGATAAATGCCGCTTCAAGCGTCAAGTAAAGCCTGGCGATCAGCTCAAGCTAGAAGTTGAGATGATCCGCTTTAAAGGTGTGATCGGTAAAGGTAAAGGCGTCGCAACGGTTGATGGAGATGTAGCCTGTGAACTGGAAATGATGTTTGCGCTTGGTGAGAAGGAAGAATAGAATATTGGGAACCGGTTCTGAGGTGATTTTGAGTCACTGAGGGGCCGGTTTTTTTGCTTTTTTAATGAAATTGGGTTATTTTGTGGATTCATATCTGATTTTTCGATTATTACCTTGATGCGTTGAAAATCCTTCATTTTAACCGGTTCCAGCGGTTGATTGGAGTGCAAGACGAAGACTCCTGCGGGAGAAGTGACTAATGTGAGACCCCGCAGGCGAAGCCGAGGAGGCTCACGAGTCACCCGCGGAAAGCGAAGTCTTGCACGGAAATCAACAGCGGTATTCAAAGGCGCATTTTTTTATTTATAAATTCCAAAAAACCATGCAAGTAAATCAAATTTCAGGGAAAGCTAACCACGAAAGACCACAAATATAGGTCTTACAACAAACAATCCATACGTGTAGAAAGGAGTCATACATCATGAACAAAAAATTAGTATCGATCCTTAGTGGGTCAGCATTGGCGGCCATGCTTCTTGTTGGGTGTAATATGAACGATCAGGAGCCTCCTCCGGAAGATAATGGCGTTGAAGAGAATGGAGACGTTAACGAAAATGGCGACATGAATGACGGCATGGACGATAACACGGAGCCTGAATCACAAGACAAAAACACTCCAAATGACAAAGATCCACAAAAAGATCAAAACACGCCTGAAGAAGAAGCTATTGAAGATGACATCGATATGCAGGATGCGGATAATAAGGACGAGTAATAAAAATGCGTAGAGGCTCTTGTGCTTCTACGCTTAATTTATTCTCCGGGCATTGATAATGTATCTTTCTTCTGTGCTAGAGAGGAATTCGAAGGGGTAGCAAGTTGAAAGAGTCAATATTTCATTTGGTGACGTTGACTCCAGAACGGATAAATCTGTTTCTTTAACCACGAACATTTCAAATACCTCATATTGATGTTGACCTGTGCTTAATTGTACCTCCAATAGATCACCCTTTTCGATTTCCCCCATGCTTTTAAAAACGGTATCTCGATGTCCTGCTAGAAAAATTCGATCTTTTTGTCCTGGCAACTTGGAATCTGAATAATGGCCTACCCCTTTTTCCAACTCCTCCTCCTCTGTACCTTCAATAATTGGCAGTTCCTTTTTTAATTTGGGGATTGTGAGGATACCCACTACATCACCTTGCAAAAATGAATAGGTAATTTCACTTGAATGATCTGTCTTATCATTTCCAATTGCCTTTACGATGTTAAGTGCATCTCCCAATGCTTTCTTTTCCTGTAGCTCTTGATTTATTATTTGATATCCGGAAATCCCCAATAACGCCCCGCCGCCAATCAGTAAGACAACACTTAAAAATTTTAAAAAATGAATTTTCACATGCTTTGCTCCTTTTTAAATTGGATAAATCGGATATAATCCAGAAAGTCTTGTTTGGTAAGCCCTTCTTCTATAGCTTTTTTAACTAACTGCAGCCATTCTTCATCGATAGAAAGACTTTCCGATTTGAATTCAAGTAATTGGCTGAGTGATATATTCAAGGTCTCAGCTAATTTTTGAAGAACCTGTATGCTGGGGTTTTTTTGCAATCCTCTCTCAATTGAGCTTATGTAGGACTTAGAGATTCCTGCTAAATGTGAGAGCTCATTGATCGTCATCCCCCTTTCTTCCCTGTAATGTTTTAAGACCTCACCTACCAATGCACTCAGCCCTTTCATAAATCAGATATATTCATTATATAGAACAAAGTGTAATTTATAAAAAACGAAAAAGTGAGCATTTAAGAGTTAATTCTATATAAAGAACGAAATAGTAGTAGAAAATCAATAAAATAAAGAAATTTAATCCTTTAAAAATAGAATCTAGTTTAATATACTGAAATCATAAGTTCTTTAAAAAGAACAATCGGAGAAATGCAGGAGGAAAAACATAATCAAAGGAGACTTAATATGAAGAAATTTAATAAAATCATTAGTATTTTTATCATTTTTTTGTTTTTGTTTACTCCTGATAATTTACAAGCAGAAGAGAACAGTAAAGTACAAGGAGATATAGATATCTCTATTAGTCCATCACCGGTTTTGTTCAATCTTACAAATGTTAAACCGGGGGATAAAATATCAAGAAAAATAACAATATCAAATAACGGGAAACAGGATTTCCGTTATCTTTTTTCTAACACATTTTTAAGAGGATCTGAAAAGTTCTACAATGAATTAATCTTGGAAATCAGTGATATGAAGGAAATTTTGGTAAAAGGAAAAGTTAAGGATTTCAAAACACTAGATCTTCGAGCTTTAGAAAGTAGTTCTTCTGAAACATTAGGAATTACCATAGAAATACCATATGAGCTTGGGAATGAATTTCAAGGGTTATCGACAGAATTTCAGTTCAGTTTTCTGGTGGAAGGACCCGATGGTGCAGTTACTCCAGTCGCTGGAGGAAATATCTTACCTGATACAGCAACTGAATATTTCAAATATTTATTGATGGGAAGTGTACTATTTATATTGGGAATATGCTTATACATGTTTACAAGGAGAAAGTTTGTATCAACAAAAATTAAACTCCCTGAAATTTCCCTTAAAGAAAGGAAAGAAGTATAGTATGTATAAAAAAATATGTACTCGCTGTAAAAGAGCATCCTTCAGCAGTTCGGAAACCGGTCAATGGATCTGTCCATCCTGTGGACATGATTTGACTAACCACTCTTTTTATAACTCCAACACTTTCCATAATATTAATGATAAAGTCCTTCCTTTGAAGAAAAAATTAGAAGCTTACCAAAATCAACTAAGTAGTAATTATTCGCAGTAATTCGACATAAGTATTCGTCGTTTCTTTTAACAAATAGCACATTATAGATAAAGTCGTTAAACTCCTGTCAAAAAACAACAAACTATGTAGGAAAAAAGTGTAAAAATAATTGTCAGAAAAGACAAAAAACAACAGTTTTAAAGGTTCATCGTTAGTATAATGGGTATAGTTCTAAGGGGCTAGTCAGACAAAGGCAAACCTATTGAAAAGTAGGGACGCAAAGTCACGGGTCTAAGGTAAGAAGATGTGAACAAATTGAAATCAACCTACATAGAAAAAATGCACATTGGACGACTAAGATGGCTGGATTGCCTGAAATACATATATGTATTTTGGGAGGAATGGTATTGATGAAGCGTGAACTTGATCTGGAATGGATTGAACTAGTGAAGCAGGCACTTGATGCAGGGATTTCAAAGAATGATATTAGAGAATATTTACAAAATCATAGCAAAAATGCAGCTGAAGAATATAAAATCGTATAATGTGAAAAGTCTTGCAGAGACTGCAAGACTTTATTTATTTCCTAATTTCCATTTATTAAATTCAATAAACTCACGGAACTGTTCCTTTGTAATACCAGAATCCATCGCTTCCTCAGCAATTTTGATCCATTCGCGATCGACTGCTGTGTTTTCGGATTCATCGTGTAATAATGCGTCCATCGAGATTCCCAAAGCGGCAGAAACCTTTTCTAAAAACTGTATGGATGGGTTTTGTTGAATGTTGCGCTCAATGGAGCTCAAATATGACTTGGCAACCCCAGCTTTTTCGGCCAGCTCTGTCATAGACATTCTCTTTTCCTGTCTATACTTTTTCACTCTCTCCCCAATCATTGTGGACACCTACCTATTGAATCGTATCGATAATCTTATTATAACAAACCGTCAACATCTACTCTATAAGAAGTTTACATATTCTCGTAAAATTAGACGCTCGGTTTTGATGTAACTGGAATGCGCGGCTTGGACACCATCTTCTCGCGGAATTCTTTCATCAATTCTTCACCGGAATATCCTTTTTGCAGCAAGTCGTCCAACAGTAGCTCGGCATACTCGTTGCGCTGCTTCTTTAATTTTCCTTCAAATAAAATACTCATCCGGCCGTTCATTTTCTTGATGCAGCGTATGGACGTCATGAAAGCGGCAGGATCATTGGCTTTATGGGAGATGACGACCTGGATTTCCAAATCCCCCTTTTGCTGCTGGGCCTTTTGAAAAAATTCAATGTGTTCTTGTGACATATACGTTTCGACAAGCCACGTACTCTTCTCATCCTCTTTATTGATGATCAAACCGTCCTCAATATCAAAATCCTGGAGTTCATCATTATCAACTACCTGCAGTGAAATCACTTTAAAAGTTTTCATGAACGAACATCTCCTATAAATAGGTTATTATTAAAAATTATATCACAGCGTAAAAAGAATCCATAATATCAAATTGTGTTAAAAAAGTCTGATTTCTGATATTTGGGCTTATTTTGCGTTGAAAATCGGAAATCTCCCTAGGCGAATTTGCCAAATTTGAGGCTGCTTAGGCTCTGAAATTCAGAAATTAACGATTTTACAAGCTTAGGAGGGGAGGGTAAGATGAAATTATTCCAAAGAGAAAGGAGTGAAGAACAAAGGTGATCAATCAAGTAACCCTGGTGGGAAGGCTGACCAAGGATCCCGAAGCGAGGAAAACGATGGAAGGCAGGTCGGTCCTCAATGTAACGGTTGCCGTCAACCGCCAGTTTAAAAACCAGCAGGGACAGGTGGAGACGGATTTCGTCATGTGCAAGATATGGAACAAGGCGGCCGATAACACGGAGAAATATTGCCGCAAAGGCTCGGTCGTCGGCATCACCGGCCGCATTCAAACCCGCAATTATGAAAATGATCAAGGAAAAAGGATCTATGTCACCGAGGTAGTGGCTGATTCGATACGATTCATGGATTCAAAGCCGCAGCCTGACAGAGAACAGCAGCCGGCGAAAGAACCGGTCGAACTGCCATTTTAAAAGAAGGGAGGGGCACATATGGCAACCCTGCAATCGCTGGAACAACGAATCGATCGACTAGAAAAACTGAATGAAGACCTGATCAAGAAAGTAGCACGTGCCAACGTCGAGAATTTCTACCTCTCACAACGGGTAACCGCACTCGAGCAAGGATATGAACACCCGAGTGCCATTCTGCAGACTACATCTTAAGGAACCTCGATTTCTCTCCAACTTAGAACCCTTCAAACGTACATCCTATTCGTAAATAATTTCTGTCCAACCTATAAGTGTTTGTCTCAAAGTCCAATTGTCATCATGTCACCGCGTCATCCCTCTAACATACCTCGTTAGAAATAGAATATCGTAAGGAAGTAGTGAAGTAGTTTTGTAAGTTCCCCAATATGTCTTCATGTAGGGTCGGTTTCCATTGGAGCCGGCTGTTTTTTTGTGGTTTTACAGAGAGAGGAGGAGAAAAGTTGGAGCTTGCTAGTTCAAAGACAAGGAAAAAGCAGCCTAGCCTCCATATATGAGCCATTCTGGGGAAATATGATCCATTTCCAGGATTTATGGTCCATTTTCCAACTTTATGATCCATTCGACAAAAAATACGTTCCATTTTAGAAGTATATGATCTTCTGAGAATTATTCTAATTTAGGAGGGGGATAGCAGAAACATCATTGACTCTGCTGATCACCGCTGTTGATTTCCGTGGAAGACTTCGCTTTCCGCGGGTGACCCGTGAGCCTCCTCAGCTTCGCCTCCGGGGTCTCACATTGGCCACTTCTCCCGCAGGAGTCTACGTCTTCCACTCCAATCAACAGCTGGAACAGGCTATATCCACAAAAATGGTGAGCTACTCCAAAAAACTATTTTTACACTAGCTGGATTGCAAATAGAAAAACCCCCTCTCCAAAAGGAAAGGGGTCTACCACCAAAATCTATTCCAACACCAACAACGACTGCAAATCCTGATCTGACAACTCAGTAACCCACTGATCGCTTCTAATGATTTCATCGTTCAACGCTTGCTTCTTCTCAAGCATCGCATCAATTTTCTCTTCAAGTGTCCCTGATGACACAAGCTTATGAACATGAACAAACCTACTCTGCCCAATGCGGTAAGCACGGTCGGTCGCCTGATTCTCGACTGCTGGATTCCACCAGCGGTCGTAGTGGACGACGTGGTTGGCAGCGGTCAGATTCAATCCGGTACCGCCTGCCTTCAAGGAAAGAAGAAAGACTGGGAATTCACCGTTTTGGAAGCTTTCCACTAGTTCATCACGCTTCCCTTTGGCCATGCTTCCATTCAAAAATGGCACATCGACAGCGAATTCTTTCTTCATGACTTCCTGGATCATCTCACCCATGGAAATGTATTGAGTGAAAATCAATGTAGCCTCTCCTGATTCGAGAGCGGCTTCCACAATGTCTTTCAGCTTCTGCATTTTTTCCGAACGGGTCAGGATAGATCTAGGAGTTGGCTCTTTTAGATAAAGAGCAGGATGGTTACAAAGCTGCTTCAATTGATTCAACATTTGTAAAATCAATCCTTTACGCTCGAACCCGCTCAGTGTCTCGACTTTCATCAACGTTTCCTGCACAAGCTGCTCATAGAGTGCCGCCTGCTCAGCGGTCAAGCTGCAGTACTCTTTTTGCTCAATCTTCTCGGGAAGATTAAGCTCGACTTCGGGATCCTTCTTCGTTCTCCGCAGCAGAAACGGTTTGATTTTTGCCTGAAGCTCGCGTACTTTTTCCTGAGATTCGTCTTTTTCAATCGGAGCGATATAGTTCTTCTGATACTGCGTGAATCCACCGAGATATCCGTGGTTCAAGAAATCAAAGATGGACCAAAGCTCGGATAGGCGGTTCTCCATCGGCGTTCCAGTCAGCGCGATGTGATGCTTTCCGTTCAGCTTACGGATGGCACGGGATTGCTTCGTGTTCGCATTCTTGATGTTTTGCGCTTCATCGAGGGAAATGGAGCTCCATTCCACATCAGACAGCTCATCAAAATCAATATGCGACAACCCATAAGAAGTCAGCACGATATCCATACCCGCAATCCGCTCAGTAAATTTCTCCTCTTTCGCACGGGAAGAACCATAATGAAGATGGACCTTCAAATCGGGGGCGAACTTCTCGATTTCACGCTGCCAGTTGCCGAGCACCGAGGTAGGCGCAATGATCAAAGCCGGCGTCTCCGGTTTCTCGGTCTCTTTCACATGTAGTAAGTAGGTGATGAGCTGCACCGTTTTCCCAAGTCCCATGTCGTCGGCCAGGCAAGCACCGAACCCGAACCGCCGTAAAAAAAGCATCCAGCTCATACCGAGCTGCTGATACGGGCGAAGCTCCCCGTGGAAGGCACCTGGCGTTTCCACTAAAGGAATCGACGATACATTCGTCAGCTGACTCACCAGTTTTTTCAGAGACCGGTTCAGCTCCAACTGAATCCTGGCATATTTATACGGATCATACTCGTCATCCGGTTCCAACCCGTCATCATCTTCATCCCGGGGTACAAGCTCCTGTTCCAGCATATCCTGAATCGAAATGCCTTCCTGCTTCGCTTTCGTCATCATCTGCTGGATGCGGCGAATCATCGCAGGGTCGAGCTTCATCCACTGCCCGCGGATCTTCACCAGCCTTCTCTGGTCATCTACCAGCTTATTAAAATCCTCTTCCGATAAATTGACCCCGTTCATAGATAAACGCCAGTCGAAGTCGAGCATCGCGTTTAAGCCGACAAAAGAAGGGCGGTAGCTCGTGTCTGTGTTCTTCAGCTTTGCCTTCACCAGCACCTGTGCATCCTTCATCGCTTCCCACCAGGACGGAAGAAGGATTTCGATATCAAGATCGATCAGCTTTTCACTCAAAACAGACAAGAAATCCCATGCGTCGTGCTCGCTGAGGGAATTGGTCAGCGCCCCGTCGCTGTCACGCAGCATCGGTATCATCTTCAGCCAGCGCTCCTGCTCTTCCCGTACTTGGGGAAGATGCGGTTTCCAAGCAGCCGGAACAGTATCTTCCGCCAACGATATCACACGCTTTTCTTTTTTGCGGTCGCGCAAAATCGTCTCAAGCTGCCACGTTTCATCCTCATCCAGCGGCTCTGATATCCGAAGCCCGATCGAAAACGGAAGCTCGTCATCCTCCTCACCGCGAATCCACTCACTCCATCGTTTCTCGTCAAAATAAGCATGCAGCTCCTCCGAAGTCAGCGTACTCTCCTTCAGCTTCTGTATCCTTTTCATCGCATCGGAACCACCGGCAGCCATCGCCTCATTCAACGACCCTTCAAACCACTGCTGCGTTAAAGCGGCGAGGGACGGGCCTTCAGGGAGGTCCTGATGCCAGAAATCTTCATTGAAGTTTTCCCAAACTTCATCGGGAATATGGAACTGCAGCCCAGATTCCTGCCATTCATCGAAGCGGGGGAGCCAGCGTCCGTCTTCGATTGCTTCATAAAGGACGGGGGCGATGGCGTTGCACGCCTGACCCGTTTCGTCCCAGTCCCAATCCACCATTCCGCTGAAATGCTCCTGTGCAAGCAGGGTGAGGAGCTGCCACTGGGATACGACGATCCCCTCGTTCACAATCACATCATTAAGAAGCGTCCCGTAATGGGTATCTTCATGCCAAAGAAACAGCTGGCTTTTCCACTCTGAAGGCTGCAGCAGATCTCCATCACCGTTTTCCGCAGTCAGAAAGAAGCGGTCTCCATATTTAGTTGCGTCTACATTGATTTTCACGGAAGACAGTTTAAGCATCAATCAACTTACCCTTTCTGCATTCTTCTTGAAACGCACGTAATCGCTTATATTTTTCTAAGGTGTACTCTAAATAAGTATCCCATTTATCTGTTTGCTTCAGCTTCTTATAAATCGTCCGGATCTTCTTCATATAGCGGACAGCATACTTGTAGCTGTCGCGGTTTTTCTGCTCAATCATATCAATCACACCGTTATAATAAACTGGCAATGCAAGCTCTGGGGACTCTTTATATACCTGTCTAAGGCCAATATTCTCCATCTCGGAGACCGAGTAGCCCATGTATTTCTGCAGCTCCACCCACTCGCGGTAGGATTTTGTGTTAAGCAGAAATTCACTGTAGCTGTAATAGCTGAAAGGAAGCATGGACAGCAGCAGCTCTCTTAAGAACGCAGGATCCCGTTCCATCAGCCATTCAGTCGGAAGCTTGCGGACGAACCAGCGTACAAAACTTGAAGCTTCATAATGACCCTTTTCTTCGATGTATGAAGGGAGTCTTACTAAAATCGCCTTTAAAAGAAGCAGCAGCCCTTCATATCGTTTTGAAAGAACGAATTTCACCAGCCAGAACTCAGAATAAGCGACGAGTTCAGTCCCGATCCTTTCCATGGTTTCCTCTGCCTTTTCCATCTCTTCAAGCAGCAGATATTGATGGAGAAGGGCAATCTTTATGAACGGATCGTCCTGCGTTTCATTAGCTTCCAACCGTTTAACTTCATCACGGCGCCATGCTTTTTGCTTAAAAAGGTAATACCAGATGAACCGATACACCTCGGCTTTGATTTCAGTGCTGTGTTTAGGATCCTCACTCATCTCGGCAGACTTTTCTTTTAAGAAGGCAATGAACGGATCGAAGCTGAACGGCATCGCATGCACCGAAAGCTTCTCGACCGCATCCTCCATTTCATCCAGCAGAAAATCGAACAGAGCATACTGCTCACGGTTCAACGCGATGTCCCTTCTTTGTAAAAATAGATCGACTTTCAGCGTCAAGAAGAAGGTTGCGAATAGCTGATAAAGAGGCTTCCATTCACGTTCGAATGGGGCTTCTTTGTTAAACCGTTTGTAGATGTTCTGGATGATTACATCCATTAAATAGGGCTGTCTTTCGAGGAGCTGCAGGTCTTCTCTTTGTAAAAGCGTCTCGAAAAACTGCCACCATTCATCTGGTGTATTTCCACGTGTTTTCCGTTCTTGTAGTAAGTCACTGGCTTTACGAAGGGCACCGGAATTGCAGTGTTTCTTCAATAATTCATCCAGTGAAGACTTATCATCTGTTACCGAAGCGGGAGAGCTTTCCTGGCTGCGCCAGTCCTGGATCCATTCGCTGACTCTGGCCACTTTGTTGTAAATCATGAAAAAAACGGCCATCTGGTGGCGGCACCAGCCGGAGTATGGACATGAGCATTTGCTTAACAATGGAAACTGAAGGTCCAGGCGCACCGAAACAGGCGTCACATCCTGAACGTCTGCGCTTGCTTCCTCATCACGGACCTTTACGTTCGACACCAGGTTCTGACGAAACAAAAGAAGCCCTTTTGAGACAATATTTCTTCCTTCGTCGGTACCCGGGTTCAGCTCGCCCTGTATCGCCCGACTCATCGGAATTAATTTATCCTTCAATTCTTCAATTCGAATCGCCATCGAACAATCTCTCCCATCTATAAAATCGCATTCTTTTATTATAACGTATATCGGGTAGCAAATGGAATATAAGAGGGAAAAGTGCGGAAGTTGGGGAAGGATGGGGGAGATATTTCTCGGGAAATGTCGAAGGGTTGGGAGTGGGAGAGGGTGTGAGACTGCCTTTATTTTGGTGCCTAGTACAAATAATGGGGGATGTACCAGGTACACCACCCTAGAATTGTACCAGGAACAGATCGAACTTTTGTACCTGGTACAAAACCAACATATTGTGCCAGGCACAAATCACCTCATCTGTGCCTGGCACACACCATGGCACCACAACAAACGAAGCCCAGCCACCGCCAAAACCTACTCCTCCAAATGAATATAAAAAGTCCCGCCGCTATGAACATTCACACTCTTCAACTCCACTGCCTCACCATCCCTCATATAATAATTCTTATTCTCAGGAAAACGAAGCTCCTCTTCACCGCGGTTAACGACAAGTTCAGGATTCTTTGTATCCCGCTTATCAATCAGAACCTTGTATCCTTTCTTCTTAAAAAATCTCTTCCCGTCCACATACCAATCTGAAAAACTGTCTAAAGAAAAACCAAGATAGCGGGCAAACACCTTTGGCAGTTCTGTATTTTCAATCAATCCCGCAGGCTTACCGGGTCCATATCCATAAAGAAACACATCCTCACCAGTATGGCCATGAGTGGAGAACCCTATATTCGCTCGCTTCGCCAGCAGCTTGACCATTTCATTCTCCAAGTCCTCGACATCTTTAGCTTCTTTCATCAAACAGTATTCTTTCTTGCTCAATCCAGACAGCCCGTAAGACTGCAGCACATCTTTCAAATTCGAATGGTCATCCTTCAATTGGGAAGTAGCACCCTTCACCGTAAATTCGGCTTTTTTCAACGGTTCTATGAATGTTTCAATAGGCTGATTCTTATACGTTTTATCAGTATCTCGATTACCAAGGGTCAACCCGCTGTTCCCGTGATCCGTAACCGCAACGACCATGGTATTTCCATCTCGCTCCGCATATTCCAACGCTTCACCTACGGCCAGGTCAAAGCTCAACACCTCACTGATCATCCCGACAGGATCATTCTTATGCGCCGCCCAATCCACCTTGCTGCCTTCCACCATCAGAAAAAAACCTTTCTCATTAACTGATAATCGTTCAATTGCCGCCTTCGTCATCTCAGCAAGCGTCGGTTCATCCGGCTTCAGCGCCTTTCGGTCAAAATCATAAGCCAGATCCTCCTCGGCAAACGCCCCCCACAGCTTATCGGCTCCAAGACTTTTTGAAAGCCCGTCCCTCGTTGCGGTGAAGGAGTAAAGGGGGTTGGATTTTATCTTAGTAACAAGGTTTTCGCCGTCTTCGCGGGAGATTTGTTTGGTTTTGAGCATGCCGTCGTCATTTTTGACTGAGTTTTTGGATTTTGGTTTGAGCCAGGCAGCACCGCCGCCGAGGATGACGTCGAGGTTCTGGTAGACCTGCTGTTCACCGATGTCCCCGAATTCATCGCGGTTCAGCACATGGGCAGTGAAGGCAGCAGGAGTTGCGTGCTGAACAGGGGAGGTCGCCACGATTCCCCCTGCATAGCCGGACAGCTTGGCTGCCTCCAACACGGTCAGAACCGGTTTACCGTCAGCGTTCATGCCGATATAGTCCGCCTTTGTTTTCTCCCCGATCGACATTGCGGTTCCTGCAGCCGCAGAATCCGTGATGGCAGATTCCCCGGAATAGGTTCGTACGCCTCCGACAAGGATTTTATCAAGGTTGAGTCCGGAACCTTTATACCATCTTGAAAGTGTGACGATATCGGAATTTGTGCCGTCCATGATCATGAAGATGACATTTTTCTTGGGAGGGGTGGCGGCAAATCCGCAGGTGGAAGGGAAAGAGAATGCAAGCAGGGACAGAAGGATGATGACAATGAGTGCAGATTTGAAGGTTTTCATGGAATCGTCTCCTTTAAATGAGTGTCAGATACACTTAGTATCAACACTCATAAAGAGACTATGTATAAAAGAGACCCGCTCCAAATCAGGGCGGGTCTCCTCGAAACATTATTTTCTTTCTAATATTCCTAACAACAGATTTTCCAAAACAGTCGGCCGGTCCATTTTCTTCAAATCTCTCAACTTGATTTTATCCCAATCGAGAGCGGTAATGAATGAAGCGCCATTTCTCAAAGCAGGGATTTCATCAGGGTTTACGATGAAATATTCGCCGGCTTTTACGCCGGATTTGATTTGCACCTTGCCGTCTACCTGCAGTCCGGTTTCAACGGTTTTCTTTTTCACTACACCTTTATCCGTCAGCACCCAGACATGTTTTTTTGAGCCTGATTTTTCAACAGCCGTCACCGGTACGACCAGAGTGTTCTTTACTTCATCGGTGATCACTGACACTAGTACATGGTGGCCAGGCAGCAGTTTGTTGTCTTCGTCCTCAAGCTGAATTTTTATCGGATACATGCTGTCCGTTTCTATGTGAGGATCTCTTTTAGGAAGGGAAGAGACATCAGTAACAATCCCTTTTTGAGTTTTCTTCTCTACTTCGGACTGTACTTTTGCGTTCATGTTTTCTTCAACGTCCATGATTTCTTTTTCCGTTAAGTCAGTCGTAATCACCGTAGCTTCAGAAGCGATTGTGATCAATGGATTCTGGACAGAGTGGGAAAGGTTTTTGACGATACCATCCCCGCTGCTTTCGACTGTCAGTGTCGTTTCATATGATTGAAGGTCTGAAATTTGACGCTCTAGGCTGTCGATTTGATTTTCCAGTCGGTCAATTTCAAGTTCCCGAGAGGCGATTTCCTTCTTAATGTCATATTCTGTTTCAAGGGCACTTGCTTCGAGCGGCATCTCCTCTTCATCATAAGAAGAAGGGAGTGAGTTCTCGAGCCGTTCCAAATCCGAGATATTGTCTTCGATGCTGTCGATTTCATCTTCGAGCTGGTCGACTTCTGATTCGAGGACGTCTTTCTGCCCTGTAAAATCAGTGACTTCGTACTCATATAGAGGCGTTCCTGATTTCACTTCGTCGCCTTCTTTAACGAGGAACTTCTTGAAGGAGCCGAATTCATCGTTGAAATAAAGGTAGGTTTCTTCTGCAGATGTGGCGACACCGGATTTAGAGAGCTCTTTTTGTAAGTCGTCTTTATCGAATGCGTCCCACTCTTCAATCCGGACTTCCCGGTCGACTTTGCTCTTTGCTTTTTCAATTAGATAAGCATTCGTCCCTACAAATAGGAGAGACAAAGAGAGACCGGTGTATAATAGTTTTCGTTTATTCATAAATGATCCCAGCCTTTAGACGTTAAATTAATGTTGAAAAATCGATATAGGCTAAAAATGCAGTGATGGCCCAGAAGAATAGATTCGTTAGTAAGATGACTGTCCAAATCAGCCAGTTTTTTTGTTCGGTAAGACGTTTAAGCCCTTTGTATTGGATGTAGAAAATCCAGATTTTAAATAAGGAAAAGCTGCCTAAGAAATAAATGACCCAAGGTTTCGCTGTTATGTACTGGGCGATGACTCCGAGTGATAGTGGAGACGAAAACCAATCCAGTGAGAAGAATAGAGATAATGGGATGTAGGTCAATCTCTCAAGTAATAAGATAAGCAGTACTAATCCTTGAACAATGACGAGTTTTCGGTATTCACCTTTCTCGGAAATCGTCCAGAAAATGATACTTGGAATAAATATAATAATGATGGAATAGAATATCCCGTTAAGGATCCTTCCTGCGAAAAACAGGAACTTCTCTAATTCAAGTAAAGCAGGGGTAAGTTTGTTCAACTCTTTTGAAAGTGGATCCATTCCTATACCGAAAGAGGAAATCAAACCAAAAGTTAAGGCGGATAACAGAATCATACGAAATATGTTCTTTAGGTACCCCTTTGGATTTTCCGTGGTTGACAGGTCATAGAAAAAGAAAGAAGGGCTTTTTAGTCCCTTAAATATATTTATTTCTTTTAGCATAGCGGTTTCCTCCAAGTAGTATAGGCTGCATCTAATATTCTATCGAAAAAACGAGAACTTTTCCATATATTGTAGAATAATAGAAGAAACCAATAAAAAAAAGCGTCAAAAGACGCCTTTTTTAGAAACCATATGTGAGAAGTGTGGTTCCTGCTATTACGATACCAGTTACGGTGAAAATTCCTATGTACATCATAATTTTTCTTTTTTTCTTTTTAATCATTATCTCTTCTGGTGTTAAAAACGACAAATTTATCACTCCTTGGTTTTGGTAGCTGGCTGGCGTTGGATAGCCCCTATAGCTTTGCGTCATCACCTTTCGATGATTTTGCCTTTAGTCAGAACCTTACAATATAGTGTATCATTTTCCCTCCTCTATATCGGAATAAACATAAAAGATAAAAATAGGAAAAAAGTCATTATTCTTAAAAGTATTCCTTTTGTTATGTGTATAAATCTGGTAATATATCTATTAATTGATGTTTGAACTTTCGACAACTAGTGTAATAAAGTAGTAGAAACTGTTTTTAATTGTAGGAGGTTGTCTTTTTGAGCAAGAAAGTCAGCAAAGAGCAGCATGTTCTCTCTGTCATGCAAAAAGCATTCGACAAAGGACAGCAGGGAAACATGGATGCAAATAAAATGTTAAATTGGCTAAAACAAGAACTTCAAAGTGAATATACATTACAAAATGAAAAAGCACTCTAAAACAAATTGTTTTAGAGTGCTTTTTCACGTTAAAGTAACGAGGGACGGGCCTTTAGCGAGCTAAAGGCCCGTCCCTACAATTCATCACCAATCCTGAGCGTAGTTGTAGAGGGAGCTTGCCTGGCTGGCGAATTTTTCTTTTCGCTTTTCTGTTTGATAGGTGAGAGAAGCTAATGTGCGCTTTAATTTAGGGTGATCATTCAGCATTTGGATGATTGCAGCTGTTTCCTCATCTTCGAATGATTCCCTCAAGACCATGGGGTCAGGGGTGTACCCATCTGCTTTTTCTCCATAAATGATCCGGTTCATTTCTTCCGTAGGGATTTTATACACTTCTTTAAATCTGCGCAGCATCTTTGAAGGTATTTCCCTCTTGCCGCGTTCATAATTCGACAGACTGCTTGATCCGATGTTCAGCCGCTCTGCAGCTTCTCCCTGAGACAAATCGAGTACTTCTTTTCGGTACCGCTGTAATTCTTCGTGTAATTCCAATTCCATACGTTTCACCGACTATCCCTTTTTCCTTCAAGATAATCTTTTTAACTTCGGTATCTGGATTATTCGACGAATTGAAAAGTTAATGTACTTTTCAATTTGTTGTTAAAAAAATTAACTGTACCAAATTCCGTTAATCAGTAGTATGATAAAAAAGTAAAATATTGTCATTTGTTGTTGTAAAAGGAGGAAGGGTGGAGAAAAGAATGAAAGAGCAGAGACAAGGAAGTACGAGAAACAGTGATGGAAATGCAGCAACAATTGATAGGAAAGAAAAGAGTTGGAACCGAAATGACTTTGCTTCCAGCAAGATAAGTTTTCACGTAACGAAGAAAAAGAAAAGTTACTTCCGGGCAGGGGACTACGGAAAAAAACGGGTGCACTTCTTTTCCAACAAAAAAGAAAACGACAAAAATTTTTACGAACTATATACTATCGACCCTCATCATGAACCCACCCATACTAATAAACTTACCTGTTTCATTCAAGAAAACGAGCGGATTGTATACACAGGGAAGAAAGAGAAAAGGTAGAATCATATTTAAAGGCCCGTCCCTCACTGCTTTAACGCAGTGCAGGGTGGATCTTTGAAATTGTATGCATCCAGGCAGGTTTTTGATGATTGTTGTCGAATAGATAACTGTAAGAAGATTTTTGAAAAATTCACAAATTCACGATAGGAGTGATTCAATGCCAAGACGGGCCCGAGAATGGACACCGGGAACCTACCATGTATACTGCCGGGGAAACCGGAAGCAGGACATTTTTATTCAGGACGATGACCGGAGCAAGTATTTATCATATCTCCTCGACACGAAAGAGAAGTATCCCTTTAAGCTCCATGCATATTGCCTCATGTCGAACCATCTCCACTTATTGCTAGAAAGCGATCAAGTTCCTCTTAACAAGATTCTTCATATTCAGCATACCCGTTACGCGATATATTTTAATAATCAACATAATCTTGTCGGCCATGTATTCAATGAGAGATTTGGGTCTACCTGCGTTGATACACCTTCCTACTTTATCGGCCTCAGCAAGTACATTCATCTAAACCCCACAGAAGCTGGACTTACGACCTCTGCTGAAACCTATCCATGGAGCAGCTATTCTTCTTACACTAAAGGAATTGATAATCCACTGATCGACAAAACCCGTACACTCGAATATTTTTCTAATCAAGATCCAAGTCTATATAAAGAGTATTTGGATAGAAAAGAAGAGCTTATCCTTCTTAAAAAGTCGCTTACCAAAAAAATATAAAAATTTGTAAACTTTTTACAGGAAAATGGAAATCGGTGTCGAATTGTAGTTATAGGAAAATATTCCTAGTTATTAATATTGAAAATTCAAGCTCAAAAAGGAGGAAGTAATGCACAAAGAATTCATCCTGGTTTTCGAGAATCTCCACGTATCAAGAAAAATAGTGACTACACCTAAAAAACACCTCGTTTTATTCCAAGGCCAGCAATACAAAAAGAGGCTGGTGGTGGTAAGTCGGCCGCCGGGTTTCTCTCACGCTTTGGAAGGAATCATGTATTCTGATAAAATCCTTGAAACGGTGGGCTTCAGCACGTTGTTTGCGATACCAATCGATTCAAAGCATTCCATTCCGTTTAAATTTGTGCGTGTAGATGACCGGGAACGTAAACCCCTGGACTGTAAAATCGTGCTTGAAAACCAAAATGGAGAAGACAAGTTGAACATTCGCGCCCGCTTTCCACGGGAAGATACTTTGTTGAATGAAGATAGACTTGATATCCTTTCCTATCTCAGTCATAAATGCGACGGCGGGAGTATTACATACTTTCTGAAGAATCCTGACGTATATAAAGGAAAAGGCAACAAACAGGAAGATTAATAAAGGCCACCAGGCGAACCTGAATTCTAGGGACGTCTATTTCTAATGAAGAGGACTCCGAGTCTCCCTAAACCCTTTACCACGCTACCAAACTACCTCTCTAAGTTTCTAAAATCAAGACATTTTCCGTTGACCTATCAGATGGTACACCATACAATATAAGTAGTTATTAGTATTTTTAGAATTTTCTAGTTAAGGTGCGAATGCCACTTGGAAAAAATGGATCATACCAAAATTGGAAAGAATGCCATGCTGCTTCTGCTTCTGGATCAGGAAGAGGAAGAATGGAACAGGCATTTTAATGAATTGAACTGGAGCTATTGCACAGGCAAGATTGGCTCCATGGACAGTCAAAAGATTGTCGCTGCCATTGAAACGGCAGCAAAAAGAAATGATCTTGTACGAGAAGATCTTTATCGTGAAATGCATGCGCTGTATCACGCGACTATGGAAGCCCTTACCGGGGTAACCAGGGGACATACCCAGATCGGGGAAGTCCTTCGAACGGTCGGCCTTCGCTTCTCTATCGTCAGGGGGACCCCTTATGAAAATGAAGAAGAAGGCGAATGGATTGCAGTCGCACTGTATGGAACGATTGGCGCGCCCATTAAAGGATTGGAACACGAAACAATCGGTTTAGGCATCAATCATATTTAATAGATAAATAAGAAAAGAGCCTATAGAAACCAGTCAAAAGGAGGCTCGACCCAAGGCAGAACTCTGTCTTCGGGTCGAGCCTCCTTTTCTTGTTAGTTGGAAGTTGAAGGCCTATATTGAAGGCCCGTCCCAGACCACGTTAAAGCGGTGAATGGCTAAAAGCCCGTCCCAATGTGCTTTAAAGTGTGAAAGTGAAAATTAATTTGTTGAGGTGATATAGATGGTTGTGTTGACAGGGTGTTCGTTGAGTTTGGAGGATGCGAGAAGGATCATTTATGAGGGGGAGGAGGTTGTTATATCCCCGGAGAGTATGGCACGTGTGAAGAAGAGCAGGGAAGCGGTTGAGAAGATCGTGAAGGAGAAGCGCGTGGTTTATGGGATTACTACGGGCTTCGGGAAGTTCAGTGACGTGCTGATCGATTCAGATGATGTGGAAGAGCTGCAGCTCAACCTCATCCATTCACATGCATGCGGGGTGGGAGACCCGTTCCCGGAATCGGTATCGAGGGCGATGCTCCTCCTAAGAGCGAATGCACTCTTGAAAGGCTACTCCGGCGTAAGACCAGTCATCGTTGAAAGACTAGTAGAGTTCCTGAACAAAGAAATCCATCCGGTGATACCGCAGCAAGGTTCGCTCGGTGCAAGTGGCGACCTCGCACCACTTTCTCATCTGGCACTGGCTCTTATGGGTGAAGGAGAAGTTCATTACCAAGGGAAGGTCCATCAAACACTGCCGGTACTGTCTAAAGAAAACATCTTCCCGATCCAGCTCCAGGCAAAAGAGGGTCTGGCACTGATCAACGGTACACAGGCCATGACGGCAATGGGAGTCATCGGATACTTGGAAGCAGAGGAACTAGCGTATCAAAGCGAAATGATCGCCAGTCTGACCTTGGAAGGCCTGCAAGGAATCATGGATGCTTTTGACGAGGACATTCATTTAGTAAGAGGCTATCCGCAGCAGGTCGCAACGGCTAAACGAATCAGGGAATACTTGCAAGATAGTAAACTGACAACGAAGCAGGGAGACATAAGAGTCCAAGATGCATACTCCCTAAGGTGCATCCCGCAAGTTCACGGCGCATCCTGGCAGACACTCGATTATGTAAAAGAAAAGCTCGAGATCGAAATGAACGCAGCAACCGACAACCCGCTGATCTTCGAAAACGGGGAAAAGGTCATCTCCGGCGGTAACTTCCATGGACAGCCGATCGCCTTCGCGATGGACTTCATGAAAATTGCCGTGGCGGAACTGGCCAACATCTCGGAACGCAGAATCGAACGACTCGTCAATCCGCAGCTGAACGATCTCCCTGCATTCCTGAGCCCGCAGCCGGGTCTACAATCAGGTGCGATGATCATGCAATACTGCGCGGCATCACTTGTATCGGAAAACAAAACACTGGCCCATCCGGCAAGCGTCGATTCGATTCCATCGTCAGCGAACCAGGAGGACCACGTGAGTATGGGAACAATCGGATCCCGGCATGCGTATCAAATTTTACAAAACACAAGAAGAGTCCTTGCGGTCGAATTGATCTGCAACCTGCAGGCAGTCGAGCATCGCGGTACGGATCTACTCGCAAGCACGACACGAAGATTTTATGAAGAAGCGAGAAAAATAGTTCCTTCCATCACAAAGGATCGGATCTTCTCGAAAGACATAGAAAAAGCAGCAAGCTGGCTGAAACAATTCCAACTAAAATCCATCACTAAAACAAAGGAGGAAACGACAAATGGTTAATGCAAACAAACGAATCGTGAATGTGAAAAAAGGAACGGAAATCGAGTGTAAGGGATGGGAGCAGGAAGCGGTCCTACGCATGCTGTACAACAACCTCGATCCGGAAGTAGCTGAAATCCCGGAAGAGCTTGTCGTCTACGGCGGAATCGGGAAAGCGGCACGTAACTGGGAGTCGTTCGATGCCATTGTCAACACACTAAGAAACCTTGAAAACGACGAAACGATGCTCGTCCAATCCGGTAAGCCGGTAGGTGTCTTCAAAACGCATAAAGCGGCTCCAAGAGTCCTTCTTTCCAACTCTGTACTTGTACCGAAGTGGGCAAACTGGGAGCACTTCCATGAGCTTGATCAAAAAGGTCTCATGATGTATGGCCAGATGACTGCAGGAAGCTGGATTTACATTGGGACACAGGGAATCCTGCAAGGGACATACGAAACGTTTGCAGCATTAGCGAAAAAGCACTTCAATAATACCCTAAAAGGAACCATCACCCTCACAGCAGGTCTTGGTGGAATGGGCGGGGCTCAGCCGTTAGCTGTTACAATGAATGGCGGTGTTGTCATTGCAGTCGACGTGGATGAAGAGCGTATCCAGAAGCGTCTTGATACGAAATACTGTGACGTAAAGACGGATTCTTTGGAAGAAGCCGTCGCAATGGCTTACGAAGCTAAGGAACAAGGAAAAGCTCTGTCCATTGCGCTAATAGGTAACGCGGCAGAAGTTCACCACGATCTTTTAAAAAGAGGCGTGAAAATCGACATTGTAACCGACCAAACGTCAGCTCATGATCCATTAAACGGTTATGTTCCAGTAGGATACACGTTGGAAGAAGCGGCACGTCTAAGAAAAGAAAATCCATCCCAATACACTCAGCTTTCTCAAAAAAGCATGGCTAAACACGTAGAAGCGATGCTCGAGTTCCAAAAGAGAGGCTCAATCGTATTCGACTACGGCAACAACATCCGCCAGGTGGCGAAAGACGAAGGAGTCGACAACGCCTTCGATTTCCCTGGATTCGTCCCTGCTTATATCCGTCCGTTATTCTGTGAAGGAAAAGGGCCATTCAGATGGGCAGCACTTTCAGGCGACCCTGATGACATCTATAGAACAGACCGCTTGATCAAAGAGCTGTTCCCTGAAAATGAAGCACTCAACCGCTGGATCGACATGGCACAGGAGCAGGTATCGTTCCAGGGACTGCCTTCACGTATCTGCTGGCTGGGCTACGGTGAGCGAGTGAAGATGGGGCTTGCGATCAACGAGTTAGTAAGAAAAGGAGAACTGAAAGCTCCAATCGTCATCGGGCGTGACCACTTAGACTGCGGATCGGTTGCATCACCAAACCGTGAAACGGAAAGCATGAAAGATGGAAGTGATGCTGTAGGGGATTGGGCAATCCTGAACGCGCTGATCAACACAGCGGCAGGCGGTTCATGGATCTCATTCCATCACGGAGGCGGAGTAGGAATGGGGTACTCCTTACACGCTGGAATGGTCGTTGTAGCCGACGGAACCGATCTTGCTCAAGAAAGACTAGAAAGAGTACTGACTACCGACCCAGGAATGGGAGTCATCCGCCACGCCGACGCTGGCTACGATATCGCTGAAAAAACAGCAGAAAAACACAACATTCAAATCCCAATGAAAAAAGGAGGAGAATAAAATATGACAAAACAATTCGACACGATCATTGAAAATATCGGACAGCTGCTCACGATGGACCACGGGGAAGGTCCTCTCAAAGGGAAGGAAATGAGCGTGCTGCCGGTCATCGAACATGCAGCCGTTGGAATCAAAGACGGCTTAGTAGAATGGATCGGTACACACGAAGAAGCCCAAACACATAAAGCAACCGAGCGCATCGATGCTGAAGGGAAACTCGTGACACCCGGTCTGGTAGACCCTCACACCCACCTGGTATTCGGCGGCTCACGCGAACACGAAATGGCGCTGAAACAGCAGGGTGTCCCATACTTAGAAATCCTGAAACGAGGCGGCGGGATCCTCTCTACGGTTGGAGCTACTCGTGAAGCATCTGAAGAAGAACTTCTTAAAAAAGCCCGTTTCCACCTCGACAGGATGATTTCCTACGGAGTGACCACTGTTGAAGCCAAAAGCGGATACGGACTAGACAAAGAAACGGAACTCAAGCAGCTAAGAGTGACCAAGAAATTAAACGAAGAACACGCAGCGGACCTAGTATCGACTTTCTTAGGAGCACACGCGATCCCGCCAGAATTCAAGGAACGCTCAGATGAATTCTTACAAGAAATGCTCGACATGCTTACAGACATAGAAAAAGAAAACCTCGCAGAGTTCGTCGACATCTTCTGCGAAACAGGAGTCTTTACAGTCGAACAGTCACGCCAGTTCCTAAAAGCAGCCAAAGAAAAGGGCTTCTCAGTAAAAATTCACGCCGACGAAATCGATCCACTCGGCGGAACGGAAATGGCCACTGAAATCGGAGCGACAAGCGGAGACCACTTGGTAGGGGCATCTGAAAAAGGCATCAAGGCACTGGGAACAACCGACACCATCGCAGTCCTCCTGCCGGGCACATCCTTTTACTTAAATAAAGGAAAGTTCGCCAATGCAAGAGGCATGCTCGAAGCGGGAGCGGCAGTCGCGCTGTCAACCGATTTCAACCCGGGAAGCTCGCCGACAGAGAACCTGCAGTTCATCATGAACCTTGCTTCCCTCCAATTAAAAATGACGCCGGAAGAAATTTGGAACGCAGTCACTGTCAACTCTGCATACGCCATCAACAGAGGTGAACAGGCAGGCAAGCTCGTAAAAGGACGAAAAGCAGACATCGTCCTATGGGATGCGCCAAACTATCATTATGTCCCGTACCATTACGGAGTGAACCATACGCACACTGTCATGAAAAACGGACGGATCATCTATCGCAAGGAGAAGCTTCATGAGCACATTTCAACACATTAAACCGGCTGGGAAAGCGCAGTTCAAGGACCGCTACACGACGAAGGCAGCCGAGCTGCTGACATCGTACACAGAGGGATCAAAAGGGGATATCGCCATCATTGGCGCACCCCTTTCAAAGCCGTCCATCTCTCACTCGGGAGCGAGTTTTGCACCGGACGCGATCAGAAGAACCCTGAACTCCTTCACAACGTACAACATCGAAGAAGAGGCGGACATAAGCAGCAAAACCATCATCGATTTCGGCGACATCACCATGCACCCGACATCGATTGAAGATTGCCACCAGCGAATCTACCAATCAACCAAAGAGATTACAGAAGCCCAAGCAGCAACGCTAACGATCATTCTCGGCGGTGATCACTCCATCACCACCTCAACCGTGAAAGCCATCAAGGAAACGAAAGGGACGGTAGGCATCATTCAGCTCGACGCCCACCACGACCTAAGAAACACAGAAGACGGGGGACCGACCAACGGAACGCCATTCAGGAGATTGATAGAAGAAGGCCACCTGAAAGGCGAGCATCTGATCCAAATTGGCATCCGCAACTATGCGAACGCCAAAGCCTATCACGACTATGCCATTGAAAAAGGCGTAACCGTCTATACGATGAAGGACGTCAGACAACGCCCGATCGCAGAACTGATCCAATCAGCGCTATCCCATCTGGAAACCAAAGTCGACACCATCTACCTATCCGTCGACATGGACGTCCTCGATCAGGCGTACGCCCCAGGCTGCCCGGCAATCGGTCCCGGCGGAATGGACCCGGACACGCTCTCGGATGCGGTCCAGCAAGCCGTAAAACACCCGAAAGTCCAAACCATGGATATCGTCGAAATCGACCCGACCCTCGACATCCGGGACATGACTAGCAGAATCGCCAGCTTGCTCATAATAAATTCATTAATAAAGTAAGATAAACAAAAGTGTATCCTATCGTATTGGGGTGCACTTTTTAAATTTATATGAAATATGAGACATTTAATCAATGCTTATCGTCTAACATGTAATGGAAATTAATTAATATACTACCAATGAATAAAACGGGTTAATCTATGTAATTGATTACTCTAAGGGAGACTCAAGAAGTTATTTTGTGGAAAACAGGCTGGAAAGGGAGATTTACAAATGTCTTGTAGAAACTTTTAAATAATCAAGTGAAAGGGGGAGTCCTTCCTTTGGAAGATATACGTAAGAATCACTTGATTGAGTCACTGATCGATAAATATGAAAGACCTATAACGAAGCTGGCTTACTTTTATGTACAGGATTGGCCGGCCGCTCAGGACATCTGCCAGGAGGTCTTTATTAAAGTATATGATGCCCTGGACCGATTCAATCATCAGTCATCCTATAAAACATGGATTTATCGTATTACCATCAATAAATGTAAGGACTACAAGAAATCGGCTTATTTCAGAAGAAACACACTTGTAGATAAGTTTCATAGATTCTTTAATAAAGAGATTGCAGCTACTCCAGAGCAAGTACTGCTTCAATTAGAGGAACAAACCAGTATGTCTGCACAAATCTTTACCCTTCCAGTCAAATATAGAGAAATTATCTTATTATATTATTACGAAGAACTCACAACCCAGGAAATCAGTGAAATGCTGGATATTAACTCCTCTACAGTCCGTACCAGATTAGAAAGAGGAAGACAGAAGCTGAAAATGTTGCTGCAAAGGAGGGATAAGGATGAATAACGAAAGGGACCCTTTATGCACCCTCAAAGAAGATTTGGACAAGGAATTATTCGACAACATCGAAATGACCAGTCAGAAAAGACGCATTCTCTCAAAGATCCATCATCTTCACCGTAAAAAGAAAATCAACTGGCATATATTCCTGAATATTGTTGTAACTGCCGCCGTTATTTGCCTGCTCTCCATACTTGGCAGCAGTTACTTTTCAAACGAAGAATTAACTGAAGAAGACCTGGGGGAAGAAATACAGAAACCTGAAAAACAGGATCATCAGTCAACATTTATACCGGAAGATGACCTAAAGGATAAAATAAACGAGGAGAAAAGAGAACTGCGGAAAAAACAGCATCCTTCTGTAGAAGAGGATGATGCCGATCCTGCTCCATCACCTGAAGTTGAAGAGGAAGAACCTGAAAAAGAAGAACCGAAGCCAGATGGAACAATAAACACGGTGCCACCTTTCAATTTCTCTTATATTCTTCAAAATTCAACCGTATTTAAAGACGAAGCATCACAAGGCATATTGCATGGAGTAAATACGATTATTGGTGAATCATTTCAAAGTATAACGGAGAAGTACGGCACTCTTCCGTTTGCGAGTGAAGCGGAAGGAGGGTATAAACATCATTTAGGCAGTGACTATTTATTGACCTTCAACGAAAAAGGAGGTGGAATCCTTCATAGAGTGGAAGTGAAAAGAACGGACACAAATATGACAGTGGAACAAGTGGTTAGTGCGCTGGGAGAACCATACTTCTATCATGATGCGATGACAGCAGACAAGGTGGTGTATATGGCATACATCTGGGGTGAATATCAATTGACAATGAGGGTAGAGGGAAATGTTGAACTTAGTCATAGAAAGACGAACGCAGATCTTGATGTAGTGTTTGTGGATTCCGATGCAGAACTTACCACACTCCAGCTCAGTAGAAAATGGCTCGATGAAACCCTGCTAAATAAAAATACCGAAATTAGTGATCGTGAAGAATAAATTCCTCGTCCACACTTTGATATCGTTTTATTAAGAATGTAACCAACAAAAGCCAATCCCTATTCTTTGGTGCAGAGGGATTGGCTTTCACTATTAGTCAAGGTTATCAATCAATTCCTTTTTGGCTTCCTTGCTCTGAGTAGTGTACTCTTTCTTACCGTTTAAATAGAAGTCTTCACCACATTCGGATTGGGTGACCTGCACATCAACGTAACCTATTTCTTTTCCATCTGCCCCGGTGTATCCTCCAACACCTCGTTCGTGCACACAGTATCGATCAATTTCGCTTCTCTTCCCTGCCTTATCAATAGAATAGTATTTATTATTCACATCATATGTTAAAGCTTTTGGAAGATAGGGCTCCTTTCTTGAAGTCAAAGCATAGCCGTAGGTTGAATGATCCGTTTGGTGCAAGGTATCAATTTCAGTCAATTCTACGGGAATAACAGAAAATGCTCCTTTTTTTTCAAATTCAGGAGCACCTGAAATATCGAAGAAAACAGTGAAGGAGCCTTCATATCCTTCAGGGATTAAATAAATATGATTAGTGGATCCTGGCGAGGTACAACCACCAAGACTCAATGCTGTAATCAATACTAAGAAGAATCTTTTCAATATCCTGCCTCTCTTTCTATAACATCTAATTCCATTATAAGGATTTTATAAGAAAGAAAAACAGGTCTTTTCAACCAATCTTATAGGCGTTCTCCGCTTTGAATTTAATATAAAAAAGAACCTCTCCCTAAGTTTACACCAGCAGAAGAGGTTCTCTTTTTTATAATCCAGAAATGTGGCTGCCTTTAATGTCATAACCGGAATGGATTTCTTTCATTCCAATTACCTGAAGGAAATGCTGAATCTTTTTCATGCATAGTGCTTCTGTTTCATTAATCACATCAAATCGATCGATGACTGCACATTTTTGGATTTTTAGATACGTAATATTATTGGTTTGGCTGCGGGAATAAGCGTCGTTCTCAATAGAGTAAGTGGACACTGATGCTTCCCCGATTTTGGCATCACCTTGAGTGAATTCAAAATGGAATTGAATCGACAAATCTACATCGGAATATAGAGGATTTACTTTCATGTTGATATCTTTCATCATGAAGCCCCCTTTCTTTTATTGTACTTTTATCCTAGCACAATAAAATTTATAGTGTATTTTGACTCATAATCGGTACGGAAGCAAAAATTCAGGGAATATGTGCAGAAAGTGATGTTTTCCTTCTTTTGTATAACTATAGGAATATTCCTACATGAATATTTTAATAGAAGTGATTACCTATGGTTATTAGAAGTATTGGAATTGTGTGTCAGATGAGCATAAGCAGGGCAAGGTGGAGAAGTCGAAATAAAGAAATAGCCGAAAGAAAAAAACTTCCCAATTGGGAAGCCTTAGATTAAGTAATTAATGAGCACTGCCAGGAAGTTCTAGCTTTTGAATGGTTGCCCCTGCTTCCTCAGTTGTATTGCTTGAAAAACCAGCAACGCCAAGAAGAAGAATTGAAGCGGTTAGAATGGCAAGAAAATGTTTTTTCATGGGTCTTTCCTCCCTTTCTTATTGAACTGAATATTCGATAAGATTGATGATATATATGTTATTATAATTAAAGCATATATTCAATCTTTATTAAATTTGAGTGTAATGCCAAAATACCTATTTATTTTAACCTTACATAGTTAATACACCTATTTTCATCAAAAAATATAACTCTAGGCATATTTAGAGGAGGATGTAAATGGACTTCACGGCCGTTGGAAAAAAAATTAAGGAACTTAGAAAAAATAGTGGACTTTCTCAAGAGGATCTTGCAGAAGGAGTCTGTACTCAAGCACAAATAAGCAAGATTGAGAAGGGTGATGTCTTTCCGTATGCATCTACCTTATATCAAATTTCACAAAAATTAGGGGTGGATGTAAATTATTTCTTTGATATCGGTACCACGCCAAGGTTAGATTATGTACAAGAGGTTTTTCAACAACTTCAGATTCTCAGAAGGAATTTGAAATTTGAAGAAATGATGGACATTGTGAGAGCAGAGGAGGATAACCCTTTATTCATTCAAAATAACAAAAACCTCCAACTCTTATTATGGCATAAAGGCATTTATTTATATGAAGTAAAAAAAGATTTGGATGCTTCAGTGAAAACTCTTCGAGAAGCAATCAGCATTACAAATGAAAAAGGAAAGCTTCTTCAAGAAAGAGAACTGGAAATCCTTTTATCACTTGGGGCAATTTATTTTTACGAAGATTTGGATAAAGCTTTGGAAGTATTTGAAGAGATTGAGGATCACTTGCACCTTTTACCACATTTAAATAACTATTCCATTAAAACTAGGCTTTATTATAATCTGGCAAGGACACTAACGAGACTTAAAAGAATTGAAGAATCAAATAAATATTGCAAAAACGCCATTAAATGGGCACTTCAAAAAGACAGCTTGTACTTATTAGGAGAATTACACTATCACCTCGGATATAACTTAGAATTATTAGAAAAACCTGAGCAAGCCAAATCGTATATGGAAAAAGCCCTAATTGTTTTTGAACTTCAGCAGGATGATAAATATACCCAGTTCATTAAAGGGAAAATAAAAGAATTAACAGCGTTAATATAGGGCAATATTAAAATCCCGTCCCTTCTTGGGGGAGAACCATTATTTATAATAGTAAAAAAGGAGATATCAGCAATGACTGACATCTCCTTTTTTACTATTATAAATTAATAAAACCTCTTAAAACTATCAAACTTAGATCTCCAATATGGATTATTTAAGCTGCTAATTTCAACACCATTATCTCCGGCATGAATGAATTGTTGATCTCCAATATATATACCTACATGAGAGATGCCCTTCTTATATGTATTTTCAAAAAATACCAAATCTCCTAATTCAGGTTTATCTACGTAATAAGATCTGTTAAAGTATCCTTCACTCGATTGACGCTTAATATCATATCCAGCTTTATTAAAAACATGATAGATATAACCGCTGCAATCAAAACCGCTTGATGATGATCCTCCCCATTTATAAGGAGCTCCTAAATGGGCAAGCGCTTCAGAAGTAATCTTAGAATGGGATTCTTCAGAAACTTGCTCATTGTCTCCCGAATTTGAAGTGGGCTTCTTGGCTACCTCTAGCTTCTGTCCTATGTGAATGACATCGGATTTAAGGTTATTCCACTGTTTAATATCCTGAACTGAAACTGAGAACTCTTTACTGATTTTGTATAGTGTGTCGCCAGATTTAACTGAATATAAAATATTTTGGGGCTTAGAAACTGGTGGTACATTATTTTCATTTTTTGTAGTATCTTCCTCTATTTTTGATGGTTCTTCTACTTGTGGAGATGTAGAGGCTGACACTGTTAACTTCTGACCTGGATAAATAATATGCGAGGAAATTTGATTCCACTTTTTTAGGTCAGCTAAGGAAATAGAATGAGAGTTAGCAATTCTTATAAGTGTGTCTCCGGACTTTATAGTATAAGTCTTGCTGCCCTCGACCACAGCAGGAGGAGCCGGTTTTGGATCAGTTGGAATAGAAGAAGTTGGGCTCTTAGTCACAATTAGCTGCTGTCTAGGAAAAATGACTGCATTTCGAAGATTATTAATCTGTTTCAACTCGTGAATACTAACGTCATATTTCTTTGATATTGACCATAAGGTGTCACCTGGTTCGACTTTGTGGGTATCGGCTGAGGCTAGAGTAGCGAAAGAAGTAGAAATAACTGCAGTAGTAGCTACAGTAAATAACATTTTTTTCACATTTACTTCTCCTTTTTTGTCATAGAATGATAAATATATTGTTATTTTATCACATTTAGTATAAAAAAAGGATTTAAATCCATAAAAATCAATATTTTATATAGTCTTATTTAACTAATCATCTCCTCGGGTCTTTAAGGACACATCATACCAATTTATACCTTTTATTCTTATTGACTCATCCAGATAAAGGTGTTCAGTCCCTTCCATTCCAAACATCTTACTTTGTTTCTATGTACAGTGATATCGCTTTTCTTCAATTAATAGCTCTTTGAGAAAAATGTAAAATACACTAAGTAATCATTTAGATGCAGCATATATAATAAAGGGGATTAACGAGTACTAACGTTTTGCCAGAGAACGGATTGTGTTATAGACGGAGTATTGAGGCTTAAAGAAACGTAATGAACAAATAATGATCTATTCAACACTAAAATGGTAAATATTAACACTATAAGGCATAGTTACAATTTATTTGCAAATATAGTAAAATAAATCTATTAGTATGGGATAATTATGCTCCACACTGATACAGTGTGAAAAGACTAGGTTAGAAATACTTTACTTCTTTATTATAGTTGAAAATATAACCTATCAGTTTTATAAATTGTTGTAATTTAATAGTTGGATAAAAATAAGTACCTATAAACAGGTACTTATTTTATGGATTAAAAAGGAGTGTTAATATGGATTGTTTAATTTGCAATCAATTTGTTGAGAAAACAAGTGTAAGAGGGAAAATAATTGATGAGATCGTACATATTAGGCACGGTCAAAGTAGTTTCTCTCTATTAGGTTATTTTATTATTGAACCAATTCGTCATGTTGAAAGATGGAGCGATTTAACGAGTGAAGAAACAAATAAAATTATGAAATTAATTTCTCATCTGGAAAAGAAGTTAGTTAATTCCTTACCGATTGAAAGGTTATATACGGTTATTATTTCTGAAAAGGTAAAACATTTCCATATACATATAATACCAAGGTGGGAGAACAGCACTCAGGTAGGAGGAGACTTAATCGATTTGGTTACTAAAGATCAAGTCGTGAAGTTGAACTATTCTCCAGATGAATTAAATAATTTCGAAGCAATAATAAAAAATACAATTATGTTTCAATTAGATTAAAAAATGTTTCATTTCCACTTTTTTTCAAATACGGCTTATGTTAGAATTGTTTGGGAAAGAATTACTTTAGGGGGCTTTTTTTAATGCAGGCATATTCTAAGGCTAAAAATATATTTCATGAAGATGAATCTTTTAATGGAAATGTAGTTGATTTTAATTCTCAGAGGAATATATATTTATACTTTAAAAGATTTTTTGATATTTTAATATCACTAATAGGGGTTGTAGTGTCATTACCATGTTTAGTGTTGTTCGGCATTTTTATTAAATTAGAATCAAAAGGTCCGGTCTTTTATTTTCAAGAAAGAGTAGGACATAACGGTAAGATTTTCAATATTATAAAATTAAGGTCGATGAGAACCGATGCAGAAGTAAATGGTGCCGTATGGGCACAAAAAAATGATCCCAGAGTAACCAAGGTCGGTAAATTTATTAGAATGACGCGTATAGATGAACTTCCTCAATTCATTAATGTCTTGCTTGGAGATATGAGTATTGTGGGGCCAAGGCCAGAAAGACCTGTATTTACCTCACAATTTAATAAAGAAGTTCCAGGATTTATCGACCGATTGCAGGTTAAACCTGGAATTACCGGTTGGGCTCAAGTAAACGGGGGTTATGAAGTATCCCCTGAGGAAAAGTTAAGCTTAGACAAGTATTATATTGGAAAAATGAGTTTTTTGCTTGATCTCAAAATACTGATAATGACGATTAAAGTTTGCATCACAAGTGATGGTGCTAGATAAGGAAGATGAATATGAATTTTCTAATCGTAATCCCGGCTCGCTACGGCTCAACCCGTCTACCTGGGAAACCATTAAAGCAAATTTTAGGAAAGCCAATGATTCAGCACGTATATGAAAGAGTAATAGAAAGTGGAGTAGAGAACAATAATATTGTAATAGCAACAGATCACGAAGAGATTGACAAAGTAGTTAAAGGATTTGGCGGAAATGTTGTTTTGACCGGTGCCCACCATCAAACAGGAACCGATAGAATCCTGGAAGTAGTGACTGGTCTAGCTGAGAAGCCTGACATGATTATTAACATTCAAGGGGATGAACCGCTTATTAATCCAGAATTAATTAAAGAGTTCATTACTAATCTAAAGAACCATAAGGACTTCGATGTAGCCACCTTAAAGAAACAGGCTGATGCAGCCAAATTGGATAGTCCAAATGTTGTGAAAGTGGTAACCGATAACAATGATAATGCATTATATTTCTCAAGAGCACTTATTCCATTTAATCGAGATAATGTCCCTACAACATATTATAAACATATAGGTGTATACGCTTATACTTATGACTTTTTGATGAAAATTCCTGGTTTGAAGAAGAGTGAACTGGAGACAGCAGAATCATTAGAGCAACTTCGCTTTTTGGAAAATGGTTATAAAATCAAGGTTTTTGAAACGGGTTATGAAACCATTGGGGTGGATACTCCCGATGATTTAGAGAGAGTGGAAAAGATTCTTCTAGGAACAAAGTGATGTTATGAAAAATATTATCAAAAAAGTAAAAAACAGCAATTTATCTATAACCTTTGTCTCCAATTTCCTGGAGAACATTTTAAGGATTATTTCTATTCCGTTATTTATATCGATTCTTCCAGTAGAATCTTATGGGCAATTTTCATTGTCGTACCTCATAATGACCACATTCGCTACTATTGGATTGTTAGGATTTGGCATAGGTTTTCAAAGGTTTTATCCTGCTTATGAAATAGATGGAAATAATGATACATTTCAAAATACATTCCTCACGTTTGTCTTGTTGACTTCAATCTTGGCGAGTGTATTATTTTTTATGTTTGGAATAACACTTTTTGAATTAATAAATATGCCAGCTGATCATAATCTTGTAGGCGTACTTTCTCTTTTTGCTTTTATCCAGATTTGGTACTTAGCCATTATTTATTACTTGAACGGTAAAGAACAATTTAAAGAGTTAGCGATGTTTAGAATTACTGCAGGGGTATTATCAAATATTCTGGCTATCCTGTTTGTTTTGTTTTTTGAAGTGAAAGGGATTTTTATTGGGTACACCATTGGCTTCTTTATTGCATTTATCGTTGTAATAATAAGAAAGCATATTTATTTTAGGTTTAATTTCAATAAGAAAATAATAATTAAACTTATACGATTTGGGCTGCCTTCTTTAGGTACACAAATCGTATTTCAATTAATGAGATCTACCGATAGATATATAATCCAAATATTTTTAGGGTTAACCGCAGTTGGGTATTATTCGTTTGCGATAGATATTATTTCCGCCATTGCTCTATTCTTAGTGAATCCGGTTTTGACCATTTTTTATCCGAAAGTTGCTCGATTATATGAGAAATTATTGGTTCGTCAATTAAAGAGCGTATTTCAGAAATTCAGCGGAGTAATATTTATTACCATAATTATTTGCGGGACAATCGTATACTATTTGTTAGATATAATATTAAACATCTTGAATAAGTCAGATTATGTCTTGATAAAAGAGTACTTCCTGATTCTTGTTTTATCCTTTGCTTTCTTTGGAATGTCGAGATGTCTGATCTATATATTCTCTATTATGGAACGGCCAATTTTAAGTACATATACTTCAATTGGTTCAGTTCTGATCAGTGTGAGTTCAAGTATCCTATTAATGAAATATCTTCATTTAAAGGGTGTTGCTATAGGTTCTGCACTAGGGAATATTTTTGTGGTAGTAATTAGTTTTATTTATATGTTAAAAGTGTTAAAGGAGAAAAATAATGGCGAACATTCTATTCCTAAAAGGATATAAAAACCTATTCCCGGATGTCATTCAGGAGTTAGAGGAAGAACATACTTGCTATCAATTTAATTTTAGGATAGGTGAATATATATATAATAAAAATACAACGAACTCTATTTTTGTACCTTTTAAACTACAAAAAAAACTTTATTCCATTTCAGATGGAGAAATAGATCGATTAGATATCTTCCAAAAAGATTACAATAAATATGTGAAGAAAATGGAAATGAAGGAATCAGATTATACTTTGTATAAAAAATACATGCAGTTTGTAGATGATTTTGTAACAAACTATAATATTTCATTAATGGTCATGTATAATGGTTCTAGTTGGACGGAAAGGTTGGCAGCATATATCGCCGAAAAAAGAGGTATAAAGACAGCTTATTTAGAACTTGGATACTTCAGGCCATTTACTATTTCCATTAACCCTGCAGGTGTTAATTTCAATTCATCCATACCTAGATACCCTGATTACTATGAAAAAATTACTATGGAAGAAGATAAATCTGCTTATATGAATAAGCCTGTTAACGAAGATTTGAATCATTTGACTCCAGATGGAATTAAAAAAGTGGTCATTTCTAAATTGCTTAATTCAGCAGGTGATCTGATGAAAGTGAATTTCCCTATAGAAGTACACCACAACCTTAAAGAGTTAATCAGCATCTATAAGAATAAAAAGAAATTTAAAAAGATGCCGGAAGACAATGTGGAGATTCCTGAAAAGTATATTTTTGTTCCATTTCAAGTACATTCTGATACTCAAATTTTACATCATTCTCCAAAGATAAAAACTATGGAGTTATTGGTGGATTCTGTGATGAGTGCAATGGAAGAATTCAATGCGAAATATAACGAAAATTATCACGTTATTTTTAAAGAACACCCTGAAGACATCGGGAGAATTGATTACTCTCATTTGTACAAAGCGTACGAGAATAAAGGTGCATTATTTCTGAAGAAATACAACACAGATCGTTTAATTGAAGACGCAGAAGTAGTCATCACCATTAATTCAACAGTTGGGATTGAAGCGTTAAGGAAGTATAAAAAGGTGATTACCTTAGGAAATGCCTTTTATAACATTGAGGGTATTGTAAATCATTGTACTGAACTTAGCGATTTAACCGATGCTTTAGAAAAAGAGCTTACTAAAGAGTGTGTCGATGAAAAGCTTATAAATAAATTCTTGTATGGTCTAAGGTATTACCACCAAACTGAGGGATATGTAGAAACTAGTAATAAGATTACTTCAAAGAATGTGGCACAAGAAATTAATAAAATAATTTATAGTTAAGGTGAAATTATGGATCTACCATTATATATGATGGTGATACTGGTGCTGATTATTAGTATCGCTGCGTACTATTGTTACAAGTTTAAAATAGGACTAGATGGTTTTGTATTGTTTGTTTTTTTGATCTTATTGCAACCTTCAAAGTTGTTGAGACTTAATCTTCTTGGCTTTGAAATGGGTTCATATTTATTATTAATGATAGCTATAATGTTATTCTTTGGCTATAAATTATATAAGAATAAAAATCCTAAAGACATATTACTAATGTATAACGACAAAATATTCTATAGCATAGCAATTTATGTCCTTATTTTAACTCTAAGTTTCTTGTGGTCTTCAGATTTTAAGAGTTCATTATTTATATATAGTACTATTTTGTTCAGGTTTATTATGCTGATAATATTAGTACATTTGGTCACTAAATTAAATAATAATGGATTGAGAATTTTCATCTATAGTTTAGCTATCTATTCCATATATACATCAATTAATATATTTGTGGAATTAGAGAATAGTTTAGGGTTGATAAATGCATTAATTTTGCTTGGTTCCAAAGATTTTTGGCTGCATTCTGGTGGATCTGAGACTTGGAAGATCAATGAAGCTTATTCATCTCTCTTTGGTGGAAAACAAATTATCTTCAACCATTTCTTATTTATTATCGTAGGAATAAATTATCTAGTAGAAGATAAAACAAATAAATATCGGAAATTAATTATCTTTTCCTTAGGATTAAGTATACTTGTAGTCTTACTATCCTCTACGCGTGGAGCATATTTGGCGCTTATAATAGGGTTAGTGTTTTATCTATTAATGAAATATCTTCGAAAGACTATAAGTATAACTAAGCTCAGGAAATATTTACTGTTAGTATTCATTTCAATAAGTTTTCTCGCTGTACTAACATTCAGTTTAATGTTCAAGAATGAAGAGAATAACTATCTGAATGGCAGGCAGTATATTTGGAGTTATGGTATAGAGGAGATATCTTCCAACCCCTTTACGCTACTCTTTGGAAAAGGTGTAGGTGCATCAAGACACTTTTTACCGAGTATAGAACAGATTGATGGACAAGAGAAAAATAATTTTCACAACATTTTAATAGAATCAGCATTTGAATCCGGTTTAGTTGGAATGATTGTATTATTAGTAATTATCTATTATACGACTATCCATTTAATCACTAAATATCATTCAATAAATAGGCAATTTTTGATATTGATTGCTGGAAGCGCATCGGTCTGGGTTTATTTATTATTAAACTCACAATTAAATGATTATATAATCTGGTTATATCTTTCGTATCTGATAGCTTACTACAAAATAAATTTTGAAGGGAATGGCGACAATGGATAAAATCAACTTAACTAACAATATTAGCATAGGGGGAAATTCCCCCTTTGTACTTATCGCAGGACCTTGTGTTATCGAAGATGAAAAAATGGTATTTGAAACTGCTAAATATATTAAAAGTATTACGGAAGAGTTGAACATCCCATTTGTGTTCAAAGCATCCTACGATAAAGCGAATCGATCCTCTATCCATTCATTTAGAGGTCCTGGGTTAGAAAAAGGGTTAGAAACTTTAAAGAGAATAAAAGAAGAACTTTCTATTCCTGTTACCTCTGATATTCATGAACCTAATCAAGTAGAACAAGCTGCAGAAGTTTTGGATATACTTCAAATTCCAGCGTTCCTTTGCCGTCAAACAGATTTGTTAGTCGCAGCGGCAAAAACGGGAAAACCTATTAATGTGAAAAAAGGCCAGTTCCTTGCTCCGTGGGATATGTCTAATGTAATCACTAAAATTAAAGAAGCTGGAAATGACCAGATTTTACTTACAGAGCGAGGAAGTACATTTGGATATAACAATTTAGTAGTAGATATGCGCTCTATAATTGAAATGAAGAAATTTGACGTTCCTGTTGTCTTTGATGGTACTCATAGTGTGCAGATTCCTGGCGGCCAAGGTACCACTACGGGTGGGAAACGGGAGTATGTACCATATTTATCAAAAGCTGCTGTATCAATCGGAATCGATGCATTATTTTTAGAAGTGCACCCTGATCCTGATAATGCTAAATCTGATGGACCTAACATGCTGAAGCTGGATGATCTGCGTGAAACATTAATAGAATTACAAGAGTTTGATAGATTAGTGAAAAAATACTAAATGTAAAGGTGATTCTCTTGAAACTTCAAAATAGAAACTACATTGATGATATTAAAGAAGTATTATTGACTGAATCAACTGCCATTGAAGAGTATGTAGATAAACTGGATGAGGAATTTAATCATATTGTCGAAGAGCTTTTAGCGTGTAAAGGCAAAGTGATTTTTACCGGTATGGGGAAATCAGGCCTGATTGCTAAAAAGATAGCAGCGACATTCGCAAGCCTTGGTACCCCATCTATTTTCATGCATCCAGCTGAAGGGCTTCATGGTGACCTTGGCGTTGTTACGAATACTGATATTGTTGTTGCCATTTCTAATAGTGGAGAAACTGAAGAAGTGTTGAACATCATACCTACACTGAAAGAAATTAAACCTATTTTAATCAGTATGGTAAGTGACAGGAATTCGACATTGGCCAGAAGGTCAGATTATGTTATTCCTTTAGGGAAGATTAAAGAAGCTTGCCCGCTTGGCCTGGCCCCAACCACTAGTACTACTTTACAGTTAGCGATAGGGGATGCGTTAGCCATAGCCTTATTGAATGCTAAAGACTTTAAATCAGAAAATTTTGCTCTTTTTCATCCTGGCGGTTCATTAGGTAAAAAGCTATTGTTAAAAGTTTCGGATGTATTAAACAGAGCAGGAAATAAAAATCCTGTCATTCAGGAAAGCTCTACGGTAAAAGATGCTTTGTTTACGATGACTGATTATCAAATGGGTGCTACATCAATCGTCAATAACGAAGGTGAAATGATCGGTATACTTACAGATGGTGATATCAGAAGAACTCTGACTACAAACGAATCCATATTAAATAATAGTGTGATTGAGATAGCAACTGTAAACCCGACTTGGATTAATGAGGATGAAAAAGCCTTAAAAGCAATGCAAGTGATGAAAGAACGGAATATCAACGTGTTACCTGTTATTAGAAACAACAAGCCTATTGGAATGATCCATATTCAAGACTTAACTAAAGAAGGAATCAATGTATGAAGAATGTGAAATTAATTGTACTCGATGTAGATGGAGTATTGACTAATGGAAACATCTATATCAGCGAATTAGGCCATGAAACAAAGTCTTTCAATGTTAAAGATGGGATGGGAATCAATTTAGCCAGCCAATTAGGATACAAAGTAGCCCTCATATCAGGGAGGCATTCAGCTTCTGTACAAAAAAGGGCAGCTGAATTAAAAATTGATTATGTTTATCAAGGGATAAAAGATAAAATTGGTGTCTTAGAAGAAATTTTAAGAGAACTAGATCTAACTTTTAATGAAGTTTGTTATATGGGAGATGACTTAAATGATCTTCCTATTATTAGAAAAGCAGGGGTTTCGTATGCGCCTCAAGATGCACATCATTTTGTGAAGAATCATGTGGATACAGTCACTCGCCTTGATGGTGGAAAAGGTGCAGTACGAGAAATGATTGATGATCTTTTGAAAGAGAAATATTCACAAAGTGAAATAATAGAATTATTTGAGTATAAGGCTTTAAAGAAAATCACTCAATAATGGTAGGAGTAAAAATGAGCTTTTCAGTATTAATGTCGGTTTATCACCAAGAAGATAGTCTTTATCTGAAAGAAGCCATAAAGAGTTTATTGTGTCAAACAAAGGTTCCATCCGAAATCGTCCTTGTTAAAGATGGACCTTTAACAAGGGAATTAGAAGCTGTAATAGAGGAATTTGTAGAGAGTTACAAAAATATATTTAAAATAATTCCTTTAAAACAGAATGTTGGATTAGGAAAAGCATTGGAAATTGGGCTGAAAGAATGTACTTATCCATTAGTTGCAAGAATGGATAGCGACGATATATCACTTGATAGCCGGTTTGAAAAACAACTGGATTTCTTAAAAAACCATTTAGAGTATGATGTTGTAGGGGCCTGGATAGAAGAGTTTGATGAAGATCCAGAGGTAGTGAAAGCTGTAAGACGTGTCCCAGAACATCATGAAGAGATTTTTAAGTTAGGCAAATATAGAAACCCTATGAACCATGTAACAGTCATGTTCAGAAAAGATAAGGTAATCGAATCCGGCAGTTATCAATCTTTACTGTGGTTTGAAGATTATTACCTTTGGTTTAGAATGATCAAGGATCGTAAAAGGTTCTATAACTTACAAGAGAGTTTAGTAAAAGTAAGAGGCGGAACCGATATGCTAAAACGAAGAGGCGGCATAAAGTATATAAAATACGAATTTCTTCTTCAAAAGATATTCCTGGAGTCGAAGTATATTAACGTTGTTGAATTCATTTATAATTTAACAGTCAGAGTCGGCACCAGAATACTTCCTAATAATGTAAGAGGCCTTATTTATACAAAGGTTTTAAGAAAATAAAACTAAAGAGTATAAGTTTAAAGTCCTTCTCAAGCATCGAGAGGGGCTTTTTTACATCTCCATTCTTGGGACTCTAACGATCCTGAAAGGAAAAATAGTATATAAAATGTTATTTCTTTTGTTTGATTTAGTTGAAATATGAATTATACTACAGTTAAATTTCAAATAATTAACTAATTTGGAGGGAACTATGAAAGAGGTCATATGGCTATTAACAGAAATAGTAAATGAAATTCATGATATTATAGACGAATCAGCCAAAGTATTTGGATTGAATATGACTGATAAAGACTTACACTTATGGGTTTTCGGAATAATGGGCATGTTAGTATTTTTTATTACCCATTTGTTCTTTAAATGGATTTCACAGTGGAGTCTGGAGCCAATATCATTCTTCTATACATTTACAGTAATGGTTGTTTTGGCATTTGCTATAGAAATCCAGCAAAAAATTACTGGCAGGGGACAAATGGAGTTCCTTGACGCTGTAATAGGGCTTTGGGGGTTTCTTAGCTTTTTCTTTGTGTACTTTATTATTAAAAGTTTAATCTTCTTATGTATAAAATTGATTAAAGCTAAAGAAAATAAAGAAACTACCATAGAATAGAAGAATTCAAAAAATGCCAGGGAGTGACAATTTTTTGTTATTTCCTGGCTTTATTGTGATTATATTAAAAAATATACTACATTTCTCACAAATTCGACTTTTTTCTATTTTTGTATTTACAATGTTTGTAAGCTTAGATAGTATTAACATTGTAAAATGCGTAACAAAAATTTAATGGAGTGATAAATAAATGAAAAAAAAGATTGCGGTATCCTTGCTTTCATCTTTCCTATTGCTAACTGCTTGTGGAACACAGGAAACAAAAATGGAAGAAAATAGCACTTCAGGAAGCGGCGAAGCTACCGATAATAAACAAGAGTCTAAAACGGTCATTTTCAATGGACTGGCTGATCCTCATACAATGGAAGTTGAAATGGATGGAGAAGTAAAGTCGATTCAATTCAATCCGGATATTCTTGATCAAATTCAAGAAATGGAAGAGGGAAAAGAATATCAGTTAGTCGTAAAAGAAAATGAAAAAGGTCAGATTGAATTAGTAGAACTAATGAAATAAAAAAAAAATGGAGGTAAAGGGTATTGGGTTTTTTAAGAAAAACAGTTGTATCAGTTGTTAGTGCCAGTGTGATTTTAGCATATTCCCCAATTACAGAAGCAAGTGCATCCACTATTTCTGTTAAATTAAAAAATTATATTGGGAATAGGACCAGTCTTGTCGTAAACAGTCAAGGTACATATAAATTAGAAAATAATAATAAAAGATTTTCTGGTGTTGATCGCTATGAGGTGGCGGCAAATGTAGCGAGTAACGGCTGGGATACAGCCGAAACAGTGTTTGTAGTAAACTCATTAGCTTTTGCTGATGCTCTTGCTGCGTCTCCTCTTGCCTACAAATATAATGCTCCGATTCTTTTAACGAAAACTGGCGATATTCCAGGGTCTACTTTTAATAAAATAAAAGAACTTTCCCCGAAGAAGATTATTATTGTCGGTGGTACTGGAAGTGTAAATGGAGCAGTGGAAAAGAAATTAAAGTCCATTACATGGAATGTTACCCGTATTGATGGTAAGGACCGTTTTGAAGTATCAAAAAAAATAGCCCAAAACCTGGGAGCATCTAGTGAAGCATTTGTAACGAATGGTTTGATTTTTTCTGATGCCTTGGCTATAGCTCCATATGCTGCTAAAAATGAGATTCCAATTATTTTAACCAAAAAGGATAATGTCCCGACTTCTTCATATGAAGCTCTTAAAGGTATTTCAGATGTTACAGTCATAGGAGGCACAGGCAGTGTAAATAATGATGTCTATAACCATCTTAAAGCGACTAAGCGAATTGATGGTAAAGACCGTTATGAAGTGTCTGCTAATATCGTAAAAGAATTAAATATTAATTCAACCATGGCGTACGTGTCAAACGGTTTAACATTCGCTGATGCACTAACAGGCTCAGTGCTCGCTGCGAAAAATGGTTCTCCGTTATTATTGACGAGAGCTAATAGTCTACCTGATGTAATTAACAGCTTGATAGATAATAAGGATTATAATGTATTCAACATTTTAGGCGGTCCCGCTTCTGTTGAAGAGAAAGTCGTTAATCAACTGCCGAATGAATTTAAACTGCAGGCTGGAACGGATTATGTCGTAAAAAATGAATCTGGAAGATTAGCTATGTATCAAGGCAGCACGAAGGTTGCAGATTTTGGACAATCAAATTTTGTATTGGCACCTTCATCATACTCAACTTCTAATGTACTTACAATTAAAGGGAGTGCAGAAAGACAATACCTGGGCAAGATGCAGTTCAATTCAGAATCCGACAGTTATGTCAGACCTATTAACTTGAACATCCCTTTTGAAGACTACCTCAAAGGCGTGGTGCCCAGGGAGTCCCCGGCATGGTATCACAAGGAAGCACTGAAAGCCCAAGCAGTCGCAGCTCGTACATATGCAATCGATGAAGTTGGGAACACAGTTGTAGATAATCAAAGCTTCCAGGTATATGGCGGTCTTGATTGGAATGCTAAAACATCGGAAGCTGTAAGTGAAACGAGCGGCCAGGTACTAAGATACAATGGTAAGTTAATTACAGCATTATTTTCATCAAGTAATGGTGGCTATACAGCTACTAATACTGATGAGTGGGGTACAACAAAGCTGGCTTATTTTGATAATAAACCAGACACATATGATACTTATTCATGGGATTTAAAAGTACCTAAAGCTGCAATTAGCGACCAAACGATTATTAAAACCTCAGAAGAAATGACAACTTATAGTAATATTACTCTGGAAGCTGCATTAAAAAATCCAGGCTGGTGGTGGGGAGCTGTAAATGAAGTGAATACCGTTTACTTGAACGGAGAAGCTAAGACAGCACCACTAGTAGATAATATTAAAAAGTATTTATATAAGGATCTAGTAAACAAAGAAATCAAAATAAAGTCTATTTCGAGCTATGTAATCGACCCTGAGAAAAATCCGGGTCAAAGAAGTGAGAGCGGATCTTTAAGAGTTAAGTTTTATATGAAGGAAAAAGGAACAAACAATTACTATTTTGAAACAGATGGAAAATTAAAAGAATATGAGGAAACGATTCAAGCTTCTGCAACTGATTTAAGATATATGTTTGGAACGATGTATTACAGAAGCACGTACACGCCTTCTGTCGACAACGAAACTGATCATTTTACCATCCACGGCAAAGGCTTCGGTCACGGTGTCGGAATGAGCCAGCAAGGTGCCAACAACAGAGCAAATGCAGGTCAAACATACAAGCAAATTTTAGATTTCTACTATCCAAATACCACACTAGGAAACTAATAAACTAGAATCTTTAAAAAAATGGAGGAAATAATGAAAAAAATAATCATGACACTGGTAGTATCAATCGTCTTTTTTGGATTAGCACAGGGAGCCAGTGCTGAGGGGCAGCATAAAAGATTAGCGGGTCAGGATCGTTTTGAAGTAGCGGCTAATGTAGCGCAGGAAGGGTGGCCGAATGGTACAAACGTCGTTTTTATTGCAAACTACAACGCGTTTGCTGATGCACTTTCAGCTACGCCTTTAGCTTACAAATTGAATGCACCGATTTTATTGTCACGTCCAAACAACCTGGGCGACACGACAAAGAATAAGCTGCGTCAATTAGCACCTTCAAAGGTCTATGTTGTTGGTGGCACAGGCAGTATCTCGAATAATGTCATCAATGAAGTGAAAAGCTTAGGTATTTCTTCTGTAGAACGTGTAAGCGGAAAAGACCGTTTTGAAGTATCAGCTGAAATAGCTAAAAGAATGCCAAGCTCTTCGAAAGCAGTAGTGGCAAACGGGTTGAATTTCCCTGATGCCTTGGCTATTGCACCTTATGCTTCAAGAAACGGCATGCCAATTTTATTGACAAGAGATAATGAGCTTCCAGCTCCAACTGTATCAACTTTGCTGAATAGAAAACCTAGTCAAGTCATTGTAATGGGTGGGACTGGAAGTGTGAGTAATGGAGTTTATGCCGATTTGTCAGCTTACAGCCCACTTCGAATCGGTGGAGCGGATCGTTATGAAGTTGCGGCTAACATTATTAAAAAATTGAATCTATCAACTTCAACAGGATTCTTGGCTACCGGACAGACTTTTGCTGACGCTTTAACAGGTTCAGTGTTGGCAGCGAAGAAGAACGCTCCAATTTTACTAACAAGAAATTCATCACTACCTGAAGCAACGAAGGTAATTACAGGCCAGAAGAGAATGACGAATTTTATTGTATTAGGCGGTACAGCTTCTGTTTCAAATAGCGTTGTCAAGGCTGTTGCAGGGCCTTTAGCTGGTGAGATGATAGTTGTAGATCCAGGACACGGGGGAAGCGATCCGGGTGCTTCTGGGAATGGTGTTGTTGAAAAAGAAGTGAACCTCGATGTTTCAAAAAGAGTGAAAGGAAAATTAGATTCAAATGGTGCGTATACTGTCATGACTCGTGAAACAGATACCTATCCTACACTCTCTGAAAGAGCAGAATTAGCAAATAAGCAAGGTGCTGATGCGTTTATCAGCATTCACGCAAACGCATATTCCAATACTGATGTACAAGGAACCGAAACATTCTATGATGATACGTATGCAGGTCAACTAAGTAAGGAATTGGCTACTTATATTAACAGAGAATTAGTAGAAAAGTTAGATACAAACGATAGAGGAGTTAAAAACGTCGGCTTTAAGGTTATCAAGGAAGCAACTATGCCAAGTGTTTTAGTTGAACTGGCATTCATTACAAATAAAGAAGATGCTGCGAAATTGAGAAGCGATTATTACAGAGAACAGGCTGCAGTTGCAATCTCTAATGGAGTGCTAACTTTCTTTAGATAATAAAGGCAAGGATTAATATCGGAAAGGCACCTGGAATATGCTTATTCCAGGTGTCTTTTTATAAAATTTAAGGGGATAGACATTCATGAAAAGAATCATTTTATTTTTTTCTGGTATCTTAGTGTGGCTTGGTTTTTTTGCAGGATTTGCTGAAGCAGAAACTGCAAATGAAAGAATTGATGGTCAAAATCGATTCGAAGTAGCTGTAAGTATATCCAAGAAATATTGGAAGAGTGGTGCTGATACCATTATCTTAACAAACCATTTAGCTTTTGCAGATGCTCTTTCAGCATCTCCATTAGCTTTTGACAAAGATGCTCCCATATTACTAACGAGAAATGATCGTTTAACAAGTACCACTTTCGATGAAATAAAACGATTAAATCCACGAGAAATCATATTGATCGGGGGAGAAGGCAGTATCCGTCCGTCAGTTGTCAAAGAAATCAATCAAGCAAGTATACAGAAACTCCAGAATGTTTCCCGGATTCCAGGTAAAGATCGGTTTGCTGTATCGGAAAATATCGCTAAAATGCTGCCTCCTTCCTCTCACGTCATTCTAGCCAATGGTCTGGTTTTCGCGGATGCATTATCCATTGCTCCGTATGCTTCTACTAATAATCTTCCCATTTTATTAACAAGATCAAACAGCCTGCCTTCCTCTACCTTAAGTTTGATAAAGGAAAAGAGGGTATCAGACGTTACAATTGTCGGAGGTACTGCGAGTGTAGGTAAGGATGTAGAGAAATTATTGCCTGTAAAGAAGAGAATTGGGGGCAAAGACAGATATGAGGTGTCTGCCAATATCGCAAAAGAATTTTTTCCGGAATCAAGACAAGCTTTTATGGCTACCGGACTATCTTTTGCCGATGCATTAAGTGGATCTACAGCAGCTGCAAAAGCAAATGGTCCTGTATTACTGACAAGACCAACATATACACCAGAGCTCGTACATGCTTATTTAATCAGCCGCCAGCCGGAAAAGATTACGATCTTTGGAGGCAGGGCTTCTGTCAATGACGGGTCAATCTATAACCTAGGAAACTGGGAAGTGGAAAAGAAGGCTTCATCGATTCAGGGTTATGCGGATAAACCATCCTATCATCCTGGAGAAAGAGTGAATATGTATATCTCCAGTCAATATGCTTATGGTGCGGAAATTTACAGGATGGGATATTATGATGGGGAAGGAGCCAAGCTTAAGAAAACATTCGGTTATTTGTCTGCATATACCCAGACAAATAACAAACGAGATCCTGTTACATTAAATGCTAACTGGGTAAAGAATGTTCACTTTTCAATTCCAAAAGATTGGGAAAGTGGAATGTACCTGATTAAACTGGTCGATTATAGATTAAATACTTCATATATTCCTATAGTAGTCAATTCTACTGAAAAAAATGAAATAGGAATTGTAATGGCAACAAACACATACCAGGCCTACAACAATTGGGGTGGGAAAAGTTTTTACGGATACAACAGCACGAATAAGGAACCGTCCTTAAAACTATCTTATCACCGCCCGTATCTAGAGGGAAATGGAGCTGGCCAGTTCTTCCATTATGAATACAACCTAGTAAGGTGGCTTGAAAAGAAAGGATATAAATTAAATTATTATTCAAATGTTGACATAGCCAATGGGGAATTAACAAAGGACAATCCCAAACTCCTTATCATACCCGGCCACGATGAATATTGGACGAAAGAAACCAGGGACAGTATCGAGAAATTAACTAAAAACAATATGAATCTTGCAAACTTCAACGCGAATGTTGGGTATTGGCAGGTGCGATTGGAAGATGATGCTTCAACGATTGTCAGCTATAAGGCAAAAGCCAGCCAGGATCCATATCAGAAGATAGATCCAAGCAAAGTGACAACTCTGTTCAGGAATTCCCCTGTTAACAGGCCGGAAAATGAATTGTTTGGAATTATGTATAGAGGTATTCCCGATAAAACCTATCCAATGGTTGTTACCAATTCATCTCATTGGATTTATCAAGGAACAGGACTCAAAAATGGTGATAAAATACCTGGTGTAATCGGCGGGGAAATTGATCGTTATGATGGAGAGATTCCAGGAGTGGAATTGATTGCAAGATCACCAATAAATCTATATGGGAAGAGTAGTGTGGCAGATATAACCTGGTGGGAAAAACCCTATGGTACCAAAGCTTTCTCAGTTGGAACATTTTATTGGAATTGGTTCCTTGACCCTTATGGTCATACAACTGCTGCATCTTACAATAAAAAAATCGAAATTATGACACAAAATGCTTTGAATGAACTATTGAAGTGAAACTGATTTCGTTATATGTTTTTCTCGAGAGTATGCTGCTTGTTGAATATTACCACTAATAAACTTACTTTCAGGTTAGAGAATAAGACAGACAGGGTATATATGAAATGAAAATGTAAAAAAATTTTCATTTCTAAAAATGTTTTTTGTGTTAAACTGATTTAGGAATTAATCAAGAAATCGAAGGAGTAAATATAATGGACATTACGCTACTATTGTCGGTACTAATTTCTTTTGTCTCCGTCCTTATTGTCACTCCATGGGTTATAAAACTTGCTAAGCTTATCGGCGTGGTTGATCAGCCCGACCATCGGAAGGTGCACACCAAGGCAATGCCGAGGATGGGTGGACTTGCCATCTTCATCGGAGTCCTTGCCGGGTACTTCGCCTCCGGATTATATAAAGAACCAATTGCCTCTATTACATTAGGCGCATTGGTCATCGTCGCTGTTGGATTATTGGATGACAAGTTTGCACTCTCTCCAAAACTCAAACTGCTGGGTCAGCTGCTTGCAGCCGGTATTGTGGTATATTCTGGATTAACTATCGAGTTTTTATACATTCCATTTTTCGACCGCATCGATATTGGATTCCTGGCAATCCCTATGACAATATTATGGGTGATTGGAATTACCAATGCGATCAATCTGATTGATGGACTGGATGGACTTGCAGCCGGGATATCATCCATAAGTTTAGCTACAATAGCCTTCATGGCATTTATGAACGGGAAAGTCCTTATATTGACACTTGCCTTGATTGTACTCGCAAGTGCAGTCGGATTCCTCTTCTATAATTTTCATCCTGCCAAGATTTTCATGGGGGATACAGGCTCATTATTCTTGGGCTATATGATAGCTGTATTATCTTTATTAGGTCTTTATAAGAGTGTGACGCTTTTCAGTTTCGTTGTTCCGGTATTGATACTGGGTGTCCCATTATTTGATACAATCTTTGCCATTATCCGAAGGGTTGTCAATAAGAAACCGATATCAGCACCTGATAAATCCCATTTGCATCATCGTCTGATCAGTATGGGGTTTTCGCATAGAGAAACAGTGTTGATCATTTACGCTCTTGGATTATTCTTTAGTATATGTGCCATTATCTTTACAAAAGCTACATTGTGGGGATCCGTATTATTAATAGCGGCATTATTGATTACGATTCAGATGATTGCTGAGGTTATTGGCCTGGTAAATGAAAAACATAAACCTTTCTTAAGTTTCTATAAGAAAATCTTAGGGCGTCAATAAGCTGTGGGAGCACTCCTGCAGCTTTTTATCTTATTTCTAAGGAGATTTGCAATGAAACAAGTTCAAAGTCTTATTCTTCTCACAAGCCGCTTTCCTTATTCGCCGGGAGAAGAATTTATTTTTAATGAAGTAAAGGTTTTAGCTGAGAAATTCGAGAAGATCATCATTGTTCCTACGAATCAGGAGTGCTGGAATTTAGACCGTCCGCATAACAGGGAATTGCCTGAAAATGTAAGGGTAGAAATTCTTAAAAGCCCCATTAAGAACCTAAAGTATAGAAAAATGGTGAATCTTATTAAAGGGGTTACTAAATCTCAGATACGATCCTGGTATAAAAAGGATTTAAATAATGCCAGCAGATTTGGCTTTAAAGGAAAGTTCAAGTTGTATAAATGGGCTGCAGATGCAAACCAAATTCGTAATCAATTGGCTTCAATCGAGGAAACAGCAGCTGGCAGCAGCATTTACTATTCGTATTGGCTGACTCCCGCAGCCGCTTCCCTTGCAATGGAAAAAGAAAAACGGTCCATAAAGGCTGTTTCACGAGTCCATGGAGGAGATTTGTACTCTGAAAGGCACCCACTTCCTTATTTACCATTGCAGGAAGAGGTCTTACGATCTTTGGATAAAACGTACAGCATCTCAAGTAATGGAAAACATTATTTAACAAATAAATTCCCTGAAATTAATCATAAAATTGAGATTAGCCGGCTGGGGACAAAGGGAATACAACTTTCGTATGTAGATAATGAGCGGGAGTCTGACGTATTGAAATTAATCTCTGTCTCCTATTTAAAATCGGTTAAGAGGGTACATCTGATTGCAGAAGCAATCAAGAATGCTTCTGTACCGATTCACTGGGTACATATCGGGGATGGGCCTGAGAAAGAGAGAATTCAAAACATCATTGAAGAGTTTCCCGAACATAGTAAAGGGGAACTTGCAGGGAACCTTACCAATGATGAAGTCATTCGAACTCTTGGAAGCCAACCATTCGATCTGTTCTTGAATGTCAGTGAAAGTGAGGGGATTCCTGTGACGATCATGGAAGCGTTTAGTGCTAAGATTCCTGCCATAGCAACCGATGTAGGCGGAACTACCGAAGTAGTGAACGACAGCAATGGATGGCTGTTGGACAAGGACTTTAACCCTGGACAGATAACAAAGATATTAAACGATTTATTCGAGCAGCCTGAACGCTTGCAGCCGAAAAGAGAAGAGGCTTATCACACGTGGGCAAAAGAATATTCCTGTGATGTCAACTATGCGCGCTTTGCAGAAAATCTACAGTCATTAGGAGCTTTATACGATCATGAATACTAAAGGTTCTTTTTTCTCAAACAGTTTAATCACATTGACGAGACAGGTTGCAAGTATTGTCATTGGCATCACTCTTATTTCGGTACTGGGCCGAACGCTGGGGAAGGAAGGGTTCGGTGAATATACCTTAATCACGTATGTTCCTCTGATGATTATGACATTCCTGAATTTAGGGTTGAATTCTTCGACGATATATTTTGTCAGCAGAGAAAAATACTCACTGAGGGAAATCTTTAATACCAATGTCATCATGGCTGGTTTATTGTCTTTAGCAGGAATCCTTATCGGGACGATTGTCATGTTCATGTTTAAAGAATCCAAGTTTGAAGAATTGAACCTGGCTCTGTTATTTGCAAGCTTGTTTGCTTTGCCGTTTATGTTAGGGATGATTTTTTTACAAACGATCTTCCAAGGCCAGCAAAAATTCAAGACATTTAATACCGCATTGTTGATTCAACAGATGGGTACAGTTGTATCGGTATTGATATTAGTATTATTTATTGATCTTGGACTGGAAGCTGCTGTGTTTTCTTTCGGATTTGGATATTTCTGCAGTGTGACGTATTGTTTAATGAACTTATTTATTAAGGACAAGTTAAAGCTGGATTTTCACAGCTTTTCGAAAACATATTTGAAAGAAGCAGTTACTTATGGGATAAAAGCTCATATCAGTAACGTCATGACGTTTTTGAATTATCGCCTTGATATCTTCCTGCTAGGCTTTTTCTTGGGGAAAGGGCCGGTAGGGATATACTCCGCTGCTGTAAATATAGGGGAGCGGCTGTCGATCTTTTCGCAATCCATTTCCAGTGTGCTGCTGCCGAGAATCTCTTCTTCATCAGAAACAGTTGATCGGAACAAGATAACGGGCCTGGTTACTAGGATCATGACATTATTCATGATTCTTTTGGGTATTGTCGTATTTGTATTATCAGACTTTATCTTTGATGTTATCTTGAATAATGAGTACGAGAGCAGCTCGTTGATGCTTCAATTATTAATTCCGGGTATAGTTGTTCTGGCAGTAGAGAAACTATTATCAAACGATTTAGCAGGACGGGGTAAACCGGAACTCAATATGTACGTATCAATATTCAATGTCGTGTTAAATGTTATCCTTAACCTGATCCTCATCCCGTCTATAGGGATAAAAGGCGCAGCCATTGCTTCTACTATTACTTATATTTTAAGTTTTGTGATAAAAGTGATAATATATTCTCGAGAAACGAAAGTGAAGCCTCTAAGTTTGTTGATTCTGCGGAAGGCGGATATTATATTACTGAGGAATACAGCAAAAAAATTAACAAAATCTTTTATGTAACCAAATTGAAAAATATTTATAACCCAAAATTCTATCATTTTGTGTATGATAGGTAGTGCGACCAATTGAGTATATTTGAGATAGGTGGTAATGGAATGATCAAGTTTGGCATAGTCGGTTGTGGACATATTGCAAAGAAACATATTACTGCAATCCAAGAAGCAGATGGAGCAATCCTGGAAGCGGTTTGCGATACCCAACCTGAAAGAGTAGATATGTTTTCAAGTGAATTTAATGTAAAAGGTTATACAAGCCTGGAGGAAATGTTAAATTCAGATATAGATGTGGTAAATATTTGTACCCCTAGCGGCTTCCATGCTGACATCGCGGTACAAATCGCAAAAGCGAATAAGCACGTAATCGTTGAAAAGCCAATTGCTCTCACATTAGAGGATACGGATAAAATCATTACAGCTTGTGAAGAAAATAACGTAAAACTTGCGGTCGTGCATCCAAATCGATTCAGACCGGCATTCGTGGCGCTTAAAGAACTTGTGCAAAGCGGTGTATTCGGCAAGATCAGTCACTCCAATGCGACAGTGCGCTGGAACCGGAATCAGGAATATTATGACCAGGCTCCTTGGAGAGGAACCAAGTCACTGGATGGCGGGGTTTTAATGAATCAAGCGATTCATAATCTTGATCTTCTTATATGGTTAATGGGAGATGTTAAAGAAGTTTACAGCATGGCTGCGACAAGATTGAGAAATATTGAAGCAGAGGACGTCTCGACAGGCCTTGCCCGCTTTGAAGATGGTTCACTGGGTGTAATTGAGGCAGCCACTACGATATACCCTAAGAATTTTGAAGAATCCATCACTATTTTTGGTGAAAAAGGCACAGTGAAGATCAGCGGCGCAAACGCCCTTCACATAGAACACCTTACAATTGAAGGTATGGACGAAACAGAAACTGAGCAATTAATCCAAAGCATAAAGAATGACCCGTGGGGAAAACCTGGACACCAGCGCATCATTGAAGATATGGTAGAAGCGATCAAAGAGGACCGCGAGCCGGTAGTTACAGGTTTGGATGGCCGGAAAGCCCTGGAATTAGTCATTTCTTTATATGAATCAGCTGAACACAATAAACCAATTATTCTTAATTAAGGATGGGATCACTAATGGAAACGACCTTATCAGCACAAGCTCAAACGCTTTTCGATAAAATAACAAACAAAGAAGCTACAATCGGCGTAGTAGGCCTGGGTTACGTAGGCTTACCGCTTGCAGTTGAGAAAGCAAAAGCCGGCTATAATGTGATTGGATTCGATGTACAACAAAAACGTGTGGACATGGTGAATGACGGCATCAACTACATTGGAGATGTCGTGGACGAAGAACTTGCAGAAATAATCAAGGATAAGAAACTACTTGCAACAACAGATTATTCAATGATCCAGGAAGTGGATGCAGTAGCTATTTGCGTTCCTACCCCATTGGATATGTACCAGCAGCCGGATACATCATATGTTGAAAGTTCCGGTAAGGAAATTGCTAAATTCATGCGCCCTGGTATGCTAATTGTACTTGAAAGCACGACTTATCCAGGTACGACTGAGGAAATCCTTAAGCCGATTCTTGAAGGAACAGGATTGAAAACAGGGGAAGATTTCTTCCTTGCGTATTCTCCTGAGCGTGTGGATCCGGGTAACAAGGATTTTAATACGAAGAACACACCAAAAGTGGTTGGCGGTATAACACCTAACTGTACAAAAGTAGCTGCTGAATTATATAAGAGTGTTCTTGAAGGCGACGTACACGAAGTGTCCTCACCTGCAGTTGCTGAAATGGAAAAAATCCTCGAGAATACATTCCGTCATATCAATATTGCATTAGCAAATGAAATGGCAGTACTGTGCAACCGTATGGGTATCGATGTATGGGAAGTCATTGATGCTGCAGCAACAAAGCCATATGGTTTCATGCCGTTCTATCCTGGTCCTGGACTGGGCGGACACTGTATCCCTATCGACCCATTCTACTTAACGTGGAAAGCAAGGGAGTATAAATATCATACGAAGCTGATTGAACTTGCCGGTGAAATCAACAATGCGATGCCAGAGTATGTAGTCAGCCGCAGTATGCAAATCCTGAATAAGAACCAAAAATCACTTAACGGGGCAAAAGTACTTGTGTTAGGTGTTGCTTACAAGAAAGACATTGATGATGTTCGTGAGTCACCTGCATTAGATATTTTAAGTGAAATGAGTAAAGAAGGTGCTGACTTTACCGTGGTTGATCCACACGTGAAGCAGTTCAGATTAAACGGTCAAGTTATCGAGCCTGTTGATTTGACTGAAGAAGCACTTGTGAATGCAGACCTTGTCCTGATCACAACTGACCATAGCAGCTTTGATTACAAAATGATTGCTGAGAAATCACCTGTCATCTTTGATACAAGAAACGCTATGAAAAATTATCGTGACGGCATAAAAAATTATTATCGTTTATAAATCACAGTAGAAAGAGTCCCTTCACATGGACTCTTTTTACCAGTGTTCTCCGAAAGAGGGATATAACTTGAAAGTTTGTCATTTAACTTCTGTTCATCCAACTGAAGATATTCGAATTTTTGTGAAAGAATGTTCTTATCTGAGCGATGCGGGATTTAACGTAAGCTTAGTAGTCGGAAACAGTGAATCATATACGAAGAATGGTGTAGACATAATAGGGGCTCCCGTCAAATCATCCAATCGCTATCTTAGAATGATCAAGGGTCCTCAGAGTGTTTATAAAAAAGCGCTTGAAGTGGATGCGGACGTTTATCACTTCCATGATCCCGAGCTGCTGCCAGTCGGGCTGCTCTTGAAATCCAAAGGTAAAAAAGTCATTTACGACGTACATGAGGATGTGCCTCAGCAAGTACTTTCGAAACAATGGATTCCAAAGCCTCTCAGAAAACTAGTATCCAGAATGGTTGAAGGGTTGGAAAAGTATGCTTCCAATAGATTTGATGCTGTTGTGACAGCTACCCCTACAATCAATGAACGGTTTCTTACATATCAACAGAACTCTGTTACCATTCATAATTTTCCGATTATGAATGAATTAATAGGAGAAGGTTCTGCTGATTCAGAAAAACCAATGGATTTGAACAAAATAGTTTACATCGGTGGAATAACAAAACTGCGGGGAATAGAAGAGATGGTTCGCTCAATGGAGGAGTTGAACAAAGACACATCGTCAGACGTCACTCTTCATTTAGCCGGAGCGTTTGCACCTCCTTCCCTTCAGAATGAAATGGAACAATTGGACGGGTGGAACCATGTCGACTTTGAAGGATATGTAAACAGAAAAGAAGTGTCGAACCTTTTGAATACTTCTTCTGTTGGTTTAGTCATTCTTCATCCGGAACCACGATATGTCGTTTCTTACCCGATCAAGTTGTTTGAATATATGTCAGCCGGACTACCTGTCATAGCAAGTGATTTTCCTTTATGGAGGGGGATCATCGAAGATGCTCAATGCGGAATCTGTGTTGATCCGATGAGCCCGAGTGAAATTGCGGATGCAGTCAGGTATCTTCTGACTAACAAGGAAGAAGCAAGAAAAATGGGTGAGAATGGGCGTCAGGCAATCATGAATAAATATAACTGGGAACAGGAAAGTGTCCGGTTAGTTGAGCTTTATAAGAGTTTATAATGGCTTTAAAGGGTGAAAATTGTTGAAAATTTGGATACTCAATGCAGTAGCATTAAAACCTAATGAAACAGGGATAACACGTCATTATGACTTATCTAAGCATATGGCGGATAAAGGTCATGAAATCACCATATTCGCCAGCAGTTTCTTAGTCTATCTATTTAAATGGCGGAACCCTGAAAAAAAGAGTTACTCAGAGAATGTAAACGGAGTATTATTCGAGTGGGTATGGACACTTCCTTATAACGGGAACGGTCCAAAGAGGCTCTTAAATATGATGAGCTATATGTTGACAGCTGTTAAAAGAGGGATGAAGAAAAAAGAGAAGCCTGACGTGATCGTAGGTTCCTCCGTCCATCTGTTTGCTTGTTTGGCAGCATACATTTTAAGCAAGCTAAAGGGTGCAACGTTCATTGTGGAAATCCGTGATTTATGGCCAAAGACATTGATTGATTTTGGTGCCTTTTCCAAGAATCATCCCGTGGCTCTATTGTTCGGATGGATTGAAAAATTTGTTTATAAAAAGTCTGAGAAGATTATCGTCACACTTCCTGGGGCTTATAAATATATCACGTCCTTGGGGATTCCAAAAGATAAGATTGTTTATATTCCGAATGGAATAGACTTGGATAAGATTCAAGAATTGGAAAATGAGGCATCCCTTGAATCGACATTGGATAATATAAGAGAAAATTATTCTCATATTGCCATGTATTTAGGTTCTCATGGGGTTGCCAATTCATTGGATACAATCGTAAATGCAGCTTCTAAATTACCAAGAAAAGATACTGCGTTTGTATTTGTAGGAGAGGGACCTGAAAAGGGGAACTTGAAAAAACAAGCCCAAACACTTGGTCTGGACAATGTATTTTTCCTTGACGGCATACCTAAGAGAGAAGTGCTGTCCACTTTGAATCTTGCCGATGTCTTAATGGTTTCGATGCTTGATACGAATCTATATCAATATGGAATCAGCTTAAATAAACTGAATGATTATCTGCTCTCCGGTAAGCCGATCATCTTTTCCGGCAGGGTATTCAATGATATCGTGGCAAATGCTGAAGCAGGGATCACTGTCACTCCTGAAGCACCGGAAGAATTTGCAAAAGGATTAGAGTCTTTATTAAACTTAACAAGTGAAGAGAAACAAGCGATTAAGCTGAATGGTTACCGTTATTTGGACGAGCACCACAATATTGAGAAGCTCTCTGATCAATTTCTCTCGGTTTGTAAACAAAATCATTTTAAAAACAAGGAGAATGCCCAATGAAAGTACCTATGTTAGATTTAACTGAACAATATCAGAATTTAAAAGAAGAAATTCATACAGCAATGGAAGAGGTCATGTCCAAAGCACATTTTATCCTTGGTCAGAATGTTAAGGATTTAGAAGCTTCCGTAGCAGAGTATAGCAATGCGAAACATGGAATCGGTGTTGCAAATGGTTCTGATGCACTAAATATCTCCATTTTGGGGCTGGAAATCGGACCTGGTGATGAAGTGATCGTTCCATCCTTTACTTTCTTCGCTACAGCTGGAGCAGTTGCGAGAGCGGGAGCGACACCAGTATTTGTCGATATTGATCCTAAAACATATAATATCGATCCTGAAAAAATTGAAGCTGCAATCACACCTAAGACAAAAGCAATCATCCCTGTTCACCTGTATGGACAAATGGCTGATATGGAAAAGATCAAGGAAGTTGCAGATAAGCATAATATCGCCATCATCGAGGATGCCGCGCAAGCCATCGGTTCCCTATACAAAGGCAAGAAAGTGGGCGAGCTTGGCACCACTGCATGTTACAGCTTCTTCCCTACAAAGAACCTGGGTGCATATGGAGATGCGGGTATGATCATTACCAGCGATGACGAAGTCGGTGAACGTATGCGCGTACTCCGTGTACATGGAAGTAAGCCGAAGTACTATCACCATGTGCTGGGTTACAACAGTCGTCTTGATGAACTTCAAGCTGCGATCTTAAATGTGAAGTTCAAGCATTTAGATGATTGGAGCGATCAACGACGTGAAAATGCTTATTATTACAATGAATTACTTAACAAAGAACTGAGTGATATCGTTGTTACTCCTTATGAAGAGGAATTTAACCACCATGTGTATCACCAGTACACAATCAGAGTGCCGAAACGTGATGAGTTACAGGCATACCTGAAGGAACAAGGTGTGGCGACGATGATTTATTATCCTCAGCCGCTTCACTTACAGCCTGTGTTCAAAGAGTTAGGTTTCAAAGAAGGAGACCTTCCTGAAACGGAAAAAGCGGCAGCAGAAGCGATTTCTTTACCAATGTTCCCTGAGTTAACAAGAGAACAGCAGGAATATGTAGTGGCTAATATCAAAGAGTTCTACAAAGGATAAAGGGGAAATAAAATGAAGCCTGTAAAAATAGGACAGAATGTTGTTATTGAAGACGGTGTGGAATTTGGGGAGAACGTGTCGGTTGGACACAATGTCATCATTTATGCCGGTTCCAAAATAGGAAACAATGTCATGATCCAAGATAACGTAGTCATCGGAAAACAGCCGGCCCGTGCGAAGAATTCAATTCTTCCAGAAGTGAAGAAGCTCCCGCCTGCCATCATCGGTGACGGGACTACCTTGGGTACATCTTCCATCATTTATGCAAACGCAGAACTTGGGGAAGAAGTGTTTGTTGCAGACCTGGCAACCGTTAGAGAAAGAGTGACAATCGGCAGACAGACAATCGTCGGCCGCGGGGTCTCCGTAGAGAATGACTGTACAGTGGGAGAGAAGTGCAAGCTAGAAACAAACTGCTATATCACTGCTTATTCCACTTTGGGCAATTATGTCTTTGTCGCTCCTTACGTTGTCACAACCAACGATAACTATATGGCACGTTCTAAAGAACGATATGATAAATTTAAAGGTGTCACTGTGAAAGAAGGAGGAAGAATTGGAGCGAACGCGTTAATTCTTCCAGGTAAAGTCATCCATGAAGATGGAACAGTGGCTGCTGGTAGCATTGTTTCAAGAGATGTCGAGCCGGAAACTCTGGTTGTGGGTTCTCCTGCCAAGCCTCTCCGCAAGGTTCCGGATGATCAACTGCTAAGAAATCAATAATCTTGTTAGAGGCTGTTTTGTACAGCCTCTAATTATTAGGTGATGCTCAATGAATACATACTTGAAATCAAAATATAATATCGCGTTCGTTTTAGGTGGAGCCATCCTTCTGCTCTTCTACCTGGCTGCCATGCAAAAAGGAATTAACCTTCAAAAGCTCTTTCTTCTTACATCCGTCGGAGTGATTGGTCTGGCTGGATTCATTTTCATCTGGCATAAATGGTGGAAAGGAGCTCACAGATTTCACATTGCGGTAAGCTTATTAGTCATCTCCTCATTTATAGGAGCGGCTGTTCCTCTATTCAAGGTGGCCGGATTCACCGTCTATCCTTTTCGAATCTTTCTCGGACTCTGTGCGTTTATGTTAGCTGGATATTTCTATTACCGGAATCATACGATTCTACATTCACTGAAGTCCCTTAAGGATAACTCTTTTACTTACCTGGGATTATTTTGGATTTTTTATGCTTTTCTGTCACTTTCCTGGTCCATTAATACCATGAACACCATTCAGGATATTATCTTCCTCCTAAGCGGATTACTGACCATCTACTTCATCCTTCTCGTATACAAGAATAAGAAGGATTATAAAGAATTATTCTTTTATTGGATTGTGATGTCTCTATTACTCATTGCTATCGGTCTCATTAATCATTTTTTTCAAATTCATTTGCCTGTTTCGAGAATAAACACGGTTGCCCAATATCAGAAAAATATCCCTACAGCGGTTTTCACCAATGAGAATGACTTTGCCAGCTTCTTGGCGATTGCGAGTTTCTTCTTTCTATCTTTACTTAAAAACGGTAAAGCCCTTCTCTATAAAGCAGTTGGTACCGCAGGATTTCTTCTTTCTGTCTACCTGATCGTTGCAGCTTCATCCAGGGCGAATTATATCGCTGTATTAATTGGACTGTTTGTATGGTTTATCTTTGTGTTAAAACCCCTCCAAAGGTTGAAAATAGCGGTTATAGGTACCATCTTATCTGTCCCTGTTTTCATTTTCATGTCGGAAAGAGTGGCTGCGGGTGCGGAAAAAGTGTACGGGGTAATAAAGACCTTACTTCCAACCGAGGGTCAGGAGGATTCCATCAGTATTAGAGAGAATCTCTTGAAGAATGTAAAAGTCTTTGTTGAGAATACGTATGGATTCGGCGTGGGACCGGGTAACATTGAATTATATATGAAGGAATCCCAGTTCTACAATACATTCGGAGATTACAACGTTCATAATTGGTGGGCAGAAGTTCTTGTCCACTATGGTGTGATAACATTTACCGGCTATGTTGTATTGTTAGTGTACTTATTTGTACAGCTGGTTAAAATTCTAAAGAAGTGTACCCATCAAAGTGAACGTCTAATGGCAGAAGCACTGCTGTGCGGACTTGGTGCATTTACGATGGCCAGCATAAGTCCCAATTCATTCATGGCTCTTCCTTATAATTGGCTGTTTATAGGTGTCTGTATCGGATTTGTTTATATGAAAACGAAAGGTGAAGATGTAAGTGCTAAAACAAATGGGTTTGTCAATCATTCACAGACTTAAAAGATTTTTCATCCTGCTTTTGATCATTCCGCTTATTACGGCTGGAGTAGCTTTCTTTATGGAGATGGGGAAGGAGACAACTTATACTGCCAGTGTTCCGTTTGAATTAGGGAATTTTGAGAATGAGCAGCTGACAGGTGGAAGTAAAGTAAAAGAACTATTTAAAACAACTGAATACTTAGAACCGATAAAAGAAGATGCGGATTTAGACTATTCTTTAGAAGAATTGAAAAACGGTCTGAATATAGATGCACAGGAGGATGATATACTCGTTTTCAAGTATACTTCACCAGATAAAGAAAAAGCTGAACAAATAGTACAGGGTATAGCAGATTATTTTGAAAGAGAATCAAAAAATAAATATAATGAGAAATTAACATTATTAAAAGATTTTGAAAAAAAAGTTGATAATACCGAAGCGGCAAGGGGTTACCTGGTAGAAGAAGAATTTGAGTTTATGGAAGACACTAAAATGACAATCAAAAATATCAGAGAAACTCGATTACTAGAAGAAGTCAGTTCAGAAACATCCTATAAAAACCCTATAAAACGAGCGGTATTTGGATTTTTAGTCGGTATTATGCTGAGCCTGTTTCTACTCATCGTCCCTGAACTGTTTAAAGAATATAGAGATTAAGCAAAAAAGTGAACTATCAGAGAATTGATAGTTCACTTTTTCTTTAGTATGAAGTTTCCTCATTTTCAGCTGTGTTTTCAGGTACTGTATAATCAAGGTGGTTTTGCAGTTCTTCTTTGATTTCTTCTGTTTTCTCTTCATCGGGAATAAAGTAATATACACCGCTGTAGTATTGGTCAGCACCGCTGAACTCAATCTGTTCAAGTGAAGATTTTGAGAAATCATTATACTTTTGAACAAAGGCCAAACCTTCTTTGATTTTCATGTTCGTTTCGATATTATCTCCAACTTCTTCAGCCAAATCATCAGCCTTTAAGAACGTTTTTGGGGATAACACTTTATCCATGAGGCTCGTTACAATTTGTCTCTGTCTTTCATTACGGCCGAAGTCCCCGCGGGGATCTTTCTTGCGCATCCGGGCATAAACCAAGGCCTCTTCGCCATTCAGCTTTTGCTCACCTTCTTTAAAGGTGAACTTTTCCCAATCCTTATTTATATCATAGAAATCAAAAGGAACGTCAACGGTGACGCCGCCCACTTCATCAATGATGTTTTTGAAGCCGTCGAAATTCACTGTTACATAATAATCGATAGGAATATCCAAGAAGTCCTCTACTGTATCTATGACCAACTCTTTCCCGCCATACGAGTAAGAATGGTTGATTTTGTTCTCTTCATAACCCGGTATATCCACTAATGTGTCCCTGGGGATGCTGATCAATTTCATCGTTTGATCCTTTGGATTAAAGGTCGCGACCATGATGGTATCTGATCTTCCTTGATCGTATTCGTCGGAGTAATCCTCGACTCCAAGTAAAAGAACAGAGAAGGGGTCGTCAGAAACATAAACCTGTTCATCCCGCAATTTAGATTTTTCACCACGTTCGATTTCTTTGTATGTCCCATCCAAAGCTGAATAGGATTTATATGCCATTAGACTTAATCCTGCAGTAGTAATAATGAGGAATAAAGTAATAATTGATAGTATGATTCTCTTTCTTCTTTTTCTTCGGATCGCCCTTCGATGACGAAGTCTCTCCTGATTGAAGTCCTGCATTCATATCATCCTTTTAGTTTTATCCATTATTCATTATAAACGATTGGGGAAGGATTTAAAATAATAAGTAATATTACGATTCAGTTACTCTTTAATGGTAATTCTATTAAAAGTTCCACGACTGTCCAACGGTAGTTACTGTGCTAAAGTTTCCAGGTATTCGACTTCGCCTTCTGAAATTTTCCCTTGCGCATTGGTGAGTTCTGTCATCCATTCGGTAAATTGTTCTTTTGCCGCTTCTTCTACATAAACCTCGACTTCAACAGCATCGAGATAGTGGATTTCTTTCAGTTTGTAATGGGAGGAGCGTACTTCATTTTCCACCTTCCCCAGCCAGGTGTAGTCAATTTTGGTTTTCATGATGCGCATCAGCTTTCTTTCGACAATCCCTGTAGCGTTAAGGCCTTCAGAGGTGGCTCTCCCATATGCGCGGATTAGTCCGCCAGCCCCCAATTTAATGCCGCCAAAATAACGTGTGACAACGACTACCGTATCTTTAAGGTCACGCTTTTTTAACACCTCAAGCATAGGAACTCCCGCAGTCCCGCTTGGTTCCCCGTCATCATTCGCTTTTTGGATCAGATTATTTGCCCCGATCATATATGCAGAGCAGTTGTGGTTTGCATCCCAGTGTTTTTTCTTTATGTCAGCAATGAAGGCTTGAGCGTCTTCTTCATTTTCCGCACGGTTTACGTAGGTGATGAATCTTGAACGTTCGATGTTGATTTCATTTTCGCCGTAACCTTTGACGGTATTATAGTGGTGTAACAAATGTCATTCTCCTCTCAATAAAAATGTTTATCATATATGTAATAAGGGTATAAATCATAGGTTTTATTTCTCTTCTTACTATAAAGGACTTAGAGCAAAATTGCACAGAATCTGAAAATTCGACAAGGAAATAAATGGTTCTACATGAAATAATGGTAATACAATGTAACGAAACTTTAATCTCCGACAATATATGACATGGTATAATTGACGCTGAAAGTAATACTTCTTGTGTTCCTAACTTATGTTCGTAGGTGAATGGTCTCTTTTGAATCTGCTTGCGAACCAAATGTGAAAAACCGGGAAAACCCTTATATAGAAGTATTGCCGAGAAATATGCCTAGATGAATAAAGGAGTTTAATGATTTTGTATTGAAATTCTAATAGGTATATTTTATAAATGAGATTATAGGTAGTTGGACATGCAAAAACTTTCAACAGCCGGATGAAAATAATCGATTACTTATTATAGAAGGATAATACCTTTGTGAAGAATCAGCAAAATTTCTTACTGGGTGTAAACGAATCGTGGAACCAAAAGAGGGGTGTACCGTGTCACTAAAAAAAATTAACACCAAGCTGCTGGATATCATTCTTGAGAAAATGGTGGATACGGTCGACCAGAGTAAGGATGAAATCTTCCAGATCGGTGAACAATGCCGAAACGATTTTGAAGAGCTGACAAGTGAATTAGCAGAAGTGAAAGAAATGGTCATCAAGGTCATTGATGAAGGGGATGATTTGACCCGGAAATCAAGGCATGCCAGACTCAGGCTTTCTGAAGTGAGCAAGCATTTCCAGACATACTCAGAGACGCAAGTCAGGGAAGCGTATGAAGTGGCTCATGACCTGCAAGTGAAGATCTCGATTAACAGGCAGCTTGAGAAGCAGCTGCGTGACCGCCGGGATGAGCTTCAAAGACGCTTACAGTCGCTGGGGGACACGATCGATCGCGCCGAGCATCTATGCACGCAGATATCCGTTGTCCTTAATTATCTCAATAGTGATTTGAGACAAGTAAATGAAGCGCTGGAGGATGCGAAGCAGAGGCAGGATTTCGGGCTGCAGATCATTGAAGCACAAGAGGAAGAGCGGAAACGTTTATCCCGTGAAATCCATGACGGTCCTGCGCAGATGATGGCCAACGTCCTGATGCGATCTGATCTGATCGACCGGGTATACAGGGAAAAAGGATCAGATGAAGCGATCAAAGAAATCCGCGACTTGAAAAAGATGGTCCGGTCCGCACTTTATGAGGTCCGCCGCATCATCTACGATCTCAGACCGATGGCACTCGATGATCTTGGTTTGATTCCGACCCTCAGAAAATACTTAAGCACCATCGAAGAGTATAACCATGGAACTAGTATTCAATTCGTGAACATCGGACTAGATGTAAGGCTTCCGTCAAAATACGAAGTCGCCTTGTTCCGTATGGTTCAGGAATGTGTACAGAATGCGTTGAAGCACGCTGAATCGACACATATCCAAGTTAAAGTAGAAGTAAAGAAAGACAAAATAACCGTTGTCGTCAAAGACGACGGCAAAGGATTCGATATAGAAGCTCAGAAAACAGGATCCTTTGGTATCATGGGGATGAAAGAGCGTGTCGACCTTCTCGAAGGAGACATCACGATTGACTCAAAAGTAGGGGCAGGAACTGTCGTTATTATTGGAGTTCCGCTCAATAAGTAAATTTTTCGAAGGATTAGGGAGGCGAATGACATGGCAACAAATATTGTTATCATTGACGATCACCAGTTATTCAGAGAAGGGGTTAAACGTATCTTGGAATTTGAACCTTCTTTCAACGTAGTAGCTGAAGGGGACGACGGTTCTGAAGCAATCAACCTGGTTGAATCCCACGAACCCGATGTCGTATTAATGGATATCAACATGCCGGAAACAAACGGAGTGGAAGCCACTCGCGAACTGATGAACAAATATCCTGACACAAAGGTCATCATCCTTTCCATACATGATGACGAAAACTACGTGAACCACGCATTGAAGACAGGAGCATTAGGATATCTTCTGAAAGAAATGGATTCTGAAGCACTGATCAATGCTGTCAAAGTGGTTGCGGAAGGTGGATCTTACGTTCATCCAAAGGTTACGCATAACCTGGTAGCAGAATACAAGCGCCTGGCAAATGCTCAAAATTCTGGTGGATTCCAGCAATCCGAAGTTCGCCGCCCGTTACATCTATTAACCCGCCGCGAATGCGAAGTACTGCAAATGCTTGCTGACGGTAAGAGCAACCGTGGAATTGGTGAGGCACTGTACATCAGTGAAAAGACCGTTAAGAACCACGTGAGTAACATTCTTCAGAAAATGAATGTGAACGATCGTACGCAGGCCGTTGTTACAGCGATTAAGAATGGCTGGGTTGAGGTGCGATAAATAGAATACAGGTTAGTAATTTGTTGTTAGGAAAGCAGCCCTTTTTGATGGAGGGTTGTTTTTTTATGTTTAAAAATTTTGTAAGCTAATAATAAGGATTCTAAGAATGCACTAAAATACAAAAGGGGGTAAATTATATAGAAAATCTAGTTACTTTGATTGTAATACTGATTATTATCTTCCCACTTGTTGGCCTTGTAATAAGTTCAAAAAAAGAATTAAAGGCAAATCCTCCAAGGTTTAAACAGTTGTCTTTAGAGCAGGCACCGGACAAAGTACAACAAGGAATTTTAAAGTTCCTTGAGAAATCAACTAGATTTTTTCCAAGTCGAGAGGGTACGGAGTTCTTTTATAGTACTTCGTACAACAGCAAGCAATATATTTTCTTAACAAGGGTAGTTAAAGATGAGAACAGTCGAATAAATATCATTGATACAAAAGTAAAGTTTTTTGGAACAACGATATACTACTCTTTATCCAAGGATAGGGGTGAAATAGTACAACAAGGCAGTCAATTATACGTATACTCAATAATAGAAGGAGACACCTCTTATATTAATTCACAAAATGTAGAAGTAAAGGAACTAAAGTAATAATGTCTATTCAGAATGGATGATGCTTCTAAATGGTTGTTGGTGCCAGCCCAAAACTAAAACGATGCCTGGCACCAATGAATCACACCTGCAAGAGGTATACTTTACCTAATGCTTCCGCCGAGCAAAATCCACAAACCTGAACTTATCCAGCCTGTGGCGCGATTCCGTATACTCAAACAGCGTAGCATCCTTCAAATGCACATAATTCTTCACGACCACCACATGATCATACTTGTTCAGATCAAGATAGCTGCGATCCTCATCCGTACATTCCTCTACTACGATTTCCTTTTTGGCAAAGTCGATCGGAAGTTCCAATTCATTCTCCAGATACTCATAGATTGAATTCTCGCAGATTTCCTTTGTCAGCAGAGGAACCTCAGACTTTAGGAAATAAGACTTGTCCAAAATGATTCTCTCGCCCTGGATCTGCCGGGAGCGTACGACATTCCAGATTTCTGTGTCGGCGGAGACTTCAAATATAGAAGAAAGGCTGCTTCCTGCCCCTGCATTCGCGAGACCAAACTCGTGAACGGTGGTTTCGATATCCTCCCGTCCCATCGAAGACTGGAGCTCCTTAAAACTCACCAGTCCTGAAATCGGGAAATCCATTCTCGACACATCAAGGACCAGAGAGCCTTTTCCGCGCAGCTTCTGAATAAGTCCTTTTTGCGCCAATAGTGTAAGCGCTTTCCTAATGGTCTCACGAGAAGTGAAATAGATCACTGCCAGTTCGTTCTCAGATGGGAGGATGGTATTCGTCTTGTAGGTCCCGTCCTGGATTTTTTTAGACAGGTCTTCAAAGATTTGTTTGTATTTATTACTTTTCGTCATATTATCACCATCTATTATTTTACCATAATGTCGCGGGAAAATGAGAATGAACTTGAGTGTTGCGAATATTTTCAATAGAATGGAGATAGTGCAAATTTTAGAAAAGGGTGAAGAGTATTGTCGACACAACATTGGAAAAAAATCATGCTGGGAATTGGAATGAGTACGCTGTTATTAGGCGCTTGCGGAGGAGAAGAGGAAGCAAAGGAAGAAAAGAAGGATACAGAAGAAGTACAGCCGAATGAGGATGCTAAAAATGATCCTGCAACAGATGAAGCTGCATCTCTAACTCAGACGACAGAGATTGTCGAAGATGCCGGCGCTTTAAAAGAAGCGGAAAACATTCCCGCCGAAGAGAAAACGGCTATTACTGAAGCCTTTAATCAATATATCGATGCGTTTAATGCAGAGGATTTCGAATCCTATATGAGTGTGATTTCGAATACACCGGTAAATTTCAAGTATGAAGATGAAGAGCGTTATGTGAAACAAATCTTTGACGCTGTTGACTCCAAGCGTACTGTGGAAAATGTGAAAATCATCAACTATGCCGGGAAGAAAGCGGATGTCTATGCAGAAATAGAGGCAACTACGAAGGATCCAAACAGCGATAAAGAAGTGACCCGTTCTGGTAAGCAAGTAACTGTATTCCATAAGAAAGATGATGGTTGGAAGGTAGCGGCTATTTTCTTCCTAGCGAATGAAGGGGATCAAGAGAATGAATAAAGAAAATAGACTGCTGCGGCAGTCTATTTTTTATGTATTTAATCATCATCATTCTTATGTGCTTCGGCGGTATAAAGATTAAATAGTTCATCAAGTTCCTGACTAATCTTAAGGGTGACAGGATGGGTGAAGCCATTGACAAGAGCGAAGGATTGAAGCTCTGAACGCTTCTTTTCCATTTCGTATATGATGTTCTGAAGTTGGTTGGTAGATGGCATGGAATCCCTCCTCCTGATGTTGTGTCTACATTATGACATATTTCTCGGGAAATGTGTCGGATTTACCGGTATTTTCTTTACAGTTTTTTGTATAGATTTGTTTTATTGATGCATTTGTATTGACCGCTTTTGATTTCCGTGCAAGACTTCGCTTTCCGCGGGCGGTTGGTGAGCCTCCTCGGTCGTACCTCCCTGCGGGGTCTCACCTAACACGCTTTTCCCGCAGGAGTCTTCGTCTTGCACTCCAATCAAAAGCTGGAACGACCTTGAAAAATAATCAGTTACCAAAACAAGATCTATAAAAAGTCCGGGCTATATCTCCATATCAATCCTTAATATAAAAGGTACCCGCAATATGCAGGTACCTTTGAATGCTATTTCGTTAATCGGAAGACCACAGACTCATAAGGGCGTAATGTAAAGTTGCTATATTCATTCGCTGTGTCTTCGTAATTGGATAATAAAACATCACTAGACCAGCCCTCGACATCAACTTCGGATGGGAGAGTGAACGCTGTGTCTTTTCCATAGAAATTATTGACTACTAGCAGTTTTTCATTGTTTCCATTACGTACATAGGCAAAAATCTCAGGATGATCTTCAAGGATCAGTTGATAATCGCCGTGGACAATGATGCTGTATTCTTTACGCAGATTGTTCAGTTTTTGATAGTGGTAGAAGACAGAGTCCTCGTCAGCCAGTGCTTGTTCCACATTGATTTCCTTATAGTTCTTCGCAACCGGGATCCAAGGCGTGCCAGAAGTGAATCCACTGTATTCTTCTGCATTCCACTGGACGGGCGTTCTTGAGTTGTCACGTGATTTGTGGCGAAGGATTTCAAGGATTTCTTCCTCGGATTTGCCTTCTTCTTTTAATATATTGAAGATGTTGATTGACTCGACATCGCGATATTCATCGATGCTTGTATATTTCGGGTTGGTCATGCCGATTTCCTCGCCTTGATAGATGTAAGGCGTACCCTGCATCATGTGAATTGTAGTAGCAAGCATCTTCGCTGATTCGATTCGATATTCGCCGTCGTCACCGTATCGGGACACGATACGCGGTTGATCGTGGTTGCACCAGAATAGCGCGTTCCAGCCGCCGCCCTTGTGCATTTCACTTTGCCAAGTCGACAGTATATCCTTCAATTTTAGAAAATCAAATTCCGCCACCGACCATTTCTCGCCGTTTGGATAGTCCACTTTCAGATGGTGAAAATTGAACGTCATGCTGAGTTCGTTGCGGTCAGGATTTGAATACTTGATGCAGTTGTCGATCGTCGTTGATGACATTTCCCCGACCGTCATGATGTCGTAATGAGAAAAGACTTCTTTATTCATCTCCTGCATATACTCGTGAACTTTCGGACCGTCCGTGTAAAACTTGCGTCCGTCACCCGGGGCCACTGATCCATCATCGTCCGGGAAATCCTGGTCTTTGGAAATAAGATTGATGACGTCCAGTCGGAAGCCGTCGACGCCTTTTCTCAGCCAAAAGTGCATCATGTCGTAAAGCTTTGTACGGACTTTATCATTCTCCCAGTTCAGGTCAGCCTGTGTCACGTCAAAGAGGTGAAGGTAATACTGACCGGTTTCTTCATCATACTGCCACGCATTCCCGCCGAACTTCGACTGCCAGTTAGTCGGCTCGGAACCATCCTGCTTGCCGTCTTTCCAGATGTAGAAGTCACGGTATTCATTGTCTTTCGATTTTCGCGACTCAATGAACCACTGATTTTCTGTTGATGTATGATTAATGACGATGTCCATGATGATTTTGATTCCGCGTTTATGGGCTTCTTCGAGAAGTTCATCAAAATCTTCCATTGTGCCGTATTCTTCGTGGATGTTGAAGTAGTCGCTGATGTCGTAGCCGTTGTCGCGCTGAGGGGACTTGTAGATCGGTGTAAGCCATACGACGTCGATGCCTAGCTTGTTTAGGTAGTCCAGTTTTTGTGTGATTCCTTTGATGTCGCCGACGCCGTTACCTGACGTGTCGTTGAAGCTTTTCGGGTAGATTTGATAGACGACGGAGTTTTTCCACCATGGTTGTTTCATTTTGATTCGCACCTTTCATTACTTAGTTAGTACTTCTAATACTGCTTTTGATTTCCGTGGGAGACTTCGCTTTCCGCGGGCGGTTGGTGAGCCTCCTCGTCGCTAAAGCTCCTGCGGAGTCTCACCTAACACGCTTTTCCCGCAGGAGTCTTCGTCTCCCACTCCAATCAGAAGCTGGAACAGGCTATAATCCTGTTTTTACAATCTAGAGGACACCCAAAAGTCACGTACTCATCAAATCATTTTTTGTGAAAAAGAAAAAAGAGGGGAGGACCAACAGTGATATCTATTTTTTCACTGTTGGTCAATCTCGCCCCCTCATTTTAACTTGTATATACAAGTTCGTCTACTGTTATCTCTATTTATGCTTAATGAAAGTCCGTCCCTAGCTGCGGTAACGCATCACCGCAGCGGGGGTCTGACCCCATAAAAACTGTTATCTTTCTCTTTTTACACAAGCTTATTCTTACTAAATCTAGACCAAATCATCGTCAACACGAAAGGTACGACAATTGCAATGGCCATTCCGATGAAGAATGGGATCCAGTATTCCGGGATGATGGAAAGGAATCCAGGCAGTCCGCCTACACCGATGGAGAATGCTTTGGTCCCCGTCATCGCAAGCAGCACGCCGCCGATAGCTGATCCGATCAACGCTGAGATGAATGGATAGCGGTATCGGAGGTTGACCCCGAACATCGCAGGCTCAGTGATTCCAAGATAAGCTGAAATGGCTGAAGTACCGGCGAGGCCGCGCAGTTTTTCATTTTCTTTCTTGGCAACGAACATCATAGCAAGTGCAGCTGAACCTTGAGCGATGTTGGATAGCGCAAGGATCGGCCATAGGAATGTTCCTCCCTGACTTCCGACTAGCTGAAGGTCTACTGCAAGGAAGGTGTGGTGCATACCTGTGATAACCATAACTGCGTAAAGACCACCGTATAGTAATCCACCTAACCAGGATACAGAATCGAATACCCACACAACGCCGTCAGTCAATAGATTACCAATGAAGAATGTTACTGGGCCGATTAAGATAAATGAAGCGAAACCAGTGATCAATAACGCAATTGGTGCAACCACAAGCAATTTAATCGAATCATGGACCCGTTTATCCAGGAACATTTCAATCTTCGCTAAGAGGTAGGATGCGAATAGAATCGGCAATACCTGCCCCTGATATCCAATCTTATCGATTTCAAGGCCGAAGAGATTCCATGTCGGGATTTCATCAGCTTTACCATAATCCCAAGCGTTCATCAAATCAGGATGTACTAAGATAAGTCCTAAAACGATACCGAGTAACGGACTTCCGCCGAAACGTTTAACCGCTGACCAACCAATTAACCCAGGTAAGAACACGAAGGCCGTATTGGCAATCAGGTTGATGATACTTGCAAGATCCGCCCATTGTGGATGAACATCAATCACAGATTTTTCATCATAAAAAATGCCGGGGCCCGTCAGGATATTATTCAGACCCATAAGTAAACCGGCCGTTACGATCGCCGGCAGGATCGGAATGAAGATATCAGCAAGCGTCTTGATCGCACGTTGCAATGGATTCAGGTTTTGAGTCGCAGCATCTTTAACATCCTGCTTCGATGCCTGCTCAAGACCTGTTTCTTCAGCTAAAATTTGATACGCTTTATTGACCAAGCCTTGTCCGATGACAACTTGGAACTGCCCGTTAGAGGAGAATGACCCTTTAACGATATCAATCTCTTCCAAACGTTCTTTGTCTACTTTCTTCTCATCCTTCAACACTAAACGAAGGCGTGTCACACAGTGAGTGGCCGTCTGGATATTCTCCTTACCGCCAATCGCTTCAATTATCTCGCGAACGGATTCTTTGCTCACGCTCATGAAATTCCCTCCCTGGTTATCGAAACCGCCTGGGCAGTTCCGTGAAATTGTCGAAAGCCTGTCATGTACCCGCTTTCAATTCTATTAATGGAATTCCCCTAAATAGTTTGTGAAAAACGTCTCTAAATATGCTATTACACGGTTTTTTTAGTTAAAACATAAACGCTTACATTATTTAGAGGTCTTGTTGTATATACAAGATGTATCTTCATTGTATTCATGTATATACAAGTTGTCAACGGAAAAAGTTAGCGTTTACATTAGTATAATTTCACAATTCATTCAGAATACAGAGATGGTGCGGATTATGTAGATATTTGTCGAATGAAAATCGCTAAAAATTTTCAGCTGTTGTTTTCAGTTCAAGACTTAGCTTTCTATAATTGTCGTACCACTTATAAAGGTAAACTGGTAATAGGTCCATAAAATACCAATCCTTATTACAATGGTAGTTCATCATAATTATTCATCAATTACCATAATAAACCTCTTAAAATATCAATCTCTTTCTTTCATAATGGAAAAGCAAGAAAATTTTACATGAAGAAGGAGAATTATCTTTTGAAGAAAACGATCATTGCTGTTACAACTGCTGCTCTAGTCTCGTCACTTGCTGTTAATTCTGTTGATGCTGCCTCTTATCGCGTTCAATCCGGTGATACGTTATCGGAGATCGCTTATAAATATGATACATCCGTCTCGAACATAAAAAATTGGAACGAACTTACGTCAGATATGATTTATGTCAACCAGGTGTTAGAAGTATCCGCTCCAACAACATCATCTGCTAAGACATATACAGTCCAATCCGGTGACTATCTTTCTAAAATCGGACAGAAGTTCGATGTCTATGTAGCTGAACTGAAAGAATGGAACAACCTTAAAAGCGACGTCATCCATCCTGGACAAGTCCTTAAGGTATCTGCACCCACTTCAACAACTCAGCCGGCTCCGACAACCGGAACTTATACTGTCCAATCAGGCGATACGCTATCTCATATCGCTGGGCGATACGATGTGAGTGTTTCACAGATCAAATCCTGGAACGGCTTAACCTCGGACACTATTTATGTCGGGCAAAAGCTTTCCATCAGTTCTGCGAAAGCTGACGGTAGCACTTCATCTGTAGTTAAAGAAGCGAAAATGCATATCGGGACCCGATATGCATGGGGAGGCACTTCACCTAGCGGGTTCGATTGCAGCGGATTCATTTATTACGTGTTCAATCAAGCGGGCACAAACATCGCTCGTACGAATACATCTGGCTACTATAGTAAATCAACGGCCATTTCAAATCCGAAGCCTGGCGATCTGGTCTTCTTTAAAAATACGTACAAGGCTGGCATCAGCCACATGGGCATCTATCTTGGAAATGGTGAATTCATCCACGCATCCGACAGCGGAGTAGAGGTGTCCAAGCTAAACAACACTTACTGGTCACCACGGTTTGCTGGATATAGAACATTTTAATTCTTCGTTTCGAATTTAGATTATAGTAAAGCCGGCGGAATCATTCCGCCGGCTTTTGTCACCCAAAATGACGATCAACACAGGAATAAGTGCCCCCGCCAGAAGCTTCATTATCCAAAATCATGAAATAAATGGTAACATACTAAAGGGATTCGCCGTTAGGTATAGAAATAGTTTAATAGAGAGATAAAGAGGGGAGCACGTTAATGAACAAGAAACTTGTTATGTACATATTGGGGAGTGTCTTGTTACTGACAGTGATAGGGGTCTATCTGATGGTAGGTAATCTGGATCAGCCGGCAAGGGAAGCGGAATCTGGTGAGAGCACTGTGGATTCAGGTGGAGCAGTCGAGGCAGACGGTGAGGCGTCAGATTCTTCAGTAGACGTAAGCATGCCGAACCCATTTGAGGAGAACGTAAAGACACCTTTAAAGGAGACATATATCCAGCAATATATTCACGCTATGAGCCATCAAAAGGTTCAAGCAAAAGAGAAATGGTCTTTCTTTGAAATCACGGAAGGAAGAATCAACTTTTTGTTGAAACAATTGGATGTCAATAAATATGAGAATGAGAGCTTGTATAGAGAGATACTGACAAGTTGGAAAGAAGGGGACTTTTCCAATGCCGTAAGCCACCACAATTCAATCTGGAGGCTTCAGGATGGAACGATCGGAAAGGCGTCAGCCTTACTTGGGCCTGAGGCTGAAGAAGCCTTCCTGCAGGAACAAAAGAAAGAATCCAGATAACATAAGAGAAACCCGCGCTGTTTAAAGCGCGGGTTTCCTATTGCACATTAATTCAGTTCCAAATGTTTCTTTAACGTATCTTGAATACTCATCAATTCCTCATCCGGAATGACATAATAGTAGATATTATCAATCCTTGTCCCGGAACCAGTCTCAATCTTGATCTGTTCGATATCTTTTGCAGCATCCTTATAGTGCTTCTGGATATCGACCATTTCCTCGAATTTCATATTCGTTCTCACGTTGCTTCCCAATGCATCGAAGATATCATCAAACTTCCATAGGCTTGAAACACTTGCCCCTTCACGGATGATGCCCTGAATGATCTGGCGCTGCCGCAGCTGCCTTCCGAAATCACCCCTAGGGTCTTCCTTACGCATTCTTGTGTAAGCCAGAGCTTTCTTGCCGTTTAAATCAATTGATCCTTCAGGGAAGGAATAACCGCCCGCCTGGAAGTTAAGGTCATTGTTAACGGTGATGCCGCCAACCGCATTGACGATGTCTTCAAATCCTTCCATATTGATTTGAACGTAATAATCAATCGGAATATCCAGCATCTCTTCGACCGTATCCATTGCCATTTCAGCGCCGCCGAATGCGTAGGCATGGTTGACCTTATCTCTTGTTCCGTGACCGACAATATCCGTTAATGTATCACGCGGGATGCTCAGCATCTTAACAGATTTTTTATCCGGATTCACAGTGAGCACGATCATCGTATCGGAACGGCCCTTATCGTTCTCCCGTTCGTCGACACCCAATAATAGAACGGAAAAGGGATCTTTGTCCGTAAATTTCACTTCTTTGGTACGCTTGGATGATTTATCGCGATCGATCGGCGTGTGCATCGTTTCCACAGCGCTGTTCAAGGATGAATAGATACTGTATGCATAGGCGCCTCCGCCAAGCAGCATAAGCAAGACGACGATTCCGATCACCCGCATCCAAGTTCGTTTCTTCTTTTTATGTTTATCTGCTCTCATTTGTGTCCCTCACCTTATTATTAGCCTATTAGATAACATAACAGAACCAGGGCGATTTGAATAGTAAAAGATTTACTATTCGTGTGTTCACATCTTACAATAGCCACTTCTCTTAGTCTGCTATAAAGTAGTCAATTATGTAATCAGCCCACAGATCATGTCCTTCTTCATTTGGCGCTTCCTGGGATGGTTCCAGATAGTCTTTCAGCGCCTCTTCTTCAGGCCAGTTCTCCCAGTGATTTAAATAGGTAAAACCATTTTCTTTGGCGAATTCTTTCAGTTTCTCAACCTGTTTCGGATAGTAGGTGGCCCCTGCAATCGGATAAGGAGGCTGGAGGATCATTTCCACCCCGCTGTTTGCACCCTTGAGGTCATCATGGAATGCCAGGATACTTTTATGGTTGCGCTCAAATGGAACTCCAATCGAATTATCAATCAGAGTAAAAGGCTCAAATAAAACGAGGTCGGGCTTGAATTCCAACACTGAATTATAGACGGAGCTGTCGATGAACTCAACAGAAGCAGAGTCGCTTTCAAACATCTCCACAGTTAAATTTCTCGTGAACGTTTCCATCAGTACTTCCTTCAATTGTTCACTCCAGCCTTGCTCTCCAACACCCAAAGCGGGAGACCCGACAAGAGCAACCTTAAACGGCCGGCTGTCATTGACGGCTTGATTGAATTGCTCCTGGGCATTCCCAGGCCAGTTGGAGATGAGCGGATCGAAGTTCTCCTTTTCAATTTCAGAATTCTTTTCTGCGCTGTCTGCTCCGGCAGAGGCCGGTGCCCCTGCTATTCTTTCCTGCCAATATTGATTCCCTATAATAAGAAAAGAAATGCAAATAAGTGCTAATACGATTAATAAGAAATTCTTCATGAGAAACCTCCCTATTGTAAAAAATTATGTAAGAAATACTTTCCAATATGGTAATTGGTCTTTTCATTTACAGGATTTTGTAGTTTAATAGATAAGTATGGAAATATTACATTTCTATTAAAATTATGACAAGAAAACAGAAAAAATACAACAAGATCTACTAATATTTACATATTTTTCTTTACAGGAGGAAGTTATGGAAGAAACCATCAGTTTACGCGAATTAATGGAAACATTGCAAAAGCGTATGAGACTTATCATTCTGATTACCCTAACGGCTATCTTAGTCAGTGGAGCGGTAAGTTTTTTTCTTTTAACACCAGTCTATCAATCATCCACCCAGCTATTAGTCAATCAATCTAAGTCAGAGCAGCCTGCCTATAATCCCGGCGAGATCCAGACAAACTTACAGTTGATCAATACGTATACGGTCATCATCAAAAGTCCGGCGATTCTGGAAAAAGTCATTGCAGATGCCGATTTGAAGATGGATGTTTCACAGCTGAACAGTAAAATTTCGGTCGGAAGTGAAAATGAATCACAAGTAATCAACCTGTCTGTACAGGATACCGATCCGAAGCAAGCTGCGACAATCGCGAATAAGACAGCAGAAGTATTTCAAAAAGAAATCACAAACATCATGAACGTCGATAACGTCAGTATCCTTGCAAAAGCTGAAGCGGGAGAAAAACAGGCACCGATAAAACCGAAGCCTTACTTGAACATCGCCATTGCGGCAGTGGTGGGTTTGATGATCGGAGTAGGCCTGGCCTTCCTATTGGAATTTCTTGATAATACCATTAAAACAGAGCATGAAGTGGAAAAGCTATTGGGTATGCCTGTACTCGGTTCCATTGCCAGAATTTCAGATCAAGAAGAGAGAAAGTCCGGAAACCGTTCGGAACGCAATTCCAGGGTAAGAGGTGAGAAAGTTGGCTAACAGTAAAAGACTAAAAAAGCTCATGATGAATACGAAGCGGAAGCTCATCACGAAGTCGGATCCGAAATCACCGATCTCAGAACAGTACAAAACGATTCGGACAAATATCAACTTCTCATCCGTTGATCGTGACCTGCGCTCGATCATGGTTACTTCAGCGGGTCCGGGGGAAGGGAAGTCCACGACTGCCGCGAACCTGGCCGTGGTATTTGCACAGCAGGGAAAGAATGTACTGCTTGTGGATGCGGATATGCGTAAGCCGACGGCCCACTATACGTTTAACCTGACGAATACATTCGGTTTCACGACGGTCTTGACGAGACAGAAGGCCCTTAGGGAAGTGGTGCATTCCTCAGATGTAGATCACCTCGACCTTCTTACATGCGGTCCCGTCCCTCCAAACCCGGCAGAACTATTGAGTTCAAGATCGATGGAGGAGTTTCTGGTCGATGTTTACGCAGATTACGATGTTGTAGTCTTTGATACGCCGCCTGTCCTAGCCGTTACGGATGCACAGGTGCTTGCGAACCAATGCGACGGAACCGTCCTGGTGGTAAGCTCAGGAACGACGCAGATCGAAAGTGCACAAAAGGCGAAAGATCTTCTCCAGGCAACAAAAGGGAAGCTCTTAGGTGTTGTCCTTAATAACCGTGAAGTGAAGGATACAAGCTATTACTATTATTATGGAAAAAAATAACACTAAAAAAGTATCCATTCGACAAAATTCGTCCATTTACAAAAATACCTAGTATAGTAAAATAGTAGACGTTAATAAGACTTAAGAACCAATAAAAAGGAGGGGATTGGTAATGATTGATATCCATAGTCACATACTTCCCGGGATCGATGACGGGGCGAAGACTATGAAGGATACTGTCGAAATGGCGAGAGCGGCCGTATCGGAAGGTATCCATACGATCATCGCCACTCCTCACCATATGAATAACTCCTATAAGAACGCGAAGTCGGACATCCTGCCTTTGGTTGATCAAGTGAATGAGGAGCTGAAGAGTCAGCAAATCGATTTACTTGTGCTGCCGGGACAGGAGTGCAGAATCTATGGAGAAATGATTGAGGATTATATGAACGGTGATATTTTACCTTTAAATATTCATTCTCAATATATATTTGTGGAATTCCCATCCAACTCAGTACCCAGATACACTGATCGTTTATTCTACGATTTGCAGAACGAAGGACTGATCCCGGTCATTGTGCATCCAGAGCGAAACGCCGAACTGACCGCCCGTTCTGATAAACTGTACAACCTCGTGAAGAACGGGGCTGCCACCCAGATCACCGCCTCCAGCCTGACAGGCTATTTCGGCAAGAACATCCAGAAGTTCTCAAGACAGCTGATCGAAGCAAACCTAACGCATTTCATCGCCTCCGATGCCCATAATGTCCATAACCGTACATTTAACATGAATGAAGCCATGGATTACATAGAAGATCAATACGGGATCGACATGGTCTACTATTTCACAGAAAACGCAGAGTTATTGATAGATGGAAAGAACATTTACAAAGAAATTCCAGAGAAGGTTAAAAAGAGAAAATTCCTGGGGATTTTTTAACGGGTTAATCGAATATTTAATAGGGTCCTAATATACTATTGTCGTTGGCATCAAAATCTTGGAAGAACATAAAACAACAATAGAATCTTGGGAATGTCTCCTTACCGTTATCAATGGAGGCACTCGGTCACACTGTGGGTGAAGAGGAAACTTCGCCTTAGACGCTCGTCGTCAATGGTGGGATGTGAGGAAGGGTTAGATGCCCACATTTACTATTTTAAAAGAAATAAGTAAAGAAGAACAATGAAAACGCTTTATGCAAGTTCTTCAATAAAAGGAAATAACCAAGGGGTCTGTCCCCCGAAGCGGGGACAGACCCCTGTCATTTAAAAGGAGCCAAAATGAACACCTTCAAAACCATGCCGAAAAGCATCAAAAAAACCGTGCGCTACATCCATCAAGACGCACCGGCCGAACACCTGAAAGAAATACAACTTCTCTTAAACCAAGCGATCAATCAAAGGCTTGAAAAAGAAAAATAACGTAAATGCCTAAGGAAAGGGTATACCGTACATTTTCCTTAGGTATTTATTTTGTCGATTTACAGATAGAAATACAGATTTCAGAAAGAAAATAGGATGAGTCAATTTCATAAAAGTGAGGAAGGGATTTATTATGAGTTACACAAAACGGGTTTCGCTGTTGATGCTGCTGGATTCTCTCATTGTGCTTACGGCCATTTATATCGGATATTATATTCTTCTCGCATCATTCAGTACATACGCCATGCCGATTCTCGTATTCAGCTCGATTGTGCTGCTCGTCAGCCACCACTTATTCGCTTTCATCTACCGGCTCTATCACAGGGCGTGGGAGTATGCGAGTGTCGGTGAGGTCATGGCGATCTTCAGGGCTATTACATTCTCTGTATTAGTGACAGGAGCCATCCAGTTCATCGCAACGGGAACAGTCTACAGACGCTTGCTGATTGTGACATGGATGCTACACATGATTTTAATCGGGGGATCCCGCTTCTCCTGGAGGATGTACCGGGATCTGTATATGAAATCCCAACAAACAAAGAAACGCGCATTGATTATTGGAGCCGGTTCGGCTGGGTCTATGCTAGTCCGTCAATTAATTAAAAGTAAAGATACAGACCTGATGCCTGTAGGCTTCATTGATGATGATAGGAAGAAACAGAAGCTTGAAATCTACGGCGTAACCGTTCTGGGAGGAACGAAAGATATCCCGCACATAGTAGAGAAGTACGGGATTGAGAATATCATCATTGCCATCCCTTCCATGCGTAAAGGACAGCTGCAGGAAGTCTATCAGGAGTGCAGCAAAACAAATGCCAAGACACAGATCATGCCGATGATTGAAGATATCGTATCAGGTAAAGTCTCCGTCAACCAGTTCCGTGACGTGCAGGTAGAAGACCTGCTCGGGCGTGAACCAGTGGAGCTTGATATAAAGAGCATTTCTAAAAAACTGACAGGAAAAACGATCCTTGTGACCGGGGCAGGCGGATCGATCGGTTCTGAAATCTGCCGTCAGGTGAGTAAGTTCAAACCGAAGAAGCTCCTGCTGTTGGGACATGGAGAAAACTCCATCTATACGATTGATATGGAGCTTCGAAACAAATATAAAGAAGAATTTGAGATCATTCCGGTTATTGCGGACATCCAAGACAGAAACCGCATCTTTGAAGTGATGGAAGACCATACACCGGATGTCGTTTATCATGCCGCTGCACATAAACATGTACCGTTGATGGAATACAATCCGAAAGAAGCGGTGAAGAACAACGTCATCGGTACAAAGAACGTGGCCGAAGCAGCTGACACATTCGGCGTCGGGACATTCGTCCTTGTATCATCTGACAAAGCAGTCAATCCAACGAACGTGATGGGATCGACGAAGCGTATTGCGGAAATGGTGATTCAGAATCTTGATAAGAACAGTAAGACGAACTTTGTGGCGGTGCGTTTCGGAAACGTGCTGGGAAGCCGCGGTTCGGTCATTCCTTTATTTAAAAGACAGATCCAGGCAGGCGGACCGGTTACGGTTACGCATCCAGATATGACTCGTTACTTCATGACGATTCCGGAAGCATCCAGACTAGTTATGCAAGCGGGTGCGTTGGCACGTGGCGGGGAGATTTTTGTGCTTGATATGGGTGAGCCGGTTAAGATCGTTGATTTGGCTAAGAATCTTATTAAGCTTTCTGGTTATGGGATTGATGAGATCGGCATTAAGTATGCGGGGATACGGCCTGGGGAGAAGATGTATGAGGAGCTTCTTGGGGAAAATGAGGTTCATGGGGAGGCGATTTTTCCTAAGATTTTTATTGGGAAGACGGTGGAGTTTGATTATAAGTGTGTAGCGAATCTGGTTGAGAACCATGTTGAGTTTGAGCAGGATTATTTGGCACAATATGTGTTGAATTTGGCGAATAAGAAAGAACAGCTTTTAATGTTAAATGCAAAATGAAAGATGTGGATGGGTCATGATTATGACTCATTCACAGTGTATTATCATGTAAGTGAAGTATTGGTTTATTAGTAGTTGTTTGAAGTGAAGATAAATTTCAAGCAAATACTAATCTACTAATCCCTTCCATAATAATAAGGTAAAGTGAGGCTTAATAAAATGAATAATACTGAAGTTAAAAATATACCATTTTCCCCACCAGATATAACGGAATCAGAAATTGAAGAAGTAGTAAAAGCATTAAAGTCTGGATGGATCACTACCGGTCCGCGAACAAAAGAGTTTGAAAAAAAAATAGCTGAATTTGTTGGAGTTAATAAGGCGGTGTGTCTCAACTCAGCTACCGCTGCAATGGAACTTACACTACGAATCCTAGGAATCGGTCCTGGAGATGAGGTTATCACCTCAGCCTATACATATACTGCTTCGGCATCAATAATTGATCATGTTGGAGCAAAGATTGTACTTGTGGATACTTCTCCGGATTCGTTTGAGATGGATTACTCTAAACTCGCAGAAGCTATTACAGAAAAAACAAAAGTTATTATACCAGTGGACATTGCAGGAAAGATGTGTGATTACGATAAAATATTTGAAGCGATAGAAAGCAAAAGGCATCTTTTTAATCCTAATAATGAAATTCAAAAGTTATATGATCGAGTAATGATAATGACTGATGCAGCCCATGCATTTGGATCAAAACGAAATGAAATGAATTGCGGGCAAGTTGCAGATTTTACTTGTTACTCTTTCCATGCAGTTAAAAACCTTACGACTGCTGAAGGTGGGGCTGTTGTGTGGCGTAATGTTCCTGGTTTAGATGACGAGTGGCTTTATAAGCAATATATGCTATACAGCCTACATGGACAGTCAAAGGACGCCCTGTCAAAATCTCAAAAAGGGGCATGGGAATATGACATTGTTTATCCAGCATTTAAGTGTAATATGACAGATCTAGCTGCAGGTTTCGGATTGCAGCAATTAGTACGCTATGAAAGTTTAATGAAAAGAAGAAAAAAAATTATAGAAATGTATGACAAATTATTATTACCATTAGGACTTCAAAGTTTACAACACTATACTGATGAATTCTCTTCTTCAGGCCATCTCTATTTAATGAGGGTTCCTGGGATTGGAGAGGCGGAAAGAAATGAAATAATTATTAAATTAGCAGACGCTGGGGTAACATGTAACGTTCACTACAAGCCATTACCCATGTTTACCGCATATAAAAATTTAGGCTTTAAAATTGAAGATTATCCTAATGCATTTTCTATGTACAAGAATGAAATTACACTGCCGCTTCATACTTTGTTGAGTAACAATGATGTGGAATATGTATGTTCTGTACTAAAAGGTGTATTAAAAGAAGTGTTAACAGATGAATGGCAAGTGAGGTTTCAAAATGTATAAAAAATTATTAAAAAGGTTCTTTGATTTATTGTTAGCACTCATAGGTTTTCCTCTTTTATTGATTATACTAATTATTATTGGACCTATTATTTACTTTCAAGATAAAGGTGCAATTTTTTATAATGCGCCACGCCTAGGTAAAGATGGGAAAGTTTTTAAAATGTACAAGCTTCGTTCTATGAAGCTCAATGCACCTGACCTGAGAAATGAGGATGGTTCAACTTTCAATGCTGAAGATGATCCCAGGTTGACTAGGATAGGCGCGTTTATCCGTAAAACAAGTTTGGATGAAGCCCCTCAACTTTTAAATATTATTAAAGGAGATATGAGTGTTATCGGACCAAGACCAGACTTACCTGAACATATCAAACTTTATGAGGGGAACGAAAAACGAAAGTTGGAAATAAGACCAGGAGTAACCGGTTATAATCAAGCCTATTTCCGAAACACAGTTCCTTGGAAAGAAAGAATTCAAAATGATATTTACTATATTGACCATCTGTCTTTTTGGATGGATATGAAAATTTTCTTTAAGACAGCGGCTTCGGTATTAAAAAGAAAAGATGTATTCGTAAAAGAAAAAGGAAACAAAGCTGGTTGATATATGATAAACAACTTAGGGGAGATTCAGGATGAGCAGTGATAAAGGTAATAAGGAACTATTGTTTTATGAATTAAAGTGGGACACGGAGTTTTTCGGTGTTAAAAGTGCAAAAGCCATCCTGGGTATGCCTCTTACAAACAAGCAATGGGTAGAACTTAACCACAGGTTCGAAGACTATCAATTTATCTCTATTGAAAATAGAGATTCTGACCCAGTCAATGCACAATTAATCGGAAAGGAAACATCGGCATTCCTGGCAGATATTAATATCCAATTTCAAAAAAAGCTTAATGATTCTTTTCAAACCTCAAAGAACATTACTGTTCATCATGCAATGAATATGAACGAACAAATACTAGCGATAGCAGATTTTCAATTTTCCAAATTCACTGAAGATCCACAGCTTGCTTTACGTGGAGGAGATCGGGTGTATCATCAATGGTTGATAAATTCTTTCGGGAGAACCGATAAATATTTTGCGATACACACCAATATAAATAATGAAGTCAATGGCTTTCTATTACATTCGTATTCAGGTGATGCCTGTGTAATAGAACTTATAGCTGTATCAAAAAGAGCAGCTACTAGTGGTATTGGTACAATGCTTTTTAAGGCTGTGGAATATGAGGCATACCAAAAGGGATACAAAAAAATTAAAGTTGGTACCCAAATACGAAATAACGTTGCGCTAAACTTCTATCAAAAGGTTGGTTGTAAACAAGTAGCGTGTCATCAAGTTTATCATTTGTGGAATTTATAGGGGAATCAGTCCATTACAGAAAAGTAAGGAGTTTGAGATAGTTGAAAGTATTATATATTGCCACTTCATTTCCTGAGCCAGAAAAAGGGGCTACAATTTATACCGATTTAGCAGAATCATTGCATGAGGCTGGGCATGAAATAACGGTTGCTGTCTCAGAACAAGCAAGGAATAAACAAGAAACCGAGTTAAAAAAAGAACGCGGTTTTGATGTATTAAGAGTTGTAACAGGCAATTATTACGATGTTGGATTAATCGAAAAAGGAATCACGACTTTAAAGATTCCTCGACTAATGAGAAAAGGGATTACCAAGTATTTAGGAGAAAGAGAATTTGATTTCATTCTATTCGAGGCTCCGCCAGTAACAAATGCTGGGCTAGTTGCATGGGCAAAGAAAAAGTTTAATTGCCCAGCCTATTTAATGCTTAAGGATATCTTTCCTCAAAACGCAGCTGACTTAGGGATTCTGAGGAAAAATGGTCTTTTGTTTAAATATTTTACCTTAAAAGAAAAAAAGTTATATCAAACTGCAGATATTATTGGATGTATGTCTCCTGCTAATAGAGAGTACGTTCAAAACCACAATCCTTGGTTAGATTCCACAAAATTAGAAATCTTTCCGAACACAAAAAAAATCATGAGTCAAATAGAGTCGTTAGGATCTCCAATGAGAGAAAGGTATGGCATTCCCGAGGATGCTTGTGTTTTCTTATTTGGAGGGAACATGGGGAAGCCCCAGTATATAGATCTTTTGTGTAGGGCTGTAGAAGAATGCAAAGAAGAAAATAACATATTTTATTTATTTGTTGGAAGAGGGACAGATAGATTTAAGTTAGAAAAGCTCGTACAAGAAAAGAATATTAAAAATGCTCGCGTTATTGAGAATTTACCTCGTAATGAGTATGAACAAATTACAAAAGAATGCGATGTAGGATTGATTGTTCTAGATCCTAGATTTACTATTCCAAACTATCCGTCTCGAATTTTATCTTATCTAGAATATGGAAAGCCAGTTCTTGCAGCAACAGATAAAGTTTCGGATCTTAAAGAATTAATAGAAGAAGCTCAGTGTGGTGAATGGGTTTACTCTGGAGATGTAAATTCTTTCTTAACGAAAGTTAGGGAGATGGCAACATGCGAGAATTTAATGACTCAAGGAAATAATGGTCGAAGGTACATTGAAGGAAAATTAAATATTGGTAATTCAGTAAGGAAATTAGAGAAACACTTTAATAAGTGAAAGAGGTATATAAATGTTTAAAAATAAAACTTTACTAATAACAGGTGGAACGGGTTCTTTCGGTAATGCAGTAATGAAAAGATTCTTGGATACAGATATTAAAGAAATAAGAATCTTTTCACGTGATGAAAAGAAACAAGATGATATGAGAAAGCTCTTTAAGAATGAAAAGCTTAAATTTTACTTGGGTGATGTTAGAGACTTGGATAGTGTGAAAAATGCTATGTATGGTGTAGATTATGTCTTTCATGCCGCAGCACTTAAACAAGTACCGTCATGTGAGTTTTTTCCATTGGAAGCTGTAAAAACAAATGTAATCGGAACTGAAAATGTACTGACTGGTGCGGTAGAAAGTGGGGTTGAAAAAGTAATTTGTTTGTCAACTGACAAAGCAGCTTATCCAATTAACGCAATGGGAATCTCCAAAGCAATGATGGAAAAAGTTTTTGTAGCAAAAGCAAAAACAGTGGACTCAAATAGGACTCTGATCTGTGGTACTCGTTATGGTAATGTAATGGCTTCTAGGGGATCTGTTATTCCCTTATTTATTGAACAGATAAAGAATGGACAGCCACTAACTGTTACAGATCCTAGTATGACTAGGTTTCTAATGAGTCTTGAAGAAGCTGTAGAATTGGTAGTGTTTGCATTTGAGAATGCTGAAGCTGGAGATATCATGGTTCAAAAATCACCAGCATCTACCATTGGGGATTTAGCTCAAGCTATTAAGGAGTTATTTAATGTAGATAACGAGATAAAAGTTATAGGAACTCGACATGGCGAGAAACTGTATGAAACGTTACTAACTAGAGAAGAACATGTAGTTGCACAAGATTTGGGTGGTTTTTATAGAGTGCCTGCGGATAAGAGAGATCTTAATTATGATAAATATTTCGTAGAAGGAGATCAAAAGCTATCTTCTGAAGATGAATACAACTCTCATAATACTGAGAGATTAAATATTGAGGCTATTAAAGATAAATTATTGATGCTTGAATATGTTCAGGAAGAATTGAAAGGTTGGAATAAGTAGTGAAGATATTAGTAACCGGAGCTAAGGGGTTTATTGGGAAAAATCTTGTAGCGGAATTAAAAAACCGAAAATATACAGATATCTTTGAATATGGTAGGGAAAGTAACCCAGCTTTACTTAATGACTATTGTAAAGACGCAGATTTTGTATTTCATCTTGCTGGAGTAAATCGACCAAAGGACCAGTCTGAATTCATGGATGGAAACTATGGCTTTACTTCAATATTATTAGAAACACTCAAAAAGCATCAAAATAACTGCCCTGTAATGATCTCATCTTCTATTCAAGCTAATATAGATAATCCTTACGGTCTCAGTAAAAAAGCTGGGGAAGATTTACTCTTTGAATACAGCTATCAAACAAAAGCAAAAGCATTAGTATATCGTTTCCCTAATGTTTTCGGTAAATGGTGTAAACCTAACTATAACAGTGCAGTAGCTACATTTTGTCACAATATTGCACATGAACTTCCGATTACTGTAAACGATCCAACAGTTTTAATGAATTTAATTTATATAGATGATGTAATAGAAGAGTTAATAAATGCGTTGAATGGAAATGAAAACAAAGTTGGAGATTTTTGTGAAGTACCAGTTACTCATTCTATTACTCTGGGAGAAATTGTTGATTTAATAAATTCATTTAAACAAAGTCGAGAAGAGCGTTCAGTTCCAGATATGTCTAATCCTTTTATCAAAAAATTATACAGTACTTACCTTAGTTACTTACCAAGAGATAATTTTAGTTATGATCTCAAGATGAATGTAGACGATAGAGGCTCTTTTACAGAGTTTATTAAGACGCCAGAAAGAGGACAAGTTTCAGTTAACATTTCCAAGCCTGGTATTACTAAGGGCAATCATTGGCACCACACAAAAAATGAAAAATTCCTAGTAGTGAGCGGACATGGAGTTATTCGTTTTAGGGAAATTGACTCTGAGGATGTCATTGAATATTTTGTTAGTGGTGAGAAAATGGAAGTAGTAGATATACCAATAGGCTATACACATAATATTGAAAATCTAGGTAATACGGATATGGTTACGATTATGTGGGCTAACGAACAATTTGATCCTATGAAGCCAGACACATTCTACTTGGAGGTATAATTAATGAAAAAGTTAAAAGTAATGACAGTCGTTGGTACACGACCTGAAATTATAAGGCTGTCAGCAGTTATAAATAAATTAGAAACATCCAATGCTATTGAACATACGCTTGTTCATACTGGTCAAAATTATGATTATGAATTGAATGAAGTTTTTTTTGAAGATTTTAATTTGAAAAAGCCTGATTATTTTCTAAATGCAGCCACTGGAACAGCAGTTGAAACTATTGGTAATATCCTAGTAAAGATAGATCCTATTATGGAAGAAGTTAAGCCGGATGCATTCTTAGTACTTGGAGATACTAATAGTTGTTTATGTGCTATTGCAGCTAAAAGACGTCATATTCCAATTTTTCATATGGAAGCAGGAAATAGATGTTTTGACCAAAGAGTCCCGGAGGAAACTAATAGAAAAATTGTAGATCATACAGCGGATATTAATTTAACATACAGTGATATTGCTAGAGAATATCTTCTCAGAGAAGGATTTCCATCTGAGAGAATTATAAAAACAGGAAGCCCTATGTTTGAAGTTCTTAACTCAAGAAAGGAAGACATAGAGAATTCATCAGTTTTAGAAAAACTGGATTTAGAAGAAGGTAACTATTTTGTAGTATCTGCTCATAGAGAAGAAAACATTAATTCAGACGGCAATTTCCTGGATTTAGTTAATAGTTTAAATGCAATTGCTGAAAAATATAATAGGCCGATTATAGTGAGTACACATCCTAGAACTAGAAAAATGATTGAGTCCAAAGGGATCGAATTTAATCCATTAGTGAGAACAATGAAACCTCTAGGATTTAATGATTATGTCAAACTTCAAATAAAAGCTAAAGCAGTTCTTAGTGATAGTGGAACAATTAGTGAAGAGTCTTCAATTCTTGGATTTAGAGCCCTTAATATAAGAGAAGCTCATGAAAGACCAGAAGCTATGGAAGAAGCGTCTGTTATGATGGTTGGAATTACAAAGGAAAGAATTTTACAAGGACTCGAAGTATTAGAGTCACAAGGAAAAGATACTTTGAGGCTTGTTGGGGATTATAGCATGATTAATGTGTCGGATAAAGTGCTTAGAATTATACTTTCATATACTGATTATGTTAATAGAGTTGTTTGGAGCAAAGAAAAATGAAGAGTGAGAACTAATTAAAGAGTGATTAATATCTGTTTTGAAAATAGATGAAGAAAGAGGAAATAATACTAAATTAAAAGGGGAAATAAAAATTGAAAGTTTCTTATCTTTGTTCCGCTCACCCACCCTTTGACAAGAGAGTGCATTATAAAATTAGCAACTCTCTCGTTAAATATGGATATGAAGTGCAGAATGTACATCCAAACGTAAAAAGTGAAAGTTTAAATGAGAATTTTAGTATTACTGGTTTTAAATGTAGAAGGGGATATATAAAGAGGTTTATAAGCTTAATAAACTTATATAAAAAAGGAAAAGAAATTAATCCTGATATAATAATTGCACCTGAACCAGATTCGCTTCTTATAGCTTACATTCTAAAGATATTTAATAAAAAAATAAAAGTTATTTTTGATTGTCATGAATGGTATGAAATTCATTTTAAAGAGAAAGTGAAAAATGAAGTTGTAGCGAATGTACTTAATAAAGTTATTGCTTTCATTTTGAAGTACCTTTGTAAAAGAATTGATGCAGTTCTTTGTGTTAATGAGACTATGACTAAAAAATACTCAAATTATAATGATAATTCATATTGTATTCCTAATACTTTACTAGTAGATGCTAAAAACAAGCTCAATTTACAAAGGGATAAACATAGTTTTGTGTTTATTGGGAATTTTTGTGATAAAAGACAGGAAATTATATTAATTGAAGCGGCAAAGATATTAAAAAAGGAGAATTCAATTGCTAAAATTCGAATACTAGGTGGATTTCCTAATAATGAAAACTATGAAAAAAAATGCAATGAGTATAGATTATTAATAGAAGAAAACAATATCAAAGAAAATATAGAAATTATTCCATGGAAAAGTCCAAGTGAAGCAAAGGAATATATGAAGGGACATTTAGCTGGTATAACCCGTTTTGATTCATATTTATATGGTGAGCATCATTGTTTACCAAATAAAATATTTGATTATATGGCTGCAAATTTAGCAGTGATTACTAGTGAGCTAAATAAAGAAACCTCAACGATTGTAAAAGAAAATGAGTGTGGAATTGCAGTTTCTGAGGAATCAGGTGAGGCTTTAGCTAATGGAATACTAAAAATGGTGGAAAATGTTAGCGATTCAATTAGTATGGGAGATAATGCATATAAAACAATACTTCATAAATATAACTGGAATAAGTATGAAAATAAGGTCGGAAAAATACTTGAACAACTATGAATGTTTAATTTAATTAAATCATAAAAAACAAACTCATCATAACCATACTTAAACATGATATAAGTATCTCTCAAAAAGCTAGAATCGTATGTAAAAGAAATACATGTCTTAGATAAATCATATTTAGGAAGAAGTAAGGGGTTTTTAGAGGGATGTTTATTAAATGAGTTATAATTTTAAAATTTATTTTTGGATTATCTTATATAAAGTAGTTTTAGAAGTAGTTTACTTTGCTTTTGTTTCACCTAATTATTCGTATTCTGGATTGATTTGGAATCCGTCTGCGATTAAATTTTTGGTTTCTTATTTTTCTCTTTTATTATTATTATTAGCTCTACCCCTTGGGGAAAATAAACCCTCAAATCAGCTGGCACAAATATTATTTATTATTACAGTAATACCAGTATTAAGTATATTTTGGCAAGCAGATCTGAGTATAAACTATTTTTCATATGTGGTTTTTTGCTGTTTATTTCTGTTTTTATTTATACGTATTTCTAAACCCATAAAAATTACCTATATTAAATTTGAAACCAAAAATTATATGACCTTTGTCAATATAGTATGTTTTTTAACCCTTACTTTGTTAATTCTCTTTACAATAAATTATGGAGGTATTGATCCTCGGGCGCTAAGTTTTAATGAAATATATGAGTTAAGGGCAGAGACAGAATATAGTCTATTGTGGGGGTATTTGATTAATTGGATTTCAAAATTACTTCTTCCATTTTGTATTGTGCTTTATTTAATTAAAGAAAAAAAGTTAATGTTGGTTATTACTTGTTGTATGCAAGTATACTTTTATTTATGTACTGGACATAAGCAAATTTTATTTTCAGTCTTGTTTTTAATTATTTTTACATTTCTATTAAAAAGGAATAAGTTTACAATAGGAGTACCGATTTTTTACACAATTGCTATACTTTGTTCTAGTTTTTTATTTATTTTAACGAATAATTTTTTTACCATATCATTATTGCCAATCCGTCAATTAAATATTCCTGCAATGCTCAGTTTTATACATTATGACTTTTTTTCGCATAATCCGAAATTATATTTTTCTGAAGGTTTAATTGGTACAATATTAGGTTTAGAATCCCCTTATCCTATTCATTCTACATTCTTAGTATCGCCAACAGAAGGAACAAATGCAAATACTGGCTTTTTAGCAGATGCATATGACAATGGTGGATTTTTATTAATGGTTATTTATACATTAATCCTAGGGGTAATTCTTTTATTCATTGACTCAATATCAAAAGGGAGTAAAGCTAGATATATGTATACTGCATTAATGCTTTATACAATAGTTATTTTAAACGATAGTGCTTTGCTTACAACATTATTAACATCAGGAAGCATTATTCTAATCCTGTTTCTTTATGTAGTAGCATCAGGTGAAAAAGAAAAGGGAACATAATAAATTATATTTCTAATACCGAGCCTGTTTTACATGATGGGTTATACGTTAAGAAATATGTTTATTGAAGAAATTTTTTTAGGATGTAATCATTTACTTTTTCTACAAACTAGCTGGTGAAAGCAAGTTCCTTTCCAATTAAAGAACCCTGGCACTATTAGTCAACGACTTCGATATTGGATTTGATTGCACTTTTCTAAAAACGGCCTTTTTTTCTTTTGGTAGTGGTCACCTAATCTCTAAGATAGTGATTCTTTTTATGTAATTAGCCATCTTGAATGTTCTGATATCACTAGGGAAAGGAATACACATGAAAGTAAGTTTTTTTAAAAAAAATAAGTTTTTACTCGATATAGTCATAAATATTTTCTCTACTGCTATTTCAGTTTTAATAGTTCAATTTTTAGTGTATCCAATCATTGGTAGAAATATTGATGGAGATTCATTTGGTGATATCCTTACAATTATGGGGATAGTAAACATAATATCAGTTGTTTTGGGAAACTCATTAAATAATGTAAGACTTATTGTTAATAACGACTATACAGATAAAAAAATTTCAGGAGATTTTTTACCTATCCTAATAGTAGCAAGCATTGTCAATGTGAGCTTAATTTGTATTATTACATCGTTCAATATTATTAACGTTCAGAGTTCAAATATATTAATATTAGTAATTATATCATTGTTAACAATGTTAAGAGCTTATTTATCAGTGGAATATCGCTTAAAAATAAATTACACTATGATCTTCTATCATAGTGCTATTTATTGTATTGGATTAATTATTGGTGTTTTAATACTTTATACTTTGAATCCATATTTATGGGGAATTGTATTCCTTTCGGGAGAAACATTTTCTATTGTGTTTTTAATACTAACAACCAATTTGCATGTGGAACCAATGAAAATAACTAAGCATTTTAAGCATACCTTTAATAAATATATTACCTTGGCATTTTCAAACTTTATAGGAAATGCATTAGTTTATTTAGATCGTTTGATGATTTTGCCGTTATTAGGGGGAAAGCAAGTAGCTGTTTACTATGCCGCTACCTTAGTTGGGAAAATGTCTAGTTTTGTGTTGCAACCAATTTCTGGCGTGCTGTTAACTTATTTCTCAAAAAGCAAAAGGAAAATAAAAGTTAATGAATTTTTGTTAATAAATTTTTTGGTTATTGTATTTAGCTTTATTTGTTTTGCAGCATGTATCTATTTATCAACCCATATTGTAAGAATCCTTTATCCTGATTTATATGATGATGTTTTAGATATTTTAGTCTTAGCGAATTTAGCAGCTATTTTAATAGCTGCTAGTTCAATAACACAACTAATAATTCTTAGATATTGCGCTACCTTTTGGCAAACTGTAATTCAGACTGTATATGGATTAATATATATTGTTGGCGGGATATTGTTAATTAAACATAATGGACTTATTGGTTTTTGTATTGCAGCAACTATTGCAGCGGTAGTAAAAATAGTATTAATTATTCTAGTAGGTTCACTTTCTTTAAGGGGTTCAAGCAAAAGTGTAGTAAATGAGACATAGGAAAAATCCTTGAGAGTTGTTATAACAAACTCTAGGTTAATAAAAAAAGATTTTGTAAGGGGAGCTCAGTAATGAAATTATTAACAATTATAGGTGCACGTCCCCAATTTATAAAGGCAGCACCTTTTTCGAAAGCATTTAGAATTGAACATAAGGAAGTATTAGTTCATACTGGTCAACACTATGACGCAAATATGTCGGATATTTTTTTTGATGAGCTTGGGGTACCAAAACCAGATTATAATTTGGAAGTTGGTTCTGGGAGTCACGGTCATCAGACAGGTCGCATGCTAGAGAAAATTGAAGATTTATTAGTAAAAGAAAAGCCTAACGGATTGTTGGTCTATGGTGATACTAACTCAACTTTAGCTGGTGCCTTAGCAGCTAGTAAATTACACATCCCCGTTTTTCATGTGGAAGCTGGGTTGCGTAGTTTTAATAAGCTGATGCCAGAAGAACAAAACAGAGTGTTAACGGATCATGTATCTAAATTATTACTATGCCCAACACAAACAGCTGTAAATAACTTAAAAAAAGAGGGGATTACAGAGGGCGTATTAAATACTGGGGACATAATGTATGATGCTGTTTCACGTAATATTGAAATTTCTCAAAATCGTTACTCTTCTGGGGTTTGGTTAGGTGAGTTAAGAGAGGAAAATGAGAAGATTCCTAATCTTATAGAAAAAGAATATTACCTTGCAACAATCCATCGTGCAGAAAATACGGATGACCTTAAGAAGTTATTTGAAATTTTTTCTGCATTTGAAAAAATGGACAAGCCGGTAATCCTCCCAATTCATCCAAGAACACGAAAATTGATTGATAAATTAGATATAAAATTAGATAATGTAACACTAATAAAACCGGTTGGTTACTTAATGATGTTATACCTAACAGCAAATGCATATATGGTTGTCACAGATTCAGGTGGCCTCCAGAAAGAAGCATACTTTCTTAAAACACCATGTACAACGCTAAGAGACCAAACTGAGTGGATTGAAACCTTAGAAAATGGTTGGAATGTTTTAAGTTCAATTAATATTGATACTATCTTAGAGAATGTTACAAGAGAATTAGACTGCTTGCAATTTCCACAGCCAATGGTATTCGGTGATGGAAATGCAGCGGAAAATATATGTAATGCCATATTAAAAGGAGGAGAATAATATTATGAATACTGTTATATTAGCTAGTAATTTAAAAGAAAAACTATTAAATAAAACAGCGACACTGGGAGTTATAGGACTAGGTTATGTAGGTCTTCCATTAGCAGTTGAAAAAGCAAAAGCAGGATATAAAACAATTGGATTTGATGTTCAAGAATCCAAAGTGGAAATGGTTAATCAGGGGAAAAACTACATTGGTGATGTAGTTAATGAAGACGTTGAGTCCCTTGTCAATTCAGGGAGCTTATCAGCTACTACTAATTTTGCAAAAGTAGCACAAGCAGATTGTGTAAGTATATGTGTTCCAACTCCTCTAGATAAGTATCAACAACCTGATATTAGCTATGTAAAAGCCTCAGCAGAGAGTATTGTTCCTTATATGCACAAGGACATGTTAATAGTGTTAGAATCGACAACTTATCCTGGAACAACTGAAGAACTATTAAAGCCGATACTTGAGGAATCTGGATTGAAATGTGGTGAGGACTTCTTCCTTGCATATTCTCCGGAGCGTGTTGATCCTGGTAACTTGACCTTTAAAACAAAAAATACCCCTAAAGTAGTGGGCGGATGCACAGATAGATGCACAGATGTTGCAGCAGCACTATATGAAAGTATTTTAGAAGCGCCTATTCATCGTGTTTCTTCACCAGCAGTTGCAGAGATGGAAAAGATTCTTGAAAATATTTATAGAAATATTAACATTGGATTAGTAAATGAACTTGCAATATTAAGTGAAAAGATGGGCATTAATTTCTGGGAAGTTATAGAAGCTGCGAAATCAAAACCATATGGGTTTCAAGCATTCTATCCAGGACCAGGCCTTGGGGGTCATTGTATTCCTCTTGATCCATATTATCTTTCTTGGAAGGCACGTGAATATGGTTTTCATACTTCTATGATTGAATCTTCTATGATGGTAAATGATCGAATGCCTGAATACTGTGTGGAGAGAGCAAGTAAAATCCTTAATAAAGATAAAATAGCTATGAATGGATCTAGAGTTCTTGTGCTAGGTGTGGCTTATAAAAAAGATATTGATGACTACAGAGAGAGTGCCGCTCTTAAAGTAATTACAGAGTTAGAAAAAGAAGGGGCAGAAGTTACTTATTTTGATCCTTACATTCCAGAGTATAATGATCATGGAAACATTAAAAAGGGAGAAACTAAATTAACAATAGAGCTCATCGAAGCAGCAGATTTAGTTATGATAACAACTGACCATACAATGGTAGACTATTCACTGTTACAAGAGCATGCAAAGGCTATATTTGATACTAAAAATGCAATGAAAGATATAACGAATAGAGAAAATATTGAGTTGCTATAGGTAGGCGTCCAATACGGATATTAAAAAAATTATGGAAATGATAAGTAGAAAAATAAACGCACTAATTTATGACAGTAGGTACATCGCTGATGAAGTAAGAATAGGTAGGCATGACACTTTAGTCACATTCATTCCGGTGCAATAAATTGAGAGAAGTGTTAAATAGGACAGAATGTAAATGTATCTAACAAAGTTAAGATAGACAATGGAGTAAAGATACAAAATAACGTTTCAGTGTATGAAGATATAGAATTAGAAGATTATTTGTTTTTGGCCCATCTAAGTATTTACTAATGATTTAACGTTGAGAAGTAAATATCCTATAAAAGGAAGAACTGCATATAAAAAACGTTAGTAAAATATGGTGCTTCTTTAGGAGCACACGCAACAATTGTAAGTGAAAATACCATCGGTTCCTGGGCGATGATTGCTTCTGGAACTGTTGTAACAAAAGATGTTCCAGACTAAGCATTAATGGCTGGAGTTCCTCCAAAACAAATTAGATGGGTTTGTGAATCGGTCTTCCTTTAAAAGTGAATTATAGTTGTAAAGAATGTAGAGGATCTTATGAATTAATAGATGGTAGTTTAATTGAAACTAAGTAAATGGAAAGAGGTAAAGTATGCAGTTTCGTGACTTAAAAGCTCAATATACTCAGTATAAATCAGCTATTGATGATGCTATTCAAAATGTGCTAAACACTGGTCAATATATAGGTGGCAAACCAGTAAATGAACTTGAAAAAGAATTAGCAGAATACATAGGTGTTAAGCATTGTATTACATGTGCCAATGGAACAGACGCTTTGTCACTGGTTTTAATGGCTTGGGATGTTAAAGAAGGTGATGCTGTTTTTGTACCTGATTTTACTTTCTTCTCATCGGGAGAGGTAGTGTCATTTAACGGAGCAACACCAGTTTTTGTAGACGTTGATGAAAAGACTTTCAATATAGATCCTGATAAGCTTATACAATCAATTGAAAAAGTGAAAATAGAAGGAAAATTAAAACCCGGAATATTGGGGTCTGACCCCCACCCAGCTAAAGTGTTCAGCGTTAATGTGTTAAAGTGTTGTTTGTTGATAGAAAAAAGCCTTTTCTGTTTGCGAGAGAAGGCTTTTGTGATTTTAGAAGGACGCTTAGGTATAGATTCAGTGAGTCTTCGATTTCTGAAGCGGTAAGGGGAATGTTGTGTGGGCTGTGTCGAGTGCTTCATAGTAAGCCAGGCGGTTTTGTATTTTAAAGATGATTGGCGGATAGCCTGCTTTCATTAATTCAAGGTTAAGTAATAGGCGGGACGTTCGTCCGTTGCCGTCTATGAAACGATGGATACCAACGAAGATGGCATGTATTTTTGAGGCTCTTTCAATGGGATGAAGGTTTTGTGCTTCGTCAGAAACAAGGGGACGGCTCTCTTGCTTCCTTTTTCATAAATATGGAAAATGATCTCTTAGAACTTGAGGTCTGCCCCCCACTTTCTTTCTATTTGGTTACCGCTATGAGATTTGACCAATCTTACAATTGTATTTACCACCGGCCGCTAAGAAATTTACTAGGTTAGGCTAAGGTAATTACCGCTTATTTAAAACAGCCGCATAGATGTATATTTTCAAAACTTTGCAAGGCTGTTTTTATTAATTTTCTCATATTATGAAGCTGCTGCATTCCCGTATGCGATCTACCTAGTACTTCCTGGAAGTGAACCGCTCATTCACCCAATTCTATTTGTTAACTTGGGGACAGTTCCTATTCTACCTTTTATATTAATATGGAAGAATAGATTTCAAATTATTTAGAAATCACTATAACATTATCTTCATCAGTGTAATTAAGAATTCCATCATGTGTTCGATTAAGTACAATAAACTCATATTCAGCATCAAAAAAGCCTTTCACATATTTGGGATGAATGAAGATATCTTCTGATCGTACATCCCTATACATAATTCGGTCATGATTTGAACCGTAATTGCCAACACTGTTAGGGAGCGTATAACCTGAAATTATATTGGTTAGGTGGACTTTATTGTCGTAATCCTCAGTAGAAGGAAGAACTCGTTTTAATTTCATTCTATCTGTAATTAACTTGTCCTGGACATGATTATAAATGGTTCTTACCTCATCGATAGCTAGCTTGATTTCGTTTGAAGCATCTTTTTCTAGATCGGAGATCATTTCTTCATGTTGAAAATCTTCATATCCCTCTGATAGACGATCAATGTCAAATGCCTTCTTTACTAAATAAGTAAGAAGAAAACGTCCCTCAAATTTGCCATCTGCAAATAAATATCCAGTAAAGATTTTAGGGATTCCTGTAACTCCTTTAAGAAGTGTTTCACGTACTGGGTCGGTATGTAATACTCCTCCAAACAAAGAATAATTTAATAATTTACTCTTTATTACATATAGGTTATTAAAGTAATCGTCCATAAAAAGTTTCTCCTTTAGATTTATTAGACAGATAGATATGTTATCTATTATCATGAATTATTAGTAAAAATTATTAATTATTTTGGATTTCTATTTTGGGTTCTAACCCCCACTTAAAGTTTTTGTGTTAAAGCGTTAAAGTGTTTGGAGTTTAAAGGAATAGAATCTTTCTAGCTAGTAATTACTTTATTCTCCAACATATTTAGGGAATTGTTTATCTAAAGAAATTATTAGTTCATGAGCTATCTGCCTAACACTGGCTAATTCAACCCCAAGTACATTACCTATATGACCTGAGTCGCTTTGATGATAGACATGTAGCGAGTTGTTTCTAGATAAATCTGAGTATGGTGTGCTAAGTGTATCATCCACATGAGAACCTCCATCTTTATTAGCAAGAGCTAAAACTAAATCTTTTCTGGAGAACTTGTTCTGGCCGTCAGACAAAACTTTAATCTCATGCCACCATTTATAAAAGCTAACTCATGGATTTCTTAATCGCAACTCTGAAAGGTTGTCCAAGGGGGGGCTGTACATAGTCTTACCTCCTAAATCTGTTGTGGTGGATATTCCACATAAGCCAAATTTACTCTCCGGAATAGCAGTATTAAAATAGGACATTTCTAGTTTACAATTTAAATGGTTTAACAAAGATCTAGACCGTTTTGTGTCGTGCACAAGTGTCCTAATGTGAGAGGCTAGTCTTTTAGCTTCCATGGTATATCCCTTATCAAAATCTTCAGAAGAACGTATTAAAAAATATACTTGTTCAGATAAGTGTCTTAAATAATCTTTTTCTTCTAGATTCATGTACTAAAACCTCCCTAAAGCAAGTATACGTTCAATTAATTAATATGTAAATATATGTCTTTTGAGGAAGCGAGGTGACTAAAAATGGAGAGTGGGGTCTGACCCCCACCCAGCTAAAGTGTCCAGCGTTAATGCGCTAAAGTGCGTTTGGTAGTGTGAGAAGGTGCTTCTTTTTTGGAGGAGGCGCCTTTTTGTTTTGATAGATATTGACAAGTGGTGGAAGTAAGTGTGATAATGAATAAGAACATACGTTCTGTTTGTGGGAGGAGGAATGAAATGTCCAGGAAGCTTCGGATTTGGTATCCTGGTGCGACGTATCATATTACGGCCAGGGGAAATAAACGAAGTGCTTTGTTTTTTGATGAAACCGATTATCTCACGTATTTACACATCCTCGAAGATGTCCGCTCGATCTATCCCTTTGTTTTACACTCCTATTGCTTGATGACCAATCACATTCATCTCCAACTAGAAACCTTACATCATCATATTCAATACATCATGAAGACCCTTCATTCTCGTTATGCCGTCTATCTGAACCAGCGGATGAACACGGATGGCCATATTTTTCAAGGAAGGTATAAAGCCGAGCTGATCGAATCTAGTGAGTATTTCCTGGAAGTGAGCTGCTATATCCATCGCAATCCATTGCAGGCCAACATGGTGGAGCGTTCTGAAGATTACCCTTGGAGCAGTTATCCCTCTTATATTTCCTACGCACTGAATCCACATACAGACCCCACCAAAACGTATTCTTTTTTCACTGAACCTGTTCATCTCCATTACCAATCGTATGTTGAAAATAAGCTTGAAAAAATAAAGGGGGAATCCAAGTGACAAGTAAAGTGACCAGTGTCGGACTTAAAGGGTTGGAAGGTTATAAGGTAAGTGTAGAAGTGAGAGTCATGCAGGGGACTGAGTCCTTCGTTATTGTGGGGCTGCCGGATGCTTCTGTAAAGGAGTCAAAAGAAAGGGTAGCAGCTGCACTTCACGGGATGGGATATACTCTTGCCAATCAAAAAGTGATTATTAATCTATCGCCCTCTGAACTAAAAAAGACTGGCCCTCTTTATGACTTATCAATGGCCATCGGTGTTCTCTTAAGCTTGGAGGAGATATCAGTCAGGTGTCCGGAGACGACCGCCTTCTTGGGAGCTCTGTCGCTGGACGGCGGAGTACGTGCGGTGGAAGGGATGCTTCCATCCGTCCTTGCAGCGAAAAAACTTGGGGTTTCAAAAGTGTACATGCCGTTTGATCCCGAACTCCCCACGCTGGAATTAGATGGATTAGAGATTATCTATATTTCCACTTTAGAAGAAGTACTTCAGCATCTTTCAGGACAAAACATCTTACCTTTCTATCCTCAACCTTTTAAAGCTAAGCAGGAAATAACGTGTCTCATTGACTTTAATCAGATCATAGGTCATTCCTATGCAAAGCGTGCACTGGAGATTGCCGCCGCAGGAGAACATCATCTATTGTGAACGCTAGAATAAAGTTGACAGTTTTTGCTCGATAAGATTTTACACTTTTGCTCAATCAACCTATTACTTTAGTAAAATAAATAGTGACGTTATTTTACTGGAGGTTAGGATTTTTTGGAGGAAAAGTTAGTGTTATATGTAAAGATTCATGAACTACGCAAAAGAAAATTTAAAGTAGCACAAATCGCTAAGGAGCTTAAGATTTCAAGACCAACTGTCTACAAGTATTTAGAAATGACATTTGATGAAGCAAGAGCATACACTGAACAGCCCTTGGGGAAGAAGAAAAAGTTAGATCACTATAAAGACTGGATACTTGCTTGGCTAGAAGAATATCCTCACCTGAGTAGTGCTCAAATTCATGATTGGCTTTTGGAGAGGTATCCCGACCTTTCGGTTGGGGGAAGTACTGTTAGGACTTATGTTCGAAATATCCGTGAAGTCTATCAGATTGAGAAAAAGGTTATTGTCCGCCAATACGAAGCAGTTCCTGAACAACCAATGGGCAAACAACTTCAGGTAGACTGGGGTGAAACAAAACAGAAGTCGACAGACAACAAAGAAATCAAATTGTACTTTATAGCCTTTGTACTCGCTCATTCTAGACATAAATATATGGAATGGCAGGCACGACCGTTTACTACAAGAGATGCGATCAGATGTCATGAAAATGCATTCCAATTCTACGGTGGACGTACAAATGAAATTGTCTACGATCAGGACCACTTAATCGCTGTAAGTGAAAACGCAGGTCAGCTACTTTTAACAGAAGAATTTCAAAACTATGTGAATGAGCGTCAATTCAAAGTTCACTTGTGCAGAAGAGCTGATCCGGAATCTAAAGGCATGATTGAAAATGTAGTGAAATACATAAAAGGGAATTTCGCAGACAGTCGAGTTTTTAGAGACATAGAAGATTGGAATGATCGAGCATTACAGTGGCTTCAACGTACAGGGAACCATCAGGTTCACCAGACAACGAAAAAAAGACCAGCAGAAGTGTTTCTCCTCGAAAAGCAACACTTACAGCCAGTCTCTTCGTTACTTTCATATGAAAGTACCAATAAACAAAGTATAACAAGAACTGTAAGCAAGGACAACACGATCCGTTATAAGTCTAACCGTTATTCTGTCCCACTAGGGACTTATCAAACAATGACGGAAAATATAGTATGGATTGAAGTGACAAACGAAGACCAACAAACTCTTGTGATACGTAAAGAGGCAAGTGGTGAAATCATCACCGAACATATTATTAGTTCAGAAAAAGGAAAACTCATTCAAAACCGTCACCATACTCGCGATCGTTCAAAGGGGATTGAAGAGCTTAAGCAACGTCTTATCTCTTACTTTGAAGATCAGACTCAGGCAGCTGTGTATTTTGATGAGATCAGTCAAAGATACACAAGGTATCGTCGAGACCAATTTGCGATCATTTACAAGGTGATTCAACAGTATCCATCATTAATAGATACTGTGCTGGCCAAGTGCACGACAGAAAAACTATACAATGCGAATGATTTTCGTGATATCACTCATCACCTTGATACTTTGCGTGATGAACCAGTTAAAGAGGTACAATCCTTTTATGCTAATCCACCAAATCATCCTCACCTTAAGGCTTCTACCCGTTCTCTAAATGCGTATACTAGCATTTTAGGAGGTCGAGGATGATGAACAAGACGGTGCATGAATTACAAGATCAATTTCGACAGTTACGTTTATCAGAAACGGCGGAGGAGCTACCACAGCTTCTTCGCGAAGCTGAAAAAGCATCCTGGACTTACTTGGAGTTCTTAGAATCTATCACGCGATATGAATTAGCAAAACGTGAAGCAAAGAGCCTTGAAAAAAGAATGAAATGGGCACGCTTCCCTTTCGTGAAGTCATTAGATGAGTTTGAACTTAAAGGTCAAAACGTTCTAACAGCCCGCCAGCTTTCTCAACTTAGAGAATTAAGCTGGTTAGAGCAACAGTATAATTTGATTCTCTTAGGTCCCCCTGGCATTGGGAAAACATATATCGCAATTGGGCTGGGACTTGAAGCCGTTTATAAAGGATTCAATGTTTACTTCGCTACAATGGGTGAACTAGTACAACTTTTAAAGACAGAAGAATACCTGAATAAATCTAAAGTTCAACTCAAACGAATTAGAAATGCCGATCTTGTGATTATCGATGATCTAATGTACATGGCGATGGATCAGAGAGAAGCAAACTTATTTTTTCATTTAATTAATCACTTATATGAACGAAGTTCAATCATCCTTACTTCAAATAAGAGTCCAGATGAATGGGGTAATCTAATTGGAGATCAAGGGATTACGACAGCTATTTTGGATCGTTTACTTCATCGTGTGGAAGTCATACATGGTGGAGAGAATGAGGGGAGCCATCGGATGAAAAACCGAAAGAGCATTTTTTCAGCAGAAGTGTAAAAAGGAAACGAGCAAAAAGTGTAAAATTCAACTTGACGTCTACATCTATTTATGACAGGACCTCCCGGATGCGGAAAGAGTATGCTTGCTGAAAGCTTTCCTTCTATTCTGCCCCCATTGACCAAAGAAGCTCAGCTTGAAGTCATGAGCCTTTATCAAATCAGCACCAGCATGAATGAGTACTCCTCACAACCGCCATACCGGCATCCGCATCATTCCGCATCTGGTGTATCGATCATAGGTGGAGGCCAGAACCCAAAGCCAGGAGAAATTTCTTTGGCTCACAGAGGAGTGCTCTTTCTTGATGAAATCGCAGAATTCACAAAGAAAACACTCGATATGTTAAGGCAGCCCCTTGAAAGCGGCAAGGTCACCATCTCCCGTGCACATTCCACCGTTACCTATCCATCTTGTTTTCTATTAATCGGGGCCATGAACCCATGTCCGTGTGGTTACCTTGGTTCGCTCACCCACTATTGCACTTGCACACCGAAGCAGATCACTGTCTATCAAAATCGATTATCCGGTCCGATCCGCGACCGCTTTGACTTGTTCCTCACCCTCGCTCCAGTAAACTTGAAAGAAGAGAAAGAAGCACAAAGAGAGTCATCAGAACAGGTTCAAAAACGGGTCGAGGAAGCAAGGTTTTTGCAGTATAAAAGATATGGTGAAGAGATCTGTAACGGAAGGGTGGATTATCAACGGATCATTAAAACCAGTCCGGGTCTTCAAGATAAGTTGCACTACTTAAACAATTTATCTTCAAAGAAGTGGAGCAACAGGGCGCAGGTGAAAGTGATTCGGCTAGCAAGAACGATTGCTGACTTGGATGGGTCGGAAGAAGTGGAGGAGAGGCATATCTGGGAAGCGGTGAAGCTGCATAGAAGACCGAATACTGAGAAAAACATGCCTGCGCGAACGGTTGGTGAATCATGAAGGGGGTCATTTTAACAAGTTTATTAGGACAGGTTCAGTGGCCAATTTGAAAGGTAGGGGTTAACCGGGGACGGTTCCGACTCTACTTTCCAATACGTCTAAATAAAGTAGGTGAACTAGTATAATGGAGACGTACAGCGGATCCGCATAGATGCAGTGGGACTATCCCATTTATGTGTGCGAGCAGGGAGAAATCGTCGTGATCAAGCCTTAACAAAAAATTCGCGCGAGACCCCCACCCAAATAAAAAGAGGCCGGATCGCCCGACCTCTTTTTGCTTACTTCAATTTAATCTGGACGGGCTTGCTTTCCCGCGCATGAATGGTTTTAGGATTGTTCTTTTGCAAAGCAGTCCTCTTTACCGAGCTTGTAACATTGTGTATGATTTCCCCTACATCATGAGCGGACTCAACCAAAGGCTCAACGGCTTTCATCTTTCCTTTTACATCAACAGAAATTTGGTTGGCTGTATGAATCAGTTCTTCTGCTTCTTCTGTAATGCCATTCACAGCTGACCGGGTGTCAGCCAGCGTCTTTTTCGTTTCAGCAAGTGTTGTCATTACTTTCCTTAATGTCAAAATCAAATAGATGACGAGAATGGTAAACGCGACGGCTGCAATAACAGCACTCCACTCAAGCATTGAGACCAGCTCCCTTCTTTTCTATAAGTCTATGAGAGTGGGAGCTCAGACATTCCTGTGATGGAGAGGTGAAGTTATCTCGCTAATAGACTTTTTAAACAAACGTTTGATTTAATCCTGATTCCCTTATGAGACAGCCTTTTCTACGATTAAACAAACGTTTAATTAAAAAATTTCGTCCAAGGGTGTCCTTTTTCCTCCTTTCTTTATACCTAGTAAGTGACTAGATATAGAAAGGTGGATTTTTTTATGAAATCAGGATGTAAAGTAGTGGATCAGGTCGGGGATATGAAAATCGATGGGAATCTGGTTCCTCATTTGTGGTATAAGAACATTACGTTTGCGAGCGGGAAGGCGCATTTCGTCGCGATTACGCTGCTGGCGGATATCCTGTATTGGTACAGGCCGACGCTTGTCCGCGATGAGAACGGCGATGTGATTGGGACGCGGACCAAGTTTAAAGGGGATATGCTGCAGAAGAGTTACCAGGCATTTTCTGATACATATGGGTTTACGAAGAGACAGGTGAAGGAGGCGGTCGGTTTTCTGGTGGATCATCATCTGCTGATAAGGGAGTTCAGGACGATCACGACGTCGAGTATTGTGCTGAGCAATGTCATGTATGTTCAGCCTGTTGCCGGGAATGTGAATAAGGTCATGTATGAAAAATGCCATGTAAGTGAATTGGTTTCCATTTGCCCTAATGTTACGTTGGAACGTACCGGCATGCACTCTTCAGAGGAGGGCTTGTCCCGACAGGAGGAAGGGGCACCTCCAGCGGGGGAGGGGACGTATACAGAGAGATCTTCAGAGAGATCTTCAGAAAGAAAAATTAAACAACAACAACAAAGCGCGCGTGATTGTGCGGTGACATTTTTCAAGGAAAATGAATTTGGCAAGATGGGATCTTATCTTGAGGAGAAAATCCGGGGCTGGTGTGCAAAGCTGTCGGACAGCCTGGTGGTGGAAGCGATGAAGAAGGCGGTGGAACAGGGAAAGCAGTATTGGAGTTATGTGGAGGCAATCCTGATGTACTGGGAGCTGAATGATGTCAGGGATGTTAAGGACGCCCAGGAGAAAGAGTTCAGGAAGATGTATAGAAAGGTCGTCAAGGAGAAGACGGTAGGACAGCGTAGAAAACCCGTCCGGACAGAGAAGCTTCCGGATTGGTTTACGGGTGAACAGAGTACTGAGGCTCACGTTCAAGATGAGGATTTTGAAGCGGAGAAGGCGAAGTTGGTGGCAGAGTTGAAGGTGTTTACTGAGGGGAGGACCTATCTTTCGGTGTAAGGGAAGCGGTAATGTCAGGTGTTCAAACTGCACTCCTTATGGTCATGTGAAACAGAAATAAATAATAAATGTTCCTCTCCCAGTATCCTTTTGAACCGGCTGGTTGTATATAGGGGGTAAAGGGGGAGATGACAATGTTCGAATCAATACTCGAAACCAGTGGATTGATACAGGAAACGAATTTTCGTCACACCGAGGATCTGCGTATCTATTTATGGATTCTTACGCACTCGAAGGAAGAAGCGGGTTATGAGGGAGGCTGTCTTCTGGAAAAGGGTCAGTACATAGCATCGCTAGGTAGACTGAAAGACTATTTGTGGTTTTATAGCGGGAATAAGATTGACGAATATTCTATTTCGAGGATACAGAGGGCGATTAAGCGGCTGGAGAAGTATGGGTGGATCCGGGCGGAGAAGATGCAGCATGGGTATTCGTTTACTGTTTTACAGTGAAAAAAGAATGGACAGATCCAATGTTTCTTTATAGGTCTAAACAGTAAATCCTTGTATATATATTAAGGGAATTTATCATTGGGAAGTACATGGATGGAGGAGAAGGATTTGCCACAAGAGAAACAGCCAACGGGTCATGAAGAGAGTGCAGCATCGACGGTGTGGGATGCTAAAGTTATTGTGAACTTTGCTATTACAGCTGTTTTGATGATGATGGGGTTTTATAAACTATTCGCTTATACCAATGAAGAATATGGTGACAGCAATGTGAATGCTTATGTCGGAGGAGATGCATACAATTATATCATTAATGCAAATTATGCTACGGGATACTTTGTATTGGCGTTGATTTTTACCATTATAGGGTGTACGTTATTGATTTCTAACGTGATTCAGAGAAGGGGGATTTAGCGCATAAACCAGCGGGCCAGGAACTACGTCTTAAAGACCGCAATTCCTGTCCCTCTGGTTGTTTCTTTTCAAAAAAAGACGAACCAGCTCTTTAAACCTCCCATAATGTTCTCTAAACATGGGGTGCCCTCCCAGAACTTCAACCGACGCATTAGGAGCCAGCAAAAGTAGAAGTTGAGAAGCTGGTTTTTGAGTGAGTTGGAGAAGGATGCCCTGAAGTTTGGGGCATCCTTTTATAAACTATTTCTTTAAGGAGCCTGAAAATAAAAACATACTCCGTGGGAGGGTATTGTTTAGAGATATTGATCTGTTCTTTCTTGTTTATCGCTCGATTTATCCATTAATAGATAAATTTTCTAATTATTATTTAATAATAGTAAAAAATATAGTAAAATGGTACCACTTGCATAAACGGGTGTTTTTATATCTTTTTATCCAAATTTTTTATTAGGTCTTATTTAATCTACTATTAAAAGGTGAAAAAATGAATACTATCGTATCCACTCTATTAGGACTGATGATTGCAACAGTTAGTCCCATAACCTCCGAAAGCCAGGTAAATGCTACTTACCTCATAGAGACATCCCAAATGTCAGAATTACAAAGCAAATATGATCTTAATGTGAAAGAAAAGATTGAAGGGAAAGAAATCTATCAGGTTGAAATTGAAAACCCTAAAGAAACAGAGAGCATCATGAAAGAGGAAGAGTTAGTTTTCTTGGGGGAAAATAAAAAGATTGGGTTCTTAGAAACAAATCAAGATTACCCTTCAGATGGAACCTCTCCGAATTATTTATCCAAAATGAATTTTCCTCAGAAACTGTATGGTGACCAACAAACCACCATTGCCGTGCTTGATACAGGAATTGACTACAGCCATCCGATACTGGTTGATTACATTGTTCCCGGTTTTAATGCTTACGAAGACGATTTACCTCAGGATGATGAAGGGCACGGTACACATGTTGCTGGTATCATCGCAATGGATTCACCAAATTCCATCAAGATTATGCCTATAAAAGTACTTGACCAATACGGTGACGGAGATATTTTCTCTATCGTAGAAGGATTGTATTTCGCCATTGAACAAGGTGCGGACATCATAAATATGAGCTTCGGCGCCCCATACGACCATCCGGCCTTTAGAGAAGCAGTGCAAGAGGCGGTTAGTAAAGGGATAATCATTGTGGCTGCTACAGGAAATGGGGGCGGGACACCTGTCTACTTCCCGGCAGGGTATGATCAAGTTCTAGGAATTGGTTCTATCGACAACAATGGTGAAAAATCAACCTTTTCTCAATATGGAGAGGGGGTTGACTTTGTTGCGCCTGGAGAGAAAGTAGAAAGCACTTATCTAGGTGGAGGTTATAAAGTGCTTTCCGGCACGAGCATGGCGGCACCTATGGTCAGCAGGGCTCTTGGCTACCTGTATGCAGAGAATACATATTTAAAAAATGAAAAAGCTTTATCATTGCTTAAAACATCAAGCAATGACCTTAATGTGCCTGGTAAAGACATCTATACGGGATTTGGAATCATTGATGTTAACAAGGTCATTACAGCTTCGTTTGATTATGAAAATAATCACATTCTTGATTTGTATGACTCTATTTCTTCTTCAAAGAAAAAAGAGTATGAGAGTCATGTAGAAAATTATTATGGAAGACTAATTGAATGAGAATGGCTCTATTAAACACTACTGTTGAGTTCCGCAGGGGAATATATCGAATATATCCACTCTAATGCTGATAACAAACATCCAAGGGAGATTAATAATGAACAAATTCATCAAAAAAGTTTTTATTTTAGCTATTATATTTTTCTTAATACTTCAATCTATTCCGCTTCAGTCTGCTTTTGCGGAAGAATCCGTGGTACTGCAACCGGGTGAAAGCGTTCAAATTACGGGAGCTGGTGATATAAGTGTAAGTAGGTACGGTAGACATAACTATGTGGTCTATAATTCCGATGGAGCCACCAGGTACGGTAGCAGCAGCTATGGACACTACATTGATGGGCAGTCTCGTATGGTGCTTGAAAACACTGATGACGAGGAGATAACTGTTTCGGCTGAATCTGGTGTAGTGGAGCGGATTCAGGCTCCTGCTTTTAAGACAGTGAGTGTAAAAGAAGGAGACACCTGGGAATATCGGGGCGATTCAGATTTTACCATACCAAGTTATTATGAATATGTAGATTATAGAACAGATGGAACAGCGAGGACGTATAGTTCAAGGGCATCAAGTATTCGGTTAACTACCCTGAATGAAGAAGTTGAGCGAAGGGTTATTACGATGCAACAAGACCAAGAGGTATATGGTCCATATGAAACGTTTGTGGTACCGGAGAAAATAAGTGGCCCAGCAATCAAAAGAGTAACTGTAGAGGATGGAGAAACCTGGGCGTATAAAGGTGATTCTGACTTTACGATTTCAAGTTACTATGAGTACGTTGATTATAGAGCAGGTGGAACAGCAAGGTCGTATAATTCAAGGGCACTTAATAATCGATTAACAACCCTGAATGAAGAAGTTGAGCGAAGGGTTATTACGATGCAACAAGACCAAGTGGTGTATGGTCCGAATGAAACATTTATGTTACCAGAAAAAACAAGTGGTCCAGCAATCAAAAGAGTAACTGTAGAGGATGGAGAAACCTGGGCGTATAAAGGTGATTCTGACTTTACAATCCCTGGTTACTATGAATATGTAGACTATAAGGAAGATGGAACAGCGAGGTCGTATAGTCGAGCTTCCCTCAGCGATCGATTAACTACTCTGAATGAAGAAGTTGAGCGAAGGGTTATTACAATGCAGGAAGATCAAGAAGTCTATGGTCCGAGTGAAACATTTATGTTACCAGAAGAAACAAGTGGTCCAGCAATCAAAAGAGTGAATGTGGGGGAAGGAGAAACTTGGAAGTATAATGGAGATTCTGACTTTACAATCCCTGGTTACTATGAATATGTAGACTATAGGGAAGATGGAACAGCAAGGTCTTATAGTCGAGCTTCCCTTAGCGATCGATTAACTACCTTGTATGATGAAGTTGAACGAAAGGTCATTACTATGCAGGAAGATCAAGAAGTGTATGGGCCGACTGAAACATTTGTGACACCCGAAGAAACAAGCGGCCCAGCTATTAAAAGAGTAAATGTGAAAGCAGGAGATACCTGGGAGTATTATGGTGGTTCAGATTTTGTGATACCGAGTTATTATGATTATGTTGACTATAAAGAAGATGGAACGGCGAGGGCCTATAGCGCCCATTCTTTAAGTGATAAAGTCACAACTCTTCATGGAGAGGTAATTCGAAAAGTCATTACAATGATAAAGGACCAACAAATCTATGGTCCATCCGAAACGTTCAACGTTCCAATAAAAATAGAAAGTCCCGCGTTGGATAAAATAACGATTGCCCCTAGTGAGTCGATGAACTTTGAGACCCCTGGAATTACGTTTGATGCTCCGGATGATCATTCTTATCAATGGTATAACGGGACAGATGTTATCAAGAGTGATGACTTCGTTTACAGTAACCGTTATTTAATAGAAGAAAATGATTTGAAAATCACCAATATAAGTGACGAAGATACCTTAACGCTATACGGACCGTATGAGCTATTTCCTACATTAAGGCCCCGCGACAATCTTCATGTGAAATACAACGACGGTGCCTTAAGTAAACTGAAGGTCGGGAACATCACCATTACCGGACAGGTGGAACAAAACGCAGCCAATGATCAGCTTTATACTGTCACAGGGGATATCAGTTTAAATGGTTTCTTAAAATACCGTGGAGAATTAAAAGTAGATAAAGGAAAGTATACTGTTTCCGGTAATGGAATGCTTTACATACCAGTTGAAGAATCGAATCATTTTTATGCTGGCCAAATTCCGCTCTATAAAGGGGAATTTACCATTGATGCCAAAACGGTGAATTTGATGCCTGGGTCTGTAGGGAAATCATTACTTTCATATGAGAAGCTGCCAATTGAAATCAATTCCGTGACGATTGCTCCAAAAGGGGTGAATATCAGCGGGGCGATTGATTTCTCTCCTGCCTTTGGAGGCAGAGTGGAAACGAGTGTACAAATTGATGAATTATCTGTCAGAACCGACGGCATGGATTTGCAAGGGACATTTAATCTGCCCGACTTCAGCCTCGGCGGTCTGGAAATCACAAAACCATACGTAAACCTTAATACGAAGGCGCATGCTTTTGGCGGCGGCGGCGAAGTAGGAAAAATCGGGAAGATGATTGTCCCTGCTGGAGGCAGTCTTAGTGGAGACTTTAATTTCTACAATGGTTTATTAAACAGGGTGGCGATTCAAAGTGTGTTTTCAAGACCGATTCCCATCGGTACGACTCCATTTGGTTTAAGTGGAGTAGGCGGCGGGGTGGATAACATTCAAGGTGCTAACAAAGATTATGGAACGACCATATTTGTCAATGCAGACTTGTCTGATACCTTCTCACCTACAATTGATGGCGGACATTTGATCATGGGTGACAACTTACAGCTTGAGGCCTCAAATCTTCATGTAGCTTCAAGTGGGAGTTTGAAAATGTATAGTCTTCAGCTTGGTAAATCAAGATCGGAATGGCATACAAAGAAAGGTTTTAATGCGAACGGCTCCATGGATATATTTGATACCTATGTAGCGGACTATTCTTTAAAAGTGCCTAAAGCCAAGCCGTTTAATGGATCTGCTTCAGGGAAGTTAAAAGTACCTGATGATATCTGGTTTATAGGCGGAAAAACCTTTAATGGCATCAAAGGGGATATTAATCCAAGTAAAGTGATGGTTTCCACCACTCTTATTGGAATTGACGTAGGTGTGGCATACGACTTTGAAAAAGATGATATCAAGTTTAAAGTATCTGAACTGGAAGAGGAGATCCAAGCTCAGAAAATTAAAGACGATGTGGTTGTGACCTACGGAACCAATATGAAGGCAGAAGGAAGCTATTCTTCTCAATCGGTAATGAGTACACTAGCCAGTGGATTAGGGGTAACCATTCCTATAGAGGAAATTGAAGAAGCTGCTCTAATGGAGGTCAAATGGACAGGGACGAATCCTGACCTAACCGTTCATGCACCAGATGGTACAGAATATCCATTGGTTCAAACGGGAGATCAGGCAAATTATTTACAAGAGGAAAGCAGTGCGTTCATCTCCGTGCAAAATCCGCAGAAGGGCACCTGGAGAATCAGTACGGATACAGAAGGCACGAGCGACTTGTCGGTTCAGCTGGTTTCCGTTCAGCAAAAACCAAAAGTGAACAGCGTACAGGTAGATGCTGAAGGTGAAAGGCCCGTAGTGTCTTGGGATATTTCAGGTGCTGAGGATACAAAAGTCAGCTTATATATCAGTGACAGCAAGAACGGTTATAGTGGTGAGCTTTTGAAGGAAAACCTTCCATTGGCCGGGGAAGAAGTTATCGAGCTGCCTGAAACATTGATCAGCGGCAAACATTATATTTTTGTAAAAGCAGAACGAGAAGATATTGGTGCTGATTGGATGTATGCAGATCAACTGGTTGAATACGTCGATTCACTTAGCCCTGGGATTCCAGCTGGGCTAACAGACGAAGGGGTAAATAATGGATTCATTAAGCTGAAGTGGGAAGCGGTTGAAGGAGTGGCAGGATATGTAGTGGCTCCGATTGATGAAAACAATCAAGTAGATCATTCCCGCGGCCTCCAGATTGAAGATGGAGGTACTTCTGCAGTGATAGATGGATGGGCGACAGAAAAGAATTATAAACTTGTAGTCATGTCTTATAAAGAGGGTACGGATGGCGAACTTCATTACAGTTTACCTTCAGCTCCGATTGACGTATATTTACCAGAACCAAGTCCTCCACATGTGGATATTGAGTGGAAGGCGGAAGATGGAAAAGTTGAAGAAAAAAAGATTGAACTAAATGATTCCATTAAGACATTGCATGTTAGTAATTCCAATGAAATTGAATTGGCTGTAACATTGGATCAAGAGGCTGAGACTCTGATCATGGTAAATGATAAAGAGGTTGCTTCTCCACAAGGAAGAAGTTTTTCACAGATTGTACAGCTTGAAGAAGGGACCAATCATATAACCCTTCAATCCGTTAACGAAGCAGGGGATGAAACCATACAAACGTATGAAATGATGGTCGATACTTCAGTGCCGACACTCTATGTAGAGTCTCCATTTGATCAAGATATTCTTACGACTCCTGAAATCCTGGTGAGTGGGAATTCAGACATTGGCTCTTCTGTGACGGTTAATGGAGAATCAGTCCTATTGGATGAGGAAGGAAGCTTCCACTATGAATACTCTGTTGAAGACAAGGAAACGGAACAAGTAATGGTGAAAGCAACTGACTTTGCAGGAAATACCACAGAATATGTGGCACAGCTGCAAATGAAAATCCCTGAAGTAAAGACAGATGTCACTGGTACCTTGATAAAAGGAAACGAGGCATTACCGGGGGTTACCTTTAGTGTCCATAGCATAACAGGAGAAGAGAAATGGTATGACACAACAACGAATGAATCCGGGCAGTTCACAATGGATTTGCCAGATGGTGAATATCAGATAGACGGGGTTTGGCTTGAAGCAGGTCAAAAATGGTACACCCTAAATCAAACATTCTCGGTAGTAAATGGAATCCTGAAGGATCAGGATGAACTTATGATTTATTTGGAAGATGAACCGGTAAGCACAGATGAAAATATTATCGGGCAGATAACGAATAAAAACCAACCAGTAAGTGAAGGGGTTGCATTCAGTATCCATACCACAGGCGCTGAATGGTATGATGTCCAAACCGATGTCAGTGGCAATTTTGCCCTTTATTTGCCAGATGGAGAGTATCAGATAGACGGTGTCTGGATAGAGAGTGAGCAAAAGTGGTATGTATTAAATCAATTATTTACCGTATCTTCAGGAAAGCTTGAAGGATATGAAAATCTAATCATTGATGTTGATGGAATCAAGCCTCCCCCAACAGAAGGAATTATGGGGAGAGTCGAGAACATGGGTACAGGAATGGAAGATGTATTATTCAGTCTTCACACAACAGGAGAAAATCAGCAATGGTATGATGTTCAGACAGATGTGAATGGCGATTTCCAACTCTTACTCCCAGACGCAGAATATCAGATCGACGGGATTTGGGTAGAGTCCGAACAGAAATGGTATCCTTTAAATCAGCTGTTTACCGTGACAGGCGGGCAGCTTGAAGGGGAGACGGGACTGATTGTTGACTTATCGATAGATATCAAACAGCAAGGATCAGTAGAGGGAACCGTCACTAAAGGATCAATTGGAATACCAGAAGTACTATTCAGCCTGCACACAACCGACAGTAATCCGGTGTGGCGTGATGTACAGACTGACGAGAGTGGAAGGTTCAGTACTGTATTACTCGACGGTGAATATCAAATAGATGGGATCTGGATTCAAAGTGAAAGCAAATGGTATCCGTTGAATCAAGTCTTCTCTGTCGTGAATGGACAGTTAAGCGGATCTGTTGAACTTACCATTGATGTCTTGAATGAAGTGGTCCCTTCGGAAGGACCTATTACAGGAAAGGTAACGAAGACAGTGACTGCACTTGGCAATGTGCCATTCAGTCTTCATACCACAGACAGTTCGTCTGTTTGGTATGATGCGTATGCCGATGAAAGTGGAAACTTCAGCTTGACGTTGCCGAACGGGGAGTATCAAATTGATGGTATCTGGATGGAAAGTGAGCAGACATGGTATCCATTGAATCAAGTATTTAAAGTGGAGCAGGGGCTGCTTGTCGGTGCTGAAGAGATCGTCATCGATGTCCTGGGAGAACTCAATCAGCCAGCGGAGCCATTGACGGGCAAAGTGGTCTACGGGGAACAAGGTCTTTCAGAAGTGATTTTCAGCATTCACACAAGAGAAGAAAATCCGGCTTGGTATGATATACAAACAGATGATAGCGGTGAGTTTACTCTCAATCTCTCAGATGGTGATTACCAAATCGATGGTATTTGGATTGAGTCTCAATCTGCCTGGTATGTGTTGAATCGACAGTTTACCATTGAAAATGGAAGGCTGAAAGGTTTGGACAACTTGATCATTGATTTAACAAAAGTGGAATAAAAGGGTTTCTCCCTTCCGAAAAAGCATCTGCATAAAGACAACAGAGGTTGTCTTGGCAGATGCTTTTTATTGTTTATGCTGCATTTTCAGGGGACTCCAATATTAATCGGGTTGTTTAAATGACCACCTCTAGTCAGAATTATAAGAAAATTTAACTATTAATGTTTATAAATCCCAAAATGTTTAGTAAAATAATACTAATTGCATATAAATTAAGAAATATCTTCCATTTATACACATCAAGTATTGCTTCACTCCATATTCCATTTTTATGCCTCTAATATTATCAATCTCTCAATATTAATAACACCACACGTAAACAGCTAACTATAATTAAGTATTTTAATTATCACTTTTTTGACTTGTTCCAATGTGAATATAATTGGAACATTCATATATAGGTAATTTTTTACATAAAAGAAGCATTAACTTAAATGAGTAAAAAGCACTGCATTAAACAGATAAGGGAGAATGATAATGGCGAATAGTTTAAAAAAGTGTTACATACTTACGATGGTAATAATATTACTCTTGGAACCAATAACCTTTCGTACGGCTTTTGCAGAAGAATCAGTTGTCTTACAGCAGGGTGAGAGTATTCAAGTTACAGGTAGTGCAAGTATCAATGTCAGCTGGAAACATGATTATGCTATTTATGATCAGATTGGGGCAGTTGATTACGGAAGCAGATACTCTGGTCACACCATCAATGAACAACAGCGCATTGTGATTGAAAATGATAATGAGGATGAATTAACCATTACCATTTCTTCTGGAGCATTTGAGAGGATCGAGCAGCCTGCTTTGAAGAAACTCAATGTAAAATCTGGAGAGAGCTGGGCATACACAGGAGGATCCGATTTTGTCATTCCCGAGTATTTTGAGTTTGTCAACTATCAGGAAGATGGCAAAGCAAAGGACTATGAAAGTTCAGAATGGTATGAGAGGATGAAGACACTTTCTTCTGAAACCATCCGAAAAGTCATTACCTTTAAAGAAGATCAAGAGGTGTATGGGGCTTATGAAACATTTAAAGACCCAACGAAGGTGACTGAACCTGCATTGCTGAAAATCAGCGTAAAGGCAGGGGAGACGTGGGAGTATACAGGGGGCTCTGATTTTCGAGTACCAAATTATTATGAATATGTTGACTACCGGGAAGATGGTACCGCGTTTAGATACGATGATTCAAGATGGTCAGACAGAATGACGACTTTACCGGATGATTATACTCGAAAAGTCTTCACTTTCTTAAATGACCAAGAAGTATATGGACCATATGAAATCTTTAGGAAGCCTAAAGAAATAACTGAGCCTGCATTACGAAGAGTGAAAGTGAAAGCAGGGGAGAACTGGGAATATAGCGGAGGATCCGATTTCACGATTCCAAGTGAATATGAATACGTGGACTATCAAGAAGATGGAAAGGCAAAAGGCTATAATGATTCAGCCTGGTGGGACAGGATTACGGAACTTCCTGACCAAGCTGAAAGGAAAGTCATCACATTTCCAAAGGAACAAGAGGTTTATGGTCCGTATGAGACCTTTAAGGAGCCAATTCGAAGTAGTGAGCCAGCATTAAAAAAAGTGCAGGTGAAATCAGGGGAAACTATGGAGTATGCTGGAGGATCGGATTTTACCATACCTGATTATTTTGAATATGCGAATTATCGGGATGATGGAACGGCAAGCGGTTATTCAGATTATGGCTGGCGTGATAGAATCAATTCATTATCCACTGAAGATGTAAGGAAAGTGATGACGTTTCTTAACGATCAAGAGATCTATGGTCCGTACCAAACATTTAAGGAACCGGAAAAGATAAGTGAGCCGGCATTAAAAAAAGTAAATGTCAAAGCGGGAGAAAGCTGGGAGTATACAGGCGGTTCCGATTTTAAAATACCTAGTTACTTTGATTATGTGAACTATAAGGAAGACGGTACGGCCCGCAGCTATAGTGATTTTGGTTATTCGGACAGAATTACTGCACTTTCCACTGAAGACGTAAGAAAAGTGATTACTTTCCAAAGGGAGCAAGTGGTTTATGGCCCGTATGAAACTTTCATCGTTCCAGAAAAGATAAGTGAGCCAGCATTGAGGAGAATTAACGTTACCGCAGGAGAAAGCTGGGAATATTATGGGGAATCGGATTTTATGATTCCAAGTTATTATGAGTATGTGAACTACAAGGCGGATGGTACTGCGAGCGGCTATGATAATTCAACCTTGTACGACAGAATTACAAATTTATCCACTGAAGATGTAAGGAAAGTGATTACTTTCCAGCGTGATCAAGTGATCCATGGCCCTCATGAATCTTTCAGGACTCCAGTCAGGATTGAGGAGCCTGCTCTTGATTATTTAACACTTGAACCGAATGAATCCATAAAGTTGGAAACCCCGGGTATTGATTTTAATACATGGGATAGACATTTTTATCAGTGGTACAAAGGTACAGACATTATTGATAGTGGTGAAAGATACTATAAACGATATCGTATTGAAGAAAATGATTTAATGATAAAAAATACTGATGAAGAAGATTCAATTACTTTATATGGACCATACGAAGTGTTTCCGACATTAAGGCCTAGGGAGGACCTTCATGTTAAATACAACAATGGGGCTTTAAGTAAACTGAAGGTCGGAAATCTTACCATTACAGGGCAGGTTGAACAAGATGCAGCCAATGACAAGCTATATACCGTAACAGGCGATATCAGTTTAAATGACTTTTTAAAATACCGGGGAGAGCTCAGGGTAGATAAGGGGCAGTATACAGTTTCCGGAAATGGGCTCCTTTATGTGCCGGTTAATGAATCGAAGCATTTTTATGCCGGGCAGATTCCATTATATAAAGGTCAATTTAATATCGATGCTAAAACGGTGAATTTGATTCCTGGAGAGGGAGGCATTTCACTGCTTGCTTACGAAAAGCTGCCCATCGAAATTAATTCTGTCACGATAGCTCCTAAAGGGGTGAATATCGGCGGGGCTATTGATTTCTCTCCTGCCTTTGGAGGCAGAGTTGAAACGAGTGTCCAAATAGATGAACTTTCTGTCAGAACCGACGGCATGGACCTTCAAGGGACATTCAATCTCCCTGACTTCAGGCTTGGTGGCCTGGAAATTACTAAACCCTATGTAAACCTCAATACGAAGGCACATGCTTTTGGAGGCGGCGGAGAGGTAGGGAAGATCGGGAAGATGATTGTACCTGCCGGAGGGAGTCTAAGCGGCGATTTTAATTTTTACAATGGACTGCTGAACAGGGTAGCCATACAAAGTGTGTTCCCGCGGCCCATTCCAATTGGAACCACTCCATTTGGATTAAGCGGCATAGGTGGTGGGGTTGATAACATCCAAGGTGCAAATAAGGATGATGGAACCACCATTTTTGTAAACGCAGATTTGTCTGACACGTTCTCTCCGACAATCGATGGGGGACACTTGATCATGGGAGACAACTTACAGCTTGAAGCTTCCAATCTTCATATAGCTTCAAGTGGAAGTCTGAAGATGTATAGTCTTCAGCTCGGTAAAACCAGGTCGGAATGGCACACCAAGAAAGGGTTTAAAGCGAACGGATCCATGGATATTTTTGATACTTATGTAGCGGACTATTCTTTAAAAGTGCCTAAAGTCAAGCCCTTCAATGGCTCTGCTTCAGGAAAGTTAAAAGTACCTGATGATATTTGGTTTATTGGCGGAACGACATTTAATGGAATACGAGGAGAAGTAGATCCAAGTAAAGTGATGGTTTCCGCCACTCTTATAGGGATTGACGTGGGTGTCGCATATGACTTTGACAAAGATGATATTAAGTTTAAAGTATCAGAATTAGAAGAAGGGGTTCAAACTCAGGAAATTAAAGACGATGTGGTTGTGACCTATGGCACCAATATGAGGGCAAAAGGAAATTATTCTTCAACATCGGTAATGAGTGCGCAATCAAATGGTTTAGGGGTATCCATTCCGATAGAGAGTCCTGAAGAAGCTGCCCTTATGGAAGTTACGTGGAGCGGTGCGAAACCTGAATTAACAATCCTTTCACCAGATGGGGCTGAATATCCGCTGATTCTGAGTGGAGACCAGGCAAATTACTTACAAGAAGGCAGCAGTGCTTTTATATCTGTACAGAATCCGGAGACGGGTACTTGGGAGATCCGTACCGATACAGAAGGTACAAGTGATTTATCTGTTCAGTTAGTATCTGTTCAGCAAAAACCAAAAGTGAACAGTGCAGCGCTTGATTTGGAAGGTGAAACCCCGGTACTGAAGTGGGATGTCACCGGAGCGGAAGATACAAAAGTCAGTATATATATAAGTGATAGCAAGGATAGTTACAGCGGCGAGCTTCTAAGAGAAAACCTTCCATTAACAGGGGAAGAAGCCATTGAGCTTCCCGAAACCCTGATTAGCGGAAAACATTATATTTTTGTGAAAGCCGAGCGTGAGGATATCGGAACGGATTGGATGTATGCAGATCAGGCCGTTGATTACGTTGATCCCTTAAGTCCTGAGGTTCCAGGCGGGGTGACAGAAGAAGGGGTGAATAATGGCCAGATTAAGCTGAAGTGGGAAGAGGTTGAAGGAGCGGCGGGATATGTGGTGGCTCCCTTGGATGAACATAATCAAGTAGATCATTCCCGCAGTCTTCAAGTAGAAAATGGTGTGACAACTGCTGTAATTAATGGGTGGGAGACTGACAAGAATTATAAACTTGTAGTGATGTCTTATAAAGAAGCATCGCCGGGCGAGCTTAATTATAGTTTACCTTCAGAACCAATTGAAGTGTTTTTACCAGAGGCGAGCCCTCCGATAATAGATCTCGAATGGAAAGCAGAAGCTGGGAAAATTGTTGAACAAGAGATTGAAATAAACGATTCGATTAAAACATTGCGGGTTAATAATTCCGATATGATTGAATTAACGGGGAACTTAGATCAAGAGGCTGTGACTCAGGTGATGGTGAATGGGGAAGAAGTAGCATCTATCCAAGGGAACACATTTACTCAGCAAATCCAATTGGAAGAAGGTCCAAACGAGATTACCATTCGATCTGTTAATGCAGCAGGGGATGAGACAATACAATCCTATGATTGTTTAGTGGATTCAGTTGATCCAACCCTGTATGTAGAAACCCCATTTGATCAAGCCATTCTCACTACCACTGATATTTTGGTGAAAGGGAATACTGAAATAGGTTCTACTGTAATGGTTAATAATCAGCCTGTGGTGGTGGATGAGGAAGGAAACTTCACCTATGAATTTTCTGTTGAAGAAAAGGAAACTGAGACTATTGTAGTGAGCGCTACTGATTTTGCAGGGAATATAACAAAATATGAAGCTCAAGTCCAGATAAAAATACCTGAGGAAAAAACTGATGTCACGGGGTTCTTGATAAGAGGGGAAGAGACATTATCAGGGATTACATTCAGTGTCCATTCTGTTACAGGTGATGAGACTTGGTATGACACGACAACCAATGACTCCGGTCGTTTTACACTTGATTTACCGGATGGCGAGTACCAGGTCGACGGTATTTGGATCGAAGTGGAACAAAAATGGTTCATCTTAAATCAACAGTTCTCCGTTGAAAATGGGATTCTGAAAGACCAAGAGGAGCTTGTGATTCACTTAGAAGATGATCCTGTAAACTCAGATGAAAATATTATGGGGCAAATACTGGTTGAGGGGCAATCATTAAATGAAGGATTGACATTCAGCATCCATACAACTGATGCTGAGTCCGAATGGTATGATGTCCATACCGATGAAAGCGGTAATTTCAAATTTTATTTACCGGACGGAGAATATCAGGTTGACGGTGTCTGGATGGAAAGTGAACAGAAGTGGTACGTGTTGAATCGAGTATTTACTGTATCCTCAGGAAAACTTGTGGGGAGTGAAAGTCTGATAATAGACATCAATGAGGTAGAGCCTCCTCCTGCTGAAGGGGTTTCGGGCAGGGTCGAGACCGACAGCGCTGGGGTTGGAAATGTATTATTTAGTCTGCACACTACAGGAGAAAATCAGCAATGGTATGATGTTCAGACGGATGAAAATGGAGATTTCCAACTTATACTCCCAGATGGTGAGTATCAGATCGACGGAATATGGGTAGAAACAGAACAGAAGTGGTATCCTTTGAATCAACTGTTTACCGTGGTCAATGGGCAACTTGAAGGTGAGTCAGGATTGCTTATTGACTTAATGGGAGATCGCGAACAGCAGGGGTCAGTCGAAGGAACTGTCACAAAAGGTTCAGTGGCGATACCGGATGTGCTTTTCAGTCTGCATACAACAGATGATAATCCGGTCTGGCGTGATATACAGACTGATGAGAATGGAAGGTTCATTGCACTATTACTGGACGGAGAATATCAAATCGATGGGATCTGGATTCAAAGTGAAAGCAAATGGTATCCGTTGAATCAAGTATTTACTGTCGAAAATGGACAGTTGAGCGGTGCTGTAGAACTTACCGTTGATGTGTTAAATGAAGTGATTCCTTCGGAAGGGCCTATTAAAGGAAAGGTAACAAAGTCAATGACCGCACTTGGAAACGTACCATTCAGCCTTCATGCTACAGACAGTTCCCCTGTTTGGTATGATACGTATGCAGATGAGAATGGTAACTTCACCCTGACCTTGCCCAACGGGGAATATCAAATTGACGGTATCTGGTTGGAAAGTGAGCAGACCTGGTATCCGTTGAATCAAGTCTTTAGAGTTGAGAAAGGGCTGCTTGTCGGTTCTGAGGAAATCGTCATCGATGTTCTGGGGGAACTCAATCAGCCAGCGGAAGCATTGACGGGCAAAGTGGTCAATGGGGAACAAGATGTATCGGATGTAATATTCAGTATTCACACAAGAGAAGAAAATCCGGCTTGGTATGATATACAGACAAATGAGAGCGGTGAGTTTACTCTCAATCTTTCAGATGGTGAGTACCAAATCGATGGTATATGGATTGAATCTGAATCTGCCTGGTATGTATTAAACCTGCAATTTACCATTGAAAATGGAAGGCTGAAGGATTTAGAGAATCTGATTATTGATTTGGCTGAATCAGACTAAAAAATTATTGCAAAAAAGCACCTGCGAAGTACTTCGCAGGTGCTTTTTTGCAATTTTTTATTCCTGTTTCCCGTATCTGTTAATGAGTTGCTCTATCTCATCGCCCGCATGTTTAGAAGCATTGGTCAAAGTATACAAATCAATAATCTGAGGTTCCGGGGCTTCTAGAATGACCTTCGTAACTGGCTCACTGACATTACCTGCTGTATCTTTAGCGATGAACACTAATTCGGTACCTGCTTCCATAGGGTCAATCAACAATTCGAATGTGCCGTCTTCTTCTACGTATGCACTGGATAGCGTTTGATCATCCACTTTAAGCAGTATCCTGTCTCCTGACTCCCCGGTTCCGGCAATGACGGATTGATTTTCCGAAATATCGCTGATAAAAGGCGGTAACGGTTTAAAATTAAGATAACCAGAAGCAACATAACCTTGTGAACCATCTTCTCGTTGAATGGGGATCCAAACAAATTGATTCGGTTTGGTAACTGCTGATTGATCGTATGTAAACCGGCCCGTAACCGTAACCCTTTCATCTACTTGCAAGCTTGCTATTCTTTCGCTCTCTGTAGTCGGACTCATACGCAAGCTTAGTCCGTCAGTTGAAACAATTGCCTGGTTCCCCTGTTTGAATAGGTGCTTGCTGTAATGCATTGGTTCTTCCGTTGAATATTCCATCGTGACAAACTTTATATTTTCAGTACTATCAGGATCATAATCAAAATCCTCCCTTATAAAAGGAAGTTGTGTTAGGTCAAATTTATTTTGGTTTTCAATGATGCTGAAAACTTGTTCCTGATAGGCGAGCACATTGCGTTCCCCGGTTTCTTGGACGATTGGGCTGTTTCGGGGTTTGATTCCATTGTATGCCATGACAGGGAAATACCAATGTTCAATAATCTCCCGAGAATGTGAGTTCACGCTGGGTAGGTCTATTCTATTAAACATCGAATCTAAAATTTCGACCCCTGCCCGTATATTGTAGATGATGTCATTTTCAAGAGTTTCAATATCGTAATGCTGGTAATTTGTTACTTGCATAAGGCCGATTCCGCCATCGTCAGATCGGACAGGTGTCCCATCATCATTAAATTGTTTCCATTCTCCATTCTCTTTTGTAGCGATCCCCTTAACAATTTCAGGAGGAATATTGTATTCAAGGGCCATTTCAGTCAATAAACAATTGACCGTCTGGTAGGGAGGGTTTACCCCCTCTTCCAATGTGTAATTGCAGGCCTGTTCAACAGAACCTTCAGCTGTGACCGGGCTGGTTGGCAGTAAACTGATAAAGAAAATGACCCCAACTATAATACTCAACTGCTTTTTCATAAAAAACTCCTTTATAGATTTTACGATTGATAGATAGTAATATCATAACACTGAGTTGGATAATTTGGTAGAATAAGGTTATAATAGATGAGGTTTATCTCAGGAAGTATTATGTGTTTTTGCCTGGTCCACCATATGAAGAGATAGGTTAAGCAGTAAAAAAGTTTATAAGATTTATACTTATCGTATGCTTCTTTTTTATAGAAAGAAATTTTTTAGGGGGAAAATGAATGAGGAAGTTTCTCGCAGGGATTGTATTGGTTGTAATGACCATCTTTATTTCGTATGCCTCAGCTGCGTTTGCCAACGATAATACAGCTTCATCTTTAAAACCGGAGATTGAGGTTCTATGGGAGAATTCAACAAGCGGTAAAAGTCCGGATGACCCAATCATTGTTGGTGATCAGTTGGATATAATTGTGAAGGTACATAACGTAGAAAGTTTATATGGATATGGGGTGAATATTTTTTATGATAAAGCTGCTTTATCACCTGTTCACCCGGAATCACCTTTTGATGAAACGGTGCGTGAGACGATATTTAGTGACAGATTGACTGAACTAAGTACTGAATCCCCAGTGAATAAAGAGACAGTATTTGATGCCGATGATGCTGCTTATGGGAATTTAGCTGGTCGAACTGCATCCGTCTACATGGATTTTTTAAGCGGTGAGGTGCAAGGAGTAGATCTGCAAGAGGGGGTTATTGCAAAAGGAACATTTACCTCAAAAGGTGCACTTGAATATACCCCTCGAGTTTCAGACAGGCTGCAGGATGTTGGCAATCCGGAGGAAGCCCCTATTAATGTTGTCATACAATTAGCAAATGACACCATGGTTGAAGAGGGGTCCGCATTAAATACTCAAGCCATTTCCTACAATGTACTAACTGCGGAAACATTAAATGTGTTAACGGAACCACCTTCTCCGGAAAAGAATGTAAACGGAACGATAACGCAAAATGAAGAGGTAAAGAGTGGAGTCTGGATCAGTGCTCATACCACTGATGGAAGTGATTTATGGTACGATGCGAAAACGGATGAAAACGGAGCTTTCAGCTTTTCACTTGATGATGGAACGTATCAAATCGATGGTGTTTGGTTGGAGGATCAACAAAAATGGTATGAGCTTGAGCGGCAGTTCGACGTTGTAAATGGTGTTACCGAAGATATCGTAATAGATCTTTCAAGTAATAGTTCTGGGAATATAACGGGAAGTTTAGTTAATGGAACTACACCTGTGCCAAATACAGGGTTCAGTATTCATACTACAAGTGAGAGCCCGGTTTGGTATGATATAACATCTGATGAGAGCGGTGCTTTTACAGTTGAACTGCCAGACGGGGAGTATCAAATTGATGGTGTATGGTTACAAAGTGATCAAACGTGGTATCCGTTGGAACAGCGGTTTACAGTCGAGAGTGGAGCCATCGTTGGATCGAGTGAATTGGTAGTAGATTTATCTTCCATACCTCCTCCAGGATCACTGAGCATTTCCATCTTTAAAGGGGCAGCTCCAATTCAGGATACGTGGGTAAGTACCCATTCAATTGGTGACAATGAGGTTTGGTATGATGCCCAAACAGATGAAAACGGTGTACTCACGTTAGACCTTCCAGATGGAAACTATCAAATTGACGGAGTTTGGCTGGAAGGGGAATCGAAGTGGTATCCACTTGAGATAACATTTACAGTATCAAACGGCCACATTGGTGATTCTTTAGAATTAACCATAGATATTTTATCTCCTGAATATAAAATAACTGGAACTGTAATGAAGGGCACAACTCCTGTATCAGAGGTATGGGTAAGTGCCCACACGATTGATGGCAGTGATCTGTGGTTTGATGCTCTGACGAATGAACAAGGAGAGTTCGAACTTGCTTTAACCAGGGGAGAATATCAGATTGACGGTATTTGGATAGAGGGAGAACAAAAGTGGTATCAATTGGATAAACGTTTTGTTGTGGAAGGCAAAGCTTCGATGCAAATTGATTTGAATAAAATGCCGACTGGGCCTGTAAAGGGGTCGTTAGTGAAAGGCAGTGAAGCTTTGTCCAACGTCGTATTCAGTTTCCATAAAATGAATGACAATGAAGAAGCTTGGTATGATGTTCAAACAGATACGGAAGGGGCTTTTGAGATACCTGCATTACCAGATGGTCTCTATAAAGTTGACGGTATTTGGCTTGATTCTGAGCAAAAGTGGTATCAGTTGGACAGGCAGTTTACCATTGAAAACGGTAAATTAATGAATGGAACGGAACTGACAATTGATATAGAAACTGAGCCGATGCCTCCAACAGGCAGCGTGGAAGGTCAAGTAAAGAACGGGACGGAATCGGTCAGTGATTTAACATTCAGTTTTCATTCGACTGCTGCAACAGAAACTTGGTATGATGCCAAGACTGATTCCGCAGGCTTTTTCAAACTGGATTTACCAGATGGGGAATATATAATTGAAGGAATTTGGTTAGAAACTGAACAGAAATGGGTTGAGTTAAAGACCGCTTTTACTGTGAAAGATGGTGTGTCTGTTGGAGAGTTGATCATTGACTTGGAAAACCCCCAGGGGCCATTACCTGTAGTCACTGGTCAAATTATGAAAGATAGCTTACCGGTTCAAAATGTCTGGGTTAGTATTCATACTGCAGTTGATACATCACAATGGTATGATGCATTTACAAACGAGAAAGGTGAGTTTACTTTTCAAGGGTTGCCTGATGATACATACCAAATTGATGGGATATGGGTTGAAGAAGAAGCAAATTGGTACGTTTTAAATCAACAGTTTAAAGTGGAGGATGGCGTACTAGTAGATTTGGAGAGCTTGTTGATTGATTTGAATAACTGAAAAGTTAGACAAAGCAAAAGTACGTCCATGAAAAAAGGCGTGCTTTTTTGTGTGGTTTGTATCTATTAAATTTATTAAAAAAGGAAAGATGTTAGAATAAATAAATTTTACTGGATTAATATGAATTATATTCAAATTTTACCTAAATTTATAGTATAATTGGTAATTGGGTTCATACTTTTGGATTGGTAATAATATACTAATTTGCGGATATATCATTATTTTGGCTTTATTTCATCTAAGTTATCATTCATTGGTCATGAGTCTAAAATAGTATTACTTTATGAGAAAAGGGGGAAGTTTGGTGTTGAGAAAAAAATTAGGAATTTGGAAGAAAGTACTTTCTGTTTCGATGGTGCTTTTAATGGTTATTAGTGGGTTTATCCAGCCCCTGAAAGCCGGTGCTGCAACAAATGCAGCAAATCAAGGAAATAACGTACAAGGTATACTTACTCAAGGCGGGGAAGTACTGCCTGATATTACGTTTAGTGTACATAATATAGCAGGAGATTTCTGGGGTGACACTACCTCTGGTCAGAATGGCGAGTTTAGTCTAAGCCTTCCTGATGATCAATATCAGATTGATGGTATCTGGGTTGAATCACAATCTAAGTGGTATCCGCTGGATGAAAAATTTGAAGTTGCCGGCGGGACTCTAAGCGGCATGACTCGAATCGAAATTGATCTTCCGGCCATTGAAGAACCGGCAGACCCAAGTAACATAAAGGGGGTCATGACTAAAAACGGTAAACCTGTGTCAGGCACATCATTTAGTATCCATACTACTGATAGCAGTAATGTCTGGTACGACGCATCAACGGATGCAGCTGGTACATTTGGATTTGAGCTGCCAGATGGAGAATACCAAGTTGACGGTGTGTGGGTAGAATCAGATTCAAAGTGGTATGAATTAAATCAAGTGTTTACAGTCACTGAAGGTGTTTTATCAGAAGGGACGCAACTCGAGATAACATTAGTTGGGGAGACACCTCCTCCACCTCCTGAAGGAAACGTAACAGGTACCATATTAAAAGATGGAACACCTGTGGCCAATGAAACATTCAGTTTGCACACTACAGGAGATAACCCTGAGTGGTATGATGTGAAAACTGATGAACAGGGCACGTTTGGAATTGAATTGCCCGATGGCGAATATAAGATTGACGGTATTTGGGTTTCGGCAGATAACAAATGGTATGAGTTGAATCACATATTTTCCGTTGCCGGATCAGCAAAAGTGGATGTACAACTGGGGACGCCGTTATATACAGTTACCGGTGAATTAAAGCAGGGAACCTCAACCTTGCCAGGGGTACCATTCAGTATTTACAATCTCTCTACTGACGAGTGGTTTGACGCAACTACTGACGAAAATGGTAGCTTTAGTATAAAATTGCCAACCGGTGATTATAAACTGAATGGTATTTGGGTTGATTCTCAGAGTAAATGGTATCAGCTTGATCATACGTTCTTGGTTGAAGGGAACATGACTTATAATATTGAATTGATTACTGAAGAATGTACTGATTGTATCAATGGTACGCTGCAGAATAATGGTGAAAATGTAGCAAATGTACCGTTTAGCTTCCATACAACCGGTGAGAACCAGATGTGGTACGATACCGTCACTGATGAAAATGGATCGTTTGTTTTACAAGGCCTTGCTGATGGTGAATATCAAATAGACGGAGTATGGGTTGAGGCCGATGGGAAATGGTACTCACTTGGTACGGTTTTTATTGTGAAAGACGGCCAATTGACTGCTGGGTCAGAGTTAAACATAGAATTAGCTTCTTTTAACGTTAAAGGTAAATTGATCAAGGATAATAACCCTTTAAGTAATGTATCGGTTAGCATCCATTCAACCAATGGTGAAGAAGTGTGGTTTGATTCTAAAACAAATGAAAACGGGGAATTCAAGTTCAATTTGCCAAATGGCGATTATCAATTAAACGGTGTATGGGTTGCAGGGGAAGGTAAATGGTTCCCGCTGGAAGTCACATTCTCTGTTATTGATCATGAGGTTGTTGAGCCAGAAAAGCTAACCATTGATTTAACGGAACTGCCTGTTAAAGAGCCGAATGTAAAAGGACATGTAACAAAAGACGGTCAACCAGTAACAGGTGTATGGATTGGTGCCCATTCTGTAGATGGGGATGAGATGTGGTATGATGCAAAAACCGATTCAAATGGATATTATGAATTGACACTTCCGGACGGCGCTTACCGTGTAGACGGGATATGGGTTGAAAACGAAGAAAAATGGTATCCGTTGCAAACTGATTTCTTAATATATAACGGTTCATTTGAAGGTACGGAAACACTGGATTTTGATCTGTCAGAAGAGCCTGATAATGTCTTTGGTGTTGTAAATAAAGGAGAGACACCGGTTGGAAATGTATGGGTAAGCGCGCATACCATTTCAGGTGAAGAAGTATGGTTTGATGGGAAAACGAATGAGCAAGGTGAATTTAGCTTTAATATACCTGATGGTGAATACAAAATAGAAGGTATTTGGGTTAATTCTGAGTCAAAATGGTATACAGTAGGAAAAACGTTTGTGGTAGAAAACGATGTATTAGTCGGAAATAACTTATTGGAAATCAACCTTGAAACTTTAAGTGGAAATGTGACAGGTACCATCTTAAAGGGTGGTGCGTTACTCGGGAATGTTCCACTCAGTGCTTATTCTCTGACTGAAGGGAAATGGTACAGCTCCCAAACTGATGGAGCAGGCGACTTTGAATTTGAGCTGCCGGACGGTGACTATAAAATTGAGGGAGTATGGGTAAGCGCTGAACAAAAGTGGTATCCATATGCTGTGAATTTCACGGTCTCAAATGGGGCATTGGTTGGTCAAAGTGCGTTGAAAATTGATCTTGGCGCAATGGATGAACAAAATGTAAAAGGTACAGTAAGAGATTCAGGAAATGTTTCGTATTTAACATTATCAATTAAAGATCTTCAAGAAGAATATAGTTATTATGATGTACAGACGGACGAAAATGGATATTTCAGCACAGGCCTTCCTGACGGTGAATACGTCATCACTTCCGTCTATAGTATGGAGTGGCAATTCATTGCTGCTGCTGACATGTTTTTTAATGTGCAGAATGGTAAGTTATTGGTTGATGGAATGGAAACAAACTCATTAACAGTTGAATTGCCTTCAGAAAGTCTGCAAGTTCAATTAATGGATAATGGGGTACCTCTTTATGGGGAAGTCAACATTAATAAAGAGAGCAACGGAGTTCAATTCAACTATATTGCAAACACGGATGAAAATGGAATGTTCTCACTGCGTGTTGCTGATGGTGTTTATACTATCGCTGACTTATATGAGATGAATGAGTCAGGAAACTGGTATGAAATTTATGAAGAAGTCGAAGTAATTGGTGGCACAACTAATCCAAGTCCATACATTATCGACCTTAGCAGTCTGCCTCCTGGGAATGTAGCAGGTATTGTCCAGGATGGGAACGGGCCAATCCAAGCCTCTGTCTCTGTAAGGGACTCTAATTGGAATTGGTATTACTTTGAAACGGATGAGTCAGGTAACTTTGATAAGAACTTACCAGATGGAGATTACACTGTTCAGGAAGTATGGTCTTCTACAATGAATTCTGTATATCCGGATATTGCTTTCTCTGTAGTGGATGGTCAAGTATTAGTTGCAGGAGAAAAAACAGACACATTGACAATTACCATTCCACTCGAAACAGTTAAAGGTACTGTGAGTGACGGGAACGGACCAATTGGAAACGCACAACTTGAAATACTAAACATATCCGACCATGACACCCAATATTTTTATGTAGATATTAATGATCAAGGTGAGTTTACAGCAAGGTTAAATGATGGTACGTATAAAATCAGTATGGTTTATCTGGAATTTGGTAATTCAGTATTCATCGATTATCGATTCGAGGTAATTGACGGAGAAGTCTATGTCAATGACGTCATGACTGAGGCACTTCAAGTTGTATTACCTGAAGTGAATGTCAGCGGTACGTTGAAAGATGAGAACGGTACGCTTTTAGACAATCAATATATGGATTTAATCAAAGTGGATGATAACGATGATAGATGGGTAGATGCAAATACAGACGAAAATGGGAAATTTGAACTTAAGCTTCCTGATGGTGACTATGTTGTATTATCTACGTATATCAATGAAGAAAAACGCTTCATCAACCGGGAGTTCACAGTAGTGGATGGGAAATTGACGGTTGATGGTGAAGAAACATCCGAATTAAACCTTACATTGGTTGGGGAAAACGTTAACAGTGTGTTGAAGAATGGTGAACAGGTTCTTGCTAACGTTGAAGTGTATTTACACTTGATTTCTCATAATAGTGTGTTCAGTTCTTATGTACGGACAGATGAAAATGGAATGCTGAAATTAAAGCTTCCTGATGGTAAGTATGAAATAGTGGAGACTTGGTATGAAGGGTCATATGAGTACATTGGATTAAACTTTGAAGTCGTCAACGGTACACCAAACATTGATATAAGCGAGATCGACATTGATGATGTATACGGTAATGTTCTTGGTACCGTTTGGGATCAAGATGTTCCTTTTGCGGGTGCTGACGTTGAGATTCATAATGTTGATACGTGGGAGTGGTATTACTCAACAAGTAATTCGAATGGAGAATTCGGTTTCACGCTTCCAGATGGGAATTATAAGGTTACATGGCTGTATAAAGATTCAGAAGACATCAGTTTAGATATCGCTTTTAGTGTTGCTGATAATCAATTGATGGTAGGCGGTGTTGCTCAAGAGTCACTTGAGATTATCCTTCCACCTAAGTCGATTGTAGGGCAGATTGTGGATAATGGCGAAGCGGTTCCTGATGCTAGTATTTACATCTATAGCGATGAAGAATCGTATTGGGCATATTCCGATCAAGAGGGGAACTTCTCTCTTCGTGTACCTGATGGCGATTATACAGTAGGTGAAGTATCTTCCTATATGACTGGAACGAAATATTTAAATCATTCAATCACGGTAGAAAATGGAACGACCAATCCTAGTCCGTATATCATCGACATCGGATTGGTTCAAGGAAATGTTCAGGGCTTGGTACATGACAGTACAGGACCGATCAGTCATGCTCAATTCGATATTGAGTATGACATGGGAGAAAGAACGTATTCTAAGAATGTTTCTACGAATTCAGCAGGTGAGTTCGGTGTCGACTTGGAAGACGGGGAGTATGTCATCCACCACATTTGGTCGGGAGATATCAATGGAATTGATGTGTTCGTGCCATTCACAGTAGACGGTGGATTGATTTATGTTGATGGAAGTCAGGTGGATATCTTGGATATTACCGTGACTGATATCAATGTGTTTGGTCAGGTAGTGGATGAAGCAGGTGAGGCTCTCCCTTATGCGGATATTCGAATTGCTTCACAAGATGGATATAACTATTATTACAGTACAGATGAAAGCGGTCATTTCACTTCCAGATTGAAAGATGGGCTTTATACTGTTAAGTCAATTTCTTTTGACAATGGGGATAGATGGATGACTTCTCCTGTAGATATTCAATTTGAGATAAGTGAAGGGGCACTTTATGTAAATGGAGCAGCGGAGGATGTACTAGACGTATCCATGCATCCGGTAACGGTCACTGGCTCAATTACAGATGAAAACGGAGACGCTTTAGCAAACACAACATTTAGCTACATTATGAATACAAACGAAGATTTTTATTACTATAATGGATCTACTAACAGCAGCGGTGAGTTTTCCCTTCGTGTACCTGATGGGGATTATCTCATTGAAGGTATCGATTATAAAGGAACAGGAAGCCATACTCCATATACGCTGGCTTTCACTTTAGAAAATGGAGTTCTTACTGTCGAGGGAGAATTAGCTGACACATTAGATATTGCAATTCCTGCGGAGAACCTGGCAGGCCAAGTAGTTAAAGATGGGAAGGTTATTCCTTATGCTAATCTTGAAGTCAGTGCTGAACGGCCGGATGGCGGTTACTATTGGAATATAGAAGCAGATGAAAACGGTTATTTTTCCGATAGATTGATGGATGGATCTTACGTAATTGAGTCTGTTTACTCACAAGAAGTATACAGTTCTGTTGATTTAGCGTTTGAAATTGTTAATGGTGTGCCATCGATTGATTTATCTACTATTGACATTGGTGAAGTAAGAGGTAACGTGCAAGGGATTGTTAAAGATAGTAGCGGTCAGATTGGTGATGTTGATTTTTATATTAATGGGAATGATTATTGGGATCGTGTAACCACTAACTCAGACGGGGAATTTGGAGTGGAGCTGCCCGACGGAGAGTATACAGTCGATTCTCTCCATTTAAGAGAATTTGGTGAAATCTATTTAGATCTTCAATTTACGGTTGAGTCAGGGTTGATCTATACAGATGGCATCCAGGTCGACACATTAGAGATCATTATCCCAGAGGTATCTTTTGTAGGTACTGTAGTGGATGAAACAGGTATGAATGCGCCTTACTCTGAAGTACAAATAGAAAAGGTCGGAAGGTATTCAACCTATCAATATACAGACGAAAATGGTCAGTTCCTTTCTAGATTAACTGACGGTGAGTACGTTATTTCAGGTGTAAGGATTGGAGAAGAAGGGAGTAATAACCCTTTAGACATCCCATTTGACATCATTGATGGAAAGCTTATTATCAATGGAATGGAACAAGATAGCCTAACAGTTCAAGCTAATCCTATTAATCTAAAAGGGACCATCAGAAATGAGGATGGAAAAGGCATTTATGCGCAATATACTATTCTAATGGAAACAGAGAATGGTATGAGGACATACTTTAATTCATCAAAAAGTACAGGGGCTTTTGAGATGCGTCTCCCGGATGGAGACTATATTGTGCAGGACGTCAATTACGACGACCAGCCTGTATTCATCCCAATATTAACTCCATTCTCCATGGTGAATGGAGAGCTGTTTGTGAATGGTGAAGCCTCTGATACTTTGGATATGAAAGTACCAGAAGTGAATCTGTCAGGAGAGATCCTTGAGGATGGGGTTGCTATTCCATATGCACAGCTTGGAATAAGCGTAGAGGTCACTGATAACTTCTCGTACGGTTGGAGTATATTTAGTGACTCTGAAGGTCAATATTCCGCTAGGCTTTCAGATGGGTTATATCATCTGGATGCTGTCTATACAGATAATGAATATTTCGAAATGGATATTCATTTTGAAGTAGTAGATGGAGTGCCGTCCAGGGACCTGACGTCTATTGATGTCTCAGGTTTGGCTTCTGGTGGAAAATAAACAGTCCACATATTAAAATAAAAACAGCTCAGTGCCTGATGATTCATTCATCAGGCACTGATGTTACTTTTTTAAAAGTATTTCATGATAGTTGGTTATAGGAAATATTACCCTTTGATATAAAATGAAGGGAATATTATAATTTAACTATATTTATAAAAAATGAGTAAAAAAGGAAAGTGTTTTTCCTTTTTTTATGTTTTGCAGGGGGAAATAGAGTGAAAAAGAAGTTGAAATCCTTTTTAATTTTGTTATTGTCTGTGACCATTATTGGAGTTGCCGGCGGTTGTTCGAATGAAGAAAAAGCAAGTGGAGATGAAACAAAAGAGGCCTCTGCGGACAAGGAAACAAAGTCAGACGCTAAAGAAGAAAAGAAAGCAAATGTGACAGAAAAAGATGTAAACGACTTCGTGCTGGAGGCCACAAATATAGTACAGGTGTTTAATATCAGTAAAAGAGTCAATCAGCAATATCCGGATCTGGGTCCTTTCTATGTGGTCAGGGGAATTGATGAAAGAGGCCAAAAGATTGAAATTTGGATAAAAGATTTAAAAATTTACGAAATGACAAAATCCAACAGTAAGCCAGAACAAGAAGATGAAAAAACAGAAAAAGAGTAAAATCACAAACGGCTGACAGGAATTTTCCTGCAGCCGTTCTTTTATATCATTCTACAAGTGACATGCTGATTAGATGCTTGTACACCTAGTATACTTGTTACTAATGTAGTATAATGAGTGGGGTCAATTTCATAAAACGGAAAAAATATACACTTAATAGTATGAAAGTTTTATTTTCAGAAGTATTTAATTACACCACGGGGGTATTTATGAAAAAAATTCTATTCTACGAGAGCCGGCCCGAGTGGGGGGGAGCTCAGAAATGTGAAATGGAACTGCTCCTTGGGTTGGAGAAGTATGGATACAAAACTTTTTTTCTTTCTTCTTCAAAAGGACCGATGATTAAACGCATTCAACAAGCCGGTAAACCTTTTACTCTGATTCCTGTTAATCAACATGTTGATCAAATCAGGAAAGAAGATGTTCATTCAGGACTTTTGTTCACCTTGAAACAAATCTATTCCCTTGTACCCCATCTCATTAAACTCCTTCGATTTATAATGAAGCATAAAATTGATTTGGTTTACACAAGTCAATTCCGATCTCAGATCATTATAGGTTTCTTGGCTAAGATGGCAGGTAAAAAGGTTATCTGGCATATACATGGAGAAGAAAGATTGGATAATATATTGGGGAAAATGGCTGTATTCAGTTCTCATAAAATCATTGTCGTCTCACATCGAGTGAGGGAAAATTATCAGTCGTTGTTTCCTCGTTATAGAGATAAGTTCCAAACGATACATAACGGTATTGATATACATCAAAGCAGCGTCAAAGAGGATGGCAAACAGCATTTGAAAATAATTACGATAGGTACTTTAGTACCTGGGAAACGTCAAGATTTAGTTATTAAAGCCTGTGCTAAATTGAAAGAACTTGGTATCAATTTTCAATTGGTTATTTTAGGGGAAAAGCCGCCTTGGCATTCTGATGAATATAAAGACTCTTTAGTTGATTTGATCAAGCAAAAAAATCTGATTGATTCCGTTCATCTATTAGGATGGGTGGAAAATCCTTCCGCTGAATTGAGTCAAGCGGATCTTTTTGTACTGCCTTCAGATACAGAAGGGATGCCTTTATCCATTATTGAAGCAATGGCACATGGTGTACCTTGTATTGCGACGAATGTTGGAGGCGTTTCTGAGTTAATTGAAGATGAACATTCTGGATTATTAATAGAAACAGATAATGTAGATCAGCTTGCTAATGCAATAAAAAGATTGATTGTCTTCCCTGAAACACGAAAACAAATGGGGATTAATTCAAAAAAAAGATATGAATCATCCTTTACTAAGGAATCATTTATGGAAGGAGTTGCGGAGGTTATTAACACCCTATAATTTATGAGAATATTATACGTAATTTCCGGTGGTGATATCGGCGGAGCTCAAATGCACGTATTCTATCTGTCCAAGTGGTTTGCTGAAAAGGGACATGATATTTCTGTTGTTGTTGGTGAGTATGGTCCGTTTGTGGACCTTTTAGAAAAACATAATATTCATACAGTCATTATTCCTATATCAAGAAAGATAGAAATCAAGCGTGATTTACACTCCATTAAGCTGCTTGCCCGTTTCATTCGAAAAGGGGAGTACAACATCATTCATTCGCATAGTTCCAAAGCGGGTATTATTGCTAGAATCGCGGGATTTATTAATAGAGTACCCAAAAATATCTTTACAGCACACGGATTTGTTTTTACAGATCCAACACTCTCAAAGAAAAAAAGGCAGCTATATCTTATTCTTGAAAAGCTTTGCAGCTGGTTGAGTACAGACATCATCACTGTCTCAAAATATGATTTGAAGAAAGCTGTCGAAAATAAGCTTAATGAGAAAAAAATCCATGTCATTTATAATGGAATTCCAACTGATATAATTTTATCAGATAATAAACTTGAGCAAAAACTTCATTCTAAAATGAAGGATGAAAAACAGATAATAGGTTTTGTTGGCCGGTTTGTGTCTGAAAAAAATATTGATATGTTCTTACGAGTAGCAGCACTTTTCAAACAATATAATAATTCGAATGTAGAATTTTGGCTAATAGGCGATGGGCATCTATCTGATCATTATAAGCAATTGGCTGCGGATTCAGGGTTGGGAAAAATCGTAAAATTCAAAGGTGGCAAAACAGACATTTTATCTTGGATGGATCAAATGCATGTAATGCTAATAACTTCCCACAAAGAAGGCCTCCCGTATGTCATGTTAGAGGCATTATCCAGAGGGATTCCGATAGTCAGTACAAATGCAGGTGGAATAAAGGAAATAATTGATCCAATAGGTGAGAAAAAAGTAGTCGTCCCAATTAATAGTGATCTAGAGATGTTTAATAGAGTAATGAGCCTATTGGACGATAAGAAAGAATATGAATATATTGCAAGAGATTCAATTCGTATAGCAAAAACACTGACGGCGGAAACAATGTGCTCCCAAACAGATAAAATATACAAAAGCCGATATAGTGAGATTGCAGAAATGACCGATAAATCAGCGGGGCTACAATCAACTATTTAAGAGAGGGAATGGAAAGGTTATGAACGTTGAAAAAAGTACGATATTCAGTATTAAAAGACTCAGTAAAGACACTCTCTTATATATACCCGTCTTTTTAGCTCCTGCTTTGGTAAATATTTTGCTTCTGATGTTGTTCACCAGACTGTTTTCACCAGGACTTTATGGAGAATACACGATCGTTGTAAGTACAACCATCATTATCTCATCTTTATTTTCTCAATGGATTGTTTTGTCCATTCAGCGATTCAGACCTGGTTATGTAGAGGATGGGATAATGGATGAGTTCAATGAGCATCTGAAATCCCTTATGTTCTTCATTACTATTGCCTTTATTACGCTGTCCATTCTGTTTTTTTGGGGATTTCCTGATCTTCTAGAGGGATATAAGGAGTATTATTGGCCCTCTATATTTATAATACTTACGTCAAATTACTTCATGGTCTTAGGAAGTATTTATCAAATTGATTTATTAACAAAAGAGTACAGAAATATTAACGTAATTCTTTCAATAGGGAAAATCTTCTTTATCGTGGTATGGTTGTACGTTATTCAGTTTAATTCAATAGGCTTTCTTTGGGGGACTCTCATTGCACAGGTTGTTGTACTCTTCCCCATGGTAAGAAAATTAAAACTGGGTTTCCTACTGCCGGCATTTACATATACACAATCTGCTCTGGAGTTTTATAAAACATTTTTATTTTATGGTTTTCCTCTTATAGGCTGGTACGTAGGTACTACTGTGCTTAACCTAACGGATCGATACATGATTGAGTATTTTCAATCAACTTATGAAGTTGGGGTTTATTCCGCAAATTTTACCATTGCAGTTCAAGCATTGGCTTTGACATGTAATCCCCTTTTTTTCGCTGCGCAACCACTTTTAATGAATGAAGCAAAGGGCAATGTGGAAAAAGTTTTTTTAGAAAAGAGAATAGCTTTCTTCACGAAAGTTTATATTCTTATTGCACTGCCTTTTGGGGCGTATTTCTCAATTTTTCGGGAAGAAGTAAGTTTCATTATTCTAGGGGAGAAATTCTCTGAAGGGACTGTGATCATACCTATTCTCATAGCAGGCTTTTTTGCCTGGAACTTAGGATTGTATGGGCAATTGTGTTGTCAGATAGATAAAAGAACAAAACATATGTTTTTTTTCGTTATCATTGCAGCTGTAATGAACTTTATCCTAAATTTAATCTTGATCCCTAAGTTTGGATTTATTGGTGCAGGTATATCGACAAGCATAGGTTTTATTCTCTACACTTTATTATTGTATTTTTCTTCTTTCAACCACACGAAGTGGATCATTCCTTGGAAAACGTTCATTAAGGTTTCCGTTATATCACTTCTATTGATTGGTGTAACGTATGTATTAAAAACACTGTTTCTTGACTCTATAGCGCCGTTAGGAAAAATGTTGATTGGGTTGTTATATTTTGTATGTTATGCAGGGATGTTAATTATTTTTGGAGAACTGCCTTACAAATTTAAGCGGAAGTAACAGCAAGGGGGGGACTGAGAATGAAGAAAATAATACATATAGGCCTTCTCCTGTTATTGGGTGTATTGATAGGTACTTGTGCAACTTTGCTGCCAATACCTGCTACGGTAAATATTGGAGTGATCTTTGGTTTAGGTTTATTATTGACCGTCATGATTTATTTAGGAATCGTTTTTCAGTTGAAGCTTTTGCTCTTCATTATGTTTCTGACATTTGGCTTGATGAATACTGCTATTAAACCTTTTGATCTCTTATTTGTCCTGGCATTTTTATCTTTCTTTTTGGTTAGACCTAATAAGATTTATTCTCTACAAGAGGACCGATATATCAATTATTCAATTTTAGTCTTTATCTCTGTGTCCTTACTCTCTGTTTTGAAAAGCAGCGATGTTATGGTTGGCATCAGCTATTTTATACATACCATTTTTGTCATTCTTATCTTTTATTTCTTAACTGTCTTTATTAGATCAAGAAATGAATTCAATATAATTTTATGGGGGTATACTTTTTCCGCATTCATTTCATCAGTTGTAGTAATTGCTGAGATAAGCGGCATGATTGGCTATGTCGGCACCTTATTCCAAGGAATCAGAGCCAAAGGGTTTTTTATGGATCCTAACGATTTTTCCCCTTTCTTAATTCTTGCGATTATTTTCCTGTTGGATCGTTCATTTAAACACCACTATTTTTCCTTGAAATATTTCCTGTTTATGGGTGGTTCTTTTATTATTATGGGGGCATTATTGGCTTCATTATCACGAGCGGCGATTATGAACTTTGTTATTGTAACCACTCTTTATTTAGTCTTCACCTTGTTTTATAAGAAATTGTATGGGCAAGTTTCGGGTGTTATATTGATTGTATCTTTGACCGCAATCATTATGTTTTTGTTCTGGGGAGATATGATTCTTAACCAAATAGATGTAAGGTTTAGCCATTCCAGCGGATATGGACTGCAAAATTATGATTCAGATCGCTTCTACTATCAAATGAAAGGTTTAATGCTCGGGACTTCTAACTTGCTGGGTATCGGACCTGGACAATTTGAATTGCTGAATGGTTATGCCACCCATAACCTTTTTGTTCGAATTATCGCGGAAAATGGATGGATTTCCTTTTTTGCTTTCTTTATCATGATCATCTATTTGTTCGTTCAGCTCTTTATCAATCGTCGAACTGAAGTATGGAATATTCCAATTTATTTATTTTTTGCAGTGTACGTAGGAGTCTTATTGAACAGTTTCTTTTTAGATACCTTACATTGGCGCTATTTTTGGTTTATTTTGGGGCTTTGTTGGATTGTGTTGAAACAGGCTAAGAAACAGGATTGTGGCAAACAGACATACTAATATAAAGAACTGAAGGATTTAGATAATTTTATAAGGAGAAGGTTGGATCACAATGTGATTTACTAAGGGGTTCCGTTTTGGGAGAGAAAATCACAAATAGAAAAAAATAATTGTTAAAGAAGTAAAAGGAAATTTTTTTGAGATAACCGTACATTACTCTCTGATTAATTCAGAAAACGGAAAAGATTATCTCAGCTAGAATACTGATTATCACTTTAATGTAATAAAGTAATACAGATTGATCAGGGGTAAATGTTAATGGAACAGTTAAATTTCAAAGTAAGTAATCATAAATTTTTAAGAGAGAATCGTTCAAAAGTTATCGGGTATTTACTTTAAGGTATATCCATTAACTATTAATAAGTTCTTATTCGTACAATAAATTTAGAATGAGGCAAATAATCAACTCTTACTATTCTTCCATCGTATTTTTTATCTACGATAGTAAAGTTCATATAGTTAACACTACTGATTTCCAGGCTTTGAGATAAATATCCGCGTGTTGATGTTGTCTTTAGGTCAACTTTCCCGACAACCACTTGATAATCTCCCCGAAAATAGTATGGGGAATCATATATTAAATCTTTGGTTATTGGAACCACAAAGTATAGACCGAAGATAGCTATCGAAATACAAACTACTCTTCCCACCAAGAGTTTCAAAGGGGGAATATCTTCATTATGTTTTGTTCTTTTTGGATTAATTCCTACCCATCCTAAATAAGCTAACAAGAATAGTGACATGATCCAAAAAGCCAGAGAACACCAAAACATATGCAAAAAGAAAAATAATGCTGCATACGGAATGGAAAAGAGGAGGAAAATTATTCTATTTGTTTTCTGTTTTCTTTTTTCAAGATGTTCGTAGTTTAATTTTGCAAAATTCAATTTATTAACCTGCCTTGGTTTGATTAATTTCGATTTCCATATTCGTGTAACATGTGAATATTACCCATTGTTATCATTGACTTTTGGGTAAATAAGTACGCAAGAAATACTGTGGTGAGTTTTGTGCAATTTCAAGGTGTTTCTTAAATTCTTAAAAACGCATGGGTGTGTTTGATTGGATTTACTCATCCCCTGGAAATCCTTTGCACTCTGGAAGTGATACCCGCAGGAGCCTTACTAAAAAGAGGGGCTAACAGGCGGCCTGCGGAATTGGAATTTTTATGCCTAATAAATATACACAAAATCTATCTGGATAATCTACTTATTATATACGATTGTAAAGCTAGGAACAGCCCCCCCACAGCCCAGTATAAAGGAAGGGAGGCTGGTGCATGAAAAGAGAAAAAAATAATCATGATTGGTGATAGAAGACCAACCAGTTTCATTTGTTTTTGCTGTTCAACAGTCATTTGTTTCTGACTTACTTTAAACTGCAGGAGATAAACTAAACCTGCAATGAGGGTAACCCATAAATCAGGTTGGCCCAAGTTGAACCACAAAAAGTATGTCGTGATATTTCTTGGGAATCACGTATTGCATAATACAATCCCATCAAAATAGGAAATTGAATCAATAGAGGGAGACACCCAAGGTTTAAAGGATTTACACCGCGTTGTTTATACAGTTCAAATATATTTTTTTGAAGCTTGTGTTTCTCTTCCTTATTAGTTGTCTCTCTTAATTTCTTTTGAACCTCTAAAAGCTCAGGTTTAAGTTCATTCATCCTGATGCCCATTTGTTTTTGGCTTTTCATCTGCTGAAGCATGAAAGGCATTAATACCAGGCGGATTAACATGGTGATAAACACTATTGCTAACCCGTAATTGTCTCCCAGCAAATGAGCTGTTCCCTCGATAGCTATAACGAATGGACTGATAAAAAGTTTGTTCAGCAGTCCGCCACCGCCTGTATCAGTTTGCTGGCACCCACTTAAGATCAAAAATGTAAAAAATAACCCACTCCAAAACAATCTAACTTTCACTTTCAAAATCTATTCCTCCTTAAATGTTTAGTATAGGTTTAAGGAAAAATAGACTCTTCTTCATCAGGATAATTATGTCGTTTGACAGCCTTGAATAACCAGGTAACGATAGATATAGCCTTGCGCTCTTTATATAATTGTAAGGTCAATTTAACGTCTGTGAATTCAATATCACATCGTGAATCGGTAAAAGGGAAAGAAGATTTCGCCAGCCAACTCAAGAGGTATATCAGTATAAAACTCACCAGTATAACTCCATATACTGAATAAACAGTTAACAAACCCGTGTAATCATTTACTAATTCAATCACAACAAACACCTCAGTTGGAAGACTTATTAATGTATACGGATTCAAGAGAAAAAGGTTTCATATAGAAGATTTTTATGGCTGAGGTATGAGATGGATTGTGGACGTAAATAAGGATGGTTCGTCTCCTAATCGGAAAAAATACGCTGAACTAAATATAGGTTTTTAATTTAAAGCAATGATATATATTTAAAATTAATTACAAATAATAACAAAAAATATAAGTATTTTTATATAATCTAAACATTCCTCAGTTTCCACATCCATTCCCCTCCTATACCCCAATGGACCCCTTCTAATCGAAATTACAGGAATTTTGTCATACTGCTATAGTATCAACAAGAGGTGTTTACAGGCTCTTGTAATGAATGGTGTATTCTTCGATGAACGAATGCACATGCAAGTGATTTGTGGTTTTTTATCCTCCTGAAATCTTATTGAGGCGCGCTGTTTTGTGAGTATGCGCCAATTGACTGAGGTGGAGAGCGTTGAGTTTATTTAAGTCCTATCCTTGTACGATGCAGCATGACGCTTCGGATTGTGCAGCCGCGGCGATATCGACGATATTGCTGAACTATAAATGTGAATATTCCATCATGAAAATCAGGGAAATTATAGGGACGGATGCGTATGGAACGAGTGTAAAAGGGATTGTGGACGGCCTGGAGAAACTTCATTTCAATGTAAAGGCCATCCGCACCACGACTTTTGAAATCACAAGGGACATGACGTTTCCTGCAATCGCACAGATCAAGACGGAGGAAGGCCTTAATCATTTTGTGGTTATTCATAAATTGACCAGGAATGACAGGTTTGTAATCGCGGATCCGGACCGGGGATTAATGAAGGTGGAGTTCTCCGAATTTGATAAGCTGTTTACGGGTGTCCTCGTATTGATGGTCCCGAGTAGTGAATTTGAGAAGGTCTCATACAAAGATACCGGGATGTTCGACTTATTTAAAGTACTCATCTTATCACAGAAGAAGTTGTTGATTCTGATTATCCTCGCCTCCCTGCTGTTGAGCGGGATCGGGATTCTGCTCAGTCTCTTCCCGAAGATTCTGATGGATGAAATCATCCCTTATCAATTAAAGAATAGTCTTTATATCTTCCTGTTTGTATTCGGGCTGGTCACACTATTCCAGAATGTATTGACTGCGTTTCGCCAGCATATCCTGCTATTTTTGTCACGGAAGATTGATATCCCGCTGCTCCTGGGATATTACAACCATATCATTCATCTTCCCTATCAGTTCTTTGTGACCCGGAAGGTGGGGGACATCATCACCCGTTTTCAGGACGCGATGACGATCAAGGATATTTTCACCACGGTGTCCATATCATTAATCATGGATGTAATGCTTGCTTCGATCACCGGTTTTGTACTTTGGAAGATCAACCCGACTCTTTTTGGAGTCTTGTTGATCATGGTCGTGATTAACATCCTTTTGATTTATTTTTTCAAGAAACCATACAAAAAATTGAATTACGAACAAATGGAAGCAGGCGCCATGCTGAACTCCCATTTGATCGAGTCCATCAAAAATATCGAGACGGTCAAGTCCCAGAATGATGAGAAAGAGAAGATTCATAGACTTGAAGAAAAGTTTGTGCACTCATTGAAGATCGATTACCGGGAAGGCGTGATCAGCAACGTACAGGGTTCCGTCTCTAGCTTTGCCGGTTCCCTCGGAAATCTGGTGTTCATGGCCATCGGGGCCGTAAGTATCATGGACGGGAAGATGACAATCGGGGATCTCCTGGTGTTTCAGACACTCAGTTCCTATTTTACGGAACCCGTCCAGAATCTCGTTTCACTTCAGTTGACCTTCCAGGAAGCCCAGATTGCCATGAAGCGTCTGAGGGAGCTGATGACGCTGGACCGCGAAGACCATAAGAAGGATCTGATCTCAGGCATCAGCCTGAAGGGTGACATCGAGTTTAAAGGCGTCTCCTTCGCATACGGATCGAGACCGCCAGTCTTGAAAAATTTCAACTTGCACGTCCCCCCTGGCTCGCGTATCGCGTTTGTTGGGGAAAGCGGCGCGGGGAAGAGCACCATCACCCGGCTCTTGTTGAAATTCATGGATTCAAAGGAAGGGAAAATTTCGATAAATAACTATGACCTGGCGGATATTGATCATAATTACTTGCGCAATAAGGTTGCTTACATTCCCCAGAATATCGAACTTTTTACTGGAACAATCATGGAAAACTTAAAGGTCGGCAACCCGAATGCCACGTATGAAGAGATGGTGGCTGCGTGTAAGAAATCAGGCGCACATCAGTTTATTGAAAAGCTGCAAAATCGGTATGGCACCTTTGTCGAAGAGTCAGGCAACAACTTTTCCGGTGGAGAGAAGCAGAGGCTCGCAATCGCAAGGGCGCTGCTGTCCGATCCCGATATCTATATTTTCGACGAGGCCACTTCAAACCTGGATTCGTTCAGTGAACAAAAGATACAGGAACTGATTTTCGGACAGAAGAGGGATAAAACGGTCATGATCATTGCTCACCGTTTGTCGACGATCGTTGAGTGCGATATGATTTGCTTTATTGAAAATGGAGAGATACTCGAAAAAGGGACGCATGAGGAACTGATGGAACGAGACGGGAAATATGCAGAGCTAAGCAGGTTACAGCATGGTGGCAGCAACCGCACAGCTATCGCAATTCCAGAACAGGAGGAGATTGAATATGTCTAAATTGGAAGTCAAAGAGAATAAAAGACTGTCATTAAAAAAAGTGATTATCTATGAAATTCGGAATATAGAACTGGATGAACTGGAAACAAATATCCAAAAGTTCATTAACTACACGCAGGTTTTGAATATCCAGATGTTCGGTCCTCTCATCACGAGGCTCGCAGGTTCAAATATTCAAAAGGATGGAACGGTCAAGTATGACTATGACGTCTTCATCCAGGCGCATGATTATCTTCAGTATAAAGATAAGTTCAAAGTGAAGAGTGAATATCAATGTGATCACTGTATCTATGTGCGGTATGAAGGGAAGCCTGAAAACCTGCCTTTCGCACACTCCAAGCTGGAACTGTTCTTATTTGAAAATGAGTTGAATTCGAACGGCGAGATCTACAATGTCTTTGTTTCGAATTCGCAGGAACAAATAACCGTCGATATTTTCAGGCCGGTGCTACAACATGCAGCTTTATAGCAAAAGCGACCTTAAAGACTCAAGGGTGTTCTTCGATAAGACCCCTCCAAATTTTTTGAAGGTTTTTATCATCTTTACATTAGGTGTTTTCGTCTTTGCTTCTTATTTCGCTACGGTGCTCACGAAACCTTATTTTGTTAAAGCAGAAGGCACCGTCATGTCAAAAGATGATCAATATATTTCGTCCCAATTAAACGGCCAGATCGTAACGGTCAACAAGCAAGAAGGGGAGTCTGTATCTGAGGGAGAGATCCTCTTTACGATCTCAAGCGGTCAAGAAGGACTTCAGCAATCAGCGATCCAGACCCAAATCGATGAACTGACAGAAAAGAATGGGGTTCTCGACCGGTTTGAGGAGTCGCTGAACAAACAAAAGAATGTAATGGAGGATTCCGGGGTTGAGCAGGAATATTACGGGAAAGTCCAGTACTATTTGCTTCAAGTCCAGACAGATCAGTTTGAAAAGAACAGCCTCAATAATCAAATAAGCAAAAAAGAGACGAAGAAGGCAGAACTCCTTTCTGAATTAGAGGGGTTGAAGAAGGAACTGAGTACCCGGAAAAAAGGGGAAGAAAACGAATTTCAGGTGGAAGAAACAAAAGGGAAGATAGAAGCAAAGGAAAGTGAAATCGAGGGGATCACCGATGAAATCAGTCAGTTCGAGCAGCAGAATAAAAACCCTGCTTCACAATCTAAACAGGTGCTGTCCCAGATGAAAAGCGAGCTTGGGTCTGCCAGGGCATCGATACAATCGAAGCTGGTTGAATTAGAAGCACAGATGTCGGTTTATTCCGGTCAGGATTCTGCCCTGACCATCAAGTCAAATAAGAACGGCGTCGTCCATTACCTGGTCCCTGTAAAGCTTGGTATGACGGTCCAGGCAAATCAGGTGATCGCCCAGGTTTCAAACAGTGAAGACGAACTTCAGGTCGAGGCATTCATCGACTCACGCAATATTTCAATGATCAGTGAAGGAGACCCTGTCAAACTCTCTGTACAGGGGGTCAATATCCAAAAGTATGGAACGATTGAAGGGAAGATTGCTTCCATCGATTCCGGCACTTTGACCCAAGAAACAAATGAGGGAAATCTCGTTTTCTATAAATGCGTGATTTCATTAAATAATAAGGAACTCGTCGCCCGCGATGGAAATGTGGTTGAAGTCATTCACTCAATGCCTGTAGAGGCGAAAGTGATCTATAAGAAAGAAACCTATTATGACTGGATATTAAAAATGCTGAATTTCCGGACTCTTTAGGCATAACGGGCAAGACATAACCAGAAAAGGGATGGATGGAGAATGAAAATCCTGACAAAGCTTCACATCGGCTTCTATATTAGTTTATTAATCTATATTTGTTTGATACCCAGCCAATCAACCGATTCCAATATAGCGAAAGTCATCTTTACGCTGCTTATTTTGGGGCTGTTTATAGGGATCACCGCCATGCTTTCAGTGGTCACATTCAATAAAGAGTTTGCAAAAGAGAAGAGACTGGCCTATGCCATCGTGTTTCTCCTGTTATTGAATGTGGCCATATACCTGCCCCTGGGTCATAAGTTTTATGAAAAGATCAGCAGTCTGTATGTACTGATCGGCATCATGACTGCCCTGTTTATCAGTACCAACATATTGGTGTTTAAAATGAACGATTCTTTGCAGAAGAAAGGCTTTGATTACTCTGGTGAATTAAGGCAGTTCCTGAAGATGGGGGATTCACTGAAAGGGACACCAATTTTGAAGACGGTGAACAAGTTAGACTACTTCTTTTATGCCTACTGTATTGCGGTTTTTATCGCGGATGACCTGTTTTTCTTCTCGGCGGTGGTCATCATCATCATGATTTTATCCATTAAGCCATTGAAAGAACTGACAATGGAATTTCATAATAGTGACCTAATCTCCAGGAAAGAAACGTTGTTTGCGGTCTCGGCTTATTTTGGCTGCTATACCCTGGCCATCCTTTGGTATTCACTGTTTCCGAACCTGTCCGCCCTTCTTGTTGGAAGTGTCAGTCTTCTGACAATAAAAAATTATATTCACCGGGTGGCAAAGGAGAATTACCATCATTCAAGCTGATACCTGCTAACGGTATATCGTACTTCGGTACTTTATATAAATACAAGGAAACAAGAGGAGGAATTATCGTGGAATTAGTATTACCACAAACGTATGTAGAAATCGAACAAGAGGAAATGGAATATCTCGACGGAGGAGCGTACTTATCTGCAAGCCAATGCAGAGGAATCGCTGCAAGTATCGCCCTGTCTCCGGGAGCCCTGATCGCAGGTGCGACTGGCGCTGCGGTTGTATCCAAAATCATCCGCTACGCTAAAGGTGTTGGAGGACCGATGGGGTGGATCATCGGAACTGCTGCAGGTTATGGGACAGGCTTCGTTTCAAAAGTGGCTTACGGAATCGGTAAAGGGGCATTATCCGGAAGAGGACTTTCCATTGCTTGGTCATGGGATCCGTTCAACTTCGGGACAAGAACATATATCGGTAAAGCTTCCTGGGCTTGATTCAACAAAAGGAGAATCTTCTTCGAAGATTCTCCTTTTTCATATGAGCCAGCCAGGCTTAAAGCAGGGAGAAAAGATCGTGCTCATGATTCAGCCCTTCATGTTCTTGATGCAGGTCCTCGAACGAACTGTGGGCTTTTTCACATAAATGATCATCTTTATTCAACTTGAAAATGAATTTAGCGATTAAATAGTTCTCAGCCGCGAGCTGGAACTTCCCGAGTTTCTCCATACACATCGCCTTTTGATAATACAATTCACCGAGCCCGTAAGTGGATTTCTGCTGTTTGCAATAGGAGATCCCCTGGACGGTTGTCCTCTGTGAATCTTCATATTGTTCATTCGTATAGTATGCCCTCGCCAAGTTGTAAAACAATCGTATATATATGGTGTGAGAATACGTATGGATGGTCGAATGGATATGCATCTTCGCCGTTTCAAATGTCGTAATGGCCTGCTTGATCCTGTTTAATTCAATTAATATATTCCCTTTCGTGATCAATATTTCGATTTCCCTCAGGGAGTATGTATGGGAAGACGTCTCTTTTAGGTTTAGTGCTTCTTCTGCAAGCTTTAGTGCCTTCTGCGAATCTTTTTCTACGTGGAGGGCGATGATGGATTTATTCCAGATGATGAATTGCCGGTATCTTTTTTGTTTTAACAATGGGCTGTTTTCCTCTGTTTTGATCAGCCCGTCAAGTGTCTCGTAATCCCGGCTATGGATGTATCCTCTTGCAAGCATGATGACATCTTCTATATAGTCTTTTCTCTGTGTGTCTGTTTGTTCAAAGAAGTAATTTGTATCCACGCCAAGCTTAACGGATAATTGATAGAGAACTTCTGCTGAAACGGCAATTTTCCCTTGCTCGATCTGGCTGATGAAAGCCTGTGAACAAATCCCTTCCCCAAGGTCTTTTTGAGATAAAAAAGACTTCTTGCGCAATAATTGAATCTTCTCTCCAAGGCTCATTCGAAACTCATCCATTGTGCGCTATACCTCCCTGAAACTTCCAATTAATATAAGTATTTTTATAATATCCTAAAATCCTTAACGAATAAAGACTATATTACTAGTTTCTGTACACTTATCATCCATTAAGGTGAAAACAGGAAATTAGACACTCTGCTATAGTAGTGGAAGATTAGGAATATTTAGGAGGAACAAAGGATGAAAACAAAAATTATAAAACTTATCTTATTACTGACAATCAGCATAGGGATGTTCAATGGCATTCCAATTGAAAAAGCCGGGTCTCACCTGCCTGATATTGTTCCCTTTTCGGATGAGAGAGATATTGGGCCTATGCATTAATATATCCATCCTGCAGTAGAGTATTTTCTACATTTGCAGGGTGGATTTTTTTCGGCTGGAAAGGTGGGACAGTGTCCCTGTCCCACTGAAGAGTAAAGGCGCGGAATTATTGGTACAACGTCACCCGGTCCATTTTTGTCCTCTATGAGGTTGCTTGCGTGTAATAAGTAGATTGAGGGGTGAACGTGTGGAAGGAACAGACCGATGGTTGTCATTGTATCTGCTTTTCTGCTGCTATACACTTGGGATTTTAGATCCCCCACACAAGATAAAAAACATTTCTTACCTTGTCTGTTGAAGAATAAATTTTAGAAAAATATGGTTATATATTTGAACTGTAAATAATTAGATAAACAAAGGGGGAATGTTAAAATCTATTAATGCAAAAAGAGAAAGAGAGATGGAAAATGATTCCCCTCACAACCTTTCTTGTGTATAATCTAGCTAGCGGAAAATTTAATACATATTGTCGGAAACAGGTGACTTTAGTCGAACTGAAGTCTTTAAAGGGAAGTTGGTGAAATTCCAACGCGGTCCCGCCACTGTAATTTGGGAGCCTGCTGTTAATACCACTGTACATTTGTATGGGAAGGAACAGCGGGCAATGACCATAAGCCAGGAGACCTGCCTGTTAACGTGCACCAAAAGCCTACGAGGATAGGGAAGGTGTAAATCGCATGAATTTTGAGTTTACATCAAAAATATGCCTTTTACACGTCATCTCTTTCTTCAGGAAGAGATGTTTTTTTATTTTAAGATGAAAAAAGGGGAGAAACTAACGTGAAGAAGATTAACTTACTATTTCTTGCACTGCTGCTTTCTATCGGCGTCATTGCCGGCTGCGGAAATGATGGGAACACAGATAAAGGAAATGCTGGAGGAGATTCAGCAGAGCAGGAACAAGCTGAAAATCAGGAAACGGCAGCTTTTCCTGTAACCATTAAGGATGCTGTAGATAATGAGGTAACGATTGAAGAAGAACCTGAAAAGATTGTATCCCTTATCCCTAGTAACACCGAAATTGCTTTCGAATTAGGGCTGAGTGATAAAGTTGTTGGAGTATCTGATTTTGATAACTATCCTCCTGAAGCGGCTGAAAAAGAGAAGATCGGCGGTATGGAGCTCAATGTTGAAAAGATTCTTTCCCTATCACCTGATCTGGTACTCGCCCATGGTTCGGTAATGGGATCAGCGACGGAGGCTCTCCAGCAGATAAGGGACGCTGGTATCACTGTTCTGGTCGTACATGACGCGAAAAGTTTCGAAGAAGTGTACGTTACGGTTGAAATGATCGGCAAGGCTACAGGCGCCCATAAACAGGCCGAAGAAACCATTAGGAAAATGAAAGATGATCTTCAGGCAGTGAAAGAGAAAGCAGCTGAAGTTTCAAAAGAAGAGAAAAAGAGCGTTTTTGTAGAAGTGTCTCCTGCACCAGAGATTTACACTCCTGGACGTAATACCTTCATGGATGAAATGCTTACGTTGATTAATGCTGATAATGCAGCTGCAGAACAAGAAGGCTGGGTGAAAATGAATGAAGAGGCCATCATCGCTCTGAATCCTGATGTCATTGTCACTACTTATGGGTATTACACAGAAAACCCGAAAGAATTAGTGTTAAGCAGAGAAGGATGGGAGGGCGTGCCTGCCATCAAGAATGAACAAGTATATGACGTTCATTCAGATTTGGTAACGAGAACCGGCCCTAGGTTGGTACAAGGCGTAGAGGAACTAGCAAAAGCGGTGTATCCGGATTTATTCAAATAAGATTGTAATAGTTTAGTATGCAATTTTCATTGCTGATAGGTATTGGAGTTGGCGCGAGTCCCGGTTACTGGTATTCTTTCGCTCCTCGGTGCAACGATTTTCCGTTACCCTGTCCTGCACTGTGGATCAAATGTATATCAATATCGTGAATAGATTCAAGCTGCACCGAGTGCTGTTGGCATTTCTTGTTGGAGCGTCTCTCGCAATTGCGGGAGCCGCTTTTCAAGGTTTATAGAGGGTCCGTTAGCTGATGCTTATATTATGGGAATTTCAACAGGTGTTCAGTCGGCGCGGTGATGACTCTGTTCTTTCATTTATGAAAACCTTTTCTCGGAAGATATAAGCTGAACATGTAAGGTGCAGATGGAGGGATAAGCAAATGACGGCAGAAATTATTTTTATATGTGGAGGAGTGCGGAGCGGAAAGAGCTCTTTCGCAGAAAGCAGGGCAGAATCCTATATATCTGCTGTGCCTGAAGCAGACCTGCATTATATTGCCTGTGGCAGGGCGGTAGATGGTGAAATGAGTCAACGGATAAGAAGGCATCAGGAGGACAGAAGAAAATCGGAGCATAGTTGGATGACTTGGGAATGCCCGGTGAATGTTGGTTCCCTGTCTGATAAATTCTCCTCTAAAGATATCGTATTACTTGATTGTGTCACGACTTTGCTGACCAATGAAATGTTTTCAACTGAATCTATTAATGAACGAAAGTTGGCTGAAAAGATCGTTCAGGATGTTAAGAAACTATCCAGGAACGCTTGCAAGCTGATCCTTGTCAGCAACGATCTTTTTTGCGAACCAGTTTCTACTAATGATTTTGTGAAAAGTTTTACGAGAACACTGGGAATGGTTCACCAAAAGCTTGTTGAAGTGGCATCTGAAGCATATTCAGTTAAAAACGGCATTCCAATTTTGAAAAAAGGAAGGGGACTCCCGGCAGGATGAATGTCAAAAGTTATGTATTGGGATTGCTGGTCAGCCTTCAATTTTTCTCAATGCTGCCGATTCCGATCTCAATCAAAATGGATAGAAACGTTATTAAAAGGACCGTCATGATGTTTCCCATACTTGGTTTGATGATGGGCGGTATCATTGGCAGCCTCCTATTTTGCTTGAATGAGTGGACGACTCTTTCCCCTCTGGCACTTGCCTTTATCGTTTGGGTATTGCCCATTTTCCTTACAGGAGGTATACATCTTGACGGCTGGATGGATACCAGTGACGCTTATTTTTCCTATCAGGATAAAGAGAAACGTCTGGAGATCATGAAAGATCCACGAGCTGGAGCATTTGCTGTTCTATCAGTCATCGTCCTGTTGTCGGCTCGCTTCCTATTTATCTATGAAAGTATGAGGTTGGATTCTTACTTTCTGGCAGCCATGATCGGGGTCATTCCATTTTTCAGCAGAATGATCATGGGAACCCTGATGGTAACAGGAAGAGCGGCCAAGGAAGAAGGGATGGCGCATTATTTTAAACAGCACACAAGCCCCGTGTACCTTCTGACTTATTCAATTCCTTATTTTCTGATTGCTGTCACTTTCTTCTGGTTATTGCCGGAATTGGCAGATTTGTTTTTGCTGTTCACTTTGGCTGCAGTATTGCTAACCTTATCGATCAGACGCCAAACAATCAAGTGGTTTGGAGGCATCACTGGAGATACGCTTGGTGCATCAGTGGAAGGAGCTGAGACAGTATTATGGATGATCGTGTGGTTGTCGGCTTATACCGGCATGGCCTGACAGAAGAAAACCGTGCTAAAAAGTATATTGGCTGGCATGATGCCATTTTACCGGAGGCAAGCCGCAAGGAATTGGTTCAGCTAGCGCAACTTTATCCTTCTTATGAATTGATCATCACCAGTGATCTTGCACGATGCAAACAAACCGCAGAATCACTGTTTCAAGATGTACCTCATCTGGAATCCCATTTATTCAGGGAACTCCATTTTGGAGAATGGGAAACGAAAACATACGAGGAACTAAAATCGGATGGAGCTTACCGGGAATGGCTCAATGACCCAAGCATTCAAATACCGGGCGGAGAAAACTTAGGCGGTTTCCATGAAAGATTGAGAATGGGCTGGCTGCTGGTAAAGGATGTCGTCAATCGTGATAGGCACGACCCGAAATATGTCGGAAAATCAGGAAGTCCACCTTATGAGTGCCATACTAAGAGGATAGCGATCGTCACTCATGGGGGTGTGATAAGACATTTATTGACGGGACTGACCACAGAAGAAAGAAGCTTCTGGGAATGGCAGATCCCATTTGGCGGAGGGTATGAATTGAGTTGGACAGTCGATGAATGGAGGAGTGGAAAAACATGCAGTTCGTTACGGGCGGTGCCTTCAACGGGAAGTCCCAATGGGTGAGGGAGACTAATAAGCAGAATTTGGAATGGCTGAACTTATCTGAAGCAATTACTCTTCCTCAGCCTGATACGTTTCAGGATACTGTTGTACTGGAAGGCCTCGAGTATCTTATTCTTAATGAAGTAAGGAAAGAGAAAGAAATGAACATGATCAGAAGCGAATTTCACTCACTGTTTGAAAATTGGATGAAGTGGGAAGAAGCATCAGCGTCCCGACAAGTGATATGGATCGGGTCTGATATCGGACGGGGAATCGTACCTATTGATTCTACTGAAAGAAAGTGGCGTGATTTTACAGGATGGGTATATCAGGATCTTGTGAAGCTTTCCGATAGCGTTTATGAGATCTGGTTTGGTTTGCCGCAGAGGTTAAAAGGGGCGGAATAGGTTTGAAGGATCTCGATAGTGGTCACATGATTATAAAATATAAGTCTTTAAAAATGATACGGACTTTACCAAAAGGAGAGGGATTTCTATGAAAATATACAGCCGAAAAGGCGATAAAGGCAGGACCAACATTATAGGCGGGCGTGTTGATAAGGATGATGTAAGGGTAGAGGCTTATGGCACGATCGATGAATTGAATTCGTTCGTAGGAAAAGCGGTATCTGAGTTGGACAAAGGCCTCTTCCAGGACGTTCTGGATGACCTGGAGAAAATTCAGCATGAACTCTTTGACTGCGGCGGAGATCTGGCGAATGCGACGGATAAGTTTCCGATGAAGCTTAAAAGCGAATCGATTGATTATCTCGAGGAGAGAATCGATCAGTATATCGGAGAAACCCCGCCGCTTGAAAAATTTATCCTTCCAGGAGGGGCAGGACCGGCTGCAACGATCCATATTGCCCGTACAATCTGCCGGAGGGCTGAACGGCAAATCGTCAGTCTGATCAAAACAAATGCTGAAATTCCTGAAGTGACGTTACAATACATAAACCGCTTATCTGACTATTTTTTCGCACTGGCAAGGGCGATCAATTACAGAATGGGATTGCAGGATGTTGAATATGAAAGAAGTGCAAACGTCTTCTCTGCAGCAGGTAAAAAGGTGAGGCCTGATGAAAAGAACGAATAAACTTACATTACTCGCACTCTTTGTTTCACTTAGTGCTGCAGGAGGGCTGATCAAGATCCCTGCAGTCGTGGGCAGCGTTGCCTTGGATTCACTTGCCGCACTGCTTGCAGCTTCCATTATCGGTGGAGGGTTTGGAGCTGTCACAGCCATGTCCGGACACTTGATCTCCTCACTACTGGCAGGCTTTCCGCTGGGACCGCTGCATGTGTTGATTGCAGCGGAAATGGCAGGAGCCGTCTGGTTGTTTGGTGTGATGTTCAAACAATCTCCAGTAATTGCGGCAGGATTGTTCTTTATCATCAATGCCTTTATCGCACCGCTTCCGTTCATTTTCATTATCAGTAAAGAGTTTTATTTTACGATTCTTCCTTCCCTATGCATCGGGGCTTTCCTGAACCTGACCATTGCTCATTTCGCTTATCCTCCGTTAAACCGTTATTTTCGGGCAAAGGTCAGGAGGCAAGCATGAGAGACGTCAGCATCATTCCTTCATCTGCAAATGAAGAAATTATCGTCGGAACAGATAACAGCGGCGGGATCGGGACAAAGGAAGAAGATGTGGTCAGAGTGGATGATGGTATAACCGCCTATTACTCAACCCGGGTGGCGGTAATGGAAGTGTTGGCAGTTAAAGCAAAGCCTTTTTCAGTCATCATCCACAATTTTTCAGGAGATAAGGTATGGGATGCGTATAAAAAAGGAGCAGAAACAGCTCTTCAAGAGGTTGAATTAGAAGAAGTGCAGATTACAGGCAGCACAGAATCGAACTTTCCTTTAAAACAGTCCGCCTTAGGGATCACCGTTCTTGGCAAACGATCGGTCGTTAAAAATGAAAAGGTACATGAATTCGGGGTTTCGTATGCTGCAATAGGTGCGCCGTTAACAGGGAATCAGGTTCTGGAAAACATGGAAATGGCGGCACCTTTAAGTCTGTACACTAAATGCTGCAGACATTCAGCAATTCTGGATTTAATCCCCGTGGGTTCAAAAGGCATTTTGGAAGAGCTTAGGGTATTAACAGGTAATACTTCATTGACGGAAGATATGGTCGAATGTCCCATCGATATTTTGGTGTCAGGTGGTCCATCGACTTGTTTTCTGGTGAAATTCCGGGAAGAGGATGAAGCTAAAATCAGGGAGGTTGCTGGGTGTTATTATCATTCGTTGTTGGTCAAGGGGTGAGCTAGGGGGACAGGTTCCTTGGTTCATTCTGAACCGATGGACCTTGCGTGAGAACCCCCACCCAAATAAAAGAGGCCGGATCGCCCGGACTCTTTTTGCTTACTTCAATTTAATTTGCACAGGCTTGCTTTCCTGCGCATGGATGGTTTTGGGATTGTTCTTTTGCAAAGCAGTCCTCTTTACCGAGCTTGTAACATGGTGTATGATTTCACCCACATCACTAGCAGACTCAACCAAAGGGTCGACGGCTTTCATTTTTCCTTTTACATCAACAGAAATTTGGTTGGCTGTATGAATCAGTTCTTCTGCTTCTTCTGTAATGCCATTCACGGCTGACCGGGTGTCAGCCAGCGTCTTTTTCGTTTCAGCAAGTGTTGTCATTACTTTTCTTAATGTCAAAATCAAATAGATGACGAGAATGGTAAACGCCACGGCTGCAATAACAGCACTCCACTCAAGCATTGAGACCAGCTCCCTTCTTTTCTATAAGTCTATGAGAGTGGGAACTCAGACATTCCTGTGGAGGAGAGGCGGGACCGAGGGTACATTGGCCCGATAAAAAGGTTTTGGGTCGAGGGGCCTTGTCTCGCCAATCAAATATACTGTCAAAGAAAAGACTGCCTTCAAAACGACATAAGGCAGTCTTTTGTGTTGCATTAATGTAAGTTTTTCCGATTGCAGAAAAGAAAATGCTGTGTTAACTATTTCCCTCTAAAAATGACTCCACAACCTCATTAAACTTTTCACAATGCTCCCAAAACATGAGGTGTCCACCCAATACTTCCACAGACGCTTTAGGAGACAGATTGCTTAAACAAGAGGTAGCCGACTCTGCCCAGTGCTCGGCAACAACATATAGAGTTGGTACGGTATCACTGCTCTTAGCCGCCTCATCACGATAATCGGAGAAAAGCCCGGAAGAAAAAAGATTGGCGGCAATATAGTAAGGGGTCCTTAGTGACTGTTCGACGATCCATGCCAATTCTTCTTCTTTCAGCTCCCGCTGGACCATGACTCCCGTGGCGTAAGCAGATATGAAATCCCGCTGCCCTTTTGGGTTCCGAAGGTAGTTCGTGTAAGCCGCAGCCATGTCATCAAGCGGCCCTTCCACCCAATCCTTGTCTTGCTGAACGGATAAAGATTTTGGCGGCATATCAATCAAAACGACAGACTTGATGTCATCCGAACCGAATTGACGGATATACTCCCAAACCGTCAGGCAGCCGAATGACCAGCCGACAAGCGTGGGGTTCTCGACCTTTAATTGCTTCAATACCTTTTGCAGGTCCGTTCCATGCGTGACATAGTCATTTCCATGAAGCGTCATGGTTGACCGGCCGTGGCTTCTGGGATCAATCACGATTGTACGGTGAGTCTTTGAAAAGTGCTTTACCTGTTCGGAAAAGACTTCAGTCGTAAATGTAAATCCGGGAATGAATACAATAGGTTCACCGCTGCCGGTATCCTGGACATATAATTCGATTCCTGGTTCGACTTCAATGTATGTGCCGTGAGTGTTCATGGCTGTCCCCTCCTGAAATATGTGATTTTTCTAGAGTATATTCGCCATAACGTGGTTTCATATCGGAAATGTTGATGAGAAGTAGAAAACACCAAAGAACACCAAAGGGACAGGTCCCGTGGTATGCTCAGTAAAAAATCTTCCCCGGATTCAACAAACCATCCGGATCCAGCAGTTCCTTAAACGACTTCATCACTTCTAACGCCTCACCGTGCTCCATCTCCTGATACTTCATCTTCCCTAGGCCGACGCCATGTTCTCCAGTACAGGTGCCCCCAGCTTCTATAGCCTTTAAGATTAGTAGTTCATTGATCGTCTCCGATGCCTGCTTCTCGGTAGGGATGTTTGGATCATACACGATGATGGTATGGAAGTTCCCGTCTCCTACATGGCCGAAGACACTACCAAGCAGACCGCTTGCTTCAATCTGGCCGCGTGCAAAGTCGACCATGTCGGCAAGCTTTGACATGGGGACGCACACATCTGATCCCACTACTTCTTTTCCTTTCATATGACGGAAGGCGTATGCCAGTTCATGTCTTGCTTTCCATATCTCGGCCCGCTCGATGGATCCGCTTGCCCGCTCCCAGTTGCCGCAGCCCATGTCCTCCATTAGATCTTCTACAAATGCGGCTTCTTCTTCAGCGGATGTCCGTGTCCCCGCAAATTCAAAGAATAACGAATGCTGTTCTGGAAAGTGATAGTCGCCATACGCATTGACTTGTTTGATGCTGGGGGCATCGACGAGTTCCATCCGAAGCACGGGGATCCCGCTCGTGAGCACAGCTTGAGCTGCTGCGGCACATTGTTTCGGTGTATCGAATGTACAGCGTGCCGCAATGGTGTGTTCAGGGATGCCGTGAAGCTTCAAGGTAATTTCGGTGATGATGCCGAGCGTCCCTTCCGATCCTGTGAACAGCCCGTTTAAATGATATCCGCTGGATGATTTTTTTGCCGCGCTGCCGGTTTTGATCATCCTGCCGTCTGCCAGCACGACTTCAAGGTTTAATATCTGATCACGCATAGACCCGTATCGAACGGCTGTTGTTCCGCTCGCATTCGTCGCAGCCATGCCGCCGATCGTTGCATCTGCTCCCGGGTCAATGGGGAAATAGAGTCCTTGCCGGTTGATTTCCCGATTCAATTCAAGGCGTGTGATTCCTGGCTGGACTGTCACGGATAAATCTTCGGGGTTAAAGGAGATGACCTGTTTCATCCGGTCAAAATTCATGGAAATCCCCCTTGAAACCGGAATGGCCTGACCGTCAAGCCCCGATCCTGCTCCATATGGGGTGATCGTGAGCTTCCTTTCCCTTGCAAAATCCACGATGTCTTTGACCATTTGCGTCGTTTCCGGAAATACCACGGTTTCTGGCTGTACAGGATGGTGAAAGGATTCATCCTTGCTGTGCCGGAACAGTTCTCCTTCACTTGTACTTACCCGCTCGCTCCCTATCAGATCTTTCAGGTTCTCTATCCATGCAGTATTCATCCAGGTTCTCCCTCCGTTTTTAAAAAATTCTAAATTTTATATTTACAAATAGATTAGCATAAATTATCATAAATGTATACGGTATACCACCTTACATCTTTTCAGAAAAAACCCACCAAGAATATCTTTTCATCTAAGCAGACATCAAGAATAGCCCAATTCACAATGAAAGAATCTCACCAAGATATTTTCCCTATCAAATGAAAGACGCAATGAGTACCAAACTCTATCGACCAACTAAGAATAAACATACATAGTCAATTCATCTATTAATCTTTGGATTTACAAAAAACTTTTGTCCAGAGGGATTGCTGGGGAAGGGGAGGAAACAACTTGCAAAGGGTGATCAAAAAAGAAACGCTGGCTGAACAGGCTTTTAACCTGATCAAGAAAGACATCATATCAGGAAAGCTGGCACCGGCAGAGGAGCTTCCTGAAAAAAAGCTTGCTCAGGAACTCGGTATCAGCCGGACACCTGTCCGGGAGGCGCTGACAAGGCTTGCTGTGGAAGGTCTGGTAGTGTTATCCGACCAGAAGATAGCCACCGTCGCCTCATTTACAGAAGAAGATGCGATGCACTTTATGGAGATCCGGACACTTTTGGAGGTGTACAATCTAGAAGCGACTTTCCCATTAAAGGGTGAAGTGTTTGATGGGATAAGAGAAAACTTGGATGCTCAATTGAAAGCGATTACAGATGGGTGTTATGAAGAATTTATAGATCTGGACCGGGAATACCATTTATTATTGGCCAGTGAAAACCCTAATCCGAAGCTCAAAACGTTGATTCATACGGTCAATACAGGGGTGAACAGGGCGTTCCTGGTTCTGTCGAATACGCTGCAGTTAAGTGCCATGGAAGCATATGAAGAACACAGACGCATAGTGGAGTCACTGGAAAATGGAGTGATTGAAGAGGCGAAGATAGAGATGGCCCACCATATGAAGAATATCGCACGGAGAATAAAAGGCTATTACTTGGAGGAGGAAGAGAAATGAAAAAATATTTGATTTTATTATTGATGGCAGTTGTGATGATGGCAGCATGCGGACGTCCAAGCACTTCATCGGGGAGTGAAGGCGGAGACGAAACATACACGATCCGAATTGCTCACCTTGTACCTGAAGAGCAGTCCTCACACGTTGCCGCCGAGACGTTTAAAGAAAAGCTTGAAAAAGAATCGGATGGCCGTATCAAGGTTGAGCTATATCCAAATGGCCAGCTGTATGGTTCTGATCGTGAAGCAATCGAGGCGGTTCAATTGGGCAATATCGAAATGACGATTCCTGCTGTGGCGCCGCTTGCTTCTTTTAATGAAAAGTTCATGGTGTTCGACCTTCCATTCCTTTTCAACAACAATGAAGCGGCATATAAAGCGCTGGATGGTGAACTTGGTCAGGAGCTCATGAAGGATCTCGAAGAAAATAACATTAAGGGCCTTGTTTTTGGTGAAAATGGTTTCCGCCATATGTCGAATAACAAAGGACCGATTGAAAGTCCTGAAGACATAGAAGGCCAAAAGTTCAGAACGCTTGAAAACCCGCTTCATACTGATACATTCAAAGCATTTGGCGCGAATGCTTCACCATTTGCCTTCGGTGAACTGTACACGGCTTTGCAGCAAGGTACATATGACGCAATGGAGTGTCCGGTTTCGCTTTACTATACGAACAAGTTCTATGAAGTACAGGATTATTTATCAATGACTGGCCATGTGTACGCTGCAACGGCTCTGTTGATGAACAATGATTTCTATAATGAGCTGCCGGAAGATTTACAGAAGCTTGTGACTGAAGCATCCGAGGAGTACAGGGAAGAACAGCGCGGACTTGCTCAGAAACAGGACGTGGAGTTCCTGAAGAAGCTGAAGGAAAGCGGTATGGAGGTAAATGAATTAACGGATGAGCAGCGTGACAAATTCCGTGATGCAGCATCTTCTGTATATGACAAATACGTAGATCGCATTGGTCAGGATTTAGTGGACAAAGCATTGGAAGCGAACAACTAAGCATCGGCATGAAACAAGGGATCAAGGCTCACCTTGATTCCTTGCTTTTTTAGAAAGGAGCTTCTCAGATGAAAAAGAAATTCGATGTAATGGAAGAGACGATTCTTGTTTTGACGCTGGCCCTGATGGTGGCTCTCATTTTTGGTCAGGTAGTCGGGCGCTATGTGTTCTCTTCAGCACCGAGCTGGACAGAGGAGATGGCACGTTATATACATATTTTCCAGGTATGGATAGGGGCGAGCTACGCAGTGAAAAAGAGACAGCATATCCGTATCGAGAGTTTTATTGAGCTGTTTAAAGGGACAGCAAGAAAGGTGATTGAAACGGCTGCTCTGATTATATGGTTCCTGCTTGCCCTTTTTCTTGCCGTGTTTGGGACTCAACTTGTTCTCGCGAGCCTCCAAAACGGACAGGTCACACCTGCCATGCAGCTTCCGATGTGGATTCCTTTCCTAGCGATACCGATTGGAGGAGCGGGAATGGCGCTCCGGCTGCTGCAGCAATTGGTGACTATCTGGCGTAGTACTGATGATTCTCCTTCAGGGGAGGTGAGAGTATGACGATCGCCCTGTTATTTGGAACCCTCGCTGTTTGTTTACTGATCGGGGTCCCGATTGCCATCTCTCTAGGGGTATCGGCGCTTGTGGCGATTTACTTCGGATCCACATTGCCGCTCGATATCATCACCCAAAAAGCCTTTACGTCACTCGATTCCTTCCCGTTACTCGCGATTCCATTCTTTATGCTCGCTGGGATTCTGATGGGGAAGGGCGGCGTTTCACAAAGACTCTTGAATCTGGCAACGGCGATGGTTGGCTGGATGACTGGCGGGCTTTCGATGGTCACCATCGTGGCTTGTATGTTTTTTGCTGCGATTTCGGGATCTGGTCCTGCAACCGTAGCAGCCATAGGCGGCTTTATGATTCCGGCAATGGTTGCACGCAAATATGAAGGCGGCTTTGCATCGGCAGTGGCAGCTTCTGCAGGCTCAATCGGGGTCATCATCCCTCCGAGTATCCCATTTGTCTTATATGGGGTTATCGGGAGCGTATCGGTCGGCAGTATGTTCCTCGCAGGTATTATCCCTGGGATCCTTATCGGGGGAGGGCTGATGTTTACGGCCTATGTTATTTCACGAAAAAGGGGCTATAAGCCTGAAGAAGCAATGCCTTTTCGATTTAAGGATGTGTTGAAAGCAGCCAATGAAGCAAAATGGGCGTTACTGATTCCGGTCATCATTCTTGGCGGGATTTATGGAGGCGTATTTTCCCCGACTGAAGCTGCTGTAGTGGCTGTGGTCTATTCATTAGTGGTAGGCTTGTTCGTTTATAAAGAGCTGACATGGAAATCCGTATTTGAATGCTTCCGTGAGGCGGTTGTCATCAACGCTACTACGATGATTATCATAGGTCTCTCTGTTTCCTTTGCCTACTTTATGACTTTGGAACAGATTCCAACCAATATCTCTGACTTTTTGACCGAATTATCGACGAATCCGATCATTATTTTACTTGCGATTAACATCCTGTTATTGATTGTCGGGATGTTTATCGATACCATTTCTGCCCTGGTCGTGTTAACACCGATCCTGCTGCCGATTGTGACTGCCGTAGGGGTGGATCCGATTCATTTCGGGGTTATTCTGGTAGCCAACCTGGCAATCGGGTTTATTACGCCTCCTCTTGGCGTCAATCTATTTGTCGCATCAAGTGTGGGCGGTGTCAGGTTCGAAAAAATTGCATGGGCGATTGTTCCGTTCCTTGTTTCGATGTTTATCTGTCTTCTTGTTATTACATTCTTCCCGCCTCTGACCCTCTGGTTACCGGGATTAATGAAATAGTTTAGGTATGTGAAAGGTGTGTGAAAGGTTATGTCGTTATCAATAAATGCAGCAGCACAAGGGTTGGTCATTCCGGGGATACGACAATTCTCGAATCAGCTCGTTCTCTATCCGAATGCCATCAATTTGACCATAGGCCAGCCTGACTTTCCCACACCGGAAGCGGTGAAGGAAGCGGGGATCAGAGCGATAGCTTCAAATCAGACGATCTACTCGCATAATGCCGGCTTACTTGAGCTGCGAGAGGCCATCCGTCATTTTTTTGCCGAGTCATATGGACTTGATTATGATGCTGAAACGGAAATCGTTGTCACGACCGGTGCCAGTGAGGCGCTGGACTCTGTTTTCAGGACGATTTTGGAAGAGGGGGATGAGGTGATTCTGCCGGCGCCTCTTTATTCGGGCTACGAACCAATCATCAGGATGTGCGGGGCGAAGCCGGTTTATTTGGACACATCCCTCACTGGATTCAAGCCTTCTCCTGAAAAATTGGAAGCCTTGATCACTGAAAAAACCAAAGCGATTCTCTTTAATTATCCTTCGAATCCTACCGGGGTGGCTTTGAATAAAGAGGAGATGGACGAGCTGGCATCTCTGATTGCTAAGTATGATCTTTTCATCGTCTCGGATGAAATCTATAGTGAGAACACACTGGAAGGGGAGCATCATACCTTTGCCTCGTATGCTCAATTGAAGGAGCGGTTGTTTCTCATTCATGGTCTGTCCAAATCCCACTCCATGACGGGATGGAGAATCGGTTTTGTCCTTGGACCTGCCCCCATCATGGAGCATGTGGTGAAGGTCCATTTATACAATGGTGTCTGTGCATCGGTACCTGGCCAGTACGCGGCAATCGAGGCATTGACGAACAACAGGCATGTGCCGGCCCAGATGAATATCGCTTACAGGGAGAGGCGGAATTATGTTTACAGGCGTTTGAAGTTAATGGGCTTTGATGTCGTCATGCCTAAAGGAGCCTTTTATATTTTTCCTTCTATTAAACAGTTCAGCATGCCTTCGATGGAATTTGCGACACGGCTTTTAAGGGAAGCGGGGGTGGCTGTTGTACCCGGCAGCTCGTTTACTGAGTTTGGTGAAGGGTACATCCGGATTTCTTTTGCGTACAGCATGGAATTAATAAAGGAAGCGATGAACCGGCTGGAGGGCTGGCTGAATCAGGAGTTTTTTATGAATAAGGAGGTCATATCATGAGGCTTTGGGGGACACCTGATACGCTGAGGGCGCTGCTTTGTGAACTGGTCAGCTGGCATAGCCGGACGCTGACTGAGGGAGAGATCGAATTTCCGAAAAAAGTATGTGGGAAGATGGAGGGTGTTCCTTATTTCCGTGCTAATCCAACTCATCTTCACCTCGGGGATGCCGATTATGGAAGACAGTTTTTTTCGGCTCTATACAAGCATGAGAAAGCTGACAAGACCATCGTCCTGATCAGTCATTTTGATACGGTGAGTACGGAGGAATATGGGGAGATTGAAGCCCTTGCCTTTAACCCGGAGCAGTTGACCAAAGAGCTGGACAACTTCATAGATGAGCTGCACCCGGATGCACAGAATGATTTGAAATCAGGGAACTACTTATGGGGAAGAGGGACGATGGACATGAAGGCCGGATTGGCCATTCACATGGCAATCATTGAAAAAGCTGCGGCTGAAAGCTGGCCGGTCAACCTTGTCCTCTTGACTGTGCCTGATGAAGAAGTGAATTCCTCCGGGATGAGAGCGGCTGTCGTCCACTTGAATGAACTGAAGGAATCACATGGCCTCGACTATACATTGTTCTTAAATGGAGAACCGGTGTTTTCTCAAAATCCGACGGATACGTCTTATAATGTATATTCTGGAACCATCGGAAAGATTATGCCCTCTGCTCTGTTCTATGGAAGGGAAACGCATGTTGGAGAACCTCTGAGCGGTATGACATCACCTTTCATCGCTTCATTTCTTACCCGGAAGATGGAATGGAATCCCTTGTTTAAGGAGACCGATTTTGGTGAAGCTACCCCTTTGCCGGTGACTTTGCAGCAAGATGATTTGAGGTTGAATTATTCTGCGCAAACGCCGTTTGGAACCGTTGCTTTATACAATGTCTTCACAATGAAGAAGACGGCTGCGGATGTCATGAATGAATTTGAACAAGTCGCCTTGTCTGCAGCGGCTGAGTGCAACCAGTGGTACAGGGAACTGTGTGAACGGGAGGGGATTCCTTCTGTTGGTGAAGTTGGGGTGCTTCGGTATTCTGAACTGGAGTCCTATGCGGAGAAAAAGCTTGGCAGGGACTATATCGAAGCCCTCAAGCATGATATCGGCGGCCATGAAGGAGACGACAGGGAAAAGTCTTTCAAAATTGCCGATACGCTCATGATCAATTGCCAGGAGCTCGCACCCGCGATGGTCATCATGTTCACACCGCCTTATTATCCACCCGTGAATACATCCGAACATCCATTGGTGGAAGCGTGCGTCGATGCCGTGGTCAAGTCTGCGAAAGAACACTTTGATCTCCCGGTCGAACAGGTCCATTACTTCAACGGCATCTCGGACTTAAGCTATGTCAATTACAAAGACGAAAACAAAGGCTGGGCCGTTTATGAAAAAAATACCCCGGTGTGGAATACGACCTATTCCATCCCATTCGAAGAAATGCATAAGCTCGAAGGTCCGGTCTTAAATGTAGGACCTTTCGGTAAAGATGCGCACAAACGAACCGAACGGCTTCATATTGAAAGTGCATTTGTGAAAACGCCTGTTTTTGTGGAAGAGGTGATTAAGACTGTTATGGGGAGTGGGACGTAGGGGCAGGCTCCACCGTGAACAGATTTTCTAACAAAGATTAACATAGCAACGATGAGGTAATATAAAAGTGTACTGAATAGTTTATGAATAAGGGTATATAAATAATAAAGAAAGACACCTGCGGCTTTTGGCAGGTGTTTTTAGATAAGAGGAAATATAGTTCAGACGATTTCCTTTGGAATTGAATTCATGAAAGTAAAAAATATACGTTCATTCTGACTATTTTATCTTCAAGAGACTTCCCACATAAATTCGATCACTGATCAGATTATTTGATTTCTTCAACTTGCTGACTGATGTATTGTATCTTTTCGCGATAGAATAGAGGGTATCACCTACTTTTACCTTGTAGGTCGTGGTATTTGATTCAGCTGATCCTATGCTAGTAGAAGGAACTGTTTCAGAGCCTGACACCTTCAAGGTTTGTCCCGTGTAAATTCTGTCATTTTTCAGGTTGTTAAGCTTCTTCAGAGTGTTAACGGTTGTTTTATGCTTTTTTGCAATGAAATAAAGGGTGTCGCCTTTCTTTACTTTATAGGTCACTGTTTTTAAAGGAGCTTTGCTCTCATCTTTGGACGGTGTCGATGGAGTACCTGAAACCTTCAGCACTTGTCCTGTATAAATGCGGTCGCTCTTTAAGTTGTTCAATTTCTTCAGGCTGCTGACCGTTGTCTGGTATTTTTTTGCAATGGAATAAAGGGTGTCTCCACTTCTCACTTTGTATGTGTTTGTTTGTTCAGGTTTGGCTGGAGGGGTTTCTCCCAACAGGTAATACAAATCTTTGCTAAAGGTAACACGGTGTTTGGATTGGTAGCTCTTTGCAGTCTGCTTGAACAGGATCTCTTGCTGGGCTACACTGTCTTCCATATTACTAAGGGCTTTCTTGTAATCTTCTTCTGATAGGTCACCGTTATAATAGTCGATTGTGTCGATTTCAGAATTATATACTTCTATTAAACTATTATAAATATATTCATCCAGCTTCACGATAACGCTGTTAGACGCATTGACAGGAGCTTCTTTTTCTAAAGCTTCATCATAATAATCCATATATTCAGCGTAAACATCCATCATTTCACCTTCGGACTTTGCAGCATCGATCTTTTTCGTATAGCTTTCCAGCGTACGCAGGATGGCTGCGTAGTGAGAGGAAAACTTCTCCAACTCCAGCTGATAATTGATTGCTTGAGCGGCTTCCACCGAATAACCAGGATGAATCAGTGCGCTACTTGAAAATAATAGAGAGGTTGCCAAAACAGAAGCCGTTAATGTTTTCTTCGTGACCATGTTCATTCTCCTTCAAAAATATAAGTATAGGAAGTGATTCCTGATTTAATTATAATGACTTCCCATTAATTTGGGAATTACCTTAGACAGCGGTGGGGGAGAATATTTTTCGACAAAACTGGGGCCTCTTTTAGAGGGAATCGAAGATGATAAGACAACTATACACTCGTTCTCTAACTCTAAAAATTTGTGTTATAAGGCGAGAGATGTTTGTACGGTGGAAACTTCTGTACCGGAATTGCTACAAAGGTTTACTGATGGCTATATGGAGTTTATAATAAAAAAGATTGTGATTAGTAAATTAATTACCAAAAAGGGGACGTAACAAATGAATATACTAGTAACCGGCGGGGCTGGGTATATAGGCTCACATACATGTGTGGCTTTACTTCAAGCAGGTCATACGGTGGTAGTGGCCGATAATTTATGCAATAGTAAATTTGAAACAATAGATAATATTAAACAAATAACGAATAAGGAAGTCAAGTTCTATAATGTTGACGTGACAGATGAACACGCTGTTAACGATATTTTTGCAAGTAATAGTATTGATGGAGTCATCCATTTTGCAGGTCTGAAAGCAGTAGGAGAATCCGTAGAAATACCAATTGACTATTACTATAATAATATCGTCAGCACGATGGTCCTAACTAAGGCTTGCAAGGAATTCGGTGTAAATCGATTCGTGTTTAGTTCCTCGGCAACAGTGTACGGAGATAACGAGTCTCCATTTGTAGAGAACATGGAACTCATGCCGACCACAAACCCTTATGGTGAGACAAAAGCAATGAGTGAAAGGATTCTAACTGATATTGCTAAAGCAACCCCTGGTTTCTCAGTTGCTCTCCTTCGATATTTTAATCCTGTGGGAGCACATGAAAGCGGGTTAATTGGGGAAGCACCTAATGGAATCCCGAATAATCTGATGCCTTATGTTACTAAGGTAGCAAACGGGAAATTGGAGAAGTTGAGTATCTTTGGAAATGATTATCCTACAGTAGATGGTACAGGTGTCAGAGATTATATTCATGTATTAGACTTGGCTGATGGACATGTTGCAGCTCTGAATAACCTTAAGGAAGGTGCACATATTTATAACTTGGGCACTGGCCAAGGTACAAGTGTACTTGAGCTTATTAAAGCTTTTGAAGAAGCGAATGGAATTGAAATACCTTATGAAATTACAGATCGCAGACCTGGAGATATTGCTTCTTGTTATGCTGATACCACGAAAGCAAAGCGTGAATTAGGCTGGTCAGCAAAACGGGACATGATTGCCATGTGCAGGGATGCATGGAGATTTGAAAAGAACTTTAATAAGTAATGGGTAGTGTGAAGTACCTTACACAAGGTAGCTAGTTTGTGTAGGGTACTCTATAAATCTGTCTGATTAATGAAACACAAAATACATATTGATCATTATTCTAGAAGGAAAACTAATTAGAGGATATACTTTTTTATTCTTAGAGTTGACATTTTTTAAATGAATTGATAGATTAATATAGGTCGTCACATTTTAAAGACTGTATTTACGGAGGATTAGCTCAGCTGGGAGAGCATCTGCCTTACAAGCAGAGGGTCGGCGGTTCGATCCCGTCATCCTCCACCAAAGATTTTTACGAAGCGATAGTGGAGTAAAATATCTATCCTTAAACAATGCGCAGCGAAGCGGAGCATCTCTACGCATAAAGCTCAGCTAGCCATAACTGCGGCAACCAATAACATAAAGTTGCGCAGAAAACTCTGCTAGCAACAAACCAATCACACGGAGGAATACCCAAGTCCGGCTGAAGGGATCGGTCTTGAAAACCGACAGGGGTGTTAAAGCCCGCGGGGGTTCGAATCCCTCTTCCTCCGCCATATTTTTTCTTTCTCTCATGGAGGGGTAGCGAAGTGGCTAAACGCGGCGGACTGTAAATCCGCTCCTTCGGGTTCGGCAGTTCGAATCTGCCCCCCTCCATTTAGCTTTTTTACGAAGCGTCAGCGGAGTAAAAGAAGCCTCCTTAACCTTTCCGCAGCGAAGCGGTGCATTTACTCGGAGCGAAACGAAATCTTATTACGTAGGGGCATAGTTTAACGGTAGAACGAAGGTCTCCAAAACCTTTGGTGTGGGTTCGATTCCTACTGCCCCTGCCACAAATGCGGGTGTAGTTTAATGGTAAAACCTCAGCCTTCCAAGCTGATGTCGTGGGTTCGATTCCCATCACCCGCTCCAATAGTAATTTAAAAGGGTCAGTTCTTGTGTTTCTCACCATTTAGGAGAAAGCAGAAGAACGGACCTTTTTTAATTTGAAAGTAAAATGATCTGTATAAATAATGATACACTTTTATCAAATAGCTCTAATTTATTTAAACAAATGTTTGATTAACATTTCCTGTCCTATAGTATAAGCATGCTTCAAAATTAAACAGATGTTTAATAGATTATAAGAAGGACAGCGGACGTATCGCCTGGCCCTTGTTGACTATTTCGGATTTATGTAAGATAGTTACTATGACCTGTTACTGATCAGGAGATAAATAGTTTATTAGTAGGTGAAGGCAATGAGGGAATTTCAGCAAGGGATACAGAAAAGAAATTATTATATAATTGTTTCTATCATTATCGTCTTGATGGCAATGGGGGTCGTGGTTGATAACCCGGTGAATGAACGTTTTTTCATGCATGGAGCCATGGTGGTCATCGTATCCGTATGTCTGCTGATATACCCTGTGTATGAAACGACTTGGATAAGATATGCTACGGTCATTGCATCGACCGGTTATTTTTACAGCCTGTTTTTTTTATATCCGGAAACGTGGTCGGGATTTGTTTTATTATGTTTTGTTCCTGCATTGTCCATCCTCTTTTTTGATAAGTGGCTGTTTTATTTTTCGCTAGTATTAAATGCATGTTTTATTGGTTTAACATTTAGTTATATTGGGATTATTGATAAAGGAGAAGCTTACTCATACATTTACGAAGATATTGCTGGGAACTCTGTAAACTATATTGCGAGTCAGGTTATTCTTTATTTTATTTTTCATCTATCAAATGTACGGATTCAAAAACAGCGAATGTACTATGAGCAGGTGCAGCAGGCTGAACGGCTTAAGACGACTGGACAAATGGCAGCTGCGGTCGCACATGAAATCAGGAATCCACTTACTGTTGTAAAGGGATTTCTTCAATATTACAAGGGAGATCCTGAGCTGAATCAAAGTTTAAAACGGAATTTATCATTGATGATCGATGAGCTTCATACTGCGGAGCATGTGATCTCTCAGTTCCTGTCCATTGCCAAGCCGGATCAAGCGAAGAATATGGATTGGATCGATATGTCAACCGTATTAAATGATGTGACGGATCTGTTAATAATGTACGGTTTACTAAATGATAACAATATCGAGCTGTCGGTGGAGGATGATTGCTTGGTTATGGCTCATTCCATTGAACTCAAGCAGCTATTCGTCAATCTGATCAAAAATGCCCTTGAAGCCTCCCCAACCAGTGCAGCAGTCTCTGTAACGGCTAAGAAACAAAAAGATGAGGTAAGGATTCAAATATTAGACAACGGCAGAGGAATGACGCCAGAGGAAGTAAAAAGCTTAGGTACTCCTTTCTATTCATTAAAAAGCAAGGGGACTGGTCTTGGACTTATGATCTGTTATAACATTGTGGAAAAATACAATGGAACTATTCGCTTTGAAAGTACATCAGGAGTAGGGACAACTGTCACAGTATACTTCCCGCTCGCTGCTGAATAATATAATCGATTTTCAAAGAGCGCCTTCCTGTACAGAAGAAAGTACAGGAAGGCGCTCTTTTTCTAAACAAACGTTTGATTAATATCTACGTCTCTAATCTGCCCACTTATCATCTTCTTCCCATCCTTCGTTTCAATAAAAAACATGAATGACCCAACCGAGTAATATTTCAATCCATAACTATTTACCAAACTGAAGGAATAGACCTGGGACATAAGGGTGGGTCGTTGTCCCTGTTAAAGAACAGATTCTAAAGAGTATTTTTAATAAATGAACATTATAAGAAACATTTGGTTCATTATAAAAAACAAAATAGTATGATAAAAAGAGAAAAACTTAGTTACAGTTCGAAAAACGTTCTTTTTAACGAATAAATGACTGAATACAAGGTTTTTCAAATAATTAGTAATCCAATATACTCACATTATAAGTTCATTATAAAGAACAAAAACGAAAAACGAAATTAAGGGAATTGAAGTTTATGAAAATAGGTTTAAAGCAGTTATTTCCAAAATCTATACATAGCATCAACCGTTCATTGTTAAGAACGATTAGGGGAGGGAGACTTATTAGACACTCTCGAATAAGAAAATTTAAGAATAAATACCGGAGTGTTAGTATTTTCGCCCAGTTAGTTGCCATTTGGTACTTGACAATGTTTGCAGCTATACATTTCACCGGTAATACAGGAGCTGCTTTCAATGATGTTGAAACGATTGCTGAGACAATCTCGGCAGCAGAGGATTTTTGTAAGGATGCAAAAAAGGGCTCTGAATTCTGGCGGCAACGATGTAAAGATAATGCCGGCTTAGGAAACGGGCCTGAACCAGTAGACGAGGATACGGGTGAAGGAACAGATCCTGATAATCCGGGTCATAACAAAGATGAGTGTGACGATCTTACCAATGCTCCTTGCTCTGAAAATAGTAGAATAGCAGACTTAAAGAAAAACATATCTAATGACAGCATCCAACTAACCTGGAAGAATCCACAGAATAAAAAATTCAGTTCGGTTACTATTTATCGAAACGATGAACTTGTTGCTGAAAATATAAAAAATGGCCAGTTTGAAGACAAAGGGCTAACACATTCTACAACTTATCTATATAAGCTAATTATGGTCGATAAGCATGGAAAAACCTTACATGAAGAAGTAATCGAAATTATTAACGCTGAGTCAGAAAAAGAAATCCAGACTCCAGAAGAATCTTCACCAAAAGAAGAAGATGCAGCTAAGCCTTCTGAAGAAGAAGAACTTAGTAAGGAAGAGGATGCAGCTAAACCTACTGAAGGTGAAGAATCTCCTAAAAAAGAAGATAAACAGCCTCCAGCAGAAATCACAACCCTCACATCTGAAAGAAATGGAAATAATATCAAATTGACCTGGGTGAATCCCTCTGATGAAGACTTTTCACATATAAGTATCTACATTGAAGGAAGCACCGATCCAATCAAGGTAAAAGTAGCAGATTCTAAAATAGATCTTCAGCAAAATCCTAAAGACAAAGTCACGTACAGATTTACGACTGTAGACACCAGTGGAAATGAATCAGCTGGGACTTTAATAACTGTTGAAGAAAAACAGTAAATCTCAAAAAAAGGTGATGAAAAATGACAGCAAAAAAATTATTAAAGATTACTAGCAACCTTATTACCACGGTCCTTTTCCTGGTTTTATTGTTCATGATTTTCGTGGTGATTTCCTCAAAAGCTTCTGGAGGGGAACCTCAGTTTCTTGGCTACCAATTAAAAACCGTTCTCTCAGGATCAATGGAACCGACCTTTAAAACGGGTTCCATCATAGCTGTAAAGCCGGTTGAAGAACCAGCTGCCTTGAAAAAAGGAGATGTAGTGACTTTCTTGCAGCAAGATAATACCATTGTCACCCATAGAATTGTTGAAGTAATTAAAAATGGTGATAATACCATGTTCCAGACTAAAGGGGACAACAACAAAGACATTGATACACAACCCTTATTAGCTCAAAATATCGTAGCAAAATACACAGGTTTCACTATTCCATTCCTGGGATATTTCATAGATTTTGCAAAATCCAGTAAAGGTACAGCCATTCTATTGATCGTACCAGGTGTTTTACTACTAGGCTATTCCGGTTTCACGATTGTCTCAGCCTTAAGGGAGCTGGACAAATCACAAGTAACGGCAGATTCAAAGAAAACCGCTTGATTGATCCCCTTATCCACTAAGGGTTCAATATAAAAAAATCTACATACCTCAAAAACATGGGGGAAAACAAGGAGGAAGTTTACATGTCAATCAAAAAGAAATTAGGTTTAGGGGTAGCATCAGCAGCACTGGGTATTTCATTGGTAGGTGGAGGAACTTGGGCAGCGTTTAATGATACTGCGACGATTAATAACCATTTTGCGGCTGGGACGTTGGATTTGGATGTAGCTAAAAGTGGATCGAAACCAATTAGTTTTGATCTATCTAATATGAAACCGGGTGATAATGTTCAACGGATCTTTAAGTTAAACAATGTCGGAACTTTGGCAATTAAAGAAGTACTATTAGATGTTACAGCCGATAACTTTGTTGATGGAAATTCTACTTCTGATTCTACTAAAGAAGGCTATTTATCACAATTTGTAATTGATTTTATGCAAGTTGACTCGGAATCAAGTCAGTGGCAGCCAAGAGCAAAAGTTACAAAAACTAATGAAACCCTTACTTTAGCAGATCTAGTGGATGGAACATATGTTAGTAAAATTAAACCTGAATATCTAGGGGCGGGAGATAAAATCAACCTAGCACCGTTAACAGTTGCAAATAACGACTACAGAGGTATTCCAGTAAATCCAGCAGATAGTGATGATGTATTTATTCAAATTACTTTCAATAACGACCTTACAAAAACAGGAAATGAATATAACCAGAATAAATACCAAGGTGATAAAATTGACTTCTTCTTCAACCTTGAAGCTACACAGTGGGATGGAGTACATGTAGATACTCCAAATGGTAACGGGGCAATTAATAATGACGTCCAAGGCTCAGCAGATGGTTCTACAATGCCTAATCCAGTAACTGAGGGGTCTCCGAAACATACAAATGAAAAAGTAGATTAATATATTTTGAACTATAATTAAAATAGGGTTGCTAGAGACTCGAATTAATTGATTCTCTAGCAACTTTTTTTATTTAACCTTTTTGAAAGTAATATGGTAGTTATCCAATCGTTTTTTAAGAAGGTAACAGTCTTAATTAAGTCTTTAATTCCTTTTCCATTTACATCCATTCTCCGATATGCTTCTATTAAGATAAGGACATTTCCTCCGAAACAAAAAGAATAAAAGAAAAAAATCTCCATAAAAATATCCCAAGGGGGTACAAATGAAAAGAAATCAACTTGCCATTGTCACCGCCACTGCAGACAGCGACTTAGCAGGCATTCTCCTCAACTCAGAAGCAGACACAACCGTTCTTAAACCAGCCGATCTCCGACACCATCAACTGGATCAATTCGACAGCTTTGCCATACTGGGCGGCACTGGCCAGCAGCCATTGCTTTTGGACCCAAGAGACAGGAAGCCACTCGAAGCCCAGATTCAAAAAGGCAAAAAAGTATTTGCAGAATACACGGCAAGCATCGGAAACGTTTACTTCAGCCAGCCTGAAAGCACAAGATATGAACGGGTGATTTACACATCCGGCAGTTCAGACATCCGAGGTCTCAAAATAGGTTCTGTACTCGATGACCAATGCGGTATGCGGATAAAGCCTTACGACATTTCATGTTCAAAAAACATTCCCATCTTGCAGTTCAGCAGAATCAACACTCACGATTTTATAGAAGTCACAGAATCGGCAACAGCCACCATCTCAGACCGGGCACTTTGGTTTGACAACCCTGATAATCTACTCATCTGCTCTTTCAGACTAACCAACTTCAGAAAAGCCCGCTATGCCCCTTTGTCCGACATCAAGAAAATCATCGAATTCATCACGGGCTGGCTCATCGATGAACCTATATCCCTGCAAGATTATCACCCATCCTATGAAACTCAAATCTCATCTCAACATCCGCCTATAGAAAATCAGATCAAGACGACCACGCAACAATCGATGGAATGGTTTAGTAAAGCCTCTATCTTGATGGATGATGGTAAGGGAGGAGCCATTGAAGGGCTCGGAACAGAAATCTATCCGGACGGTACCCAGCGGATCAGCACCATTCTCAGGGCTGACTGCATTGGTGAAATCTCACTGTCTTACCTATTGGATTATTTGTACACTGGCACTCAGAAGAGTCTCTTAATCTCGAATAACCTGACTGATTTTATTTTTGAAAACTACTTATGCGAAGAGGATAATCATTTATCCGGCATGATGCGCTGGACGCATGAAGCCTGGGGAGTCTGCTATCAAGATGATGTTGCGCGGGCGATTATCCCGCAACTGCTGAAATGCCTGTACCTTAAAACGGATGTTCATCTGGATCACTGTATTCAGGCATTGAAGTTCCTAGTCAGCACAACCGGCACCGATGGCACACGGGTCTTCCGGACAGACAATCTCGATCTTACATCTGAAAAAATCAAGGAGCTGAGAGAAACTACCGCTGACCTGCCAAGCGCTCATTACAATGCCTACTACCATGCAGCCCTTCTTTTAGCTTACAAGTTAACCAGTATTGAAGAGTTCAAGACGACGGCCATTATGGGATTGACCACAATAATGAAAGCGTATCCGGATACGACGCGCGAGCAGAGTGAGACGCAGGAATACTGCCGGTTGATCTTACCTCTGTCCTGGCTCTATTGGGTGACGAATGATGATGAGCATAAAGCCTGGTTATACCGGGTGACTTCAAATTTGATGGAAAGAATGCATCCCGACGGCGGCTTCCTGGAATGGGACACAGACTATAAAGCAAGTATGCGGAACGATATGGGGGAAGGGGAAAGTTCACTTCTCACGAAAAACGGCGATCCAGTCATCGATCTCCTGTATTCGAATAACTGGCTGCCGATGGCATTTATCCAATCCTGGTGGATCACAGGGGACGAACATTTCAAGGAGTTGTGGCAAGCGTCAGCCTGGTTTTTTGCAGGGGCACAGATTAAGAGCGAGAATCCGCAAATAAACGGAGCCTGGGCAAGGGCTTATGATATCACGAGGAAAGAAGTGTTCGGCTCTCCGGCTGACAGTGGATGGGGGCCGTGGGCGATTGAATCCGGATGGACGGTTGCCGAGGTGACTTCCGGGTTGTATATGGGATTGCTTGAGGAAAGACTTGCATCTTTTCACCGGGGAAGATGATTCATTATGCATGCATGAGGCTGGAGGATTTTTTCACTATTTTTATAAAAATAAAAAATTCTTGCCACTACAAAACCATAAATCTAAAAGCAGGGAGTCACTATGAAAAAAGAGGAATTCTTGAATCTAATTAAACATCAATTAATCGTTTCAACGCAGGCCTATCCCGGTGACCCATTGTTCGGGGCTGATATGATGGCGAGGATGAGCGTGGCGGCAAAAGAAGGCGGCGCGGCTGCGATCCGGGCGAACGGCAAGGAGGATATCATCGCGATAAAAAAGGTGGTGAATCTCCCTGTCATCGGGATTATCAAACAGGATTACGCTGACAGCGACATCTATATCACCCCGACTTTGAAAGAGGTTAACGAGCTGTTGGAAACCGGGGCTGAAGTCATTGCCATGGATGCCACTCAGAGAAAGCGTCCTGGAGGGGTGAGGCTGGAAGAATTGATTCAGTATGTAAGAAGACGCAGTGACTGTCTGATCATGGGTGATATTTCGACGGCAGAAGAAGGATTGGCTGCGATGGAAGCAGGCTGCGATTTTATTTCCACGACGTTGTCAGGGTACACCGCATACAGCCGTCACTCAACAGAGGTCGATTTTGACCTTATCACCGAATTAGCAAAAGAATTCACCGTCATTGCAGAAGGGAAAATCCATACACCAGAACAGGCGGCAGAAGCATTCACGCGAGGAGCACACGCGGTTGTCGTCGGCACGGCAATTACGAGGCCGGAAGTCATCACCGCCCGTTTTGTTGAAAAAATAAAAGACGGTTCCGGGACGAAAAAGACTTGAGTGGAGGTGGAAGTGGATATGATCACAATCAGCAAATCCAGTCCGATGGTCTTGATATCAAGCCATTACAGATCAATGACCAAGTCCGAACAGAAGGTAGCGGACTACGTCATGAATCAAACAGAAGAAGCTGTTTATTTAACGGTGACAGACCTGGCGGAAAAAGTAGGTGTTGGTGAGACGACCGTTCTCCGTTTCTGCCGGAAATTGAATTATAAGGGATATCAGGATTTCAAGTTGGCGATCGCTCAAAGCCAGGCAGCTCCTGCGGAAAAGATGGACCGGGAAATTGCAGACGCTGATCCACTTGGTGTCGTTGCAGCAAAAATCACAGGGCAGAATACGAAGACACTCACTGATACGCTTGAGCTTTTCCAGGATGAAGTCCTTCAAATGGCGATTGATTTCCTGTCGGCAGCAAGGTCGATCTGCTTCTTTGGAATCGGATCTTCCGGTTTCACCGCCCAGGATGCCGAGCATCGGTTTATGAGGATGGGGTTCAATGTGAGCTGCTCAACCGATTCTCACGTCATGGCCATGAAGGCTAGTCTGGTGCAAGAAGGGGATGTCGTCGTCGGGATTTCCACCTCGGGAAGTACGATGGATGTCGTGGACACGATGCGGATTGCCAAGGAAAACGGAGCTAAGGTGATCTGTGTCACGAACCACGGAAGGTCGCCGATCACCAAATATGCGGATGTCATCTTACTGGCGGCTTCGAAGGAATCACCTCTGCAGGGAGGCGCCTTCTCCTCAAAGATCGCGCAGCTTCACCTGCTTGATATTCTTACAAAAGCCATCGAAATGCAGCGTAAAGAACCAACATTCGGATCCATTAAAAAAACAGCAGAAGCAGTACTCGACAAAATGTATTAGGGACACAGGGACAGGTTCGCTGTCTCAATGAATTGGGTCAAGGGACCTGACCCCTCGACCCAAAAATCAGGAGGGATTTCATTGAAAAGGTTGTCTGTTTTTCTTGTATTGGTTTTATTATTAGGAGCTTGTAGCAGTAATTCTGCAGGTGGGGATGGGAGTGGAAGCGGATCGGGTAAGGAAGGCGGCGAGGTTAACCTGATGATGTTTGAAGGTGGATTTGGCTCGGATTGGGTGAAGAGGAGTGCGAAGGAGTATGAAGAAATGAATCCGGGGGTCAAGATCAATGTGACCGCATCACCTGATATTCATACCCAGCTTCAGACACGATTCATTTCAGGAGATGTACCGGACATCATGAACCCGGGAGCCAAGGTTGATATTCAAGGCCTCATCAGCCAGGGTGAGATCATGGCGCTTGATGAGCACCTGGAAAAGCCTTCCTACGATGATGAGAATGTGACATGGAGAGACAGCTTCATCCCGGAGCAGTTCAAGCTGCAGAAAGAAGGCAAGACTTACGGGGTCCCGACTGTTTTCGGTGCCGGGTATCTGTGGTGGTATGATGAAAAACTCTTTGAAGACAACAAATGGGAATTGCCTGAGACATGGGATGATCTTGAAAGCTTAAAAAAGCAGGCAGCTGAAAAGGATATCTCCCTTTTCGCACTGCAAGGGATGCACCCTGGATACTATTTCTACGGATTCTACCTGCCTTTGGTTCAGAAAATTGGCGGGGTGAGCGCGGTGGAGGATGCGTTCAACCTGAAAGAAGGAGCGTGGAAGTCGGATGCCTTCTTGAAGGCGGCGGAAGAGACAGCGAAATTAAAGCCAGAGGATTATCTACTTGATGGCACTCTCTCCCTTTCCCATACAGATGCGCAGACTCAATTTTTCCAAAGAAAAGCGCTCTTCGTGACAGCCGGTACGTGGCTGGAAGGGGAAATGCAGGACGTCATTCCTGAGGACTTCAAGCTGCGAGCAATGAACCAGCCAGGCTGGGAAGGGCAGTCGGATCTTGAAAACAATGCTGCCCCTATTACATCAGGCTGGGGCGGTGCTTTCTATATCCCGAGTAAAGCAAAGAATAAGGAACTGGCTGTGGACTTCCTGAAATATCTGTCTTCAAAAGAGTCTGTGTATAAAATGATGGAACGCGGACTTGCAAGTACGGTGAAAGGGACGGAAGACAAGATCACGTCCGAGCCGCTTTCAAGTTCCCTGGAAGTGATCAGCAACTCTAACAATAAAACGTATCTTCCTACAAGCATCAATGATTCCTACCCGGAACTTGCCAACAATCTCGTGAACAAAATCCAGGGGCTGCTGAATGGTGAAGTATCTCCTGAAGAATTCGTGAAATATGCGGAAGAAAAAGCGGGAGAGGTTCGCAAGGATGACAGTATCGATAAAGTGAAGTTCGATTGGGGAAATGAATAAAGGCTGAAAGCAAAAGCTGAGCAAGAAAATACGTAAATAAAAGATAGATTGAGAGGATGCCTCGAATAGGACGCTTTCGTTTTATTCGGGTTCATCCTTTTCATCTATAAAGAAAGAGAGACAAATGGTTATGAATATTAAGATGCAAAACCGAGTGTTTATTCTTTCCTTTCTGCTGCCGGCTATGCTGATTTATGGGATTTTTGTGATTTATCCCATTCTTTCCGGATTGACGACGAGCTTTTTTCAGTGGAGGGGGACGGGTGCCAAAACATGGATCGGGTTTGATAACTATTCAAAGCTTTTGACTGATGAAAATTTCATCAATTCTTTGGTGAATACCTTTAAATACACGGTGGTCCAGGTTCCGATCATTCTTTTCTTAGCGTTGTTATTCGCGCTTTTGATTACAGGGACGAAAAGTGCGAAATGGGCGAACTTCTATCGATCAAATATCTTTATGCCGTTTGTATTGCCGGGAGTCGCAATTGCCTTGTTATGGGCGACAATTTTCAACCCAATCAACGGGCTGTTGAATATCGTGCTGAGGACGGTCGGACTCGACGGCTTGGCACACGAATGGCTCGGGGATCCGGATACGGCATTTTGGGCGATTGTTTGGGTAAAGACGTGGGCATCGATCGGATTTTACACCTTATTATTCATCGCGGGAATATCGAATATCCCGAAGGAGGTGCTGGAGGCCGCTGATATCGATGGGGCTTCGCGTGTGCAGAAAAGCCTGAAAGTCATCATCCCGATGCTGAGTCCGGTCGTGAAAGTGGTCGTCATATTCTTGATTTTAAACAGCCTGAAGATGTTCGAAGAGCCGCAGCTCATGACAGCAGGAGGACCGAATCGTTCCACTGAACCGATTTCCCTGTATATGTATGAGCAGGCGTTTTCCAATTTTAACTTTGGCTATGCGTCGGCAATCGGAGTCATCTTTTTCATCCTGACATTCATCTTCAGCATCTTCACAATCAAAACGATGGGAGGCGATTCCAATGAGGAACATTGATCGATTGAAAAAGCCGGATTGGTCGAAGCATGTGATCCTCATGTTCTGGACGGCCCTCATTATCCTGCCGACTCTGTGGGTGGTCATGAACTCCTTGAAAACGTCCAGCAGTATTTTGACGGAGCCATACGCCCTTCCCATTCCCCCTCATGTTGAAAACTATCAAAATGCATGGGAGGAAGCAGGACTTGGACGGGGGTTCATCAACAGCATCTACCTTACGATTCTATCTGTTTTCTTCATTGTATTATTTTCAGCGATGCCCGCGTACATTCTGGCAAGGAAGGTCTTCATGGGCATGAAGCTCGTCTATTACTTTTTCATCAGCGGATTGATGTTTCCTACGTTTGTGGCGATGGTTCCGCTGTTCTTGTTGATGACAAAGTTGAATCTATTAAACAATCATTTAGGGTTGTTGATCGTGTATACGGCTTATTCTCTGCCCTTTACGATTTTCATCCTGTTTGCATTCTTCAGGAGTCTGCCGAAATCGCTGGAGGAAGCGGCGCTCATGGATGGAGCGGGTCCATACAGGACGTTCTTCTCTGTGATGCTGCCTTTGGCAAAGCCCGGGCTGATTTCGGCGGCCATTTTCAATGTTGTTGGAATCTGGAATGAATATGTACTGGCATTGATCCTGATCCAGTCACCGGAACTGAAAACCCTGCCGGTCTCGGTAGCGAACCTCATGCTCGTCATGCAGTACAAAACCGACTGGGGCGCACTATATGCAGGTCTCATCATGTCCATCATCCCGGTCATCATCATCTACCTGGTCTTCCAAAAACAACTTGCCGCCAACACCACAGCAGGAGCGGTCAAAGAATAGTGACAGGGGGGGGCGATGTCTCAAAATTAAAATAAGCTGCAGGGGCATAGGGACAGGTCCCATGTTCCTCTACAAAATAAGTGGTCAAGGGACCTGTCCCCTCGTCCCACCCCATCTCAAGGAGGGATTATATGAAACAATACATCGCATTTGATATAGGAGGTACCCATATTAAGTATGGGATTGTGCGTGAGGATGGGAGAGTCGTCGCAAGTTTCCTTGCTGATACGGAAGCACATCTTGGCGGACCTTCCATCGTACAGAAGCTGGTCCGGCTGAGCCGGGGACTGCTTGATAAGTATGAAGCGGAAGGAGTGGCCATCAGCACCGCCGGCAGGGTGGATGTGGATAAAGGGGTCATTCTGGGAGCGAGTAATAATATTCCTGATTATAAAGGGGTTGAATTGAAGAAGCTTCTCACCGAGGAATTGAATTTGCCTGTCGAAGCAAGGAACGATGCGGACTGCGCAGCTTTGTGCGAGCATTGGCTCGGTAATCACGGGGCTGACAACTTCATCATGCTGACAGTCGGGACGGGTGTCGGTGGAGGGATCATCATCAATGGTGTGCTTTACACGGGTCATACCTTCAGTGCAGGGGAATGGGGGTACATGAGGATTGAAGGGGAGCAGTTTGAGAAAGTTGCTTCCTTTCCAGGTTTGATAAAGATGGCTAAAGAATATAAGGGTGAACGTGAATGGACAGGCAAAGAAATCTTTGAATCGTATGACCAGGGAGATCCTGATATTCAAAAAGCCGTTGCAAAATTCTATAAGCATCTCGCTATTGGGGTTTCGAATCTCCTCTATATATTCGATCCTGAAAAAGTTGTGATTGGAGGAGGGATCGCGCTGAGAGGAGAAGCGTTCCTGAAGGAAATTAAAGAAGAGGTAAGAAGGTATACAAAGGAGGACTTTTATAACCGCACGGAACTTGTTCTTGCTAAATACCAGAATCACTCAGGGATGATAGGCGCCGTGTACCATTTTATGCAGCGGGACTAGGGGGCAGGTTCATGACCCATATGAAAGGAGGATTTGGATGAAATCAATTGTATATTTCGGCGATCATGTCACCACTCTTTTTGCAGTGGAGGAGATCAGGAGGCTGTTCAGGAATGCAGGTATTGAGGCGGATGTGAAGAGGGGCTTCCGTCCAGGTGGCCAAAAGAATGCCATATTCTTGATGCTTGAAAAGGAGTATAACTCTTCTGAATGGGCATCCACACCGTGCTCCTTAAAAAAAGACGGGTTCGCGATTATTGAACAAGAAGAACAGGCATGGATTATTGGAAAAGAAGAGCGTTCCTTATTATACGGAGTGTATCATTTTTGTGAGAAGAAATTAGGGTATAACTGGTTCCATCTATCAGAGGAGAGACATGGACCAACTCCTGCTGAAAACGCTTCTTGTCAGCAGGAGCCTTTATTCAAAAGACGCGGCAATATCATCGAAACGGTGGACGATCCCCAATACATAAACCGACTGATTGACTGGGGAGTCAAAAACGGGCTGAATGAGTTCTTCTTCACTTTTTTTCTATGGGATAAGGTGAAAAAGTATGTTAAGGGTGAACTGTTCAAGCGTAGTATGAATGTCACGCTTGGGGGACATAGCCTGTCTTTTTTGATGAAAGAAGAAGGAAATCAGGCGATACATTTTTTGAAAGATGAAGATCTGCAGGAGGACGTCATAAACAGGATTTATGAGATTTGCAAGGAGTCCCCTGTCGTCTCGAGGGTATCGTTGTGGCCTGAAGATGTTGGAATCAATAAAGACGAGAATGCTGAATTTATGCCAAAGTACATTGCCTTCACGGAGAAATTAAAGGAAGCACTAAACAATTTGAGTGTCGAACTGGAACACATCGTGTATAACGCCGGGCTCGAGTGGAATATGCTTGAACGGACCGCTGGAACAGAGGCCTCCTGGGAAGCGGATGTTTTATATGCATATTGGGGAAGGGATTACTCCCATTCAATTCATCACTCCAGCAGGGAACAGGTCCGCGCCGGGGCCAGCTTACAGGATTGGAGAACAGAAACCGGGAAAAAGGAGAGGTCCTTCACAGTACTTGAATATTACAGCGACCACTTTATGTTAAGTGAACTATTCCCCCCTCTCCTTAACAGGATGAAAGTGGATATGGAAGATTACAAGAAATTGAATGTCGACGGAATCCTGAATCTGGTCGTCCCTTGTCACATAAAGCCGCATTCACCTGAAGAAACCGCTGACTACCCATGGAAATGGATCCATCAGCTGAACAACTTCATGTTTGCAGGGCTCTGCTGGGGGAAGGAATTCAGCGTGTTGGCGGATGCCTATCGTATTACACTCGGTGAGAAATACTTCTCAACCATACTGGAATTAGAAAACATCATGGCTAAGCATACTGCATGGAACGTTCCGTTATTCCCTGCAAGGGTAGTGGATCTTGAAAAAGTGAAGGAGAGGCAGTATAGTCAGGAAATCGTCAGCTTGCTGGATGAAATAATCGGCTTTCTTGAAAAGAATACGCCTACTGTCAACGAAGAATTACTCCTCATTCAAAACAAAGATAATTTCGATTCATTTTCTGCGGAAGAAATGATGCTCATTTACTTCCATTACGTAAAAAAGTCCGCTGTAAAGTGTAAGCGGGTTTGGATGGGAGGGGACACTGATGGACTACAGTAATCTTCGATATTATAAACCTTCTCCAAAAATGAAGAATCCTTATTTGGTTAAAGAGGATTTAATTGTATACGGAGCCACCCCGGCAGGAATAACTTGCGCCATCCAGGCAAAGAAAATGGGGCTAAGAGTTGCGATTGTCGAATTCGGACGTCACATCGGCGGGATCACAGCCAGCGGGCTGGGTGCGACGGATTTCGGTGCGAAAGGAGCGATAGGCGGTCTTTCAAGGGAGTTTTATAAGAGAATCGGAGACTACTATGGACAAGAAGAACAATGGACATTCGAGCCGAAAGCAGCGGCCTCAGTTTTTAAAAATTGGCTGGCTGAATATGGGCTCCCGGTCTACTATAGTCAGCATCCTGAAAAAGTAGAGATGGAGAATAAGGAGATTAAGAGGGTCATCATGGAAAATGGAAGTGTCTTTGAAGGGGACTACTTCGTGGATGCGAGCTATGAAGGGGATATCATGTCAAAGGCTGGTGTCTCTTATACGGTTGGCCGCGAATCGAATTCGATTTACGGTGAGACTTACAATGGGGTTAGGTTTGGTGAACCGCATCATAGATTTGAAGTGAGGATCGATCCCTATGTGGTAGAAGGCGACAAAGAAAGCGGACTGCTGCAGGGGGTGGAAGAGCTTGAATCCGGTTCTGAGGAAGAGGGCCGTGGGGACCACCGGATTCAAGCGTATAACTTCCGTATTTGTTTGACGAAAGATCCAGAAAATCGCATCCCGTTTCCAAAGCCGCCGTCATATGACCCGGACAGCTATACATTGCTGCTACGATATATAAAAGCAGGGGTTTGGGATGCGATGAATCTCCATATTATGCTGCCGAATGGGAAAACGGATTTGAATAATCATGGAGCGGTATCAACCGATTTGATCGGGAAGAATCACGACTGGCCGGATGGGAGCTATGAAAAAAGGGAAGCGATTTTTCATGAGCATGTTAATTATAATCTCGGATTGTTATATTTCTTGAGCACCGATGAAAGGGTTCCGGTGTCCATCCGGGAGGAGGTGGCAGAATGGGGACTTCCAAAAGATGAATTCACGGAGACCGGTCACTGGCCCCACCAGCTGTATATCAGGGAAAGCAGGAGGATGGTATCGGACTATGTGATGACCGATCGGAATTGCTTGGGGCAAACATTTGTGAATGATTCGATCGGTCTCGCCTCCTACCAGATGGATTCCCATCACTGCAGGCGCGTCGTCATGGGGGGCGCGTTCGTGAACGAAGGGGACGTCGAGATACCGATTTCGCCTTATCCTGTTTCCTATCGTTCCGTATGCCCGAAAGTAGAGGAATGTATGAACCTGGTGGTGCCTGTGTGTTTATCCAGTTCCCATATTGCATTTGGTTCCATAAGGATGGAACCGGTGTTCATGATTCTTGGGCAGTCGGCGGGAGCGGCGGTGGGCCTGGCTTTTCAGTATGGGTATGCCGTCCAGGATGTGGAATATAAAGAGTTGAGGGAGGTTCTAGTGAAATCAGGTCAGGTACTGGATTGGAATGAGGATATCGAGGACAATCCGGAAGCACGGATGAGGAGTACATTTGGTCATGGATGAGGGAGAGTCTGAGGGAAGCGATATTTTGTCGAATTGTAGGTATCCTTGAATTTTTTGTTGGAAAACTTGAAAAATTGTTGATATATGCTGAAAATTGTTGGTAAACGCCCATAATCGTTGGTAATCTCCTAAAATTGTTGATAAGTTCCATATGGGTTGATAAATGACCTATCTAGAAAAAACCGGTTCGGTGCCAGGCACCGAACCGTTTTTTTACAAAATCAAAGGTCGATGGTTTTAAGAGCCATTTTAATCTTTAAGTCATTCACAACATCTTCTTCCTTGGCACCGTTAAAGTGATCCAGCGCCTTTTGAAGATAGCTCCTGGCTTCACTCATATCGCCTTTATCGCGGTAGTGAATCGCCTGCTTCAGTGAGTTGACCAGCTGTTTCTCAACAGGTTTCTTCAAATCACCGTTTTGGCCTTCCTGGATGATGAGTTCCTTCGCGGATTCCAGTGTGCTTTCCAATACCTCGATTTTCATTAAGTCCGTTCCATCCACATAGTAGATATCCCCGTCGCTTCCAACAGTCATAAGCTCTGTCGAACCGAGTGTTTCAAAGTCAAGCGAATCAGGATCGATCGCCGTCAGTTTACCCGCCAAAGTCGTATACATGATGCCATGATCATCCCAGCGGATATGGATAGGGCGCCATCTCCCATAATGCTTCACATCTTCATAAATGGTCTTGCTTTTCACCACTTCCAAAGACTCAGGATCCATGGCGAAGATCGTTCCATCCGCAGCCGACCATAAAAGTCCGTCCGGCCCGACACTCATCCCGCTGATCATGCGTGGACTGTAGTCTAGTCCAGGGATGTTAGGGATAAATTCAGTGACCTTCTCATTGTTCTCCAGATCCCAGACGAAGATTTTTGCTGCCTCTTCCGTAGGATCGATCCCAAGGCCGCCAGCTATTGTGGTGGAGCCATAAAGCTTACCGTTTTTTTCAGCTAGACCGACAATCGCCTGATTATGGATGACGTTTTCAAATACCTGAGCGTTTTCTGGATCTGCAGGGTCAAGGATCGTCAGTGATCCACCTAGTTTTCCGTAATCAGGGATCGTACCGATATAAAGCTTATCATTCACAGGCTCCATTTCGAACGGTCTGTCTTGATGGGGGATATCAAAGATTTGACGCCGTTCAAGTTCTGCCTGGGTGGTATCAAGTTCATAGATGATGGCTCCAGGGTAAACCCCGAAGTACATCTTATCCCCAATGGCTGCCATTCCTTCTGCCTGACCGAGTGTGAACATTTCTGAAGTGCCTTCACCCGTACGGTAGACCGCTCCTTTTCCACCCGGATAGCCGCTCATATACATATTGCCGTCCGGTCCTTTTTCAAGTGTTTGAATCGGAATCGGATTCCCGACTACCGGGTATTGAATCGTTTTAACTTTTTTCGTTTCAAGGTTCATGAATGTCACTTGTCCGGCGAACTGGATTGTGACAAGTGAATAGCCTGGAAAATCTGGGTCGTCATCAAGCTCGACCCAGGTTGAATTACGAATATATGTGCCAAATCGTACACCCGTGTCAGTAGCTTGTAGTGTGTCGTAATCAATCTCCATAATACGGCCGCTCTGCTGGAAATAAGCCTTATTACTGCCAGGGAGTCCCTTGATGAGGCGGAGGCCCCTGTTATTCTCATAGTAAGTATCATCCCATTGATTCGTGTTCGTGTTGTAGAACAGAAGCGAATTATCACCGCCGCCTACACCGGCGACAATATAGTCACCGAACGCATCCATCTGCCATACACTCGACCCCGGGGTGACGTGGTCAGGAAGGGCGATCGTTTCATAATCACCAGTTTCCACATCAAGCTTCACGAGACGGTTGTCAACGCCGACACCTAGATATAAATACCCTTCATGATAAGCAGTTGAGCGGGTATAGCTTTGGCCCGAGGCAACGGTTCCGTAATCCCTCATTTCGCCTGTACTTGGGTCATACATCCCTGCTTTCGCGTTCGGGAATGATCCGAAGTAGACACGGCCATCTTCATCGTAAGATAAGCCATAAACTACGCTTTCCCCGATTCCACCCAGGTTTTTAACTTCCTGTGTCTCAGGGGAGTATTCATATAAAGTTCCGTTTCCTCCGATATATACGTTCCCATTAGGAACTGTGATATGTGTCCATACGGCACCAGTCCCTTCAAGAGGATAGGTTCTCAGCACTTCCTGCGTTTCCAGGTCCACTACCTGAAAAATGGCCGGACTTCCGGAAGCTGTCGTATACATGACATCGTGGCCGTTTTCCTTTCCGTAGGCAGAGTCATAAACGGCCACACTTTCAATGTGATGACCGAGATTGACGGGATCCCCAAAGATGCTGGCTGCTTGTGCATGGGCAGTCTCTGCAGGTGTATACATGGAACCTATCATCATGACTAAAGCCAATGAAAAAAACCAAAACACTTTCACTTTCTTCTTCATTCTCCCATCTCCTCTGAAAATTCGATTCAAACTGAGTCCTGAGTGAATAGTAGTTTTTTTACACCGCCTTTCTCACTAATTATTTCTCTTATGATAGAACTTTCTTTGATGGTCAATGCCTGTTCCTTGTGAAAGTTTCATATGCTGTTATTCCTATTTTTATAGATTTAGAACTTGTGAAACAAGTCTTTAAATAGTCGTAATGTTAGATGGGTAAAATGGCCTGTTATGTTTTGAGAGAGAAGGGATTTTAGTACCTTATAAAAAAACAGAAAAAAACGCCACCCGAACGGTGACGGTCAACATTCACTATTATGCTGATTCATTGTGCGTGTTGTTCAATTTCCTTCTCTCGACTTTTTCAAATGCCCTCAATCCGATCCACATCACGGCGAAGGATAACACACTGCCTGTGAATAATGGAATGATGCCGGGGAGAAGGGTGACTATCCCGTAGAGAATTCCGCATGCCGCAGCGATTTGGATCAGTTCAAGAGGTGAAGTCAAAGCGACCAGCAATGTTTGCTTTAATGTCTTGAAAAACGGTAAGTCAAAATGGACATAAACCGGAAAGAAAAAGAACAGGGTGATGATATACCAGATCAGAATCAGCACGAGTACCGGCACCAGAAAGGTCAGTTTTCCGCTATTCAGACCGATGAAAGTGAAATCATAATACAAGATATAACCAACTCCCATAAAGATAAGTCCGTATCCGTTCGACTTTAAAAATTCTTTCTTATATGTATGCCAGAACTCAGCGAATACCGAAACGTTTTCTTCCTTAAGAAGCCACTTCCTCACGACTGTAAACATCGCTGTCGTGGCAGGGAAAAATCCAAAGAACAACAGTCCGATGAAGGTGAATAAAATCCACAACAGGTTAAGGTATGCCAGTTTCATCATTCCGTAAACGATTGTATTGAATCGCTCCCATCCTCCCACTTTTCCCACCCCTTTTGTGAACTACTATACGTCACACATGGAAAAGATTGCAATCATTTTTCGTAACTTTCAAAATCCTTTCAAATCGTACGTCTTCATTTTATTAAAGACAATTAAGAGACTTGTCTCTTTTAAAAAAACGAATTAGACTTGAAGAAAGGTTATGAATATTTTTACAATTCTGATTCGTAATGGAAGGACTTTTTCATTCTGCAAAAGCAATCCGTGAAAATGAGAGCGCTTTACCATGCTGGCAGAATTACCAGGGGGGGTGGATGAAAGATCGGCAGGCTTCACCTGCGGAAAGCGAAGTCTTGCACTGAAACAGGAAGCGATGTTTAACAAAGCAATAAAATAAAAAAGAAGAGGGGATCATTCATGAAGAAGAAATTGACATTTCTCTTAGTGTTAGTCATGGGGCTCATCCTGATGGCTGCGTGCAGCTCGAAGGATGAAAAGACAGGAGGAAAAGCTGGGGAAGGGGAAGTTTCCGGTGATATCACCGTATGGGTCCATCCATATACGGGTGATGCAGATGCAGAGAAAAAGATGTGGGATGAAATCATAGCTTCCTACCAGGAAAAATTTGATGTGGACGTTAAAATCGAAACCATTCCTTGGGCAAACCGTGATCAGAAGGTTCTTACAGCCTTAGCTGCAAATAATGGTCCGGATGTCTTTTATGCCATCCCTGACCAAATGCCTCAATATGCGAATGCAGGAATGCTTCTGGAGCTGGATTCATACCTGAAGGATAATGACATGGATGATTTTGTTGATACCGCAGTGCTTTCGACGAAATGGAAGGACAAAACATATGGTCTTCCAATCCTGCAGGAAGCTTATACGCTTTTCTACAATAAGGAAGTCATTAAAGCGATTGGAGAAGATCCTGAAAAACTTCCGGCAACGTGGGATGAATTCTCTGAATGGGCTAAAAAAGCGAAAGACAAAGGGTTCTACGCACTAAGCTATCAAGGTGGAGGATCTATGAACGGTACTTTATATCCATTCTTATGGCAAGCAGGCGGAGAGGTCATCACTCAGGATGACGAAGTGAAAATCAACAATGAAGCTGGTGTTGAAGCTTTTGAATTCATCAATAACATGTACGAAAAAGGCTGGATCCCGGAAGATTCAGTTACTGCAATGGAACACGATGCATTATGGAACGGCGGGAAAATGCTTGCTGTTCAAGGATCGGGGATTTCTTTGACAAATCTTCAAAAGAGCGGATTGGATTTCGTCATCGCTCCTCCGCTTAAAAACAAAGAACAGGCCACTTATGGTACAACCGGAATGTTCGTGGTTCCTTCAAATACTGACAACCCGGATGCAGCCGCTGAGTTTATCAAAGTGGTGACGAATGCTGAAAACCAACGTAAGTTTAACACGCTGACTCAGTATATCCCGACTCGTGAATCAGCGAAAGATATCTTCGACGATCAGAAATATTTAAGTCAGCTTTCTGAGTATACACAGTATGCGCAGCCAGGGGTTATTCATCCGATCGGCCGTTCCATCATGCCTGGGATCCAGGCAGAGGTCCAAACGATGATGGCAGGGGAGAAATCACCGAAGGAAGCAGCGGATGCAGCTGCAGAAGCAATCAAGGCGGAACTTGCTAAACAATAGTGTGTTAGACAGAGAGTACTGGTCTCTATGAGATTGGTACTCTCTGTTTCCTAACTTACATAAAGAAGAAGGTGATGAAACTGATTAACACAGAAACGGTTAAGCGTGAACTGAAAGTCAAAAATAAAAAATTACCTTTGAAAACACGGATCAAGCGTGAATGGGACAGGAATGCCATCGTGTACATTTTTCTGATCCCGACATTAATTCATTTCTTGATTTTTCAAATATTCCCGTTTGCGTTCAGTTTTGTTTTAACATTTTTGGATTGGAAAGTCATCGGAGACCCAGAATTTGTCGGGCTTAAGCACTGGATGAGGTTTTTGGAAGATAAATTAGCATGGAAAGCAATCTGGAATACGGTCCTTTTCTCCCTTTATTATATCGTTCCGACCATGGCGCTGGGATTGATATTGGCATTGATCATCAATTCAGGGGTATGGCTGAAAGGATTGTTTAAAGGCATTTTCTTTCTTCCTGTTGTCACATCATTTGTCATCATCGCAGGAATTTGGGGATGGCTCTTCAGAGGGACCGAATCAGGGATGGTGAACTACCTCTTAAGTCAATTCGGTATTGATACACAGTTGTTTTTGTCGGACTCGGGCCAGGCACTGATTGTCCTTGCAGGATTGAGTATTTTTAAAGTGGCGGGGAGTACGATGATTTATTATTTCGCCGGCCTGCAATCGATCGACAAACAGCTGTATGAATCGGCTAGAATCGACGGTGCCACCCCGTTCCGAATCTTCTGGTCCATTACATTCCCGCTGTTGAAGCCGATTCATTTTTACGTTGCGATCATCACGACAATCGGTTCGTTCCAGATCTTCGACTCCACGTTCCTTCTAACGGGCGGCGGGCCGAACTATGCGACTACGACGATTGTGTTCTATTTATATCAGCAAGGTTTCGGCGGGCTTAATTTAAGCTACGCAGCAGTTCTATCCTACGTGTTATTCTTTATCATTTTGGTCATCTCACTCATTCAGCGAAAGTATATGGGTCAGGAAACAAAGTATTATTAACCGCAGGAGTAAAGGGGGTTGAACAATGGGAAAGGTTATTAAATATTTCGCTTTAGCGATATTGGCTTTATGCTTCCTCTTGCCGTTTATCATCATGGCTTTAGGTTCTTTTAAAGATATGCAGTACGCATTATTGGATCCGTTATTCTGGATACCTGAGGATCCAACCCTGAGTAATTACACGTACTTGATTGGAAATGGACTATTTGTCAGATGGATTTTTAACTCAGTGGTCATTACGATTGTTCCGGTGTTCAGCCAAATGTTATTTTGTGCGATCCTCGGATACATTTTTGCAAAAAAGCAATTCCCTGGACGTGAGGTCATTTTCTGGGTATTCATGGCTGTCATCATGATTCCGCAGCAATTGCTGATCATTCCAAAGTACATCATGTTTGCAGACTTCGGATGGATCAACACATATTGGGCATTGATCATCCCCGAGCTTTGGGGGATCATGGGTGTTTTCCTCGTTCGCCAGTTCCTTCAAAGCATCCCGAATGACTTGGAAGAAGCTGCCCGCATCGACGGGGCGAATGATATCAAGGTGTTCTTTAAGGTGATCCTGCCGTTATCGATTCCTGTGGTAGCGACGGTCGGTACGTTTTCCTTCATCTCCAACTGGAATGATCTTTTCCAGCCGTTGATTTATATGACGAGGGAAGAAATGTTCCCGGTGACAGTCGGGTTGGCATCGATTCTCGGTAAGGAAGGGAATTTTGGAATCGAAATGGCCGGTTCGACGCTGTCATTCATCCCGACCTTCTTGATTTTCTTGTTCTTCCAGAGGTATTTCACTGAAGGGATCCAGATGTCGGGACTTAAGTAGATTCCTATACTCAGAGGAAAGGCGGGTGCCAGTTAAATGAAGGATCTCAGAATCGGCATGGTCGGGTTGGATACCTCTCATGCCTCAGTTTTTACCCGGTTATTGAACGATTCAGGCGGGGAACATCATGTTTCCGGCGGGAAAGTCATAAAAGCCTTCCCTGGCGGCTCACCCAACTTTGTATTAAGTTTCAATAGGATTGAAAGGATTACAGAGGAGGTTCGTCGATACGGGGTTGAAATAGTCAATACGCTGGAGGAAACTGCGGAAGGGACCGACGCTATCCTCCTTGAATCCGTTGATGGCGGCACCCATTTGGAGCAATTACGAAGATTGATCGTCTATAAGAAGCCGGTTTTTATCGATAAACCTTTTAGCTTAACATCTGCAGAATCTGAGGAAATGGCTGCCTTGTCAAACACATATGGCACCCCGATTATGAGTACGTCGGCTCTGCGTTTTTCAGAGGGATTAAGAAACGTATTGTCACGTTCAGATAAAGGGAGGATCATCGGGGCTGATTGTTTCGGGCCAATGGATATTCAGGATGGTCAGGGGTATTTCTGGTATGGGATCCATGCAATCGAAATGCTCTTCACGATCTTGGGAGAAGGGGCGGAAGCAGTAAGCGCCTGCTCGAATGATACCCAAGACTGCATTGTCGGACGATGGAAAGATGGAAGGTTTGGGACAGTCAGGGGCAATCGGCTGGGTAATCATCAATTCGGCGCTCTTGTCCATTTTGAAAATGGGACGGAGTATGTCGACATTGGTGCTGATTCTAAACCATTTTACGCAAGTCTGCTGGAGCAGGTCATCGACTTCTTTAAAGACGGAGTTTCGAGAGTCAAAATCAGTGAAACGCTTGAAGTGATCCGTTTTATCGAGGCAGCCAATGAAAGTAAAGTCTCAGAGAAGCAGGTGGATGTGGGCAGACTGAATAGTAAGAAAGTGTAAGATTCACTTTGGGAATTGTCCAGCTCCGGCGGCTAGAGGCTCGAGACATAAGCCATGCCATCCAAAAAGGCAAAGATCGCCTTTATGGCTGCCCTGTCTTATGCTTGTCGCCTCTGAGCGAGCCGCCTCCGCTTTTCTATTATACTTTTTCATCCATTGTAAAACTCAGCCTGTAGATGCGGCGAGGCCTGCCTTTGTGGGTCAATTTCTCTTCGCCGACGATGTCCACCAGTTCGGCATCCATCCATTTCAACAGGATCCGGTGGGCGCTCCTTACCGTAATGTTAAGGGTCGATGCAAGTTCCTGCGCCGTGTAATCGACAATTCCGTATCGTTCAACTCGTGCCATCAATTTGGTCATATAAGAGGCCGACATCCCTGCTTTTTCGGCTCTGTCGAGAAGCTCGGCATCCGTAATCGCCAAATCGTATCGTTCGTATTGGGTATTTGTCGTGATATCAACCGGACCAAGGACACTTCTATTTTCCCGGACAATATAGCACACATCCCCGCCCGAATCCTTAGCCTGCCTGAGTGCAAGCCGTGCATGGCTGCCTGCTTCGGCTGCGGTCGATCCAAAGCCTACCCCGATGCTCAAGGTGATGCCCATGGCATGATTGGTTTCCTGCAGAAGCGGGATGAATTTGTATCCGCGTGTTTCCCGTTCGAAGATGCCGCGGGTCGTGATGAAGGAGTATTCCTCACCACCGAGGTTGATCAAGTGCCCATCCAATTGTTTTATGTAATCAAGCAGCATTTGCTGGATGTTTAATTTTAATAATTGTACATCGTGTTCGGAATGATATTTCTCGGTGATTTTTTTAAAATCATCTACATTGATCAATCCAAATACGATTTGTGATTCCTTGTTCCTGCGTGTTTCTGTTGCGAGGAGGGCCCTCTCGAGGGAGACGATCATGTCCTGCTGGGTCGGGGTGACCCATTCGCAAGGGATATTCATTTCAGAAAGTCGCTTTGAAACTTCCTGGATACCGGTAAGTGCGATGGAACCCTGTATTTCATGATTTTCTACATGGAAATTGACGATGTCACTGATCAAGGGCGGGTTGGAATGCTTCTGGAATACCCTTAGTTCGTAGTATTCTTCCCCAAGTTCGACCAGTATTTTTTCAACATATTTCTTTTCGATGGTATCAATCGATAGGTTCTTCAGTCCATGGCTGCTTTTAATCAGAAAGAGAGATCTGTATAATCCGGTCCCCATTAACGGGACATGATGAACAGGGATGGGAAAATCCAGGAATTGTTTCGCGAGATTGTATAGATGATACTCGGTGAACATGAGGACATCCACATCGTACATTAAGTCTTTTGCGGCTTCAGCAATGATGCTTCCAGGTTTGATGACGGAGAAATAGGGCTTGAAATTCGGGAATGATTTCAATGTCTCTTTCGTTTGATCGACAAGCTCTTCTGGACCGATGATCCCTATATTGATTTCAGAGTTATCATGAATGGTTTTTTTGCTTCTCAACTTGCTCCCCCCAATGCGTCACATTATAGACATGTCTTTTTATCCAATGATACGTTTAATTATCAGAATTGTCAAAAATCTATTGCGGGAATTATTCATGTCTCCCCACTTTAAAGACCATTTAAAGACTTGTCTTTTAATAACCGGATTCATAAGATGTTGGTAAGTAATTTTCTGAAAGTTCAATCTTACAGTTTAGGAGAGTGGTTTGATGAAAACGATTGATGAATTAGAGGTTTTTATGACAGAGCCTTCACAAGCGCTGATTGAAGATGTAAGGAAGCTTGACGGAGATATCATGGTCGTCGGAGTAGGTGGGAAGATGGGTCCGACATTGGCCAAAATGGCGAAAAGGGCGATTGACAAGGCAGGGGTGGATAAAAAGGTTTATGGTGTATCGAGATTTTCAACGCCTGACTTGAGAAACGAATTGAATGCGTTCGGTATTCATACAATCTCAGCCGATTTATTGAAGGAGGAAGATCTGCAGGCTTTGCCTGAGGTGAAAAACATCATCTATATGGCTGGAAATAAGTTTGGAACCGTAGGGAATGAGCACTTTACTTGGGCCATGAACGCTTATCTGCCGGGAAGGTTCGCTGAGAAATTTCTGGAATCCCGTATCGTGGCATTTTCAACAGGCAATGTTTATCCGCTGACGGACGTGATCAAAAGTCATTGTGCAGAAGACCAGCCAGTCAATCCGATCGGGGAGTATGCCCAGTCGTGCCTGGGCCGTGAACGAGTACTCACTTACTTTTCCCATAAAAACAACACACCGGTGCTGATGTTCAGGTTGAATTATGCAATCGATCTTCGATATGGGGTTCTGCTTGAGGTGGCAAGACAGGTATACAACGGAAAGCCGGTCGACTTGACGATGGGAAATGTCAACGTCATCTGGCAGGGGGATGCGAACGAATATGCCATCCGGTCCCTGCTGCACACCGATTCACCACCTAAAGTCCTGAATGTGACGGGGCCAGAGACGATCTCCGTACGCTGGCTGGCCGAAGCCTTTGCAAAACGTTTCAAGAAACGGGCAGTGTTCGTCAATGAGGAGCAGCCTACAGCTCTGTTGAATGATGCTTCACAGGCACACAAGTTATTCGGTTATCCGAAAGTCACGATGCAGCAGATGATCGACATGACGGCAGATTGGGTGGAGCAGGACGGATATACGTATAACAAACCAACACATTTCCAAGAACGGCAAGGAGCGTTTTAGATGTTGAATCCAGCGGTCAAGAAATCATTACAAGAAGGGGCATTCATCCCGGCGCACCCCCTGGCGATAACGGAAAGGAAGGAACTGGACGAAAAAAGCCAGCGCGCATTGACACAGTATTATATCGATTCCGGAGTCGGCGGACTTGCCGTCGGGGTCCATACCACGCAATTTGAAATCCGAGATCCCAAGTTTAACCTTTATCAAAGGGTATTGAAGATTGCTGTCGAAGAGATGAAAAGAGCGAATGTCCCTGATTCTTTCATAAAAGTGGCGGGGATCTGCGGCCCGGTTGATCAGGCGGTTGAAGAAGCTGAATTCAGCATGGCAGCCGGTTATGACCTGGGGCTACTGAGTATGGGAGGCTTACAGGATCATTCAGAGGAACAGCTGCTGGAACGCACAAAAAAAGTGGCTGAAATCATCCCGGTATTCGGATTCTATCTGCAGCCGGCCGTCGGGGGCAGGGTATTATCCTACGAGTTTTGGGAAGCATTCGCAGACATCCCGAATGTTCACGCCATCAAACTCGCCCCGTTCGACAGGTATTTGACAACTGAGGTCGTCAGGGCAGTCTGCCATTCCAATCGGAGCGATGATATTGCCCTCTACACTGGAAACGATGATAACATCGTCAATGATTTATTGACGACCTATAAATTCAATGTTGATGGAGATGCGAAAGAGAAGAAGATTGTCGGCGGCCTGCTGGGGCATTGGTCGGTCTGGACGAAACGGGCGGTCGAATTGTTCCATGAAATCAAACAATTGAAACCGCACGAGTGTGTTCCTGATCGAATGCTTACCCTTGCTCATGAAATCACCGATGCAAACGGAGCCTTCTTTGATGCGAAGAATCAATTCAAGGGAAGTATTGCGGGAATCAATCAGGTCCTGGCTGCACAGGGGTTGATGAAAGGACGATGGTGTCTGATTGACAAGGAAGTATTGAGTCCCGGTCAACTGGATGAAATCAACCGTGTTCACGCAGCATATCCTCATTTGCATGACGATTCTTTCGTAGAAAAGAACTTGGCAAGGTGGCTGGGTAACTAGAAAAGATTTTTGTAGAGGAAATGGGAGGAAAGTGATGATGAGGAAAATAATAGTCCGCAATAAACAGGTGGAAATCGTACAAGAGGAGCGGCCGGAAGTAAAACCTTCCTATCTCCTGGTCAACACTCTTTATTCGGCGATTTCCCCTGGTACAGAGTTAACGATTCTTCAAAACAGTGAAGATACCCCGATCACGCTCGGCTATAGTGCAATGGGGGTGGTTGAAGAAGTGGGGAGCGGCATCACAAATGTGAAAAAAGGGGATCTTGTAGCAGTTTACGGTGCCCCTTATGTCCAACATGCCGATACCCTTCTTGTACCCAAGACGCTCTATGCAAAGGTACCTGAGAATGTAAAGCCGAAAGAAGCAGCCCTTGGGGGGATAGGGGCGATTGCCATCCATGCGCTCAGAATAGCCAATCTGCAATTCGGTGAAACGGTTGTAATCGTCGGAATGGGACTGCTCGGTCAGATGATCGTGAAGATTGCCAATGCTGCTTCCTATCATGTGATTACATATGACCTGCACGATGAACGGGTGGAAATGATCAAGGGGATGCCTGGTATTAAAGCATTTTCGACGGCAGAAGAAATGAAAGCCGAACTGGATCGAAGCACAAATGGAGAAGGGGCAGACGCAATTTTATTATGTGCGGGAGGGAAGAAGTCACCATTGACCGGCCAGAGCCTGGAGTGGATAAGGAACAAAGGGAAAGTGGTCATCGTCGGTGATATCGAGCCGGACTTTCCTAGGAACTTGATGTTCAGTAAAGAAGCACAGCTCCTGATTTCGCGCGCCGGTGGTCCTGGCCGGTACGATAAGGTTTATGAGGCGGAAGCCATCGACTATCCATACGGCTTTGTCCGTTGGACGGAGGGAAGGAATCTGGGTGAATATATCCGGCTGGTGAGCGAAGGGCGAATCGATGTGGGACCTTTCATCCGGGATGAAGTTGAAATAAGTGAAGCACCTGCTGCATATGAAGAGCTCTTGAATAAGCCATCTGCTACATTGACGAAAATAATCAACTTCTACAGTTAAGGAGTGGTGTGGATGAAAAGTGATTTACACATTGGGTTAATTGGAATTGGATCCATTGCGGAATCCAGTCATATTCCAAACTTGAAGGCTGCACCCGATGTTACGCTGGCTGCAGTGGCCGATGTGGATCTTGACCGGGTGAGGCTCATCTCTCAAAGATATGATATCCCCCGGTTTTTTCAAAATGCAGAAGAGATGTTCGAGAAGTCTGATTTGGATGCCGTCATGATTTGTACACCCAATATGACCCATATCCCGATTGCCGTGAAGGCTGCCGAAAAAGGGATCCATGTTTTCATGGAAAAGCCGATTGGGACGGATCTAAAAGAAGTGGAAGAATACTTAAAACTTGCAAAAGAAATGAATGTGTTGACGATGGTCGGTATGCCCCATCGTTTTCGTCATGAAGCAAAAATATTGAAAGCATATGCATCAAAGGGTGCCTTCGGGAATGTCTATTATGTGAAAGCTAAGCTTTTCAGGCGCAGGGGAACACCAAAGGGGTGGTTCACGAATAAGTCACTGGCCGGCGGCGGGGCACTGATGGATATAGGTGTTCATGTTCTGGATCTGGCATGGTGGCTGATCGGCAGGCCGGAAGTGCAAAGCATCACAGGAAAAACAATCGCAGGTCTCGGGAACTATGAAACGAAATATGTATCGAGCTGGAAATCGAGCAACAAACAATTAAACAGCAGTCGTACCTTCAATGTAGAGGATTTTGGTGCAGCCTGGATCCGTTTCCGGAACGGGGCCGTCCTTTCATTGGAAACTGCCTGGGCGGTGAATGGCGAACAGGATGAAGGAATCGCGATTGAAATCTTTGGAGACAGGAGCGGTGCCGCTTTATTCCCATTGTCCATTTTTACAGAAGTGGATGGCCTTCTCAGTAAGCATCAGCCTGTTTTTGAGAAAAATGAACCGTTCAAGGATGAAATCGACCACTTTATCCATTGCATTCGAACAGGTTCTCGTCCGTTGATTGATGGGGAGGATGGATATGAAGTGCTGAAATTACTGTTGGGAATCTATGAATCTTCTTCACTGGAAAAAGAAATTCGATTCGATTAACTCGACGAGGGGAGAGAGGATGCATGTTGAAAGTAGGGGTTATCGGGACTGGTTCCATTTCGGAATTTCACATAAAGCCATACATGGCAAATGAAGAGGTGGAGATCGTCGCTCTATGTGATCTGAATGAGGCGAGGCTCACAGAAAAAGGAAAGGTGTATGGAGTAACGCAATTGTACAGCGATTACAGGGAGCTGCTTCAAAATGATGAAATCGATGCAGTCAGCATCTGTACCTGGAACAATTCACACTCAGAAATCGCCATATCCGCACTGAATGCAGGGAAACATGTACTGGTTGAAAAGCCTTTATGCATGACCGTCGAAGAAGCACTGGAGGTGGAAGCAGCGGTTGAAGCGTCTGGGAAGATCCTGCAGGTCGGGTTCGTAAGGCGTCACGGCGACAACGCCAAGATTTTGAAGAAATTCGTGGAACATGGGGAACTCGGGGAAATCTATTACGCGAAAACATCGTGTCTTCGAAGGCTGGGCAATCCCGGCGGCTGGTTCAGCGACCGGACGAAATCAGGCGGTGGTCCGCTGATCGATCTCGGGGTCCATATGATCGATATCTGCTGGTACTTCATGGGGAAGCCGAAGCCTGTATCTGTAAGCGGGAATGCATATAAGAAACTAGGCAACAGAAGCCATATAGAGAATCTATCATTCTATCAGGCGGCTGATTATGATCCGGTGCATAATGATGTTGAAGATTTGACGAATGCCCTCATCCGGTTTGAAAACGGTGCGTCCTTGTTGGTCGATGTAAGCTTCACATTACAAGCTAAAAAGGATGAATTGTACGTCAAGCTGTTCGGGGATAAGGGAGGCGCAGAAATCGAGCCGGAACTCGCGATCGTTACAGAGAAGCATAATACGATACTGAACATCACCCCCCAGGTGGATGACCTGAAGTTTGACTTCACAAAAGCCTTCCATAACGAAATCAATCATTTTGTTTCATGCTGTCTTGAAGGAAAAGAAACCATCGCTCCCGTATCGGATGGCGTTCAGGTCATGAAAATGCTTAACGCTGTATACGAATCAGCGCGGACTGGTAAGGAAGTGTATCTATGAGAAATGATAAAAACGTTGATTTACTCATTGCCGGAGGAGGACTCGGCGGATGTGCAGCAGCGATGGCAGCCTGCTCGAGAGGCCTGAAGGTGATCATGACCGAAGAGACGGATTGGATAGGCGGCCAGGTTACCGCACAGGGCGTGCCGCCGGATGAACATCGCTGGATCGAAGAATTCGGCTGTACAAAAAGGTACCGGAACTATCGCAATAGAGTAAGAGAAACATACCGGAAGAATATGAATCTTACCCCACAGAAAGAAAAACTGAATCCCGGGAACGGTTTGGTAAGCAATATCTGTCATGACCCGCGCGTCACCCTTCATGTATTGAATGAAATGCTCCTGCCCCATCTATTGACCGGCGGTCTGCAAATTCTCCGCGATACAAGGGTGAGCTCTGTAACGAAAGAAGGAAAAAAGCTGCACACGATGACGCTGTTGAATGAGAAGGCAGGGGTCACGGGGGAAGTGGCAGCGAAGTATTTTATCGATGCGACGGAAGCGGGTGATATTCTGCCTCTTGCCGGAATGGACTATGTGACCGGTGCAGAGGCAAGGACTGATACCGGTGAACCGCATGCTTTGGAAGAAGCTGATCCTTTGGATATTCAGGCTTTCACGTATGTCCTCGGGATGGAATACCGGGATGGTGAGGATCATACAATCCCCGAACCCGCAATGTATTCGTTCTGGAAGGATTTCCATCCTGATATCTGGCCGGATAAATTACTCAGCTTCTTCGCACCCCACCCCATCACCAAGGAAAAAAGGAAGTATACGCTGTTCCGGGAAAAAGAAGGGTTCCCGCTCTGGGAATACCGGCGGATCTTTGATGGCAGTCAATTTGGTGGATTGGCGTCTGGCATTGGGGATGTCACATTGATGAACTGGCCGCAAAATGATTACTTTCTCGGGAATATCTACGAGGTGCCGGAGGGTGAGAAAGAAAAGAATCTGTATCAAGGGAAACAGCTAAGCCTCTCGCTCCTTTATTGGCTCCAGACGGAGGCACCGAGGCCAGACGGAGGAAAAGGATACCCGGGACTGAAATTGAGGAAAGACTTATTCGAGACGGAGGACGGACTGGCAAAAGCCCCTTATATAAGAGAATCGAGACGCATCAAAGCCGAGTATACAGTCGTCGAGCAGGATGTGTCCCCGGACTTCAATGATGGACCGGCAGGCAAGAAGTTCGTTGACCGGGTCGGAATAGGATCTTACAGCATCGACCTGCATCCGAGCATGGCCGGCAGGAATTATCTCGATATCAATGCCCTCCCGTTTTATATCCCGATGGGCGCGCTTATCCCAAAAGATGCTGATAACCTCCTCGCAGGATGTAAAAATATCGGGACTACCCATATTACAAACGGCTGTTTCAGGCTGCATCCGGTCGAATGGAATATCGGGGAGGCGTGCGGGGCCCTCGCTGCCTTTTGTATCGAACATCGCGCAGATCCTCAAGTAGTCCGGGAAGAACCGACACTATTAAAGAAGTTCCAGCAACGACTGCGGGAAGACGGCTTTGAGCTTGAATGGCCTTTTAATGAATGAAAGCGGGGTGATTCCATTTGGGTAGGAACGTCGGAGATTTTCCACTTGAACAATTACGTGAATATCTGCCTGGATTATTCGGAAGGCCATCAGATTTCCAAGTATTCTGGTCGAGGCAGAAAGATAAGGTGAAGTCTTTCCGTCCAACGGTTAAGGCTTCAAGGCGCCCGTATCCCGTACCGTCAGTAGAAGTGACCGATCTCGTACTTGAAAGCTGGGACGAAACGCCTCTGACCGGGATCTTCGTCAAACCGGCAGGAGTGAAGGAATGCCCGGTCATCGTTTGTTTCCACGGCTACACAGGCAGCTGCGGACTGGCGGCCGATTACTTAAAATGGACAGCGCTCGGTGTGGCTGTCTATTCATTTGATGTGCGCGGTCAGGGGTCTTCCCCTGATTATGCAAGGTACGAAAACGGGAGCAGGGTTCCAGGCTGGATGCTGAACGGTATCCTTTCTCATGAAAACTATTATTATACCAATGTGTACCGGGATCTTATCGTACAGCTGCAATGGGCACGATCGGAAGAGGCGCTTGTTGCCCCATCATCATTTGGGGTGATGGGTTCCTCACAGGGAGGCGGGCTGGCGCTTGCTGCAGCGGGTCTCAGGGATGGTATCGATTATGTTGTTTCAGATTGGCCGTTCATGACCCACTTCGACCGTGCGCTTGACATTGCACTTCAAGGACCATATATGGAAATCGTGAACTATTTTAAGTGGAATGACCCCCAGGGCAAAACTCAGGATACGGTGAAGAAGACATTAAGCTACATTGATAGTCTCCATTTCTGCGATTCTATCACCTGCCCGGCTTTGATGGCTGTCGGATTGGAAGACAGCGTCACGCCGCCTTCAACCGTTTTTGCAGCCTATAATCATCTGCAGACAAACGAACGAGAAATAGAAGTTTATCCTCAGTTCACTCATGAGATGAACGGGTTTCATGAAGAAAAAAGGCTCGCCTTCGTTGCAAGGCAGATAACGAAATAAGGAGGGATCTCCCATGAGGATCAGCGTTAGCATGTACAGTCTCGCATCGACGATCAGAAAAGAAAATTGGTCCATACTTGATTTTATTGATTATGCCAAGCGAATTTCCTTGGATGGTGTCGAGCTGCTTGATTTTTACTGGAAAGATGATGACAGAGAAAAGGAAATAGAACGTGTCAATCAAGCATTGAAGGAAAACGGCCTGGTCGTATCCGCTTATGATGTATCAAACAATTTTGTGAAAGATTCCGAAGAAGAACGTGCTAAAGAAGCTGAGAAGGTCCTGGAAGGAATTGATACCGCAAAGAAGCTCGGTACAAACATCGTACGTGTATTCTGCGGTGACCTTCATGGTGACTTGACTTATGAAGAGGGTCAAAGTTGGATTGTGGAAGGACTGAAAAAGTGTGCTGAAAAAGCGGAAAAAGATCAAGTCTATTTAGCGATTGAAAACCACGGGCTTCTTGCCGGGAAGAGTGGGCAGGTTCAAGAAATCATTGAAAAGGTGGACAGTCCTTTCGTTAGGTCAACCTTTGACACAGGAAACTTTTTGCTCGTGCACGAAGAGCCACAGCATGCTTTCGACAGATTAAAGCAAGATATCGTGCATGTGCACTTTAAGGATTTCAGGGTAAAAGAAGCAGATGAAGAGTTGAAAGGGTTCAAATCGACAAAAGGTGTCGAGTTGATTGGGACCGTGCCAGGAGATGGGCAGGTTGATTTGGCCTATATTGTAGAAGGGTTGAAGGGTTCGAATTATCGGGGATGGCTCTCGATTGAATATGAGGGGCATGATGATGCGAAAGAGTCGAATGAAGAAGCCGTCAGACGCCTGAAAAAACTGTTGGGATAGGAGGTTTCGTATGAGGAATGCGGTGATAGGGAAATTAGATAAGATTGACCAGAGCGCCGTACAGGATGAGACGGTGCTCCTTTCCAGGGAAGATGGAAATGGGACAGTGGATAAATTAAAAGCGGATAACCTGTTTATTCCGGTGGAATTAGCCGCGGTTTACAACGGCAAGAAGAACGTAAACGTCTATTTTGATCTTGAGCTTTATCCATTTTTTCAGAGAATAAAAGAAGTCATTTCAGCTGACGGGGATGCCAAGGGGGTCCTCAGGCTGAGGAGGACTATCCCGGAAAACGGCAGTGAGTCTGTTCTATATGGGGACCTTTTCGTTCTGTCAGCCATCGCCGGTGAACCTGAAGATCTCCGTGTAAGGTCCACGAATCGTGAGGTCACTCCCCAACATATCATTCTTACGATTCGGTTTGGCGGCGGGAAGATGGTACATGCAGAGTACACATTCGGGGGAGTGGAAGAAAGGATTGAAGTTGAATGGAGCGGCATCAAAACAATCGCCGAGTTCGACAGTGAAGAAATGACCCCTATCAAACCTAACGGCCACACCCGTCTGCCGCTCGTTTATTCTGTTGATGACATTCTTGAAAAGTCGCGCAGGGCTGATGAGAGATTTTATGAGCAGTTGGAAACATATAAGACTCTTTTAGGAGGGGGCGGCAATCTATGAAAATCGGAATGATGAGCTTTGCCCACATGCATGCATACAGCTATGCAGACAGTCTGATGAAACTGCCGGATGTAGAGATCGCTGGGGTTTATGATGACGATGAGAAGCGTGGGAAAGAAGCTGCCGTAACCTTTCACACGAAGTACTTTCGGGATCAGGCGGACTTCCTTGCTGCGGATATGGACGCCGTCATCATCTGCAGTGAAAACAGCCGCCATAAAGAAATGGTCGTGAACGCGGCTAAAGCAAAAAAGCATATCCTTTGTGAAAAACCGATTGCCACGAATATGGAAGATGCCGAAGAGATGATTGCCGTCTGTGAAGAGCAGGGGGTGATCCTGCAGATTGCCTTCCCGGTCAGATTCAGCAACCCGATCATGCGCTTGAAGAATATGATCGATGATGGCGAACTCGGTGACATTGTGGCCTTCCGGACGACCAACCGGGGACAAAATCCCGGCGGGTGGTTCATCGATCCGGAGAAGTCAGGGGGAGGGGCGGTGCTGGATCACACCGTTCATATGGTGGACATCATGCGCTGGTACTCTGGAAAGGAAATTTCCTCTGTCCACGCCGTCGTCGATTCCTTTTTCCATGACATTGAGATTGACGATGCCGGGATTCTGACCCTTGAGTTTGAGAATGGGGTGATTGCCTCCCATGACGCAAGCTGGTCGAGGTTTGCTGAATACCCTGTGTGGGGTGATGCGACAATCGAGGTGATCGGGACGAAACGTACTGTCAGGGCCGATGCCTTCAAAGAACACATCAGACTTTTTAAGACCGGCAGCAAATCTTTGGAGCATGTCTTCTACGGGAACGACATGGATTACGGACTCATAAAAGACTTTGTAGACTGTGTTGAAAAGAAAAGGGAGCCTTCCATCACGGGATACGATGGCCTCAAGGCACTCGAAGCTGCACTTGCAGCATACAAATCAAGTGATTCAAAAAAGACTGTTCATCTTTAAATGGGAAAGGGGTAAGGGGACAGGTCCGTTGACCCATTTTAAAAGGGAGGAACTTGGTATGTTTTATTTGAAAGGTGACCTCATTACAGAAGGGCAAAGACATCAAAACAAAATGGTCGGGATTTTAAATGGGAAAATCACGTTTGTCGGAGACGCCCCACCCTCCACAGGTGCAATAGTGTATGAAACCAAGGGGGTAATCTGTCCGGGCTTTGTCGACCTTCATATCCACGGTGTCAGCGGCTTCGACTTTATGGATTCTCGTGAGGCCTTTAACGAGATCGCCAATCAGCTTCCCCGTTTTGGAGTCACTTCTTTTCTGGCTACTTCGAGGACAGCTGAACCGCCTGAACTTATCAATTTCATGGAGTCCGCCCAAGGGTTCAAGGGGTCCCCTTCCTCTGGTGCCCAGCTGCTTGGTGTTCATGTAGAGGGCCCGTGGATCAGCCCCAAATACCCGGGGGCCCAGCAAAAGTCGCTCATCCGCAATTTTACAGTTGAGGATGTGGAACAAATTCTCATTCCTTTCTCCGACATCATTTCGATCATCACACTCGCACCTGAAGAAGTAGGGGATCATTCCCTAATTGCAAGACTCCGTTCAAAAGGGATCTGTCTTTCTGCAGGGCATACAAATGCAGCCCTTGACGAAATTAGAGAAGCGATAAAGTACGGTTTGACACAGACCACCCATACGTTCAACGCCATGAGTCCGATCCATCACCGGCAACCCGGAGCGGCCGCCGCCGCCCTTTATTTTGATGAACTGTCCTGTGAAGTCATTGCAGACGGTCATCACGTTCATGCTGATATGATCGGGCTTTTGTTAAAAGTCAAAGGCAGGGAGAAAATGATGCTCGTATCAGATTGTACAGGTTATAACGATTTAGAAGACGGTGAATATTTTTATCGCGGAAAGGATCTGATCGTAACCGGTCACAAGGTGACGTTGAAGGGCGGTACGCTGGCAGGGAGTGCAATTACGCTCGACAAAGGAGTGAAATATGCGGTTGAGCATTGCGGCATTCAACTGGAGGATGCTGTTTATATGGCAAGTTGCGGCCCGCTTAAATCCATCGGGAAGGAGGATGGAAAAGGAAGGATCAAGGAAGGGTACAATGCTGATTTTGTTGTGCTAAATAAAGAATTGTCAGTAGAAATGACCATCGTCAATGGGGAAATCGTTTATGAGAAATGAGTGAGCTGAAATCGTATGCTTGCTCATTTTTTTGTTTGTAAAAAGGAAAGTAGGAATGGGATTGGGATTGGGTATTTATTCCTATTTGATGTCTTTTAAGAGAGTAGAAATGAATGATCAAAGGATTAATGATGGCTTTAAAAGAAGTAATTTATTGTAAATCTAATTAATGAAAAGGAGGTCCGTTCTTGTCACATACATTCGAAAAATAGGAGGGAGAATCGGAATGAGTAAAAAAATCCTGAGTGTAGTATCAGTCTTACTTTCAATTCTATTGTTCATGTCATTGTGGCCGCCGTTACAAACGGGGGTATCGGCAGATGCTGGTTGGGAAGAGCTTCAAGTGGAAAATGGTGATTTTGAAGCAGTCCCTGCATCTGACAAGAATATTCCATCATGGGTATTCTGGAGCGGGGGATATAAAGAAGGGATGAGCGTGACAGATGAAAAGTCATATGAGGGGGAACGAAGCCTTAAGCTTGATAACTCTGGAGTTGTAGGCCTATTCAGTCAAGCGGTTGAAGTGACAGAAGGTAACCAATATAAGCTTTCAGCTCAGTTATATGTAGATGAACTTGTAACGGGGAATCCTGGAATCTGGCTTCGCTGGTACAATGCTGAAGGTAAGAATTTCAGTGACAGTCCGAAATATTTTGAAGGGCTGAAACTGAATGAGTGGCAGGAGGTAACTGTGGAAGCAAATGCTCCAGCAGGGGCTGTCGGGGTGAAGATATTTATCTACCAAACGAGTAAAACGAAAACGAAAGGATATTATGACGATATTAAACTCTATGAAAAATCCAACGAGCAGTTGGAGCTGCCATTCGAATACGGTGATCCGATTAATCTTGGACCATCAGCATTAGCGGCCAAAACACAGGGAGCGGCCGTTGGCGACGGGGAAGTCTACTATGCGACAAATGGGTCCCCGGCCACTTTTTACGCCAATGATGCAGAAACGGGGGAAAAGATTTTCTCCCACGAACTTCCCGGCAGCGATGTTGTATGGGGGATGACGATCGGTTCGGATGGGAATGTGTATTTTGCCGGTACATACAACGGCATTTTGTACAGGTACCTGGTGGACGAACAGAAACTGGAGGAAGTTGGGCAAAGTCCTTCCGACAACTGGATCTGGCAGCTGGATGCTACAGAGGATGGAAAAATCTACGGAGCAACCTACCCGAATGCAAAAGTATTCGAATATGATATCGAGTCAGACACTTTGACGGATCTCGGGCGGTTCCATGAAGAACAGAACTATGCAAGGGGATTGGGCGTAACGGATGAGAACCTCTATATAGGAATCGGCACGACCGCATACTTGATGAAAATGAATCGTGAAACGGGAGAAAAAGAAGAAATCGACTTGCCGATTACAGGTACCAGTACCTCAGTCTCAAATGTCTGGGAGTACGGAGACCGGCTATTTGTTGCATATGGTACAAGCTTGCTGGTGCTGGATGTGAATACAGGAGAAGTGGTTCATGAAATGAGCTGGGAAGATGAGTCCGCCTACGATGGGTTGATTTCACCTCCTTCGCCTTATGATGACAGCTTGATCTATTTCAAGGATAAGCGCACAAGCGAGCTGTGGACTTATGACATGGATACGGATGAAACACAGCCGGTGGAGCCAAAGGTCACATTGCCTTCCTCACCGGTCAAGGCATACGAATGGACGACGAATGATGAAGGAAAACAGGTTCTGTCGATTCTTCATCATCAAATCGAGTACTCCACCTATGATCCGGAGACAAACAACTTGAAGGTCATTTATCCTGATGTCGAGCTTCAGGGACTCTCTATTCAGAGTCTTGAAATCGGCCCGGATGAAAAAGTGTACATGGGTGGATATCAAGGTTCGTTTGGAGTATTCGATACATCTACTGAATCGTATCTGCTGCGCGAACGGAACCCGCATCAGATCGAGGGCATCGGATTTATGAATGGGAACGTTTATATGGGGATATACGGTGGAGCACAAATTTACAAATATAACCCTGAAGTTCCTTTTAATTATAATGATGGAGGAAGCGGAGATAATCCTGAAATGATCCATGATATTGGTGATGACCAAAGCAGGCCGTTCACCTTTGCGGAGGGTGATGACAAGTTATTCACCGGAACGATTGCTGATTATGGAAAACTTGGCGGGGCACTGACTGTTTTCGATGAGAAAACGGGTGAGTGGAACACGATTCGGAATATCATTGAAAATCAAAGTATCATCGGGCTCGCCTACAAGGATGGAATGTTATATGGAGGTTCCACCACTGCAGGCGGACTTGGCATCGATCCAACCGAAGAAAAGGCAAGGATGTTTGAGTATGACGCGGCTTCCGGTGAGTATGAGTTATTCGACCTGGAAGTGGAAGGGATCAAAACACCTGAAATGATAGGGGAACTATCCTTCGGCCCTGACGGAAATCTATGGGGTGCTGCCTATGGAGTGAATGAAAAAGGAGAAGCAAACAGCGTCGTATTTGCAATGGATGCTGATACCAAGGAGATCATCAAGCAGAAGGAATTATACACCGGCGTCCACCGCGGCAGTCAGTGGCGTCCATTCTTCATGAGATGGGATGAGCAAGGCATGCTGTATACTACTGTCGGAAGGAAATTGACGGTCATCGATCCTGAAACGATGATGAGTAAACAGCTTATCGGGGATACGGTCAACCTGATGGATATTGATAGAGAAGGAAATATCTATTATGCCAAGGGAGCAGACTTGATGAAACTGCCTGTTGCATTGGAGAATGCAGAACTGACCGCAGAGGATCGCAGCCTTCATCAGGGAGAGACGAAGGAGCTTGATCTTAAAGTGACATTGGCAAACGGACAAGAAGTTGACCTTGCCGGTGCAGAGGTTGAGTGGAATAACAGTGATCCAAGTGTGGCAGAAATCAATGATGGAAGCGTTACTGCGCTAAACGCAGGCAAAACTGAAATCAGTGCGTCTGTTATGTATAACGGAGAAATGGTTACTTCCAATTTATTGGAAATAGTTGTGGGTGTTTCAACAAACACATTGACTGCGCAAATCAAAGGCATGGAAGAGAACGGTGACCTTGAATATGCCACGGCAAAGCAACTTGTTAACAAATTAAAGCAAGCACAACACCATTATGATAAGGGAAGAACAAAGCAAGCTCTGAAGCATTTAGATGACTTCTCAAATCATCTGCAAAGAAGCGATGCGGAAGAGAATATAAAAAACTTGCTGGAACGAAATGTCCAATCAATCAGAGATGAGTGGGACGGAGGGACAGGTTCATTGTCCCAGTAGGGGTGACCGACAAATAATTAAAAGCCTGGAGAATATGTCTCTAGGCTTTTTTATGTTGAATGGAAAAGAACAATGGGACACTGTTCCTTTCCCCCTGTCCCCCAAAAAAAGCATTCATACACCTAATGAGAAAGGATGGATGCCTTTTTATCAATCTCTAAATGAGAAAGCCTTCCTAGTATATATTATATCTTTAAAACTTTAATGTCCTTTTCAGCCTCAAGAGTTTACGATTTGCTTTCTCTAAAGCCTGTTTTGAACCAAATAAGAATTGGAACATCTGAAGCCCTCCTAATGAATACGTTTTAATAATTTGATTATAAGCGGTCTTTTTTTATTAGTCAACAATTTGGTATACCAAATACTTATATTTTTATAAAAAGTTAAGTTGAAATTAACGTATTAGTTAATTTGGTATACCATTTATGATGGAAACCATATAGATAATCCGTATAAAACATTGGTATAAAAGGATTTTTGTATGGTCAGTGAACCTTTAACACACCATGAAAGTGCATACTGATTTTTGTAATTCCAACTTTTTATCGAAATAATGTATACCAACTAATTGATTTTCATTCTCAATAGGTTTAATATATAGAATAATCAGAAAAAATGCGGTGATTTTATGATTAAACTATTATCAGGTGTTTCGATTGTCCTTTACTTGCTGAATGAACTTTTCAAGGGAATTCAGCTTTCACCTTTGATCTCTGTTATTTGTTTCGTTATTGTATGTATGACAATTTTGAAAGTAAGTAAGTTTGTCAGATTGATTGGAGGGGTGTTCCTTGCACTTGGGCTGATTATGTTGTTGAGGAGTGGTGCAGGGATTGGGGATATCGTTCTATCTTTCGGTCCGATGCTTAATCTTCTGACTCTGTTTGCGCTGGTTCCATTGCTTGCACTGCCGATCAAGCTCGGGAATTATTCTGAGAATATTCAAGGCTTTATTTCCAGGCGGGTCCGGTCCTCCACAAGCTTATACAGCTTGACCTCGGGGATATCTTACTTTTTCAGCATTTTCATGAACCTGGCTACATTGCCGATGACGTATTTCTCGGTCAGGCCCGCTGCGGATGGATTTCCCTTGGAAAATAGGGAGAGGTTCATGAGCAGGGCCATCACACATGGATTTTCAATGCCTTTGATGTGGGCGCCCGTCACCCCGATTGTGGGGATTGTCATTGATATGACGGGGGTGAAATGGGGTGCGATGCTTCCTTATGTGCTGCCTCTTAGTGTCTTGGGACTTTTGCTAGACTGGTACACGGGCGGATACAGGAAGCGGAAGCGCGCCTCTTTTGGGACAAGCACGGCAATTGATGAAACGGCTGCTGCCATCGAGGCAGGGAGCGGAAAGAGCGGAGGAGCAGGGAAGCTGTCCCATATCCTGATCGCCATAATCCTCTTCAATATCGTGATCTCCATCCTGGAGCATTCGCTGTCGCTTTCGTTCCTGATTGTGGTATCGCTTCTGGTCATCCCGTTTGCATTCGTATGGTGTCTCTTTTTAGGACAAGCAGGGAGCTTTACATCTGGACTCGTGGAGCATTATCAGAATCATTTGTTGAAAATGAAAGACCAGTTCTTTATTTTTCTTTCAGCAGGTTTTTTCATCTCGGCCATTGAATTCTCCGGGGCAGACCATGTGGTGAATGGGTGGATCACGTCATTTAAGAATACTATCGGAATCGAAATCTTCGTCTTATTCATTCCGTTGATTCCATTGGCACTGGCGTTCATCGGGCTTCATCCAGCAGTTGCTCTTGCACTGCTCGCTGGAACGCTTGACCCTCACAGCCTGGATATCTCGCCGTATATCCTGACGGTTTCGATGCTTGCCGGAGCGGTATCCGCCTTTTTGATGGGGCCGTACAATGCGACAATCGGGCTCATGTCCACCATCGTGAAGACAAGCTCTTACAAGGTTTCGAACTGGAATTCAGTATTTACGATTTCTTTTCTGAGCCTGGCCATGCTGTATCTTATTTTCTTGCAGTTGTTGATATGATGGAAAATAGAACACCTCCCTTCAGTACAACAAAGGGAGGTGTTTTTTAGGTTTGATTATTTCTGTTATAAGTCGTTCCAGCTGTTGATTGGAGTGCAAGACGAAGACTCCTGCGGGAAAAGCGAGTTAGGTGAGACCCCGCAGGAGCGCAGCGACGAGGAGGCTCAACAACCGTCCGCGGAAAGCGAAGTCTTGCACGGAAATCAACAGCGGTGTTCAGTAGTGTTTTCCAGGAAAGATTCTTTCCTCACTCTACCTCAAAAACAAAATTAAACAGCCAACTCATCAGACTTAACCAGCTTTGAATGCTTCGAGTCTTCACTGTTTCCATTTGCTTTGACGATTTCGTACAGTTCTTCGCGTGCCCCTTGGATCGTTTCAAACGATTCGAAGAATTTCATCCGGATATGGTTAATATACTCTTTCCCTTCATACTTTTCGTAAAGTTGGATTTTCGCATCATCATCCAGGACTCTTGCGATTGTGTATGTGGATTTCAATTTGTCAAAAAAATAGAAATGATAGGTTTCTACAGGCTGAAACCCGTCATTCTCCAGTACGGTTTGAAAGGTCTCCTTATTGGTCAGCACGATATACTTTTCCATCTTCAAAACCACTCCTCTATCCATAGTAATTGTATTTGGTATACCAAATATCGTTACTCACAGTCTAAAACAAGTCCTGGAAATAATCAATAGAGTATTCAGAATTTTTTATTTTTTATAAATTTGAAGAGGTGGAATCCCTTTATCCATAAGCATTTTAGTGAGTGGAGAAGAAGCTTTTTTGTGAGAAAAGCTGACGGAAGGGTTTACATTTTTTAAGATTCAAAGGTATACTGAAGAAAATTCAAAAAATTGTGATAAATGTCACGATAAGGGGTGTATGTATGCCAAATGTTAAGTTGTTTGTGGATGGGGAGATCATCGAACAAGATGTAAAAGATGGTGCCAATCTGGTTGTCCTCGCTGGTATCAAGCAGTTTCCGAAGCTGAAATATGGCTGCGGGATGGGCAAGTGCACAAAGTGTACATGCAAAGTGCTGAAAGGAATGGATGATCTGGATCCACCTAATTGGAAAGAGGACAAAATGCTGGGGGAATTGGTCGGGGAAAACTATCGTCTTACTTGCCAGTTAAGCATAAAGGCGGATATAGAGCTTACCCAGGAAGGAATCGATGTGAAGAAAAGGAAAAGGGAAGCAGCTGAGGCAAGGGGATAATTTTTTAAAATTGTACGGTATACAAAATACCGTAGTTATGTAAGGAGAGAGAAGATTGAATTCTTATCTATTAACGAATATGACGTGGGAGGAAGTAGAAGAAGCACTAAAGACGGTGAAGATGGCGATCATACCAGTTGGTGCCCAAGAACAGCACGGTCCACATATGGCTGAGAGCTGCGATGCCGTCCTTGCGACGGAAATGGCGAAGAAATTGGCAGAACGCATGTATCCGTATGTACTGGTCACTCCGACCATCAATATGGGCGTATCCCCGCATCATCTGAACTTCCCGGGTACGATATCTTTGAAGCCCGATACGTTGATCGCGATTTTGCGGGATATCGTTCAGTCCTTGAAACATCAAGGGATTAAAAAATTCTTATTCCTTAACGCTCATGGGGGGAACCAGTCAACTTTGGGTGTGGCAAGCACGGTGCTTTCACAGGAGGAAGAGGTCGACATCTATTATGCAAAGACGACCTCTTCTGCAAAAGAGTCCATCAATCAATACATCCAATCACCAATATTCGGACACAGCTGTGAGCGTGAAGTATCCGAAGCACTTTACTTGGCACCTTATCTTGTAAGGCCGGACAAGCTCACGTCAGGAGATTTCTGTGAAGGGGGGAGATATAAACAATTGAGACCAGGCAAGGCCATTCAAGGATTTTACCGGTATGAGGAAATGACGAAGAATGGATGCATCGGAGACGCTACAAAAGCAACGAGAGAAATCGGGGAACAGATTGTTAGAGAGGCAACTGAGAATATAGCAGAATCGTTAAGAGAATTATTGGGGATTGAAGTTGAATTGCTGAATTAGAATGCGATAAAAAAGGGGAAGGGTGAATGCTTTTGGAGTTATCTGCTGCTCACTGGCTTTATGCTCTGGTTACGCTTGTTGTCATTGTCACGATGTTGTTTCGCAGGGGGGTTGTACTGCCGACGATTGTAGGGACATTCCTCGTTGCATGTATCTATAAGGGTTCCGTCGTCGGGGGCTTTATGGCGGTCTTTAATGCCAATCTGGTTGCAGCAAGAGAATTATTCAGCATCTTTTTGATCATTACCCTTATGGTTGCGCTTCTAAACTCACTGAAAGATCTCGGGGCGGACCAGAAAATGATTATTCCGATTCAAAAAGTCATGGTAAACGGGCATATTGCTTATTTTGTCTTAATGGTTGTAACGTATGTAATTTCATTATTTTTCTGGCCGACACCTGCTGTTCCGCTCATTTGTGCGCTGCTTGTACCGGCTGCGATGCGGGCAGGACTTCCTGCGATGGGTGCTGCGATGATTGTGGCCATTGCAGGGCAGGGGATGGCTTTATCTTCTGACTACATCATGCAGATTGCACCGATGCTGACGGCTACATCCGGGGGCATGGAAACCGTGCAGGTTGCGGATAAGGCGATGATTTTGTCCCTCATCACAGGGGTAACGGCGGTTGCAGTCGCGTATGCGATGATGTATAAGTCGATTGCCAAGCCAAATAGTGAAGAAGCTCAGAATGCCGTCGATCTATTGGATGCGATGACGGCTGACAAGGATAGTGTGGAAGCTGAAGTGTCTGCAGCATCCGAAGTGACCATTGGCCATAGAAAAGAAATATGGGGAAAAGTGTTTGCCGTCCTCGTCCCTTTGTCTATGCTTGCGGTCATGATCTTCATGTTTTCCACAAAGGTTGGAAACAGTGAGGCGGGCACTTTTGCTGGGGGAGACGGTGCTGCGTTTATCGGCGGAGTGGCCGCTGTACTACTTATTTTAGCTTCCGTTGCTTTTGGAAGGATTCATGCGCTCGATAAAATCGGCGACCACATCACCGACGGGTTTGTGTTTGCGTTTCGTGCCATGGGGCCGGTTATCCCGATTGCAGGGTTCTTCTTCTTGGGAAGCTCGGATTTTACGGGTTCGATCCTATCATTGGGAGAAGAAGCTGCCAAGCCGGCATTCCTTTTCGATTTGGTCCAGTCTGCACAAGCGTCCATTCCTGAAAACGCTTTCTTTAGTGCATTCGGTATCCTGATTGTCGGGATCATCACTGGATTGGATGGATCGGGGTTCTCCGGACTTCCGTTGGTTGGTGCATTATCAGGGGCTATGTCGAACTCGGCAGGCATTGATCCCGGTACACTTGCTGCCATCGGACAGATGGGATCCGTATGGACGGGCGGAGGAACGTTGATCGCCTGGTCATCACTTGTAGCCGTTGCAGGCTTTTGTGGAGTTTCAGTCCTGGAGCTTGCCAGAAAGAATTTCATACCCGTCATGACGGGACTGGTGGTTGCCACGCTGGCCGCGATCCTGTTCATGTAAGAAGCTATGAAGTTAGAAATTTTTAAAAAATCAGAAAAGTATATTTACAAACAAACTTTCTTAGGGTAGTATAAAGACAATGGTATACCAAATAGTGAATCAGAAATAAACGTTTTCAAAGACTATATCTCTTGGATGTTTCTCTGTCAGTGAGAAGGGAAGATATGGTTGTTTTTTCGACACTATTTGGTATACAAAATACACAATACAATGTGCAGGATAGGTGAAGCACACTTTTTAGGAGGAGATTGATCATGACAAATCTATTATCGAAAGATGAATTCCGTAAAGAGCTGGAAGAAGCAATTAAAGGAAATCATAGTCAAAAGGCTCCTTTTACAGTCGCTTGGGCAGACGGAAAGCTAGAGAGAAAACACTTTGCAAGATGGGCTGAAAACCATTACCACTATGTAGGGCCATTCGCAAACTATCTTTCTTATATCTATCACAACACGCCGGATCATCCGAAGTTCGAAGATGCGAAAGACTTCACATTGCAAAATATGTACGAGGAAGAAATTGCAGCTGACCGCCATACGGACTTGCTGATCCGATTCGCAGAAGCGTGCGGTACGACAGCTGATAGAGTAAGAGATCCAAAGAATATGGCGGCGACAACGCTAGGCCTGCAAAGCTGGTGCTACTCAGTGGCTGCGCGTGAGAATTTCGTGGTTGCGACGGCAGCACTGGTTGTTGGATTGGAATCACAAGTGCCTGATATCTATCGTAAACAAACGCCTGTCCTTCGTGAAAAATATGGCTTCACAGATGAAGAGATCGAGTTCTTCGACCTGCACATCGTATCTGACGAAATTCACGGTGAGCGCGGATTCAAAATCGTCTTGGAACATGCTGATACACCTGAGCTTCAGCAGGAGTGCCTGGAAATCGTACGCGTCGGTGCGAAGATGCGCCGCATGTATATGGACGGCTTGTGGAGAGAGTACCTTGAACAGGATCTCGGAAGTCTCGTTCAGGCTTAATACTTAGAACTCTATGAAAAATTAATAAGTGGCAGTTTCCTTGAGGGGAACTGCCATTTGTTCATCATATCACCCGAAATAAACAGGAAAGGATGTTTCATGTGCTAGTAGCTAAAGCTGAGCTGTATAAAAATCTCATCAATGGCCAATGGGAGGATTCTTCAAGTGAAAAAACATTCGTCAGCCTCAACCCGGCCAATAAAGAAGAAGTGGTCGGTGTTTTCCAGGCATCGACGAAGGAAGACGTGAAACGTGCGATTGATTCGGCTGATGCGGCTTTCGATTCCTGGGCATCTACTGCCCCTTCGAAGAGAGCGGCGATCCTAAATAAGGCGGCAGAATATTTGATCGATCACGCCGACCAATTTGCAGAAGAATTGACGAGGGAAGAAGGAAAACCGATCGGGGCTTCCCGCGGGGAAGTGCTTAGATCTGCACAAACATTGAAGTACTATGCGGTAGAAGGGCAGAGCCACAGCGGAGAGACCTTTCCGCAGGATGATCAGGAGATGGATGTTTCCTCCCGTCTGGAGCCGCTCGGGGTCATCACAGTCATCACGCCGTGGAATTTCCCATTATCCATCCCTGCCAGAAAAATCGCGCCTGCACTGATCACAGGTAATACGTTGGTGTTTAAGCCTTCGTCTGAAACGCCGCTGGTTGCCTATCGATTGGTAGAAGCTCTTGTACACGCAGGACTGCCTGTTGGAGTGCTGAATTTTGTAACGGGACACTCCAGTGAAATCGGTGACAGCCTGGTTGACCATCCGGCGGTGAAAGCCGTGACGTTCACGGGATCCACCGGTGCAGGTGAACGCATTCACCGGAATGTATCCTTCGATACAAGGACGCAGATGGAGCTTGGAGGGAAGAATCCTCTCATCGTCATGGAGGATGCGGATATCGAGCTTGCGGCAAAGCTGACGGTCAACGGCGGCTACAATCTGACCGGTCAGGCATGCACGGGGACCAGCCGGGTCATCGTCATGAAAGAAGTCAAAGAGAAATTCCTGAATGCACTAATTGAAAAAACAAAGACACTCAAGATGGGCAGCGGTTTTGAAGAAGGAGTCACGATTTGCCCGTTAGCGAGTGAAAAACAGTTAAAGAATGTGTTGAACTATATCGAAATCGGAAAACAGGAAGGGGCAACCCTGTTGTACGGCGGCGAGCATGCGGTCGAGGGCGATTTTTCAAAAGGGTATTATGTCAGCCCTGCCATCTTCTCTGATGTGACACCGTCGATGAGGATCGCCCAGGAAGAAATCTTCGGGCCAGTCATCGCGGTCATCGAAGTGGAAAGCTACAAAGAAGCGCTGGATATTGCCAATGGCGTCGAGTATGGATTGTCGGCATCGATCGTCACCAATGACCTGAAGACTGCGCATCGTTTTACGAAGGACATCAAAGCAGGCACGGTCAAGGTGAACAGGACGACGACCGGTAACCTGATGAATGCCCCATTCGGAGGTATCAAAAAATCAAGTACCTCAACGTTCCGTGAATCGGGCAGAGCCGGTCTGGACTTTTTCACTCAAATCAAAACTATATATATAGGATACTAAAATCTTTCTGGGGGTAAATGCCGTTATGAAACAAATACTGAGACTTGAACTGGAAGAAGCAAAAGTGATCATCGAAGCAGCGAGAAAGAAATCTGAAGAAATCAATGTTTTAGAAACCATTGCCGTTGTCGATGAAGGTGGGCATGTGATTGCCCTTGAACGGATGAACGGTGCGAGGATCACGGGTCCTGAAATCGCGATTGCGAAAGCCTTCACGGCTGCCGGCCACAAGCGTTCCACTCATCTATTCAACAAGGAACCGAACGGACCGGTCCTGCCGGGTAACGAGGCATTCGGTATCCAGCAGATGCTTCCTGGTAAATTCGCGGTCTTCGTCGGCGGCTTCCCGATTGTGGTGGACGGGGAAGTCATTGGCGGAATCGGTGTCAGCGGAGGCAATGGTGAACAGGATACGGCCGTCGGTACAGCTGCCCTTCAGGCATTGCAGTCCCATTTACAGGATCATGAAGTCGTAACAGAAGCAGACATTAAGAAATAATCGATACCTCACAAGGTCCTGATCATAATGTACAGAAAGAAGGAGTCAAGATGAAATCTTATGTGGACCTTACGATTGGATTTGCAAGAACAGGGGTGACCGGCTATGGGGGAGGGCCCTCCACCATCCCGCTCATTGAATATGAAGCCGTGAAGAAGTATGAATGGATGACGGAAGAAGAGTTCGGGCAGACGCTCGCGCTCGCCAACACGCTTCCGGGGCCTATCGCCACGAAAATGGCAGCGTATATCGGTTATAAGGTCAGCGGCGGGGTCGGTGCAGCCGTGGCGATCCTGGCCCATATCCTGCCGTCCTTGTTCGGGATGCTCTTCATGCTCGGACTGCTCTACAAATTCCGGACTTCACCGATTGTCAGCGGCATGGTGCAGGGAGTGACCCCGATCATCGGCGTGATGCTCCTTGAAATGGCATACAAATTTGCGGATAAAGCCCGGAAAGGTCTCGGGATGCCGATTGCTCTCGGACTGGGGGGCGCCTCTCTGGTGCTGATCCAGTTCCTGCATCTGCATCCGGGAATCATGATCGGGGCATGTCTGCTGGGTGCCTTCATTGTTGCAACCTATAAGAAGAGAGCCGAGGATCGATCACACGAATTGCATGTCGAGCCAAGAAAGGAAAAGAGCGTATGATTTACTGGGATATTTTTTGGGCGTTTTTCATATCGAATCTTCTCGGGTACGGCGGAGGGCCATCGACCATTCCGTTGATACAAAATGAAGTGGTCAACCGCTATGAATGGATGACGTTAAATGAATTCGGGGATCTCTTTGCCATCGCCAATGTCCTCCCCGGTCCGGTGGCGACAAAGATGGCCGGCTTTATCGGATATGAAGTAGGGGGCACATTTGGGGTTGTAATCGCTCTTGCAGCCACCATCCTCCCTTCAGCGATCGCCGTCATCATCCTTTTTAAATTCGTGAATCTCTTCAAAGATTCGCCACAGGTCAAACTGATGACACTCTCCGTACAGCCCGTCATCGCCATCCTGCTCGGAGTATTGGCATACCAATTCTTCCTAACCGCATTCGAAAAAAGCGGCCTACTACAACTAATCATTCTGACCGCAGCAGGATTCCTGGTCATGAAAAAATTAAAGATCCATCCGGCCGTCGTCATCCTCTGTGCATTGGTGTATGGTGGGATTTTTCTATCGAATTGAAGTGTAAAACGATCAAGTTCCGGCTTGGTCGTTTTTGCTTTATAGAGGATGATCTGGCTAGAAAAATTGAAAAATTTATGATAACGAATCTAGCTTTTGATTGGAGTGCAAGACGAAGACTCCTGCGGGAAAAGTAGCCAATGTGAGACCCCGCAGGAGCGCAAGCGGCGAGGAGGCTCACGGGCTACCCGCGGAAAGCGAAGTCTTGCACGGAAATCAAAAGCGGCGTTCAGGGTTGCTTTTATTGAACTGGCATACTTAAATGGTATACCTTACACCAAAATATTTCTTAATAATGTGAAAATGCCACAGTCTTTGATAAAATAGACAGAAAGCGATTTTAAATCGGAGAAGGAGATAATGCAATGAAGTGGGAAGAAGAGGAACTACTTTCAATCCGTGAACGCGCCTACCTTTACTTAAAAGACTTGATCCTGAGCGGTGAATATAAACCCGGCGACCGCCTCATCGAAAGAGAAGTCGCCAGTCAATTGAATATCAGCCGGACGCCGATCCGTGAAGCGTTATTCCGTCTGGAGTCGCAAGGCTTTGTCAAAACCGTCCCTCGAAAGGGAGTCATCGTGTCCAATATTTCTGAAAAGGAAGTCATTGAAGTATTCACGATTCTTTCTTCACTCGAAGTACTGGCGGCACGGCTTGCTGCCCAGAAGATGGATGACGCCCTCACAGGGGAGTTCAATGAAAAGATTGAAAAGCTTGAAGTCTTGGAGAAGGACGAAGTCGATGGTGGCGATACCGAGCACATCGAAATGAACCTGCTTCTTTATAAAGCGGCGAAAAGCCCTAAGCTGTTCGACATCCTGTCCGGTCTGACCGACTATATTCAGATGTCTGCCAATATGGGATATGAAACCCCTGGACGGAGAAAGGAATCCATCAGGGAACATATCCAGATCATGAAAGCTGTGAGGGATCAAGAAGCGGATATGGCTGAATACTTGACCAAGATTCATATTGAAAATTCGAAGAAAGCATATATTCAATTTCTTGAGAATCAAAAGGAAAAAGCGAAGAAGAAATGAAGAAAGACTGTGTCTGGATAAGGGACACAGTCTTTTTTATGGAGGTAAATTGAAATTAGATCCCGATGACGACGGGGGATGTCAAGTTATTTAATGCTTTGCAAATGCTCATCGCGACGATATAGCCGGACTTTGGATTGTCGGCTGAAGGCGTGTTCTGAATCGTCAGTTCCACCTCTCCGAAGTACCCTTTGGCCACGATTTGATGAGTATTGTGAGTCACTGCAGGGTCGACTAGAACCTGTACCTTTGTCCGGTCAAACCCCACCCCGGCAATGCTGAGGGCTGCCGATACGTTTGTGCTTTGGGGAAACAGTTTGGCGGACTCGCGTGCGGTCCCTTCATAAATCGTATGCTCTTCACTGATCGTATCCAAATCCACACTCTCTTCCGCAATGGTCCCCTTCCAGGCGGCAGGAGGCTTCCGGGTAATGAGCTTCACTTCCTCCAGTTCATTGATCGAAGAAGCTGCAATCCGGTCGAGGCCGCCGATGGCAGCGGAAGGAAGGATCAATTTCCGTTCATGTTTCTTTGCTGCTTCCATCACTTCATCGTAAAGCTCATGGTCAGAGAAGGCTCCAACCGACACCGTAATGAAATGACTGCTGGATGAGAGAGCCTTGACCGCATACTGATAAACTGCTTCATGGCCCGCACATTCAATGATTACATCCAGGCCGGAAGAAAAGAACCATTCCTCATCGTCAGTAACTGCGAATCTTTCATTCTCTAATTCTTCATATTGTTCCTTGTTGCGTACTAGGATCGCATCTACTTTTGCCCCTGTTACTTTGTCTTCTTTTATATAGGAGACGACATCTTTCCCGATCGCTCCATACCCTATTAATCCTATTTTTTGCATGATAGAGTCCTCGCTTTCATTTAGAATGGCTGGATTTTGGTATACCAAAAAGTATATCAATCGACTCTCTATTTATCAATAATTATTCAGAAAAATTAGAAATAACTAAAAATATCGTTGTCAGAATATTTTACTTATGGTATATTGTATACCAAGAAGGATCAAGGAGGAATACTCGATGCCTAAAATCAATTACTCTACAAGTGGAAAAGTACTGGAAGTACCTGAAAACTCAAATATATTGCGAATGTCTTTACGATATGATGGCGATCTTCCCAACAAATGCGGGGGAGGCATTTGCGGGACGTGCCTATGCAAGATCGAGGATGGAGCGGAGTATCTGGATAACGTGAAAGTGCAGGAGCGGAGAAAACTTGGGGAAGAGTGGCTCGAAAAAGGGTACCGGCTGGGGTGCCAGACATTTGTGACGGATGGGGATGTAACGATTTCTTGGGATGAAGAAACAACCAAAGTCGTGAAGAAAAGAAAGCCGGATAAAATCAAAAAAGAAGCAGTGAATAAATAGCTTGCATATTAAACGGGAGAGGTGAAGCAAATGTGGACATGTAAAAAGCATGTAACGAAGGCGATTGAATTATTAGACGTCCCTCATATCCGCAAAGCACCGGAAGGAGTTCATTGTTCTTTCTGCGATAAACAGGCAAACCTCAATGTGTACTACTCTCATAAACCTTGTAAATTCAAGAATAAAGATAACGGTCTCTTAAAAACCTCTTAACGGTCTGCTTATGACGACACCAAGCCTACAGGAAGGAAGATAAATGTGGAAAAACAATCGCTGTCAATTGAAGAGCGGCTTGAGTCAATCGGGTTATCTCTTCCGGATAAGCCCAAGCCGTCGGGACATTACTTAGGGGCGGTTCAGGCAGATCCATTTTTATTTGTAAGCGGCGTGACCTGTAAGTGGAACGGGAGCCTTCCTTTTAAAGGAAAGGTCGGAGAGGATGTTTCGCTCGAGGAAGGATATGAGGCTGCGAGGCTGACGACCCTCAACCAGCTTGCGATTGTGAAAGATGTGATCGGGAGTCTGAGTTTGATCGACCGGATTGTGAAAGTGACCGGGTATGTCAGCTGTGAGCCGGGTTTTCCCGATGTACCAAAAGTCATTAACGGCTCATCGGACCTGCTGGTCGAGTTATTTGGTGAGAATGGTAAACACGCTAGGTGTGCGGTGGGCGTCAGCTCCCTGCCAGGCAATGCAGCAGTAGAGACAGACCTGCTTCTTTTATTGAAGAAGTAGAAAGAGTTTAAGGAAAGGGGTTACGTATATGAGTGAAGATCAGAGTGTTGATGTCACCATCATCGGCGGGGGTCCGGCGGGATTATTTACAGCATTCTACGCAGGCATGCGACAGATGAGCGTGAGGATCATTGAAAGTATGCCGCAGCTAGGTGGTCAGCTTTCGGCTTTATATCCTGAAAAATATATTTATGATGTGGCCGGTTTCCCGAAAGTGCTTGCCAAGGATTTAGTGGACGGCTTACTGGAACAGGCCAATCAATTCAACCCATCTGTCAGCCTTGGTCAGACGGTGGAGAAGGTGGAAAGGCTTCAGGATCAGTCGTTTCTTTTAACGACAAGTAAGGGGGAAGTCCACAAAACCAAAACGATTATCGTGACGGCAGGCGCAGGAGCATTCAAGCCTCGTCCCCTTGGGATTGAAAAAGTGGATGAGCAGTATGAAAACCTTCATTACTTCGTCAATGATCTAAGCTGTTTCAAAGGAAGAAAGGTGCTTGTCTGCGGAGGCGGTGATTCCGCTGTGGATTGGGCGAACATGCTGGAGCCGATTGCGGAGCAGGTCACCCTTGTGCATCGACGGGATAAATTCAGGGCTCACGAGCATAGCGTACAGCAGCTGATGAACTCAAGTGTCAAGGTCATGACGCCTTTCAACGTAACGGAGTTGGAAATGGAAGGCTCCATGATTACCCATGCCGTCCTGCAGCACGCCAAGAAAGAGTGCACGGAAATCATTGATGTGGATGATGTACTTGTGAATTACGGGTTCATTTCCTCACTCGGACCCATCAAAGATTGGGAGCTTCAGATCGAGAAGAACTCCATCGTCGTCGATTACAAAATGGAGACGAATATCAAAGGCATCTTTGCTGTCGGAGATATCGCCACCTACCAAGGGAAAATCAAACTCATCGCCACAGGCTTCGGGGAAGCCCCAGTCGCTGTCAGTCATGCCAAACAGTATGTCGATCCAACGGCACGCGTCCAGCCATTACATAGTACAAGTGTGATGGGAAAGACGGAAACGAAAGAAGCCATCAAAGCCTGATCCGTATAAAATAGAAGGGAGATTGAGTGAACATGTGCAAAAACAAGATCACCGGCCAGGGAACCTGCACTGGATGTAAGTGTCGCAGTCTATCATCCCCTAAAGTATACGACCATGAGGAGGAAGGCCAGAAAATATTATTTCTGGATAAGAATCAGGGAAGCACCGAAATGAAACGTCCGATACATTCCACCAGGAAAGGAGACTAATTGATTATGGCCAAATACACCATCATCGACCAGGAAACCTGCATCGCCTGCGGATCCTGCGGTGTATCATCCCCTGAAGTATACGATTATGACGAAGAAGGAGTGGCATTCGTGCTGCTGGATAACAACCGGGGCAGCACACCCATACCGGAAGAGTACATGGAAGATGTAGAAGAAGCCTATGAAGACTGTCCGACGGAATCGGTAAAGTTGTCGGATGAGCCATTTAATAGAGATTGAGTGAACAGGGCATTGGGTTGTCCTGTTTTTTCTTTTGGAGCGATGGTTATGTACCTTGAGTCTTTAGTCATATTGTAACCCCTGTAAATATCATGTAAAATTTAAAAATACAGACAATTGTAAGCGTTTGCATTTTGGTAGAAAAGAAGCTGTATCGGTTCATTTTTGGAGAGCGCTAACCTTCTTTTTATGCATATTTGTGCAAACGTTTTCACAAACAAATGTATTTAAAAACAATAGGGAGGAAAATGGACTATGGGAAGAAAAACAAAGCGTAGATTCTCCGTATTTATGACCCTGCTGATGGTAGTGAGCCTTTGGTTACCATACGTACCGGCTCAGTCCGTGACAGCAGCCAGTTCTGGAGAAGAAAATTTTGACACAACTGAGTCTGCGGATCGCACAGTACGGTTCACGTACATCCGCGAAGACCAGCAGTATGATGGCTGGAATATCTGGGCCTGGAATACAGGGGTACAGGACGATCAAATTAATTTTGATTCGTATGAAAATGGGGTGGCAACGGCGAATATCGCGTTGGCTCCCGAAACGGAACAATTCGGATTTGTACTCCGCAGCACAGAAGATTGGAATACTGCGGAGAAAGAATTCAATGACCGTTTTATAAAGGTGAACAAAAACGACACCATCACCAAAGCCTACATAACAAGCGGTGTCGAGGAAATCCGGGTCGTTCCTGATGGATCGGCTCCGGTCATCGATCAGGGTGATGCTGTTTTTTACTATCGTGACAAAGAGCTGTTTGCAAATGATGCGATGGATACGATTGAAAAAGTAGAACTAAAGTTCAACGGTGAAACGAAGGAAATGACATATGATCCTGAGAATGAGAGATTCGTGGTTTCATATGAAGACATTCCGAATGGTAAAACGCCATATACCTTTTTGGTAACAAAAGACGGTGAAACTACAGAAGTAAGTGATCCTTACAATACGGTTGATGGACAGTCTTATATTGATTTTCAAAAAGGAGACTTGACTGTATCAGGATCAGTTGAACCCAAAGCAATTGACTATAACGAAAATGCTGTCTTATCTGTGGATGTTGAGGGTCTGACAGATGGTCTTAAAGTTTCTAAAATTACTGCCAACATTACTTCTTTAGGAGGATCAGAAAAGTTTGCGATCGACCCTTCGCTGAAAGAAGTGACAATTGCAGTAGATGACAACGTGACAGCAGGCACGAAAACGATTCCTTTAACAGTGGTGGACAATTACGGAAACCCTTATGAAGGAACTGCTGAAGTAGAAGTGAAAACGAGACAGGCTGTCGGTGAAAATGATTTTGACTGGGATGAGTCCATCATTTATTTCATGCTGACAGACCGGTTCTTTAATGGGGATGCGTCAAATGATGACCCTTATGGTTTGAACTATGACAAGTCTAAGCGCGGAACTTATCAAGGCGGTGACTTTGAGGGGATCACGGAAAAACTGGATTACCTGGATGAGCTTGGTGTGAATACGGTCTGGATCAGCCCGGTTGTGGAAAATGTGAAGTATGATGTCCGTAAAGGGGAAGAAGACCAGCCTTATTTTGGCTATCACGGATATTGGGCAAGCAATTTTGGCGAGCTCAATCCTCATTTCGGTTCAATGGAAGAGTTTCATTCACTGATTGATGAAGCCCATGAACGCGGAATCAAGATTATGGTCGATGTGGTGCTGAATCACACAGGCTATGGACTTAAAGAGATTGACGGAAACATTGCTGAACGACCTGCCGGATACCCGACCGATGAAGATCGTGCACGTTTCAGTGATATCGTGCGTCAAGGGTCCAATGTCGGCACTGACGAAGTGGTAGGAGAATTAGCAGGCCTTCCTGACATCATCACTGAAGACCCTGAAGTCCGCCAGCAGATCATCGACTGGCAGACAAACTGGATTGAAAAAGCGACAACGGCTAAAGGGAATACGATTGACTATTTCCGAGTAGATACAGTGAAACACGTTGATAAGCCGACTTGGATGGCTTTTAAAAATGCCATCACTGAAAAAATGCCTGAGCACAAGCTCATCGGGGAAGCATGGGGAGCAAGTGCTGAAACGTATTACGGCTACCTCGAATCAGGTATGATGGATTCCCTGCTGGACTTTGGATTCAAGGGAATTACTCATGAGTTTGTGAATGGCAGCTTGAAAGCGGCGAATGACAAATTGACTGCACGAAATGAAAAGATTGATAACACGGCAACTCTTGGTCAATTCCTTGGAAGCCATGATGAAGACGGGTTCCTGCATTCGCTTGGCGGCGATGAAGGGAAGCTTAAAGTGGCTGCTTCCATGCAAGCCACGGCTAAAGGACAGCCGGTCATTTATTACGGTGAAGAGCTTGGCCAAAGCGGAGCGAACAATTATCCGCAGTACGACAACCGTTATGATTTTGCCTGGGACCAGGTGGAAGATAACGATGTTTTAGCACATTACAAAAAAATCCTTAATTTTAGAGGAGACCATTCAAAGGTTTTTGCTAAAGGGGAAAGAAGCTTTGTAGGAGGAACGAACAGCGATAAATTCCTGATGTTCTCCCGTACGTATGACGGAGAATCGGCATACGTCGGCTTGAACGTTGGTGAAAAAGCGAAAGAGATTACGATTACTGTTGATTCTCCTGATGCAGTCATCACGGACCACTACTCCGGTAAAGAATACACTGCTTCAGGATCTGCAGAAGTCACCATTACGATTCCGGCAAATGCAGACGGAGGAACCGTATTGCTGACCGTTAAAGGCGGATCGATTACCGGTGCCGTAGCTGTTTCCGGTGATGGCGGTGAACCGGAAGTAGAGCCGGTGCCAGAGAACAATATCCGCATTCACTACAAACGTGAAGATGGGAACTATAAGAATTATGGTGCGTGGCTCTGGAATGATGTAAAAGATCCTTCTGCCAACTGGCCGACAGGTGCGACCATGTTCGAAAAGACCGACAGCTACGGTGCGTATATTGATGTACCGCTGGCAGAAGGCGCCAAGAACATCGGATTCCTTGTCATGGATGTCTCCAAGGGAGATGCCGGTAAAGACGGTGGGGACAAAGGGTTCACCATTACATCAGAGGAAATGAATGAAATTTGGATCAAACAGGGTTCAGACAAAGTCTACACATACGAACCAGTGGATTTACCTGAAAACACAGTGCGTATCCACTATGTGCGCGATGACGCAAACTATGAAAACTTTGGTGTGTGGAACTGGGGAGATGTAGCGGCTCCTTCAGAAAACTGGCCGACTGACGCAGCGGATTTAACAGGCAAAGACCAATATGGAGCGTATGTCGACATTCCGCTTAAAGAAAACGCCAAACAAATCGGCTTCATTGTCATGGATGAATCCAAAGGAGATGCCGGTAAGGACGGCGGGGATAAAAAGTTCAACCTTTTGGACAAATACAATCGTCTTTGGGTCAAGCAAGGCGACGATACGGTGTATGTCTCCCCTCAATGGGAAGTGGCATCCGGCATCACATCAGCCGAAGTCATCTCGGAAGACACGATCCGCCTTGGTTTTACAATGACGGAAGGCTTGACTCCGGAAGCACTGAAAGAAGGACTGGCGATCAAAGACAGCGAGGGTGCAGACGTTGCTGTGGAAAGCGTTGAAATCACAGGTGACACAACCGTTGAAGTAAAAGCAGCATTCAGCCTCGACAAGCTCCCTCTATCCATCACTTATGCAAGCAGGACCGTGTCAGCATCGACCGGCTGGAGAATGCTTGATGAAATGTATGGATATGACGGTGATGACCTTGGCGCGTCTTACAAAAAAGGAAATGCAACCTTAAAATTATGGGCGCCGAAAGCAAGCAAAGTTGTGGCAAATTTGTATGATAAAAAAGATGCCGCAACCAAAATTGGCAGTGTCGACCTGACGAAAGGAGAAAAAGGTGTCTGGTCAGCCGACATTAAGTCAAAAGATGTGGGAGTCAAAGATCTCAAAGGCTACTACTATCAATACGAAGTCACGAATGACGGCGTCACGAAAAAGGTGCTGGACCCTTACGCAAAATCAATGGCAGCCTTCACTGTGAATACAGAAGGAGAGCCGGGTCCTGACGGGGATACTGTCGGCAAAGCAGCCATCGTTGATTTAAGAGGTACAAATCCAAAAGGCTTCAGCCATGCAGACATCGATGGCTATGAAAAGCGTGAAGACGCGGTGATATACGAGGTTCACGTCCGCGACTTTACATCAGATCCTTCCATTGAAGGCGACCTTGACGCAAGATGGGGCTCCTATAAAGCCTTCATCGACAAGCTGGATTACATCAAATCCCTTGGTGTCACGCACGTGCAACTGCTGCCGGTCATGGCCTGGTACTATGGTGACGAAACCAATATGGGTGAAAGAGAGCTTGAGTATTCAGCAGGCGGCAACGAATATAACTGGGGCTACGATCCGCACAGTTATTTTTCACCAGACGGAGCTTACTCGGAAAACGCGAAAGACCCTGAACTCCGTGTGAAAGAGCTTAAGCAGTTGATCGATGCCATTCACGATGCCGGAATGGGTGTTGTGCTGGATGTCGTATACACGCATATGGCACAAACAAGCACACTGAATGACATTGTTCCAAATTACTATGCGTTCCAGGATGAAAAAGGAAACTTCCTCGGAGGCTTCGGAAACAATCTGGCAACCAACCATAAGATGGCTGAAAAGCTGATGGTGGATTCAGTGAAATACTGGTTTGAAGAATACAAGATCGACGGTATGCGTTTCGACATGATGGGTGACGCGACGTATCCTGCAGTGCAAAACGCATATGATGCAGCGGCATCTGTAAACCCTGACGCTTTATTCATCGGGGAAGGCTGGAGAACGTTTGCCGGTCATCTGGCTGACCCAGAACTTAAAGGAATGGGCGCAGACCAGGACTGGATGGACAAAACCGATGATGTCGGCGTATTCTCGGATGAAATCCGTAACGAATTGAAGTCAGGCTTTGGTTCGGAAGGGGAACCGCGCTTCATCACAGGCGGTGCAAGGGATATCAACACGATTTTTAACAACATCAAAGGCCAGCCGGGCAACACAGCCGATGACGATCCTGGCGATATGGTGCAATACATCGCAGCGCATGATAACCTGCCGCTTTATGATGTCATTGCTCAGTCTATTAAAAAGGATCCGTCTATTCCGGAGAACAACCTTGAGATTCACAAACGTATCCGACTTGGGAACTCAATGATCTTAACGTCACAGGGAACTGCATTCATCCACGCAGGCCAAGAATATGGCCGCACGAAACAGTGGATGGGTGAAGGGGTTCCTGAGCAGAAATATCATGAGTTAAAGGATGAAGAAGGAAATCCATTCGGTTACTTCATCCATGATTCCTATGATTCTTCAGATGCGATTAACAAATTTGATTGGGAGAAAGCAACGAACCAGAAAAAATACAGAGTCAACTCAGTGACAAGAGAGTATACAGAAGGCTTGATCGAACTGCGTAAATCGACGAACGCATTCCGTTTGGGAGAAAAAGAGTTGGTCGATCAAAATGTGACCCTTCTTGATATCCGTGAAATCAAGGATAACGATTTGATGCTCGCTTACAAAAACGTGTCTACAGATGACACTGGCACATATTACGTTTTCGTCAACGCCGATAACCAAGCACGAACTTTGTCCGTGGGAGACTATGACTTCAAAAAGGCAAAAGTGTTGGTGGACAGCGACGAAGCGGGAGTAAAGCAGGTCAGAAAAGAATCAGGCTTTAACCTGAAGAAAGACACTTTGACAATCGATCCATTGACGACAGTGGTAATTAAAGTCGATCAGAAAGATAAGTGGGAAGGTGAATTTTGGGATAAGTTCTGGGACTGGTTCGGTCGTTGGGACTGGTGGAAGCGGGGCTAGAGAATAGTTTCCTCGTCCAGTAAGTTCAAGGCCCGTCCCTCGTCGCTTTAAAGCGACGAGGGACGGGCCTGTTTGTTATTACTGCCCCATACTATATTCTCTGCGGTTTGCCGTTTCTTTCTTTTCGGCAGTTTTTAATTTAGGAACTGTAAGAATATATTGATTTAAAGGGAATAACTGAATGATTTTGACCACTCCGATTGTCGCTAGAAGGATAACTGCATACACGATAGGGAAAAGTGCCGTTTTCCATATGGATGCAGGGGCTATCTCCTGGAAGCAATAAATCACGAATGGGTGGGCTAAATAAATGGCCATTGATAAGGTACCTATTTTAGTGAGGGTATTATTCAGCCAATTGATTTTTGTCACAGTTTCCCCAATCCCAATGATAAATAAGGTGATGATTGGAATGTTGATCATATTGGTTGCTCTATTGGATGCTATTGCCCCCACTGTCTTATATTCCCATACAGCTGCCAGCGTGATCAGAATGACAGCTATTCCTAATAAGCCTTTATATTTTCTTGAGAACGATGCTAGCGGCTCCCAATAATATGCAAGGAACCCTCCAAAGATAAAGAAGAACATCCAATGTGGCAGAAAAGCTCGCTGTCCAAGGATTTCTCCAATGATTCCATCAAATTGCCCTGGTGTGAAAAGTTTTAAAAAATATAAGTTAATAAGGATAGAACACGCTAACAAAATAATCCAGTTCTTTTTAGAACGGATTAATTGCAAGAGTGGGAATAGCAGATAAAATTGAAAGACTATCGACATAAAGTATAAATGGTAAAAGGAATTCCCGGATAAGAAGTTCATTAGAAAGCGTTTTTCACCGACGTCAAAGGGATTTACACCTTCAACTGCATACATAAAACCTAAATAAAATATACTCCAAAATAAAAAAGGGAATCCGATTTTGGTAAATCTGCTAGTGGAAAACCTCTTAATATCAAAACCTCTGAAGCGAACTTGATAAAATAATAGAAACCCACTGATAAGTGCAAAAATAGGGGTTCCGAAGCGGCTTATCTGATTGATGAAATAAGTGAAATCATTGAACTGCTGCCCCTGTTGATAATAATAAGTAGCCGAGACATGAACAAAGACCACTAATAGACAAGCAATTGCTCTTAATATATGAATTTCAGCTATATGGCTGCGTTTTTTAGTCATTTTTGTCACATCCTTGGTGTAGTAAACTGAATTCCTCCTACATCTTATATGAAAAATTTAGTGAGTTCTCGTTTGTAATCTTACTTTAATGCAATAGTTGAATGGAGATAATATAAGAACCATAATCTATTAATTGTGGAAATTTTAAGGTTATCTCTCATACTTAAGGCTCGTACCCCCATAAGAATTATTCTGTTAAGCTCAAGTTAAATGACTTCTATATATCTCGTAAAAAGGTTTTGGAGAAAAAAGAAAAGGGAATAAAAAAGTAACAATTCGACGTATTAAGCTAAATGTTCTTATAAATTCCACCATGAAAATGACAATTTTCTTATAATAAACGGTTTATAATTGGACATATACGTTCTTCAGGTAACAAATTAAGTAGAATGGGGTGCTAGAGTTGTGAGAAATGAAAACGATTTCAGTTCCGGTTTGTATTGGGGCACTCTTATAAGTATTCCGTTGTGGCTTTCTTTTTTTGGCTGGGTAAAGATTGTTAAGGCATTTTTATAAAAAGCATTGTGACTTAGTAGTTAAATATTTTGAAGGGGTGACATAGAGTGAAAATTCTTTAAGTCACCCCTTTTGTGTAAAGAAACTAATATATTGTCGTAACTTTTAGAACCGTATCCTACATATATTTACAAATAATGTAATATATCTACTGTATCATGTCTGTATAGGTTATACGGATGGGGGATGAGAATGAAGAATGTATTGTTAATCTGTCTTTTTATCATCACGGTACACACATTGACAGCAGGTAAATTACATTGGGATAAGAGAGTAGGGGCGGTTCAGACAGACTCTGCTGCATCAACCGGGTTGAATGATCAAGAAAGGGAAAATGAGCAAGTTTCAGTTGAAAAAGTAGTAGATAGGGATAAACTAATGAAGTTAGATAGAGTGAATTACCTGCCGCCTGAACTTCAACAAAAATTCAGAGAAAAAACTAGCAGTAATGATCAACCCGTCTATCTGATGATTTTGGGGTCCTCCTCTACCTCGCAAAAGGTAGGTGCATGGGCAAAACAGCTGGAAAGTAAGCTGCATGAAATTTATGGAAAGTCGCTTGTAGAGGTTTCAATAAAAGAAATTGCTAACAAAACCTCTGATCAGGTAATCAACGAGAACATACATAAAGACTTGGCGGATCAGACCCCAGACATTCTGCTATTGGAACCATTTTTACTGTATGATAATGGAGAAATAAGTATATCGAACCGCTTAAAAAACCTTTCAACAATTATAGAAGTTTTTAAGGAACATAACCCTAACATCACAGTGATGATTCAACCTGCTAACCCTATTCATGGAGCCCGTCATTATCCAAATGAAGAACAAGATTTAGAAGACTATGCGATACAAAATAAATATATCTACTTGAATCATTGGGAGGCATGGCCGGATTATAACGATAAGGAAATAAAAGATTATCTAACGAATGAAAACTTACCGAATGATAAAGGAAATGGGGTTTGGGCAAAATACTTAATTGATTATTTTGTGAGAATGTAAAAGATAGCTTTAATCTGTGAAATATTCTTTTAAGAATATACAATTTATTTTTATGATTTTTATGATACTATCTAAAAGTAGTAAAATTGAATCATTCATAACTGTAGTTTATAGTTATATAGTATGTTATTGAAACTATTTAAAAACCATTCATAATTCGTACGATAATGGCAAAATCATTGAAAAATGATGACGCAAAACTATAGGGGCTAATGTCTATGACTATGCCAGCCAGCTTCCGAAAACGGACTCCTGCGATTTATGAAACAGAGGAGGAACATTATGAAGTTGAAAAAAGTATTGTCTCAATTTAAATTTTGGTGGCATTCTATAAGAGTGCACTACCATCAAGCATTATTTGATAGTTGTCTGGATTGCCGTCTCAAAAAGAAAATTCAACAAAAGATCATGTATCATGAAATGAAACTGAATAACTATTAGTTTATGGAAAGGCTCATAATGGGCCTTTTTTTTATTTTCTGCTCTACTGATATTTATGTAGTGTGTTTTTTGTCGAATTAACATAGATTATGTCTAATGATTTCCTTTATAATAATTGGTAACGGAAGAAATTATCGGTATGACCTACTATCATAAGGATGGATTCTATTGGACAGAATTGTAATTACCGGCTATGGGATAAAGGCTCCAGGCGCTTTAACTAAACATGATTTTCGCAGCGTGCTGGAGAATGGGATCTGTACCCAGTCTGTACTCAAAAGTAACAATGCTACGCACTCTAGTGTGATTTCGGGAATCATAGAAAACGATTTTACGATTATTAATGAAAAAAATTATAAGCGTTATCCCCGTTCGATCAGGCTGGCCCTGGCTGCTGCCGATGACGCAGTATCAATGGCTCAACTATCATGTGACCCTTATCAGGTGGCTGTCATCATGGGGACTTCTGCGGGGGCGATCCTAGAAATTGAGCAGTATGCATCCGTGGCCCTTGACTTGAAAAAGTATCCGATTCACGGGGTATCCATTGTTGATAACCATACCCTTTCATCTGCAATCGCGGCACATATAGGACTTAGAGGACCTGCTTTCACCATTACTACGGGGTGTACAGCCAGCTTGGATGCCGTGGTTTTGGCCAAATTATTATTAGAGTCCGGCCAAGTGAATGCTTGTATCATAGGGGGGACAGACGCACCTCTTGGACAGTGGAGTATTAACGGTTTCATCAAAACAAGAGCCATTGCTTCAAATGTCTCGGTCGAAAAGACTGGTGTCCCTTTTTCGACCGATCACCAAGGGTTCGTCCTTTCGGAAGGGGCAGGGGTTCTCGTTCTGGAACGTGAAGAGGATGCTATGAAGCAGGGGAAGAAAATCTATGGAAGCATAGAGCGTGTGTTATCAAGGAATGAGGGAACACCTATCCTAAAAACGGATGAATCAGGACAGGAAATGCTTTCTTTATACAAGGAGGTCATCAGGGACAAAGTCCCTTCTTATGTGAACAGTCAGTCTTTAGGCCTGCAGACAAATGACCGGATTGAAGGGTATATTCATAGAGAGTTATTCGGGAATATGGTGCCTCTGACCTCAATAAAGGGAATGACCGGTCACTCATTTGCTGCCATGGGCGCAATGCAAATCATCTCAGCTCTCCTTTCAATTGAGTATGGATTTATACCCCCGACTATCAAAACATCAGGGAAGGGATACGAGGATTTGCCCATTGTTTATAAAACCCGGTTTCAGCCAATCGAATCCGTGAGCATCACCACTCATGGTAACAGCGGGAATAATGCTTGTATTGTTATTGGGAAACCCTGAAACCGATTAAAAAGGAACAACTACTTGAATGAGGGGGGATCATCTTATGTTTTTTCTGTTTTTACTATTAGTTGCACTTATCCCTCTGGTTATCGGCATTTCAATTCTTAAAATGTTCAAGGGAAATAAGCTGTCAAAGGCACTATTTTTATTTTTACTATTGGCAACGTTATGGCAGATAGATGTATCAGTGTTGTTTGCTCATCATGTTTTAACCCAGCAAGCCATTGATTTTCTGTTTAGGCTATTTAGGATCGGTTCCATCATGTTATCTCCTACTCTATTCTTTGTGGCATTTATCATTTACCAGGAAGAGCTTGCGAACTTCCAAAACAGTAAATGGAATTACCTGATGAATAAAAAGGTGGTCATCTTCTATTACATCTGCAGTTTTGCCGTGTATTTAATAGGCTGGAGCCATAAAGGGATTCATTCTTATAGATTGATAGAGCCAGCGCATGCCCCTTCTTTTTATTTTCCTGTATATGGGAGTCTATCATGGGTATTTCATGCCAATGTCCTTCTATTTATCATCAGTATTGTCGTATGTATAAGGATTTGCACTCGAATTGGTCATTCTGCTTTGCAATCGTTTTTATTCTATTTTATTCTCTCGACCGCATTAGGATATGCCATCGGAATACTGAACATGCTTCCTTATGCCATGCTGCTTCCCAGTGCAGTGTCGGTTCTTATATTCGCTATTTCCATTCTGATTCTATCTAATAAGATGCATCTTCGTATGGTCAACGATGTGAACAGTCAACTCGACCAGAACAGGGAGTTTTTAAGCAAGGTAATCGACCTTAACCCCAACTATATTTATGCGAAAGATCAATACGGCCGATACACTCTGGTGAACGAATCTTTTGCCACACTATATGGGTTGGAGAAGCGTGAAATAATAGGGAAAACCGATTTCGACGTTCATGTGAATAAGGAAAGAGCTTTTGAAATTTATCAGATTGATCAAGCAGTACTTGCTGATGAGAAAGAGATTACTGCACTTGAAGAGATCTTTATTGATCGTTTCGGGAAAGAGAGATGGCTGCAAAGTTCAAAGATTCCCATTAAAACAAAAGATTCCACTATTCTTCTGGGTGTCTCAACCGATATCACTGAGCATAAACAGCATGAAAAAGAGCTTAACCACCAAGCGAATCACGACGTACTGACCGGACTTCCCAACAGGAGGATGTTAAATGAAAATTTAACGAACATCTTAAAGCCTGCTGACAGTAAAGCTGCTTTGATGCTTATTGACCTAGATCGATTCAAATATATCAATGACACGCTGGGACATGATGTCGGAGACTTACTTTTAATTGAAGTCTCTAAACGTCTTAAACAGTTCCTTGGTGACAGAGGACTTGCAAACGCAAATGTTTACAGGCTTGGAGGGGATGAATTTACCTTATTATTTCCATATCGTCACCCTGAAGAAGTAACGGATATTGCGAAGAGTCTACTTGAACAATTTAATAGAGAATTCAGTCTAGGAGAGCAGGAATTTTTTATTTCGCCAAGCATAGGAATCAGTACTTATCCTGAAGATGGATGTGATGCAAAGACATTAATGAAAAATGCTGACACAGCCATGTACTATGTGAAGGAAAGAGAAAAAAATGGGTTTCAACTATTCACGAAAGAAATGAATCGCGATTTCTTTCGGAAAATGATGATTGAAAAAGAACTTCGTACGGCTTTGGAGCAAGGTGAATTCGAACTTCATTACCAGCCATCAATGGATATACATACAAGGAAGATTTGTGGAATGGAAGCGCTTATCCGCTGGAACAATAAGAACCTGGGTCATGTTTCACCTGCTGAGTTCATTCCGATTGCAGAAGAGACAGGTATGATTATCAGGATAGGGGAATGGGTACTCAGGACAGCCTGCGAGCAGAATATATGCTGGCAGAATGCGGAGTATCCACCTATGAAAATCGGAATCAACATTTCAATCAGACAGCTCCTGGATAAAAATTTCGTCCACAAAGCTGCTGCCATCATTAAGGAATCAGGCCTTTTGCCGACTTATATTGATTTAGAAATAACAGAAAGTATTGCCATGTATGACCCGACTCTGATGATCAATAAACTGAAAGAATTAAAGGAAATCGGAGTCAGCATTTCAATGGATGATTTCGGGACTGGCTACTCCTCCTTAAGTTATCTCAAGAAGTATCCGCTCGATACGTTGAAAATTGATCGAAGCTTTGTCAGCGGCATCACTTCCCATGAAGATAATAAAGCCATTGTGAACAGTATTATCTCCATGGCAAAGCACCTTGGCTTACATGTGACTGCCGAAGGTGTGGAGGACGAAGGGGAAATTCGTTTTCTGGAAGATAGCCAATGTGACACCATTCAAGGGTATGTAATTAGCAGGCCGTTATGCGGTCAGGAGTTTGAGCGTAAATTCCTTGCGGGAACAGTGGGATAGAAAGGAAAATGTAAGCATGAAGAATCGTTTCTTCATGCTTTTTCTCATTAGTAGATGGTATGTCGCTGTAATATCTTGTCAAAAATAGTCACAAGGAAGTGATTGTTTTGTTGCTCAGGATGGTTGCAACATGCTATTTTATTGTTATTTTTATCTTTACTTGTACAGAGAATTTAACCAAGTTTTATAGAGAAAGAATTCCTCATTTTAAATGGAATCCCAATCCGGATTATTCAACTTTTTTCGATTTCACCTCTTATCCTTTTACCAGTCGAGCTTACATTTCTCAAAAAACTGGGCATGTACTCGCATTCTTTTTACTGGCTTTGACTATTTATGGAGTGGTCCGGGTTGGAGTGACCTTGCTTATATCATTTTCATACGCACTCTTTACCGAGACTGCTCAGTTGTTTTTTCATCGAACCGGCTGCCTGGTGGATGTGGGGTATGATATGGCGGGGGTTTTTGTTTTTATGGTGGTGTTGTTCCTTATGAATGCTATTGGGGAGTTTATTCATTCTGAGCAATTCGATGTACGTTGAAAAAATGAGAACAGGTACTTTTGGTATGGAGTGCCTGTTTTTGTATTTGGTTAGAAAACAAAATATTACTAATATATTAAAATATTACAGTTATTTTACATATAAATTCTCCAGAAGGGATAGGTGTTCTGTATAAAGAATTCAGAATATAGGAACTTATGTCTATGTTCTAATTATTTTAAGGGGGAATTAGTTTGAGAAAGAAAAGAAAAGCTGCGTCCGCAGCACTAGCTACACTGCTGGGTCTTAGTACATTAGCAGTGGGTCCAGCTATGTCAACTGCTCAGACGGTTGATGTGAAGAATGTACTTAGCGAGGTGGCAGATAAAGGTCATGCGGGTCACAGCCACCATGGTGGATCTCCATTCGACTTGGGGATTGCCAATGATGAGCGTTTGATTGAGATGTTGAAAAAAGAAGGGAAGATTGCAAAGAATGCAACTCCAGCTGAAGCGGAGAAGGCACTGGCTAAGTTTTTGAATAAGAAGGCTGAAAGTGCAAAGAAAGAAGCAGGGGAACTTGAAGATGAAGCAGCTGCTAATAAGGCCAAGCTTCAAGGGGAAATGAAAAACAATGGTTTGAAATCCGGAAAAGGAAATAAGCTGGGCCAAGCGAAGAAGAATTCTCCTGATTCAGTGAAAGAAGAAACTTATGATGGAGAAATGCGAACGGATAAAGTCCTTGTTCTTCTGATTGATTATCCGGATAAGCCCCATAACGACATGACTGCCGATGAAACGGATATGTATTACGAAGGTGAAGAGGCTTACTCAAGCCAGCACTATCAAGATATGCTGTTCGGTACTGGCGGATGGACAGGACCTGATGGGAAAAACTATGTATCTATGAAACAGTATTATGAGCAGCAATCAGGTGGAAGTTACTCTGTTGAAGGGGAAGTTGCTGGATGGTATACAGCGAGCAAACCTGCAGCTGCATATGGTGGGAATGACCCTCAGCCAGATGGAAGTGACGTAAACCCACGTGGTCTTGTAAAAGAGGCTTTAGCTGCTGCAGCGGCAGACCCAAATGTAAACCTCGCCGATTACGACCAGTGGGATCGTTATGACCTTGATGGTGACGGTAATTATTTGGAAGCAGACGGTTTGGTGGATCACTTAATGATTATTCACTCCGGTGTCGGTGAAGAAGCTGGCGGCGGATCTTTAGGGTCTGATGCTATCTGGTCTCACCGTTGGAATTTGGGTGGAGTTTATCCTGTGGAAGGGACAGAAGCTACTGTTGGATATTGGGGTGGCCCAATGGCCGCCTTCGATTACACAATTGAACCTGAAGACGGTGCAGTCGGTGTAATGGCACATGAATTCGGTCATGACTTAGGTCTGCCTGATGAATATGACACTCAGTACACGGGTGCTGGTGAAGCAGTAAGCTATTGGTCCATCATGTCAAGCGGAAGCTGGGCAGGAGGCATCCCTGGTACGCAGCCTACCGGTTTCAGCCCTTATGCGAAGGAAATGCTTCAGGCTTCTGCGGTTGTTGATAACCAAGGAACAAAGGGGAATTGGTTAACAGGGACAGAAGTGGATTCAGCAGATGTAAATCGAAACGGAATGGAACTTCTTCTTGATGAAGCTGCAACCAAAGGAACGAACAATGATGTAGTGAAAGTTAATCTTCCTGAAAAAGAAGTGAAAGGAATTCAGCCTGCATTTGGTGAGAAGTACTATTATAGTACAAAAGGAGATGATCTTCACACGACAATGGTTTCTCCAGAATTTGATCTAACAAATGCCACATCAGCATCTTTCGATTTTAAAACGTTGTATGAAATCGAATATGATTACGACTACTTATTCGTCACAGCAGTTACCGACAGCGGTGAAGAAGTTGAGCTTGATGTCATCGGTGATGATGACACAAATGGTGATGGATCTGCTGAAACGACTAATGGCCAATGGGTGGATAAATCATATGACCTAAGTCAATTTGCAGGTCAAAAGGTAGCTCTTCGCTTCGAGTACGTGACTGACGGAGGGCTGGCACTTGACGGATTCGCCATGGATAATGCGACCCTTTCAGTGGACGGCCAAGTTGTATTTGAAGATGGTGCTGAAGGGGAATCTCCTGAATTTGTAACAGATGGATTCGTCGTTTCAAACGGTATAGATTATAAAGATCATTACTACCTGCTTGAATGGCGCAGTCATAACGGAGTAGATGAAGGCCTTGCCAACATCCGCCGCGGTGCAAGTCTAATGGAATTCAATGAAGGTTTAGTTGTATGGTATGTGGATGAGTCTTATACAGATAACTGGACAGGCGCTCACCCTGGAGACGGCTTCCTTGGTGTAGTGGATGCTGACCAACATGCGAACCGCTGGAGTGATAAATCAGTGGCTTCTTCAAGATACCAGGTACACGATGCAGCGTTCAGCCTGAATAAGTCAGACAAAATGTTCCTTGATTATTCTGATTTACTAGGTATCACAATGAAAGATAATCATACTGCCCGCAATCCATTATTCGACGACAGCGCCGACTACAGCAACCCAGGTCTAGTAGACGCAGGACGTAACGTCCCTAACTACGGTCTGAAATTCCGTGTGACAGGCCAAAGTGCTGATGGATCAGTCGGTAAAGTATTAATCTATAAATAAATCAATATAATGAAAGATTAGACTCCTTACTGGTGCAGTAAGGAGTTTTTCTTTGCCGTGTTTTTATTAAACAGAAACGGGACAATGACCTGTCCCCGTGTCCTAATCTGTCTCTTTTTGTCTATTAATATTTGACTAATTGTATAGATAATTCAGACTTTTGTATTGTATAATAGTACTAGAAAAGTAATTAATTGTATTTTTATAAAGGGGGATCAGGAATGCCGGTTTATTATATGAAAGAAATATGGACTCCTTTGAAGCTATTTGGGATTAAGTTCTTCAGGTGTGAGGAAAATCGAATTTACATAAAGATTCTGCAGTCTCACCGTAAACGGATCTTCGGATAAGAATTCATCTTGAATAGATGTGAAAAGGGCAAAGCCATCGAAAGGTGGTGACGCAAAGCTAGAGGGGCTTCTGTTTGATGACAATGCCAGCCAGCTGCCGAGTCTTTTCTTTTTATACCGCAATATGGCACGTAAACCTTTAAGGTTTTTTTATTTTGACTTTTTTACATATTTCCTCATCCGATCCATAGCTCCTTTTCTCCACTTCTTTACTGCACCAATGGTCACCTTTTCTCTTTCTGCTATTTCCCTTACCGTCAACATATCAAAGAATGTATACATGACCCACTTAGTTTGGCAAACCGAAAGTTCCTCGCAATAAGCAAGCAGGGTCTCCTGTGATAGAGGAACCTCCGACCATTCATCTTCCACTAGTTCCCAAAACTCTTCTTTTGGATAGGTCTGGCGATCGAAATGTTTATTTTTACCATTCAATTCTGTTAATATTCTGCCTTTGATATATGAGTACGCAAATGCTGCAAAAACACCCTTATCGCTATTGAACTTTTGGGACGCTTCCCAAAGGGCGATGAGACCTGTTTGGTGAAACTCCTGTTGGTCTTTGTAGATGTTAAGAGAATGGATGATTTTGTGAATCATAGGTTCAAACTGTCTTTGAATATCTTGAAATGAATCCAAATCAATTGTCCTTTTGAATGGCGCGCCGTTCGGTTATTCCCGGGTAGCTTTACCATACAGGGAAGGGGGAGGATTCAACAAAACAGGGAATTGTCTGTTTTATAGTAGATTAAGCGTTTTCGTGAGGAGGAAACAAACGGTTTGCGGCTGAAAAACGTTTGTTGAGGCTGAATGACGTTTTATTTTACAAAAAATTGTAAAATTATGTAGAAATAACTGGAAATAATATCCTGTTAGAGTATAATAGGTATAAAGTCACTTATTTTTAAGATTTTTCTGAAAAATAAGTTTCTACTTACATTTAAAGGATGGTGTAGTGAGTGAGAGAAAGAGAAAATCCAATTTCAATGAATACGATGGCGGTTTATCCGGCCTATCACGAAAGGTATCAATCCGTCATACTGAATCAAACGGGGGAACATATCTTCAGTAAAAGGCCGGTCATGGACCTCCTGGACGATGTGTGTATGAGAAATGGAGCTTCCTATAATGGCAGGGTGAAAGCAGTGAAGCATGTTCTGCCGTATTTCAGGAAAACTCCCGTCATAATCAGTGAAGATCCATACATACTTGCTTTCCCAACCATGTCTCCCCAACATTATGAATGCACTTGGCTTTTTTGTTCCCACATCGAGAATTTCTCCAACACTAATGGAAAAACATACGTCACCTTCAAGAACGGGTCTATGCTGGAGGTCTCTTGTTCAGTCAAGGTTCTTCGAACACAGATGGAAAGGGCATCAGCGACATTGAATTATTTTGCTTCAGGTTTGGATTTGCCGCCTTCCGCCGGAAATCCGGAAGAATCTATGTCTACTCCATCGATTTACTCGAGCATGCTCCCTTTACAGCCGGAAAATCAGCCTCCCATCCAAATGTAATAGATTGAGAGAAGAAGACTTTTAAGAAAGGCTTCTTTTTTATGGGCAAAAAAATAAGCATGAAGGAGGGCCTTCATGCTTAATGCTTTATGGTTATTCTGTAATCCCGACAGAATCAAACCCGCCGGCAGCTGCAGCAGCTTCCTCACTGCCTGCGCCGTATAGATCCTCGGCCGATTGAATGATCGCCTGACGCGCATCACTGAAATTGGACAGGCTTGTCAGGTAGGTAGTCAATGCACGGTAATAAATTTTACCAAGCTTCTCACGGCCGATATCCTGAGCCGTCAAGTAAGCGGCATGATTGATGATGGAGGAGTTGATATGAACACCACCGTTATCCATGTTGCCTGGGAGATCATAAAACTCGTCCATATGGGAAGGGTACATGCCGTCTCCATTTCCGTAAGGAACGTAATCTGCTTTTACAGGGTATTTACTTGGATCACTCAGGCTTCTGAGAGATTCCCTTCCGCTTTCCTTTGCAGCAGGGGCCATGATGTCCTCACCAAGCTCCCAGTTTTCATCATCGATCAGTGCACCGAAAATGTCGGAGAATGCTTCGTTCAATGCCCCGGATTGGAAGCGGTATAGGAGGTTGGCAGAGTTTGAAGTAACTCCGTGAGCCATTTCATGGGCGGCTACATCGAGTCCGGCTGAAAGAGGGACCATGAATTCACCGTCTCCGTCCCCGTAGACCATGAAAGTTCCGTTCCAGAATGCGTTATTGTAGTTGTTCCCGTAATGGACGACCGATTGAATAGGCATGCCTTCATCATCGAGTGAGTTTCGCCCGTGCTCATTAAGGTAGTACTCATAAACCTTTTCGGAGTTATAGTGGGCGTCCACCGCCGGCCGGTCAAAATCGGAATGGAAGGCAGCATCTTTGTCCTTGAATATTTCTAAGCGGTTATTGGAATAGTCGTACGTGATGATGCCGTCCAGGCCTTCATGACTGTAGTCGGCCATCTGGAACATCGTGCCTTCGTTTGGTTGTTTTGTTTTTGAGATGTGCAGAAGACGGTGTTCTCCTAAAACCCCGATTCCGCTTCCTGTTTGGGTTTTGATGTCTTCCGCATGCATGATGGCGTTGTACTGGTCGACTACTTCACCAGTTTTCGCATCTATGAACACAAACCAGTTGCCGGGTTCTTCTCCTAGGAAATTGACGTTCACTTTATATGTAAGGTGATTCTCTCCTTCGAATGGATAGATGACGAGCTCCGAGGTCGGTGCATAGGTTAACTTCTCTGGTGCTTTGACTGCTGATTTGGCTTTTTCGACCGCTTTACTGCTTGATAACTGAGGTGACAGGTTAAGGTCGGTTTCTTCCGCTGCCTGGTGGTAAGATCCATTCACAGAAGTGATTTCATTGTTTTTGTTGTAGTGGACGATGATTTCAGTCCCTTCTACAGGGATGCCGTTTTTAGTTTGGTTAAATCGGACGTGGGTCATGCCGAGCTCATCTTTTTCTACTTTTTTTGCTTTTAAACTTGCTTTTGGGTTCGCCATGTTGAGTTTGGATTTTTTCTCTTGAAGATAGTTGAGTGCATCATTGGAGGTAGCAGCCAGGCGTTTTACGGCATGTTTTTCTTTTACGAATAGAGGGACATTTGCTTTCTCATTCCAGTGCTTGACCGATTTTGTTTGGACCGGTGCCAGGTCATGAGGCTGAACAGCCAGTGCCTGTCCTTGAGGCAGAGTCGCAGCGATAAGAGCGGTAGAAAGTGCAATTGGTGCAATTAGTCTATTCTTCAATTTATTTCCTCCTTTTACCATTTGATATTAAGTATAGAGAGCATTCTAGTAAAATACATGAACAATTGGGACGAACTTATTCTACTGAAATTACTAGATATTTTAGGCTGGTCCAGGCTGGACGGATGGGGAATTTAGGATATCGAAAATCACTATTCGATACATTTCGATAAACGAAATAAACCGAACGACCCACCCACTGTCGAAACCAAACGAACCCTCTGGTCGAAAGTTCTTTAGTACTTTAGTAGATCGAGGGACGGGCTTTTAGCCAAGTAAAGCAATTTCCGTAGACCTGATGCTTTAGTGCTTTACCAGAGTCTGGGACGGGCCTTGTAATTTATAGAAATTATCTCAGGGGCCATTACTTTCTGTTATGATAGTAGTAAAGACAGAATGTTGAAAATAAGGGAACGAAGGGATTGCCAGTTAATGACTAGTACTTCTGATAGACTCATAGCTTTTTTAGAGGAACATTCAGCTGAGTTTTTACATAATTGGAGAGAGAAGATTGTCATTTCTGAGGATGATCTTTACAAGGAAGAAGTCCTGCAGAATGGACTCCGGATGTTTCACTTGGTGAAGCGTGCCATTAAACACCCTTTGACTGAAGAGGAAATCCAGGCACTTGCGTTTAAAACTGCTCACGAACGGGTGACAGCCAATGTAAATATCAGCGAATTTGTTTACAATGTCAATGTCGGGAAAAGTGAAATCATCAAATGGGTGAGCCGTTCCGGAATTGAATGGGATGCCCTCCAGAGGTATCTTGAGGAAATTAACACGTTATTTGACCGCTTCTCTTATCTTGCCGTGAAACAATACACGGATATCCGGGACAAACAGCTGCAGGAGAAGGAACTTTATATTGATCAGACACATAAAGAGCGGCTGACGATACTCGGACAAATGAGTTCAAGCTTTGTTCATGAATTCAGAAATCCGTTAACTTCCATTATCGGTTTTACCAAATTACTTCAGCACGATCACCCGCACCTTCCCTACCTGGATATTATGCAGCATGAGCTGGATCAGCTGAATTACCGTGTCTCACAATTCCTGCATGTATCAAGGAAAGAAATCATTTCAAGAAAAAAGGAAGATGTCGTCATTGCTGCCCTTTTCGAAGAACTGATTGAGTTTCTTTACCCCAGCCTGCTGGCAGGGGAAGTGACCATCGAAGTCAATGTTGATGAGAAGGTCAAGATCACTGGAAACCAGGATGAGCTGAGACAGGTATTCTTGAATTTAGTCATGAATTCCATCGATGCGCTTCAACAGGTGGAAGGAGAACGGAAAATTTGGATCTCTTCCTCAATCATCGATGATGAAATGTCCATCAACATTTGTAACAATGGTCCTCAAATACAACAGGAAACCATCAATGCGATTTTTGAACCTTTTTATACAACAAAAGAGCTTGGGACAGGAATCGGATTGTTCATCTGCAAAAAGCTGATTGAGAAGCATGATGGGAAAATTACATGTCAATCTAGCTCTGAACAGACTGTATTTACCATTCAACTTCCTTTAATAACAGTCCCTTCTGTTAACTAAATTAAAAAGAGTCTGAACGATTCACTGTTCAGGCTCTTTTTTACTTTATACTTTTTATATTTCTAAATAAGGGACGAGGAGTTTACAACTGCCGGTCTGCCAATGGAATAATAATCAATCATAGTTTCATTCGCTTCTTCCAAAGAAAAACAATTCCTGCCGTCAAAAACAACCGGATTCTTCATCAGTTTGGCAATCGTTTTAAGTCTCAGGATTTTAAATTCATTCCACTCTGTAGCTATGAACAACATGTCTTGATCCTCTATAGCGTCAACAAGATGTTCCCCGTAGCTCACAGAGTCTCTTAATACCGATTGAGCATTTTCCATGGCGACAGGATCATACACCGTGACATCCACTCCCGCTGCCAACAGCTGCTTAACGATTTCAATAGAGGCGGCTTCCCGTATGTCATCGGTGTTCGGTTTGAAAGAAAGACCGAGGACACCGGCTTTCTTGCCGGATAAAGAGCGGAAGTGTTCCTTTGCTTTATTTACAAGACTTACCTGCTGCTTGGCATTTACTTTGATCACGGATTCTAACAGTTCAAATTTATGGTTTATATCTCCAGCCAGCTGGACAAGAGCATTCGTATCTTTCGGAAAACAAGAGCCTCCATAACCAATACCTGCCTGCAGAAAATGAGGACCTATCCTATTATCCATTCCCATTCCTTGTGCCACATCTTCAATATTACCGCCTAATTTTTCACAAAGATTCGCGATCTCATTGATGAAGCTGATTTTAGTTGCCAGGAAGGCGTTTGACGCATATTTGATCATTTCGGCACTTTCGATGGAAGTATGCATGATCGGCACGTTGAAAGGTCTATGCATTTCTTCAAGCTTGGCAGCAGTCGCTTGACTGTCCGCACCGATGACAATGCGGTCTCCTTTAAACGTATCATGGATAGCGGAACCTTCTCTTAGAAATTCCGGGTTAGAGGCCTGGCTGAATTGGAAGGGAGCGGACAAACTGTTTTGTATCCATGATTTGATTTTTTTATTTGTACCTACTGGAACAGTACTTTTGGTCACAATAATTGTGTCGTTCTTCTGCAAATGAGCACCGATTTCTTCAGCAGCGTTTTTAATAAAGGTGAGGTCGGAAGATCCATCGTCTTTAGATGGCGTACCGACTGCCAGGATGATGATTTCTGCCTGTTTAAAAGCCTCGTGATAATCTGTTGTAAAGGTAATTTTTTGATTTTGCAGCTGCTGATTAAGCAGAGGTTCCAAATCAGGCTCGTAAATAGGGGAAGTCCCTTGCTTCAATCTATTTATTTTCTCCTGGTTAATGTCTAACACCATGACATCATGATTCACGCTAGCCAGGCAGACTCCGGTTACCAGACCGACATATCCAGCTCCAATAATCGTGATCTTCAAGTGTTATCCCTCCTTTATTTCTGTACGTAATTTGGTGAGATAGTCCAGTAAATCATTCTTTATTTCCGGACGTCCCATCGCGAACTCAATGGTTGCTTTAATGAAACCAAGCGGGTCTCCTATATCGTATCGTTTTCCTTCAAAAATCTTTGCATACAAAGGAAACTGTAAATTATATTGGTTGAGGGCATCCGTTAGCTGATATTCTCCTCCTGCCCCTGCTTGTAACGTTTCTAAGAAATGAAAAATATCAGGGGTTAAAATATATCGTCCCATAATCGCTAGGTTGGAAGGCGCGTCTGCAGGGTGAGGTTTTTCTACTAAGCCTTTCACACTTCTCAGTGAATCACCTGAGTAAAAAGAATCGATGATCCCATATTTGGAGATATCTTTTTCCAGAACTTGCTGAACTCCGATGATAGGGGCTTGCTGCTTCTCGAACGCTTTGATTAACTGTTTCAAGCACGGTTCTTCTGATTCGACGATATCGTCTCCGAGCATGACCGCAAAAGGGTCATTGCCTATAAAAGAGCGGGCACAGAGAACAGCATGACCTAAACCGAGAGGCTCCTTCTGTCTAATATAATGGATGTTTGCGAGGTTGGAGATGGATTGGATTTCTTCCAAAGCGCTCCATTTTTCTTTCTTGGCAAGCGCAGCTTCAAGCTCATACGATTTGTCGAAGTGATCTTCAATGCTTCGTTTTCCCCGTCCTGTGACAATGATGATATCGGTGATTCCTGATTGCACAGCCTCTTCAATTATATATTGAATGGCAGGCTTATCGACAATGGGAAGCATTTCCTTTGGTTGAGCTTTTGTAGCCGGTAAAAAACGGGTTCCTAATCCTGCTGCAGGTATAATTGCTTTCGTAACTAATCGTGGGGTAGAGAATGGCAGAAAAGATTCTTCGGAGCTTGAATGGAATGGTTTCATATGATACCTCCATAGTAAGGGTTAGTTATATTTTATCAGAGAAAAAGGAGGAATATTTCCTCGTAGAAAGGTATTAACAAAGAATTTACAATAAATCAAGACTGAGAGGAAAAAGAAGAGCAACGGTCCCTCATCGTAGAAAAAAGAGTCATGTAAATAAAGGTAATACTGAGTTCATAAGTGCTATAATAGATTGTAAGAAAACAGGATGAATATCTTACAAGGGGAATTGCAATGCTTGAAAACGAAAAAGGATTGACGCTTGTTGAAATTCTTGCGGCCATTACAATTTTGTCTATTATTGTTGTATCGATCCTCTCTTTCTTTCCTCAAGTGGGGATGATGAATCAACAAAATGAAGTCAAAACAAAGGGAATAAATGTAGCAAAGAAAATACTTGCTCAATGGACGATTGATGAAGAAGGTGAAATAGCCATTTTTTTAGAGGAGCCCGATGTTGCAAACGCTCCTTATGATTATCAAAGATACAACCTGGAAGATACTTCGTATTACCTTTTTAGAAAAATGGTTGAGGGGTTTGATGTAAAGATAAAACTCATGATTGATGGTCAAAATGACAGACCCCGCCAAGTCTTCATAAAAATAGATAAGAATGGTAAAGAAATTACTGAGACCTATGGGTACGTTACTGCAGAGGGGGCGATTGAATGATAAGGAATCAAAATGGCCTCACGTTAATAGAAGTCCTTGCAAGTTTAGCTATTCTTTCAGTGATTGGGCTGGTACTATGGAATGTTTTTTTTCAGGGTTTAGCCTATTCGGAAAAGGCTGTATCACAAACGGCCATGCAGCAAGAAGCTAATATTGTTTCAATGGAGTTGACACGGATACATCAGTCTTATGCTACATATAAACTAGTAAATACAGATTGTGAAATAGAAATATATGATTCTGATAGCTCTCCTCAGCCATTCAAGACGTTTTCATCTTCCGAACTCTGTCTCTCTGGTATGACCAAAGAAATCGAGGGTTCCGGTTCCCGGGAATTAGAACTGACCGTTCAGGACAAAGAACATCCTGACAATACATTTGAATTGACAACCACTCTATATAAATTGAAAGGCAGCTCTACAGATGAAGATTAAAGAAGAAAAAGGTTACGCACTCGTTCTGTCTTTACTAATACTCGTTGTATTCATGGTAATTGCTTTAAGTCTGCTGGGTGCCTCTTATAACAGCGCAAAGCAGAATGGAAAAGTAGAAAAAAATTATCAGGCTGTTGCGTTGGCTGAAATGGGGATTCCTCATTATAAGATTTCCATTAAGCATGCCCTTGAAAAAAGCAGGGCGTCGGTCCTGGATGAAATTAAAAGGGATGAAAGCATAGTTTACGGGGAAGAAGACATCTTTAATCTGATGATCCAAACGCTGCCTGACTTTTTAAAAGAAGTAGATGTTCCGGTTGATACAGATGCTGCCTTTGAAATAAAGCCAGATATCTCAAACTCGGTCTATCCTGAAATAGTCATAAATTTTACAAGCAGGGGTATAAAAGAGCAGGACGGGATCGAGGAAGACTTTATCTTGTTTGCCGAAACCACCATCCCTCTTGAGATTACGCCAGAAGGGGATGGGACTAATTCGTCAGGCGGTGATTTTCTTAAAAAAATTCCGCAGCCTACGGTGGAAGACAAGTGTAAAAACCCTGATAGCCTGTACAATAGCTGTGACGAAGTTTTAATAACTATCTCTAAAACGTATTCAGGCAATAATAAGAAAATCCAGAAAGATTTAATCTATTCTTTAAGTGACTTAACGCTTTCAGGAAATGGTAATAATTTGGAAGGTTCAAAAATCCATGTAGATGGTTATTTCATCTTGGGAAAGAATATGAACAATGTAAAAGATCTTACCTTAGAAGTGGGAAGAACTGCGGATTTCAAAGGGCACTTAGATATAGAAGGGCCATCCTCTATCTATGTTGGCGGTGATTTAAAGGTAGGGAAGCACCTAACCGTCAGTGAGGAATCAAAGGTGTGTGTCGCCGGAAAACTCGAAGTGTCAGGACATAAAAGGATTTTCGGTAAAGTGTTTATTAAGGGCGAAAATGAAAAAGAATTTTATAAAAACTGTTCAGGAGAACAACCGGCACAAAAAGAAGCTTTCATATTTTGGGAGGATTTTAAAGATAATTTTGATTATCATTACGGCGCAAAAAAATAAAACTTACATGCTGCAGAAATGTTGGGAATTCTTTCAGAGAGTTCCCATTTATTTTAACACTACCTGCCTAAACTGGTTATTACCAAGATAATAGCTAGGAGTTTCTGAAGGAAGAAAGCAATTTTTTGGGTTGGTATGGGTAACGGTATTAAGGATCCCATTATGGATTTCAATTGTCGGAGGGATAAAGCTTTTTTTAAAAGATTAGGAAAAAAATCCCGAATTTGATGTTTAGGTAGGAGTTGTAGTGGGTAATAAATACTATCTGGTTTATATTAAACTCTAAAAGATTGAGGTGCTACCTATGAATCTTTCAACCAAACAGGAAATGTGTTTCTTCTACCATCCGGCTTCCGGGAAAGATCTTTTCATCAGTATGGGCCACACTCGTCTTTATACAAAAAGCTTGAATATATAGGTCACTTCTTATGCTGGAATGATGCAGATTGCTCTGTCAGGGCATCTCGGTTCCTCCACGATTGAAAAATTAGATGAGTTTTTACTTGAATATAGAGACCATTTTAGAATCTATCGAAACATATCAATCGATATTAGCCAGTTGGATATCATCAACCAATTTGGAATTTTGGCATTGGTTGATTTGGTTTGTGTAGTGAAGCAGGAGGGTCTAGAGGTCACATTCCGCCGTGGTAGAAACAAGGCAGACCAAGTGTTGAGCGAAGCAGGGTTTTATGAGTGGCTGCAGGTAAAATAGAGAAGCTTGATTTCCGTCCCGTTCGTTTCGGGGTGGAATCAAGCTTTATTTGTGTGTTATTTCAGCTTTTCGATGTCCTTGATGATTTCTTCAAAAGGCGGATCTGATACCCCTTCGTACTTGTTTAGGAGTGTACCCGATTCACCTACCAGGAAAAAGGAAGTCGCGTGGACAAACTGATCCGAGCCCTCTACCTTGGCAGCGGGTGTTTTGAAGGAAACATTCGCGAAGGATTCGATCTCTTCACGGGTGTAGCCGGTGAGGAACGTCCAGTTACTGTAGTCTGAGCTGTGCTTTTTACTGTATTCGGTTAATGTTTCAGGAGTGTCCTCTTCGGGATCGATTGAAATCGAGACGAGCTGAACTTTTTCTTGAAGGCCGGCTTTGCTAATCTCTCTTTGCAGCTCCGCCATATTCGCTGTCATAGGTAGACAGACTGTTTCACAGTTTGTGAAGATGAAATCAGCGACCACGATTTTGTCCTTGTTTAACTCAGATAGCTTTACATTTTCACCATCCTGATTCACAGCTTCAAGCTCACCTACCTCTACACTCATCGGAAACGATTCTTCTACATTTTTATTTCCGCATCCAGAAACACCAACTGCCAGAAATCCAACCAACACAACAAACCAAAACCTCTTAATATCAATCTCCCCCTTTTACAAGAAAGGTCCGCCACTTCACCACGTTAAAGTGGCGAGGGACGGGCCTTTGGATTAGTCGATGAATTGTTTATCGATCAGGTCGGTGAATGTTGGTTTTTCTTTTAGGAATTTAAGTTCGTAGGATGAGTCGGCGAATGCCTGGACGGCGTCGGAGTCAACTTTGTAGGTGAACCCGATGCGATCCCAAGCCTGGTCGACGACTTCTTTGCTTAGTTCTTGTTTAGTTACTTCTTTAATGTCTTTGATCGTGATTTCTTTCGCTTCTTCCGGGTTTTCAGCAATGAATTCTGTTGCCTGTTTGTGAGCATCAACGATACTTTGGATTCGTTCAGGATTATCTTTGACTGATTTTCCGGATGCAACAAGGACGGATGCCGGCAGTGTTTCACCGAATGAGATTTCGTCGTGGTCGATGATGACTCTTGCACCTGTTTCCTGCTGGATGACCGCTGCCCAAGGTTCAGGAGCTACTGCGATATCCACTTTACCTGACTTCAGCATCGCCGCATATTGAGCGGGGTTTCCGGTAACGTGCTTCATGGTTCCGCCGATACGTGAAGACTCGATGCCATGCTCTTGCAGGAATGTCTCGACTTGAACATCATGTGTACAGCCTACTGCTGGTGTAATGAAAGACTTGCCGGCAAAATCTTTGACTGATTTCACGCCGCTTTGTTCACTTGCGAGTACGACTGTACCGCCAGTTGACCCGCCGGCGATGATTCTCACATCCGCTCCTGTCATGTAGTTGTTCATGGCAGGTCCCGGTCCGACAAGGCCGGCGTCGATTTCGCCTGTTTTAAGGGCGGTCATGAAAGATGAACCGTCCGGGAATGTTTTGTATTCGATTTTTGTGCCGTCTCCAAGCTGTTCTTCATAGTAGCCTTTTTCTTTTGCAACCATCGCCGGGACGTGGTTGATGTTCGGGAAGTAGCCGATGACGATTTTTTCTTTGTCAGAAGATGATCCTGACGATTTGTCGGACGTACCGCATCCAGCTAAAATACCGGTGAAGAGGAAGAAAATCGCTGTGAAAAGAAAGATTTTTTTCATTTTGGGCCTCCTAATTGGTTTGTATGGGTGAATAGCTGACTATAAGTCAGGGTTTTAATACGATATAACGTAACACCGTGACGTTTATTATCAAAAACAACACTTTTTATTATCAAAAAAGGAAATATATTATCAAAAACCAACCATTTATTATCAAAAATCCAATTTTATTATCAAAAACAAAAATCCACTACAGGCTAAGCTAAAATAGCTCCCTAAGACTCCAGCCCCCAACGCTTAATAACAGACTTCTCCACACGCTGGAAGATCAGCTGATCTACAATTGCACCGACAACACCAATGATGATCATCACCGCGATAACAAGACTCATGTCCCCAAAGTCTGATGCATAGCGGAGCGTGTAGCCGAGACCTGGTCCGGTACTCAATAGCTCGCCGGCCATGAGTGCTCTCCAGGCGAACGCCCAGGCGAGCCGTGAACCTGTCACCACATAAGGGATCGAAGCGGGGAAGATGACCCGTATGAATAAATCCAATCCTCTCGACCCCATTGTCTGTGCTGCTTTTAAAAACAGCGGCGATACATTCTTTATTCCCATTCGGATGTTCAGTGCCATTACGAATGTTCCACCCAGGATGACAACAAAGATAACGGATTTTTCATTTAATCCGAACCACATGATCGCCAGCGGTAGCCATACGATACTGGGTACACTTTGCAAGGCTAGTAAGACCGAACCAAGCGTGTCGTCTGCCGTTTTGGATTTAGCCAAAAGCACGCCGATGCTCGTTCCGATCAGCAGTGCAATGCCCAATCCGATCAGCAGCCGCTTGAAGCTTGCGACCAGGTCAATGATGAGGGTCTGATCCTTGATGCCGGTGAGTAGAGCGTCGAAAACAGAAGTGGGAGAAGGGAGCACAACTTCCGTCCACAATCCAAATCGGGAGCCCGCTTCCCAAAAACCGATGATAAGTGCAAAGAAGATGATTCGTTTAAGAGCTGTGTTCATAGGCCAATTCCTCACTAATGACTTTGTCGATTTCTTTCTTCAGGTAGCTCATGATATGCTCCTCGATTTTTACCATTTTTTCTTTATGAGCTCCTCTTGGACGGGGGATCTCCACTTTGATATCAGCAAGGATTGTACCTGGGCGGGTGCCCATTACGATGATCCGATCTGATAGTTTAATGGATTCCGAGATGCTGTGGGTGACGAAAAGAACGGTCTTCTTCGTTTCCATCCAGATCGTTTCAAGCTGGCCGTGAAGGCGGGAACGGGTTTGTTCATCGAGTGCGCCGAATGGTTCATCCATCAGAAGGACTTCCGGATCCATTGCCAGTGCCCGCGCGATCGCCACTCGTTGCTGCATGCCCCCTGAAAGTTCATGGGGATAATGTTCCTGATAGTTTCCAAGCTGCACCATATGTAGATACTTTGCAGCCTGCTGTCTCGCTTCGCTTTTTGACATTTCTTTTTTCAGGGGAAAGGTCACGTTATCGCGAACATTCAGCCATGGAAACAGGGCAGCCTGCTGAAATACCATACCGCGGTCTTTTCCGGGTTTCTTGATCGTATTTCCACCGACCGTGATCCCCCCGCTGGTTGACTTGGTTAGACCTGCAACAATTGAAAGTAATGTGGACTTTCCGCACCCTGATGGACCTAGGATAGAAACGAATTCCCCTTTATCAATCTCAAGGTTGATGTCTTTTAAAACATCCACGGGTTTACCGGTTTTATCACTATATTGTTTGTTAAGATGTTCGATTTGAATGAACAAATAATCACCTTTTCTTATTAATCATATTAATCTAATCGGAATTAATGAATTTAATTATAGTGTATTAGTAGGGATTGTCAAGGTTGCTAATTATTTATAAATCCTCATTTTTAAGGAATTTCGGAAATTAATTGTTATTGAGAAAAAAATGGATATAAATTTTAAAAAAATGAAATAAAATATGGCTGGATATCGTCTAATATAAAAAGGGAAAAAGTGGGGGAAATGGATGTTCAACAAAGGTAAATTAGTAGGTATAGCTTTGGGGCTCGTAGGATTGGTGCTTTTTTCTTTCCTGACGATGTACGTGCTTTCTCAGACAGAGAAAGGAAAGGCAGAAAAAGTATTTGCTTCGGCACAGGGGAGTTTGTCTTCCTTATATGAAACGATGCAACTCCATTTGAAAGATGCAGAGGAAGGCGGGTTGCTGACACTTTTGGATGAAACGGCTGTAGCGTCGGCCCAATTATCGCTGAATGATACGGAGAAACAACTCTCGAAATTGAATGGAGCAAATGAAGAAACAGTCAAACAAGAGTTAAATCCTAAAATGAAAGGAATTGAAGAATACAACGGTATTGTTCCCATCGCCAATCAGCTGCAAAGCAGAATTCATGATGCTGGTGAAAAAGTGAAGGATGATCCGCTCGATCCGGCTTTATCAAAGCAACTTACTTCTTTAAAAGAAGAGCTTGCTGAATTTACGAAGCAGGCAGCCACAATCGAAAATCCCTCTATCAGAGAGTTTTTTGCAAACAGATATAAACCGCAGATCGCACGTATAGAAGAGCAGGTAGCGGATTATCAAGAAGTGTCGAATCAAATCGCAGAACTCAAGACGAACGCTGAAAAATTTTCTCTCCCACAAGTGGAATTCGAACAAACGGTTTCACATCTATCAGAGAAAGTTGCAAAATTACCTTACAGCAACACAAACAAAAAGTTCCAGGAAGAATTACAACGAGCTTCGAAGGAATATGAAAAACAAAAACTGGCACTAGAAGAAAAGAAACGTGCAGAAGAAGAACGTCTTTCAAGAGAGAGGGAAAAAGCAGAGGAGGAGAAGGCTGAACAAGAAGCTTTTCCTATGAGGTTTACCGAGACATCTTCAAGCGGTCATGTAACAATCTATAGCCGGGAACCTTCTGGTGAACGCTTTAATGCAATTGATGAAATTGCCAGAAGGCATGGAGGAAGATACTATTACATTCCAAGCTCTGACGTAGCTGTAATTTTTGATAAAGAAAGAAAGGCTCTTGCTGGATTAAACTATGGATTTTCAACGAGCATAGATTTAAAAGTATTGTTCGTGGACTTATATGTTTATTACACGGGGACTTCCAAGGAAAAAGCTGCCGCACTTGTTGAACAGGTTATTGAATCAGGGGAGCCGATTGAAACAGGTGATGACAATGGAGAAGGTTCAAAGCTTTGGACAGAGGATGGAACATTGCTTTATGGTTTGTGGTAAATAAACGTACGTTAAATGAAAACTGCTGCCCATTTGAAAGGGAAAGCAGTTTTTTTTTTGGAAACCGAACCTGGTGATTTGAAAACATAGAAACACACATGATTTTCCGTTTTAAGCATAAAAAGATGGGGAACTTTATAACTAATACCAAATACTACTATTTTCTAATTTTAACAGGAGGGGAAACATGATCAGTCAAACGCGAGACATTGTTCAAAAATCATTGGATGCTTTACTGGAAGACCAGAATTTTCTGCCGGAAATGCAGGGGGAAGCGAGGGAGCAGGCTTTTACATCCCTGACAGCGATTTTGTCTACTCCGAATCATGTACATAAGTCTTTCTTGAGGGTGCCGCTTGAAAATGGGCGTGTCGACCGGATCCCTGCTTTCCGGGTGCAGCATAATAATGCGCTCGGACCTTATAAGGGCGGGATTCGATTTCATGAGATGGTGAATGAAGATGAAGTCGTCAATCTTGCTTCACTGATGACGTTGAAAAATGCTCTTCATGATGTTCCGTTCGGCGGCGGTAAAGGCGGAATCATCATCAATCCGCGTGATTACACCGACAAAGAGCTTAATGTGATTGCGAAAAAGTATGTCCAGTATTTCAGTGATGTGCTTGGTCCCGACAAGGATATACCTGCACCTGACATGGGTTCTGGCGAGCGGGAGATGGACTGGATGATGGCCGAGTATAAAAGCATTCACCCGGGTTACCCGTACAGAGGGAGTTTTACCGGAAAAAGCGTGATCAATGGAGGCTCTTTGGGACGCCGGGAAGCAACCGGTAAGGGTGTGTACTTTACCTTCCGATATATGATTTATGATTTTATTAAAAATCAGAAGAATCTGCTCACGAAAACGGATAATATTTTTGCCAAGACAGCCTTGAAATATGAAAACAAGCCATTGACCATTTCTGTTCAAGGGTTCGGGAATGTTGGTTCGGTGGCGGCTCTTGAAGCGTATCAATCCACTCATCTTCAGAACAAAGTGGTTGCGGTGAGTGACAGGAATGTGACGCTGCACAACTCGGATGGACTGGATATTCCTGCGCTTGTTGAATTCACGATGAGAAATAAGGGAGACCTTCCGACCACTGAAGAACAGTTGAAGGAGATTGATGTTAAGGCAGCGATATCGGACAGGGAGGATGTATTATACCTTGATGTGGATGTCCTGATTCTGGCTGCCTTAGAAGACCAGATCCATAAAGATAATATGGAAAAAATAAAGGCAGATATCCTTGTCGAAGGAGCGAATGCCCCTGTCACCACAGAAGCCGACAAATTCTTGAGTGACAAAGGTGTCATTATCGTGCCGGATATCCTGGCCAATGCCGGTGGTGTCATCGTGTCCTATTTCGAATGGCTTCAAGGACGTGAAACCCAATTCTACTCAGAAGACGAGGTGTTCAGGCTACTATATGAAAAAATGCAGGTAACGCTCGATACGGTCCTCCCGCAATTCTTCGGAGACCCATTTCCGCTCCGCCAAAACTGCTACATCCATTCCGTGACCAAACTGTCGACCATCCTGTACAGACAAGGGAAACTTTACTGAATTAACGCATCGAGGGACGGGCCTTTAGCGAGCTAAAGGCCCGTCCCTCTTCAATGTGTTTATACGAATTTCTTGTGGGTAAAGGATTTGTAGAAAGACATTAATAACTTTGAAAGGAGAGATTTCAGCATGGCAGAACGACATGCGAAGAAGCTTCCCTACAAAGGGATTAATACGGAAAGGAACAATGGATTAACGGATACGCAAGAGGTACTTTGGGCGAAAGAATTTAAGCGGGCGACGAAAGCTGGGTATCCGGATGAAGTGAAAAGTCATCGTGAATAGTGGAAATGATTGAAGAACCTCTGTGAACCGTATTTTATATGCGGTTTGCGGGGGTTTTTTGTTTGACTGCATTTTAGGCTTCATTCAAAAAGTGAAATTGAGCTAGCGATCAAAGGAAAAATCCCGGGTGCCAGATCCCTGGTGCCAGGCACAATCAGGCAATTTTGTTCCTGGCACAAAACGCCTTGATTGTACCAGGAACAACCACCACTTATTGTTCCTGGCACAACTCTTCTCCAAGTTCCCGCCTTCTGGAACCCAAAAAACATCAAATCAATATAATCCAAACCAAGGGTGTCCTTTTCCTCCCCCAATCCCTATATAAAAGGTGAAAGGAGGTGAGGCACAATGGCAACAGCGGATTTGAAAGGAACGAAGCTGAGATTTGCATTCAACGACGGGATGGATGAGAAAGGCAACCCGAAGTATAAGTACAAGTCGTACAGCTACATCAAAGGTTCAGCAACTGCAGATGAGATGCACAGTGCAGCTCAGTCGCTAGCAGGTCTTTCGGAGAAAAACTTATTCAACGTAGAAAAGATTCAAAACTTTGATATCAACGCATAATGATCACTGAAATTTTGATAGGAAGGAGGGGATTTCAAAATGGCAAAGGTACTTGAACTTCAATTTAAAACAGAAACAGGAAAGTCTGCGAAAATCAGCGTCAACGATCCGATCGACCCGATCGATACCATCCAGGTGAAAGCAGCTATGGACAACCTGATCGCAACCGGCGTATTCGGCAGCTCAGGCGGCGCTCTAGTAAGCGTAGATGGAGCACGAGTGGTTGAGCGTAATGTAACGGACTATGAAGTTTTATAATAAATGAATGAAGCCACCTCGAAATCCTATATCGAGGTGGGTTTTTCAAATTAAATAAACGATTGTTTAAACCACCAAAAGCTCAACGCAGCAAGGTTTTGAAGTGTTAATCAAACGTTTGTTTAAAAATAGAGGAATGCCTCAAAAGGGAGTTGAGGGAGGCTCACGGGTCACCCGCGGAAAGCGAAGTCTTCCACGGAAATCAAAAGCGGTGTTCAAAAGAGTAAACTACAAAAAACTTTTCCCCGTCCCTTAAACAAAGATAACGCTTACATATATAATCCGTTCAAATCCCTTATTGACTTTCCATATCAAACCATATAATATCTCCTATAAGATTAAAAACTCCGAAAATTAAATACTTTCAAATTATCAAGAGCGACTGAGGGATCAGGCCCTATGACGTCCGGCAACCTCCAATAAGGAACGGTGCCAATTCCTGCAGGATGGATTTCATTCTGAAAGATAAGTCGATGATACAAGAGCGATGCTTCTTTCAGTAATTGAAAGAGGCATTTTTTATTTGTTCAAAACATACTCACGTACTACTCTTGCCGAGACACGGCAATCAATGCAAAAGAAAAGGGGTGTTAAAGATGATCCAAATCAACAACCTTGTAAAAGAATACAAGACAAAAAAGCAAACAGTAATTGGTGTGGATAACGTCTCCGTCACCATACACAAAGGAGAAATCTTCGGCATCGTCGGTTACAGCGGGGCAGGGAAAAGCTCGCTCATCAGGTGCCTTAACTTACTGGAAAAGCCGACTTCGGGGGAAATCATCATCGATGGCCAGGACTTAATGAAGCTGTCTTCTAAAGAGCTGCGCTTCGCTCGCCAGAAAATCAGCATGATTTTTCAGCACTTTCACCTCATCAAAGCGAAGACGGTATATGAGAATCTTGCTTTTGCCTTAAAAGCAGCCAAGGTGCCAAATGCAAATATCAAGCCGCGGGTGACGGAACTTTTAGAAATGGTCGGGTTAAGCGATAAAGCCTATGCTTATCCAGCGCAGCTGAGCGGGGGACAGAAACAGAGGGTCGGAATCGCAAGGGCGCTCGCAAACAATCCATCTGTCCTGCTATGCGATGAAGCGACATCTGCTCTGGACCCCAGCACAACAAAGTCCATCCTCAAACTTTTAAAAGATATCAACAAACAGCTTGGACTGACTATCGTCCTTATCACGCACGAAATGGAAGTGGTAAAAGAAATCTGTGACAGGATGGCCGTCATGCAGGACGGGAGAATCGTGGAAGAAGGCGCGGTTTACGACCTCTTCGCCAACCCGAGACAGCCGCTTACCAAGCAGTTCATCGAAAACATACTGCAGTTCGAATTGCCTCCTCATTTACTGAAGAGCCGAACGGGCAAGCTGATCAAAATCCAGTTCAAGGGTTCGATTGCAGAGGAGAGTGTCGTGTCCGAAGTGTTCCAGAAATACAAGGTTCGCGGCAATATCCTGCACGGAAAAATCGAGTATATCCAGGAAACTCCCCTCGGGATTTTCATCATGGAACTGATCGGGGACGAGACTGAAACACAGGCAGCCATCCGCTACATAACTGCCAAAACACAAAGCCTGGAGGTGCTGGACCGTGCTGCCTGATTCATTGATTGCGATTTTACCAGAGTTGAATAAAGCTTTTCTTGAAACGGTGTATATGGTCGGAATTTCGTTGGCAATCGCGATATTGCTCGGCCTGCCGTTAGGGGTCCTGCTTTTTGTGACAGATAAGGGGTTGTTCCTGCAAAACGGATTCATCAAGAAAATCGTCGGCTTTGTCGTCAACATGGTCCGTTCGATTCCGTTCATCATTTTATTAGTGGCACTCTTGCCTCTTACAAAAATATTGACGGGAACGACGATCGGGCCGACCGCCGCATCCGTGTCGCTGTCTGTAGCGGGGGTTCCGTTTTTTGCAAGAATGGTGGAGACAGCCCTTCGTGAGATTGATAAGGGAGTGATCGAAGCCTCGGTATCGGTTGGGGCGAGTCCGTGGATGATCATCAAGGACGTCCTGCTGCCGGAAGCAAAGCCTGCAGTCATTCAGGCCATCACGATTACAACGATCAGCCTGGTCGCCTATTCCGCCATGGCGGGAATTGTTGGCGGAGGTGGTGTCGGTGACCTGGCAATCCGTTTCGGCTACTACCGCTATGACAATACCGTGATGATCACCACGGTCGTCGTCTTGATCTGCCTGGTGCAGCTCATCCAATATACGGGGGATATTTTTTCAAGATTAGTAGATAAACGATAAACAATTTAGGGGGAAGATTTCATGAAAAAGTGGATTTTACTTTTAGCAGCAGCATTAACAGTCAGCTTGCTTGCAGCCTGCGGCGGAGAAGAAGCGAGCTCGGGGGGCAAGAAAGAAATAACAATCGGTGCGACTTCCGGTCCATACAGTGATATGGTCACAAAAGCCTTCAAACCGGGACTTGAAAAGAAAGGCTACACGGTAGAGGTCAAGGAGTTCAGTGATTACATCCAGCCGAACAATGCATTGGCGCAGGGCGACCTGGATGCTAACCTGTTCCAGCATAAAATCTACATGGAAACATTCGCGAAGCAGCACGGCATGGAGCTTTCGGAGGTCATCGTCGTTCCTACCGCACCGATGGGCATCTACTCAAACAAATTTGATTCTATAGAAGATATCAAAGAAGGCAGCGCCATTGCCATTCCAAACGACCCGACAAACGCAGCCCGCGCATTCCAAATACTAGAGGACGCGAAGCTGATCACATTGAAAGATGGGACAGATCCATTAACGGTATCTGAAAAAGACATCGATAAAAACGTGAAAAACCTTCAATTCAAACCGATCGAAGCGGCACAGCTTCCAAGAGCAGTTGAGAGCGTTGACCTGTCAGCAGTACCGGGTAACTATGCGTTAGCTGCAAAAATGGACTTACTGGACGCATTGCAGCTTGAAAACATGCCTGATCAATACCGAAACCGCGTCGTCATGAACACAAAAGACGTCGATTCACAACTGGCAAAAGATATCAAAGCAGTGGTGGAAGCAGACGAATTTGAAAAAATCATCGATGAAGAATTCAAAGGCTTCGGGAAGCCGGAGTGGATGGAATAATTTAATGCTTTAATGTAGTGAGGGACGGGCCTTTAGTTAGCTAAAGGCCCGTCCGCTTTTTTTGTATTATTTAGTAGAATAATAGTGCTTTTTGCTCAAGGGAAATAAGTATTATTGATTGAATACTAGTAATGTTATGAAATTTTGTTTAATTAAGGAAGGTGAGGGTGTAAGGAATACAAGCAACAAAAAATAAAAAGGAGTTGAAACCCTAAAATGAAAAAACGTCTATTTCATGCTTCAATTTTATCTATCATTCTAGTATTCATTCTATCCACCTTTAGTGTTGGCGCAGCACCACAAGCTAATAAGGCATTTTCCCCTCAATCACAGACACCTCCAGATCTAGCAGAAATCTTTGGTAATGTAGACACCTCGTCTTCCGCAATCACCAGCGTAATTGTAGAACTGGAGGAAGAATCAGTCGTAGAAGCGAAACATAAAGGAAAGAAGCAGTCCAAAGACAACTTGGCAAAAACACGCAGTAAGGTAAAAAAAGATGTTAAGGCTGCAGCAAAGTCAAGTAAGGTAAAACGTGAGTATGATCACGTATTCTCAGGCTTCTCAATGGAACTCAAGTCAAATGAAATTCCGAACATACTGGCAGTGCCAGGTGTTAAAGCAGTTTATCCGAATATTACATACACCATGACGGATTCTAAAGATGTAACAATTGAAGAGGATGCGTATCATCCTGAGATGATGAACAGTGCACCATTTATCGGAGCAAATGAGGCATGGGAATCCGGTTATACAGGTGAAGGAATCACTGTGGCTGTTATCGATACAGGAGCAGATTATACACACCCTGATTTAGCTCATGCGTTCGGTGATTATAAAGGATATGATTTCGTTGATGATGATAATGATCCCCAGGAAACGCCAAAGGGTGATCCGCGCGGAGAAGAAACGACTCATGGAACACATGTATCTGGTACAGTGGCAGCGAATGGACAGATAAAAGGAGTTGCACCTGAAGCGACTTTACTGGCTTATCGAGTATTGGGTCCAGGCGGCAGCGGTACCACTGAAGACGTTGTGGCTGGAATCGAAAGAGCGGTTCAAGACGGGGCTGATGTCATGAACCTGTCCTTGGGTAATAGTTTAAATAATCCTGACTGGGCGACGAGTATTGCACTGGATTGGGCAATGGCAGAAGGGGTCGTAGCGGTTACTTCCAACGGAAACTCAGGACCTGATAATTGGACAGTCGGTTCACCGGGAACTTCACGTGATGCCATTTCTGTAGGAGCCACTCAGCTTCCTTATAATGTATACACTTCTGAGATAACGACTACAGGCGGAGTTGCGTATGAAACGGATAAAGTGATGGGCTTCGCAAGTGATGAAGAACTGCTTGCCCTCGATGGGAACGAGTATGAGTATGTTTATGCAGGTTTAGGGACAGTGGAAGATTTTGAAGGAAAAGATGTAGAAGGGAAAATCGCACTCATCAAACGCGGTGCCATTCCTTTTGTTGATAAAGCATCAAATGCCAAGGCTGCAGGTGCTATTGGAGCAATCATCTTCAATAGTTCATCAGGTGAATTTGAATATGAAATTCCAGGTATGGCAGTTCCAACTTTTAAAATGTCGGGAACAGATGGTCAGAAGATGCTTGATGAATTAAATAAAGGAAACAATACAGTAACGTTTCAATTGCAATTTGACAGGGAAATCGGGGAAACGGTTGCTGACTTCTCTTCCCGCGGCCCGGTAGTGGACACTTGGATGATCAAGCCGGATGTTTCCGCCCCAGGTGTTAATATCGTGAGTACAGTACCAACGCATAATGAAGAGGACCCACATGGGTATGGTTCTAAACAAGGAACAAGTATGGCATCCCCGCATGTTGCCGGTGCTGCTGCCTTACTATTGGATGCCCACAGTAATTGGGGTGTGGATGATGTAAAGGCAGCCCTGATGAATACTGCAGTAAATCTTTTTGACAAATCGGGGGAACCATACCCTCATAATACACAAGGCGCAGGGAGTATACGTCCGGTGGATGCAATCAATGCGGAAACACTTGTCACACCTGGAAGCCATTCCTTTGGTGTCTTCTCCAAAGAAAAAGGTAAGCAGGTAGAAAAACAGCATTTCACGATTAAAAATCTTTCGGACAAAAATAAGAAGTACAGTTTTGATGTACAATTCGAAGGGAACCCGGAAGGTATCAAAGTGAAAACCAGTAAAAACCTGAAAGTTAAAGCCAATAAATCACAAAAAGTGAACTTTAAAGTACAAGTAGACGCAAGTAAATTAGATCCGGGATATTATGAAGGAACTGTAGTAGTCAGTGATGGTGACAGTGAATTAGAAGTTCCGACAATTCTCTTTGTTAAAGAACCCGATTATCCACGTATTGATGGTGGTGTGACAGTTACTGAGACAGAGAACGGATATGATCTTGAAGTATACTTGCCGGGAGGAGCAGAAGAAGCTGGTATTTGGGTATATGATACGGACCTGAATTATGTAGGAGACGGTCCTGTTTATACAAAATTACCTAAACATTACAACACATTAAGCTGGGATGGAAAAATTAACGGAGAAAACCTGGCACCTGGAAACTATTATTTCTTCGTTTATGCAGTTAAAAATGGACAGACGGACTACGTAAATAGCGATGTTGTAACAGTAGAGTAAATAATTTAATAAATTGATCAGAGGCGGGCTTTGCAAAAGGCCTGTCTTTTTTGTTTTTGCACAAGTTGAATGCGAATTTAAGATTATAAGCAAACTGATAATAGGTCTAATTTCACTCTTTGTGTAACATTTGTAAGCCAAAAGTTCTGATTTTGTAAAATAATTGAAAATATCTTAAAATTCGACGAAAAAATGCTATATTTAAAAGGAAGCTTAGTCAAAATTCTACATACTAAGCGGTTATTGGAAATGAATAATGGAGGTGTTTTCATAGGATAAATTGTATATCCGGCTGAAAATCCTTTTGGGGAAAAAGACGGGTTTTCGAGGAGAGAAGTGACATCTTATGTAAGCGTTTTCATTTAAGGTTTGTACAGAACTTACTCTAGACAAAAAAAGAGGAGGAACCAGTTTGAAAATCATGAAAAAGCAGTTGTTTATTTTAACGACGATCTTTGCCATGCTGGTTGGATATATTGTTCCAATCGGTTCGACAGCTTCTGCAGCGGACTATTTGACGGTGCAGGAAGCAATTGAGAATAATGAGGGAACCGGAACTGTAACGGGTTATATTATTGGTCATACAACGTCGACCAATAGTTACGATTTCGAAGCGCCTTTCAGTAATGACTATAACTTTGCTATTGCTGATAGTGTGGATGAAACGGACCCGGCTAATATACTGCCGGTACAAGTTCCGTCTGTTTTCCGTACGGCATTTGGTCTTCAGACAAACCCTGATATTATCGGTAAAAAAGTAATTGTTTCTGGAGACTTAACAGCATATTTTAGTGTCCCTGCACTAAAAAATGCCTCTGCCATGTCCTTCGAAGGTGAACAACCGGAAGAACCAAAACCATACGAAGGCATCGAAGGCTTAAGCATCCATGACATCCAGGGAGAAAGCCACACATCTCCTTATGTTTCTGAAAAGGTAAAAGAAGTAGAAGGAATCGTCACGCATGTTGACGATGCAAGCAACTTCTACATGCAAGACCCTAATCCAGATGAGAACCCTGAAACTTCCGAAGCGTTGCTTGTGTACAAGCCTGCTCACGGCGTTCAAGTCGGCGACCATGTAAAAGTTGACGGCCAGGTGAAAGAATGGGTATTGGATGGCTACAGTGAAAAATTAGAGACAGACCTGGCAATGACAGAACTAAATGCTCAATACGGAAACGTTGTTGTCGCTTCAAGCGGCAATACTCTTCCTGAAGCTCTTGTAATCGGAGAAGATGTAATCCCTCCAACAGAAGTGATCGATAACGATCAGTTCGGTAAATTCGATCCTGACCAGGACGGAATCGATTTCTATGAAAGCCTGGAAGGAATGCGCGTAGCACTTGAGAGCCCAACAATCACAGGACCTCAAAAATACGGTGAACTTCCGGTCATCACAGAGCAAGTTGAAGGAAAAGCGTATACAAAAGAGGGAGCACCTCTACTGACAAAAGAAAATCAAAACCCTGAAAGAATGTTCCTATTATTAGATAACCGTGACTATGTTGCGAAGACTGGTGATCAATTTAACGGAACAGTTAACGGTGTAGTCAGCTACGGCTACAGTAACTTCAAGATCTTAGTGAATGAAGCAGAACTTCCGGAATTGAACGAACGTGAATTCACTCCTGAAGTGACGACGATTGAAAAAGATAACGATGAATTATCCATTGCTGCATATAATATTGAAAACTTCGCAGCTTCTGACACAGAAAAGCGTGACAAGCTTGCTAAATCAATGGTGGAGAACCTGAACTCACCTGACATCATCGGACTTGTCGAAGTATTGGACGAAAGCGGAACGACTGATGATGGTACTGTAAAAGCAGACGCAAACTATAAAGCACTAAGCGATGCGGTTGCAAGCTTCGGCGGTCCAACGTATGCATGGACTGAAGTTGCGCCTCAGGATAAAGAGGACGGTGGTGTCCCAGGTGGTAATATCCGTGTCGGTTATCTTTACAATCCTGAACGAGTGACGCTTGCAGAAGCTCAAAAAGGCGACGCGACAACAGCTGTTGCTTACGAGGACGGATCTCTTACTGTTAACCCAGGCAGAATCGATCCGACTAATCCTGCTTTCGATGACAGCCGTAAGCCATTGGCTGCAGAGTTTGATTTCAACGGTGAAGAAGTGATTGTGATTAATAACCACTTCAACTCCAAAGGCGGAGACCAGCCGTTATTCGGTAAAAATCAACCGCCTGTACTGGGCAGTGAAGCACAACGCCTTGAAATCGCTCAAATTGTAAACTCTTTTGTAACTGATATTCATGAAAAGAATGCTGATGCGAATGTAGTAGTAATGGGAGACTTGAATGACTTTGAGTTCTCTGCTCCATTGCAAACACTTAAAGGGGATGTTTTAACGAACCTTGTTGAAACACTTCCTGAAAATGAAAGATACACGTACACATACCAAGGAAACGCACAAGTCCTTGACCATATGCTTGTTTCCAACCATTTAGCTGCTGGTGCTGAGTTTGATATCGTCAACTTCAACTCTCCTTACATGGAAGAACACGGCCGCGCGAGCGATCACGATGCATTGGTTGCTCAGCTTGATTTTGCAGAAGAAGCGAATGAAGATTTCAATCTTTCAATCATGCATACCAACGATACTCATGCCCATGTTGAAGGATATCCACGTTTATTCACAGCAGTGAACGAGATTCGTGTTGAGAAAGAGAATGCACTGTTATTGGATGCAGGTGACGTTTTCTCGGGTACTTTATACTTCCGTCAATATGAAGGTCTCGCGGACCTTTGGTTCATGAACGAACTTGGTTTCGATGCAATGACATTGGGTAATCATGAATTCGATAAGGATTCAGAGACACTTGCTGCTTTTATCAAAGAAATGAATTTCCCTATGGTATCGTCTAACTTAACCGTAACTGGTGACGCTGACCTCGAACCTTTGGTGAAGAATGAAATCGGGAAACCTGGAGAGGGTGGAAACATCTATCCAGCGATGATCAAAGAAGTGGATGGAGAAAAAGTGGGGATCTTCGGTTTGACAACTCCAGACACAGCTTTCATCTCCAATCCTGGTGAAAATGTTGTCTTTGAAGATGCGGTTGAAAGTTCGACTGCTACGATTAATATGCTCAAAGAAGAAGGCGTAAACAAAATCATTGCACTTTCTCACTTAGGCTACTCTCATGACTTAGAACTTGCTGAAGCAGTGGATGGCCTTGATATCATCGTCGGGGGACACTCTCACACGGTTCTTGAAGAGCCAGTTGTGATTGAAAAAGATGAGCCGACAGTTATCGTGCAGGCTGGCGAATACTTGAACCTTCTTGGTTTATTGGATGTAACATTCAATGCTGAAGGAGTTTTGACAAGTCACGCTGGTGAAGTACTTGATCTTGAGAATTATGAAGAGGATGCGGAAGCTCTAGCAAAAGTACAAGAGTATAAGGCTCCGCTTGAAGAATTGAAAAGTGAAGTAGTAGGTTCGACGGATGTTGTACTTAATGGAGAGCGTAACGATGTCCGCAGAAAAGAAACAAATCTGGGGAACCTGATCACGGATGGAATGGTTGCCAAAGCGAACGAATTTGTAGAGACATATATTGGTCTTCAAAACGGCGGAGGAATCCGTGCTTCCATTAATGCCGGGGAAATCACCCTTGGTGAAGTACTCACTACAATGCCATTTGGTAACCAGCTTGTAACCCTCGATCTTACTGGACAAGAAATCCTGGATGCCCTTGAGCACAGTGTATCCCGCGTGGAAGGCGAAGATGCACCGGGTGAATTCCTGCAGGTATCAGGAATCAACTTCAAGTATGATGTAAACAAACCGGCTGGAGAAAGAGTGTGGTCAGTAGAAGTGAATACAGCTGACGGGTTCCAGGAAATTGACCCTGAACAGACTTACCGCGTAGCGACCAACGCATTTACTGCAAATGGCGGAGACGGTTATGATATGTTCAAACAGGCGAAAGATGAAGGCCGTCAAACAGATTTATTCGTTGTAGACTTTGAAGTGTTTACGGATTATTTGGATACAAACAGCCCGGTTTCACCTGAAGTTGAGAATCGCATTGTCCAGGAAGTAGAACCGGACGATTCAGAGGATCCAGGAGATGGTGAAGATGATTGGGAAGATAATTTTTATGAAATTATTAAAAAGATAAAGAATTGGTTATGTAAAATATTCGGATGGTGCGTCAGACCATAACAACTTGATAGATTGAAAAAAGGAACTGGCTGCGTTTTAGCCAGTTCCTTTTATATAATTAAACTGAAGCTGTCTCTTTCTCAGCCTCAATCACTGCCAAACGCTCTGCCACTTCTTCCTCAGTCAAACCGTGTTCGCTGATATAACGGTTTTCTTCGCTTCTGCGGCACTCGTCAGAGCAGCTTCTCATATATTTATGCTCATTTTCTTCTGAGCAGAGAATTTTCTTATTACATGGCGGGTGGGCACAGTTTACATAGCGCTCACATGGCTCACCGTCATAGTAGTCTTTACCGACAACAACGTGCTCTTTACGGTTAACAGGTACAGCGATACGCTCATCAAATACGTAAAGCTGGCCGTCCCATAGATCACCTTGCACTTCAGGGTCTTGTCCATAAGTGACAATTCCACCGTGCAGCTGAGCAACATCCTCAAAGCCTTCTTTCAATAACCAGCCTGAGAATTTCTCACAGCGGATACCGCCTGTGCAGTAAGTGATGATTTTTTTGTCAGCCAATAATTCTTTATTTTCACGGACCCAATCTGGAAGGTCGCGGAAATTGCGGATATCAGGTCTGATTGCACCTCGGAAATGACCTAGATCGTATTCATAGTCATTTCGCGCATCAAGAAGGATCGTATCTTCTTGTTGGATTTGCTCGAAGAAATCCTTTGGCGCAAGGTACTCACCAGTGATTTCGTGAGGATTCACGTCATCTTCAAGACGAAGTGTCACAAGCTCTGGACGGTACTTTACTTTCAATTTCTTGAACGCATGCTCATCCGCTTCGTCGATTTTGAAGATAGTATCGTGAAAATGAGGGTCATTTTTCATTGCTTCCATATATGCATCTGTCTGCTCAATCGTACCTGAACACGTTCCGTTGATCCCTTCAGAAGAAATCAAGATACGTCCCATAAGGTCGAGCTCCTGGCATAATTCCTTATGCTTCGCAGTCACTTCCTCAGGATTTTCGATTGATACATAGTTGTAGTACAGAAGGACTCTGTAAGGTTTTTGACTCATATTAAATTCCACCTATCGATTTATATTTGCAAGATATAATCTTAGGATCATGTTCCTTATTACTCTTACGACAGTATATTATAACAAAAAATATACATCGTGCACCAGTTTTACTGAAAAAAGTAAAAGGAGTGAGAGGAAGAGGAGGAGGAAAATGGCAGGGGCTATAGAACTAAGTGTTTCTTGACGGACATACCTTAGAGATCGAAGAATACACTAAAATTGAAATTGATTCATTAATTTGAAATAATTAGAAATAGGATTGAGGAGTCATAATAAGGGGGTTGGCCGTACATATGGGTAAAAAGTTGTTTTTGCTTTGTTTTTTGGCGATATCGGGAATGTTAGTTGCAGGCTGCCAGGAAAAAGCACAGCCTGATGACCGATTGAAGGAGTATGTCGATCTTTGGAATGACAAGAAATTTGAAAAGATGTATGATTCATATCTTTCATCTTCAGCAAAAGAATCTTATCAAAAGGATGACATGGTAAAACGAACAAATGAACTATACGAAGACCTGGTTGTAAACGGTCTTAATGTAGATTTTAAAAAGCCAGAAGAAGAAAAAGAATGGGATAAGGAAGAAAAGGCAGAATTCCCTGTCACTATCTCGATGAATACATTGGCGGGCGAGATTTCTTATGAAGAAACCGTCACCCTTCGGAAACAAGAAAAAGACGATGAAGAAAATTGGTATGTGGATTGGCAGCCGGCATTCATTCTCCCTGATATGGAAAAGGGGGATAAAGTGGGTGTTGAGAACATCCCTGCCAAGCGCGGTGAAATCTACGACCTGAATGAAAACCCTCTGGCAATCAACGGGGAAGCTTTTCAAATCGGCATTGTTCCCAAGGAATTTAATGAAAATGATTTAGAAAAGTTATCATCTTTGGTTGAGATGTCTCCTGAAGCAATTCAAAAAGAATTGAACCAAAACTGGGTCCAGCCAGAATATTTTGTGCCGATCAAGAAGCTGCCGATATCTGAACGGCCCCTTGCATTGGACATCATCGAGCTTCCCGGCCTTTATTCAAAACGAGTGGAAGCCCGCCAGTATCCTTACGGAGAAGCAGCAGCCCATATTACGGGATATATCGGAAAAATCAATGCAGAGAAACTGGAAAAGTTAAAAGACAAAGGATACACAGCCCAATCCTTGCTTGGTATAAGCGGGGCGGAGGAAGTGTATGAGGAGAAACTGCGTGGTCAAAATGGTCAAAGGATTTACCTGACAAAAGAATCTGAAGAAGAAGTGACAATGGCCGAACAAGAAGTGCAAAACGGAGAAAAGGTCATGTTGACATTGGATGCAGAAATGCAGAAAAAACTATATGATCAAATGAAGGAAGAAGTTGGAACAGCCGCTGCAGTCAATCCAAAAACGGGTGAGACGCTGGCTTTGGTAAGCGTCCCTTCTTACGACCCGAATGAATTTGCATTGGGAATGTCGGGTGATAAATACGATAAAATTTATAACGACCCCGATAAGCCGTTGCGTAATCGTTTTTATCAAACCTACTCACCTGGTTCCGCAATGAAAGGAATTACAGCTGCTGTCGGTTTAAAATCAGGTAAGCTTGACCCGAATAAAACCTTCGATATCAACGGGAAGAGATGGCAGAAGGACAAATCATGGGGCGGGTACCAGGTAGTTCGTGTATTTGATAACGACAGTGTAGTGGATCTCGAAAGCGCCATGAAGTACTCGGATAATATTTATTTCGCCAGAGTGGGACTGGAAATGGGTGCTGAAACCTTTATCCAGGGTCTGAAGGATTTCGGATTCGGGGAAGATATTCCAATGTCTTATCCCATTACAAAATCGCAAATTTCTAATGACGGCAGTATTTCTAAAGAAATCCTGCTTGCGGATTCAGCCTTCGGGCAAGGGGAGGTCTTGATGAGCATTGTTCATTTGGCCAGTGCCTACGGCGGCATCATCAATGACGGCACCATGATGAAGCCGGTCCTTTTGAAGGATGAAGAACAAGGAGTTTGGAAAGAGAAGCTGTTGAGACCCGAACAGTCACAGCTGATGAGAACGAACCTCCGGAAAGTGGTGTCGGAAGGGATTGCCGGTAAGGCACAGGTAGCCGGAAAAGAGATTGCTGGTAAGACCGGAACGGCGGAAATCAAATCCGAGCAGGGGGCGAAAGGGAAAGAAAATGGATTGTTCGTCTCTTATGATCAGAAGAATCCTGAGTTTGTGCTCGCGATGCTTCTTGAGGGAGTAGAGGACCGGGGCGGCAGTACGCATACGGTTCAGGTGGCGCAGAAATTTTATGAGAGTTACTGATATTTTAAAGGAAAATTTGGCCTGCCGGGTGGTGCTCGGCAGGTTTTTGATGTTTGTGGGGGTCAGGGAACTTGTTTTGTTCCTTATTTTTCCATGTGACGGAATTATTGATGGAATCGAAAGAATAAAGAGGAAAACTCGAAGATTAATGGTTAAAACTAAAAGATTATCGGGCCAAACCCGAAGATTTTCGTGTGAAACTAAAAGATTTTTTCTAACCATCATAAAAACAACACTTGAACTCATTGATTTAGCCCTCGTATAGTCCATCTCTCCAATAAAGCCGTCCCATCACCCGTTAATCACTCCATAAACATAGGATTACCACCACTTTTACCCTTACAACGAGTAAAATCCCACACCGCCAATTGGAAAAATCTTAAACACCCTCCCAAACGACATACCGCCTGTCGAATTATGCTATGATAGGATAAACCAATGTGTCGACATCACAACAGGAGTGATTATTTTGAACCTATTTTTAACGGGTGCGACAGGTTTCCTTGGCGGGAAGCTTATCAAGAACCTTTTAGAAGATAAACAAAACGAAATCTACATTCTAGTAAGGAATGTAGAAAAGGCAGAGAATCTCAAGGACTCATTTTTACCCGCCGAACAACAAAGGATTCACATTTTCCAAGGAGACATTACCTATCCTAATGCAGGGTTGTCAAATGATGACATCGAATGGCTCACAAATAAAATAGATGCCGTCTACCATTTGGCGGCACTGGTCAAATTCGATCTCGATTTAAGGGATGAGTTATTTGCAGCCAACTATGATGGGACCAAACATATTTTGGAGCTCGCTTCGAGACTAAAAGCCAAGAAATTTTATTATGTAAGCACGGCCTATACAGTCGGGACGCTCACCCACGGAGTGGAAGAGCTTTACCCAACAGACGGGAAATTCAACAATCCTTACGAAGAGAGCAAAGTGAAATCCGAACATCTAGTATTCTCGTACAGTGACAAAATGGACGTCTCCATATTCAGACCGGCCATCATTGTCGGCGATTCAAAAACAGGGGAAGCCGATTCTCAGTTTACACTCTACGGTTTCATGCGGGCGCTTGCTGTCTTTAAACGGAAAACAGCTCGGAAAAATGACAACAATCGAACCTATAGGCTGCTGGCTGCCAAGAACGGAACGTCCAATCTTGTACCAGTGGATTATGTGGCTGATATCTTGAGCCTCGCACCGCAGAAAGCAGAAGCGGATAAAATCTATCACATCACCAATCCGAACCCGCCGACAAACTTCGATTTATTGCAGATGCTAAAAGAAGCATTGGCATTCCACAGCTTGTCAGTTGTGGAAAGTTCGGATGAGCAGCTTGATGTAGAGGAAGTCCGCTTAAACAGTCTTATTGATGTGTTCAAAGTCTATCTTGCTGGGAATCTGTCATTCGATGACCGGAATACACAAGAGTTGATTCAAGGGACGGGCGTTTCTCATCTAGATATGTCTAGAGAGACAATCGAAATGATCATAAAGGCAGGTTATAAAACAAAAGAGGTAATATAGAGAAAAAATGGCTGGGAAGTAAGTGTTTTGGTCTATGTAAAACCCGAACTGATTTTGCATTATATTAGGCATTTCAGTTCGGGATTTTAGTTTAGTTAAGTATATAAATAGACTTTGACTCTTACCAGCGGTTGATTGGAGTGCAAGACGCAGACTCCTGCGGGAAGAGTAGCTTATGTGAGACTTGTCCAGCTTCGGCGGCTAACCGCTCGAGGTCATAAGCTAAATGGTCCAAGAAGGCAAAAGGCAGCCTTCGCGGCCCATTTAGCTTATGCTTGTCGCGGCTGAGCAAGCCGCCTCCGCTTTTCTACCCGCAGGAGTGAATGCGATCGAGGAGGCTCACGAGCTACCCGCGGAAAGCGAAGTCTTGCACGGAAATCAATAGCGGTAATTAAGCTCCTATACTTCAATTGTTCAAATGGAAGCTTTCTTCCTTTCATTTGTGTTTTACCACAACATTTAATAAGATAAATCATGAACCATTACCGCAATTTTCTTGCCTGAAAAACCCAACAAACTAACAAAAACACCTTTGAAATATGGTACTATAAGAAAATGTAAAGAGAGAAATTCCTATCATTAAAATACATAGAGTAAGGAGAATGATCATGAGTAAAACACTTATTTTCGGTCACAAAAATCCTGATACGGATACAATCACTTCAGCGCTTGTGTATGCTGATTTAAAATCAAAAATTGGAATGGACGTTGAGCCAGTCCGTTTGGGTGAAGTGAATGGTGAAACTCAATACGCGCTGGACTACTTCAAGGTAGAAGCGCCTCGTCTGGTTGAGACGGTTGCGAACGAAACGGATACGGTCATCCTTGTGGACCACAACGAGCGCCAGCAAAGTGCAGACGACATTGAAGAAGTTCGTGTTCTTGAAGTCATCGACCACCACCGCATCGCAAACTTTGAAACAGCTGATCCTTTATACTACCGTGCAGAGCCGGTTGGATGTACGGCAACGATTTTAAATAAAATCTACAAAGAAAAAGGTGTTGAAGTAACGAAGGAAATGGCTGGTTTGATGCTTTCTGCAATCATCTCGGATTCCCTGTTATTCAAATCACCTACGTGCACTGACGAAGACGTGGCCGCTGCCAACGAACTGGCTGAAATCGCTGGCGTCGACGCTCAGGAATACGGTCTTGAAATGCTGAAAGCAGGAGCTGATATGAGCTCGAAATCAATCGCTGAGCTTGTGACCCTTGATGCGAAAGAATTCTCAATGGGTACGGCGAAAGTGGAAGTGGCTCAAGTGAACGTGGTGGACACGAACGACGTGCTGGGGCGCCAAGCGGAAATCGAAGCCGCGATGGAAACGTTGATCAAGGAAAAAGGATTGGACCTTTTCCTATTAGTCGTTACAGATATTCTTGAAAACGACTCGACTGCACTTGCGCTTGGAAGCAAGCAGGCAGAAGTTGAGAAGGCATTCAATGTGAAGCTTGAGAACAACACAGCGGTGCTGAAGGGTGTAGTTTCCCGTAAGAAGCAGATCGTGCCTGTGTTGACGGATGCGATTAAGTAATAATGGTAAGAAGGAAGCGGTCTGTATGGTAACGGGTTCGGTTTTGGAGTACAAGCAATAAAAAAGTAATAAAAATGGAGGTCCAATTCGCATATGAATTGGACCTCTTGTTTTTGTTGTTATTAAAGGGTTTATGGTCATTTATCATACTAATTCACAACGAAATTCGCACGCTAATTCACAACTGTCTGTTGGCTAACATACTCCTGCGAATTGGCGTGTTAAAACCTATGCAAATACTCGTGTGGAATAGGGGGCGAAAACGTCTGCTCATCGTCTCACTGTTGTAAAAAAATAATATGCAATAAACGAAATAATTCATATAGTGTAGAAACAAAGAAAAGACCGATTAAGCAATCGGTCTTTTCATTCTATATTGCCTTATTCAATTAAAGCCCCCGTTAATGGAATATCGCTCAATAGTTGCACAATGACAACAGACACTTGTTGAGGTTAAAGTTGATGACCACGACTTTCCAGAAAATTAACATTCTATACATACAGAAATAGAAAAAATGCTCTAATTTTATGCTAAACTTAAAAAAGTAATGGTTATTGAAAGGAGAAATGTCCTTATAATGGAGAAAGACTTTTGCCCTGAAAAGGATACACTTATTTTACGCGGCACGCTAACTAAGAAAGAATTTACAAAGCATGGGGATTATCATTTTAAGAAAATCCTCCATACGATTTTTTTATCGTTCATGATTTTTTCCTTCCTCACATTCGTAATCGCAACTTGGAATGCGGAAGACCTTGATGATGTTTTCAGTTATATCTTCTTCGCATTGTTTTCGCTGATTTTATCAAGCGTTCTTCTAATAGGGTTAAAGATTATCACTAAGCTAAAAGCGTACAGAGAATATAAAAGTGACCCCCTAGTTAAGAGAGAGATAACTTATATAATTAGTTCTCAGGAGATTCATCAGAAAATAGGCAAGTCAAACAACTATCTAGAATGGGAACAAATTCGCACAGCATATGAAAACACTGAAATGTTTCGGTTATATGTATCAAGAGCAAAAGCTATTGTACTGCCCAAAAGGTACTTTGCATCCGAGGAAGAAATTCAGTTATTAAAAAGGCTGATTACAAAAAATTTGAGTAAGGACAAAGTGAAGTTTTAGACTCCACTTATTTTTTTTAAAAAAACAGGGCAACTTCCCACTTAAAGTTGCCCTGTTTTTATTCAGTTAAACTGCCCTTTAATGGAACAATCCCATTATCTATAAATTAACATAAAATCCCATAAAACCTTTGGAAACCCTCTATGAATAAAAAACGCACAGATAACCAATCACTGTGCGTTTTTTAGTGTGAAATTTAGTAAAAATTATATAGCTAATCGGGTAGCGAAGAGTGCTGTCATTTGACATTTTGTACTCCAAAACCGAACCAGTTATCTGTATGGCTGCTTCTTTTTTATTTGAATAGTGCTAAAGGGTGCCAGGCACAACCCCTAAGGAAAAAACCATAAGAAAGAGGGCTCAACATGAACCTTAAACGAATCCACCACACAGCTATCATCTGCTCCGACTACGAAAAATCAAAAGATTTCTATGTGAAGTAAACTTAGGCTCCATCCAATAAGAGAAGTCTACAGAGAAGAAAGACAGTCATATAAACTGGACCTTGCCATAAATGGTGAGTATGTCATTGAACTCTTTTCATTTCCAGGTGCACCTGAGCGTCCGAGCTATCCGGAAGCAAGAGGGCTGCGTCATTTAGCATTTGAAGTAGAAAATATTGAGAAAACGGTAGTTGAGCTGAAGAAAAAAGGAATTGAAACAGAAGATGTTAGAGTCGATCCATATACTTCGAAGCGATTTGCATTTTTCGAAGATCCGGATGGATTGCCTTTAGAGTTATATGAAAAATAGGTGTTCAGCTGAAATAAAAAAAGAGCACTTCCCACAATGAGAAGTGCTGTCAACAGGTATTGTAATTTGTCGTTAGGTCTATTAAATCACATATGAGAGTTGAATGTATTTCCGGTCTAAGGCTTTTAAAAGCCTTTAGCAGGGAAGAATCTCATGAAAATAGCTAATTCCTTAAAAAATATTAAGATATTAATATTTCTAACAAGTTCCAAGGTTGTAATATTCCATGCGCTTATCAGGCGGAAAAAAGAGCACTTCCCACAAAGAGAAGTGCCGTCAACAGGTATTGTAATTTGTCGTTAGATTTATTAAACCACATTCAAATCATTCATGTAATCTCATTCTCGGGCCATTCTCTTGTAGAAATACCGGGGAAATCAACGTTTTTTAAACCATATCTGGTAAAATATAAATATATTAATATTTCGGCTGGAGGAGGGGTGGAATTGGACTACTCGGTAATTGGAAAGAAGATAAGAGAGCTTAGAAAAGAGATTGGATTGACGCAGGGGGAGTTAGCAGAAGACATATGCACACAGGCATTGATTAGCCGTATTGAAAAAGGAGACATCTATCCAAGTGCCGCATCTCTCTATCAAATCTCAAAAAAATTGGGAGTTGATGTTAACTATTTCTTTGAGATCGGGTCAACCCCCAGATTGGATTACGTCAAAGAGGTTGAGCGGCAGTTAAGGAAGCTGAGGATTAAGTTGAAATACCATGAGATGATGGATGTAATCAAAGTGGAAGAGAGCAACCCTCTTTTCTATAAGGACTCTACCAATCTGCAGCTCCTCTATTGGCATAAAAGTATTTATTTATTCGAAGTTCAAAAAGAACATAAGAAAGCCATAGAAATTTTACAGGAAGCCTACCATCTTACGGCTTCCCACAAAAAGGTATTGACTGAAAGAGAGATAGAAATCCTCATGACACTCGGAGTGTTTGAGTTTAATTTAGGGAATCATGATCAATCGATGGAATACTACGATAAAGTGAATAGCGCTTTAAATACCCTGGAGCATCTCAATGACAAATCGATTAAAACCAGGCTTCTTTATAATATTGCCAGAAGCTTGACCCGTCTAGGAAAGTATGAGGAGTCAACGAAATATTGTGAGGAAGCGATAAGGTGGTGTGTTGAAGAGGAACATCTGTGGGGGCTTGGGGAACTTTATTATCATATAGGTCATAACTATGAGCAGGAAGGCAAGCTGGAAGAGGCATTGCCATATATAGAAAAATCGATGATCATATTTGAGATGAGAAATAATAACAGTTACCATTCCTATCTTTTGAAGAAAAAAGAACAAATCATGTTTAAAAGAAGAGAAGGAAACAGTAAATAAAAAGAGCACCTTCCACAAAGGGAAAGTGCCATCAACAGGTATTGTAATTTGTCGTTGATTCCATTAAAACATACAGTCGAAAAACGTGTAATTGAACTCTGAGGTCCTGACAAGTAATAGAAGCGTATTTTTCTGACTATTCATGCCGTTTTCTGATAAAATATAAATATATTAATATTTATATGAAACGTATGTAAAGGGACGTGAACACGTGGACTACTCTTTAATAGGCAAGAAGATCAAAGAACTCCGCAAGATTGTCGGTTTGACTCAAGGGGAACTGGCAGACGGTATTTGTACTCAGGCCCTGATCAGCCGCATTGAAAAAGGTGATATCTATCCGAGCGCCACGGCTCTTTATCAAATTTCCAAAAAACTTGGGGTGGATGTAAACTACTTCTTTGAAATCGGTACGACTCCCAGACTTGATTACATTCAGGAAGTGGAGCGTCAATTACGGAAGCTGCGCATCAGACTTAAATATGAAGAGATGATGGAGATGGTAAAAGCGGAAGAAAAGAACCCCATCTTCTTGAAAGACAATCAAAATCTTCAGCTCCTCCTCTGGCATAAGGGAATCTACATGTTCGAGATTAAAAAAAAGAGAGAAAAAGCAATTGCCACTTTTTATGAAGCCTTCCACCTGACTTATGACAGCAAAAAAGCCTTGTCTGAAAGGGAAATGGAAATACTCCTGAGTATTGGTGCCCTTGAGTTTACAGGGGAAAACTACGAAAAAGCTTTAGACACTTACAACGAAGTGAAACAAGGCTTGAGAATGTTTACAAAACTGAACGATAAATCGATTCGAACACGGATGCTTTATAATATTGCGAGAGTCTTGACTCGATTAGGAAATCGCCAGGAATCCATCGAGCGCTGTGAAGAAGCAATCAAATGGTGTCTTGAAGAAGAAAATCTATACGGATTGGGCCAATTGCACTATCATATCGGCTATAATTATGAGTTAGAAGGTTATTATGACAAAGCATTGGACTTTGTTGAGAAGTCCATCCTGATTTTTGACATGCTGCGGGACGATAAGTACCTATCCTATCTGATAAAGAAGAAAGAAGAAATCCTATCCAAGCTGGAAAAGCAGCCCTTATAGAAAGGACAATTCGATGAACACAACGACCTACTCACTATCAGAGAGATACGAAGTCGCATTCAATCAAATTCATGAGGCATTGAAGAAGCAGGTGAAATCCAGGTCTGATAAATTTACAAGCCTCGTACACGCGGGACGGCATCATCGGGTCATCAGTACGTACCAGGATGAACTCTTTCAATATGCTAAACTGCGAAATGCACTTGTCCATGAAAAAACGGAGCTGGGTTATTACATTGCGGAACCTCATGGGGAAGTGGTCGAGAGAATTGAAAAAATCGCACAGGTCCTTACCAGTCCCAACTATGCCTTGACCATTGCAACGAAAGATATCATCTTCTTTCAGATGGAAGAGAGTATCGAAGACGTCATCAACGGCATCAGATCCTATAATTATTCTCAGTATCCTGTTTATCAGGACGGTAGCTGCATGGGTTTATTAACTGCAAAAGGGATTGTAAAGTGGCTGTCAGAAAGGATGATGGGGAGTATTGTAGATTTATCCCATGTGAAAATTAAAGATGTTTTTCAACATGAGAAAGAACATCCATTAGCTTTTGCATTGAAATCATCTACCATTTTCGATGTGGAAGAATTATTTGAGCGCTATCACCAGCGTAAAGTTGATCTTGAAGCCATCATCATAACGGAAAATGGCCGGAAAGATGAGGCACCGCTTGGAATCGTTACAGCTTGGGACCTGATTGAAATTGATTATACTGCAGACTAGCTGCAAGCCTTCATGAATACGTCATGAAGGCTTTTCTCATTTAATCGTCTTGAAAATCACATACAGGGAGGCAGGCTATCATAATAATGGTTGTATAGGGTTCAGACAGGGGTGAAAGGATGAGGAGAAGGAAAAATCCAGTTCCTCTTTTACTTATAGGCGTCGGAGGCATCATCCTCATTTTCTTTTTCGTGAGTGTTTTTGGAGGTGGAGAAGAGCGGTCCCCGGAGCAAGTCATTGCAGAATTTTATAAATATGAACAGAATGGAGACTTCGGCAATTCATGGGTGCTGTTTCACTCGCAGATGAAAAAGAAATTCGGAAAATCCTCTTACATTCAAACGAAAAATCATGTTTTCATGGGTCACATGGGCGTGGATACCTTCAAAGTGGAGGTTGGAAAAATAGAAAAAATAAAGAAGTTTTCCTTCAGTAAGGATGGTCCGGTTTTCAAAGACGTGAGATCCGCTAAGGTAAATTTACTGTTTGAAAGCCAGTTTGGCTTGTTGACAATCAGTCAGGTTTGCTACGTTGCCCAAGAAAAAGGCGAATGGAAAATTTTGTGGAACTATGATTTTTAATTTTCAGGTTTTAGAACCAAAAGTCGGGGTATTTAGAAACTAATTAACCATATTAAAAGGAGGGCTAGGCTGTGTCCCTATTATACGTGAAGGCCCGCGAAATGATGGAATTCGATGCAAAAGTCCAGCAGTCGCAAAACACGAATATCCGCCTGTTCCGTAAACCAAAGCCTGCACCTGTTCAGAAAAATAGATAAAGACCATCCATCATACACTCCGGCAGTCTAATTTAATTAGGCTGTTTTTTTATTTTTAAAAGGTGATACCTGTTTTAAATAGAATTTTTTAGTATAGAAGAATGGAGTTGAGGCGAAATGTCTAGAGAGACAGGGATACGAGTTGTCATCGGAGCAGGGGAGTATTCCAATAACCCGACATGGGTGCAGACACAGGAAAAAGATCTTAACCTGTTGAAACAAGGGGACTGGGACGCCATGTTTTCTGAGAACAGTGTCCAGGCAATTCTGGCAGAGCATGTGTGGGAGCATTTGACTTATGATGAAGGGGTGCAGGCTGCCCGGAACTGTTATACCTATTTAAAACCTGGCGGCTATGTACGCTGTGCAGTACCAGATGGGAAGTTTCCTAATGAAGAATATCAGCAGATGGTGCAGGTGGGAGGGCCGGGTCCAATCGATCATCCTGCTGCCAGTCATAAAATCGTACATACTTATCAAACCCTTACCAAGATGTTTGAAGAGGCTGGATTTGAGGTTCACCTTCTTGAATATTGCAATGATGAAGGTGAATTTATTTACAATGTATGGGATGAGAAAGAAGGATATATCTACCGCTCCAAGCGTTTTGACCATAGGAATTTGGATGGGGAATTAGGGTTTGTATCTCTAATTGTAGATGCAGTTAAGCTATAAAAAATCAGGGCCTGTTATCAGGGCCCTGATTTTTATGTTTATTCCATATCCTCACCAATGATCCGAACTTCACGCTCAAGCTCCACATCAAACTTCTCTTTCACCGTTTTCTGCACGTGCTCGATCAGTGAAATGTAATCCTTCGCCGTCGCATTGTCTTTATTGACGATGAAGCCTGCATGCTTGGTGGATACCTCGGCACCGCCGAAGTTCGTTCCTTGCAGCTCGCTGTCCTGGATCAGTTTACCGGCAAAGTAACCAGGCGGGCGTTTGAATACACTTCCGCAGGATGGATATTCCAGCGGCTGTTTGGATTCTCTTTTATATGTCAGGTCATCCATTACTGCTTTGATATCCTCGTATTCTGCAGGCTTTAAGCTGAAAGTCGCTTCAAGGACGATATCTCCGTTTTCTGAAATGTTGCTGTGACGGTAATCAAGTTCAAGGTCAGCAGCCGTCCGTTTGACAAGCTCTCCGTGACGGTCGACCACATAGCAATAATCCAGTACATCCTTGATTTCACCGCCGTAAGCCCCGGCGTTCATAAACAGGGCGCCCCCGACTGTTCCAGGGATACCGCATGCAAATTCAAGGCCAGACAGGCGTTCAGCCAATGCTCTTCTCGATACATCAATGATTGCTGCCCCGCTTTGTGCCACGATGTGCTGGTCGTTTGTCTTGATCTCATCAAAGTTCTTCAAATGAAGGACGATTCCTCTGATACCGCCATCTTTTACAATTAGGTTTGACCCGTTCCCCAGCAGCGTAAAAGGGACGTCCACCTTATTCGAAAGCTTCACGATGTTCTGAACTTCCTCATATGCTGTCGGGGTCAGGAAGAAGTCCGCCTTCCCACCGAGCTTCGTATAAAGGTGATCTCTCAGCATCTCATCACGTTTAATATTCTCTGTATGCATCACATTTAATAATTCTTTATAAACAGTTTCTTTATTGTACATTCATGATCAGTCCCATAAAAATATTTTTCTCTGGTTATAAATTCTACCCTCCCATTATATGATGAAAACCCATGAAAGTTAAATGGTTTAGGCTGGAAGGGTGAAAATGCGTCTTAGTGAGGAGTTATTGTTATTTTTTTCAATAATCTAACGGTGCCTGTTAGTATTAGAAATAAACATTTCATTATATTAAAAAATGAGATAGGATATTATTATTAAATTCGTCTGTTATAACATCTTTTTATCTATTAAGTTGTACGACTTCTTCATATAATAAAAGAGGGGAGAGGAGGAAACGGAATGGCTCGCTTGTATATGGCACTAATCGGGTTAAGTCTGATCTGGGGGATGTCCTTTGTATTCATAAAATGGCTGGTGGAGCCTGCCGGCGTGTGGGGAACGGTCTTCCTGCGTTGTATCGCCGGGGCACTCGTGCTGCTGCCGATCTTTTTCATACAAAGAAGAAAAGGGGAGAAGAAGCCACTTCCGATATGGAAGCTTATCGTAGTCGGAATTGGAAACGCAGCCCTGCCGTGGACGTTGATCGCATTGAGTGAAACACAGATTAATAGTAATACTGCATCGATTTTGAATGCAACGACTCCAATTTGGACCGGCCTTATCGGCTTTCTGCTGTTTTCAGTGGTATTGACGAGCTTTCAGTGGATCGGCATCCTTGTTGGTTTCCTCGGAATCTTAGTATTGATGAACTTTGAAGTAAGCGGGATTTTCAGTTCTGACTTTGTCGGAGTGGGGACGATGATCCTTGCGACCGTGAGCTATGCGTTTTCTTCTCAATTTACGAAAAAATATCTGGCAGGAACGAGTGTCGTGATCATTTCAACATTTCAGCTGTTGATTGGTGCTGCCATCGGGTTCGTAGGAATGCTCGTGAGCCAGCCAATTGAAGTTGGAAGTTTGTTAACAGGAGAAGCTTTGCTTGGAATCATCGGTCTTGGCTGTTTCGGATCGGGAATTGCCACGCTGCTTTACTTTTACATCATGACAAATGGAAGCCCTGAATTCGCGTCGACGGTCACGTACTTGATTCCCGGGACTGCAATGATTTGGGGATTTGTGCTGCTGGGAGAGCCGGTTACCCATAATTTAATTCTTGGTCTTTTGATCATTTTTGCAGGGGTATTTTTGTCATCGAGAAAGTCTAAAAAGACGCTTGCTTCCCTTACCGTAGGGACAAGGTGAGAATTTAAACAAACGTTTGATTAAGATTTGGGAGCCCAGGGCTGACGGGGTTTGCTGGACTTAAACAAACGTTTGTTTTATTTTCTAGGAGGTGATTTAGGGGAAAGTGATGCAATCGAAAGAAGTTTCATATAAAATGAAAAAGATACATAGATTAGAGTAGACAAGTTGTCGGCAGGTGCTCGATTAATGCTGGTTGCCGATTGATATTAAAATAAAGAATAAGAGGGGTAAATATTATGAAAACGGCAATTGTAACGGATAGTACAGCCTACATCCCGAAAGAATTGCGCGATTCTTTAAACATACACATGATCCCGCTGAGCGTCATCCTGGGCGGCGAAACTTACCGTGAAGAAATTGATATAACAGCCAATGAATTTTATGAAGAGGTTGTCAGTCAGGACAAACTGCCGACAACATCCCAGCCGCCGGTTGGTGAATTTGTAGAGCTGTTTGAAAAATTGTCCCGTGACTATGACGCGGTCATTTCCATCCATTTATCAAGCGGCATCAGCGGCACTTATCAGGGTGCGGTACAGGCTGGAGAGATGGTTGACGGAATCAAGGTCTATCCTTATGATTCGGAAATCAGCTGCATGATACAGGGGTTCTATGCTCTTGAGGGTGCGAAGCTTGCCCGTGAAGGAAAAGGGGCTGAAGAAATCGTCCGTTTGCTGGATGAAATGAAGGAATCAGTTCAGGCATACTTCATGGTTGACGATTTGGCTCATTTGCAGCGCGGAGGCCGTCTTTCACAAGCTCAGGCTATCATTGGAAGCTTATTGCAGGTGAAGCCTCTACTTCATTTTGTTGATAAAGTGATCGTGCCGTTTGAGAAAATCCGTACTCGTAAGAAGGCGTTGAAGCGAGTGGAAGGGTTACTTGAAGATGCAGTGAAAGATGGAGGTTCCTATCAAGCATCAATCATCCATGCGAACCGGGAAGAAGAAGCGGTGGAGTGGGTGAAGGAGTTATCTGAGAAGTATCCGAATGTGGAGTTTGATGTAAGTTATTTTGGACCTGTGATCGGTACTCATTTGGGTGAAGGCTCGATGGGAATGGGCTGGGCTCGGAAGATAACGGAATAGTAGTTTAGGAGTCAGGTGCTGGTTTTTAGTGCCTGGCTTTTTAATTATTGCAGGATTTTTCAACGATGATGTCGAATCAATAAGAATCGTAGTAAAGGAGTGATACGAACTGAGATTCTTAGTAAAAGAACATTTATTAATTCCGGAGTTTTTACTGGAAGAGAAATCAACCTCTCTGCAAAGAATATCTGACCTAAAGTTACCTCCCCCGTTACCTCTTAATCCCTATTTTACTTATTCTGCAGAATTACAATCCTTTCTTTCCGGCCGTGCGCTGCTGCCTGATGAAATACCTTTCCCGTTGGAAATGATTTATGAACACTACCAAAATGGTTATCTCTATTTTGGTAAGGGAGTAGAGAAGGAACATATACCAAAATGCAATCGATGCGGCAACACAAAAAAACATCTATTCGCAAGCTATCAATGCTATCGTTGCAAGGAACTCTGCACCTACTGCAGAAACTGCATCATGATGGGCAGGGTATCCGAATGCACACCTCTGATTACCTGGAGCGGGCCAACCCCCATAGCAGACTCACACCAGACATTTGACTGGAATGGGACCCTTTCACAAGCCCAGCAGGAAGCATCCAATCGAGTAGTGGAGACTGTCAGTAACAATGACAATCTACTAGTCTGGGCCGTATGCGGAGCCGGTAAAACAGAAGTCCTTTTTGAAGGGATATATGAAGCAATTAAACAAAATAAAAGAGTCTGCATCGCCGCCCCGAGGACCGATGTCATCCTTGAACTTTCTCCAAGACTACAAAAAGTCTTTCCTCAAAGGTCCATCACGACCTTGTACGGAGGCTCCGATGACCGCCACAATTACGGCCAGCTCGTCCTTTCAACGACCCATCAACTATACAGATACCAGCATGCCTTTGATTTCATGATCATCGATGAAGTAGATGCCTTCCCATACTCCTATGACCCATCTCTTCAATACGCAGTAGAAAAAGCAAGCAAACCGAAGTCGGCCGTCGTCTATTTAACTGCGACGCCTGACTCAAAGACCCAGAAAAAATGTACAACAGGTAAACAGAACCATATCCGCATCCCTTCCCGATATCATCGTCATCCAATACCTGTTCCGCGCTTAGCCTGGTGTGGCAATTGGGAAAAAGCATTTAAGAAAAATAGGATTCCCCCGTCACTTAAAAAATGGACACTCCAAAGACTCCAACAAAACAAACAGGTACTCATCTTCTTCCCGTCAGTAAAAGCTATGGAAATGGCCCTGCCGCTGTTCCAGGAACTCAATGCGGCAATAGAATCCGTCCATGCAGAAGACCCCCGCAGAAAAGAAAAAGTTCAAAACATGAGAAACAATGAAACACCGATTCTACTCACAACCACTATTTTAGAAAGAGGCGTCACCATCCCTAATATCGAAGTCGCTGTATTAGGGGCTGAAGATAAGGTTTTCATCGAGAGTGCACTGGTCCAAATTGCCGGGAGGGCAGGGAGGAGTGCAGATTTTCCAAAAGGGGATGTCGTCTATTTTCATCACGGCCGGACAAGGGAAATGATCAAGGCGATCCTACACATATATTTAATGAACAAGGAAGCTGGGAAGAGAGGATTGATTGATGAGTGATTTCTGTCTTTATTGCGAGAATCCCATCAGAGAAGTGATTTCATGGAAAGGGTTGTTTTACAGCGATCCTCAATATCTTTGTGGAGAATGTCAAAAGGGACTTCAGTTTATATCAGGACAAAGGTGTTTGCATTGCTCGCGCTCGCTTGAGAATCTAGCCAGTGAGCTAGTAAAAGGAGATATCTGTCTGGACTGCTATCGCTGGGAGGAAGACCCCAAGTGGAAAGGCATCCTTGAAAATAACACTTCGCTTTTTGAATACAATGACTTCCTGAAAGAATACTTGGCGAGGTACAAATACCGAGGCGACCATAGGTTAGCAAAAGCTTTCAGATTACATCTAGCAAATAGTCTCAAGCCACTACAGTATGATCAAATTATCCCCATCCCCCTTAGTGAAGAACGCCACTACGAACGGGGGTTTAACCAGTCTTCTGTTCTTCTTGAAGAAACACAGATCTTTCCTTTGCAACTTCTATCAAGAACCAATTCCGAAAAACAATCCAAAAAATCCCGCCGAGACAGGCTTCAGCAGAAACAAGTCTTCACATTAACCGAAAATGACCTCGACGGACAATCAATCCTCCTTTTCGATGACATCTACACAACCGGAACGACATTAAGACAGGCAGCCAAGCTGCTAAAAGAAGCCGGTGCCAAAGAAGTCTCATCTTTAACTCTCGCCCGCGGTTAAAAGATTATGTTTTTTCTCCGATATAAACTATAACAATAGGTAACATCAGGAGGAAAAACCGAATGTCAGATATCATGAATTGCCCACGCTGCAATGCTTTGTTTATGAAAAATAAATTCCGGGATGTATGTGATAAATGTTTTAAAGAAGACGAGAAAATGTATGAGACGGTGTACCAATTTTTGAAGAGAAGAGAAAATCGTGCCGCGACGATGGAAACGGTTATCAACCAAACAGGTGTGGAGGAAGAACTTATATATAAATGGGTGAAAAAGGGACGCATCCAGACGAAAATGTTCCCGAATCTGGGTTATCCATGTGATAAATGCGGGAAGATTATTACCAGTGGCAAGCTTTGTCAGAGATGTACCGATGAACTGAAAAAGGACTTGCAGCAGTTTGAAGCGAATAGTGAATGGAAAGAAAAGATGAAGGAGCAGCGCACGTACTACACAATGCGTGACAAGTGAACCAGAACAGAATTAGGAAGAACTAACCAGTGAAGATCACTAAACAATGCCCCTTTCTATCCGATATACTTAAATAGAGACACATTGAACGTGATGAAAGCGAGGGAAACAATATGAAAATCAATAATATTGGGAACCAGAATATCAATCCGTATCAACGCAGCCTAAATAAATTGGGTTCAGCGGCGAAATCCGGGAAAACACCTTCTGATAAAATCGAGATTTCTTCCACTGCAAAAGAAATGCAGGAAGTCTCAAAAATGACGAAAGAACGCCAGGTAAAAGTGGAAGCACTGAAGGATCAGGTACAGAACGGGAATTACACAATCGATCCGAAAGCCATTGCCAAAGGATTAAAGAATTTCTATCAAAGCTAGGAGAGAGCAAACATGTCAGCAACTGATTTAATTGCAACGCTTGAAAAACTTTATAAGCTGAATAAAAGTTTGTTCGATCTCTCGGTGAAGAAGACTGATGTGATCAAGCGCGGTGATATGGAAGGACTCGACAACTTGTTAAAAGACGAGCAGAAGCACATCGCCGCCATCAATACGGTAGAGAATGAGCGTCAGCGGCAATCTGCCAGTCATTTGACTACACTCGGTCTGCTGACTGAAGAACCGCCGACCCTATCTCAATGCATTGAATACAGTGCGCCCGATGATCAAACCGCTTTTAGGGAATGGCAGCAAAAAATGACAGAACTGATTTTTGAATTGAAAGAACGGAATGAACTGAATCAGAAGCTGGTCTATCAATCTCTTCAATTCGTCAATATGAATCTATCAATCATGCAGCCACAGGGTCAACAGTCGACTTATGCACGTCCGAACAGCGAAAAGAAAGCACCGCCACAACGGTCCATGTTTGATTCGCAAGCTTAATTATCTGAAACGGAGGCACCACCATGCGATCTACTTTCCACGGTCTTGAAACTGCCAAACGCGGTATGTACACACAGCAAGGCGCCCTTTATACAACAGGCCACAATATTTCGAACGCGAACACACTTGGCTACAGCCGGCAGCGTGTGAATTTTGAACAGACTACTCCTTATCCTGCTCCTTCTATGAACCGTCCAGATATTCCGGGGCAAATGGGAACCGGTGTAGAGGCGGGGTCCATTCAGCGAGTACGCGATTCATTCCTGGACGTTCAATACCGCGGTGAAAATAATAAGCTCGGATATTGGGAATCGAAAATGGAAGCGATGAAGAAGATGGAGGAAGTCATGAACGAGCCTTCGGATTCCGGATTGTCCAAATCAATGGACATGTTCTGGCAGTCGCTCCAGGATCTTGCGGTAAACCCAACGAACGCAGGAGCCCGCTCAGTTGTCCGTGAACGCGGAATTGCAGTGGCCAACACATTTAATTACTTGTCGACCTCCTTGACAGGGGTACGCGGTGACTTGAAGAATGAACTGTCCGTGACTGAAAAACAAATCAACTCATTGACCAACCAGATTGATAAAATCAATAAGCAGATCGCCGATGTCGAGCCGCATGGCTACTTACCGAACGACCTATACGATGAGCGCGACAGGCTGATCGACGAACTATCGAAACACGTCTCCATCCAAACAAGCTATCAGTCCAGCGGCGGTGCATCCTCACCGATTGCGGAAGGACAGGTGACGGTGAATCTGGTCGGCAAGGATGGAAATTTTGCCGTGAACCTGGTTGGGAAAAGTGGAGCAAATGAATTGAAGCTTTCCATGGAAGGTCCGCAGGCTACGGTTGATTCCGTGACAATCGGAAACCAGACACTTGATGTGAACGACTTCTTATCCCAGGGTGAAGGGAAATTAAGGGCTCTCATTGATTCATATGGCTTTACCGATAAAAATGGTGAAGCACAGGGATCCTATATCAAGATGTTGAATGAACTCGACAACATGGCCTATGAATTTGCTAAGGCCTTTAACGAACAGCATCAAAAAGGTGTGTCCCCTGCAGAAATGGAGGATCCGACAGTAGATACACCGAAGTTTTTTCAGGATGCCAAGAATTCTTCAACTGACTTGGAAGACGTTGCTAAGGCAGGTTTTGCCCAACGAATGCAAATTGCAGATGAACTGAGTAACCTTGACATGATTGCAACGGCAAGTGCAGACAATCCTACACTTGGTGACTCAGCCAATGTGAGCGCACTTGCCGATATCATCACGACGACTGAGCTGTCATACGGCGAAAAACCGGCAACCTTCAGAGCCCATTTTGAATCGGTCATCGGGGCCATGGCGGTTGAATCTCAGGAATCCGTCCGCCTTTCCCAGAACTCAGGTGTCTTGCGTTCTGCTGTTGAAGAACGCCGCATGTCTGTCAGCGGGGTTTCGCTTGATGAAGAAATGACGAATATGATCAAATTCCAGCACGCCTACAATGCCTCTGCCCGGATGATTACACTCCAGGACGAAATGCTTGATAAAATAATCAACGGCATGGGAACCGTGGGAAGATAGGAAGGTGAAATCTGAATGCGCGTAACACAAAGCATGTTAACCAATAATTCAATGAGAAACATCAGCTCCTCCTATTCACGCATGGGGCATCTGCAGGATCAGCTTGCCACCGGTAAAAAAATCACCAAGCCTTCCGACGATCCGGTCGTTGCGATGAAAGGGATATTCTACCGGTCGAACTTGACGGGTATCGAGCAGTATAAGCGGAATCTGTCAGAGCTGTACCTGTGGATGGACAATTCCGAAGCGGGAATTGACCAGGCGAATCAAGGATTGCAGCGGGTTCGAGAGCTTACGTTGCAAGGTAAGAATGGAACGTTGAGTGATGAGGACAAGAAAGCTGTTGCCGTTGAGGTTGAACAAATAAAGATGGACTTAGTTGGTGTGGCTGAAACCAAGGTTGCCGGCCGATACATTTTCCATGGAACCGACGTGGGGAATTCTCCTATAAAAGATAGAAACCCGGCAGACGGCAGTGCTCCACAGGTTGCCGATAACCTGACCAGTGCAGAGATCGGTACTTATAATGTGGAAGTTTCACAAGGAGTTTCTCTGAAAGCCAACGTAAACCCTGGCAATGTATTCAGCCAGAAGCTTTTTGATACGGTGCATAACATTCAAAAAGCATTGGAGTCAGGGGATACCTCCGCACTAGATACAGAGCTGGGCAACTTGGATGATGTCATGGAAACTTTGTCAGCGGAACGGTCAGAGCTTGGTGCCCGCTACAACCGATTGGAAATGATCGACGAACGTCTTGGCCAGCAAGAAGTAGTCGCGAATCGGATTCTATCAGACAACGAAGATGCAGACATCGAGCGGGTTATCACCGATCTGAAGACCCAGGAAAGTGTGCACCGTGCGGCACTTGGAGTCGGGGCGAGAATCATCCAGCCTACTTTGATGGACTTTTTACGATAAAATGCAAGGGGACCAACCCTTTAAGGTGTTTCGTCACCTTATGGGAGGTCCTCTTTTTTAATAGAGGTGAAAGAGTATGAACTTTCCGCAGATACGCCTGCAATCGACGCCTGCTTCTTTAGGAATCAAAACAACTCCTGGAAAAATAGAAATTGAAACACCTCCTCCTGCACTCGCCATCCAGCAGCCGGAAGCGAAAATGGAAATCGAGCGGAGACCATCAAATCTGACGATTGACCAGACCGAGGCACGGGCTGACATGGATTTAAAATCAGTGCGACGGCGGATTGAAGACTTTGCGAGACAAGGTCATGAGGATTGGCTGGCAGGTCTTGCCCGGATGGCGCAGGACGGAGACCAATTGATGAGAATAGAAAACGGAGGGAATGCAATCGCAGAGCAAGCCAAACGTAACAGCGAAAACCCAATGTATGACTTCAATATCGGTTGGATCCCCTCAGCAGGCAGCGTGAAGATCCAATACGATCCAGGTGAAGTGAATGTAAACTTTGAGCCGCAAAAAGTGATAAACAATACACAGGTCGTAAAGCCGAAGGTGAATGTATCGAAGTTCCAAGTAGACATAAGCCTTCAGAAATATGCCGATTTGCAAATTGATTTTGTGAATCTTAAACACGTCGGTATCAACTACGAACTGGAAATTTAAAAAGAAGGAATGAGAGCATGAACATAAACACGAAATACCATGGAGAAATTGACGTCAAAGAGGACGCTGTATTGAACTTTGAACAGGGGATCCCCGGGTTCGCCGATGAAAGAAAATTTGTCCTGCTGCCACTGCCGGAAAATGATTGGTTTCATATCCTGCAATCGGTTACCACCCCACAGATCGGATTCGTGGTGACAGATCCATTTTTATTCACGAAAGAGTTTGACTTCGAACTGGATCAAGGGAGTGTGGAATCATTGGGATTCACTGATGGAAAAAATGTAAAAGTACTGACCATCCTTACAATGAAGGAAACCCTTCATAATTCGACTGCCAACCTGCAAGCTCCGATCGTGATCAATCTGGCAAACAACAAAGCAAAACAAGTGATCCTGAATGATACTAACTACAAAACAAAACATCTAATCTTTGCTCAGCCAGAGCAAGCCGGTAAGGAGTGAGACGATGCTGGTATTAACGAGAAAAACCGGAGAAGCCATTCAAATCGGGGAAGATATTGAAATCAGTGTAGTATCAGTAAAAGGAGACCAAGTGAAGCTAGGCATCAACGCACCGAAGAACGTAGAAATCCACAGAAAAGAAATTTACCTGACCATCCAGGAAGAAAACAACGAAGCCTCCAAAGGAATCGACAACCTCTTCAACATCTTGCCGAAAAAACAATAATTTTTTATATAAATCTATTAAACACTGGTAAAAACGACCGATAATAACCATGTAAGCAAGGAAGAAAAGGGCGGCCGACCTTTCTGTTCTTTGTAAACCAAATAATAGACAGTTCACAAGGATGTGGACTTACTTTCAAGGAGGAAATTTAGTTATGAGAATTAATCATAATATTGCGGCTTTGAATACTTATCGTCAGTTGAACGGTGCAACAAATGCTCAATCAAAATCTATGGAAAAACTTTCTTCAGGTCTTCGGATTAACCGTGCAGGTGATGATGCTGCTGGTCTTGCAATTTCTGAAAAAATGCGTGGACAGATCCGGGGATTAGATCAAGCATCTAAGAACGCACAAGATGGAATCTCGATGATTCAAACAGCTGAAGGTGCTTTGAACGAAACACATTCAATACTTCAACGTATGAGAGAATTGTCAGTTCAATCTGCGAATGATTCAAATACTGCTGAAGATCGCAAAAATATTCAAGATGAAGTTGATCAATTAGGAAAAGAAATTGACCGTATAGCAGAGACAACTCAATTTAACACCAAAAACCTACTAGATGGTTCAATGGACAAAACGACTACAGCGGCAGCTAACATCAATACAGGTGGAGTTCTTAAAGTTAGTGGAGCAGCAGCAGCTAGCGATGATGTATTGACAGCTCTCCAAGATAAAGATGGAAATAGTCTAGGCATCGTAGTAGGGGATAAGATAGAAGTTTCATATGTTAAAGATGGGGCTACTAAAACTGATACTATTACCGTAGCGGCAGGTACTGACATTGCAGCTCTCTTTGGTGGAACGAACACTGCTGCTGATACTGATGTCGCAGTAAGTGCAGCCGGAGAAGTCCAATTAACAGCGGCAGCCTCAGGTTCAGCTGGAGCAGTTCATGGGGTAACTTTAACTGTGAAAGATTCTAGTGGAAGTGTAAAAACTGGTGCAACTAATGCCCTTTCTAGTTTTTCAGAAACCACTCAAGCTACTGATAACCACTCAGATGGTTCATCTACTTTCCAAATTGGAGCTAATACTGGGCAAAACATTAATTTAGCAATCAAAGACATGGGTTCATCAGCACTAGGGGTTAAAGATATAAAGGTTGGAAATCAAGGGCAAGCTAACGTAGCAGTCAAAGTTATTGATGAAGCTATCAAAAAGGTGTCTGCTGAACGCTCGAATCTTGGTGCTACTCAGAATCGTTTAGAACATACTATCAACAACCTAAACACATCTTCAGAAAACCTAACTGCAGCGGAATCTCGTATCCGTGATGTAGATTATGCTTTAGCTGCCTAGCAGCAAAAAGCACAGTCGTCCTGACTGGTAACGGTCAGAGATCATAATTGGGTGAATTGCTGGAAACCCCTTAGAGCTTTTCTTGCCACAACGTAGTTGGAAACGACAAGCGTGATGGCTTGATAATAGAAAAGATTGGGCAATCAGCAGCCAAGCTCCTGTCTTGAAAAAGTGGAGAAGGTTCAACGACTAGGATAGACCATCTAAGGCGAAAGCTATGGTGATGAAATCCGTAGGTGAAACAATGGTCATCAGCATTGTGAATCCGAAGTGCCCAACCCCTACTGGAATGCCAGAGGGTGAAGATATAGTCTGGTCATTTATGAAAGTAAATGTTCGCACGATGGCGAAAGAAATGATGAATCAAACTAAGAACTCTATCCTTTCTCAAGCTGCTCAAGCTATGTTAGCTCAAGCAAACCAGCAGCCTCAAGGAGTTCTTCAACTTCTTCGTTAATTTTAATGAAAATCCGGTTCTCTTTAAAAAGAGTGCCGGATTTTTCTTTTTGAAATATTTAGGAGGAGTATTCAAAGCATAGCAAGGTCAGCATGCTATTGTTCAATCCAGTAAGCCCACTAAGAATTTTAAGTTGCTGGAGGTTCTTTTGACTTATCACAAGTTGATAGGAATCCGATTCTTTATTGTTTTTTGCATTTTCAATAAAGGAAATTAATTCTTTTGAATAGAACTTATCATTTTTATAAGTCTCTATGAGGTGGTCAAGCATCAAAAGTCGATTATTTATTTCTGAAGTAGGCGATTGAAATGTGAGATGTTTAGGAAGATAAATGGTAGTTCTTTTTGAGATGAGTTCCGGAAAACAAATATCAAATAAAGATAAAAATTTACGACTCATACTTGGATGAAGATAGGGCCCGATTAATTTTAGGAAGTAGAGTATTTGGAACTTATCATAGAGGATTACTCTATTTTTCTTATCTTGAGAAAAAGACAAGTGGAATTTTTCTTTAAGTAACATACAAAGTTGGATGTTTTCTAGAGATGAAAAACTTTCTGTGGAAAGTATAATTTTCTTTGGTATATTATTTTGTTTTTTTAGGTGGCCATCATCTTGGTACCACCATGCAAGAGTCCTGGCAGTAAGATAATCTGATATAAAACCAAGCGGGAGTATTTTCTTTCCTTCTTTGTACCACAGGTTTCTTAACATGGTGATAGTTTCGTGGGTTTTGGATTGGACGTAATAACCTTCTGTATAACCTGACTGGATTCTTTTATCTTTTACCTTTTTATACTTAGGAGCGTTTAAAGGAAGGTATTGTTTAAGGGCTGAGTAACAATGTTCACACCAATCCTTGTCTTTTTTTGAATGCATAAATTGAAATCGGGGTTTTCGTCCTTCTTGTTTTGTAATACAACCATCACCTAATAGCTTCCCGATCAAAATATCCATAAATTCAAATACATCTTCCAAAACATTTCACCCCATTTGAAGGAACGTATGTTCTTTAGTCGATTATACCCTTTCTTAACACTGTTTGTACATTAACAACCTCTTTCTTTTAGAAGAACCTAAACTTTCCCCAGTATCTTTCCGATATAACCCATATACCCCTCAAGGAGGACAAACCAATGATTGAAAAAGTGACAGGCACTATCCAACCCACACAATCATTTACCAAACTAGAAAACAACCAAAATGAAGCGTTAAAATACATTCAAGGACAGGAACGGCAGCAAGAAGAGAACACCAACAAAGAGCCTGTCACAAAAGAAAAAGTGGAAGATGTCGTTCAGGGGATGAATGAGTTTTTACATGCTTCGAATACTCACCTCAAATTCGAATTTCACGATAAATTACAAGAATACTATGTAACCATTGTAGACGAGCAAACCAAAGAAGTTGTCAGAGAAATTCCGGCAAAAAAGATTCTCGATATGTACGCAGCAATGACTGAATTTGTAGGATTGATGGTAGATAAAAAGATTTAAAGGAAGGTGATTCCTGATGGCAGATATGCGAATTGGTGGGCTTGCCAGTGGTATGGACACCGATCAGATCATAATGGATTTAATGAAGGCGGAACGTATCCCTCTTGATAAAATGGAGCAGAAGAAGCAGTATCTCGAATGGCAGCGTGATGATTACCGGGATATGAATAAGATGATGTTTGATTTCAGCAATTTGATTTTTGACGGTGTCATGAAGCAGAGTACATATATGCAGAAATCAGTAACAGCTTCTGATTCATCGAAAGTTTCTATTCAAAATATCAATTCTACGGCTGACCTCTCTGGATCAATTGAAGTTAGCAGTATTGCAAAAGCGGCAACAATTGTCAGTCAAGATACGGGAATAGTAGATCCTAAAGCAACACTTAGTACTTCATTAGGTTTGACAGGAACGCAAAAAATCTCCATTAAGTCCATCTTGAAAGATGGGACTTTGGATACTGCAGGTAAAACGATTGAGTTTGATCCTGCAACGGAAACGTTAAATAGTTTGATTTCGAAAATCAATCAGCAAACCGGGGTCTCGGTCTTTTTTGATGAGCAATCCAAAAGGCTTTCTGTCACTGCCAAAAATACGGGTGATGCAGCCGGTAATGATATTGTACTGGAAGATTTGTCAGGTACCTTCTTTGAAAAATTAAGACTTGAGGACACTCCTGTAGACCCTGCAAATGCTTTTAATGGTACAAGACAAGAAGGGGCGAATGCTTCCTTTACCTATAACGGGTTGACTACTACGCGCCCATCGAATACTTTTCAGATTAACGGATTTGAAATCACGTTGAAAGGAACAACTACAGCTCCAATCACATTCAGTTCAAAGCCCGACACCGACAAGATCTTAGAAAAAATCGTCAAATTCGTAGACGAATACAACAAACTGATTGAAAAAGTAAACGGTGAACTTAACGAAAAGAATTACCGTGATTTCAAGCCTTTGACGGCTGAACAAAAAGAAGCGATGGAAGAGAAGGAAATTGAACTTTGGGAAGAGAAGGCGCGCAGCGGGACTCTTCGTAATGATTCGGTTCTTTCTTCTGCGATGAACAAGATGCGGATGGATCTTTATACGCCAGTATCTGGCGGAACGTCGGGAACGGATCAGTTATCGCAAATTGGCATCAAGACATCGAGCAATTATTTAGAACGTGGAAAACTGATTATCGATGAAGCCAAGTTGCGGGAAGCGATCTCTAAAGATCCGAATGCCATCTATGAAATTTTTGCAAAAGACGGGGCGACATCCGGTGAACAGGGAATCGCACGCCGTTTGCGTGACACCTTGAAAGATACGATGGACAGTGTGGAGAAGAAGGCGGGGAAAGCTTCGAGCACGAATAATACATTCGCGTTAGGGCGTCTGTTGAACAATATGGACAATCAGATCGACCGGTTCGAGGACCGCTTGATTCAAGTTGAAGACCGCTACTGGCGGCAGTTCACGGCCATGGAGAAAGCGATTCAACGTTCAAACCAGCAATCCATGTACCTCATGCAGCAATTCGGCGGAGGCATGTAATTTTTATAATAAGGAAGTCAGAAGGAGTGTCATTATGGCAATCAATAACCCGTATACAGCATATCAGAACAACTCGGTCAACACAGCGTCACCCGGTGAGCTCACGCTTATGCTCTATAACGGAAGCCTGAAGTTCATTCACATAGCCAAGAAAGCGATAGATGAAAAAAATATAGAATTGAAGAATACCAATATCCAAAAAGCGCAAGCAATCGTCAGCGAACTGATGGTTACGCTGAATACTGACCTGGAAATCTCTGCGAACCTCATGTCACTGTATGATTATATCAACCGCCGTTTAACAGAGGCGAATGTGAAAAACGACAGTTCCATTTTAGAAGAAGTGGAAGGGTTGATTACCGAGTTCAGAGATACATGGAAAGAAGTCATCCAGCTTAACCGTCAAAAACAGCATGCAGGACAAGGCGGACAGGCCTAATGAGTTCTGTTCTTCTATGTCACAGCATCACGAAGCAACTGAGAGAAGCTGTCGAGGACGTCTCTTCTGAAAATCGTGACTCTGTCATCGAAGCAATCGAAAAGCTTTTGGTGGAAAGGCAGAGTCTGTTAGGCAGCATCAAACCTCCTTTTTCAGCAGATGAGCAAGTTCTGGGCAGGGAAATGATGGCGTGGAATCAGGAAATTGATCGTAAGCTCATGCTCTTACGTACAGAAATCAAGCGTGATATGAACGGCTTATCCAAGAAGAAAACATCTGCACAGCGCTATACGAATCCTTACCAATCACTTCAGCACGACGGTATGTTCTACGATAAAAAGAAATAGGTGATTCTTTGACAAACGCAGTAAAACTGGACGAGAAGCAATTCGAACTCCTTCAGCAGTACATCGGGATGCTTGAAACAATCGAAGAAGCATTTGAATATGTGACAGCAAGCTTTACAGATATAAAAAAAACTGAAGGCGACAGAGTTTTGTCCGATGTTTTTGAAGCGTTTGGACAGGTATCCGAGAGTAATAAAATTTTTGGGCAGATGTTTGAAGAACGTCCTGATATTTTGACAGTTATGGTGAAGTTTGAGAGTGTTATTGACCAAGCACTTGAGCTAAATGGTCATTTTCAAGAAAGTAACGTGAAAGAAGAAATTGTGAAAGGGAAACTTTCACCTGCATTTTCTGCCTGGAAATTGGAGATGGATCAAGTATTGAAGCCGCTTTTGAATAACTGATATAATAGCCCCGCACATGCCGGGGCTTTTTCTATTCGTGGAAGTTTTTATGCTATGATAATAGTGATTTCTAAAAACATTAGTGAGTTGATGATTCTAATGCAAACATTGATCAACCTCATCACCAACGAAACAATCAAACAAGCTTCCCTCACCCGTACATGGATATCTCTTGGCATTATCGTATTCATCAATTCTTTAGCCTCTTTCTTTGTCTACATGCTCTTCGACGGCATCCAATTTTCCTTCTGGGAGTTTATGAGGATCAGTTCGAATTTGCTGTTGGTTATACAAATATTCTGCTTGGTTATTGCTGGTGATATCTTTTCGAATGAATTCTCGAGCGGTACGATCAAGCTGCTGTTGATCAGGCCGATTAAAAGAAGCACTATTCTTCTATCTAAATACATAACAGTGATTGTTTGGGCAGTCGTATTGACCGCTGCTCATTTTTTATTTTCTTCATTACTCGGAATTATATGGTTTTATGATAGTTTCTTTGAATTCTCGGTGAACTTCTTTGTCGTTGCCGGAGCTTATGTTTTGAGGTTTATTGAAATGATCATCATTTGCTCATTAGCCTTCACACTGTCGGTGATTACCCGGAGCAGCTCTCTGGCGATCGGATTGACTATTTTCTTGACGTTCACTTCGAATACGTTCCTGATCTTGCTAAATGAACGCGGGATGGAGTGGGGGAAGTATTTATTGATGGCGAATACGGATTTGCAGCAGTACTTTTTTGCCACGCCTCCTTTTGAAGGCATGACGTTTGGGTTTTCGGTGATGGTGGTCGGACTGTATATGGTGGCATTCGGTTTATTATCGATATTTGTTTTTGGCAAGAAGGATGTCGATGTGTAACAATCGAGGTGCCATGCACAAATGTCTTGTTTTGTGCATGGCACCAACAAATCTCGAACCCATTCACAAACCTGCCCCAAAATATCCACCAATCCTTCAAATTTCACCCGTTTATTCCTCCCAAACAGTGAGAAAATAATAGTATAAAGAGTGAATAATCACCAACCAGCTCCAAACACTCTTCACTCTTTTATTTCTTCAATCCCTTGTGTCCCGACGCTTTCGACACTTTTCAAAATTCTGCGACAAAAAACTTCCTGAAATGACAAAAAATTTAGAAAGTTTAAGCAGGAATAATTGAGGGAATGTAGAAATATATAAACATAGCTTTATTTTTAAAAGGAGGAGTTTACATGTTGAACTACAACATTCGAGGCGAGAACATTGAGGTAACTCCAGCGATTCGCGAACACGTGGAGAAGAAGATTGGCAAGTTAGATCGTTACTTTAATGAAACTCCTGATGCAAATGTACATGTTAATCTGAAAGTGTACCCTGATAAAAATACTAAAGTTGAAGTGACTATTCCAATGCCGCACCTGGTACTTCGAGCAGAGGAACGCCACACGGATATGTATGCGGCCATTGATCTGATACTAGATAAATTGGAACGACAAATTCGCAAACATAAAACAAGAGTGAACCGTAAAATGCGTGAAAAAGGCAGCCCGAAAGAATTCTTCGCAGCCCAGGAGGATCTGAACCATGTTTCTCCAAACGGCGCAGCTGCTGTTGAAGTAGAGGAAGACACTGAATCAGAAGTAGTGCGTACGAAACAATTCAATCTGAAGCCGATGGACAGTGAAGAAGCGATTCTTCAGATGGACCTGTTAGGTCACAGCTTCTTCGTCTTCACAGATGCCGAAACAAATGCGACAAACATTGTGTACAAGCGTCGTGACGGTAAATACGGATTGATTGAAACGAACTGATCTAATACAATCAAAAATCCTGCAGTCATCTTGGCTGCAGGGTTTTTTGTACTTAATATAGGAGGTTTTTACCAATTTTTGTCGAAATATAAGAGTAGACAAAAATAGAGGGGGAACCAAATTGAGAGATCCGCGTTTAGGGAAATTGGCAGAAGTGTTGTTGACACATTCGTTGAAAATGAAAGAAGGCGAAAAACTCCTCATAACAGGAGAGTATTCAACTAAGCCACTGGTAAAGGAATTGCTTAGAAAGGCGTATGATATGGGGGTCATCCCATATTTTGAATTCGGTGATCAGGAATTGATGCGCATCATGGGTACTCACGCAAAGGCAGAGCAAATGATTCTCATGAATAAATGGAATATGGAGCGTTATCGGGATCTCGATGCATTCATCAGTATTTCAAGCGACCCGAATGATGCTGAGATGAGTGAGGTGCCGGCAGAGCAGTGGCAGCTGCTCATGCCGCATATGAAAGAATCTCATGATTATTTGATACAAAACAAAAAATGGGTTCTGTTGAATTATCCGAACCCGTCTCTCGCCCAAAAAGCAAAAATGAGCTATGACACGTTCTTCGACTATCTCCTGGAAGTATGCACAGTCGATTACAAGCAGATGGAAGAGGCTCAAAAGCCGCTCAAAGAACTGATGGATCGGACTGACAAAGTACGAATCACGGGTGAGGGGACGGATCTTACTTTTTCCATAAAGGACATTCCGGCGGTCATGTGCTTTGGCGAACGGAATATCCCGGACGGGGAAGTATATACGGCCCCTGTCAAGGGCAGTGTGAATGGTACGATCACGTATAATACGCCGACATTATACCGCGGTTTTTCATTTGACAATATCTCTTTGACGTTTGAAAACGGGAAGATTGTGAAGGCGACAGCCGATAAAACAAAGGAGCTCAATGAGATTCTCGATACCGATGAAGGCGCCCGTTTTATCGGGGAGTTCGCGATCGGTGTTAATCCGAAGATCAAGGAGCCAATGCTCGATATCTTGTTTGATGAAAAAATCAGCGGGAGTTTCCACTTCACCCCGGGACAGGCTTATGAAGGGGCGGACAACGGGAACCGATCCAGCGTTCACTGGGATATGGTCTGCATCCAGCGGCCCGAGTATGGCGGAGGCGAAATGTACTTTGATGATGTTTTAATTCGCAAGGATGGGTTATTTGTAATAGAAGAGCTGAAAGGGTTGAACCCTGACGCTCTCACTTAAAAGGAGGACTTCAACATGACATATTCCATAGTCGGTTATGATCCAGAAGAAAAAGAATGGGGAATCGCGGTTCAGTCCAAATTCCTCGGTGTCGGTTCGGTCGTCCCTTTTGCAAAAGCAGGGGTCGGAGCGGTTGCGACTCAGTCCTATGCCAATACAGCTTATGGTCCACAGGCGCTTCAGTTGATGGAAGAAGGAAAGACCGCTGAGGAAGCAATGGACATCATTACAAAAGATGATCCGGAACGCCACCTCAGACAGGTCGGCCTCATTGATGCCTGGGGGCACGCTGCCAGTTTTACCGGAGAAGGCTGCTATGACTGGGCAGGCGGAGTGACGGGCAAGTATTTTGCCGCCCAGGGAAATATTTTAGTAGATGAAAATACGGTCAAAGCTATGGCAGAAACCTTTGAATCTACTACCGGGAGTCTGGCAGAACGATTGCTGCAAGCCCTGGATGCCGGACAGGAAGCAGGAGGCGACTCACGAGGCATGCAGTCAGCGGCTATGTTAGTGGTAAAAGAAAAGGGGGGCTACGGAGGGTTCAACGATCGCTACATCGATCTACGGGTCGATGATCACGCTTCTCCTATTAAAGAGTTGAAACGAATCTATTTAATGCATCAGCTTTATTTCAAAGAATCAGAGCCCGGAAGAGTCGTACTGATAGAAGGTGAGATTCGGGACGACTTGCAGACAGAGTTGGATCGTTTAGGTTATGCTGACAGTGACAAGTCGCTGCACCAATCATTGAAGGATTACCTGCACACCGAGAACTTCGAAATGCGCGAGCAGGAAGAGAATTATATTGATTTGGATGTATTGGATTATATGAAGAAGCAGGGTAGATAGAATGGTAGAGAGCTGTTTTCAAGGGGGTGGTTGACTTGAAAACAGCTCTTTTTTTATGGATATGAAAATAGATATTACCCGAATCCAGCTTTTGATTGTAGTGCAAGACGAAGACTCCTGCGGGAAAAGCGAAGCTGGGGAGACCCCACAGGAGCACAGCTCCGAGGAGGCTCCCCGCTCGCCCGCGGAAAGCGAAGTCTTGCACGGAAATCAAAAGCGGTATTCAAGGCACTTTATGGAGTAAAGGACTTTTCCATTTCCACTGGTTGTTTTTACATAACCCAAAACAGTTTAACCAAACCCCAAAATGTTATATAATGAACATTTGTGAACGGGACTCAACAATTCGGAGGTAAGAACATACATGAGTACAGTCGGAAGAAATGAACCGTGTCCTTGCGGGAGCGGTAAGAAATATAAGAAATGCTGTGAAAAAGAAAACGTTGTGAACATAGATGCAATGGTGAGTCAGGAACTTGACGTGCTTCAGGCGCAGTTGTACGACTTCATTGCTACGGCCCAAGACCCTAAAATGGAAGAATCCTATCATGAATACTTAAAGAAAATGGACCTGATGAAGGCTGACCCGGATATTTATGAAATGGCGTTTGTGAGCTGGTACGGTGCAACACAAAAAGATTCTGAAGGCGTGCGTTTGATAGACCGTTTCATCGATAGGACGGTAAGTTCGGTGACCCGCCCGCAAACGGCTGCGGTTCTGGAATCCTGGAGAAATCTGCGTGTGACTGCTGGTACGGTTGAAAAAGTGGATGACAGCACGCTACACGTGGAAGAAGTCATCACTGGTGAAAATTTGGTAGTGAAAGAGAGATTCGGCCATCTGGAAGAGAGCAGCTTCTTCTTGGCACTGCTGCTGCCGAACGGGGACAAGTATCTGCCGTTTGCCCAGTATTTCATCTATCCATCGATAGAAAAAGCAGCGATGGAACTGGTTAAGATTCGTTTTGAGCAGGGTGAATTCGAGAATCTGCAGGACTACCTCGCTGATCAATATATGATGCTTGCTGACGTCGGATTTGTTTTATACAGTGCAGAAAAGAAGAAATCCGGCAAGAAAACATCTGCTGCTGATTCAGAAGGAACGGAGATTGAAACACCTGAAGTTCAGGAGCAATCAACTGAGCAGACTGACACAATCGAAGGCGTGGAAATCTGGAAGACCCCAGAATACGTAGAAGCACTTACCGCACTTAAAAACTTCCTAACCGAAAAAGGAGAAGACAAAGCGGAAAGCGAATTGCTTGTCGCAGTGCTGGAAAAATACTTCTACACAGAACGTCCGACGATCCGCAACCCGAAAATCTATTCGGGAGCCCTCGTCGACATGGCGAAAAACATCGACGAAATCAGTATTCGCCACGTTCAAAAGGAACTGGCCGAATACTTCGACGTGTCCGCCAACAGTATCTCCAGACGAAGCAAACAGATCTGGGAAAGCTATCAGGACACAGTCTATGAATTATTAAAAAAATAAATCCTTTCCAAGGCCTGTCCCCCGTCGCTTCACCGTGACGAGGGACGGGCCTTTACCCGTTTAAACCGCTAAACGCCCGTCCCTCACTTCGCTAAAGCGCATCCATTTGGCTTAAGTTGTAAGAGGGGTGGGATAGTGGTAGAATTAGTAGGAATGAACCGTATTTAGTAGCAGGATTTATAGGGCTTTTAGCGAATGTGTAGAAGAGATGTTTGAGCGGGTAAATAAGAGAGCTTTGAAGCCTTTCAGTTACTTTACCTTTTCTCATGGAATTCTCATTTGCTTTCGCTATAGTGAAAGTGTTGTTTGGCTCTTACTTATACAGGATAAAGGAGCGTTATACATGCTTGGGATTTTAAACAAAGTGTTTGATGCAAATAAAAGGGAAATTAAAAAGCTAGAAAAAATAGCTGATCAAATAGAAGAACTGGCTCCGGAGATGGAGCGCCTCTCGGATGACGACATCCGCGAGAGAACGGAGCGTTTTAAAGAGCGTTATCAAAATGGTGAAGACCTGGAGGATATGCTTGTCGAAGCATTCGCGGTTGTGCGGGAAGCGGCCCGCCGTGTTCTCGGTCTATACCCGTACCGTGTTCAGCTGATGGGGGGAGCTTCCCTTCACGGCGGTAACATTTCCGAGATGAAAACCGGTGAAGGTAAAACCCTGACTGCAACGATGCCGGTTTACCTTAACGCGATCACTGGAAAAGGCGTTCACGTCGTAACGGTCAACGAATACCTTGCCAGCCGTGACGCCGAGGAAATGGGACAGCTTTACAACTTCCTTGGTCTGACAGTCGGTCTAAACCTGAACTCGATGTCAAAAGAAGAGAAGCGTGAAGCGTATAAGGCGGATATCACGTACGGAACGAACAACGAGTTCGGTTTCGACTATCTCCGTGACAATATGGTCCTGTACAAAGATCAAATGGTTCAGCGTCCTCTTCATTTTGCCGTAATCGATGAGGTGGACTCGATCCTGATTGACGAAGCGCGTACACCGTTGATCATTTCAGGTAACGCTCAGCGCACGCCGCAGCTATATATCCAAGCGAATGCGGTTGTCCGCACGTTGAAACAAGACGAAGACTTCACATACGATGAAAAAACAAAAGGTGTTCAATTGACTGAAGATGGTATCACAAAAGTGGAGAAAGCGTTCCACATCGATAACCTGTTCGATATTTCACATGTAACCCTTAACCACCATATCAACCAGGCGCTGAAAGCACACGTCAGTATGCACCGCGATGTTGATTATGTGGTACAGGAAGGCGAAATCGTCATCGTTGACTCCTTCACGGGCCGTCTGATGAAAGGCCGCCGTTACAGTGACGGACTTCACCAGTCCATCGAGGCAAAAGAAGGCCTCGAGATCCAGAACGAAAGCATGACGATGGCAACGATCACGTTCCAGAACTACTTCCGTATGTACGAAAAGCTTTCCGGGATGACCGGTACTGCGAAGACGGAAGAAGAGGAATTCCGAAACATCTACAACATGAACGTCATCGTGATCCCGACCAATAAACCGATCGTTCGTGATGACCGTGCCGATTTGATTTATGCTTCCATGGAAGGTAAATTCATGGCGGTCGTCGAGGACATCAAGGAACGTTATGAAAAGGGACAGCCTGTTCTTGTCGGGACGGTTGCAGTAGAAACGTCAGAATTGATTTCTAAACTTTTAACGAAAAAAGGCGTACGCCATAACGTGTTGAACGCGAAAAACCATGGCCGTGAAGCCGAAATCATTTTAGAGGCAGGCCAAAAAGGCGCTGTAACGATCGCGACGAACATGGCCGGCCGTGGTACGGACATCAAACTCGGTGAAGGTGTACTTGATCTTGGCGGTCTGGCCGTAATCGGTACCGAGCGTCATGAATCACGCCGTATCGATAACCAGCTCCGCGGACGTTCCGGTCGTCAAGGGGACCCTGGTGTGACACAATTCTATCTTTCAATGGAAGATGAACTGATGCGCCGTTTCGGTTCCGATAATATGAAGACGATGATGAGCCGTCTCGGTATGGATGACTCACAGCCGATTCAAAGTAAAATGGTCAGCCGTGCCGTTGAATCTGCACAGAAACGAGTGGAAGGTAATAACTTCGACGCCCGTAAGCAGCTTCTTCAATATGACGATGTTCTTCGCCAGCAGCGCGAGATCATCTACAAGCAGCGTTATGATGTCATCGAATCTGATAACCTTCGTGAAATCGTCGAAGGCATGATCAAATCCGTCATCGAGCGCCAGGTTGCAGCTCATACGGCAAATGAGGAAATCGACAGCTGGAACCTACAAGGTATCGTCGATTACGTGAATGCGAACCTTCTTCCTGAAGGGGATATCACCGTTGATGATCTTCGCGGAAAAGAAGCAGAAGAAATCATGGATATCATCTGGGAAGATGTAAAACACCGTTATGATGAAAAAGAAGAAGAGATGAGCGCTGAACAAATGCGCGAATTCGAAAAAGTCATCCTTCTTCGCGCAGTCGATACAAAATGGATCGACCACATCGACGCAATGGACCAGCTCCGCCAAGGTATCCACCTGCGTGCATACGGTCAGACAGATCCATTGCGCGAATACCAGCATGAAGGTTTCGCTATGTTCGAAAGCATGATTCTGGCAATCGAAGAAGACGCAGCAAAATACGTCATGAAAGCTGAAATCAGAAACAACCTTCAGCGCCAGGAAGTAGCCAAAGGCCAAGCCGTCAACCCGAAAGAAGAAGGCGGCAAAGCTAAGAAAAAACCAGTCCGCAAGCAAGAGGAAGTCGGACGAAACGAACCATGCCCATGCGGCAGCGGCAAGAAATTCAAACACTGCCACGGCAGAATGGCATAAAAGGTAGATTGGAAATGATACCTGGTACTTATTTATGAGTGCCAGGTACTTTTCCGTTTTAATGTGCGGATAGATCCCGGCTTGTGCCGGGTGCCAGGCACAGAATGACTGAATTGTGCCAGGAACAAATTGGCCTTTTCGTTCCAGGCACAGATTAAGGGTCTAGAGCCTGGCTCAAAACAACTGAATTGAGCCAGGCTCAGGGTTAAAGAACGTGTACTTGGTACACCCCTTGAAAACAAATGTAATGTGATTTTTTGTAAATAGCACAATCCAGCTGTTGATTGGAGTGCAAGACGAAGACTCCTGCGGGAAAAGTGACCAATGTGAGACCCCACAGGAGCGCAGCGACGAGGAGGCTCACAGGGCACCCGCGGAAAGCGAAGTCTTCCACGGAAATCAATAGCGGTATTAATAGAGCACAATTAAGTTTAATATCAAAATAACCACAGAGGTGACCAATCATGGAACTAGCAGAAATCAGATCAGAATTAGAAAAAACAGCTAAGACATTAGCGGACTTCAGGGGGTCTCTTTGACTTAGAAAACAAAGAGGCACGAATCCAGGAACTTGACGAAATCATGGTTCAGCCCGATTTCTGGGATGACCAGCAAAAAGCGCAGGGACTTATTAATGAAGGAAACGGACTAAAAGCCCTTGTAAATGAATACAAAGCGCTGCTTGAAACACAGGAAAACCTCGAGCTGACACTCGAACTGGTAAAAGAAGAGCCGGATGAAGACCTGCAGCAGGATCTTGAAGAAGAGCTTGGAGATCTTGTAAAACGCCTGAGCGACTACGAGCTTCAGTTGTTACTAAGCGAAGAATACGACAAAAACAACGCCATCCTTGAGCTTCACCCGGGTGCAGGCGGAACCGAGTCTCAGGACTGGGGCTCAATGCTGCTCCGTATGTATACTCGCTGGGCTGAGAAGAAAGGCTTCAAGGTTGAAACACTCGATTACCTTCCTGGAGACGAAGCGGGAATCAAGAGTGTTACCCTGGCGATCAAAGGCCACAACGCATATGGCTATCTGAAAGCTGAAAAAGGTGTACACCGTTTAGTCCGTATCTCTCCATTTGACTCATCAGGACGACGTCACACGTCCTTCGTTTCCTGCGAAGTGATGCCTGAGTTTAATGAAGAAATTGAAATCGAGATCCGTACCGAAGATCTTAAAGTCGATACGTACCGTGCGAGCGGTGCCGGCGGTCAGCATATCAATACGACCGACTCGGCTGTCCGTATCACCCACTTGCCGACAAATGTAGTCGTGACATGTCAGTCAGAGCGTTCACAGATCAAAAACCGTGAAGCTGCCATGAAAATGCTGAAAGCGAAGCTCTATCAGAAGCGTATCGAAGAGCAGGAGCAGGAACTGGCTGAAATCCGCGGAGAGCAGAAAGAAATCGGATGGGGAAGCCAGATCCGTTCATACGTGTTCCACCCATACTCCATGGTCAAGGACCACAGAACAAACACAGAATCAGGTAACGTACAAGGTGTAATGGACGGGGATATCACCCCATTTATAAATGCTTATCTGCGTTCTAAAATTAAGTAATTCCAAAAGCTGAACCACTCCGAGGCGGGAGGTTCAGTTTTTTTATGTTACAAAGCCAAATGTGGTGCCAGGCACAAAACCCTTGTATTGAGCCAGGCTCGGAATCATTAAATCGAGCCAGGCTCAAACATCCCAATCTGACCCTGGCTCAAATCACCTCATTTGAACCAGGCACCTTAACCTAAGCACCCGACCCAAAAACACCACATGCAACTCATAACCCAAACGTCAATCACTGCCCACATACAAGTATCCCCCGAACCCCGTTCACACCCCACCCCATTAATGCTTTAACACGTCACTGAACTGTTATTTACACGTTTCGACACCCGTGCTATACTCTCAAAGGTTATAACAGAGCATGCCGGGAGCACTTCCTAAGCGCCCCGGCTGCACATCTCATGAACAACAAATCAACTAAAACTAAACAGTATGAGCCAAAGGCCCGTCCCTCGCTCGATTAACGTGATAAAGCACACCACGCAGGCACACTCATTTACGAATGAGGGATGATTTACCTTGCTTGTACTCATACTATCAATACATATGCAGAAGGAGTCGTACGGAATGGGTTTGAAGCAAAGACGTCGAGAGCAGTCATTTAATCCGCGGAAAGAGAAGTTATTGGAATATTTGTTTGTGGTTATTGGGTCATCATTCGTGGCCATTGCGTTCAATGTGTTTTTACTTCCTAACGAGGTAGCATCGGGAGGAGTCAGCGGGATTTCTACTATATTAAAGGGGCTGTTTGATTGGAAGCCGGCATTTGTTCAGTGGGCATTCAATATTCCGCTCTTCATCGCAGGCCTCATCTTCCTTGGTCTTCAATTTGGTGTGAAAACAGCGATCGGGACTGTATTTTTACCTTTAGTCGTTTATCTGACAGAGGACTGGCAGCCTTGGACGGAAGATCCGCTGCTTGGGGCCCTGTTCGGAGGGATCGGAGTCGGAATGGGACTGGGAATTGTCTTCCGTGGTAAAGCCTCGACAGGAGGGACGGACCTTGCAGCCCAGATCGTGAACAAATTCACCGGACTTTCTCTAGGGACGTGTGTTGCGTTGATCGATGGGATGATCGTGCTCTCAGCTGCAATTGTTTTTGATATTGAACGAGGGCTTTACGCGTTGATCGGACTATATGTAACAAGTAAAACCATCGACCTTGTACAGGTCGGGGTCAGCCGTTCCAAGATGGCGCTCATCATCACTAACCGTCAGGAAGAAATTCGTGAAGGAATCCTGAATAAAATCGACCGCGGTGTGACAAAACTATCTGCATACGGTGGGTATACGGATGATGAACGTCCGATCCTGATGGTCGTGGTCGATCAGACAGAATTCACAAAACTGAAACAACTGGTCAAAAGCATTGATGCCTCTGCATTCGTGGTTACTATGGACGCTTCTGAGGTGTTGGGAGAAGGTTTCAAACGGGTGTAAGCTTGGTATAATTATCTATAGGAGAAAGATTTCACCACGGTCGATTTCTTACTCTAAATTTTTTTCCTAGGAGGAGAAAACATGAAGAAAAAGCTTTTAGGCATTCTTTTAGGAACTTCATTAGTCCTTGCAGCCTGCGGCGGGGACGACGGCGGAGACAGTACGGAAACGAGCTCTGGCGCTGTTGAAGCAGAGAAAATCGTTAATAACAAATGTACCAGCTGTCACGGCGGCAACTTGGAAGGCGGCATGGGGCCAGCCCTTAAAGATGTCGGCTCTCGCTTAGACGAAGCACAAATATTAGAAATTATTGAAGATGGAAAAGGCCAAATGCCTGCTGATCTTGTAAAAGGTGAAGAAGCAGAAGCAGTCGCTGAATGGCTGGCAGATAAAAAGTAAGATAGAAGAGGGGGAATCCTGTGAGAGGGTTCTTCTTTTTTATTGTGTTTTAAGTGTTTCCACTAGTAGTCTTCCAGAAATTAATATCTGATACCGGTTGTTATTCTGAAAGAATCCCACATATTACCTTCTAATTTCATCTATTGATGTAGAAATACGTACTAATCCACACTATTAATTTCTCCTTCATTAAATCTACATGACAAACAAATAAAATCGTCCAAACCTCAATAAATCCTTGCTGACTTCCTTTAAACAAAGCAGTTGAATTTATTTGCCGTCTATCTTTTTTACTTGTTGTTAGTACCTGTTACTAGTCTTAAATTACTATAATAAAATCGAATTTTAGGTACAATTGTCAATAAAAAAGGTAAAAATTTCACAAAATATGGGGTTTTGAAATGAAACTGTAATAATTTTTTTCCTTAACTTCGTAAAAAGTGATGTTATAATATTTTCGTGAGCGAAATTCGAGCAATTTCACCATTTTATGTCTAATTTGGTAGAGACGACAGAATTTTAATCACGCACATAGGATTGTACACAGCCAAGAGGGGAACTACATACTACAAATTAGGTGATTTTAAAATGATAGAAATGAAAGACGTCTATAAGCAGTATAACAACGGCGTTATGGCTGCGAATGGGTTTAACGTCCACATCAAGCAAGGCGAGTTTGTTTATGTCGTGGGTCCAAGTGGCGCAGGAAAGTCAACGTTCATCAAGATGATGTACCGTGAAGTGAAGCCTTCAAAAGGTGATATCATCGTGAATGGTATAAATTTAGCAAAAATAAGAAGCAGCAGAGTACCTCATTTACGCAGGAATATAGGAGTGGTTTTCCAAGATTTCAAACTGCTTCCTTCCTTGACGATATACGAAAACATCGCGTTTGCCCTTGAAGTAATTGAAGAGCATCCGAAACAAATCAAGAAACGTGTGATGGATGTACTTGATCTCGTAGGTCTCAAGCACAAAGCCAGAATGCTTCCCAATGAGTTATCAGGCGGAGAGCAGCAGCGTGTATCGATTGCACGATCGATCGTCAATACGCCGAAGCTGGTGATTGCGGACGAGCCTACAGGGAACCTGGATCCTGAAACGTCCTGGGATATCATGAATATCCTTGAGGAAATCGCAAACCGCGGTACAACCGTGATCATGGCTACACATAACCGGGAAATCGTAAATACTATCAAGCATCGGGTAATCGCCATCGAGAATGGCCGCATTGTCCGGGACGAACAGCGAGGTGATTACGGTTATGAAGGCTAGAACGTATGCCCGACACGTAAGGGAAAGTTTTAAGAGCATCGGCCGTAACGGCTGGATGACCTTCGCATCCGTCAGTGCAGTAACCGTCACATTATTACTTGTTGGTGTTTTCATCGTCCTGATGTTAAACATGAACAAGGTGGCAACCGATATAGAGAAAGATGTTGAAATTCGCGTGCTTCTCGAAGTTGGCACGAAAGAAGAAGAAGCTAAAGTCATTGAAGAAAAGATAAATAAAATAAGTGAAGTCGAATCCGTCGATTATTCTTCCAAAGAAGAAGAACTTCAGAATCTGGTAAAAGATCTCGGTGACGACTTTAGATTATTCGAGCAAGATAACCCGCTATATGATGTATTTATTGTAAAAGCGAAAGATCCTCGCGACACCGGGAAAATTGCCGCTCAGATTAACAAGTATGAAAATGTTAACGAAGCGTTGTACGGGGAAGCGAAGATCGAGAAGTTATTCAATATCCTTGAAATGAGTCGAAACGTCGGATTGGTACTGATCATCGGACTATTGTTTACAGCGATGTTCCTCATATCAAATACAATTAAGATAACGATTGTCGCTAGAAGAAGGGAAATCGAGATAATGAAACTCGTGGGTGCAACCAACTGGTTCGTCCGCTGGCCATTCGTGTTAGAAGGGCTATGGCTTGGTGTTTTAGGTTCTATTATCCCGATCGCTCTTGTTACAACAGGTTATTACTATGCTTACGACTTTATAAAACCAAAACTTCAAAATCATTTTATACAGATATTGGACTTTACCCCATTCATCTACCAAGTAAACGGCTTGATCCTATTAATGGGATGCTTGATCGGCGCTTGGGGAAGCTTCATGTCTGTACGTAAATTCTTGAGAGTCTAAAATTGATAGGTTGATAGAAGCTGAAAGGAGCATGCCGCTTGAACAAGAAGTATTTTATGTCATTAGCTATTGCAGCAGCATTAACAATCGGGAGTTTTCCAGCAGTGGGAACACCGGCTAACGCTACCTCTGTAGAGGATCTAAAAAAGAAACAAGATGAGGTTTCCTCTAAAAAAGATAAAATCAACGGTGAAATCGATAAGAAAGAATCAGAAATCAATGCAAACATCAGTAGACAGCAAGAAATTAAAGCGAAAATTGCAGAATTTGACGCAAAAATAAAAGATACCGAAAACAAAATCGCAGAAAAAGCGAAAGAAATTGATGAGACAAATGCAGAAATCAATAAGCTTAAAGAAGAAATCAAAGCATTGGAAGAAAAAATCAAAGAGCGTAATGAACTTTTAAAAGAACGTGCACGTGCGATTCAGGAAAAAGGCGGCTCTGCAAATTATCTTGATGTCCTTCTTGGTGCGGACAGCTTCAGCGACTTCATCAACCGGGTCACTGCAGTAAACACAATTGTGAGTGCAGATAAAAAGATCATGGACGAGCAAAAGAGAGACCAGGAAGAACTAGAGAAAAAGAAACAAGAAGTTGAAGGTAAACTAGCTCAATTAGAAAATGATAAAGCAAGTCTGGAAACATTAAAGCAAGACTTAAACAGCGAAAAAGCACAAAAAGCAGAACTATTCAAGCAGCTTGAAAAACAGCAGGCTTCCCTTAAAGTTGAGAAAGCGGACCTGGAAAAAGAATCTAATGAACTGGCTAAAATGGAACAGCAAATCGGCGGAGAAATCCAGGCAGAGCAGGCACGTTTAGCAGAACTTGCCCGCCAGCGTGAACTTGAGAAGAAGAGACAAGCTGAAGCAGAGGCTGCGAAACGCGCAGCAGCACAATCTGCAAGCAGTGGCGGAGGTTCTTCTGCACCGGCACCAAGCACACCTGTAAGCTCAGGGACTTGGACAAGTCCTGCATCAGGTACGATTACAACTGAGTATGGATGGGATACTCTTAACGGGAAAGCTCGTTACCACTATGGTATCGATGTCGCTGCCCGCGGAAGTGTGCCGATCGTTGCAGCAGCTGACGGATATGTCATCAAGAGCCAATACAGCTCCAGCTACGGTAACGTTGTGTACATCACTCACTCAATCAACGGAAAAACCTTCACTACAGTGTATGCGCATATGGCTTCTTCATCAGTAAGCAGCGGCCAGCCTGTAGATAAAGGACAGCAAATCGGTTACATGGGTAACACAGGTTATTCCTTCGGACAGCATTTACACTTTGAACTTCATGCAGGTTCTTGGAATGCATCGAAATCCAACTCTGTAAACCCACGCCAATATATTAATTTCTAATAGAATAGTATTCTATAAAAAATCCTGCCATATGTTTATGGCAGGATTTTTTTGGATAAAAGTGTAGAAAATTTTTCTTTTTCTATTCTTTAATATTCATAAAAGAATACTTCCTGACCCTTACAAATCATACGTTATAATGTATAATGAAATTAATGTCGAAAAAGAAAATATTTACACCAAAACTCTTTTAAATCCTGATAATTATTGGTACTATAGTATTATTAAGGAAATATAATATGTATCATTTGAACTATAAATCAACCTTCGATAACGGCAAACTAATTCGAAAGATTAGGACGCAAAGCCACGGATCTAACGTTTTCATAAAACTATGACCGCCGGGTTACCGAAAAGGATTGGAAGATAAATGAACGCTGTCGCCGTTTGTCAGCTTCATTTATTGCCCGCCATTCTTTTTGGCGGGCATTTTTATTGGTTTGATCCCAGCGTCACTGCAGGCAGGCAAGGTAGTTCTGAATTAAGAAAGGAGATAAGAGGATGGAACAAGTATATATTTCTGACGTCAGAAGACAATTGAGAAGTTTTTGCAGGAGAAATCGTTCCTCTTTAAAGAATTTCAGCTCCTACACAGCGGAAGAGATCAGCGATATGGTGTTAAGCAGGCTGGGCTTTGAAGAGGTTAAGAAAATCGTAGACGATATCCAGCTGATTGACCGCAGAGGCGGAAACACGGGATTTTACTTGGTGCTTATTTTAGAAGCACTAAAGGGTTCACAACAAGCCAGTTCAGATGAGAGAGCGATTATATAATAAAAACCGGATGTCTTCTTCTTTTGACTGCCGGTTTTTTGTTATTTATATAGATTCTTCGGTAAGATCAATCCTCAATTATGCAGACATTGACAGCCACTGTTCCAGGTTCTTTTCAGCTGTACGGATATCCATTGTTATGTTTGTAAGGAACTCAAAATGAGGGTCCCTTTGACCCTGGTGCTTCAATAATTGGAAGATAGTAGGCTTTTGATATTTGATCACCGTCATCACTTCCATCATTGGCAAGTAAGCTTCTTTAGGCTGAATTCGTAAAAAAGAGCGTATGAGCTGGATATACTCTCCTGCATGCTTTTGTTCATCGCTTCGTAATTCAATCAATGCATTTAACCTGCATATATGACGTTTAATCGTTTGCAGTTCTTCAAAAGTCATTATGATTTCCCCTTTATCCTTTGTTGGCGGCCCGGCTATCCTAGCGGCAGTCCATTGTCCCCCTTAGACCCGAAGCTTTGCGTCCTTCCTTTTCAGGAAGTTTGCCTTTTTCAACAGAACCCTGTCAAAAAGAAATCCACCTTACTTTCATTTCCACTACTTGTTCTATACTGTTAATCGTAAATGAAGATAAAGTAATAGTTCTAAAATACCAAATCTGATACTGCGTCAAAGTCATTCTACTTGATAGGTGGCAAGAAAAGCATCATACTTACATACATAAGAGGGTATCTTAGTACAGATACATGTAGCGACTATTGTTTAAATGGTCTATATATCAGTAAAAGTGAAGAGAATAGTTTAAAAACAATCATTCGTCGATAGTCTGCCTCAACAGACGTCGTTACTTAAAAAAACTAACCAATAAAACGGAGGGACCAACCATGCAAGGACACGGCCACCTTTTTGAACACCACAAAGCATCAAAACTGCTCGACCCAAAGCGGAAGAAAATGGTGCCGGTGGACAAAGTACTCGAGCTTCTTCAACTGAATAAAGATGACCTCGTCGCCGATCTCGGATGCGGAAACGGCTACCTGACACTTCCAATTGCAAAGTCGGTAGATACCAAGGTACATGCTGTCGACCTTCAGCAAGAGATGCTCGAATATCTGCAGCACCGTGCAAAAGAAGCGAATGTAACCAATATTGAGTATGAAAAATCCTCATTGGAATACTTAAGTTTTAACAAGAACACCCTGGACAAGATTGTATCTGCATTCGTCCTGCATGAAGTGCCGAATCTGACCAAAGTATTTCAAGATTTAAATGACATGCTGAAAGACGACGGCCTATGGCTCATCCTTGACTGGGAAGCGGTGGAATCGGAAATGGGACCTCCGCTTGAAGAACGGATTCCTTCAGAAGAGCTGGCACATCAGCTGGGGACAGCCGGTTACGAGACGACAGTAGGACATCTGCATCCGGCTGTTTATTATATTGTTGTGCGTAAGGGATGAGAGGGTTGAATTGTTGGTGCCAGGTGTTTGTGCCTGGCTCAAATCGTCCGAATTATGCCAGGCACCGTTCATGGTAGTAAAACTGTACCAGGTTCACACCACCAGAAAAAGTAAGATCAACTGTAACAGGTGCAAAAATCTGAGCCAGGCTCAATTCGGCAAAAATGAGCCTGGCTCAAAATACCGAATCGTACCAGGCACCCCAAAATCCAAAACTATCCCCATCAATACCACCCCCCAAACAAAAAATCCCCACCCCTTAACAAAAAATTAACATTCCCCCGCCATACTATTGGTATAAAGGAGTGAACAATGTATGGCAGAGGTATCAATATGGTTTGCCCTGGCTGCGGGGGCGCTGTCGTTTTTCTCGCCGTGTGTGTTTCCGCTGCTGCCGGCGTATGTAAGTCATTTGACCGGCGGGCAGGCTGAAGGCGGCCGGATCCAAGTAGATAGACGAATCGTGCTTACCCTTTCGTTTGGCTTCATTGCAGGGTTTTCGTTTATCTTTATTTTAATGGGGGCATCGGCGAGCTTTCTCGGCGGGTTGTTCTCCGAGTATCGCATGTACATAGAGCAAATCGCAGGGATTCTGATCATCGTGTTTGGTTTGCAGATGATGGGCTGGATTTCGTTTTCGTTTCTGATGAAGGGCGGAAAGCAGTTTGAAACGAAGAAGAAAGGAACAGCATTTGGGTCGGTCCTGCTTGGAATGGCCTTTGCGAGCGGGTGGTCGCCTTGTGTAGGGCTGACGCTGTCTTCGATCCTTTTACTTGCAGGTGCAAGCTCTACGCTGTCTCAGGGAATCACGCTTCTGGTGGTCTATTCCATCGGGCTTGCCATTCCGTTTCTCATCATCTCACTCATGATCACGAAAACATTCACGGTCATGAAGAGGGTAAACAGGATCCTGCCGAAGCTGGCAAAAATCAATGGAGCCGTGATGGTCGCATTGGGGCTTCTCGTTTTCAGCGGAAAAATGCAGCAAATCTCCGCTTATCTTTCCGTATTCAGTCTTTTTTCAACCTAGGAGGAAATGGCCGTGAACGTTCAGAATAAAAGCATCCTCGTCGTGGAAGACGATGCAAAGATCCGGAAACTGATCAAGATATTTCTTGAAAAAGAGGGCTATGAAGTATTTGAAGCTGCTGATGGTAAAGAAGGGAAGCGTATGTTCAGAGAGCAAGATCCCTGCTTTGCCATCCTCGATTTGATGCTGCCTGAAATTCAAGGCGAAGAGCTGTGCAGATGGATTCGAGAGGATGAAAAGAGCGACATCGGCATCATCATGGTGACCGCAAAAGCGAGTGAAAATGAACGGATCCACGGATTGAAAACGGGGGCGGATGACTATGTGACAAAGCCATTCAGTCCAACCGAGCTTGTGACCCGTGTGGAGACGGTCCTGCGAAGGACGTCCAACCGATGCCAAAAGCTCAGCCGCAGCGGACTCACCCTCAAACCTCAAAAAGGGGAGGTCACTTTTAAAGGTCATCCTGTTGAACTGACTGCATTCGAATTCCGGATTCTGCACCTGCTGATGACGCATCCCGGCCAGGTCATTTCGAGGCAGCAGATCCTTGATTCCCTATATGAATTACATGAAAAAGTGGTGTCGGAACGGACGATTGACGTTCATATCCGCCACCTCAGGCAAAAACTACAGGAAGGTACGAGCTTGAATTTCATTGAAACGGTAAGAGGAATGGGGTATAAATTCAATGGTTAACCGCAAAAAGCTCGGGAGTCTCTTGACCCAGCTCACCTTTCTCAACACTTTCATCATTGCGGCCGTGATCCTGATTGCGGGATTTACCGTCAAAAATTACGCCTGTAACTTGGTGAACCAGCAGCAGATCACCGGAGCGAGTCTTGAAAGTCTATTGAACGATTATCTTATAAAAGTCAGTGCGCTCGCGTTTCTTCTGGCTGGAGGCTTTCATTTCTTTTTTATCAAATGGCTGACAACACCGTTGAAGAAGCTGACGGAAGCGACTCAAGCATTGAAAAAGGGCGAGCAGCCCGAGAAACTGAAACAACCGCTCATCTATGAGGTGAAGGAGTTAAGTGAAGCGTTCAATGACCTTTCTGAAACGACGGCTCTTGTGAAAACCAAACAAAACCGGCTGCTCCGTGACCTGTCACATGAACTGCGCACGCCGCTCACGAACCTGACTGGCTATCTTGAAGGCCTGGAAAAAGGGATCATTGAAGGGGACAAAGATATTTACCGTTCCCTGCAGGAAGAAACCGGGCGCATCGAGCGGCTCCTGCAGCAGCTTGTACACATCAATCGATGGACGGCGGATGAAAATCTAACAGGAAATCATCAGGAAGAGATACTCATTCACGAGCTCCTGCAAAATCGAATCACTGCATTTCAATTGAAATTCAAGGAGAAAGAAATCGATGTAACGACTGAACTGGCTCCATGTTCCCTAAAGGGGAATAAAGACGGTCTGCATCAGGTTTTCAGCAATCTTCTTCAAAATATAGCAGACTATGACATCGGGAAAAAACTTTCGATAAAAAGCTTTGTGAATGACAGCCAGTATGCAGTACAATTTTCTCATGATGGAAAAGAAATTCCCGAAGCTGAAAAAGACCTCATCTTTGAACGCTTTTACCGGGTCGATTCCTCCCGGTCGTTTGTCACCGAGGGAGCAGGATTGGGCCTTGCGATATCGAAGGAAATTGTGCAGGCACATGGAGGCGCTCTGACGCTAGATACTGACGGACATCATCACACATTTGAGGTGCGGCTGCCGATCGATCAAAATGAAAAAGAGGAGAATCATGATGAATCAACAATGGTATAACATCGGCGCCTTCACATTTCCAGGCACATGGGCAGCGATCGCAGCCGCGTTCATCCTTGCGTTCTTGTTTCTCTTTTTCTGGAATAAGAAAGCGAGCGACTGGTATTCGAATGCGATCTTTTATTTTATTCTCACCTGGAAACTGAGCGTGATCATCGTCGACTTCGGGACGGTCATCAAACATCCGCTCACCATTCTATATTTTCACGGGGGCATAGCCGGATATTGGATGGGAATCGGCGCTGTCTTGGTCTATACTTTTATTAAAAAAGAAAATCCCCACCACGTGATCGCCGCTTGGGTCATGACCGTTCTTGTCTATGAAGGTGTGGTCGACCTTCTTCACGGGACGTACATCATTGGAGGGGGGCAGCTCATGTTAAACAGTGTCCTGCTTCTCTTTTTACTCAAAAAAATCGGCAGGGCTGATCAGAATGTTTGGTCCATGCAGATCTTGATCATCTTTACACTCATTCAATTGCTGATGAATTCATTCGGGGAATTTGAAATGGGGAGCCCCTTACTCACATACATTGTTTTAGCCATCGTTCTGCTTTTTCTTCTAAAAAAAGATGAACAAACGGAAATTTATGAAGCAGGGAGGAAAAACCAGTGAATAAACGTAACTTTGCTTTAGCCATCGTGGCACTCCTGATCGGGATCTTCCTGGTGAACATATTCCAGGATCAGCAGGAGAAAAAAGAAAAAGAGGAAGCTGCAAAGCTTGCTCAGGAGTCCATGGACCTGTCCAATGCAGAACAGGGACTCACTAAGGGTGACAGTGCTCCTGACTTTGAACTGACGACTCTTTCAGGTGAAAACGTAAAGCTTTCTGACTACAGAGGACAAAAAGTCATCCTTAACTTCTGGGCAACTTGGTGTCCTCCTTGTAAAGCCGAGATGCCGCATATGCAAAAATACTACGAAAAAAATGCTGACAAAGAAAATGTCGAAATCCTGGCAGTGAACCTGACCAGCATGGACGAAGGCAAAGACAAGGTCCAGGAATTCGTCGACGGCTATGAACTTACCTTCCCGATCCCGATGGATGTCGACGGGGAAATCGGTGAAGAGTATCGCGCCTTCACCATCCCGACCACCTACATGATTGACACCAAAGGCCAAATCCAGCACAAAATCGTCGGCCCCATGAACGAAGAAATGATGGCCGAAATGGTCTCTGGCATGAACTGACGCGTTAACTCATCGAGGGACGGGCCTTTAGTACGCTAAAGGCCCGTCCCTCACTACACTAAAGCGCAGACGTTTAATTACATACTCCTTAAGGTATATAGTAAGTATGCGATCAAATTTCTTGAAGACACTATAGGTTGAGAGAAGTTGAAGGAGGAGTTAGGATGTTTCATTACACAAAAGAAGTTTCGATGAGTGTGAAAGAAGCAACGGAAAAGGTGGAAGCTTCCCTTAAGGATGAAAGCTTCGGCGTTCTATGGAATCTGGATCTTGCCGGAAAGCTTCAGGAAAAAGGCCTCGATTTCAACGAGGAAGTCGTGATCCTTGAAGTGTGCAATCCTCATGAGGCAAAGAAAGTGCTGGAACAAAGCATGCTTGTCAGCTACTTCCTGCCTTGCAAAATCACCGTTTATACTGAAAACGGCACAACTAAGGTCGGGATGGCGAAGCCGAGCAAGCTGATTGAGCTAGTGGATAATGATGAACTGAAGCGAATTGCGTTGGATATTGAAGATCGATTGATCGCTTGTATGGATCGAGTATAGAACTTGAGTGGAGAAGCACCTGCTGCGTTGGCGGCGGGTGTTTTTATGTGGGGAAGGGTGTAAAATGACATCGAAATACATAAAAATAGCTGTTTTAGTAACCGACTCTGTTAATTTCTTTTGGATTGAATACAAATAACGTAAAAAATACCTTGATATACACTTCAAAAACCTGTCGGTACTGAGATACAATCCACTTTTCATGATTTACGTGCCAATTTTAAAATATATAAACCAAATTTCTGAAATACAATCCACTTTTCAAAAATACAATCCAAATTCCAAAAATACGTGCAACTTGTCGAAAAATCTTTACACCGCTAAAACCTCATCCCAAAATTCCAACCCAACCCTAAATAGCACCAGCCTCTTCATCTATCAAAAAGCCCCAACCGTGCTACAATCCCAGCCAAGCACCCCAATCCAATCCAAGCCACCCCAAACCTGCCTATAACTCAATCCACACCACCAAAACAATCCGACCTCCGAAACATTTCCCTTCCTCGCAATCTTCTGAATATGATACACTCTTCTAAATACAATCGTTAAAAGAGGAAGGATGACATACATGAAATTCACAACGAAAGTCGTACATAGCCAGTTAAAAGGTACCGAGGAGATCCGCAGCAAAACCACGCCAATCTATCAGACTTCAGCTTTTTCATTCACATCTCTGGAAGAGCTTGAAGGTTTCTATGAAGGCAAATCGCCTTACCTCTACACAAGGACGGGAAATCCGAACACGGATGAACTTGGGCAGATGGTGGCGGCCCTTGAAGGTGCTCCTGCAGGGGTGGCGACGTCTTCAGGTTTGTCGGCCATCCTTGCTGCCGTGCTTGCGGTCGTACAAACCGGCGATCATATCGTTGCAGCGGAAGACCTGTACGGAGGCACCTTCCATATGCTGAAAGAGGAACTGAAAGGCTTCGGTATCGAGACAACTTTCGTTGATTTCACCAAACGTGAGGAAATCGAGCAGGCCATCACGCCTCAGACAAAGCTGCTATACAGCGAAACGGTAACCAATCCGTTCATGAGGGTGGAGGATATTCCACTGCTGGTCGAGCTTGCGGAAAAACATAACCTCAAAACGATTATCGATAACACATTCGCTACGCCATATCTGCGCCAGCCTTATCTTGAAGGTGTCGATCTTGTTGCCCACAGCGCCACAAAATACATCGGCGGACATAGCGATATCACCGCAGGCGTCGTAACAGGGAAAGAAGAATTAGTAAGTAAGGCCAAGGAAAAAGTCGTCAACATTGGGTCCAACTTAAGTCCATTCGAGGCCTGGTTAACGGCAAGAGGGGCAAAGACGCTCGCTCTTCGAATGAGCACACAGGCTCATAATTCGAAAGTACTCTCTGAAAACTTACGAACGAACCCGCATGTGAAAAACGTGTACTATCCAAACAATCTTTCTGAAAAAGGCCATGGAGCCATCGTGACAATCGAACTTGACCCGTCCTGTGACATCAGTGCATTTTTCAAATCACTCGGTTGGATCAAGATTGTGCCGACCCTTGCCGGAGTAGAAACGACCGTCTCCTATCCGCTTGGAACCTCACATCGGGCACTGCCGAAAGAAGCTCAGGAAAAGTTGGGCATAAACACATATGTAGTGCGCATATCGTTAGGTATCGAAGACGCAGAAGACATCGTAACCCAGTTCAACGAAGCAATCACAAAATCTATTAACTAATTTTGTCTTTTAAGGAATGTGGCTCACCAACTTCCAGCAAAAAGCGAAGTCTTGCACAGAAACCAATAGCGGTATGAACAGGCTATCCTAAATGAAATTGGAACGGCCAAAAAACAAAATAATTAAAAAAATCTGAAAACACCCTTGACGTTGAGTGAAGTAGCCTTTATAATTCATCTCAACGCACTACTTAAAGACAACTAAATCGCTCTTATCCAGAGAGGCGGAGGGACTAGGCCCGATGAAGCCCGGCAACCTTCATGTTCGCGAAAGACTTGCGATTACATGAAAAGGTGCTAATTCCTGCAGGCAGACTGCCTGAAAGATAAGAGGAGGACCCCTATTAATTAGACCCTCTTCTTAGGAAGGGGGTTTTTGATTTTTCCTCTTCTTTTAAAAATTCCTAGATTGATTGCAGGCGCGGTGAATCGAGATGCATATCCAACATCTCGTATTTCGACCGACAAACCGAGCAGTAAACATCAAACATCCCAAATACTCTTACCCAGAAAGCCAAAGGCAACCAAACAAACAAAAACCAGGAGGAATTCATTATGACAAAATCATTCGATGTTGAAACGTTACTTCTACACGGCGGTCAGGAGCCGGATCCAGCAACAGGTTCACGTGCAGTGCCGATTTACCAGACGACATCTTACGTTTTTGATAACAGTGAGCACGCTGCGAAATTATTCGGCCTAGAAGAAGAGGGGAATATCTACTCCCGTATCATGAACCCGACGGTGGATGTTCTTGAGAAGCGGATCGCCCTGTTGGAAGGCGGTATCGGTGCACTTGGCGTTTCTTCCGGAATGGCTGCGATTTCGCTGTCCATCCTGAATATCGCCGGGGCAGGGGATGAAATCGTCGCAGCAACGAACCTATACGGCGGGACATACAACCTGTTCTCCACGACGCTTCCGAAGTACGGCATTAAAGTTCACTTCGTTGATCCGTCCGATCCGGAAAACTTCCGGAATGCGATCACTCCGAAAACGAAGGCTGTTTTTGCGGAAACGATCGGAAATCCGAGCCTTCACGTTCTCGATATCGAGGCTGTTGCGAAAGTCGCTCATGACAATGAAATTCCACTCATCATCGATAACACATTCGCCACTCCGTATCTTACCAAGCCGATTGAATGGGGAGCGGACATCGTCATCCATTCAGCCACGAAATGGATCGGCGGTCACGGTACAGCGATCGGCGGGCTCGTTGTCGACGGTGGTAAGTTTGATTGGAATAATAAAAAATTCCCCGGCTTTGTAGAAGAAGACCCAAGCTACAATGGAATCCGTTTTGGAATCGATGTCGGCGAAGCAGCCTTTATCACGAAACTCCGGGTGCAGCTGCTGCGTGACTTCGGTGCCTGCCTAAGTCCGCAAAATGCGTTTCTTCTTCTGCAGGGGCTCGAGACACTGCACCTGCGAATCGAAAGACATACAGAAAATGCATTGAAAATCGCCGAGCATCTCGATCAGCACAGCGGCGTTGCGTGGGTATCGTATCCGGGACTCGCCCAGCACCCGTCCCATACACTGGCGCAGAAATACCTGAAAAAAGGTGCCGGCTCGATTGTCGTATTCGGTATCAAAGGTGGAAGGGATGCCGGACGCAAGGTTGTGGATAACATCACCCTTTGGTCACATGTCGCAAACGTCGGGGATGCGAAGTCACTTATCATCCATCCGGCTTCGACGACCCATCAGCAATTGAACGAACAAGAATTGCGCACAACCGGGGTAACCGAGGAATTAGTACGATTATCAGTCGGTTTGGAGTCCAGCAAAGACCTGATTGAAGACCTGGATAGCGCCATCGAAGCGGCATTGGCAGCTTCCCCGGTTTAAACCGATCTTGATTTTGTTAACGGACGCATCAGTGTGACCGTTCACACGATGCCAGTACCACTTCAGGTTCCATCTGAAATAGAGGCTTTGGCGGGTTGAACGTCCCGCCTGCCCTCAAAAACACTTACCAAAAAAGGAGGAGACGGAATGGAGAATCCCCACACCAAAACGACCCGATACGAAGTAAACTCCATTACGATCCCATCCCTGACACTGGAATGCGGCTCCACTCTGGAGCATGTGGAGCTTGTTTATGAAAAAACCGGCAATGAAGGCGGTCCAGTCATCCTGATATGTCATGCTCTCACAGGAAATCACATTGTAAAAGGGACCCTGGCAAGCAAAGGCTGGTGGGACGGACTCATCGGACCGGGATCGTATCTTGATACTGATGAGTACACCATCCTTTCTTTTAACGTTTTAGGCGGTAATGACGGCAGCACGGGTCCGGGGTCCACCAACCTGGCAACCGGGCAGCCGTACGGAAGGGATTTTCCGAAAGTCACCGTAAGAGACATGGTCAAAGCTCAATACCTGGCTCTGAAGGAACTGTCGATTCCTCATCTTCATGGAGTGATCGGCGGTTCTTTGGGCGGGATGCAGGCACTGGAGTGGGGGATGATGTATCCTTCCTACATCGATAAAGTATTTGCACTTGCCGTCACACCGGCCCTGAGCGATTACGGCTTGGCCTTTAACCACATCGGCATCCAGGCGATCGAATCAGATCCCGATTTCCAAAACGGAAAATACGCCAGCGGCACTCTTTTAAAAGGATTGGAGATTGCAAGGATGGCAGGGATGGTCACCTACAGGACCCCCCAGCTTTTTGACGACCGTTTCAAACGTGAAGAAGCACAGTCTTGTTTTCAAGTGGAGAGCTATTTGAATTATCAGGGACAGAAGCTTGCAAAGCGATTCGATCCGAACAGCTATCTGACGCTCCTGAAAGCCATGAATTCACATGACTTAAGCAGGAACCGAGGCTGTACGCTGGATGACATTGCGGAAAATTACCCGACCGAGCTGATCACCATCAGCTACGAAGGAGACCTCATCTACTCCCCTCAATATTTGGAAAGCTTCACAAACCAGGTACGGTCAGGGAGGCATTATTTTGTCGCTACCGCTTTCGGGCACGACGGATTCTTAGTAGAATTCGAGAAATGGGGAAGCATGATCTCTTCCCATCTGAAAAAATATCAACCGAATCGTGTTGTGAACGGCTAAAGAATCATAACCCGTCCTCCTCCGGCATATAGTTAAATAAGCAAAGACACCGCACCGCGAAGAAGCGCGTTTTTGTGTGGTGTCTTTTTTGTTAAAAATGGTCCGAGCTTTTTAAAGTGTCCGGCTGCTGGTTTAAGGTACAGGTCATTCATGTGACAGGACGAGCCGTCCGTATATTACATAAAGGCGGTCAGTTGATGAGTGACTGAAACAAGGACAAACCATCTTGCAGCCACCACTTTTCTTATCAGCCATGACACCAAGTTGGAGGGGGAAATATGGAGTTGAGAGGCAGAAAGCTTATCATCACAATTGTGATCAGCATGCTGATCGGGGCAGGCGGAATGTACGGAGGAGTCACCATGTTTGAAATCACCGACTCAGGGGACGAGCTGATGGAGTACGATGGTAATGGAGAGGTGAACGACAAGCTTCACAAAGTGGAAGTAGCCTATGATTTGATCAGTGAAAAGTTTTTTCAGGACGTGAATAAAGGGGAGCTCGTGGAAGGTGCGATTCAGGGGATGCTGAAGACCTTGAACGATCCTTATTCGGTCTATATGAACGCCGAAACGGCTTCGCAATTCAACGATGCCCTCGATTCTTCATTCGAAGGGATCGGAGCAGAGGTCACGATGATGGACGGGAAATTGATCATCGTTGCTCCTTTTAAAAATTCGCCCGCAGAAGAAGCGGGGCTGAAGCCGAATGACCGCATCGTCAAAATCGATGGCAGCAGCATCGACGGCCTGGATTTATATGAAGCCACTCTTAAGATAAGAGGGAATAAAGGCACGAAAGTAAAGTTGGAATTGCTGAGGGAAGGTGTCTCGGAACCGATTGAAGTATCCGTCAAACGAGATGATATTCCGGTCGAAACCGTTCATTCCGATGTGAAAAAAGTGAATGGCACCTCCACTGGATACATCCAAATCACGACGTTCTCTGAAAATACAGCGGTTGATTTTAAAAAGCAGCTGACGGAACTTGAAAAGAAAAAGGTGGAAGGCCTGGTGATCGATGTACGCGGCAACCCTGGTGGACTATTATCGAGTGTCGAACAGATCCTTCAGGAATTTGTCACAGGGAAAAAGCCTTATATCCAGATCCAGGAACGAAATGGGGAAGTCATGAAGTCCTTCTCCAGCAACAAAGAAAAGAAAGCCTATCCGGTCGTCGTCCTGATCGACGAAGGAAGCGCATCTGCATCCGAAATTCTGGCAGGTGCCCTGAAGGAGACAGAAGGATATCCGCTCATCGGGACGAAGAGCTTCGGGAAAGGCACGGTCCAGCAGGCGGTTCCGATGGGGGACGGCAGCAACATCAAGCTGACCATGTACAAATGGCTTACACCGAACGGCAATTGGATACACAAAAAGGGAATCAGGCCTGACGTTCCAGTCAAACAACCGGCTTACTATTACGCTCACCCTCTTCAAATCGTAAAGCCGCTGAAGCTGGAAATGAATAACGAGCAAGTGAAGAATGCACAGGAAATGCTGAAAGGACTCGGCTTCATGCTCGACCGCACAGACGGCTACTACAGCAAGAAGACAGAAATGGCCGTCAAGGAGTTCCAGATCCAGCAAGGCCTGGACGTGAACGGAATCATCGACAGCAAAACAGCTGAACACCTGCAAGCGCAAATTTATCAGCAAGTGCAAAACGAAAAGAACGATTTACAGCTGCAGGCAGCGATCGAATACGTGAACCGCATTGCCAAGGCCCAGAGTTCAAACGAATAATCAGATCTGGATCGCTTCCCGATACGGGAGGCGGTCTTTTTGTTTTAGTGTGTACTGCTACACCTATCGGGAACGGGTGACCCGCGAAATGTTCCTGGCACAAAAGCAGTGATTCGTGCCAGGAACATTTATACCGTTTTGTGCCAGGAACAAAACCACCCGATTGTGCCAGGCACCGAATCTATTAATCCCAACCGTAACCCCGAGCCTGGTTCAAATAACCCGAATCGAGCCAGGCTCAAAACCATCAATCTGAGCCAGGCTCAAACACCCCGAATTGAACCTGGCTCAAACCCGCCAATCTGAGCCAGGCACCATCCACCAAGCCGCACCCCAACCCCATAAAACCCCAACCAAACCAGAAAATACGACATCATTTCCCGGGAAAATATCAGGGATGCTGTCGAAAAATCATTGATTGTCCACTGCACATGACGGAAATTTCCCCAATGTAATAGAATCAGAAAAAAATTGCAATAGGTTTTAGCCTGGTATTTTGATAAAATATAAGATAACAATCATTCGATAGATTTGAAGGGGGGGACGGATCATTGGTAGAGGTTTGGTTATTGGACGTATTGAAAGCATTGGGTAAGTTCATTCTTCACCCGGTTCTATTTTTATCCGTTTTTTTAGCGGTTCTGACAGGATATTACCGGGTTAAGAGAGAGCGGAAGGATTTTAACACAAGGTTATTGGACGGTTATCACGATACTCGTGTCCTATTATCATATGGAATCACAATAGGGCTTCTATTTTCTTTGGTCATCATCGGAGCGGGTCTCGTTATCCCGGTGATTGCCCTCACTCTGATAGGGGCGTTAAGTGTATTGTTTGCACTTACTAGAAACTTTCATCTTGTGTCTCCAGCCATCACAGTCGGATTTTCGTATTTCCTTCTTGTAACGGTCCGTTATTTCGATTGGGAAATCCCTTATGTACATAGTTATTTGGAAGATTTGAACCTTGGGCTGCTAAGTTCGGTCATGGTCCTTGCAGGGGTGCTCACTTTGATAGAAGGCATACTCATCAAATTGAACGGATGGAAATATACTTCCCCCCGCCTGATCAAAAGCGAGCGGGGATTGAAGGTCGGTGTTCATCAAAGCAAGAAGCTTTGGCTGGTTCCGATGTTTGTGCTGCTTCCAACAGGTAACCTGTCGCTGCCGTTCGACTGGTGGCCGGTGTTCACGCTTGGCACACAGAGTTACTCGCTGTTATGCGTCCCATTCCTGCTCGGATTTCAGCAGCTTGTGAAAAGCACCCTTCCGGAAATCGCAATCAAGCAATCAGGTTCCCGCGTATTCTGGCTTGGAGCTTTTATCCTGACGCTCGCAGTTACTGGCTTTTGGGCACCGATGTTTTCGGTTGCAGCTGGTGTCATCGCCATCCTTGGCCGTGCCTGGATTGTGTATCGCCACCGGTCTTCGGAAGATTCAAAGCCTTATTACTATAAGAGACAGTCCGAAGGCGTCATGATACTCGCCATCCTTCCTCATTCACCTGCTGAAAAATTATCCCTCGGGGTCGGGGAAATCATTTTGAAGGTGAACGGAACAGACGTATATACAGAAAGAGAATTCTATGAAGCTCTCCAGAAAAATGGAGCCTACTGTAAACTCGAGGTTCTCGGGACAAACGGAGAAAATCGCTTCGAACAAGGTGCCCTTTACGAAGGCGATCACCATGAATTAGGCATCCTGTTTGCCGATCAGGCTTCAGGGTGGGACCGTCATCAGGTTTCATAAAACAATATAAATACAAAAAGCTTGCAGATTTTAAATCTGCAAGCTTTTTTTACACCTTAAGAAACGTCGGATTCATTAAAATATAAGACGGAAAAATGAAGCCCGGGGTATCAAAACAGAGCGATCTAAACAGACTCGACCTCATCCTTCTCCGTCTTATCAATGATTGCGGTCCCAACTAAATCTCCTGTCACATTCAGGGCCGTTGCGCCCATTCCTACCAGAGCGTCGATGGCAGTCAATAGCGCCACAGTTTCCATCGGCAAACCGAGTTGTGCAAAAACGGTAGCAATCATGACGATCCCTGCTCCCGGTACGCCGGCAGTCCCGATTGATGCGAGCGTCCCGATTAAAACGACTACGAGCATTTCAGATATCGCCAGTGGTTCGCCGATCACATTAGCTGCGAAAACAGCTGAAACCGCAATACGGATTGCGGCGCCGTCCATGTTGATCGTCGCCCCGAGCGGAAGGCTGAAGCCATAGAGGCTTTTAGACAGTCCTAAGTTTTTCGCTGCATTCAACGTAAGGGGCAGCGTGCCTGAACTGCTTTGAGTAACAAAAGCCGTAATCATCGGGGTGCGGGCTTGTTTGAAAAATCTCCCCGGACTGATTTTAAAGAATATCATAAACAGGATATAGAGACCGATTTGAACGGCGACTGCTGCATAAAGAACCAGCACCATATTGCCAAGCGATACGAGTGTATCCATTCCCTGACTTCCGACGGTATTCGCCATGATCGCGAAAATACCGATCGGCACGTATTGCAATACGGCCTTCATGATGACAAGTGTCGCTTCGTTCAACCCCTCAGCGAGCTTGTACACCTGTTCGCCAGTCTCATGGAATTGGTCACCCGATCGTAAATATGAAATAGCAATGCCAAAGGTAAGAGCGGTAAAAATGATTCCGAGCAGATTGAACTCTGTAAAAGCAGTCACGATGTTTTCAGGAATGATACTTAATAACACACTTGTGATTCCAGGGTTTTCAGGTACTTCGAATGTTTCGTTCGTATCCAGCGTCATCCCGGTGCCCGGGTCGAATAGACTGGCGACAGTAATGCCGACAATGATGGCCATTGCAGAAGTCAGTACGTAATATAAGAACATTTTTCCGCCCATTCGCCCGAGTCTGCTAACTCTTGTTTGGTTGACTCCGACAATCAGCGTGAACAGAATCAGCGGCAGAATAAGAAATTTAAGCAGCCGGATCAAGACGTCACCAAGTGGTGTGAGTACGGAAGCATCCTTGCCTAAAACGAGCCCGGCTATGACACCCAGCACGAGTGCAACAGTGATTTTCAAAATAAGTGAAGCATCAAGATATCCCTTCCATATCGCCTTCATCTAAATTCCTCCTTTATTTGATAGTTTCCCCAATAGGTTCTATAAGAATCTTCCATATCGAAATAATAATCATATTGATTTAGTCGGGATTAATTTACGATACACTACACACTTTTGTCTGTCAAAAGACATGTCTTACATTCCGTTTTTTACGTTTTACTAATACGGAACAGGGTATACAAAAAGTATAATACACACAGCAATAAAATTGGGAGGAGATTCAATGTCACTGCAACCATTGGAAGTAAAAGACTTAGTCAAAAAAATCATTAAGAAAGAAAATGTCTTCATCCTGGATGTCCGCGGTGAAGAAGATTATGAAAGCTGGAAAATCGAAGGAGATTCGGTCGAAAGCATGAATATCCCTCTAAAAGAAATCAAAGAAGATCCGCAGAAGGCAAAGGAGAAGCTGCCGGATGATGGTCCGATTTACGTGGTTTGTGCCAGAGGGATATCATCTCAGGACGGCGTGGAAATTTTGAAAGAAGCAGGCGTCAAGGAAATTACCCATCTGGTAGACGGGATGAACGGATGGAGTGAACATCTGGAACCTGTCAAAGTCAGCAAACTCCCTGGTGATGGCGGGGCACTCTATCAATTCGTCAGACTCGGAAAGGGATGTTTATCCTATGTCATCGAATCCAATGGGGAAGCGGCGATTGTCGATCCGAACCGCATGACGCACTTTTACACGGACTTTATCGAAGAGCAGGGATTGACAATCAAAGCCGTCATGGATACCCATCTGCATGCCGACCATATTTCAGGCGGCCGTGAAATCGCGAAGCAAGAAGGAGCCGCATATTATTTTCCTGATAAAGATGATGAAGGAGTGGAGTTTGAGTATTCTCCTCTTAAGGACGGCGATGAAATCAACGTCGGGGATGTGTCGATCAAGCCATTTTATTCACCTGGTCACACGATCGGGAGCACAAGCCTCATCGTGAATGATGAATTCCTGCTGACGGGCGATATCCTGTTCGTCGAATCGATCGGACGTCCGGATCTTGCCGGCAAAGCGGATGATTGGGTTGGCGACTTGAGGGAAACGCTGTATGAACGCTATAAAAACCTTTCATCGGATTTAACCGTTCTCCCATCCCACTTCGGTGAAATGAGCGAACTGAATGATGATGGAAGTGTATCGGATAAATTGAACAGCCTCTATGAAAAAAATAAAAAGCTGAATGTGGAAAATCCGGAAGAATTCCGGCATATGGTCACCGATAACCTGCCGGACGAACCAAACAGCCACGAAGAAATCCGTGAAACGAATATGGGCAGACAGAATCCTGATGAGGATAAGAAGAAGGAAATGGAGACAGGGCCTAACAACTGTTCAGTGTAAGCAGGAAAAAATATAAAGGATCTTCGGTCAGTCAGTTTGCGAAGATTTTCTCAAATCAGGCAGGCAGCCTCAAATGGCGGCCTGCCTGATCTTTTATTTTTTCTTCCACCCACTCTATTATTTGGTATAATTTTACTTATAGTAGTGTTTTATAGGGGGCAGTCAATGAAAATTCTGCATATCTTAAAAAATTTCATTCTATCAGCGGCCGGAATCGTCTTGATGGGCGGGCTGCCGGTCCTTATATCGGGCCTTGCCAATAAAGAGGTGCAATGGGGGGCTTATTGGACCACCATTAAAGAGATCCTGCATGCGCTCATCCGCCCTTCAGAACTTACGTATAAAGTGATCGGGGGTCAGAAGGAGCGGGACTTGTTTCCATACCTTTGGGAGCCGATCCAATATTCGCTGACTGTCCTGTTTTCTTCCTTCTTCCTCGCCATTCTGATGGCGGTCATCCTCACGATTATCACCATGATGTTTTCACAGCGAATCAGACAATCCATTAAATTCGGTTTCTATCTTTTGGAGACATTACCGGATCTCCTCATCATTTTGCTTCTGCAGCTCGTTATTCTTTATTATTACAAACAATCAGGCGAGGTCCTGGTCGGAATCGCCGCCACTTACGAAGAAAAAGTATATCTCCTACCGATCCTGGTGCTCGCGATCCTTCCAACGATTCAGTTGTACCGTTTGACGATGCTGACATTTGAGAAAGAAGAGAAGAAGGATTATGTGCTGCTGGCAAAATCTATCGGGTTCGGCCGATCTTTCATACTGATTGTACATATTCTTAGAAATGCCGTCATCACGGTGTTTTTTCAGTCTAAGAAAACGACTTGGTTCATGCTGTCCAACTTATTCGTCGTCGAGCTGCTGTTCAATATTCCGGGCATCACCCGGTTTCTCATGTCCACCCCGCAGCTTACTTTATTCACTCTCGCATTATTTAGCATTTTCATTCCGCTATTCCTTTTTTATAATGCCGGAGAATTTATCTTGTCCCGAAAAGCGAATAAGGGGGAGGAATTATAATGAATCGCAGTCTTTGGAAAAACCCCTTTTTTCTGACGGGATTTCTGTATATTGCTTTATTGATTCTGGCCAGTTTCATCTATTCGATTCTGTGGGGGGATGAAATCAGAAGGCTTTATTTCATTTCTGAAAACGGGTTTCCCGTTGAGGCAGCTCCGATTTCACCGAAATGGGCATATCCGTTTGGAACGGACCCTCTAGGGCTGGATATGCTGGGCAAGATTGTGATCGGTGCCAAGTATACGCTGATCACCGCTTTTGTTATTGCGTTTTTGAGGGTGGCGGTTTCCCTGCCGATCGGTTTCGTCCTGGGTATCTATCTCGGGAAATATAGAAGATCCATTAACGGTACGATTGATTCCTTTCATTACCTGCCGTTATCCATCCTGGCATATTTCTTGCTGCAACCCGTTCTCTGGGAGCCGTTTGAAGGATTCTCAACGACGATGACGGAGAGGTTCATCTTTGAAATACTTGTGCTGACGCTTCTCATCGTCCCGATCATTTCCTCTTTGTTGGGGAATGAAATATCAATGATTTATAAGGAAGAATTTATTCTGAGCGCGAAAGTATTGGGGGCAAATAAACTGCGGATCATCCTTAAACACATCATGCCGTCTTTGAAAGAGAAGCTTGTGGTCCTGTTTGGCCAGCAAATCATGCAGACCCTGATCATTTTCATTCACCTCGGTTTGCTGCAGCTTTTTCTGGGAGGAACGGATGTGGATTATTCCGTAGTAAAGGACCCGCCCCAATCGATGACCAATGAATGGTCCGGTCTCATCGGCGACTCGTTTCGTTACCTTCAAGGCGCCCCTTGGGTACCGCTCACTCCGATCCTGTTTTTTGCGAGCGCGATGTTCGCCGTCGCCCTGATGATGGAAGGATATGTGCGTGTGACTTCGGGCCATTCTTATTTTTATAAAAAATTCAAGAAATCTTACAATGTTGAACAGAAGGATGAGAAGGCCAAAGTGAGCCGGAACGATTTTGAACGTGTTGAGTATAGTTCCAACAATCATTAATGACCACCAAAAAACGCCCGGAATCCACCATTCCGGGCGCTAGACATGTTATCTCTGCAGGCGTGCGTAACGGACCGCTGCGTATCCGAGCCCCAATACCGCTGCAGCACTCAACAAGATCCACGTTCCCTTTGAGGCCTCGATCACATTCACCACAATCAACGCTTCAAGCAAGAGAGCCGGGATTTTTCCCACAGTACTCACCACCGCAAAAGCGGCGAGGGGGATGTTGCTGAATGCCGCTGCCGCTGTTACGACCCCTGAAGGGACAAACGGGATGATACGGAAAACAAATAGCAGGAAGATCCACTCATTTCCTTTTGCATGCTTCAATTTCAAAAAATATCGATTGGTTGAAATCGTATCGAGCTTTGCAGCTGATATCCCTTTCCGGTAGAGTACGAAAGTGACGATGGCCCCAAGCGATTCACCGATGATGGATAGGAGCAACCCGGTTTCCAGGCCAAAGTAAGAAATGTTCAAAGCTGTGATGAAAAAGCTCGGAAGGATGCCGGCAATACTGATCAGAATGTTCAACAATACGCTAAAGACTGCCAGTAAGAAAGCACTCCCGCTCAAATAATCCTCTATTATTTCTTTTATCGTGAGTGCGAGCCAGTCCATTCTCTTCATTCCTTCAACGTGTCTTATTCACCCATCGTAAATTCCATCCTGTGCTAAGGAGTTTATTTCAACTGATCGATGGGTTATATTTTAACAGATCGCAAGCAACAGGTGCTATTCGATCATACCCTCATCCATGATTTCTTCCCATTCCTCACCGACATTGGCCGTACGGTAAATATCATTTTTATATGTCACAATCGTAAATTCTGAAGGGTCAGTTGGATTTTGGGTGATATGCATGATGGGATTATCCTCCTTCAAAGCGGGTGCTTGAAGAGGGGTCTCCTTGCCGCTTTCAAGATCAAATTCCACCAATGTGATTTCTCCATTTTCAATGGATGAATACATCCCTGTTTTTTCACTCAGAAAAATGCCTGTCGTTATTTCCCCTTCGGTTACTGCAGTAAAGTTGTCTCCGCCATCTTCAGATAGGAAGAGGCCGTCACGGCTAGCAATTGCCAATGTATTTTTATCTGATGGGTGGACAGCCATTCCGCCTATGCCGGTCGAATCAAATCCTGCCATTTTCTTTTTGCTCCAATTTTCTCCTTCATCCCCGGTTGAATATAGCCCGGTTTCCAAAGTCGAATTAGGCTCTTGATTTAAGACATATACGACACCCGATTCATAACCGGCAGCAAGATAATGGAAATCTGTTTCCCCGTAGAAGGCAAGTTTCTCAAGGCTTTCCCCGTAGTCGGTGCTTTTAATCAGGCCTAAAGGATTTTTTAAGTCAGACCCTTCTTCAGGATGACCGCTTGAATAAAAACCTTCGCTGTAAGGGTAAAACCCCATATAATCATGCTTTTCACTGTTGGCTTCAAGCCATTTGCCATCTTCATATTTGTATAAACCGTTATGCGTCGCAATGACAAACGCCTCTTTATCATTCGGGTAGCCTGCACCGTGAAGATGCTGGATACTGCCGCTTTCTGCTTCTATGAATGAGTATCCTTCGTCTCCGTAAGAAGAGCAGCCGGCCATGACCAACGCTGCCGCAGAAATTAATCCAATCAATTTTTTCATGTGATCTCCTGCTTTCTGTTTCATATTTTCCACTGATAGCCGATTCCCCAAACGGTCGTTAAATGACCTTCGATCGGGAAATTGGCACGTTTGAGTTTGTCCCTGAGATTCCTGATGTGAGAGTCCACCGTCCTTGCTTCGGTTGTGGCATTGGCATCCCAGACCATCACGAGCAGTTGATCACGGGTATAGACACGTTCAGGGTTTTTCATCAGGGATTCAAGCAGCTTGAATTCTTTCATGGTGAGTGAAATCTGCTGCTCTTTAAAATGGAATGTATAGGAGCTGGAATCGAGAGTGAAATCCCCCCTTGTCAATTGGTGGTTTAGTGCTGATGCGAATTCATTATTCTTTCTTCGCAATTGGGCATTAACACGTGCAAGGAGCTCCTCTTCATCAAATGGCTTTGTGATGTAATCATCCGCTCCTGCATTCAGTCCTTTTACGACATCTTCCTTTGTATCCCTGGCCGTCAGCATTATAATCGGAACATTTGAGAATGTCCGGATCCGTTCACAGGTTTCCCAGCCGGACAATTCAGGCATCATAATATCGAGAAGCATCAGGTCGATCGGCTTCTTTTTAACGGATTGAATGGCCTCGTGTCCATTATTCACTTTCATAATCGAGTAGCCGCCAGGGCTTAAATAAAGATCCAGCAGGTTCAACATACGTGCTTCATCATCTACTAGTAAAATGGTGTTCATTCTCCATCCTCCTCATTGGGTATGGTCAGCACAATCGTCGTTCCCGTCCCTTCTGTACTTTTAACGGAGATATGCCCTCCATGGGCTTCTACAAGCATTTTGACGATGGACAGCCCCAATCCTGTGCCTCCCAGCTCACGTGATCTGGATTTTTCAACCCTATAAAGACGTTCGAAAATATGAGGAAGCTCTGACTCTGGAATTCCGATTCCTTCATCTTGTACGGTAAAGACCACGGATTGATCCTCAGATATGACTTGGAGTCTGGTCGCCGAGCCTTCCTTGGAATACTTTCTTGCGTTATCCAGAAGGTTGAGGAGTATTTGTTCAAGCCTGATCGGGTCCGCATAAAGGGTCAGCTCTTCACGGCATTTGACTTCAAGCTGAATCCCTTTGCTGTTAAAAGCGGGTGTCATCTTTGTATGGATTTTACGCAATAAAGGGCTGAGTTCAACATGTTCTTTCAAAATCGTAAACGTATTTTCATCCAGCTTGGCCAATTCGAATAGATTTTCCACGAGTGCCACGATGGTGCCTGTTTCTTCCTGTATGATCCGCAAGTACTCCTGTCGGTCCTGTTCATCAATATTCTCACGCAGTGCTACATTCGTATATCCTTGTACATATGTAAGCGGCGTTCTCAATTCATGTGAGATGCTCCCCAGAAACTCGGCGCGATCTCGTTTCATCGTTTTTAAATCCTTGGATAGTTTGTTTATCGACTCACCCAATTCTCCGATTTCGTCATTTCCGAGACGGGGGAGAGTGACTTCATAATCACCCTCGCTGATTTTTTCAGTGGCTTGTTTCATCCGGATGAGCGGCCTGGTCAGGATTTTGGATAAGATGAAATGAATGATCACCAGTAAGCACAGACTGGAAATTCCAGCAATCAAAAAGTGGGCGTTCAGCTCCTTGATCAATTCACGGAGCGGCGCAGTGCTTTTAAACATGTACACATATCCCGACTCGCTGTCTGTTTTGAAGGGAGTGATGGTAGCGAGATAACGGTGATCCCGGTAATCCGCCTCCAGGATTTCTCCTTCCCTGTCGAGGGAAGAAGACGTGCGTTCATTCAGGCCATCGAGCTTGGAAGAAAGATCGGTTGAGCTGATGATCTTTCGGTGATTTCTATCTGTGATCAATACTTCCGTTTCTGTTTTTGACTCCATCAGGGAAATATGCTGGAGGGTATCCTGGGAATAGTTATCCTCTAAAACATCACGATGGCTGTTTCCTCTTAATTGAATGGACTTCAGCTCTTCTTCGATACGGTTATTGACGATTTTTTCATGAAGGTAAAACATAAGAAATGCTTCCATGATTAAAACGACAATCGTAAAATACAGAGCTAATTTTGTTGAGATTTTATTCACGGAATACCTCCATTCTCCTTCAATCATATCGTACCTGAACTTTTTGAAGAATTTTTGCAGTTTATACACGTACTTCCCCATAGCTTATTTCATTTTAGCTTTTATGCAGGGGGAAAGACAAACGAAGAAAAGGCAAGCTCCTTAATGCGCTTGCCTATCCAAGTCTCCCTCAATGTCCTCCATGTGCGTCTCCGCTGGCAGGAACGATTTCAAGAGCATCATCTAGAATACCTTGTGTCTGATAAGGAATGGCTTGTAAATCGCCGACGATGATTCCGTGATTGTACGGCCCCTCTTGAGGACTCTCCTTGAAAGCAGGCTTGATTTCGTTTAAAAAGTCAACCACAGGCTTGTTCGCTTTCCCGTTCTCCAGCCAAATGATGGGAGCATGCTTTCCGAGATGGGAAAAAGGGGCTGCCGGTATGACAAGCTGAGGTGTGGTGGTCGAGATGAAAGATACCCCATGTCCGGGGTCTGTCAATCCCCAGCCGAAGCCGGTCTCTTTATCTTTGAATTTAGCGAATTCCACACTCATGGATACGGGTTCTTTTCCTTTCATCCTCGTCACATTTCCATAGTCTTTTAATTCCTTTGCCACATCACCCGAAATGGCTTCCTTTGCTCCGAGCAGGTAAAGGTTCGCTTTGCCATTCCGTTTTTGTAAAGCTTTCTTCGTTTCTTCAGGGATGCCTTCATCATTCACGTAAAGGACGGGTTCAGGCATGTGAGCGATCCAGTTCGCTGCCAGAAGGGAATACGGCTTTGCTTTTTCTTCTGACGAAACAATGATGATGTTTTCCGGATACTTATTGTCAGTCACTTCAGCATAGGTTTGATCGATTTCAGCGGCAAACGTTTCAGGGGAGCTGCCTTTCACTTCCTGAATGGCATACCCTTGCAGTTGTTTAGCGACGGAAGCGGGTGATCTCCCATCACCATGATCTGTGTCTTGTTCACATTACCTTTAGGGTTTAACCGTTTGATTTCGTTCATCACGTTTTCTGAAATTCCATTTTCGGTATAGTACAGGACCGGCCCATTGTTTGGGTGGTGGATGAGGTCGACAGCGGCCAAACCGATTTGCCAGTTATCTTCCGGTATCAGAATCACTGTGCCGGGCTGGCTGTTTTTGTGAGTGGACGGCCAGACCATCTGGGAAGTAAGGATGGAAGCTTCAGTTGCTTCGCTTGTATTCAATCGGGTGCTGTTTTTGGTCATGAGCGTTTGCAGATTCTGGGAGGCTGAATCATTAAATGTATCGGGCATTTCAAAGGTTTGATTCCCGTCCAGTTCCCCGAAGATGTCATCGGAATGTTCGTGATCCTCATGATTATGTCCATCCCCTTGATCTACTTGTGATTGATCTGTATTTTCGTGGCCGGAATGTTCCTCGGTGTCATTGCTGCATGCAGAGAGAAGCATCAACAGGGATGTCATGATGATAATGGTTTCCTTTTTCATTAGATGTACCTTCTTTCATTAATCTATAAAAGGTAATATATCTAAAATTAATGCAAAATTTATGCATTCAATAGTAGTGTAATCAAATCGTCAAAGAAAAACAGAGCCCTACTCGCTCAGGCTCTGTTTTGACCATCCATTAAATCAATACATACTCAAATGACGATTCTTCCCTTTCAAAATCTGATAGACACCATACAGGAACAACCCAACCGCGACAACCGCAAGAATCCACTGTCCAAAAGGCTGCTGGGCGATCTTTGATAATGCCCCGTCAAGGCCTTTCGTTTTATCGGGGTCTGCGGTGATGGCTGTCTGGATGAAGAAATAGCCGATCAGCAGGAAGACGAATCCGCGTGAGTATAATCCGAGTTTTCCTGCTTTTTTTCCTAGCTGCCACTCTTTATCAGACATTTCATGGCGTTTGAAATACTTTGTATATGTTTCCTTATATGCAGAATACATTTCGTATAGTGCATAGCCGATGATGATGGCCCCGACGATCCCGACAATCCATTGTCCGAAAGGCTGTGACAGCAGCTTTGCTGACAGTGACTGTTTGGATCCAGATCCCGAACCGTTTTTTGCATGCATGGCGATCATGAAGGCATTGTAGGAAAGAGCACCATATATGATTCCGCTGATGAAATGAGTAAGCCTTCTGAATGCCGATTTCCATAAGCTGTCTGAATGTCCGGGATCCTTGAACGCTTCGATGAAGCTCCACATGACGATTCCAATGATTCCGATCCCGACGATCCATAACAGCACTTCACCGAATGGAGCCTGTGCAACCGCCCTGAACGCGCCGCTCGAATCTGACATGCTTCCGCCGACTCCCAAAGCAGCCATAAGTGCCAAGGCTCCGATCATCAAATACACGCTTCCTCTTGCGATATATCCCACCCGTGCAAATCCTCTGATCCAGGGCTTGATATCCTGAGAGGTGGTTGAGTTTTGACTGCTTGTGATTTTTGATGCAATTGAAGAAAAATCAGCCATATTCATTCGTCCCTTCTAGTACTTCGTTCGTATTACTTATGTAGGCTTTTCCCCATATAGTCGAATAGGAAACCTCCCGTGGTATGAAAAATATCTTCCATTTTTCGAGAAGGAATTTTTACAAAAAAGTTATTTACAAGAAACGGGGCGAGGAGTATGATAACTATCATCAAACAAATATTCTTTATCGCTTAATTCAATTTGAAGCGGGGGACCCGAGTTACAGGGGTGAATCCTCATCGCTGCTCAGTTCAACAGAATGAACCTCAAGGCATAGGCCGGTACACCTATTGGGATACCGATTGAAGCTTCGAGTTCATCGAAAAGTCGGCTGTGCATGTGGATGGGGTAGGGCTACTTCCATCGCCCGAATCCGTCAGCTAACCTCGTAAGCGTAATGGGAGAGGATGATACTTGTGATCAAAAAATGATGACCACAGGGTTTATTCCTTGTGGTCTTTTTGTGCTGTTTTTTTACTGGCTTAAATTGACGCTGTTGATTTCCGTGCAAGACTTCGCTTTCCGCGGGTAGCCCGTGAGCCTCCTCGTCGCTGCGCTTCTGTGGGTTGGAAAAGCGGAGGGGCTTTGCTCAGAGGCGGTTGGCATAAGGCGAATCGGCCACGAAGGCGTTATTTGCCTTCTTGGCCGAGTTGACTTATGACATGTGCCTCTAAGCCCCGTAGCTGGACACGTCTCACATTAGCTACTTTTCCCGCAGGAGTCTTCGTCTTGCACTCCAATCAACAGCTGGTTGTAGTTAAAACAACAAAAGATGTATGTTAAAGAAATACACCCTATATTACAGGGGGATTTTCTAACAAGTTTCAACTCTGGCATAAAAGCAGATATGCACAAGAAATCAATAGCGGTGTTTAATAGCACCAAATGGTTAAGCTAATAAAAAGGTTTTGGAGGGTACTCATCATGAAGAAACAATTTGCAGTCATCGGATTAGGCCGATTTGGAGGGAATCTTGTACAGGAACTTGCGGCGCTCAATGTAGAGGTGCTCGCGATCGATATCCACCACGATGTCGTTCAGAAGTTCCAGGACATCGCGACTCACGCCGTCCAGGCGAATGCGATGGACGAATCGGTATTGAAATCACTTGGTCTCCGGAACTTTGACCATGTCATCGTTTCGTTCGGTGAAAATATAGAAGCGAGTATCCTGACGACGCTGCAATTAAAGGAAATCGGCGTCAAAGAGGTGTGGGTCAAAGCATCGAATGCCTATCATCAGAAGGTGCTTGACCGGATCGGGGCGGATAAAGTCATCCATCCTGAACGTGATATGGCGAGAAGGATCGCCCACCATATTACATCGGAAAAAATCATCGATTATATAGAAGTATCAAAAGAACATAGTATCGTCGAAGTGCTTGCAACCAAAAAGGTAGCCGGCAAGAATCTGATGGAACTGGATGTGCGCGCGAAGTATGGCTGCAATATCATTGCCATTCACCGCGGTGAAGAAGTGATCGTGTCGCCGTCTGCAGATGAAGTGATTCAAAAGGAGGACCTTCTGATTGTGATCGGTCATAATCGCGATATTAATCGTTTCGAAAAAGAAGGTGTATAAACCATGAAGAATAAAGCCATTCAATGGACCCCTCCGCAGCTGCTGGTGATTACGTTTATCTTTTTCAGTACGCTCGGGATGCTCCTTTTAAAGCTGCCTTTCGCTACAGTCGAAGGCATTACGATGCTGGATGCCTTATTCACAGCGGTATCTGCGATGACGGTCACCGGCCTGATCGTCGTTGATACCGGCAGTGTGTTCACTTTGTTTGGCGAAATCGTCATTATGTGCCTGATCCAAATCGGCGGTCTCGGCATCATGTCCTTTGCAGTCCTGATCTTTATGATGATCGGCAAGAAGATAGGATTCAGGGAGCGGCTATTGATTCAGCAGTCGTTGAACCAGAAATCCGCCGGCGGCGTCATTAAACTTGTAAAGTATTTATTCATCTTTGCCTTTTCCGTCGAATCTGCCGCCTTTGTGCTGCTTGCAACAGAGTGGGTACCGGAATATGGATGGGGCAGAGGTCTGTATGTCAGCTTATTTCATTCGATATCCGCTTTTAACAACGCCGGGTTCTCTATATGGTCCGACAGTCTGATGGGGTATGTAGGGAATCCGACCGTGAATATAGTGATTTCGTCTCTATTCATTATCGGCGGGATCGGATTTACTGTACTGGTCGATCTCTATAAGACAAGATCATTCAAAAAGCTGTCACTCCATTCGAAAATCATGTTGTGGGGGACGTTGATCATCAATACGGCAGCCATGATCATCCTTTTCGTCCTGGAATTCAACAACCCTAATACGCTTGCGAATCTATCCCTGTTCGATAAACTGCAGGCTGCTTATTTTTCTGCAGTGACGCCGCGTACAGCAGGATTCAATTCACTTGATTATGCGAGCATGGAGCGGGATTCCATATTGTTGACGATTTTGCTCATGTTCATCGGAGCCGGAAGCGCGTCGACCGGCGGGGGGATCAAGCTTACTACATTCGTGGTCATATCACTCAGTGCCTTTGCGTTTTTAAAAGAAAAACGTGAAATCCGCCTGTTCCGCCGGACGATCAGCGAGTTTCATATTTTTAAAGCATTGGCTGTTTCCATGATGAGTGTTTTTCTTGTGTTTACTGCATTATTCATTATGAACATCAGTGAAAAAGGTGCCGAGTTCCTGCCGATCCTCTTTGAAGTCGTATCGGCATTCGGTACCGTCGGCCTCTCGATGGGCATCACCGGCTCCCTTACAGAAATAGGGAAAAGTGTCATCATCGTCGTCATGTTCATCGGGAAGCTAGGTCCGCTCACGCTGGCATTCTCATTATCAAGACCAGATAAAGAAAAAATCCGATATCCGAAGGAAGATATCCTTACTGGATGATCCATTCCGCAAAAAGACCTGTGCTTTTTATCAGCACAGGTCTTTTTTTGAGGGATGATTGGCTGCAAAACATTTAAGAAGGCCTCGAGTTTTCCTGAGACTGCTGCAAATCCCATTTTCCTTGATAAAATCCTCCGTCTGTGAGTTTTGGAAGAGGGCCGTATAATGCGATTCCGATATATTCGGATTGATCGAGTTTATATTGAAAGACCCCTTCGCCCGGACCGATGTTTTCCCCGGTTTCCCCGTACTGATCTTTCACTTGCTGAGGCTGCAGCTCAGGCCTGAATTGAATGGATACCTGGTATCTTTTTTCGGGATTCTCCCGTTTCATGACGATCAGAAAGGATCCGTCGTCTTCCACTTCCCCTGTCTGGGAGATCTTAGACTCATCCAATGGGTCTGCTTCCCCATTGATGACCTGCTCGACTGTCACATCTTCCGGGTATACTTTCAAACTCGCTTCAATGACGGCACCCTTGGGTAAATCCGTCACTCCGCGAAAAACCAATTTATCTTTGCTGAATTGTACACTCGATTTCAGTGAAATCGCTTCTTTCCCTTTAGCTTCAGGTTCAGCAGCCGTCTCTTTCAGAGTTTCGTCGACCAGGACAACACGGCATCCGGTCAGGAGAAGGAGAATGGCAAGCGATAAAACAGTCAGCACCCTGAATTGATTCATGATGTCTTCCTCCCTTGCACGAAATGAAAATCCTCCACACTCTGCTGAGAAAAGGCAGCAAGTGTATTATCGTTCTTTTTCTCCCGTTTTTTCTTGATCGTTTGCCCGTCGATCAGTACTTGCCTCAGAACGGAGCTGATCTGATTCACGCAATAAATGGAAACAGCGAAAAACAGTAAAGGTGCGAGTAACAGCATCGGCTTATTGAAAATCTGCTGAATGTTGATGCTCATCGTTGCTGCCCATTCATTTGTGACAGAAAAATACTGAGGGATGAACTCCATAATCCCGAAATTTTCCGTGATCAGTCCTCCCAATGTAATATGCAGGATCCCCAGCTGAACCAGGAGCAGAAGCGTCTGTGCGAGCTGCTCTGAAAACAGCACGATCGACTGGCGGCTGAAATAAGGCCACAGATGCCTGCGGATCAAATGGATGCGCCCCGCACCCATCGTCCGGGAAGCCGATACGAAATCCTGCCTCAAAAAGTCATGCATCCCCTGTCCGACGTACATTCCGAGTGAAGGAATGACAATCAATGAAATCACGATGATTTCGATGATCAGGAACCTGAAGGAGGGGAGGGAGCCCCCTGCAAATGCGAGTTGAAGGGGGAACAGAAGGATATAGACAACAATGGCAAGCGGGATGAAATTAAATGTGTCCAACAATCCTTTTGCCCCGGCCCTGAACCAGCGGGGAAGAAACGCATACAGCACCCCTGTGACGAATCCGCCGGCCATTCTCAATAAGGCGATGACAATCGCCGACAGTAGAGTGTATTTAGCACCAGCCACCAGAATGATGAATAAATTCCTTCCGAGTTTATCGCTTCCGAGCGGGGGCATCTCGGAAAGGGAATAAGGGGGTGCAGCGATCACCCTGCCTGTCTCTTCATCGGTTAAATAGGATGGACCGGACTCCTGAAAGTCAGGGTCGAGAATCGGGATCAGGCAGCTCCCGATGATCATCGACAGTAAAATCAGCAGCGGAATCCATAATCGATAAGACCTGAACACACTCATACTTCCACCTCCTCATGGATACCCGTAAATTTTGTAATGAAAAGCTGACCAAGACTGAATAAGATGAAGAAAGGTATATAGATCATGAGCATGCCGATAAAAAATGCACTTGGCTCACTGACAGCAACCGATAACATCGCCACCATGAATCCATTGATGTTAAAGAGAATTTCAATGATCAAGAGATTCGAGAGCATGAGCAGGAAGATCGGTTTCATATGATAGTAGAAGCTGATCCATACGTTTCTGAAAAGATGGACCCAAAGGGTATAAGCCTTGGAAAAACCCTTTGAGAAAGAGAACTCGACGTACGGTTTATCCCCTTCTTCACGCAGCTGAAACAAAAAGTTTTTGATTAAAAAGGCAATCGGCATAAAGGCTAAACAAATGATTGGCAGGACATAGATCCTCTCTTCTCCGAGTGCATAGATATCGAAATAAAGAATACCGGTCTTCTTAAACAGCCAAATGATAAATAACTGCAGGATCACCACAACGAGAACATCAGGGAGGGAATCAAGCAGATCAAGAATTCTCAGAAAAAGTCGATGTGCCCTGCGAGGCAGCAGCATAGACAGATAACTTAATAGAGCAGCACTCACGACAGCAATGAGGAAGGCTGTCATCAGCAGCAGGAATGAATAGCCAAATAGTTTCAACAGCATGGGGAATATCGGATAGTCCTTCCCATCCGCTTCTACACGTATAAGAATAGAACCGGGATCAAGCATATCCTTTAAAATAAGTCCTAACGTATGCAGGTATTTAGCGATATGTATGACGAGTTCATGATCGTACATAAGCAGCGATCCGGCACCGCTGAAAAGAAATAAACCGAGACATGTCAGAATGAATTGTACAGGCAGCCATAACAGTTGTTTTCTCATCTGGGTCCCTCCAAAAAAATAATGGGTATGTTGATTACAATTATATTACAAAATTTTCAAAATATTTACCTATAACACTATACCATTTCCACATAATTCCTTCAATAGAGTAATAAAGTCCCCTTTTGAAGGCCCGTCCCTCGTTGCTTTAACGCAACGAGGGACGGGCCTTCAATGAAATCTCAAAATTCATAAGAACGATACGATGGATATGCAATTTGACAAAAAAGGGGGTGATTAAGCGTTTACATGTCGGTTGAGTGATGTTGACGGAAAGGGATGTGTTCAATATAATGTGGAAAAATTCTGAACTTTTATGAGGTGGTGTTGTACATGAAAAATGTATACAATTTCTCGGCCGGCCCTGCCGTTCTGCCGAAGCCAGTGCTTGAAAAGGTGCAGCGTGAACTGCTTGATTATGAAGGCACCGGCATGTCCGTGATGGAGCTCAGCCATCGCTCTGCCCCGTTTCAACAGATCATCGATGAAGCGGAAGCTCTGCTGAGGGAACTGCTGGACATTCCGGAAAATTATCACGTCCTCTTTATGCAGGGAGGGGCTTCGCTTCAATTCTCGATGATCCCGCTGAACCTGCTCGGTCCCGGCGAAACTGCCGAGTATATCGTTACCGGCAGCTGGTCTAAAAAAGCGGTGAAAGAAGCAGACAAGGTAGGAGAAGTCCGGACGCATGCAGTTGAAACTCAAACGGCCATCCCGGCTTATTCAGCAAAGGAATTTTCCGAAAAAGCACGGTATGTACATATCACCTCGAATAATACAATAGAAGGAACGCGCTTCAATGGCTATCCCGATACCGGTGATATCCCGTTGGTCGCGGATATGTCTTCACATATTCTTTCAGAGAAACTCGACGTTTCCAGGTTCGGTCTCATTTACGCCGGTGCCCAGAAAAATCTCGGCCCTTCAGGCGTCACTATCGCGATCATTCGCAAAGACCTCGTCGGAAAGGCACCTGATCATTGTCCGGCGCTGCTCGATTACGAGACCTATGTCAAACACGGCTCTCTATTCAATACGCCGCCGACCTTTTCCATCTATGTATTGAAACTTGTGCTGGAATGGGTGAAAGTAAATGGCGGAGTGGATAGGATGGAGGAACGTAATCAGGAAAAAGCACAGCTATTATATTCCTTTATCGATCAGTCCGGACTCTTTAATAACCCTGTCTCACCAGAAAACCGGTCACTGATGAATATTCCTTTCACGGCGAACAACGATGAAGTGAACGCCAGATTTTTAAAAGAAGCAGAAGAAGCAGGACTTGAGTTTCTGAAAGGACACCGGTCGGTAGGCGGTATGCGGGCGAGCATCTATAACGCCATGCCGATCGAAGGTGTGGAGGAGCTCGTCAATTTCATGAAAACATTTGAGCAGAACTTGAGTGGAGGAGGATCATGATGCTAACAATCAATACGTACAATGCCATATCAAAAAGCGGACTTTCATTAATCGAGGACGACATCAACTATCATCTGAATGGTGAGGGAACTCCGGATGGACTTCTAGTACGGTCGAAGAATCTTCATGACTTCTCATTCCCTCCGTCCTTAAAAGCGATCGCCCGTGCCGGGGCAGGGGTCAACAATATTCCCGTGGATGACTGCACCGATAAAGGGATTGTCGTTTTCAACACACCCGGGGCAAATGCCAATGCCGTAAAAGAACTGGTACTCGCAAACCTGATCGCTTCTGCCCGCAATCTCTATTCAGCGGTAGGATGGGCAAAAACGCTTCATAACGAAGAGGATGTGTCCACTGTCGTCGAGGCCAAAAAGAAGGAGTTTGTCGGTAGTGAAATCAAAGGGAAAAAGCTCGGTGTCGTCGGACTCGGAGCCATCGGTGTCCTCGTTGCGAACGATGCCCTTGCACTCGGTATGGACGTTGTCGCCTATGATCCCTTTATTTCAGTCGACGCTGCATGGAGATTATCGCAGGACGTGAAAAGAGCTCATAATATCGAGGACGTATGGGCGCAATGTGACTTTGTCACGTTCCACATCCCGTTAACGGACAAAACGAAGCACTTCGTGAATAATGACAGTTTCAGGCGCATGAAAAAGGGCATCACCCTCCTGAATTTCTCGAGGGGCGAGCTTGTGGAAGAAAGTGCACTGGGAGAAGCTTTAAACGCCGGCATCGTCAAAAAATACGTCACGGATTTCCCTAACGAACACGTATTGAAATTGGACAATGTCGTTCCGGTTCCCCACCTGGGCGCTTCAACCGTTGAATCAGAAGAAAACTGCGCCGTCATGGCGGCAAAACAGCTGAAAACGTATCTGGAAACAGGAAACATCAAGCATGCCGTCAACCTGCCGGACGTGGAACTTCCATACAGCGGGAAGATGCGGGTGACCGTGATGCATAAAAACATACCGAATATGGTCGGCGGCATCACGACGACTTTATCCAACTATGCGGTCAACATCGCCGATATGATCAACCGCAGTAAGAATACGTGGGCCTACACGATGATCGACCTTGACCAAAAACTGACAGAAGAAGAACAAAACGATGTCAAATCGAAATTGAAAGCCATCGACGGCGTCGTTTCGGTCCGCCTAATCTAAAAATAATGACTAGAACTCCCTTAACCCGAGAAGAATGTGTAGTAGATACTCACTCGGATTAAGGGAGGTTTTCATATATGCCAAGCGTATCCTATCATGGTTCGACTTTGTATTTCGAAGATATGGGGGAAGGGACGCCGCTCGTATTTCTTCATCCGCCCGGAATGGGAAGGGTCGTCTTCTCCAAACAGCATACCCTTGCCAAGCATTTTCGGCTGATCATCCCGGATTTATCGGGACACGGGGATTCGATGTCGCTCAAGACATTCGTGAGCCTCGATTCCTTTGCGGAAGAAATCAACTTTCTTCTCGATCACTTAAAGATATCCTCATGTGTACTCATCGGCTATTCTGCCGGAGGTGTAATCGCGCAGGAGTTTGCATCTTTATATAAAAACAAACTCAGCGCCCTTATCCTGATCGGAGCGTACCCGAAAGTGATACACAACAAACTGAAGCTGATGCATTTAGCAGGGATGAAGCTGGTCCGGAACCACCCCGTCCGCCTCGCCAAAATCATTTCCAAAGCTCACACAAAAAGCAAGGTGGAACGAAAAGAACTGCTTCTTCATATGAACAAGGCTAATCCGGAGATCTGGTATCATTTTTACAAGCAGTCACTTCAATATGACGGGATTGAAAAAATGAACCGATGCAAAGTGCCGCTTCTGTTGATATATGGAGAGAAATCGGATTGGCTGAACGATCAAATGGAATGCTACAAGGATTGTCATCCTAAGAAAATCTATATCATTCCAGGGGCCTCACACCAGATTCCAACCCTCCACCATGATGCACTCAATGCCATTTTGCTCGGGGAAGTGGAGGAGCTGCTGAGAAAGGGATGAGTTGTTTCTTTTAAGCTGAAATGGGGTAAGTACATCCCTGCACCATAAAAGAGAGAGGAGAATACAATGGGAATTCATCATTATTTCAAAAGTCTTTCCGACCTGGAGACGCTCGTCCGCTGTCCGGGGCGCTTTAAATATCATGAACATAATGTAGCCAGTCATTCCTTCAAGGTGACCAAGATCGCTCAATTCCTTGGAACCGTGGAGGAACAGGATGGACAAGAGGTCGACTGGAAATCTCTCTATGAAAAAGCATTGAACCATGACTATGCCGAACTGTTTACAGGTGACATCAAAACACCTGTAAAGTATGCATCCGTCGAACTTCGTGAGCTGTTCAGCCAGGTCGAGGACGAATTGGTGAAGAAATTCATCTCGTCAGAATTTCCTCCACAATACCAAGAGGTATACAGGGGAAGGTTCAAAGAAGGAAAAGACTCATCACTGGAAGGGAAGATTCTGTCTGTGGCTGACAAGATCGACCTCTTGTATGAATCATTCGGTGAAATCCAAAAAGGCAATCCCGATCCGCTATTCATGGAAATCTACCACGGTGCATTGTCCACAATCGTCATGTTCAAAGAACTTCAATGTGTCCAGTACTTCCTGGAGTACATACTCCCTGATATGCTTTCAGAGAAATTCATTCCACACAGTGAGTTGAAAGAACAGACTGAGCGATTGATCCAGGCGGGGGAAGAATAGGGAGAAAATCCTTTCCTATGAGAAGCATTTTCGTTAAAATATGGTTATTCCCTTCATTTGAGGAGAGTGGACCGTGTCTAAAATCATACTGGGTATCTTTTTACCGGGATTGCTCGTGGTTCTGTTCACTAGGGTCACGTACAATCACTATGTCGGACTTATACTTACCGTAGCGCTGATCGCTGCATCTGTTTACAAAGGATATACGGATTCCTGGTGGCTGATCGTAATCGATGCCGCCTCGCTGACCATCGGATTCTGGTACAGCAACCAAATGATGATCAAAGCAAGAAAAAATGCCTGAACACTGTGGACGAAACGGTGCTCAGGCTTTTTTCTCTTGTGGATTGTGGATAAGTAGTTCGATTTTGTGCATAAGTGGGTTGGGAAATAATTTATTCACAATGTGAATGCGTATTCATACACAATATTCACAGGTTTTTTTATTTTTTGTGGATAAAAATGATGTTTTCCACAATCCGTGATCACTTATGCACATAGTTACTCACAATCTGTGTGTATGATTTGAAGGCCCGTCCCAGAGTGCTTTAAAGCGTGAAAGTAAATGATAATCTTGTTGGAGGGCAGAAGTTGTCTGTTTCTGTCGAATTGTCGGTAAAACACCAGAATTTGTCCGCAATTTTTCATTTTTTGTTGGTAAATCGAAAAAATTGTCCGTAAATCTAATTTTTCGTCCGATTCGCCTCTGACTAATCATCTTCCCCCTCCTTATCCACATGCTCAATCACTCCAGAACATAAGATTCCTGTCCATATCCACAATCCATCAAATATAAACGAACTTTTGTTCGCTTTTCATTGGTTATTCCTGTATGATATGTGGTAGAATGTGTATAGATGAATGGACTGTGTTTATTATGTGAATAAATAGGTAAATAACAAGGTACGGATCCTTTATTATAGGAGGTTTCACGGTGAAGGAACAATTTCAGTTGAAGTCTAAATACAAGCCTGAGGGCGATCAGCCGAAGGCGATTGACAGATTGGTTGAAGGAATTAATGAGGGAAAACGTCATCAGACGCTGCTAGGAGCAACGGGTACCGGTAAGACCTTTACCGTTTCCAATGTGATACAAAAAGTAGAGAAACCGACATTGATTATTGCCCACAACAAAACACTTGCCGGTCAGCTTTACAGCGAATTCAAAGAGTTTTTCCCCGATAATGCTGTCGAGTATTTCGTCAGCTACTACGATTATTATCAGCCTGAGGCTTATGTTCCTCAAACCGATACATTTATAGAAAAAGACGCGAGCATCAATGATGAAATCGATAAACTCCGCCATTCGGCGACATCGGCTTTATTCGAGCGGAGAGATGTCATCGTCATTGCTTCCGTCTCTTGCATATACGGGTTGGGTAACCCGGAAGAATACCGGGAGCTTGTCCTCTCCCTCCGCACAGGAATGGAGATTGAACGAAATCAGCTCCTCAGGAAGCTTGTGGATATCCAATACGAACGAAACGATATCGATTTCCAGCGCGGGACGTTCCGTGTACGCGGTGATGTTGTGGAAATTTTCCCGGCTTCGCGTGACGAACACTGCATGCGGGTGGAGTTTTTCGGGGATGAAATCGACCGGATCCGAGAGGTCGATGCCCTGACGGGTGAAATCATGGGAGACCGTGATCACGTCGCCATCTTCCCGGCATCCCACTTCGTAACCCGTGAAGAAAAGATGCAGGTCGCGATTAAAAATATCGAAAAAGAACTTGAAGAGCAATTGGCGATCATGAAAGAAGACGGAAAGCTTTTAGAAGCTCAAAGGCTCGAACAGAGAACCCGTTATGATCTTGAAATGATGAGGGAAATGGGCTTCTGTTCCGGAATCGAAAACTATTCCCGTCACCTGACGCTGAGACCTCCAGGTTCTACACCATATACGCTTCTGGATTACTTTCCGGATGATTTCATGATTGTCGTGGATGAGTCCCACGTGACATTACCCCAGGTCAGGGGAATGTTCAATGGGGACCAGGCACGTAAAAAAGTCCTGGTCGACCACGGTTTCCGTCTGCCTTCTGCGATGGATAACAGACCTCTCCGATTTGAGGAATTTGAAAAGAAAGTACAGCAGCTCCTTTATGTATCAGCTACACCTGGTCCATATGAACTTGAACACAGCCCTGAAATGGTCGAACAGATCATCCGTCCGACAGGATTACTCGATCCCATCATTGAAGTGCGTCCGATCGAAGGGCAGATTGATGACCTTCTCGGAGAAATCAATGAACGCATCGAGAAAAATGAGCGTGTCCTCGTGACGACTTTGACGAAGAAAATGTCAGAGGATCTGTCAGCGTACTTAAAAGAAATCGGAATCAAGGTACAATATTTGCATTCTGAAATCAAGACGCTCGAGCGGATTGAAATCATCCGTGATCTGCGTCTGGGGAAATTTGATGTTCTCGTCGGAATCAACCTGCTTCGTGAGGGGCTTGATATCCCTGAGGTTTCATTGGTATCGATTCTCGACGCGGACAAAGAAGGGTTCCTCCGTTCAGAACGCTCCCTCATCCAGACGATCGGCCGTGCCGCACGTAACTCGAACGGTAAGGTCATCATGTATGCCGATAAGATGACCGATTCGATGCAGAAAGCAATCGACGAAACGAAACGCCGCCGTGAAATCCAGGAAGAATACAATGAGAAACACGGCATCACTCCGACGACGATCCAAAAGGAAATCAGGGATGTCATCCGTGCGACTCATGCCGCAGAAGAAGCCGGGGTTTACGAAGGGAAAGAGACAAAAGTTTCGAATATGTCGAAACCTGAGAGACAAAAACTTATTGCTAGCTTGGAAGTGGAAATGAAAGAAGCAGCCAAGGCGCTCGACTTTGAACGTGCAGCCCAGCTTCGCGACACCATTCTTGAGCTAAAGGCGGAAGGATGAAACAGGAATGGCTAAAGACCAAATTATCGTACAAGGAGCCAGAGCTCATAATTTAAAAAATATAGATATCAAAATTCCTAGAGATAAGCTGGTCGTCCTGACCGGTTTATCCGGGTCGGGGAAATCATCCCTTGCCTTTGACACGATCTACGCAGAAGGACAGCGGCGTTATGTCGAGTCGCTGTCTGCTTATGCACGTCAATTCCTGGGACAGATGGATAAGCCGGATGTCGATTCCATCGAAGGATTATCACCGGCGATTTCGATCGACCAGAAAACGACCAGTAAAAATCCGCGTTCAACAGTTGGAACGGTCACTGAAATATATGACTATCTCCGTCTGTTATTTGCCCGTGTCGGGAAACCGATCTGTCCGAATCACGGAATTGAAATCTCATCCCAAACAATCGAGCAGATGGTGGACAGGATCCTTGAGTACCCGGAACGAACTAAGCTTCAGGTACTCGCTCCTGTCGTGTCGGGACGCAAAGGCACCCATGCAAAAACGCTTGAAGACATCAAGAAGCAAGGTTTCGTCCGTGTCCGTGTGAACGGCGAGGTGCAAGACCTAGGAGAAGAAATCAACCTAGAAAAGAATAAAAAGCATACTATCGAAGTCATCATTGACCGTATTGTTGTAAAAGATGGTGTGTCAGCCCGCTTATCCGATTCATTAGAAACGGCTCTTCGTCTTGCAGAAGGCCAGGTCGTCATCGATGTGATCGGGGAGGAAGAGCTCCTGTTCAGTGAGCATCATGCCTGCCCTTATTGCGGATTTTCGATCACTGAGCTTGAGCCGAGAATGTTCTCTTTCAACAGTCCTTTTGGAGCATGTTCAAGCTGTGACGGCCTTGGCACGAAGCTTGAGGTGGACAAAGACCTCGTCATCCCGAACTGGGACCGCACATTCAATGAGCACGCGATTGCCCCTTGGGAACCGACCAGCTCACAATACTATCCATCCCTGCTGAAAGCGGTCTGTGATCACTACAGCATCCCGATGGATGTTCCCGTCAAGGATATTCCGAAAGATAAAATGGATAAAATCCTGAAAGGCTCAGGCAAGGATGAGATCTATTTCCGTTACGAAAACGACTTCGGTCAGGTGCGTGAAAATTATCTCCGCTTTGAAGGGGTCATGAAAAATATAGAGCGCCGCTACCGTGAAACAAGCTCGGACTATATCCGTGAGCAAATGGAGAAGTACATGGCGCAGCAGGACTGTCCGACGTGTAACGGCCACCGCCTGAAAGAAGAGAGTCTTGCAGTTAAGGTGGACTCGCTCCATATCGGGGAAGTCACTGCATTCTCAATCGAAGAAGCAGACCATTTATTTGCACAGCTTGAACTTTCCGAAAAAGATATGAAAATTGCAAGACTGATCTTAAGGGAAATCCGCGAGCGTCTCGGTTTCCTTGTGAATGTAGGTCTTGATTATCTGACGTTAAGCCGTGCTGCAGGAACCCTTTCAGGAGGGGAGGCACAGCGGATCCGTCTAGCGACTCAAATCGGATCACGCCTGACAGGTGTCCTTTATATACTGGATGAGCCATCCATCGGACTTCATCAGCGAGACAATGACCGATTGATTGATACACTCAAAAATATGCGTGACATCGGAAATACGTTGATCGTCGTCGAGCATGACGAAGATACGATGCTTGCAGCCGATTATCTGATTGATATCGGACCAGGAGCAGGTGTGCACGGAGGGGAAGTCATCTCAGCCGGGTCACCTGATGAAGTCATGGATGACAAAAATTCCTTAACCGGACAATATTTATCCGGAAAGAAATTCATCCCGCTTCCTCAGGAAAGACGCAAACCGGACGGAAGATATCTTGAAGTTGTCGGCGCCAAAGAGAACAACCTGAACAACGTGAAGGCAAAATTTCCGCTCGGTGTCTTTACGGCGGTCACAGGTGTTTCCGGTTCCGGGAAAAGTACGCTGATCAATGAGATCCTTCATAAATCCCTGGCCCAAAAGCTTCACAATGCCAAAACCAAGCCTGGTGAACACAAAGAAGTGAAAGGGATTGATCATCTCGACAAAGTAATCGATATCGACCAGTCGCCGATCGGCCGTACACCACGTTCGAATCCGGCCACCTATACAGGTGTGTTCGATGATATCCGTGACGTATTCGCTACGACCAATGAAGCTAAGGTGCGCGGATACAAAAAAGGACGATTCAGCTTCAACGTGAAAGGCGGAAGATGCGAAGCCTGCCGCGGCGACGGAATCATCAAGATCGAGATGCATTTCCTGCCTGACGTCTATGTACCTTGTGAAGTATGCCACGGAAAGCGATACAACCGTGAAACGCTTGAAGTGAAATACAAGGACAAGAATATTGCGGACGTTCTTGAAATGACAGTCGAGGATGCGGTGAAGTTCTTCGAAAACATTCCGAAAATCAAACGGAAGCTTCAAACGATCTTTGATGTCGGCTTGGGCTACATCACACTCGGCCAGCCGGCGACGACTCTCTCGGGAGGGGAAGCCCAGCGTGTGAAATTGGCTTCTGAACTGCATCGCCGTTCTACAGGCCGTTCCCTTTACATCCTGGATGAACCGACAACCGGCCTTCATGTCGATGACATTTCACGTCTTCTGACCGTCCTTCAGCGCCTGGTTGAAAACGGGGATACGGTACTCGTCATCGAACACAATCTGGACGTCATCAAAGCGGCCGACTACATCGTTGACCTCGGACCTGAAGGCGGGGACAAAGGCGGTACCATCATCGCCAGCGGAACCCCTGAAAAAGTAGCAGAAGCAAAAGGATCCTATACAGGTAAATATCTGAAACCGATCCTTGAACGCGACCGCGAGCGGATGAAGAAGAAAATCCGTGAGAAGGAAGAAGTCACGAGTTGATTTATGAGGAAAGAGAGTTAGGAGAAATCCTGCTCTCTTTTTTTGTGTAATTTTTTTCTGGATATAAGCTGATTCCAGCAGTTGATTGGAGTGGGAGACGAAGACTCCTGCGGGAAAAGCGAAGTCTTCCACGGAAATTAACAGCGGTATTCAAAAGTGGATCTGAATTTATCATCAAAACACATCCCCGTACCCACAAAAACTCAGACCTCAGATGGAGTAAAACTAAGAATGTCCTATGAGAAAATGATCACAGAAGGAATTTTCAAAGAATGAAACCTTTTAAGAAACGTATCGTAAATAATAGTAAAGGAGATGATGAAGATGGAGACCAACAAGATATTATCAGCGCTTTGCTATTTTAGTATATTTTTTGCAGGATTTATTTTTCCGATCATCGTATATTTCGTAACAGATAACCCGCATGTGAAGAAGGATGCCAAGGCGGCATTGATTTCTCACATCATACCGTTGATCGCTGTACCGCTTATCTTTGCAGGCATCTTTTTAGACATCGGCATTTTTGCCACGGGATCAGGCTTTCCGGTCTTTTTCTTCCTGATGATCGGTTTGTTCATATTGATAAATATCGTGATTGTCATTTGGAATGTGTACAAAGGAATCAAAGTACTTCTGTAATGAACTCTATGATAAGGGGATGAAATATGATGAATGAAGAACGCAAACGAATTCTCGATATGGTGGAAAAAGGGACGCTCACTGCCCAGGAAGCATTGACCCTTCTGGAGGCCCTTGATAAGAAAACGGAACCATCAAAGGAAAAAGAAAAGGATTTCCTCGATGAGTTCGTGTCCATTTTTCAGGATGACAAGAAGGGTGACACCAGCAACGGGTATAAATCAGATAAAACGAAGGATAAACTTCTTGATTTCATGAACACAGCCTTTTCTAAAATAAAGAACTTCGACTTCGATTTCCAGTGGAATCAGTCGGTTGAAGTATCGCATGTGTTCCATCAGCCGAACACGGCTTTCAAAAAGGTGGACATCGATGTCGCGAATGGGAAAGTGGAATTGATCCCGTGGGACGGCGAAGAGGTAAGGGTCGAGTGTCAGGCAAAGGTCTACCGCACGGAAGATCGTGAAGAAGCACGCAAGCAATTCATGGAGAACACCTCCTTTGCGGTCGACGAAGAAACGCTCTATTTCTCGACCCAGTTGAAATGGATGAAGGTAGATTCGAAGCTCTATATACCGAAACATCAGTATGATAAGGTATCAGTTCGGTTGTTTAACGGCGGCCTGAAAGCCGACCATATCGATGCTGAGGATTTCCGTGCAAAATCGGCAAACGGAAAAATCCATATCGATCATCTGACAAGTAAAAAAGCAGAGGTCGAAACATCAAACGGGGCCATCACGATTTTGAATGCCAAAGCAGAAAAAGTCGAAGCGGAATCCATCAACGGCAAAGTTCAGGTAGAAGGGGATATTCACTATACCGATGCCCAATCTCTGAACGGAAACATCGTCTGCGCCATCACCGGTGCAAAAGCCGACACGCTGCACGCGAAAACCGTCACAGGCAATGTCGACCTCTACGTACCGGGAACCATCAACATCGCAGGCGAAGCCAAATCAAATCTCGGCGGATTCAAGGTGGAGCTTGAAGGAATCGACGTCGTCGAGGAAAAAAATGAAGTCGTACAAAAGCATATCCGCTTTAACCGCAAGACAGATGCCGAAGAAAAGCTCCATCTTTTTGCAGAAACGAAAACAGGATCCGTTCTGATTAAAAAGGCAGAGGACAGGGATGTGTCTAACGTATAATCGTATCGTTTAAGCTCGGGGTAGAAGGGAATAAATATACTAAAGTTGTCCATACCTCTTTACCGTAAAAAACGCTTCAGCCCGAGCTTCATCTTTTTGCGGGAACAAACCATTCTTTTCTCATAAAATCAGGCGTGGAGAAGAATGTTAAGAAGGACAACGCATAAGATGAGAAGGAAGTGTATTCTATATGAGAAAACAATTAGTACGCTCAAGGTCTAATCGTAAGTTTGCCGGTGTGATCGGCGGATTATCCCGATTTACAGGAATTGATGCGACCATTCTGCGAGTGATCTTCATTATTTTATTAATTCCCACGGGATTCTTTCCGCTGGTCGTCGTTTACGGTTTACTGGCCTTTGTGCTGCCGAATGAGGAGGAAGCCATCAAATAATGAAATGGATTGTTGGCATTTTGATCAACGCAGTAATTTTTGTGGCATTGGCAGGATTTTTTGACGGGTTTAATGTATCAGGTTTCGGCTCGGCGGTCATCGCAAGCTTTGTCTTATCGATACTGAACGTATTGATCCGCCCGCTCCTGATCCTGCTCACGCTGCCGGTAACCATTCTGACACTCGGATTGTTCCTGTTTGTCATCAATGCTGTCACCTTGCTGCTGACAGACGGGATTATGGGTGACGCCTTCGAATTATCAGGTTTCGGAATGGCCTTTCTGGCATCGATTATCCTGTCCCTTGCCAATCTGATCATCCAAAAAGCTGTGTTAGAACCGAGAAATGAGAAATGAACTCCAGTCGTTAAGGGCTGGAGTTTTTTCTTTTAAGGTGAAAAGAGGATTTTCTCTTCGGAGACTAGAAATAGTTGGAAAGAAGAGGGGGAGTCACATATGAAGGTAACATCATCGAGTGTCACCGGTTTCAAAAACCTCGAAGTACCTTATCGATTACTAAGTACATCGGAGAATCCAACCGGTTTAGCCATATTCTTTCCGGGAATGGGCTACACCGTTATGGGACCGCTCCTTCACTATCCGACAGGTATGTTCCTCAATGAAGGATGGGATGTTCTGCATATTAACTATCAATATGATTCGAAAGAATATAAGAACCTGACAGATGAGGAATTCGATCAAGTGTTGTTGAGAGATTGTAAAAATGTAATCGATGCAGCTCTAGGGGAGGAAACATACGAATCTTTTATTCTTATTGCCAAATCAATCGGGACCATTCCGATGAGTAACGAACTGCAAAGAGAAATATTCAAAGACGCGAATGTCATCTGGCTGACCCCTTTATTAAAAGAAGAAATCGTCTATAAGGCTATGAAGGAGAGTCAGCATACAGGAATCTGCTTCATCGGAGACCGAGATCATCACTACGTCGAAGAGCGTTTTACCGGATTAAAATCAAATCATTATCTCCAACTTCACCTCATCCCCGGCGCCAACCACAGCCTGGAACAGGATTTTCAAGTGCTAAGATCAATGGACACCCACAAAGACATCATGGCAGCGATTGAAACTTTTATAAAAGAAGTGTAGTCAACCGACTACGCTTCTTATTTAATTCCAGATGATTGAAAACATTTATGCTTCAAAGATAAAGCCCGTTCCAGCAGTTGATTGGAGTGCAAGACGAAGACTCCTAACCGAAAAGCGGAAGGGCTTTGCTCAGAGGCGGGTGGCATAAGACGAATCGGTCACGAAGGCGTTCTTTGCCTTCTTGGTCGGTTTGGCTTATGACATGTGCCTCTAAGCCCTGCAGCTAGACAGTAAATAACCCTTAAAAATTTGCTATGAGGAGGCTCACGTGCTACCCGCGGAAAGCGAAGTCTTGCACGAAAATCATAAGCGGTATTATAGGAATTTTGCCATGTTAGATCGCAGCCTCTTCCATGAGAACCGACCCGCTTGCGCTTTTCCTCATAATTGCTAAAATAGGTAAGAGTAGAAAAAGATTCGAAGAACGAACGAAAAAGGCTACAGAATCGAAGGAGGAGCTTGCTTTGGCAAAGGTTCGATCGAAAGATATACTGGAAAAATTCAACTTGGAGCTTGTGGGCGGAGAAGAAGGATTACATAGACCGATCACAACAAGTGATATATCACGCCCGGGACTGGAGATGGCAGGCTATTTTAACTATTATCCTGCAGAACGGGTTCAACTTCTGGGGAAGACGGAACTTTCATTCCTTGAACTGCTGGATCCAGCGGAACGCAAGCGGAGAATGGAGGCGCTTTGCACGGATATCACACCGGGCATCATCATTTCCCGCGACCTGGAGATCCCGGACGAACTTGTGGAAGCGGCAAACCGCACTGACGTCCCGGTCATGCGATCCTCTATGAAAACAACCCGTTTTTCTTCGAGATTGACAAATTATCTGGAAAGTAAGCTCGCTCCTACAACAGCGGTACATGGTGTGCTGGTGGATATTTATGGGGTGGGGGTGCTCATCACGGGTAAGAGCGGCGTCGGTAAAAGTGAAACCGCACTTGAATTGGTGAAACGCGGCCATCGCCTTGTGGCGGATGACTGTGTTGAAATCCGTCAGGAAGATACCGATACACTGGTCGGCACCTCGCCCGAACTCATCGAGCATCTGCTTGAAATCCGCGGAGTCGGAATCATCAACGTGATGACCCTGTTCGGTGCCGGAGCTGTACGCAACTATAAGCGCATCACTCTTTGCATCAACCTCGAGCTTTGGGATAAAACAAAGCAATATGACCGCTTAGGTCTTGAAGAAGAAAAAATGCGAATCATTGATTCCGATATCACGAAGATGACCATCCCTGTCCGCCCCGGGCGTAACTTGGCTGTCATCATCGAAGTGGCAGCGATGAATTTCCGCCTGAAGCGAATGGGTGTCAACGCAGCCGAGCAGTTTACAAACCGCCTCTCCGATGTCATTGAAGACGGCGTGAACGAAGATATCTAAGAAGAAACCCATTTCATTTCATACAGGAGGAGCGAAACCATGAACCAATCGATCACACCCATTGATCCGATCGCATTCCAGCTCGGACCCTTGCAGGTACACTGGTACGGCGTCATCATCGGAGTTGGGATTGCACTAGGATTATATTTAGCGATATCGGAAAGCAAGCGGCTGGGGCTTCACCCCGATACGTTTGTCGATTTACTCGTTTGGGCGATCCCGATCGCCATCCTTTCGGCAAGAGCCTACTATGTCATATTCGAATGGGATTACTATTCTCAGAATCCCGGCGACATCATTAAAGTATGGAATGGCGGAATCGCGATTCATGGAGCACTGATCGGATCTGTGATCACCGCAATTGTTTTTGCAAAAATAAAAGGCATTTCCTTCTGGAAGCTGGCTGATATTGCGGCGCCGAGTATCATCCTGGGCCAGGCGATCGGCCGCTGGGGGAACTTCATGAACCAGGAAGCCCACGGCGGGGAAGTGACGCGTGCCTTCTTGGAGAATCTTTATCTTCCCCCATTCATTATCGATCAGATGTACATAAATGGGACTTATTATCACCCGACGTTCCTGTATGAATCGCTGTGGAACATCGCGGGCTTTGTTCTTCTCCTCGTCTTAAGAAGAAAAGTGAACCTGCGCCGCGGTGAATTATTCTTGTCCTATGTGATCTGGTACTCGATCGGCCGTTTCTTTGTGGAAGGGATGAGAACGGACAGCCTGATGCTGACGGAGCATCTGCGGATCGCACAAGTCATTTCACTTGTGTTGATTGCGATCGCTGCTGCACTGATCATCTATCGAAGAAAGTCAGGTATGGCCCGCCATGCCTATAGCGATAAAAGCAATGAAGAAGTGAATATGTAGATAGAAGCGGGTGCTGCAAGGAAAACGGCGGCCCCCTGTTTTTCTGAAATCCCGGCATAAAATAGTTAAAGAGACAAAAGGATAAGGGGAGAAGAGAGAATGTGGATGTCATCGATAAAAAATGGCGGCCTGACAGGCTTAAAGACAACATGGTCCCTGGGAAAAGTCATTTTTCCCATTACACTGATTGTATTTGTATTGCAATACACGCCGGTCCTGCCTTGGGTGATGGAAAAAATATCGCCCTTCATGAAGCTGATCGGCTTATCGGGAGACGCCGCCATTCCTCTTGTACTCGGTAATTTCCTGAACCTGTATGCTGGAATAGCGGGTATCCTGTCGCTGGATTTGACCGTCAAGGAAGTCTTCATCATTGCAGTCATGCTGTCATTTTCACATAATCTGTTGATTGAATCGACGGTTGCCGCCAAAGTCGGCGTGAAAATCTGGCTGATTGTCACGGTCCGGATCGGATTGGCCCTCATTTCAGCAGTCGTCATCAATCTCGTATGGAGAGGCGGCTCTGAGATGGCCCAATACGGTATGATGCCTCCACAGCAGGCAGAGCCTGAAGGGTGGGGAGAAATCCTTTTACTTGGACTCGAAAAAGCGGGCTACGGTGTGCTTCAGCTGGCGTTGATCGTCATCCCGCTCATGGTCATCATTCAGATCATGAAGGACCTCGGATGGATGGAAGTCTTTTCGCGCTGGCTTGCACCTGCCACACGCGCACTCGGGATGAATGCCAACACATCGACAACGATGGTGGCGGGACTCGTGATCGGACTTGCCTACGGGGCAGGCGTCATGATCCAGGCGGTAAAAGAAGACGGAGTAAGCAAGAAGGACGTTACGATTGCCTTCATCTTCCTTGTCTCCTGTCACGCAGTCGTCGAGGACACGTTGATCTTCATCCCGCTTGGAATCCCTGTCCTGCCGCTCTTGATCATCCGACTCGTCACGGCGATTGTGTTGACGATGATCGTAGCGTATTTCTGGAACCGCGCTGATGCAAAAAAAGAAAGGAAGAATCACTATGAGCAAAATTACAACAGTATTGTTTGACCTGGACGGAACACTGATCAACACAAATGATCTGATTATCTCTTCCTTCCTTCACACTTTGAATCATTATTATCCTGATCAGTACACGGAACGGGATGTGCTCCCTTTTATGGGGCCGCCTCTCGAGGAATCATTCGGAGGGTTGAATCCGGATAAAGTCGAAGAAATGTGTGCCCACTACCGTGCATTCAACCACGAGCACCATGACGAGCTTGTAACCGAATTTGAAGGCGTTTATGAAACGGTTGAAACACTTTACAAACAGGGTTTTAAGCTCGCCATCGTCTCAACAAAGGTGCGTCATGTCGTGCTGAAAGGGCTTGATTTGATGAACCTCCGCCAATTTTTCGACGTGGTGATCACCCTGGATGAAGTGGAGAACGCGAAGCCTCATCCGGAACCAATCGAGAAAGCCTTGAAAGAATTGGACGCTTTACCTGAGGAAGCAATCATGGTCGGGGACAACCATCATGATATTCTGGCGGGAAAAAATGCAGGCGTCCTCTCGGCAGGTGTCGCATGGAGTGCGAAAGGCCGCGAGCATCTTGCACATTACGAACCGGACTTCATGCTCGAAACGATGCCTGACTTACTAAAGGCGGTCGGAGTGCCGACAGCATGAGAAAAACGACACGCTACCCGGTGACAGGTGCCAATTCACTCTGGCATGTCTATAAAACCGTGCCATTCTGGAAAGTCGTCAGAAACTTCATCGTCATCCAGGCGGCGCGCTACACCCCGTTTCTCGGCATGAAGAACTGGCTGTATAAAACATTTCTGAGAATGAACATCGGTGAACAGACATCCTTCGCCCTCATGGTCATGCTCGACGTCATGTTCCCTGAAAAAATTTCCGTCGGCAAAAACACCGTCATCGGCTACAACACCACGATCCTTGCACACGAGTATTTGATCAAAGAATACCGCCTCGGTGATGTGGAAATTGGCTCGGAAGTCATGATCGGGGCGAACACGACGATCTTGCCGGGGGTGAAGATTGGCGACGGAGCCATCGTATCGGCCGGCACCCTTGTCCATAAAGACGTGCCGCCGGGAGCATTCGTCGGAGGAAACCCCATGCGTGTCATCTACACCAAAGAGCAACTCGCCGAACGCTGGCATGACGATGAAATTTATGGGTTGAAAACTGAAGATTAGATTGAAAAGCAAAGAAGGATTCCATGGAATCTGTCTTTGCTTTTTTTACTTAGGAGACAATCTTAATGATTGTGGGCGATTTTAGCTGGTTCCAGCGGTTGATTGGAGTGCAAGACGTAGACTCCTGCGGGAAGAGTAGCTTATGTGAGACTTGTCTAGCTCTGGGGCTTAGAGGCACATGCCATAAGTCAACTCGTCCAAGAAGGCAAAAAACGCCTTCGTGGACGATTCGCCTTATGCCAACCGCCTCTAGGCAAAGCCCCTCCGCTTTTCTACCCGCAGGCTTACCGAGGAGGCTCACGGGCTACCCGCGGAAAGCGAAGTATTGCACGGAAATCAATAGCGTTGTTTAACAGGCCATTACAATAAATTAACTATTCCCCCTCACCTCAATCTGTTATAAAGTAAGAACAGAGACAAACTGGGGGGCATGGGATATGAATTGGAATGATTGCATCGAGAGAACAAATACTCACTCTGTGAAATGGTCGTTTCCTGAAGAAGATGTCATACCGATGTGTATTGCCGACATGGATTTTCAGGTAGCGCCGGCCATCGTTGAGGCACTCAATCAAAAAGCCAGCCATGGCATTTATGGATATACAACTTTCAGCGACCGGTATTTTGATTCAATCGTATCATGGTGGAAAAAGCGGTTCGACATGGAGATAAACAAAGATTGGATTTGCTTCAGTCCGGGGATCATACCTGGGATCAACGTATTATTGTCAGTGCTGACGGAACCGGGAGACGGTGTCATCATCCAGGATCCTGTCTATTATCCTTTTTATAGTACGATTGAAAACCACGGCTGTTCAGTCATAAAGAATACATTGATGTACCAGGACGGTACCTATTTGATAGATTTTGACGATCTGGAAAAAAAGGCCAGTCAGCCAGAAACAAAACTACTCATTCTTTGCAGCCCTCATAATCCGGTCGGCAGAGTGTGGTCACATGAAGAATTAAAGAGAATCGGCGAGATCGCCAAACGGAATGATCTATGGATCATCTCAGATGAAATGCATGGAGACCTCGTCTACGGGGGGCATGAACATATGCCTTTATTTAAAGCGGAGGAAAGCTTGAGAGAGAACAGCATCCTTTGTGCAGCACCGAGTAAAACCTTTAATATAGCTGGCCTTCAAACATCCATTCTCCTCATTCCCAACAAGGAGCTCAGGGAACAGTACAATGAAAAGCTGACAGGTTTCGGCCTCATGAGACCGAATGTGTTCGGAATCGAAGGAACCATTGCAGCTTATGAGGAAGGAGAGCCTTGGCTAAAAGAGCTGTTGATGGTGCTTGAGGATAATAAGCAGTACGTCCTCAATTATCTGGATCAGCATCTGCCCGAGTTGAAAGCGATCGTGCCGCAGGCAACCCATCTGATATGGATCGACTGCAGGGAACTGGGGATGTCCGGTGAAGAACTGTGCGCCTTCTTCCTTGAAAAAGCCCGGGTCAAATTCGACGAAGGTTTCAAGTTCGGGGAAAGCGGACAATCTTTTGTCCGGATGAATATCGCTTGTCCGAAAGAGCGGATTGACATGGCGCTCAGAAGGATGAACCATGCCGTACTGGAGCATCGGAAGAATCGGCAATTAGTGAAATGATCTCGCTGGCAAAGTTTTACGTATAAGAATCGGATTGAAAATCGAATATTACGGGAAAAGGCAAAGATAGATTGAGAAAATCTGTTTTTGTCTTTTTGTTTTGTTAAAAAGCTTGGCAGTTCGATCAGCAAATGGCCATTTCTACGTTCGTAAATACTACAAAGCAGTTGTGGGAAGGTGAAAATGGGTTTGAAGAAGATTTTTCTACTGTGTCAGTTAGAAAAATTCACTGCTTCTATTGATAATTGCGCCGGTTTTTCAGGAATTGCGCCAGAAAAAAATGAATTGCGCCAGAATTTTTGTAATTGCGCTGCTTTTGGACTTATTGCGCAAGAATCCCATTTATTGCGCAACTTGTCGAAGATTCGTTGAACGCATGCACCCACGTACACATTTCACCACCTGTCGAATTTTCTCTAAGTCCCATACCCACCCAGCTCTTCTTCTCAACCCATTCCCCGCCAAAAAATCACCCCATAACGGTTGACGAATAAAACAAGAAAAGCTAAACTAACTAATAACTTTATTTTATTAGCACATTAGCGAACTAAAGGATTTCGGAATAATCAACTATTAGTAACAGCCCTTGTGATAGGGGAGAATAATCAATATTCAATTTGCCGAAGGTGGTTCTTATGACGAAGCTATTCATGTTCGAGAAGCCGTTGGGAATGAGAGACACATTTCCTGATTTATATGAGATAAAAGATGGTACGAAAAAGAAAATGGAAGGTGCGATGAAGCGCTGGGGCTACAAATTCATCGAGACGCCATCGCTTGAATACTACGAAACTGTGGGGGACGCGTCTGCCATCCTCGATCAGCAGCTTTTCAAACTGCTGGATCAGCAGGGGCACACGCTCGTACTGCGGCCGGATATGACGGCTCCCATCGCCCGCATTGCTGCATCAAAACTCCTGAAGGACAGGACGCCGCTCAGGCTTGCATACTCAAACAGCGTATTCCGCGCACAGCAGCGGGAAGGAGGACGCCCGGCGGAATTTGAACAGGTGGGCATCGAATGCATCGGGGATGACTCCGTCAGTGCAGACGCTGAAGTGATTGCGCTTATGGTGTCTGTGTTAAAGGAAGCGGGCCTCGACAATTTTAAAATATCGATCGGCCATATCGGTTTTGTTCAGGAACTATTCACTCAGATTGTCGGAACCGAAGAAAGAGCCAATACGTTAAGAAGATTTCTATACGAGAAAAACTATGTTGGATACCGTCAGCATGTGAACGAACTGACGCTTTCCTCCATCGATAAACAGCGTTTGTTCAGCTTTTTGAAACTGAGAGGGTCTGACAATGTATTCGGTGAAGCCCACTCCCTTTTAGAAGGCGAAAAAGGACTGCAGGCACTGGAACAGTTAAAAGAACTATGGAGCATCTTAAAAGATTACGGAGTCGAACGGTATATCAAATTCGATCTCAGTCTTGTCAGTCACATGAGTTACTACTCCGGCATCCTGTTTGAAGTGTACGGTGAAAATGTCGGGTTCGCGATCGGGAATGGCGGCCGCTATGACAAGCTACTCGAGAAGTTCGGCAAAACTTCCGGGGCGACCGGGTTTGGACTGCGCCTTGATTATGTACTTGAAGCGATGAGGGTCGAATTAACCTCATCCGAGCAGGAATGCGTGCTGTTCAGTGACGAACGCAGAAAAGAAGCGATCACGCTTGCATCAGAGCTTAGGAGCGAAGGGAAAGAAGTTGTCCTTCAGAACTGGAAGGGTGTCGGTGACGTGGATGAATTTACAAAAGGGTTCAGCAATGTTCACTTTGTCGTGGGACAGGACCGGAACGGAAATGGTGGTGAAAATCGATGAGCAGTTTGACGATTGCCATGCCAAAAGGCAGGATTTTTGAAGAAGCGCTTGAACTTTTAAGAAAAGCGAATTATGATCTGCCTCCGGAATTTGATGATTCAAGAAAACTGATCATCGAAGTGCCGCAGGAGGATCTGCGGTTTATTTTAGCAAAACCAATGGATGTACCGACGTATGTCGAGCATGGAGTCGCGGACCTTGGGATCGCGGGGAAAGACGTGATGCTTGAAGAGGAGCGCGATGTGTATGAACTGCTCGACCTCAAGATCAGCGGCTGCTACCTGGCTGTTGCAGGACTTACCGATACAAAAATGAACGATGTGGCTCCGAAAATCGCGACCAAATATCCGAACGTGGCTTCATCCTACTTCAGGGAACAAGGTGAGCAGGTGGAAATCATCAAGCTAAACGGTTCCATCGAACTTGCGCCGCTGATCGGCCTCGCCGACAGGATCGTCGACATCGTATCAACGGGGAGGACGCTGAAGGAAAACGGCCTCGTGGAATACGAAACGATAGTGGACATCACCTCAAGACTGATTGTGAACCCGGTCAGCTACAGGATGAAGGACGAGAAAATCGAGGACCTTGTGGCAAGGCTGACCCGGATTATTGAAGGTTAAGGAACTTTTTTTATAAAGGCTGGTGGAATGAATGAAGATTATCAGAGAGGTCGAAGGTGCGTCGATTAAGCGCTCAGTCGACAGCGGAACCGAAGAACAGCGCAAAGCCGTTCAGGAAATCATCGCAGCTGTCCGTGAAAAAGGGAACACCGCCCTGACTGGATACACTGAAAAATTCGATGGGGTTTTAATAGAGGATCTCAGCGTATCCGAAGAGGAAATCGCTAATGCCTTTGCGGACATGGACACGGAAATGATCAAAGTAATCCAGGAAGCGGCAGATAATATCAGGGCGTTCCATGAAAAGCAAAAGCAGTCCTCCTGGTTCACCACTCAGCCGGACGGCACGATGCTCGGACAGAAGCTGACTCCCCTTGATTCGGTCGGAGTGTATGTACCGGGTGGAACGGCGGCATACCCATCTTCCGTATTGATGAACGTGATGCCAGCAAAAGTGGCCGGGGTCGAACGGATCTCGATGGTCTCGCCGCCTGGAAAAGACGGCAAGCTGTCACCGGGCGTGCTCGTCGCCGCAAAGATCGCCGGAGTGGAGGAAATCTATAAAGTCGGCGGTGCCCAGGCAGTGGCCGCATTGGCGTATGGAACGGAGACGATTTCTCCGGTTGATAAAATCACCGGTCCAGGGAACATCTTTGTGGCACTCGCCAAACGGGAAGTGTTTGGAGACGTGGATATCGATATGATTGCCGGTCCGAGTGAAATCGTCGTGCTGGCGGACGGAGACCAGCATGCGGATGAAATAGCGGCAGATTTGTTGTCGCAGGCTGAACATGATGCACTGGCATCTGCGGTTCTCATTACGACATGTGAAGAACTTGCCGAAAACGTATCGAGGGAAGTCGAGCGGCAATTATCGACGCTGCCACGCGAGGACATCGCCCGGCAGTCCATCGGCGATTTCGGGGCGATCTATGTGGTTACCGATATGGAAAAGGCTGTTGAGCTGGTCAACCGGCTGGCCCCTGAGCACCTGGAAATCCTGACGGCAGATCCGTTCGAAACGATGGCCGGGATACGCCATGCCGGAGCCATTTTCCTGGGACGATACAGCTCGGAACCGGTCGGCGACTATTTTGCAGGACCGAATCACGTATTGCCGACAAACGGGACGGCACGATTCTCAAGTCCCTTGAACGTCGATGAATTCATGAAAAAATCAAGCATCATTTCCTACAGCGAAAGAGCACTGAAGGAAAATGTAGATAAAATAGCGAAACTTGCGCGGCTCGAAGGCCTCGAAGCCCACGCCCGTGCAGTCGAAATACGATTCAAAAAGAGGGACTGACGCTTTAGTGCGCTAAACGCCCGTCCCTCGGTACTTTAAAGGAGTGAAGCAGCGATGGAGAGAAGAGCGGAGATTGTGAGGAAGACGAATGAGACGGATATCCGTTTGAGTTTTGGAGTAGATGGTGAAGGGAATTCGGAGATTGAGACGGGTGTTCCGTTCATGAGCCATATGCTGGATTTGTTCACGAAGCATGGCCAGTTTGACTGCAAGATCGATGCGAATGGAGATACGGAGGTGGATGACCACCACACGACGGAGGATATCGGGATCTGCCTTGGACAGGCACTCGTGAAGGCCCTTGGCGACAAGAAAGGCATCAAGCGTTACGGTTCGGCGATGGTTCCGATGGATGAAGCGCTGGCAACGGTCGTCGTCGATCTCAGCAACCGTCCGCATCTGGAATTCAGGGCGGATCTTCCAAGCCAGAAAGTCGGTACGTTCGACACAGAAAACGTCCACGAATTCCTTTGGAAGCTTGCGCTTGAGGCAAGGATGAACCTTCATATCATCGTTCATTACGGCCACAACACGCATCACATCATAGAGGCGATATTCAAGGCACTCGGCCGTGCGCTTGATGAAGCGACGACCATCGACCCGCGGGTCAAAGGAATTCCTTCCACAAAGGGGATGTTGTAACTCATGATCGGCATCGCAGATTACGGAATGGGAAATCTGTTCTCAGTCAGCAAAGCGCTCGAGCGGCTGAACGTCCCTTATTTTATCAGTGACGACCGTGAAAAACTGCTCGAAGCAGACGGTTTGATTTTACCTGGAGTCGGCGCCTATAAGGACGCCATGAACCTCCTAGAGTCCACTCATCTGAAAGAGACGATCCTGACCTTTGCAGACAGCGGAAAGCCGCTGCTCGGGATTTGCCTCGGGATGCAGCTTCTTTTTGAAAAAAGTGAAGAAAACGGCCGTACACCGGGCCTCGGCCTGCTTCCCGGCGAAGTCATCCATATCCCCAAGCGGGACAATGAAGGAAACGAATATAAAGTCCCTCATATGGGATGGAACCATCTTTCGTTTAAAAAAGAATCCCACCTTCTTGACGGATTGGTAGAAGGCTATGTCTATTTCGTTCATTCCTACTATGTACAAGGTTCTGAAGAAGTACTGACAGCGACTGCAGACTACGCAGGCGTTGAAATCCCGGCGGTCGTCAGCAAAGCTAACATTTACGGTATGCAGTTCCACCCTGAAAAAAGTGGACAATTGGGCATGCAGCTACTGGAAAACTTCACAAAACGAGTGAAAGAATCGGAGGCAGTCTCATGAGTTTTACAATCTATCCCGCCATCGATATGCGCGGCGGAAAATGTGTACGATTGATTCAAGGCGACTACAATCAGGAGACGGTCTACGGCGACTCCCCTTTTGATATGGCAAAAAAATTCTCGGATGAAGGCGCGGAATGGATCCATATGGTCGATCTCGACGGAGCAAAGGAAGGCACGCGGATCAACGATGAATTCGTCGTTGCCGTTGCTGAAAAACTGGACGCCAAAGTCCAAATCGGCGGAGGGATCCGTTCGGCAGAAGATATCGAGCACTATCTCAACCAGGGTGTCGACCGCGTCATCATCGGCAGCATCGCTGTGTCCAACACGGCATTGGTGAAAGAATGGCTGGCGGCATACGGCGGTGACAAGATTGTGATAGGACTCGACGCCAAGGATGGCTATGTCGCCACGCACGGCTGGATCGAAACATCCTCCTTAAAGGCGGTCGACCTAGGAAAAGAATTGGCTGCAGCCGGAGCGGAAACGTTCATTTTCACCGATATCGCGACAGACGGCATGCTTTCCGGACCGAACGTCGAAGCGGTAGTCGAGCTTGCCAGGGAAACGGGAAAATCAGTCATTGCATCCGGAGGAGTCAGTTCTTTGGAAGACCTGGCTGCTCTAAAAAAATTGAGTGAGCAGGGAGTTTCCGGTGCAATTTGCGGAAAATCTCTTTATACCGGCAAGTTCACTGTCGCTGAAGCGCTAAAAGAGGTGAAGGAATCATGCTGACAAAACGGATCATTCCCTGCCTTGATGTAAAAGACGGACGTGTAGTAAAAGGCGTTCAATTCGTGGAACTGCGGGATGCCGGAGACCCGGTTGAGCTTGCCAAAGTCTATGATAGACAGGGTGCAGATGAACTTGTCTTTTTAGATATATCGGCTTCCCATGAAGGCAGGAAAACGATGGTCGAAGTCGTCCGGCATGTGGCGGCGGAACTCGCCATCCCCTTTACAGTCGGCGGGGGCATCAATGCTGTTGAGGATATGAAAGCTATTTTAAGAGCCGGTGCCGACAAGGTTTCCTTGAACACTGCAGCCGTTCTGCGCCCTGAACTGGTCCGTGAAGGGGCACAGTATTTCGGATCACAATGTATCGTGGTCGCAATCGATGCGAAGTTTGACGCAGAAAGCGAAGGCTGGAAAGTCTACACGCACGGCGGACGAAAGCTTCGCGACCTCGATGCAGTGGAGTGGGCCAAGCAGGTTGAAGAGCTTGGTGCCGGAGAAATCCTGCTGACATCCATGGACAGCGACGGAGAGAAAAAAGGATTCAATGTTGCGTTGACGAAAGCTGTAAGCGAGGCTGTCTCGATCCCGGTCATCGCTTCGGGCGGAGCCGGCAATGCAGAACATTTTAAAGAAGTGTTTACTGAGGGGAAAGCCGATGCAGCCCTCGCAGCGTCCATTTTCCACTACAAAGAAACGAGCATAGAAGAAGTGAAGAGTTACCTTAAAGAGCAGGAGGTGCATGTACGATGACGAACAACGACTGGATTAGTGACGTAAAATACGATGAAAAAGGCCTGGTGCCGGCAATCATCCAGGATGCGGATACCAAGGAGGTCCTGACGTTGGCTTATATGAATGAGACATCTTTGGCGAAGACGCTTGAAACAGGCGAGACCTGGTTCTACTCACGGTCCCGCCAAGAGCTCTGGCACAAAGGCGGAACGAGCGGCAATACGCAGACGGTCAAGAGCATCGTCTGGGATTGCGATAAGGATGCGCTTCTCGTCGTCGTGGATAAAAAAGGCCCGGCCTGCCATAAGGGTGAGGAGAGCTGCTTCCATGAGAAGGTGTCCGAAGATAGCACCACCCGACCTGAGACTTCTGAGTCTGAGGAAAACATACTGCTGACGCTTGAAGCACTCATCGCCGACCGACAAAAAGAACGTCCGGAAGGCGCCTACACCACCTACCTGTTCGAAGAAGGAGTCGACAAGATCCTGAAAAAAGTAGGCGAAGAGGCATCCGAAGTGATCATCGCGGCGAAAAACAGGGACGCAGAGGAACTGAAATGGGAAGTGGCAGATCTGCTCTATCACGTATTGGTGCTGCTGCGCGAACAGGAACTTCCGTTGGAAGAAGTCCTCGGGGTTCTTGTGGAGCGGCATAATAAATAATGATTTTTGGAGAGGGGCGGGCCTTCAGTCAGTTGAAGCCCGTCCCTTTTATGTGTTTTCTGAACGAAATTGATAAGATTTCTTTTGAGATGGATCTGAATGGTATGATTTCCTCAAAATTGTTCCTGAATAGTGGAGGTCTGCTAGAGTGTATTCTTTATTGAAGAGCGGGATTGCGCCTATTTCTATATAATTGCGCCGGAATCCAGATTATTGCGCCAATTTCCACATAATTGCGCCGGAATCCAGATTATTGCGCAAGAATCTTGATAATTGCGCCGCATGTCGAAAAATCCCTGTCTTCATCAAACCTCCTCCCCCTGCATCCCCCGACGAAACTCCCACCCCCTCAAAATATGGTAGTTTAGTCCAACTATGTTGTATGTTATACTATCTTAGTTATACTATGAACGTTTCGGAGGACTTTGATGAGAAAAGGGTCAAAATTAAGAAGTGAGCAAGCTAAGGTGTTGTCTTTTGTCCCGACAGGTGAGTATTACTACAACAAGGGAATGAAAGCTTATCAGCGCCGCGAGCTTAAGCGGTCGTTAAAATATTTGAATAGAGCGTTTCAATTGGAACCTTTAGAGCCGATGATTGCGTGTCAGTTATCGATTGTCTATACAGAGCTTGGCGAGTTCAAGCACGCGAATGAATTGCTGAATGAAATCCTTAACAATCTGGATCCGCATATGACGGAATGCCATTATTTTTTGGCCAATAATTATGCGCATTTAGGGTTGTTCAAGGAAGCGTATGACCATGTGAGCGTTTATCTGGATAAAGAGGAACATGGCGAGTTCATCGAGGATGCCGAGGATCTCCTTGAATTGCTGGAACTCGATTCCGATCTGACTGTGGAAGATTTATATGAACACGATGATTTGATCATGCAGCAGGAGAAGGCAAAGGACCTGCTGGAATCAGGTCATTTTCAAAAAGCCGTTGAGACTTTGAAAAAAGTGATCGAAGAATATCCGGAATTCTGGTCTGCTTATAATAATCTTGCACTTGCGTATTTCTACTTGGGTGATGTCGATCAAGCTTCTGCCACACTTGAAGAGGTGCTCGAGAAGAATCCGGGAAATCTTCATGCGCTTTGCAACACGGCTGTTTTTTATTTTTATCAAAAGAGGAATGCCGAACTGGATGAGTTGGTCGCGGGGCTTGAAAAGGTCCGTCCGTTACTGCATGAACATCGTTTCAAGCTTGGGGCGACCTTCGCATTGATCGGTCAATCCGAAAAAGCATATGAGTGGTTGAAGTCGCTGCAGAAGATCGGGTTTGAAGGAGATGCGAGCTATTACTATTGGCTGTCCCATTCAGCATATGAAACCGGGCACCATCAGACAGCGCGCAATGCCTGGAAAAAGGTTATCGAGCTCAACCCTGAAAAAGAGGGGAACGAGCCTTGGAATGATAACCGTGCTTCAGGATTTGAGAATCACGTCACATCGATTTTAAAGAAGCTTCAAAGTGACTATACAGAAGAGAAGCTATTCGGCCTTTTCCTTACTTCCGTGTCGGAACATCAGAAGTCGGTGCTTACACATGCCGATTTTTGTGAGGTGGAGGAACTGTCGATTGTCGAAAAGGTGTACCTTGCCCATGTACTGAACACCAATGGGAATACCTCGATGAAGGTGAATCAGGAAATCAAGAATATGCATGAGGTCGCGCTTCATCTATATGATTCCCATCACCCGATTTCAAGCGTTGATTCCGGTTTGTTCCTTACATGGTTCACGGTTGCATACCGGGGCTTGAAAGAGCGTGAGACATTCAAGAATACAAAAGCATTTGCGGCGGCAGCAGACTATGTATGGAACCGCCTTAGAAATGAAAAGGTGACAAAGAAGCAGGTGTGCGACAGCTACAGTGTTTCTGCAAGCACGCTGACTAAATATATTTCCGTGGTGGAAAGCTACCTTCCATGAGCATATTTTTGGACGATACAACCCTGTTTTTTATAGGATAGGGATAGACAGTAAATACTATATAGGGAATATAAAAAACTTGCTTAGAAGAACGTATCGGAAGGAGTAATTTAGAATGTCAGAAGAAAAAATCTATGACGTCATTATCGCCGGTGCCGGTCCTGCTGGAATGACCGCGGCTGTATATACGTCACGTGCAAGCCTTTCAACGCTGATGCTTGAAAGAGGTGTGCCGGGCGGACAAATGGCAAACACGGAAGAAGTGGAAAACTATCCAGGCTTCGACCATATACTTGGTCCGGACCTGTCGAATAAAATGTTTGATCATGCGAAGAAATTCGGTGCGGAATACGCATACGGAGACATCAAGGAAATCGTCGACGAGGGCGATTACAAGCTTGTCAAAGCGGGATCGAAGGAATACAAGGCACGTGCTGTCATCCTTTCAACAGGTGCCGAATATAAGAAAATCGGCGTGCCTGGTGAAAAAGAACTTGGCGGACGCGGAGTATCTTACTGTGCCGTTTGTGACGGGGCATTCTTCAAAGGGAAAGACCTTGTAGTCGTAGGCGGAGGAGACTCTGCAGTCGAAGAGGGCGTGTACCTCACAAGATTCGCGAACAAAGTGACAATCGTTCACCGACGCGACGAACTTCGTGCGCAGAAGATCCTTCAGCAGCGTGCATTCGATAACGAAAAAGTTGATTTTATCTGGAATCACACAGTGAAGGAAATCAATGATAAAGAAGGCAAGGTTGGCAGCGTCACGCTTGTTTCAACTGAGAACGGCGAAGAAACAGACTTCCAAACGGATGGTGTCTTCATCTACATCGGAATGATTCCATTGACGAAACCATTCCAAAACCTTGGCATCACCAATGACATGGGCTACATCTTGACCAATGAACAAATGGAAACGAAAGTCCCTGGTATCTTCGCAGCAGGCGACGTACGTGAAAAAGAACTTCGTCAAATCGTTACGGCAACAGGTGACGGAAGCATCGCGGCTCAGGCAGCCCAGCACTATGTAGAAGAATTGAAGGAAAAAGTTAAACACGTTTAATAGATAAAGCCTTGGGAAACGAACCCCAAGGCTTTTTTATTATTTTCTGAGGTGCTTATCGTAAATCGCAATCAATTCGGTCAGCGTCCATTTTTCCACTTCCGGACCTTCCGCAACTCCATTTTGCACTATGAGACGAATAAAATGCTCGCGCTGCTTCTGGACAGCTTCTCTTAAAAATGGCATAGCATTCACTCCTTTAGTTAGCGTAGTTTCATTGTAAAACCTTCCAGGCATACATTCCGCAACTTTGTCAGGTTTCCTATCAAATAAAAGATTGTTTGTCAGACTTTCTTACATAAACCTCAAGTTACCTGCCAATCCATGTATAATGAAGCAAAGAGGAGGAGGGTAGTGTGGGACAGGAATCTTCCTATAAGGATAAAAAAGTGATCTCGATCGGCGTAGTCAGTGAATTAACAGGCCTGACAGAAAGAAAAATCAGGTACTACGAAGAAAAGAACCTTATCTTCCCAGAACGGACCAACCGGGGATACCGGAAATACTCTTTCAACGACGTAGAACGATTAATGGAAATTGCGGACCATAGAGAAGAAGGCGTCACAACCAAAGAAATCAAGTACGAACTGACCAAAAAAGAGAGACAAGAAGCGAAACAGAAAATGATCAGGGGCCAAATAAACGCACGGTTCGGAATCCAGAAGAATTGATGGATTCCAGGAGGAGAGGCAAACTCTATTGGGGGAGTTTGTCTTTTTTGTTGTTGCTTTAAAAGGTGTTAATTGGAAAAATGAGAGATTATGCCGGATTTCTCATAGATTAATTCAGGTTTCTCATAGAATAAACCCTCAAACTCATAGAATAAAGGCTATTTCTCGTTGAATAGTCACCAAAACTCATAGATTGACCCGGCAGACGGGAGGTCGAGAAACGCATATCCTGCCTCAGAAGAGCAAATGTCTGCAGCACAAAGGAACAGTCGAAGTTGGTACCAAAAATATACAGGATTACACCCCCGCCAAAAGGGAATAAACACAGCATGAACGGCAGCACAGACCAGGAAGGTATGATCATCAATGTCAAAATGGAAAATCATCATCCCAATCATGGTATTGGCACTTATACCTGTCATCTACTTCAGTTTCTTTGCAGAAGAGAGCAAGTCTGAATCGAAGAAAAGGGTCATCGCCCTCGGAGATTCGCTGACGTATGGTTATGGGGATGACAAGGATACAGGCTATATCGGCCGCCTTGAAGAAAAGGTGAACGAGAAGAATACGAAAGAAAGTTACCAGTTTCAGAACCTCGGGATTCCAGGCCAAAAATCATCGGGCCTTCAAAAGCAGCTGATGAAACCGAGTGTGGCTGAGGACTTATCCGAAGCAGATGTATTTATCTTGAACATCGGAACCAATGATTTGATCAAAAGTAATGGAGGAGATTTAGTCCCCCTCCAACATGATAAAATCATGGAAGCAAAACAAGAGTATGTGGATAACCTGAACTTCATTCTGGATATGCTTGAAGAAACGAATGAGGACGCAGAGATCCTGGTAATTGGGCTTTATAATCCTTATCCAGACAAAGATAGTGATAAAATCGAAGCGTATGTCGATGAATGGAATCAAACGATCGTAAAAGAAGTGAAGAAGCACGGGAAAGTAAAATATGTATCTTCCAATCCATTATTCAAGGGGAAGGATAAAGAGCAATACTTCCATGATTCCCTCCATCCGAATGGGAAAGGATATGAACTGATGGCAGATCAAATCATGAAAAAGTATGACTTTTAAGAATAACCATTCATGCATATGAATGTTCATTCACGGAGTTTTATACAAATTCCTGCAAAATTCGATTCACTATTAATAAAAATTCGTCAAAATTAACAATTCCGTAATACCGTTTTAAATCTGTTGTAACACTAGTGAAACAATTATCGGGTATTATAGAAAGTAAGAAATTGACCCCCTTTTTAGTAATAAATCCCGTAGACGACACAGGAATCGCCTGTGTCTATTTTTTTTGCCTTTTTTCCTGTTATAGTGACGGAGAAAGGGCTGTACCACTCGAAATTTAGGGAAGCTTGTCAGTTTCTTTGTAAAGGTAAATCGACAATTTTTATTTAAAAGAGCCTCCGATTTATTCTTCCAGGGAATCTTAGATGTTTACATCGAATGCAGAGACATTGTGGCTTGTCTGCAATCATAGTATAATATAAGGAATGAGAAAGGACGGAACGATGTCCTAATGAACTAGACTTGAGGTGAAGGAAGTGCAGCGTGTCACAAATTGCTTATATCTGGATGGAGACAAAGTACTCCTTCTCCAAAAACCCCGCCGGAATTGGTGGGTGGCACCGGGCGGCAAGATGGAGCCGGGTGAATCGATTCGCGATGCGGTCATACGCGAGTACCGCGAAGAGACAGGGATTTATCTGAAGAATCCCGATCTGAAAGGTGTATTCACATTCATCATCAAAGACGATGAAAAAGTCGTTTCCGAATGGATGATGTTTTCCTTCTTTGCAACGGAAGCTGACGGTGTGAACCTGCAGGAATCGGAAGAAGGAAAGATCAAATGGCATAAATTCGAAGACATCAAGGACCTGCCGATGGCTGAAGGGGATTACCATATCCTTGACTATCTATTGCACGGAAAGAAAACCATCTACGGAACATTTACGTATACACCGGATTTCAAGCTGTTGTCATACCGCTTAGATCCGAGCTGATAGAAGATACAATTATGTTAGGACTGTTCTAGCAGGTTGATTGGAGTGCAAGACGAAGACTCCTGCGGGAAGAGTAGCTAATGTGAGACCCCGCAGGAACGCAGTGACGAGGAGGCTCACGGGCTACCCGCGGTAAGCGAAGTCTTGCACGGAAATCAACTGCGGTATTCAGAAGCGAAACACAAATTTTAAAATAAAGCGGGGGAAGAGTATGAGTACAGGTGCTACGAATGACGTACAATTAGTGATCATAACAGGAATGAGCGGAGCCGGTAAAACCGTCGCCATTCAAAGCTTTGAAGATTTAGGGTTTTTCTGCGTAGATAATTTGCCGCCGACTCTTCTGCCTAAATTTCTTGAACTGATGAAAGAGTCCGGTAATAAGATGAATAAGGTCGCGCTGGTCATGGACCTCCGCGGAAGGGAATTCTTCGATCATCTATTCAAGGCGCTGGACGATTTGGCGGAAACTTCTTGGGTGACGCCGCAGATCCTCTACCTGGATGCGGATGATTCTGCCCTTGTCAGACGCTACAAGGAAACGCGCCGTTCGCATCCTCTTGCTCCATCTGGCCTTCCGCTTGAAGGGATCAAGCAGGAACGTGAGCTGCTCGAAGAATTGAAAGGCCGGGCTCAGTTGATTTATACAACTTCAACGATGAAGCCGAGAGAGCTGCGCGAGAAGATCCTTACAGAGTTCTCTGTGAACAAGAAAACGATATTTACGGTGAATGTCATTTCATTCGGATTCAAGCACGGGATCCCGATCGATGCGGATCTTGTATTCGATGTGAGATTCCTGCCGAATCCTCACTATATCGATCATATGCGTCCGAAAACAGGGCTTGATGAAGAGGTTTCAACCTATGTCCTGAAGTGGAATGAAACCCATAAATTCCTCGATAAGGTAACGGATCTGCTTTCGTTCATGCTTCCTCATTATAAGCGTGAAGGGAAGAGTCAGCTGGTGGTGGCCATCGGCTGTACAGGCGGACAGCATCGCTCGGTTGCGTTGGCGGAACATATCGGCCATCACTTTGAAGACGATTATCATACTAAAATCTCTCATCGTGATATCGAAAAGAGAAAGGCTGTTCAGACACCATGACCACACTGCCAAAAGTTGTCGTCATCGGAGGGGGAACAGGGCTTCCTGTCCTCCTGCGCGGACTGAAACGCCACCCGCTGGATCTCTCTGCGATCGTGACAGTTGCGGATGACGGTGGAAGCTCAGGGCGGCTCAGGGATTCACTGGACATTCCGCCGCCGGGGGACATCCGGAATGTGCTGGCCGCACTATCAGAGGTGGAACCCCTTGTGGAGCAGATGTTTCAGCACCGTTTCGAAACAGAGAACGAGCTGTCGGGGCATGCGTTAGGCAACCTGATCATAGCCGCCCTTGCTTCGATTACGGGTGATTTTGTCCACGCCATCCAGGAAATGAGCCGGGTCCTGAACGTGAAAGGAAAGGTCCTGCCTTCTGCCAATCAGAGCGTCATTTTGAATGCCGAGATGGAAGACGGTACGATCGTAACGGGGGAATCGACCATTCCGAAGGCTGGAAAGAAGATCAAGAGAGTCTTTTTAAAGCCTGACAACATCAAGCCCCTCGCAGAAACGCTGAGGGTAATCAAAGATGCGGATCTGATTGTCATGGGACCTGGAAGTCTTTATACAAGCATTATACCGAATCTCCTCGTACCTGGGATCGGTGAAGCGGTCTGCCAGTCGGGGGCCAAGAAGCTTTATATCTGCAATATCATGACTCAAATGGGTGAAACCCTCGGGTACACGGCAAGCGATCATGTAGACGCCATATCGAAACATATGGACCCTTCATGCATCGATGCGATCCTGGTCAATAACAAGCAGGTGCCGGTTGAAGTGCAGGCCCGTTATGATAAAGAACAGGCGAGTCCGGTACATTTTGATATCGATCGTTTGAATTCCATGGGGATCGAGGTTCTTGCCCATGATATTCTTTCATATAATAATGGACTGGTACGTCACAATACGGAAAAAGTAGCGAAGATCATTCATTCCTATATGGAATCCAATAAATGACAGAAAAGAATTTCTGTTGTATAAGCTTGTGCAAGCGTTTGCTAGGAGGTGATGGGGTTGTCGTTTGCGTCAGAGACAAAAAAAGAACTAACCAATATCGAAGTCAAGGATTGCTGTGCCAATGCTGAATTATCAGCTCTCATTAGAATGAACGGCTCGCTTTCCTTCTCGAACCAGATGCTGGTCGTCAATATTCAAACGGAAAACGCCGCGATTGCCAGAAGGATTTATACATTGATAAAAAAGGGATACGACACCCCTGTAGAACTTTTAGTGCGGAAGAAAATGCGCCTGAAGAAAAACAATGTCTACATCGTGCGGATTAAAGAAGATACGAAAAAAATCCTCGAGGACTTGAAAATCCTTGGTGAGGGATTCACGTTTATTCATAATATTTCAGATGATCTGATAAAAAAGAAGTGCTGCAGACGATCCTATTTAAGAGGAGCATTTCTGGCAGGGGGATCCGTGAACAACCCGGAAACATCTTCCTACCATCTCGAGATTTTCTCCCTTTATGCCGAACACAACGAAGCGTTGTCGGAGCTGATGAACACATTTGGTTTAAACAGCAAGACCCTCGAACGAAAAAAAGGGTTCATTACGTATCTGAAAGAGGCAGAGAAAATTACCGAGTTCCTCAATATCGTGGGAGCCCATAATTCTCTCCTTCGATTTGAGGATGTCCGGATTGTAAGGGATATGCGTAACTCTGTGAACCGTCTTGTCAACTGTGAGACGGCCAACTTGAATAAAACCATCGGGGCGGCATTAAGACAGGTAGAGAACATCAAGTTCATCGAAAAGCATGTCGGCCTGGGAGTGCTTCCTGATAAATTACGTGAAATTGCAGAACTGAGAGTGACCTATCAAGACGTCACGTTGAAAGAACTGGGGGAAATGGTTTCAGGCGGTACCATAAGTAAATCGGGAATCAATCACCGCTTACGGAAAATCGATCAAATAGCCGAGAAAATCAGAGCGGGAGAGAAACTAAGCAAATAATCAGAAGCAAAGGGGAGAAATGACAATGGTAGAAAAACAAGTGGAAGTGAAATTGAAAACAGGTCTTCAAGCGCGTCCTGCAGCACTATTCGTCCAGGAGGCAAACCGCTTCTCATCCGAAATCTTTTTAGAAAAAGGCGGAAAAAAAGTTAATGCCAAAAGCATCATGGGTCTCATGAGCCTTGCGATCAGCACAGGTTCCGAGATTACCCTGGCAGCAGACGGCAGTGACGAAGAAGAAGCGATCGCTGCCTTGGAAAAGTTTGTAGGAAAAGAAGGATAAGGTCAACTTCACATTTTAAAAGCCAGCAGCCCAAAGGGGCTGCTGGCTTTTTTCGGCTTGTTGACATATGCATCCTTGCTTTCCGCTCGTATAGTCCATCAACATCCAGATGTATGGATTCCACCCTTTCATTAAACTGTAATTTTTAGTTGGAAATGATCATGGATATGTATGGTATTTTTTGTTACATTTATATTTTCAGGGGATATTTCCATCTGCTGAAAACAGTCAAATTTTGATAAGTTTAATACCAAGCAAGAAACATTCAAAAAAACTATTAAACTTTCAAAGCCAGCAGTATAATAGTACAAATTGGCTCAGATAAAGCTAAGAAAAGAGAATTACCCCGAAAGAATTCCAATAAAAAGGCAGAAGATGATATATGGAAAAATACCAAAAACATTTTTTAAATAACTTTCGAAAGAAATTAGAGGAGTGGGAATCGAAACCGGAAGTCCCGCATAAGGACGTTTATCGGTTTGTCCACTCCCTGGCAGGATCTGCTTCAACCCTTGGTCTGGATCACATCGGAAACCTTGCCAGACAATTGATGGACACGATGGATGAAAAGGATGACCGATTGTTGACGATTCCTGAACTGAGAACCATGCTTTTTGACATCATTGAAGCGTATTATCGATTAGAGGAAGGGACGGTCTCTGATTTTAAAGGCAAGCAGGACAGACAGGGAGAGGAGCCTGTCGTGCTTGTCATCGACGATGATACGTCCTTCCTCATGTACATGAAAGAGGAGCTTGAAAATATCGGGTGGTATGTCGTACCGATCGCTAACCCTAAAAAGGCCGTGATGTCTTATTATGATGTCAGGCCGGATTGCGCCATCATCGATATTCATATGGATGAGGCGAATGGTTTTGAAGTACTTGATTTCTTCAAGCAAAAGCTGAAGCAGCAGTTCATCCCCACTGTCATGGTCAGTGGCGATGACCGGAAAGAAACGAGAATGAAGTGTTACGAATTAGGAGCGGATGATTTCATCCAGAAGCCCTTTGATCTCGACGAGTTCGTTGTCCGTGTAAAGAGGCAGATCGAGCGGAAAAAGCAGATAGAAGAACTCATATTACTTGATGAATTGACTCATGTATACAATCGTAAATACCTGGCTCAAGCATATGACCAGGTCAAGAGCATCTGGAACCGGAGAAAAGAACCTTCTTCCATTGCCGTGATTGATATCGATCATTTCAAAAAGGTGAATGATCAATATGGTCATCTTGCAGGAGACAAAGTATTGGCGGAATTTGCTTCATTTTTAAAGAAGAATACAAGGGGACAGGACGTAGTGGTTCGATATGGAGGCGAGGAGTTTGTCGTCATATGCCTGAGCACCCCTGTTCAAGATGCATATACCTTCCTTGATCGCTGCCGTAAGGAATTCAGCAAGCTCATTTTTAATGATATTGACCCTTTCACTTGCACGTTTTCTGCCGGAATCTCTGAAATTACTGATCCGTCCAAGCCAATGGATGAGTGGATAAGGTTAGCCGATCAAGCCCTTTATGAGGCAAAAGAAAACGGAAGGAACAAGGTGGAAATCGACTCGAAATCAACCGATATACAACATAACAAGACCATTAAGGTTGCCATCGTGGATGACGATCCGATTATCCGGACGGTGATGAGGGATATTGTTTCAAAGCTGCCGGCAGAGCAGAATGTTAAGTATGATATCAAAAGCTTTAAAGATGGTGCGGTTTTTCTGGAATCGGAGTGGCACCGGGAATCTCTTTGTCTGGTGATACTGGATGGTGTGATGCCGAAGATGGATGGACTAGAAGTTCTTGAGAGGCTCCGTAATCAGGAAGAGTCAGACCGTTATAAGGTCCTGATGCTGACGTCGCGCAGCAGCGAAAAAGACATTTCAAGATCTCTTCAGTTGGGAGCGGATGATTACATGACAAAGCCATTTAAACTGCTTGAGCTTGAAGCGCGCTTAGGTCAAATTTTGAAGAGGATGAGGTAAGAACGTGTTTGAAAATGAGATTTTTTATTTCTCTGTGGCGCTTGTCAGCTTACTGCTCATACTATTTTTGTTGTTCAGTTATTTAGTCATAACGAAATTAATTGAAAATGACAGGCGGGCCAAGGTGGAGAAGTATAAGGAAGACTACCAGCTTCCCCTTTTCCAGTATTTTAAAGATGAAGCGGATGAAAAGGCACTCGATTTCCATTCACCGCTCGAAATAAAAGCATTCATTGAATTGACGGCAGGCTTTGCCAAGGTACTTGACGGTGACACGATTCATGAACGTATCAGGAAGTTTGCTGAAACCCGGTTCGAGTCGTATATTCGATCACGATTGACTCATCGGCGCTGGAGCATGCGGATGAATGCCCTTTATTGGATTCAGGAATTCGACATGAACAATATGTTTGAGCATCTTGATAAATTGTATGCTTCAAAGAAATTAACGAAGAGTGAAGAGGTACAGCTCCTGAAGATATATATTCTAAACGACGATGCAAAAATCGCTGGAAAAATGACCACTACTAAACATCCGTTAACAGAATTTGATTATAGTCTGCTGTTTAAATCATTTAACGGTAAACAGCTCGATCGATTCATACGAATGTTTGATGAATTGCCCCAGGAGATAAGGTATGCCCTGGTTGATTCCATCGGGCTCAGGAGCAGGCAGACTGACAGCCAGTTCCTTGAAAAGCTCCTCGACGATCAATCGGTGGAAATCCGTATCCGTGCATTGAAAGCAATCGTTGAAATGGAGTATTTCCTTGCGCCATCCAAATTGACGAAACACCTTCTTTCATCGTCCTGGCAGGAGCGCCTGATGGCCATTAAAGCATGCGAATACATCAGGAGCCCTGAACTCCTCCAGTATCTTGAGGACCTTATGAGCGATTCATCCTTTTATGTTCGTTCTCAAGCGGCCAAAAGCTTATTAAGGCTGGAGACAGGTAAAGAGGTATTAAAACAGATTGCTGCCTCCAAGGAGGATATGTACGCAAGCAATATGGCGGAACAATGGCTGGAAAGAGGGTCGGTATGATGGATATAACAGCACAATGGGGAACATTCCTGATGGCCATCGGATGGGTTGTCCTGGTCTATATGATCCTCGTCATTTCCTTTTATTCTATTTTACTGCTGATCTCTTTCGTTCAGTTGAGGAAGACGTATCAATTGGATGAACGGGAGCCCTATGAGGAGCTGCTTCATTTACACCAGACCAAGCCTGTATCCATCCTGGTGCCCGCTTACAATGAATCGGTCGGGATCATGGCTACTGTCCGGTCTTTGCTCAGTATTGAATACCCGGAATATGAAATCATCATCATCAACGATGGTTCGACGGATGACTCTCTCGAGAAGCTCATCGATTCTTTTCAACTCGTAAAGATAAAGTGGGTCATCCGCCAGCAGTTGAAAACGAAACAGGTAAAGGCTGTGTATCAATCAAAGATTTACAAGAACCTGCTAGTCGTCGATAAGGAAAATGGAGGGAAGGCCGATGCCTTGAATGCCGGCATCAATGTGTCCAACTATCCTTTTTTCTGCTCGATTGATGGTGATTCCGTCCTTGAACGTACAGCTTTCTTAAAAGTGATGAAGCCGATTGTCGAATCGGACGGCGAGGTCATAGCTTCAGGAGGGAGTATCCGCATTGCGAATGGCTGTGAAATAGAAAGCGGTGAAATCGTGAAAGTCGGGTTGTCGCGGTCACCCATCGTTGTGATGCAGGTGATCGAGTATTTGAGGGCATTCCTGATGGGCAGAATCGGCTTGAGCCGACATAACCTCCTCCTCATCGTTTCTGGGGCGTTCGGCGTTTTCTCAAAGCGCTGGGTCGTGGAAGCCGGGGGATATTCGCATACAGTCGGTGAAGATATGGAACTCGTAGTCCGGCTGCACCGCTATGTAAAAGAGCAGGAAGCAAATAAGAAAATCGTTTATGTCCCGGACCCTGTCAGCTGGACGGAAGCACCGGAATCATTAAAGTATTTACGCCGTCAGCGTAGAAGGTGGCACAGGGGACTCTTTGAAAGTCTATGGATTCACCGCAGGCTGATATTCAACCCGAAATACGGGTCCATCGGAATGGTCTCGATCCCCTACTTTCTCATTATTGAATTCTTAGGCCCCGTGGTCGAGTTGATGGGGTATTTGGTGATGATCCTTTCTTTATTCATGGGGGGAGTGTACCTCGAATTCGCCATTCTATTATTCTTGCTGTCTGTCATCTATGGTTCCATCCTTTCAATGGCTTCCGTGCTCCTTGAGGAGTGGACCATCCGGAAGTATCCAAAGGCGGCGGATATCATCCGCTTATTTTTCTATTCCCTGACAGAAACGCTCTGGTATCGTCCATTGACGGTATTGTGGCGCTGTGAAGGGATCCTTGACGTACTGCGGAGAAAGACAGGCTGGGGAGAAATGGCCAGAAAAGGAGTATCAAAATGACAAAGCTCAAATTATACGGATTCCTCTTATTCATTGTAGGAATTGTACTCGTTATTTCGTCTCCATTCTGGCTCTGGCAGTTGAAGGACAATCGGAAGCTTGATGTCCTGATCATTGATAAGACCGTACCTGACACGACGTACCGTGAACATAAGGGATTGGTTTGGCTGCTGAATCAGCAGAAATTCACTAAATCAGACGGCAAGCCATATGAGCTGAATGAAGATTATATCGGATTCGTCCCTGATGCAGAGGAACATACAAATACGAAAGACTTTCCGTCTTCGCTAAAAAGCTACGATGCTGTCTATGTAGCGGATACGTATGGTGTATATAAAGAAGACCTAGACAATGAGAATACTTCCGGGAAGCGCTCTTCGAAAGTGTACGGCGGATTGACCAATGAAGATATGGATGCTTTAAGGGAAATGGCAATGAAAGATGGTAAAACTCTCATTGCTGAATTTAACTCAATGGCGCATCCGACGACGGAAGAAACCCGTCAATCCTTTTATTCCCTATTTAACTTAGAGTGGTCAGGCTGGATCGGGCGGTACTTCCCTGATCTTAGAAGCAGTGAAGTCCCTGCATGGGTTCAAGAAAACTATGAGAATCAATACGGGAAACCCTTTACCTTTACAGGACCTGGATATGTTTTGGTGGATAAAAACGACAGGCTGGTCATCCTTGACAAGAATGCCATTGGAAAAGAAGGCGTTGTCTTTTCCACGACTTCTGAAGGAGAAAAACAGTTTGGTGAAAAAATGAATGTTCCATACTCCTATTGGTTTGATATCGTCGAACCTATCAATGAGGAAGACGTGCTGGCCAACTACACATTATCTCTTTCAAAAAGCGGGAAGGAAACCTTAAAAGCTCTTAATCTTCCGGAAACGTTCCCGGCAGTTGTTCACGGAGATAACCAGGTGTATGAAACCTATTATTTCAGCGGGGATTATGCAGACCATCCGGACGTTCCGAATCTCTACCAGACGACAGGCTTTTCAAAATGGAGAAAATGGACGGAAGCTTCGAGCCCGGACAACTCATCTGCCTTCTACTGGAAAGCGTATGTCCCGATGATGACAAGCATCCTGGACCGGATTCATACAGAAAAAGATCATGAACCTCCGGAAAACATTGAAATCAGATCGGAAAATGATGTAAAGATGGCCGGTAAAGCCGGATCTGACTATATTCAAATCAATAAGAATGGTAATTGGGAAGACCTGCTTATAAAGGGAGTCAATATGGGGATTGCAAAGCCCGGTTCATTCCCGGGTGAAACAGCCATAACCAAAGAGGAATACTTAAGGTGGTTCAAGCAGATAGGCGCCATGAACGCAAATGCTTTGCGTATCTATACGATTCATCCCCCGGCATTTTATGAAGCATTCTACGAATATAATCGAATGGCGGAAGAGCCCCTTTATCTATTCCATGGTGTGTGGGTGAATGAAGAAATCTTTTTAGAGACAAAAGATGCCTTCGCCAGTGAGAATACAGAGGAATTCCGCACCGAAATAAAGCGTACAATCGACCTTATTCACGGAAAAGCAGAGCTTCCTGAAAGAAAAGGCCACGCATCTGGTGCTTATAACTATGATATTTCTCCGTATGTACTCGGCTGGATCTTCGGAGTGGAGTGGGATCCTGAAGTCGTTCTGTCTACAAACGAGAAACATGAGGGCATGGAAGACTTCCAGGGCGATTACTTATCTACGGAAAGTGCAGAGCCGTTCGAGATTTGGCTCGCAGAAGTGATGAATGAAGGGATCGCTTATGAAACGGAGAAGTACAAGTGGCAGCGCCCGGTCAGTTTCACGAACTGGGTGACGACAGACCTGCTCCATCATCCAAGCGAACCATCTGAAAAAGAAGACATGGTATCGGTTGACCCGAATGTAATGAAGGGGACAGGCAATTTGCACACAGGCTTATTTGCCTCTTATCATATCTATCCATACTATCCGGATTTCCTGAACTATGAGCCTGAGTACGTCAACTATGTCGATCACCGCGGCGAGAAGAACAACTATGCCGGTTATCTGAATGATATGAAAAAGGCTCATTCCATGCCGCTGCTGGTGGCGGAATTCGGTGTCCCGGGCTCACGCGGCCTTACCCATCGAAACGTGTATGGGTGGGATCAGGGACACCATTCAGAAAAAGAGCAAGGAGAGATCAACCGCCGCTTATTCGAGGATATTGTGGAAGAAGGAGCAGCGGGCGGACTCGTCTTTGCCTGGCAGGATGAGTGGTTCAAACGAACGTGGAACACGATGGATTATGATAACCCTGACAGACGCCCCTACTGGTCCAATGCCCAGACGAATGAGCAGCAGTTCGGGCTCTTGAGTTTTGACCCCGGTCCAGATGAAACATCGATGATCCATGTGGACGGACGCAATGGAGATTGGCAGTTGAACGGAGTGGAACCTGCCTTTACGGATGACAGCCATTCCATGTATGTCACAAGTGATGAGCGTTACTTGTATGTGAGGGTGGATACCGATGAGGTCACTGAAGGAAAAGACACCTATCTTTTATTTGATACGGTGGGTGCTCAAGGACAGTCTTCACTCCCGGGGGTGTCTGATGTGAAAACATCGGGCGTGGACTTTGCCCTTCACATTCAAGGGGAGGAAGAGGCCCGTCTATTAGTAGATAGTTATTATGATACGTTTCATTATCATTACGGCGAAGTCCTCGACATGATTCCACGCGAGGAGTATGCGAACAAGAAGGATAACGGAAACTATCACCCGATCAGGCTGACGTTGAATAAAGAATTGAACATAGACGGGAAGGTGCTCCCGTTTGAATCCTACGAAACTGGTACATTGACATTTGGGAATGCACATCCGGATGATCCTGAATATGATTCTCTCACAGATATCAGTGTCAGCCCGACAAAAGACAGCTATGAAATCCGGATTCCTTGGCAGCTCTTGAATATCAAGGATCCAAGCCAGAGAGAGGCGATGGGGGATGTCTGGAATAACGGGCTGGATTCAAGCAGGACGATCGACGGCATAAAAATCGGACTGTACGAAACGAATGGAAATCAAACATTTTCTTATCCGGAACGAAAAGCAAACAACATGGATCCGGCTGGATTTTATCATTACTCCTGGGGAACCTGGAATCAGCCTGCATTTCATGAGAGGTTAAAACAGTCATATTACGAAATGAAGAAGGCTTTTGAAAAAGGAGAGGACTAACCATGGCGAAGATCTTAATTGCCGAGGATGAAGAAGTATTGAGGATGCTTGTGGTAGATACGCTGGAGGATGAAGGTCATGAGCTTGATGAAGCATCGGATGGCCAGGAAGCCATCACAAGCATCATGGAAAATGACTATGACCTGATCCTTCTCGACTATATGATGCCTTTATATACAGGCCTTGAAGTCATTGAAAAAGTACGGAGCATCCCGGAGAAAAAAGACGTGAAAATCATGATGGTATCGGCAAAAAGCCAGCAAGCGGATAAGGAACGAGTCATGCAGTCCGGTGCCGATTATTTCATTGCAAAACCTTACAGCCCGATGGAGTTAGTACAGCGAATCGAGGGCATTTTGAATGAAGAGAATTAGGGAGTTCTTCCAAACGAGTCTGCGGAATCAGTTCATCGGTGTAATGAGCAGTTTCATACTGATCTTTCTGGCCGGTGCTGCGTGTTTATTCTTATACGATCAGTACATTACGAGTGAATATCAGGAACTAAGAAGTAAGCTTGATGAAAAAGAAGGGGTAGCAGAACGTCTCAATAAGGAGTTTAATCAGGCTTTCTTTGACGCACGCGGTTATATCGCATTCGGCAGAGTTGAATTTAAAGAGAGCATTTATCGTCAGGAAATAGAAGTGGAGAATGCTATTGAAAAATTAAGGACGATTGCGACAGAACCCGAGGATCAAAAATTTACAAAAGATGTAGAAGAATTCTCTTCTTACTATTTTCAGCAAGTTGTCGCAAATGCGATATTCAATTATGAAAACGGCGATATAGAAGCTGTCATGAAGGCTTCGGCTGACGGGGCGACTGCTTCCATCGATACCTTCCAGAATCAGTTGAACAGATATGTCACTCAGATTGAACAACAGAGCGATGAAGCATATCAAGAAGTTCAGACAAAGGAATCCATCAGCCAAGGTGCATTCGTTCTCTTCATCTTCCTGATGCTCCTGGTATTGATGAGGATCATGAGGATCCTTGCCAAGCAGATTGGATCACCCCTCACTCAAGTGGCAACTGCAGCTGAGAGAATTGCAGAAGACGAATCGTACCGGCGCTGGTCCTTTGAAAACAATCGCAAAGATGAGATCGGGAAGGTGTCACGCGCGTTTGAAAAAATGATCCATAGAATCCAGTTGAAGGAAGAGGATTTGCTTGCTCATAATGAAGAGCTGGTTGCCCAGCAGGATGAGCTTGAGTCACAGCAATCCAAGCTTGAACATTTACTCAATGATGCCAATATCCGTGAGGAACAGCTGGAGCGGCGCAATGATTTCATCAATGGGATTTCACATTCCCTCAATAAACAGGAAGTACTGGACAGTATCGTACAAACGATGTGCGGAGTCCTGGGCGCATCCCGGGGCATGATTGTCCTGTTGGATGAGCATAAGTCCCATGCTGCCTTTGGGATTTCTGAGAAGGGCGCGAATCAATTCCTGGGCTATATGTACAATGGTTTACACCAGCGTCTGTTTGAACAAAAGGAACCTTTCTCCATTAAGCGTGAATTGGTGGATTCAGAAAAGGGCTATCATGAAGAGATTTCATATTCCTATGATCTCTTTATCCCCGTCCTATCGTTGGAAAAAGAAGTGGAAGCCATCATGGTCTTCAGCCGCTTTGGACAAGATTTCAGCCCAGAAGAGATCGAAGAGTATAGAAGCCTAAGCAAACAAATTTCGATTTCCCTGCAAAAGATTCACCTTTTCGAAGAATCGGAAAAAGACCGCCATATGAATCAGGACATCCTGAATAATATCCAGGAAGGGATTCAGCTCGTTGATAACATAGGAAACAGCCTGTTGATGAACACGAAATTATCGAAAATCATTAAAGGCGAACTATGCACTCTTCAGCAGGCTCATTATGAGGAGTGGAAGCAGGCCCTTCTGAGTCAGGTAGAAAATAAAAAAGGACTCAACAAATATTATGAAATGGTCATCGAAGCAGGAAAAGCCGGCAGGCATCTTCATACGTACCACCTTGAGGATGGCCGGACGGTCTATCAGGTATACTCGGAATCCCTATATCGCGGGGATGAGAAAGTAGGGACCATCTTCGTTCACAGGGATATCACAAAAGAATTCGAAGTGGATCAGATGAAATCGGAATTCGTCTCAACCGTCAGCCATGAACTTCGCACCCCGCTGTCGAGTGTCCTCGGCTTCACTGAATTAATGCTGACCAAAGACTTAAAGCCAGAAAGAACGAAGAAGTATCTGACAACGATCTATCAGGAAGCGAAACGATTGACGTCTCTTATCAATGATTTTCTAGATGTCCAGAGAATGGAATCCGGCAGGCAGACCTTTGATAAACGGTACGAAGATATCATCCCAATCATACAAAATGTCATCAGTACCCAGAAAGTCAATGCACCGGATCATACATTCACCATTGAGAAAGAAACGGATTGTACGATGGTACTTGGCGATAAAGATAAATTATCTCAAGCCTTTACGAACCTGATCAGCAACGCCATCAAGTATTCTCCTGATGGAGGGAATATCACCGCACGGGTTTATGAAAAACAAGATAAGGTGTTCATCAATATCATCGATGAAGGCCTGGGAATCCCGGACGATGCATTCCCGAAATTGTTCACAAAGTTCTATCGGGTCGATAATTCAGACCGCAGAAGAATAGGTGGAACAGGATTAGGCCTGACGATCGTGAAGGAAATTATCGAAAACCATGACGGCAGTATCAGAGTAGCCTCTGAAATTGGGAAAGGAAGCACATTCACCATCAGCCTGCCGATGGTGACCCTGCAAACCTTTAAGGAAGAAGAGAGCAGCGGGGACGGAATGACGATCACTGTCATAGAAGATGATATCAACCTGGCTTCTTTACTGACCACAGAACTTTCAGGCAGCGGATTCCAAGTGCAGCACGCCAAAACCGGGGAAAGTGCGATTGAAAAAATCAATAAGCACAAGCCAAATGCGGTCGTCCTGGATATCATGCTGGAAGGAAGCATGACAGGATGGGATGTTCTCGAAGCCCTTAAGGCAAATGAAGAGTTGTGCGACATTCCAATCATCATTTCATCCGCACTTGATGAAAAAGAAAAGGGAATCACACTCGGCGCAGTCGACTATCTCGTGAAACCCTATCATCCAAGTGAACTATCAAAAACCATCCTCCACCTGTTACTGAAACAAGGGAGAAATGGGGAAGTGCTCATCCCGTTTAAAAAAGAATAAAAATTGAAGACCATTTTTGAAGGCCCGTCCCAGAATGCGTTAACGTATCAACGCATCGAGGGACGGGCCTTTGGTGTTTATGGAAGCCTCTTTTCGCATAGATTGTTGCTATTTTGACCATCCTTATAAGAGGTGATAAAATACTCAGATAATGCCTTTATTTTTTCTCATAGTTCAGATGATAACTGCAATTGTCATAAGCCAAAAACAGGAATGCTTTAATTTATATGATTGAAATTCCTTGTAAAAATCATCGAGAGTAGCTTCACCTCTACTAATTCTATGTTGATTAGTACAAGCAAAAGTTTTAATATTATTATCCTTTAAAATTTGTAATGTATCTCTACTGAACGAATATGGAAATAAATCTTTTGGATGTATAAAGTGTCCATTGCCATAGTTCCATCACGGTCAACAAAAACTGCTTCAATATTCATTGGTATGGTATTCCCCCTTTTATTCCATATTCAACTTTCCTTCCCGTTCGCTGAATAAGCCTCTCTTTACGTAATACCATAAAAAGTAAATTATTCCTTGTTCTAATTAAAAGCAACAATTTTTACGAAAAGAGTCTTGTGAATTATTTAAAGCTGATGTAATTTCTGTGTAAAATCTTTGTAGGAATCTATCGTTCCTTCTAATTTGCTTTTAAAATGCTAGTGAAAAGGGATAATGCCAAATTATTTCTTTATCACAGATAGTCATTAGGAGGAATCGTATGAGAAACGTAATGGCATTACTTACAGGTGTTTTGTTCATCAGTATGATATCAACGGCAGTAGTTGCGGAAGATAATCAGAATTTGGAAGGTTCATTCAAAGAGCTTTCACGCAATACTGAATGGAAAAAAACAGATCGGATTGAGCTTCAATTCGATGCCTATCATCCTCAAGGAATGACAAAGGTCGGGGATACATACTATATGTCTTCTGTAGAAATCCTTGAAAAACCCGAGAAATATGAGACTCCTGAAAATGGATATGACCGGTCTGCCGGGAAAGGTATCGGCCACTTATTCATTTTCGATGAGCAGGGGAAATTATTGAAAGATATTAAGCTGGGCGAAGCTGATATGTATCACCCGGGCGGAATTGATTTTGATGGGGAAAATATTTGGGTCCCTGTTGCAGAATATCGTCCAGATAGTGAGTCGATTGTCTATAAAGTTGATACAGATACACTTGAAAGCAAAGAAGCATTTCGTGTGAATGACCATATCGGCGGCGTCGTTCATGACGATAAAACGGGGAAAAATCTCGGTGTCAGCTGGGGATCCCGTGAATTCTATGAATGGGGAAAACAGGGTAAAGGGTTGAAGAAAGAAAAGAATGACAGCCACTTCATCGATTATCAAGACTGTGAGAATGCAGGCGGAGGGAAAATGATTTGCAGTGGTATTGCCGAATTGAACAATCCGGCATCCGAAACAGGAAAATACGAACTTGGCGGTTTAGCGCTGCTGGATATGAAAGACTTTTCTGTTGAACATGAAGTCCCTCTTGCTGAGTTTTCTTCCCAAGGGCATGTCATCACTCGTAATCCAGTCTTTTTAGAAGAATCTGATGGCAGGCTTCAACTTTTTGCTGTACCTGATGATGATGACGAAGCGTCGCTTGTCATTTATGAGACAGGTATAGATGAGGAATAAACAGGGTCATTCGCTATTGAGGAACCTCACTTAAACTCAGACAAGTTCATCACATCATCATTCTGAAAAATGATCTCGTAGTTGCTGCGGGGTCATTTTTTTGAAAGGGATTTTCTCGTAACAAGTATTCGTTGTTGTAGACAGTCTAAATAGTCTACAGTATTAATACGAAAAGCAACAATCTATTAGAAAACAGCCTTATGAAAAAACCCCGACGGCATTAACCGTCGGGGCAGTCTCTCAATAAGAGAATTATTTATTGTTCATTTCGTTGCGAGTGATGATGCGGTCGATCAATCCGTATTCAAGTGCACGTTCAGCAGTCATGAAATTGTCTCGGTCCGTATCTTTTGAGATCACTTCAAGCGGCTGCCCAGTACGGTCTGCAAGGATTTGGTTCAGTTTTTCGCGAAGGAATAGAATACGCTTCGCAGCGATTTCGATTTCCGTCGCCTGACCTTGTGCTCCGCCAAGTGGCTGGTGAATCATCACTTCTGCATTTGGAAGTGCAAGACGTTTACCCTTTGCACCTGCAGCAAGAAGGAATGCACCCATAGAAGCAGCCATACCGATACAAATCGTTTGTACATCAGGCTTTATGTACTGGATTGTATCGTAAATCGCCATTCCGGCCGTAATGCTTCCGCCAGGGGAATTGATGTAGATGGAGATATCCTTCTCAGGGTTTTCAGACTCCAAGAAAAGAAGTTGTGCTACAATAGAGTTCGCCACATTATCATCGATGCCGCTTCCAAGCATGATGACACGGTCTTTTAACAGACGCGAATAAATGTCGTACGCACGCTCACCGCGGTTTGTTTGTTCAATAACTGTAGGAATTAAGTTCATCCTTCGTTCCTCCTTAGATACGCATTTTTCTTTTTAATAAATACATATTCACTTTGTACTGTAATCATACACTGTTGGTCAATAAAGGTCAAACCTAACGCATCAGTGAATCATACACTATGTAATCCTTTCTACATCATACCCATCCATTCCTTTTTTAAACAGAGAAAACGTATTGCAATCCTCAAAAAAGTAACTTATAATATACTTTCGTACGATAGTTTTTCAAAATCCTATACATGCCCTCGTGGTGCAACGGATAGCACGTAAGATTCCGGTTCTTAAAATGGGGGTTCGATTCCCTCCGAGGGCGTACGATGAAGCGTCTCAACTCTGAAAAAGTGTTGAGACGCTTTTTTATGTACGAACTATCATTTTTATCACGCTTCTTTGGTTAAAAAACATTTCCATTGTACGGTTAACCATTTAACATAGATATAAGTCTGCATAATATGGACTAACTTCGGAATTTGTATGAAATCGAATCTATTTATGGACATAAATATCAATCAGGAGTGGTGTGAATCATGGAGTATGAGTTTGTCGAAAAATTGACCGATGATCAGATTCAATGCCTGCATCAGTTATTTCAAGCGGAATGGTGGACGGCAGACCGTGAGTTAGACGATATCAAAGTCATGGTGGAAAACTCAGATGTGATTCTAGGAATCTGCCAACCAGAAACGAATGAACTTATTGCTTTTACAAGGGTCCTTACAGATTATACATATAAGGCATTGATCCTCGATGTCGTTGTGAAAAGAGAGCATAGGGGTAAACAATTGGGAAAAATATTGTTTGATAGAGTGGTCGAACATCCTTCGATAAAGAGGGTCAAACATATTGAACTATATTGTAAACCAGAGATGCTCGCATTCTATCAACGCTGGGGATTCTCTGAGGAATTGGGAGAACTGCACTTTATGAGGATGACAAGGGGTTCTTAGTTCACTGTCAGAATGGTACATATAGTTGGTGTTTTTGAGAAACCTTCAAGATGCAATGGAGCCTTCCACGTGTCCTTCTACTAATCTTGCAGACAACCATACATCTTTCCCCCTTCACCCTCATAAAATGAAGGTGAAGAAACCGTTACCAAACAATTCCCATTAACGAAAGCCCCATTTTCATGTAAAATGAAGGGAGGAGGTTAGAAGGATGAATTTGAACACAGGATTATGGCAAAAACAACAAATGAAACTTCAAATGACACAGCAGCTTTCTCAAGCCATCACCATCCTCCAATATTCCACAATGGAACTGAATGCTTTCCTTGAAACGAAGGCATTGGAGAATCCCCTCATACAATTAGAAGACCCCGTTATGGACATACCCAATCGAGGAGAGTCTTATCAATATAAAGGCAAAGACGCGATAGATTTCACAGAGTTTCTATCAGTCTCGAAGAAAACGCTTGAGGAACATCTTTTTCTTCAATTAAATTTGAAATCGCTTTCTAATGTTGACTTGAAAGTCATGAAAGACCTGTTTTACAGCTTGGATGATAACGGCTATTTGCGAATCGAGACAGAAGACTTCCTGTCCCGGAACAACCTGCAACCGTTTCAGCTGGAACACTATATCGGCAAGCTGCAGGAATTGGAACCTGCAGGAATCGGAGCGTGCTCCCTTCAAGAATGCATTTCCCTTCAATTAAGGCGCAAGGATTCCACGGAATTGGCCCTGGCGATAGTGGAGGGGCATTTCGATGATTTTGCCGCGAAAAGGTGGAAGGGAATCGCGAAAGAATTGAATGTGGAACTGAAAGACATCCAGAAAGCCGCTGATCTCATCCAGCAATGCAATCCGCGTCCGGGCGCCATTTACAGCGATGGACCTTCTCATTACATCGCCCCGGAATTAATGGTGAAAGTAATGGACGAAAAGGAAGTCACCGTCTCATTATTTGACGGTACGACAGTTAAAGTGATCTATAATGACGAATATAAGGATTTTCTTGAGCATCACCCTGATAAGGAAGTCGGGAGCTACCTTCGGGAGAAAGAACAGGAATTTCAGTGGCTGCTTCAAAGCTTACAGCAGCGCAAACAGACGATTCTAAAAGTGGGAAAATTGATTGTTGAAAAGCAGAGACCTTTCTTCCTGGAAGGACCAGCCGGCCTGCAGCCCCTGACGTTAAAAGAAGTAGCGGAAGAAGCCGGTGTCCATGAATCAACGATCAGCCGTGCTGTGAAAGGGAAGTATATGCAAACGCCATATGGTATCTTTGAAATGAAATACTTCTTCAGTGCTGCCATCAAATCGGCCCATTCAGAAGACAGCGGAGCCGCTTCTTCCACGACGATCAAAAATGAAATCCAGCGCCTTGTGAACGAAGAAGATAAGAAAAAACCGCTGTCTGATCAGAAAATCGTCAATATGTTAATTGATAAAGGTTACGACGTTTCGCGCCGGACCATCGCAAAATACCGCGATCAGCTCGGGATATCTTCTTCAACGATGAGGAAGCGGTATGAATAGAGCTGGGAAGCATCACGGTTAGCGGCCGAATTGTGGGATTCAGACCAACCCGAGGTATTGCGGACAATTTTTTCTGGAATACCGACGAAAAATAGAATTTACAAACATTTTCTCGGGTTTACCACCAATAATTAATGAGTTACCAACAATTTTCGATTACTTACCGACAATTCTACATCATCCGACAAATTTCGCCGAATTGGTCACATGCCCATACCATTTCCAACGAACCAGCATATATAGTACTATCGGTTGTACCAGGTACAAACATCCTGAATTGTACCAGGTACAACTCACACTATACACTCGGCCCATAATCACTTAACGGAGGACCAGCCCAATGAACCCAGTCATCTTCTACACAAGAAACCAATGCCATCTATGCACCGACGCCAAACTAAACCTGAAACTCGTCCAGGACGATTTGAAGTTCGACATCATTGAAAAGGATATCGACCAAAGCGATGAGTTGACGGAACGTTTCGGTTTGATGATTCCTGTGGTGGAATACGATGGAGAAATCATTCAATACGGGCAAATTGACTATTTTACACTTAGCAAGCGTTTACATGAAAAAACTCAGTAGTTTCTAGTTGAATTACGATTTCCACCCTGATAGAATGAACGTTGAAAGCAGGGATGAATTTTTTTTGGAGGTAGTGGGACATAATATGTCTATGCGGGACTTTTTTAGTCCAACGGCATGATTCTGCAAAAGTACAGAACAGCCTTCCGCAATGCAGCGTGCAGTGTTTAAATGCGTGATACTTGTGGAACTACATTTGCGAAAGGCAGTCACTCACTTCCATGTAAGGAGCTTTTACCGATGGAATCCATTATTGATATACAAAAGCGATTATTACCAGACCTGCTTGAAGTTATGCAAAAAAGGCATCAAATTCTCCGTTCGATTCAATTCTTACAGCCGGTCGGCCGCAGGAGTCTCGCGCAGAACCTGGGACTGACGGAACGGGTGCTTAGAAGTGAAGTGGAATTCCTGAAGAATCAGGATCTCATTTCGATCAAAACGTCCGGGATGATCATGACCGAGGATGGCATGAAGCTGCTGGATAAAATCGAAAACATGATGAGAGAGATTTCGGGAATCAATGAAATGGAGAAAAAATTACAGTCTTTACTCAATCTTAATGAAATTGTCATCGTTCCTGGGAATAGTGATGAGTCTCCTTGGGTAAAAGAAGAATTGGGGCGTGCGTCAGCTTTTAGTATGAAACAGCGCCTTGAGGGGAATAATATCATCGCTGTGACTGGCGGTTCGACCATGGCGGCTGTAGCAGAAATGCTTACACCCGACTTTTCCGGGTCCGATACCTTGTTTGTTCCTGCGCGGGGCGGAATCGGGGAAGATGTAAAGAACCAGGCCAACACGATCTGCGCGAAGATGGCAGAGCATACAGGGATGCGGCATCGCGTTTTGTATGTTCCCGATCAGGTTAGTAAAGAAGTTTACAAGTCCTTTTTAAAAGAACCAATGATTAAAGAGGTCTTAAATTTAATTCAGTCAGCAAACATGGTTCTTCATGGAATTGGAGATGCTATTACAATGGCAGAAAGACGGAAGACGTCGCCGGCCGATTTTGAAAAAATCACCGCCGGGCACGCTGTCGGTGAAGCATTCGGTTATTATTTCAATGAGTCGGGGGAAGTGGTACATAAAGTGCCGACCATTGGACTCCAGCTTGAAGACCTGAAGAACATTGAACATGTATTTGCCGTAGCTGGCGGCAGCTCGAAGGCGAAAGCGATTCGGGCATATCTGAACAGTGCTCCCTCTTCAACGATCTTGATCACAGATGAAGGAGCAGCGAGAGAGCTTTTAAAAGGCTGATGGCCTTTTGAAATATAAAAAATCATCCTTACAAACACTAAAGGAGGAAATAGTATTATGGCAACTAAAATTGGTATTAACGGATTTGGACGTATCGGACGTAACGTTTTCCGTGCAGCACTTAAAAACGATAACGTAGAGGTAGTGGCAGTTAACGACTTAACTGATGCAAACATGCTTGCTCACCTTTTACAATATGACACAGTTCACGGAACTCTTGAAGAGAAAGTAACTGTAGACGGTGACACTCTTATCATCGGCGATAAAAAGGTAAAAGTACTGGCTGAGCGCGATCCTGCTCAACTTGGCTGGGGAGATCTTGGTGTAGAAGTGGTAGTAGAATCCACTGGACGTTTCACGAAGCGTGCGGACGCTGCTAAACACATCGAAGCAGGTGCGAAGAAAGTCATCATCTCTGCTCCAGCAACAGATGAAGACATCACGATCGTTATGGGTGTTAACGAAGACAAATACGATGCAGGAAGCCACGATGTTATCTCTAACGCTTCTTGTACTACAAACTGCTTAGCGCCATTCGCGAAAGTATTGAACGAAAAGTTCGGCATCAAGCGTGGAATGATGACAACGATCCACTCTTACACAAACGATCAGCAAATCTTAGACTTACCACATAAAGACTACCGTCGTGCTCGTGCGGCAGCTGAAAACATGATCCCGACAACTACGGGTGCTGCTAAAGCTGTATCACTGGTACTTCCTGAATTAAAAGGTAAACTGAACGGTGGAGCAGTACGTGTTCCAACTCCAAACGTTTCTCTAGTAGACTTAGTGGCTGAGCTTGACAAGAACGTAACAGCTGAAGAAGTAAATGCAGCGTTCAAAGAAGCAGCTGAAGGCGACCTTAAAGGAATCCTTGCATACAGCGAAGAGCCATTAGTATCAACTGACTACAACGGAGCTCCTGCTTCTTCTACAATCGATGCATTATCAACGATGGTGCTTGAAGACAGCATGGTGAAAGTCATCTCTTGGTATGACAACGAGAGCGGATACTCTAACCGTGTCGTTGACCTTGTTGGTTACATCGCTTCTAAAGGTCTTTAATCCGTCATTGACAAAATTGACATTATAAAAAGGGTGAGGATGGATAAATTCTGTCCCACCATCTATAATGGAAAGGGATGAAGGGGAGCGGGGAAGATTCCCCACTCCCCTTTTCTCATTGCTATTACTGAAAATTTCTTTTCGCTTTTGAAAAGAAAAACAAAAGGAGGCCTTTTACGATGAATAAGAAATCAATCAAAGATGTTGATGTAAAAGGGAAACGCGTATTTTGCCGAGTGGACTTCAACGTACCGATGTCAGAAGGCAAAATCACTGATGAAACCCGCATCCAAGCTGCACTTCCAACAATCAAGTATTTAGTAGAAGGCGGCGCAAAAGTCATCCTGGCGAGTCACTTGGGACGTCCTAAGGGTGAAGTAGTAGAAGAACTTCGTTTGACTCCGGTAGCAGAAAGACTTTCCGAGTTACTTGGTAAAAACGTTGCAAAAGCAGACGAAGCATATGGGGAAAACGTACAATCAAAAATCAGCGAAATGGCTGACGGTGATGTACTCGTTCTTGAAAACGTGCGTTTCTACGCAGGTGAAACGAAGAATGACCCTGAACTTGCAAAAGAATTCGCGGCACTTGCCGATCTTTACGTAAATGACGCATTCGGTGCAGCCCACCGCGCTCACGCTTCAACTGAAGGGGTGGCAAAACACCTTCCGGCTGTCGCAGGACTTTTAATGGAGAAAGAGCTTGAAGTATTAGGCAAAGCTTTATCCTCTCCAGAGCGTCCGTTCACGGCCATCATCGGTGGAGCGAAAGTGAAAGACAAAATCGGTGTTATCGATAACCTTCTAGATAAAGTGGACAACCTGATCATCGGAGGCGGACTTGCTTACACATTCGTGAAAGCGCAAGGCCACGAGGTTGGAAAATCCCTTTTAGAAGAAGATAAAATCGATCTTGCAAAGCAATTCATGAAAAAAGCTGAAGAAAAAGGCGTTAACTTCCTTATGCCTGTCGATGTAGTCGTTGCTGATGACTTCTCAAACGACGCAAATACGAAAGAAGTAGATATCGAATCTATTCCATCTGATTGGGAAGCACTTGATATCGGTCCTAAGACAAGAGAATTATTCCAAGCGACAATCAAGGATTCCAAGCTTGTCATCTGGAACGGACCTATGGGTGTATTCGAATTGGACACATTTGCAAACGGAACAAAAGCCGTAGCTGAGGCGTTGGCCGATGCGACAGATACATATTCTGTCATCGGCGGCGGTGACTCTGCAGCAGCTGTCGAAAAGTTCGGCTATGCTGACAAGATGAGTCATATTTCTACAGGAGGAGGCGCATCCCTTGAGTTCATGGAAGGTAAAGAACTTCCAGGTGTTGTGGCCCTTAACGACAAGTAATTCAGCATTTTAAATATGGTAGCTAAGAAAGGATGAGCAGTATGCGCAAGCCGATCATTGCAGGTAACTGGAAAATGCATAAGACTGCATCAGAAGCAAAGACTTTTACAGAAGAAGTAAAAGGATTGGTTCCTGACACAGACAAAGTTGACTCTGTCATCTGTGCACCAGCCCTATTTTTAGAAAACCTGGTTGAACAGACAAAAGAGAGCAAGGTTTCAATCGGAGCTCAAAACATGCACTTTGAAGAAAGCGGAGCCTTCACTGGCGAAGTAAGTCCGGTGGCACTTGCTGACATCGGTGTGGAATATGTGATCATCGGTCACTCCGAGCGACGTGAAATGTTCAATGAAACAGATGATTCTGTCAACAAAAAGACGTTGGCTGCATTCAAACACAACCTTACTCCGATCGTGTGTGTCGGTGAAACATTGGAACAGCGTGAAAACAACGAGACGAAAGATCTTGTGGGAGCTCAAGTGAAACAAGCACTTACTGGCCTTACAGAAGATCAAGTCAAGCAAACAGTCATCGCCTATGAACCAATCTGGGCTATCGGAACAGGCAAATCTTCCACAGCAGAAGATGCCAACGAAGTTTGCGCTCACATCCGTCAAGTCGTGGCAAGTGAATTCTCACAAGCTGCAGCTGACTCTGTACGCGTACAATACGGCGGAAGTGTAAAACCGAACAACATCAAGGAATACATGGCTCAATCTGATATCGATGGTGCTCTGGTAGGCGGTGCAAGCTTGGAACCTCAATCGTTCCTGCAACTACTGGAGGCAGGTTCACATGAGTAAATCACCAACAGCTTTAATCATCTTAGATGGCTTTGCATGCCGTAACACAAAAGAAGGGAACGCTGTTGCACAAGCGAACAAACCGAACTTTGACCGTCTTTGGAACAAGTACCCTCATAACCAGCTGACAGCGAGCGGCGAAGCGGTAGGGCTGCCTGAAGGACAAATGGGGAACTCCGAAGTGGGCCACTTGAATATTGGGGCCGGCCGTATTGTGTACCAAAGTCTTACTCGTGTGAATTTGGCGATCCGCGAAGGTGAATTCGAAACGAATGCAACCTTCCTCGATGCCATCAACCATGTGAAAACAAAAGGGACAGACCTTCATGTCTTTGGTCTCCTCTCAGATGGCGGGGTACACAGCCACATCGAGCATTTATATGCACTCCTTGGCTTAGCAGCACAGGAAGGCGTGGAAAATGTCTATGTCCATGCGTTCCTTGATGGACGTGATGTGGGACCTCAGACAGCACCAAAATACATTGAAGAAGCTGAAGCGAAGATGAAGGAAATCGGCGTCGGTCAATTTGCCACGATTTCCGGACGCTACTATTCAATGGATCGCGACAAGCGCTGGGAACGTGTAGAAAAGTCTTACCGTGCCATGGTGTACGGTGAAGGACCTGATTACACAGATCCAATGCAGCTGATCAATGATTCATATGAAAAAGGAATCTACGACGAATTCGTCCTTCCTTCTGTCATCACAAAAGAAAATGGAGAGCCGGTAGGAACGATCAAGGATGACGATGCTGTTATTTTCTATAACTTCCGCCCTGACCGCGCCATCCAGATTTCAAATACATTCACGAACGTAGATTTCCGTGATTTCGTTCGCGGTGAAAAGCATCCGAAGAACCTTCACTTTGTGTGCCTGACAAAGTTCAGCGAAACGGTTGACGGCTTCGTTGCCTTCAAACCGACGAACCTGGATAACACACTCGGTGAAGTACTGTCTCAAAACGGCTTGAAGCAGCTCCGCATTGCCGAAACGGAAAAATATCCTCACGTCACGTTCTTCATGAGCGGCGGCCGTGAGAATGAATTCCCAGGGGAAAAGCGGATCCTGATCGATTCTCCTAAAGTTGCAACATACGACCTGCAGCCGGAGATGAGTGCATACGAAGTGACAGATGCGCTGCTTGCCGAAATCGAAGCAGACAATCACGACGCGATCATCCTGAACTTCGCCAACCCTGATATGGTTGGCCACTCCGGAATGCTTGAGCCGACGATTAAGGCAGTCGAAACAGTCGATGAGTGCCTTGGCAAAATCATCGACCTGATCGAGAAAAAAGGCGGAACAGCCATCATCACAGCCGATCACGGAAACGCTGACGAAGTGATCACAGAAGAAGGCAATCCAATGACCGCCCACACAACGAACCCGGTTCCAGTCATCGTGACAAAAGAAGGAATCGAACTGCGTGACGGCGGTATCCTTGGAGATCTTGCTCCAACGATGCTGGATCTTCTGAATGTTGATCAACCGAAGGAAATGACCGGGAAATCATTGATTAAAAAGTAAGTTCGCAGGACTTATACAGAACTTAGTAAGGGTTATTGGGTTAATACCCAGAGTTGATTGGAGCGGAAGGCACTCGACTCCTGCGGGATATGCGGGACAGGTGAGACCCCGCAGGCGAAGCCGAGGAGGCTCACCGCCCGCCCCGCGGAAAGCGAGTGCCTGCAGCGGAAATCAACGGCCCTTTTTAGAAGAGTATGATAAAAAACCTAACTATAAAGGAGAGTTATTTTTATGCCATTCATTACAGACGTATACGCACGTGAAGTACTAGATTCACGCGGAAACCCAACAATCGAAGTAGAAGTTTACACTCAATCAGGCGCTTTCGGACGCGCACTTGTTCCATCCGGTGCATCTACTGGTGAATACGAAGCAGTAGAACTACGCGACGGCGACAAAGGCCGCTACCTTGGTAAAGGTGTAGAAAAAGCTGTAGATAACGTAAACAACGAAATCGCTGAAGAGATCATCGGTTTTGACGTAACTGAGCAAGTGGCGATCGACCAAGCAATGATCGCGCTTGATGGTACAGAAAACAAAGGTAAATTAGGTGCTAACGCAATCCTTGGTGTATCCATGGCTGTTGCCCGTGCAGCTGCTGACTTCTTCGGAGTGGAATTATACCAATACCTTGGCGGATTCAACTCTAAGCAGCTTCCAGTTCCAATGATGAACATCGTTAACGGCGGAGAGCACGCTGACAACAACGTTGATATCCAGGAATTCATGATCATGCCTGTAGGAGCTCCTACTTTCAAAGAAGGACTTCGCATGGGTACTGAAATCTTCCACAGCCTGAAATCAGTTCTTAAGTCTAAAGGCTACAACACAGCTGTAGGGGACGAAGGCGGATTCGCTCCAAACCTTAAGTCTAACGAAGAAGCTCTATCTACAATCATCGAAGCAATCGAAAATGCAGGCTACAAGCCAGGAGAAGAAGTTCTTCTTGCAATGGACGTAGCTGCATCTGAAATCTTCAACAAAGAAGACGGCAAATACCACCTTTCTGGTGAAGGCGTAGTTCGTACTTCAGCTGAAATGGTTGACTGGTATGCTGAAATGTGTGAGAAATATCCAATCATCTCAATCGAAGATGGTCTTGACGAAAACGATTGGGAAGGTCATAAACTTCTGACTGACCGCATCGGTAACAAAGTTCAGCTTGTTGGAGACGACTTATTCGTTACAAACACAAACAAGCTTTCTCAAGGTATCGAACAAGGCGTTGGTAACTCAATCCTGATCAAGGTTAACCAAATCGGTACACTTACTGAAACATTCGACGCGATCGAAATGGCGAAGCGCGCAGGCTACACTGCAGTTATCTCTCACCGCTCTGGTGAAACAGAAGACAGCACAATCGCTGACATCGCAGTAGCGACAAACGCTGGTCAAATCAAGACAGGTGCACCATCACGTACAGACCGTGTAGCGAAATACAACCAATTACTTCGCATCGAAGACCAATTGGCACACACTGCACAATACCTTGGTGTGAACACATTCTATAACGTTAAGCGCTAATTGATTTGAGATTAGTGATAGGAAGCAGCCCCGTTTGGTGACGGGGCTGTTTTTTTGGTGTTTAGGTGTCGTGTGGCATCTGCTGCCGGACTGAGCGCTCGGTCGGCGAGGGTGAGAGACTTATCAGCGGCAGAATAAGTAGTTTTTCATCGGAATGCATTCGTTTTCCCTGTTTTTTATTAAAATAGACAAATTAGTCTTTTAAAAAAGCTGCCGGGAGGCAAAACAGCGGTGGTTTATTGATGGGATATCCTTTCGAAGAGGGTTTTCATGCCACTTTTTCAACTTTTCAATCCACTTTTCGGATTTACATTCCACTTTTTAAAAATACGTTCCGGTTTTCTAAAATACGTGCAACTTTTCATTTTTATGAGCCACTTAGAATCATTCTAATCTGCCGGCACAGTACAGTACCGTACCCAATGCTTAAAACCTTAATTAGTCTGTTTTGGCTGCCCTGGTTCCATTTTATATAGGGATTCATCCTGGCCCGGAATAGGATCAGTCTCTGCCCAATCACCAACACTTTCCACAATTATGCGAATATTACCTTGTCCGTACCATATCCCTATGGTAAACTAATAATGTTGTAATGTTCGTATCAGGAGGTGGGACTCATGCACGCTTTATTAGTCACTTTACTTATCATTGATTCAATCGCACTTATCGCTATTGTTTTACTTCAATCAGGTAAGAGTGCTGGACTTTCAGGGGCCATCTCTGGTGGTGCAGAACAGCTTTTTGGTAAACAGAAGGCACGTGGTATCGACTTAGTACTTCACAGAATCACAATTGTGTTATCTGTTTTATTCTTTGTTCTAACAACTGCAATCGTAGCTTTATAATACAAAACCTGATCTCTCATAGGGTCAGGTTTTTTTATTTTTGGCTTGTAACCTGTTAAACGATTGATAGCAGAATGGGCTAATCTTTTGAATGGTGTTCAGTTTAAGGCTCACGGGTCACCCGCGGAAAGCAAAGTCTTGCACGGAAATCAACAGCGAAAATATAAAACGAAATATTGGATTATAACCACCATCTTTGCTAAAAATAAAGGGTAAACCATTTAAACGATCGTTTAACATGACGAGCCCATACGTACCAAGGGTTCCCTAATTTTAATCAAACGTTTGTTTAAAAAATATAAGCAAAATCCCATTACATAAACAATCTATTTAAACAACCGTTTAAACCAATAAAGCCCGAAGCGTCAGGCTTTTACAGTTTTAATCAAACGTTTGTTTAAATTCAGAAGAAAAGGAGTTCTTATAAATGAAGACCGTTTTACCAAAACCATTTACATTCGAAGCCGGTCCGAGAGCCGTACTTCTGCTGCATGGATTCACAGGAAACTCGGCGGATGTGAGAATGCTCGGCCGCTACCTCGAGAAGAAAGGCTACTCGTCACATGCACCGCATTACAAAGGACATGGAGTCCCGCCAGAAGAATTGGTCCACACAGGCCCTGAAGATTGGTGGCAGGATGTCATGAATGGATATCAGCATCTGAAGGATAAAGGCTACGATGAAATTGCGGTGGCAGGACTTTCTTTAGGTGGGGTATTTTCCTTGAAATTAGGTTACACTGTACCTGTAAAGGGTATTGTACCAATGTGCGCGCCTATGTATATAAAAAGTGAAGAAGTCATGTATAAAGGGGTAGTGGAATACGCCCGCGAGTTTAAAAAATTTGAAGGAAAACAGGAAGATCAAATTGAAAAAGAAATAGAAGAGTTCAAGAAAACACCGATGAACACATTGAAGGCTCTTCAGGAACTGATTGCCGATGTACGTGAAAATGTCGACATGATCTACTCGCCGACGTTTGTCGTGCAGGCAAGAAACGATCACATGATCAACACAGACTCGGCGAACATCATTTATGATAACGTTGAATCTGATGTGAAGGACCTGAAATGGTACGAAGAATCTGGCCATGTGATTACATTAGATAAGGAAAAAGAACAGCTTCATGAAGATGTTCACAGTTTCTTGGAAAAATTAGATTGGACTGTTTAATGAATAGTAAGAGCAGGAGGGATTGTCATGGACGAAAATATTAAAGAGCATGTGGATAAACTCCTTTCCTACATGAAAGAAGAGGCCTATAAACCGCTGACGGTACAGGAGCTTGAAGAAGCATTCGGGATTGAAGGCTCGACCAACTTCAAGGATTTTGTAAAGGCGCTCGTGGTCATGGAGGAAAAGGGGCTAGTGGTACGTACCCGCAGCAACCGCTATGGTCTGCCAGAAAAAATGAATCTAGTAAGAGGAAAGGTATCCGCCCATGCAAAAGGGTTTGCTTTCGTCATACCTGAAGAATCAGGTCTGGATGATATCTTCATCCCTCCGAATGAAACGAACAACGCGATGCATGGGGACATCGTACTTGTCCGCGTATCATCCAATACGTCAGGGTCGAGACGAGAAGGAACGGTTGTACGCATCGTGGAACGGGGCGTCGACCAAATCGTCGGAACGTTTACTCAGAGTAAGCATTTCGGATTTGTCATCCCGGATGATAAAAAGTTTGCAAGCGACATCTTTATTCCGAAGTCTGCCCAAAAGGGAGCGATCGAAGGGCATAAAGTCGTTGTGAAATTGACGTCGTATCCTGAAGGACGCAAGAGTGCTGAAGGGGAAGTTGTCGAAATCCTCGGCCATAAAAATGATCCCGGGGTCGATATCCTTTCGATCATCCATAAGCACGGTATCACGGTCGATTTCCCTGAGGAAGTGATGGAACAGGCAAATAAGGTTCCGGATACGATCGATGAATCCGAGATTCCGAATAGAAGGGACCTTCGTGATCAAACCATCGTAACAATTGACGGAGCGGACGCGAAAGACCTGGATGACGCAGTAACGGTGACAAAGCTCGACAACGGCAATTACAAGCTGGGTGTACATATCGCTGACGTAACCTACTATGTAAAAGAAAGCTCTCCGATTGATGAGGAAGCGTTTGACAGAGGAACTAGTGTGTACTTGGTTGACCGGGTGATCCCGATGATTCCGCATCGCCTGTCGAACGGAATTTGTTCATTGAATCCGCAGGTGGATCGTCTGACGCTTTCCTGTGATATGGAAATCTCGCCTGAGGGGGATGTCGTCAAACACGAAATCTTCCAGAGCGTGATTAAGACAACGGAAAGAATGACTTACTCCGATGTAAATAAGATTCTTGTCGATAAAGACGAGCAGCTTCGTAAACATTACGAGCCGCTTGTGCCGATGTTCGAACAGATGGAAGACCTTGCTCAGATCCTCCGTACAAAACGCATGAAGCGCGGCGCCATCGACTTTGATTTTAAAGAAGCAAAAGTACTTGTCGATGATGAAGGTGAACCGACGGATGTGGTTCTCCGTGAACGTTCTGTTGCTGAAAAACTGATTGAAGAATTTATGCTTGTTGCCAACGAAACGGTGGCGGAGCATTTCCATTGGATGGAAGTGCCGTTCATTTATCGTATCCATGAAGACCCGAAAGAAGACAAGCTGCAGCGCTTCTTCGAGTTCATCACGAACTTCGGATTGATTGTAAAAGGGACAGCCAATTCCGTACACCCGCGTGCCCTTCAGGAAATCATTGAAGATGTACAGGGTAAATCGGAGGAAATGGTTGTATCCACGATGATGCTTCGTTCGATGCAACAGGCGAAATACGATCCGGAAAGCCTGGGTCACTTCGGACTGGCGACAGAGTTCTATACTCATTTCACATCACCGATCCGCCGTTATCCTGACTTGATCGTTCACCGCCTGATCAGGACGTATCTGATTGAAGGGAAGATCGATCAGTCAACACGTGAAAAATGGGGAGCGCAAATGGGTAATATCGCTCAGCATACCTCAAGCCGTGAACGCCGAGCAGTAGATGCAGAACGTGAAACGGACGAACTGAAAAAAGCGGAGTACATGGAAGACAAGGTCGGGGAAGAATACGACGGCATCATTTCTTCCGTCACAAACTTTGGTTTGTTCGTCGAACTGCCGAACACGATCGAGGGTCTTGTCCACGTAAGTTACATGACAGACGATTACTACCGCTTTGACGAACGTCACCTCGCCATGATCGGTGAGCGGACAGGGAATGTATTCCGAATCGGTGACGAAATCACGATCCGCGTCGTCAGCGTCAACAAAGACGAACGCGCCATCGACTTCGAAATCGTCGGTATGAAAAACAACCGCCGGGACCGCGGTACAGAAGTGCGATCCAGCCGTCCAGACAGCGGAAAAGGAAAATCCCCTTCCCGCAAAAAAGAAGACGGAGAATGGTCAACCCGACCGCCAAAAAACAACAAAAAGAAAAAGAAAAACAAAAAACACTACGAAAACGCCCCAAAAAGCAAACGTAAAAAGAAGAAGTAGGTTGTTTTCTAAAATGAGTTTTGCTTTTTGATTTAATTAGAAGGGAAAAATGATTTCAAGCGGTTTTTAAGAGGGGAGCAATCGGTTTTCACCGTTGCTCCTTTCCTTTTTATACAAATCTTCACCAAAATATGAGATAATAATAAACACACTCGACAGAAAGAGAAAAGAGGGGATCATATGCCAAAGGGAGAAGGCAAACTCATTGCCCAAAATAAAAAAGCACGCCATGACTACTCGGTAGAAGAAACATACGAAGCGGGACTCGTGCTGCAAGGTACCGAAATCAAAGCCATCCGTGCCGGACGCGTGAATCTGAAGGATTCCTTCGCCCGAATCCGAAACGGTGAAGTATTCGTTCACAACATGCACATCAGTCCATATGAGCAGGGTAACCGTTACAACCATGAACCGCTGAGAACACGTAAACTTCTGCTTCATCGCTCGCAAATCAACAAATTAATCGGTGAATCGAAAGAAGCAGGCTATTCAATCGTTCCGCTTAAGCTCTATATCAAAAATGGTGTAGCGAAACTGTTGATTGGCCTGGCGCGAGGTAAGAAGAAGTATGATAAACGCGAAGATCTAAAGCGCAAAGAAGCAAATCGTTCCATCCAAAGAGAACTGGCACACAGACAAAAAGGAATGTAAGAATACTGATTTCCGGAATCTTACAATTGCATTCTGCTGTAGATTTGTTATAATAATAAATGTCGCGAGGTAATCAAGCGGCTGTAAGAACAATTGAATAAGTGACTTACACGCTGAACTTATTCTTTCCCGTTCTTCCCTTTCTAATATGGGGACGTTACGGATTCGACAGGGATAGTTCGAGCTTGGGTCGCGAGCCGTAGGGATCGTCTACGTTAAAACGTCAAAGCCAATAATAACTGGCAAAACTAACAACAACTTAGCTTTAGCTGCGTAATAGCGCTTTAGCTGTTCCTCCCTCCATCGCCTATGTGGTAGGGTAAGGGACTCACTCTTAGTAGGCTACGCCGGAGTCCACCGTCTGAGGACAAAGGAAGAGACCAATCAGACTAGCTGCACGGACGCCCGTCGATAGGCAGAAGCTGCAGTGAACTTGCGAATATATCGACTACGCTCGTAGACGCTTAAGTGGCGATGTTTCTGGACGTGGGTTCGATTAGTTAATAGTCGCCTTATGTGGCAACACATAAGTGAAAATTTGGCTTTATCGGTGAAACCTAAGTCACACACAGTGTGATAAGGCAATGCCGAGCGGTATGTGGAGCAATCCAACAGCCGTGTATCGACTTATAGGCTGCCAAGCTTTGGCAGTACTAGGATGCGGGATCCTATCTGACAACAGATAAATCTATATTTCGCATAATACGCCAAAGGACCTCTACTACAGGTTCAAGATATAGTCAGTGCCATGTCGAAAGCATGGAAGTGCACGTCCCACCGTCTCCACCAAATACATATTTGGTGGTTTTTTATTTTTCCGACAAAATCACGCTTAAAATAGTAATATTTTGCGTCAATATTTGAATAAAAGCCATGCTTGTATACAGCAAGCATGGCTTTCTTTTATCTTTGGATAATCTCCATAATCCAGTCCTTTAAATCAACGATTCTTAAGTTCTCAATGCTTTTATCTGTTCCTGCCACGATGAGTGGAACCGTTGAGTCCACCTTATGCATCGAGCCATGGGCACCTCCGCCGGAATGCTCCGGTGAACTTTCTCCTATGAATTCATATCCTGGTTTGGCATCCGTGATAAGAAAGCGGCCATTTTGTGATTCTGCTGCTCCATATAGCCTTGCTAAAGCATCGGGATAATTTACGAAGTTGATTTTATTCTCTTCAATTTTCATATCAAGGATATCATTGTTTCCTTTTACGGACCATGACTGATGATATTGGTCCATATAGGGGCCCCCTGGTTGAAATGACAGTTCTCCCTGATGATCAGGGGAAATAACTTTAATACCTTCGTTGTCCTTCCATGCTATCCAAGAAATACGTGACTCTTTTTGTAGTTTTTTCGCCATTTGCCGCAGCTGAATGTCCTTTTTAAGAATATAAAGATACGCCATCCGTTCATTTGCGGTGATAACAATTTCGTCTTTAGCCCGGACAGCTTCGCCCAGCTCCAATATATTGTATTCAGATAGTTCTTTTCTTAGGTCTATGAGAGCTTCTTTTTTATTTGATTTCACTGTGGACTGGTTGCTGTCACCCATAATAACCCACACGATGTCATTGAGTGCATCGTTCCAATCAGGGAAGCTGTTCAGAACATTTTGGAGCTGTTTATCTGTATCTTCTATCCCCTTAATCGATGAAGGACCTTTTCTGTGTACCGTATAATCATTTTCCGGTAAGTACAGGATTGTAAAGGAAGGCAGCGTGTTGTTCTTAAGAAGGTAGGTCAACTCCTCGGCTGCAAAAGTATCATTCAGGCCAATCCGATTGACGATATGATTGTTTTCCTGATTCACCTTTGAAAACAATCCTAATGACAGCGTTTCAGGGCCCTTCGTTTGTATTTCATCAGGAAGTTTGGTCACTGCCGAAATGAAGCCGGGAACCTTCAGAGTGTGAGGATAATTTCCGCGGTAAATCAACGCGTTTATAGAAGCAGTCTTAAAGCCTGCATTGTCCAGGTCTTCATGTATGGTTGTTACATTGCTGCTCAAGTCTTGATTGTTATAGGAATAAAGTCCATTTCTTGCAAAATCGGAAACGCCAAGCTTTAAGATTTCAAAAAATCCATTTCCATAGGTTATGATTCGTTTTTCTTCATCATCAAACCAGACAAGTCCTGGAATTTTATGCTGATCTGGATAAGTGCCTGTTATTAAAGAACTGTCTATCGTGACCGACATGGTCGGATACGAACTTACCAGGTCAGTGCTGTACTGGCCGTTCTTTTTTAAAAATTCCAGTGCGGGAGCTTTACCTTCCTCAATTGCCTTGTTCAGCGATTTATCCATTAAAGAGTCAATGACGAGGACAATCACTTTCGGATGGGACTGGCTGCCGGTTTGCAGAGGAACCGGTATCTTGGTATCGAGGGGAGAGACCTGGCTCCTGCCTGTACACCCGATAGCAAAAATAAGAAAAGAAAAAATGATTACGAAACGTTTTATCATGGCTTCATCCCCAGTAATGGTTTGTTTCTTACCTTTTAGTATGAACAGATGAATTAAATTAATGAGTTATAAAAATTAATGGGGGAGGGTACTGTTCTATGGTTATTGAGTAAAGTTTTAAAAGGTCAGAAATAATTCCTGATATGCTTGACGATCTTGACCGTTATCAATAGACATCGGTTGGCATAAGGGGACAGTCCGGCCGATATTTATTGGATAATTTCATATGAATTAGAAAAAATACTGCTTAGAAAGGAGGTAATTTCGAATGTCTGTGAAAAAGGTAACAGGATTGTTTGTGGTACTTGCAATGTTCATGGTGACAACGATTGGGGCACTTAGCGTATTTGCGGAATCGGGTGCGGTAACTCAGCCTGTGGAAACGGAGAAACCGATGGAGATCGAGCTGAAGGATGATTCCTTTAATCCGAAAGTCATCACGATCCCAAATGGAACAAGCACAACGTTGATATTGAAAAACAAAGGTGTGAAAGAGCACACGTTCACAGTGGAAAAGCTCGGAGTAGACGCGGAGGTCCAGCCTGGAAAAGAAAAAACCATTACCGTGAACCCGAAACAGCCCGGTACATATGAACTGATATGCCGGTACCATTTCCAGGAAGGAATGGTTGGGAAAGTAATAGTCAAATAAAAGCGGGCCAATATCGGCTTGCTTTTTATTTTGGCCAAGGAAATCCACTTATATTACCGTGCCGTCAAGCTGGATTTCCTCCACAAAAGGACATTCTTTTTTACAGGGTATTGATGTTTGGTTTATTCATAGTAGTTCCATCTCTAATAAATGATAAATATCATGTAAGATAACCAATACCATTTAGAAAGAGGGGGAAAAGTGAGTTTTTTTAAACCTATCTCTGATGACGTTCGTTCATCTCAAATTATTTTCAATAAACATACAAAAACGATGAAGTTCAGTTTGGTATCTCTTTTTGCTTGTATTGCTGCTATCCTGCAGGCTGCAGGCGGATTTTTACCGGGTATAGGGTATCTGATAAGCCCACTTGCCACTGCACCTATTCTGTTAAGTACCATGTATTCCATTCCATTTGGAGTAATGTCGTACTTCCTGACAATTATGTTGTTATTCATCCTGCAGCCGACTGAACTTATTGTATTCCCTTTTACAACAGGGTTGTTGGGACTTGGTATAGGGGGCTCTTTTTCCTTTTATAAGAAGAGATTAAGTATCATTGTAACAGGTGCAATTTTTTTAATGACCGGGATTATGAGTCTGTTAGTTATTTTTCATTTTCCTGTTTTAGGTCCAGCGTTCCCAGCTTCCTTTTCATTTCTCACAATCGGGAGTATCTTTTTATTTGCTTTCTTTTACAGTTGGTTATGGGTTCAAATTGCTTTACTAATTTTTAAAAGAATAAAAGTGATTATCCTTTAGTGATCATGGAATTATTTCAAATACAGTACCTCGGTTATAATCAGTCACTTTCGTGGAACCATAAACCCCTAAATATAATCTGGTTTGATTCAGATTTGTTCCCAAGTTAACAAAATAGGCTGATTGAGATCCAAAATCATAATCGGTTTCTATCACACTAAAATCATTTTGCTTACCATTTGGCCTTGCGGTGGTGTAAGCTAATGCCCCTCGAACCCGGGGTTGAGAATCTTTCCGGGCAAGATCGGTAAACACAACGGTTCCTGTTAAACCAGGGATCCTATTTCCCATATATGGCTGGACGCCTGTAAGTGCAGTTCCCCAAAACTTATCGGGTCTAGTGTCTTTATGAAAATAACTGGTTAAAGGCTGAAGGCGGCTCCCTGAAAGTGTTACTGCTTCATTGTAATAAGCAATTATATTCTCTTCCAAATCCGGATCACTTGTGCAGCTTCTTATAATCGGTGAAGGAAAAGCACCTTCCCAGCCTCGCCAGCCAAAGTTAATGAATCCTTCTTTGTCATATTCAAAATTCATGTTAGAAGCTTGAACAAGCTGGGTAACCGGTATTGGCTTATAATGAACAAATGAAAAAATCGACTCGGCCAAATGCTGGCCGACATTTCCCACATATTTAATATATTGATTATAAAATCTTTGGAATGAAATGCCTGGTATATTGCGGACCCCTTTGGCCATTACCGAGAGCGTTTCCTGAATAGCTGTGGGAAGTTCATTAAAACGAGTGACAATGGGAGGGTTTGTGAAGTGTGTATTCTTACCTATATCAATTTCAATTATTTTACCGGCGATCTCCAGGTCGTCCTGACTTAAGTTAAATGGATCATAGCCCGATCCGCCATCTCCGGTTGTTAACACAAGTTTACCTGTTTCAGGTGAGAAATTTAAACTATTGAATCCATTATGGTTATAAAATGGTCTTCTTACATTAAGTAATGTCCGCCGTTTCCTGGGTTTCCCATTCGATTGTAAAATCCATTCTTCAAGTGTATCAATATGATCGTATTGCTTTTCTCTATTACTCCACTTTAGATTTAACGTTGCAGGATCACACGGGTCAGGCTCAAAAGATTCAGAAAGAGCCCCTGGTCCTTGTGTTCCAGCTGCTGAATAATGAAGATAAAACAGACCGTTATAATAAAACTCTGGATGAAACGCCAGTCCCAGCAATCCCCGTTCATCATATCCGCGGCGAGAAACGCCCAGTTTTATAATTCGAGGGCGAATATCTAAAAAAGTTCTTAGACTTTCGTTTCCTATGAAAAAGATCTCTCCCACCTGTGTTGCAATAAAAAGTCTTTCCTTAGAGTCACCTGGGAATAAAGCTGTTTTCAAAACAGTGGGTAAATTTATCTTATTTACGATGGGCCGTAAACCAACCTTCACTTTTTTCAACAGACTTTGCACCCCTTCTTATTGTTTTCTTTTAATAAGAATATGATTTCTACTGTCTATTAGTACAAAATAAGGCCGGGTAATCTGAGAGGGTATTGTGCACTATCTTCCAAAACAACGAATGAGGTGGTTCTTTCTTAATGGAGGATGGGAGAAGCAGTAAAGGAGTGGAATTGGGGAAGTTACAAAGGTAGGCGTGCTCCTGACTAAGAGGGTTACACCATAATGATTGAGCCACATTGTTAAAGAATTAAATCCCAATGTCTTAGTGTTATATGAGACATTGGGATTTCTAATGCCGTAATATCATTAACGTTGTAAATATGATTTTAATGTTAGCGGTACCCTGATTACTGCATAAAATGTATCAGGTGATCAACAACGGGTATCTCAAAAGGAACGCTAAAAAAGCAGACATGAAAATTTTAGTAAAAAAGATATGAAGGAGGAAAATATGGATAGAAAAAGTCATTTACAATTTGTACAGTGTGGTAAGGTGTTTAATCGTGATTTACCATTTTCAGTTAGATGCAAGTGAACCTCCCTAGTATTAGGAGAGGTGAATGTAATTCCAAAGCTCTTTTCCAAAGTGAATTTCCAGGGTGAAAGATGCTCCGAAACCAAAGGATAAGTATAAAGGTCAACGTTGGAAGACATAAAAGTTCAATTGGGAATTGAATAATCAATAGAAAGAAGCTGGCTTATAACCGATGTATATGAGCCAGCTTCTTTTACGATTGAACTAGATTTTCCCTATAAAAGGAATAAATGTATATTTATTTAGAGTTTATATATTTTATCCACCGTAATAAGGATAACTACTTAGTTTATTAGCTTATAAGATTCGGATTTCCTATGTATAATGATAGGTATATACAGGGGGGAGTGAAACGATGTCTATCGGCAGGATTATTTACTATCATCGGAAAAAACAAAATAAAACACAAGAACAGCTCTGCAGAGGGATATGTTCAACCACCCATCTGAGTAAGATTGAGAATAGTTCTAAAGAGGGCAATCTGGAAACATTGGAATTACTCTGTAAACGACTTGGAGTATCGATTGAAGAGGAAACGAAGAAGACGCTGTATTTAAAACGACAGCTCTCGCAATTCTATGAAGCGATGGAAAGACTTCATAGGGATCATGCCGAAAGGCTGCATGGGGAACTGGAAATGCATCGGGACTACATACAATGTACGGAAATGGTGTATCTGTATGAGCTTTACATGCTTCGATATTTGTTGTTTACGAATAACTTGACCGAGTATGAGCAGGCATCCCTTGGATTAAAGAGAAATATGAGTAAGTTCTCATCCTTTGAACAATATCTGTGGGAATTCTTCCAGGGAATCTTTTATGGTCAAAAACAGCAATATTCCAAGGCGATATCCACCCTAGATAAAATCGAGGATAAAGCGGAATTCTTCAGTGAAAAAGTAACAGATTTTTATTATTATAAAGCCGCCAATCATGGGCTGTTAAAACATTTTACGCTCTCCCTTCATTATTCACATAAGGCTTTGCGGATCTTTCAGAATACAGGGAATATCTTACGGATCCTGCACGTGAAAATAGGTCTATCAGCGAACTTAATCTATATTAACGATCTTGAACGGGCAGAAGTCATGCTGCATACAGCCTTGAACGATGCAGAAATGTTGAAGGATAACGAGACCAAAATTACGGCTCTTCACAATTTTGGCTTGTTATTCAATAAAAAAGGAAGGCTTCAAAAGTCTTTAGAGTATTTCTCCCAATCCCTCAATCTGAAGAAAAAGCATACAATCAGTTATTACGGTACATTGGTTGAGTTGGCACAAGTCATGTTGGACTTAAATGAGAATGAGCGCGTAGAAAGCCTTCTGAAAGACGTACTGAGAGATTTTAAAGAACAGCAATCCAGTAAATATATTGCATTGATGGTGTTGTATCTAGAAGCGATAAAAGATGAGAAACGATTGACCGATTACCTAATCGATTATGGTCTGCCAATGATGAAGCAACATGATCTTTATAAGGCCATAAAATACTCGGAGAGGTTGGCCGATTACTTTAATCAGAAGGGAGATCTTGTCTCTTCCAATCAATATTTGCGTTTATCAAATGAACTGTTTAAAAAACTGCTTTTCAACCATCCAGAACCAAGGTAAAAGAGTAAACAAGCAACTGTTGACGGTTGCTTGTTTTTTCATTCGTTCACCATTGTCATAATTAGTTATTTATACCTGTTTATCTGGCGGGATGAGAAAGAAAAATAGGTATTTCGACTTCTCCGCAAGAAACTTTCCCAACTTTCCCTCTAACTTTGGAACATTGATTGAGGGAAACATACCTTTCCATCAGATAGGCCGAATAACGAAAGCCTGAAGGTGTATGGAATTTTCCCAATTAACAGACTTCTCTCGAAGGGATACCATGTAGGTTGTAATCAAATATCAACTTGAGTGATTTTTAAAGAGGGGGAAGAGTATGAATAAGAAGCGCTCCGTCAAACTATTGACCGCAGCATTGACCGTAAGTCTATTGGGGACATCAGGTGTACCGATGAATGTGATGGCCGAAACGAAGCCTGTATTCAAACAAGTCAAAAATGCAGAAGAAGTGTTGATGAATCTATCAGATGAACAAAGAAGTGCCCTCAAACAAATTGAGGCACAGCCTGATTTTAAGATTTCTCCGAGTATCAATACCGAAAGTGACGGTATGGTAGACATCATCATCGAATTCAATCAAGCACCAGCCAAAGTTGAAGTAATGAAGCAGGCGGCAAAGGGACTCCGTACCACTGCAAAAGATGTTTCAGTAAAGGTAGAGAAGGCGCATAGTAAATTTAAACAGAGTGTCGACTCTCTTAAAAACCAAAAGAGTGCGAGCCCGCAATTAAAAGAGGTAAAAATTACGAGGGAATACCGATCGGCCATTGTCGGTGTTGCGATGTCCATACCTGGAAATGAGATTGAGAGCTTACTTGATTCTGGAGTGGTGAAACGGGTTTGGAAAGATGAGACGATTCAGCTTGATCTCCCTGACATCGAAGAAGCAGGAGCGTCCCAATCCAAAATGATGGATAGTATCCCGCAGATCAATGTGGACAAGCTTCATGCTGAAAACGTGACAGGTGAAGGAGTCAAGGTTGGGGTACTGGATACAGGAATCGATTACAACCACCCTGATTTGAAAGAGTCATATAAAGGCGGATATGATTTCGTAGATAATGATGATGACCCGATGGAAGCAACATATGAAGATTGGAAATCATCCGGTCTGCCTGAAATCAATCCGGCTTCAGGGACTTCCTACTATACCGAACACGGAACACACGTATCAGGAACGATCGCTGGAAATCAAAAGAACTCAATTGATTATGCCGTGAAAGGGGTAGCACCCCATGTAGATCTTTACGGTTATCGTGTTCTTGGACCGTATGGATCCGGAGCGACAGCAGGGATCCTTGCAGGGATTGACAAAGCCGTAAGTGATGGAATGGATGTTATTAACCTTTCATTGGGAGCTGCAACGAATGATCCTTTGTATCCGACCTCCGTAGCTGTTAACAATGCGATGCTGTCGGGAGTGGTCACGGTTGTCGCGGCAGGAAACAGCGGACCGAACGAAGGGACTCTCGGAGCTCCGGGTGCAGCTGCGCTCGGGATAACGGTCGGGGCAAGTGATTTTGCCATGGATATCCCTTCATTTGAATCCATGAGTGTGAATGGTGAAACATTTGAGAATGTTTTATTGATGGGCAAGAATTTTTCTGACGATCTTACTTCTCTTCAAAATCAGTCCAAAGAAGTGGTTTTTGCCGGGCTTGGATTTGCTGCTGATTTCGAAGGGAAAGACTTAACGGGTAAAATCGCACTGATTCAGCGTGGTGACATTACGTTTGTCGATAAAATGAAGCATGCGAAAGATGCAGGTGCGGATGCTGTTATCATCTACAATAACGTTGACGGAAATATTCCGGCTTATTTAGGGGAGGGGTCTGAATATATCCCGACCTTCCGTATGACAAAAGCCGACGGTGAACGGTTAAAAGGATTAGGAGATAACGTTGCCATTACGTTTGGTGATCTGGCAAGTGTTCAAACAGAGGGCGACAACTTGGCTGACTTCAGTTCAAGGGGACCAGTGGGCGGCAGCTATGATATCAAGCCGGATGTTGTGGCACCAGGGGTAGCGATCTTCTCAACGATTCCAGAATATATCAACAGTCCGGAAGAAGGAGTAGATTACTCATCAGCATATTCCCGTCTGCAGGGAACTTCGATGGCAACCCCTCACGTTGCAGGAGTGGCTGCCCTTATGCTTCAAGAAAATTCGGATCTATCACCATTTGATGTAAAAGCAGCCCTGATGAACACAGCGGAAGACTTGAATGGTGACGTATCCGTATTTGAACAAGGAGCAGGGCGCATTGATGCCTATGAGGCGGTGCACGCAGATGTGTCCATTAAAGTGATGGATAAAACAGAGAATATCGAAAATGGTGCTGTCGTAGAAATTGAAGAAGAAACAGCTTCCATCTCTTTCGGAAGTCACTACAAAAATGACAATGGAATAAAAGCAGACAGCAGCATGGTCATAGAGAACAACGGTGAAGAAGAAAAGTCATTCAAGGTAGAAGTCGAATACCATGGAGAACGTCCAGGTATTAAGGATTCAGCCGAAAACGGTATTGTTTTAGACGTACCAACGAGTGTAGCGGTCTCCGCTGAAGGATCAAAAGAACTTTCCCCAGTGATCACGGTTCCGGCAGATGCAGAAGAAGGTCGTTATGAAGGGTACATCCATCTGACGAATGCAAATGATGCTGGTGAAACGTATCAGGTTCCGTATGCCATCAGAGTTACAGGAAAAGGCTTCGACTACCTTGAAACAAACCGTCCGGCACTAGCTAATAATACACCTAAGTGGCAGTACTACAATCCATTCATCTCAGCAGCATTCCAAATGAAAAACCCGCTGACGAGGATCGATGTTGTGGTGAAAGATGGACAATCAGGTGATGCAATCGGATTCATTGCTTCCCTCACACAAGCGAATGCAAAGCCTGACTTCAGGTATTACATTCCGGCTGTTTTTGCTGGAGGCGTTTATCCATTCACAAATGACGAACAAAATCCGATATCAGATCAATTCATTGATTTGCCAGAAGGGGACTATGAAATAGAATTCATAGGGCATGATGAGGAAGGAAAAACGTATACAATTGACACTCCTGTCTTCGTTGATAATACAAAACCACAAGTGGAATTTGATAAAGCTCCTGGTGTGTATGAAATCAGTGAAGATATGTACACAGAAGAGTTTGGGCACAAAGCTTTCTGGATCCATGGAAATGTGCAGGATGAAACAGTGGAGGTCTTACAATCAAAAGGGATGGAGTATGATCAATCATCGAACAAATTTTTGATAGCGACCGGATTCCGCGAGTACTTCAATTGTTGTTTCCCACCAGCGGATTCTGAAGGGGATACGCAGTTTGGAATAGAGCCTTCTGATATTGCAGACGAACCATTAAGATTGAGTCTGGCAGCTACTGATATTGCAGCAAACGTCAATTACCAAAGATATATCTTCCTACAAGAAGGCACGGAGTATCTAACATCCGATTACAACAGGGAAGAAGTCGGGTTGGACGATACTGTGACCATGACTCTGAGCCTTAATAATGTAAAAAATCTTATTTCCGGAGAGTACACGATTCAGTATAAAGGGGAAATGTACTCATTCGAATCGGCAAAGCTGAATGATGAATTTAAAGCTTTTGCAGAAGAAAACGGACTTCAAGCATCTCTTAAAGATCCTGTTGTCAGCGGTTCAGGCTATTACCAGACCGTAACGGTAGGAGCTTCATTGAATGAAGAAGGATACTCCGGCTTGAATGGGGACATGCCTGTAGTGGACGTTACTTTTAAGATCACTAAAGATGACTGGTTTTATGGATATGACAAACTTGATGTCACAAAGTCAAGCTATACAAAAGTCGGTGAAGATAAGACTGCATCTCTTCCATATTACAGCACTTCATCCTATGATTTCGTGTCCAAACATTCAAGAGTGGAAGGGAATATTAAACCGGAAGCATTTTTGAAGACAAGTGGAAGTGGCAATCTTTTTTTACCAAATGGTGTAGCTCAAAATATCGGAGCGAAGGTATATGCCTTATCACCGGATGGTGAAAAATATGAAGGCAGCATCGCTTCAAATGGGAAGTACACAATCTATGGTGTCCCGGCTTCACGTGAGACATACAATGTCGTAGTGGAAATCCCAGGACATGTAAAGACCTACACGCCATTTATACCTGGATTTGAATTGAAAGGGGAAGAGTATGGAAGGTTCATTTCAGGAGGAACCAAAATCAGTCTTGCCGGAGATGTTAACAGTGACAGCTTGATCGACATAAAAGATGTCCGTGACATCGTTGAGTACTACGGTAAAGAGAACCCTGAAATTCAAACCTATGACGTGAATCAGGACGGTGTTGTAAACGAGACAGACGTTCGATTCATTGAAAAGAACTTCCTGACAAAAGGACCGGATGCCCCTAAAGGGAAATCACCAAAGGAAACTAACGGGAAAAAAGATCTGACCCACTACTTAAATGAAATGGGACTGGAACTAACTGAATAATAAGTTGGAGAAAGAATCGTCCATGGGCGGTTCTTTCTCATTTTTATAGGCTCTTTCTTACTGGTCTAATAGAAAGTAAATTCGAAAAGTAACACTCCCTATAAATCGATTGGTAAATGTCAATCCAAAAATATAAATGGTTCTAGCTGTTGGTTGGAGTGCAAGACGAAGACTCCTGCGGGAGAAGTGGCCAATGTGAGACCCCGCAGGCGAAGCCGAGGAGGCTCACGGGTCACCCGCGGAAAGCGAAGTCTTGCACGGAAATCAATAGCGGTGATAAAAAGAGTTCAGGAATGAAATAACCCAACAAATATTTGTAATATTCATTCTTTCAACCTATCAATCAGTCGTATTAGGATGAAATCATCAATGATTAAGGGTGAATAGTCCCGTTTATGAAACAGTCATAGACTCCGAAATCCCCCAAAAGGATGATTCTCAACTTCATAGAAATAGAAAAGTAGCGCTCACAATTAAAGAGAGAAGAATCAAGAGGGAGAAGGGGGAGAGGATCAAACCTTAATAAGGATGGCCTAGTAAGCCAGGGGATTTAAAGAACCAGGTGAGTGCTTAAGCCAAATACCAAACTATTGAAAAGGGTGAAAAGATGAAGGGTTCCATGAAAAGTAAACTATCCATCGGATTAATGACGGTGTTACTGGGCAGCACCATGACCACACCGGCCAGTGCTGAATTCTATCAATCTAATGAGGGACAGGCGCCTGCTCAGATCCAAAAAGCAAAACTTCCATTGGCTGATTTTGATAAGAAGTCAAGCGACGATCCGTTATATGGACAGGATCTCAAAGCTTTCAATCCAAATGAAAATGTTCGCTTAATCGTAGAAGTGGATGTGAATGAGAAACAGCAAACATCGCCTGAAAAGCATGTAGAGCAAGTGAAAAATACGTTTATGAAAAAGAGGGATGCATCTTCTAAAGTCATACATACGTATTCAACAGGATTTTATGGATTCAGTATGGAAACGACGATGAAAGACGCAGAGAAAATCAAAGTTATAGAGGGTGTTAAAGATATCCGTGTCGCTAAAACATATGAGCATATGGACATAAAGAGCAATGAACTCGTGGAAGCGATGAATGTATGGACGAAGTATAATTACAGCGGCGACGGGATGGTCGTGGCAATCGTGGACTCTGGAATCGATTATCGCCATGAAGCCATGACTCTTTCAGAAAAAGGAAAGAAAAATGCTAAGTTCAATGAAACGAACATCCAAGAGAAGCTTGAAGAATCAGAAGTAAAGGACGTTTGGTATACGGATAAAGTACCGACGGGTTATGACTGGGCAGATCATGATACCGATGTCATCCCGGCAAGTGATTCACATGGGACACATGTAGCCGGGATTGTCGGGGCTTACGAAGAATCCCAGAAAAAAGCGATGGGAGTGGCACCGGACGTACAGCTGTTAGCAGAAAAAGTATTCTCTGATAAGAGAAGCGGTGCGTATGATGATGATATATCAGCCGGGATCTATCATGCGGTGGAGTTGGGGGCAGATGTCATCAATTTGAGCTTGGGATCTGACGCAGGAAATGTGGATCCGAACGATCCTGTACAGCGTGCAATCCAATACGCAACAGAAAATGGGGTGCTGGTCGTAGCCGCTGGAGGTAATGCTTCTTACAGCACGAAACAAAGTTTATTGGAAAGGTCTCAATTGCCGTTGGCGAAAAATCCTGATATCGGACTCGTTGGTGACCCTGGTGTTACACCATCCGCCCTGCAGGTAGCTTCTTCAGAGAATGATCAGATGAGTGTTAATGCTTTTCAGTTAAGTGATGGAAGCATGCTTGGTTTCCAAACACAATACAGTTCCAAAAAGCTCAGTGATGTACTTGAATCTGGTAAAGAATACGAATTGGTTTTCGGCGGTGAAGGGTTTGGCAGCCACCTCGATGGCCTGGATGTACAAGGGAAGATCGTGGTGGCAAAACCGGCAAAATTGTATTCGATTTATTCGTCCCTGCAATTTGACGCAGCAAGAAAGGGGGCGGCTGCCATTATCGTGATCCCGCCAGATAAATCTCCGTCGTATGCGAATTTGAATTTCTCACGCTACACCATTCCAGCCGTTACGACTGGGCATACAGAAGGAGATCAACTGGTTGAAAGATTACAAGGCGGCGAGAAGATCTCGGTACAATTATCAGAGGAAACAATATGGGTGCAAAACCCGACGACAGAGCCGATGTCTTCATTCTCATCATATGGTTCACCGACAGACCTAAGCTTTAAACCGGAAATCACTGCCCCTGGTGGAAAAATCAGCTCAACCGTGTTGAACAATGAATATGAAACAATGAGTGGAACATCCATGGCCACGCCGCACGTTGCAGCCGGAGCTGCTTTATTGCTTCAGAAGTATTATGAGGAGCTGGGGCTGCCAAAGAACGAAGAAACCATTTTAAAAGCAAAGAATGCGTTAATGAACACTTCTGAAATATTGACAAACCCGGATCATGATAATTCACTGTATTCACCAAGACGACAAGGATCTGGATTGATGAAGATTGAACAAGCGATCAAATCTCCATATCTATTGAAGCAAGAGGGTGCTCCGCTGGAGAAGGCTGCATCAGTGGCGTTAAAAGAAGTGGAACGCACATTTGATTTCACATTGGATGTAGAGCCGTTGGCAAAGAATATGGAAAAAGCTAACGACCAATATGAAATCGTCATAGATGTACTGACGGATGAAACAGAGAAGAAAACCTATGATGGGGTGGAACGGGAATACCTTACGTTGCATTCGATCCCTATCGATGGTGCTGTTGTCAAAATCAATGGAAAGCAAGTGACGGATGATAGTAAATTTCAATACAAACCACGCCGTGATGACGAAGTGACAATCTCGGTCACGCTTCCGGAAGACTTAAGTGAAGGGCGCTTCGTGGAAGGGTTTGTCCGTTTTGTACCGAAAGGCAGCTCTGTAAAAGACTTAACGACTTTGACGATGCCGTTTATGGGCTTTTACGGTGATTGGGATTCACTTGATAATATTGACGAGAGTCCGGTGAACGGAGATCCATATTTAGGGTATACGGTGCTTTGGAATGATATGCTGAATTATCCTTTGGGATATGACACCTCGAAAGGTACATTTGATCCAACACATGTAGGCTATTCGCATAATGCCATACCTACAGGGATTTATCCATCCTTTACGGCGTTTAGAAATTTGAAGGAAATGTCACTGAAAGTTGAAGATGAAAATGGCAATACTGTTGCTCATATCACGAATTTTGGTGAATTTACTGAAGATGGTAGTCCTTACTCTTTCAGAAAAAACATCATGTCATATGGTAACTATTTGTATAAGTTCGATGGTATGTTCTGGAGCGGTACAGATGATGAAGGAAATAAGCTGCCTGATGGCAATTACCAGTATGTATACGAAAGTACGTTGAACTATGAGGGAGCAGAACCGCAGCAAACGAAAATTCCGTTTAAAATTGATTCTGTTGCACCGACTGTAAAAAACATCAATATTTCTGAACAACCTGATGGTAAATACAAAATTACGTGGGATGTCACGGAACAAGGAAGCAAACATATCGGAAACTTCATTTGGGTCAATGATGGGTATCAGAAAGCTGTCAACTCAGACCTCAACGAGTATATTTCAGATGCGAAGCCAGAGGTTGTCATGATTTCAGCCATTGATGCTTTCCGGAATGTCGGCGTCGGATATACTGGCAATGAAGAATTGCTGCATGCAGGTCCATTTATCAACTATCTTCAGGTTTCAGGGACCAATGTAAATGAAACAAAGCCTGCTTCCATTTTAATTTTTGGATATAAACGAATGGATTGGCATATCGAAATTTCCAATTCGGAAGGCGATGTCATCGAGTATGCTGATATCGAAGATGAGCATTCCATTTATGGTTTGAAATGGTACGCTGGATCAGAGTACCCGGATGGTGACTACTTTGTGACCGTAACGGGGACAGATGAAACAGGATTATCTTTGACATCCGAAAAGAAGAAAATCACAGTGAAACATTAATATTGAGAGGCCAGGCATACCCGTCAACCGTATGCCTGGCTTTTTATTATTAGGTTGCTCCATTTGGAACAACTGCAGTTTAGAGATTCTAATCTTTTCGGGACTGTACACAAATATCATTTAAAAAGCGTGAATATAATCGTGAGTATATTGGAAGGAAATACAATTGTATGAGAAACTGCAATTAGTAATGATATTACAGAAAAAAGGTGGTGGAATGAACAATGAGAGCTCCTGTCGAGATAGATCCGCGCATCAATCTTTCAAGCACTCAGACCATCTCGATCATCATACAGTTCATCATCAAACCTGCGAAAGCAGCTGTGCTTGAAGCCAAATGGAAGGGAATCGACCTGACGCTGGAAGAAGCCGTGCGGCAGGTGGAGTATAGTCACATGCAGTTCCAAGAGGAAATCCGGCTGGCTTTAGAACATAATCAAATACCATATCGGATCAACCATCGATATAAGTCGGCCTTTAACGGAGTATCGATGGAGATGCCAGCCAACGAAATCTTGCGCTTGGCAAATTCCTCTGTCATCCAAAAAATCTATCCAAATGAAGAAATAAAGATAGATCCGCCCATACATCCTTCAGGACTGTTTTAGAAAAAATGAAGAAGAGCCACCGTCATTCTAGAGGAAGATGTGGTTCTTTCTTTTTGGAGGGAGGGGAAAGGAGGGGCTGAGCAACAAATTTGGGAAAGTGTGAAAGGTCTAAAGTCATGGTTTTCTGGTGAATGACAGGAACATTCGATTTGAAATGATTCGTCCTTTTCCCTTTGTAACGGGAATTTCTCCGCCGGAAGGCAGGTGATTAAGGGTTTATGTAATGGGCACATAGTCCTTGAACTATGTGATGTCGCTGCCAGCGAATAACCCAATTTTGTCAGGGGTGCCTCTTGGTATAATAGTCGTAGACGCTTATACTGCTATTTCATTCCTGGAGGTCTAAAGTAATGCATATCGGGACGTTCATTAAATATTGTCGGATTTTTAGGGGGCTGACCCAAAAGGAAATCAGTATCGGGATTTGCTCGCCTGCCCATATGAGAAGGATAGAAAGTGGAGAGAACGTTGTTACAAAAGATACGATTCGGAAAATTAACCAAAAGGTAAAAATGGATATCGAAATGATGCACCGTTCCTATAAAAAATGGCAAATGGACCTTGAATTATGGCATGATTTCATGGTGAAAGATGTCACAAGAGAAATTGAGTTATTAAAAGAAATCATTGAGCAGAACCAGTTGGTCCAGATTGAAACCATGAACGGAACGTACAAGCTGTTAAAAGCGAGATATTTGATCATGAATGGAAAGTTGCTGGAAGCTGAGTCGTATTTGAACTTATTCCTGAATATAAAAAGTTCTTTTTACATGTCAGGCTACGATTTTCAATTATATTATCACGTAAAAGGGATGCTGGAGCTTTCAAGAGGAAATCATCTTAAGGCAGCCGAATTATTGGAAAGCATTCATAAAGCTCAGTATCCGAACAGGGAATATTATCTTCACTTAGCATTTGCGTATCTGGGGTGCAGTGAAGAGGATAAGTCAAGACGATGTATTGAGATTGCAATGAATCATTTCAAAGAGACTTATAATTTTTCTCGAATGATGGACGGCTCTATTTTTCTTTTGAAAGCAGAGGGAACAAAAGGGAATATAAGCATGAGAGTGCTCGAAAAAAAATATGACAAATTGATACAGCGTTGTGAACATCTTCAAGATGATAAGAGTAAATCGATTCTTTATATTAATTTGGGGAATGAATATGTTAACGCTAAAGAATATCAACGTGCAGTAGACACCTATTCTATAGCGTATCATCTATTAAAAGAGAAGCCTGACTCTGCAGATTATTTTGTGAGCTTAATAGGAGTGGTCAGAAGTTCGGCTCTCTTGAATAACCATAAAGATAAAGAACGCAATCTTGTCATGCTGGATAAAGGAATCTATTTTGCAGAAACAATAAGAGATTCATATAATTGCACACTGTTGAAAATGCTTAAGAGACGTATAACCGAAGGGGAATATGCGTATATACAATACATTGAAGAGATCGTTATACCTTTGCTGATAAAAGAACGAAGATATGCAGAACTCAGCAAGTATATGAATGAGGTATCCTTATATAAAAAAAATAATAGCTGTCTGATTCAGGATCCCAATATGGCAGTGTACTAAAAGGGAGAGGTTGATGATGAATAATCCGGATCGTCTAATGAATACATTTGAAGAAGTGACCTTAAGTGATTTCAAACTACCAATCATATGCATATATTGGAGTCCTGAAGATTATAAAGGGATGTATGTAGCAAGGGTTTTCGATGTTGAAAAACCGACTCAGCACATACTGATGAGGCCGACACTGGAAGCGATCAGGAGTGAAATTCCGGAGAGGTTTTCAAGGATTTCGAATTCTGCTCAGGAGGAATTGAGAGTTGTAGAAACTTGGATTTGAATAAGGAAGGGCTACAGCAGTTGAATGGAACGGACCATTATTAATGGATATAAATGGTTTCATAGGAATATTTTTATTTAACACCCTCAAAAAGACCCCCTACGTTCGAATGGTATAAGGTTGAAAATATTTAAACGAGCACATTGGGGGATGTAAAATTGACTGCGATTACAATGAAGAGAAAACACAGAATAGCAGAGGCCCGAAAGAAAAAGGTAAGAGCGAGAAACAAAAAAATTGCAGCGGCAACCGCTGCCGGCACCATTACCGCACTGCTTCTGGCGAATGGCAAGGCAGACGCATGCAGTACGGAATACACGGTCAAAAAAAACGACACTCTATATAGTCTGGCTAAAAAATATGAAGTGACTGTCGAACAGCTGTTGGAAGCGAACGTCTTGTCATCAGATAAGATTGTCGCCGGCCAGCAATTGCTTGTACCGGATAGAGAGCATCGTAAGGGTTTTATCACTTATAAAGTTAACAAAGGAGATACGCTATACTCCTTGGCGAAACAATATGGGACCACAATCGAGGAAATAACATATATAAATAAAAAAGATACAGACCAAATAAAAATTGGTGAGAAACTTTCTTTACCAACCGGACAAGCCTCAAGCGAAGTTGGAGAATATTATACCGTCGTGGCTGGAGATACTCTTTGGGGAATCTCTCATCGCTATGGAGTGAACCCCAAAGAAGTAGCGAAGGCAAACGGATTGAAACTGGACATGGTCCTGATCGGCCAAAATCTCTTTATACCAGGGGAAGCTGAAGTGTCCCAGGCTGTCATAATTGGAGCGGTTGACAATTTTTCAGTGGAATTCAAAGGCGAACACCGGGAATTCGTCTTAAAAGTCCCGTATGGAACCTCCCAAGGATATCAAAAGAAGTCCGGACAGTTGGTCACGGTCATACAAAAAAATGGTGCTGTCATTTCCACATATTAATTGATAAGACTGGGACAGAAGTATTTTAGAGTAAGTAAAACCCGAACTAGTTTGCGTTCTAAATGGCAAATTATTTCGGGTTTTTAATTTGTTTAAATGTACACTTAGATTTTAGCTCTTTCCAGCGGTTGATTGGAGTGCAAGACGAAGACTCCTGCGGGAGAAGCGTGTTAGGTGAGACCCCGCAGGGAGGTACGACTGAGGAGGCTCACCAACCGCCCGCGGAAAGCGAAGTCTTGCACGGAAATCAATAGCGGCAATAAGAGCCTATACTGAAATTGTTTGTCTTTATAGGTGGTTTTATCGTTTTGCCCCAGCCGCTTTTCTTTAAGATGCGATTAAAAACCATTGCTTACTCCCCCATAAATTGATAGAATCTCGAATGGTAGTACTGAAAACGAACAAGAGGGGTAGAGACATGATAACTGCTGCTAGCGGATATAGAGTTGAAAAAGATTTTCTTGGGCAAAAGGAAGTGCCTGAGCATGTATATTATGGGATTCAAACGTTACGGGCGGTTGAAAACTTCCCGATAACAGGTTATAAAATTCATAAAGAAATGATCGATGCGCTGGCTGTGGTCAAAAAAGCGGCAGCGCTTGCGAATATGGAGACGACTCGTCTATATGAAGGAATCGGTCAGGCCATCGTACAGGCTTGTGATGAAATCCTTGAAGGGAAGCTGCATAAACATTTCATCGTCGACCCGATTCAGGGAGGCGCAGGGACGTCCATCAATATGAATGCAAACGAAGTCATTGCCAATCGTGCGCTTGAACTGCTTTCCCATCATAAAGGGGAATATGGGAAAGTCAGTCCGAACAGTCACGTGAATATGGCGCAGTCGACCAATGATGTGTTCCCTACGGTCATCCATATTTCGACACTAACGTTATTGGATAAGCTGCTGATCACAATGGAAGATATGCTGGATGTTTTTAAAAAGAAAGCCCAGGAGTTTGATCATGTCATCAAAATGGGCCGCACCCATCTGCAGGATGCCGTGCCAGTCAGACTTGGTCAGGAATTTGAGGCGTATAGCCGGGTACTTGAAAGAGATATCAAGCGAATAGGACGGACTCGTGAGCACCTGTATGAAGTGAATATGGGAGCGACAGCTGTTGGGACAGGTTTAAATGCCGATCCAGCATATATCAAGAGTGTCGTGAAGCATTTGGCTGAAATCAGCGGATTGCCATTGACGGGAGCCGAGCACCTTGTTGATGCGACGCAAAATACAGATGCCTATACAGAGGTTTCTTCTGCTTTGAAGGTATGTATGACGAATATGTCCAAGATCGCCAATGATTTACGCTTGATGGCCTCAGGGCCGCGCACCGGCTTGGGGGAAATCTCCCTTCCTGCAAGACAGCCTGGTTCCTCCATCATGCCTGGAAAAGTCAATCCGGTCATGCCGGAGCTCATTAATCAGGTAGCATTCCAGGTGATGGGGAATGATCAAACGATTTCCCTGGCTTCTGAAGCGGGCCAGCTTGAACTGAACGTAATGGAGCCTGTCCTTGTGTTCAATCTCCTTCAATCCATCAGCATCATGAATAATGCGTTCAGAAGCTTCACCGACAACTGTCTGAGCGGCATCGAAGCGAATGAAACGCGAATGAAGGAATATGTGGAAAACAGTGTGGGCATCATTACAGCAGTCAATCCGCACTTAGGGTATGAAGTGGTTTCAAGAATCGCCAGGGAAGCGATCCTGAAAGGGAAATCAGTAAGGGACCTTTGCTTGGAATACGATGTTCTGACAGAGGAAGAACTTGATTTGATCTTAAACCCTTACGAAATGACCAACCCGGGGATTGCGGGCCGAGTGCTGTTTGATCGGGAATAAATAGAAAAATAATAACCTGCAGACAGCTTCTGCAGCAAAAAGCTTGTAGACAGAGTCCATGAATTGGACCAGGTCTACAAGCTTTTTTGTTTTGTTGGTTACATACTTCCTGCGTAACAGGGAATTTTATAGGTATCTGCGAAAAAGGAGGCATACTTATGGACTACAGACTATTCAGGGCAATCAATCTGCTTTCTGGACGCTCGGCCCCGATTGATTGGCTGATGATCTTTTTATCAAAAAAGGTTCGATATGTGTATATATTTGTATTGATATTCATGTGGTTACGAAATGACCATTATAGAAAAGTGTCTTGGAATGCAATGGTGTCATCAGGTATATCTTTGATTCTTCACACTTTGATCAAGTTGTTTTACTTTAAGCCGCGTCCATTTGTCAAACGAAGGGTGGGCATACTCATCCCCTCAAAAATGGATTCTTCATTTCCAAGTAAGCATACCCTGCTTGTGTTTGCCGTATCTACTTCTATCTGTCTTTATGACCGTGCCTTTGGATCAGTGATGTGGCTATTATCATTGTTGACAGGTATTTCTCGTATTTGGCTGGGGCACCATTATCCATCTGATATTATCGGCAGTGCTTTTATTGGCACCATGACCAGTATTGTAGTGGGTGAACCTGCTGGTAAATGTTCGGATAAAGGAACACCCGACTGAGTGAAGGTTTCACTTTACTGATCAATAAGCCTTCCATTTTACTTTTCTGGCTTCGTTGTAACGTTTTTCAACTTCGTTCCAATTGACGACATTCCACCAATTATCTACATATTTTCCTCTGTTATTTTCATATTGCAAGTAATAGGCGTGCTCCCAGACATCCAGCACGAGGAGAGGAATGACGTCCCATTGGCTCAGGTTTTGATGTTTCTCCGCCTGCAGTATTTCAAGGCGTTGTGATCGCGGTGCCCATACGAGAATCGCCCATCCGACCGCTTCCACTTTTTTCGCGGCTTCTGAAAAATGACGCTTGAATTGATCGAAACTTCCAAACGACTGATTGATTTCAGATAAAAGGGCACCTTTAGGTTTTCCGCCGCCTTGAGGTTTCATTACGTTCCAGAAGATTGTATGCAAATAATGCCCCGCACCATTGAATGCCGCTTCCCGTTCCCAATGCTTGATCAATGAATAATCATTGTTCCTTCTGGCTTTCTCCATTTCCTTTTCGGCTTTATTGAGTCCATCTACATAGCTTTGATGATGTTTATCGTGATGAAGTCTCATGATTCTCCTGTCAATGTAAGGTTCGAGGGCATCATAGGAATAAGGGAGTGGGGGAAGTGTATGGTTGCCAATGGGAACAGGGGAGTGGCTTCTCTCTTCATATGTTTCCCGTAAGTCCCATAGTGTTTTCCATTGTTCGGTTAAACTGGTGCAAGTTAGTTCCAGTTGATGTGCCGTATGATGATCAAACATGTTGCGGTTCATTTTGATTTGTTCTAAGTGATTGAGGAAATCGTCCAATTGGTCGCTGTATTGTGTAGTCTCTTCGCAAACCGGAAGTTGGTTGAGATCGCATGCTTTGTTCCATTCCTCGATTAAAAGCAAAGCCCGCCGGTCCATGCCATCCAATAATTTCTGTAACTCGCTCATGTATAATCCCGCCTTTCTTCATCGTTACACTATATGTACTTCAGGCAATTTTTAATTCTAATAAATGCTTTTCATGTCATGATTCTTGTCGAAAATGGCCATGGATTTATTTTTCTTCAAATTATCAGTTTTTATCTAGTAAGAAAGGGTAATGGAATATAGGGAAATAGGCGTAGATTTACTGAAAGAGGAGGACTTAGGTTTCAATGGGTAATAAGCATTTGATCGATTACAGAATTTTTCTTCCCTCATTACTGATTGTAATAGGGATCAGTATTCCCTTTGCCTTTTATGAGGCAGAGTCTTTGGAGCTGCTGAACTCCATTTTTAATTTTATTGTAGACGTATTCAGCTGGGGCTACCTTTGGTATGGGGTGATCCTAGTAGGAGCGGCATTGTATTTTTCTTTTTCAAAATACGGACAGGTGGTCTTAGGAGATCCGGCTGAGAAGCCCCGCTTTACGTTATTCGAATATGCGTCGATTCTGATTGCGATGGGGATCGGATCGACGATTATGAGAACGGGGATGCTGCAGTGGACGTCAGTGGCAAATGATCCGCCTGCTGGAGTGGACCCCGGATCTGCCGAGTCTTTATTGTGGGGTAATTCCTACAGCATGTTCCTCTGGGGATTTCAGGTGTTCGCGATATTTGTGATGATTGCGCCGGCAATGGGATATGTTCTTCATGTTCAGAAGCGGCCATTAATGAGAATTTCAGAAGCATGCAGGGTTCTGTTTGGTAACCCGTTTACTGATGGATGGGGCGGAAAGGTCCTCGATATCTTATTCCTTATCAGTATTTTGACAGGTGCCGCCGTGACACTTGGGCTCGGGGCTCCGATCATTACACATAATTTATCAGCACTATTAAATATGGAAGTAACCTTTGGAATGACGATCATCGTCACTGTTATCTGGGTATTCTTATTTTCACTCAGTGCGTATTTGGGAATCGAGAAGGGTATTAAACGCTTAAGTACATTCAATATGTATTTGGCTGGATTTTTTGCGATTTTAGTCCTTGTTGCAGGACCAGGCGTCTTTATTTTAAATTATTTCACCGACAGTGTTTCATTTTTATTCAGTCATTATCTTACATTTTCTTTAAATACGGATTCCGTGCACCAGGGAGTGGCATCCCATATACAGAGCAATACTGTGTTCTGGTTTGCCTATAGTGCAACATGGGCCATGCTGCACAGTGTGTTTGCCGCTAAGATTTCCAGGGGGCGCACGATCAAAGAGATGATCCTTACCTATCTCTTGGCACCGACCCTGATTTCCTGGATAGCGACAGGTGTTCTGGGCGGATTGGGGGTTCATCGCTATTTGACAGGGGAGCTGTCCATCCTGCAGCTTGTCAAGCAGGATGAACGGATGGCGGCGATCCCCGAGATCCTTAATACCCTGCCTATCGGCGGCATCATGATTGTGATCTTTATGATCGTAGCACTGATATTCCTCACGACTACACTTGATTCGACTACCTATACCGTAGCGGCCTATACAAGTACGAGGGATATGAGTGAACATGAACCTGCCAAGCTGCTCCGCATCGTGATTGCAGGAGTAATCGCAGCCCTTGCTTTATTACTGATGCGCATCGGCGGGCTGGCGCCGCTTGAAGTGATCTCCGGCCTGATGGGGCTGCCGATCATAGTCGTTCAGTTCATACTGATATATGCTGCGAAGAAGATGATGGATAAAGATAAAGCGTGGAAATATAATATACGAAAATAGTAATGGCATATAAAACCTCTTATCGTCCGACTGCGATGAGAGGTTTATTTTATGCAGTTACCTTTTCGGGATACTTTCCATTTGTTCGTCATTTTTCATCCTGCTGGAAAAAAATCTTTCATATAAATATTGAAACCCATACATGGATAATGATTTCAGTAAAAAGAGTAACGATAGCTGTATTCTGGTAAACCTGATCAAGGTGACATACCCGATTTTCTTAAACCAATTCAGCATGATCGTGGTGAAAAAAGAATCAACGATCAAGTTCAGGAGGAAATACATTAAGAATCTGCCATACGTGAATTTAAATATCCAAAGTGAACCAACAAAGAAAGGACCCAGTATCAGAGGAAGTTCAGCTGCTACGTTCGGTTTTACGTGGAAAGGGAACCACCACCATTTCCTTTTCGTTGCTATAGTGCCTTCTGCCAGAAGATATACGCTCATAAAAAGTGTGCCTGGTAAAAATCTTTTGAACGTTTTATTGTCCAGAAACGGGATGGATAACCAGGGGAGCAGGGCCATTAACGTTATCATCAGTGTTCTATTTTTCATGAAAGGACACCCTTTACATCATAGTCGTACATCTATTTTTCCTTTTTTATGAAAATTTTATGTATCCTTGCTCGGGAACTTTTCATAGCATGAAAGTTGTAAATGAATCCTTCTTTTTTACCTCCTAACTAAATATATACATAATAAAAAGGAGGTAAAGATGTGGCTAATCAAATGATCTCGATCTGGGAGGAGCATTTATTCTGGCTCGAAGTTTTACAGGATCATGCCTATTTCATCAGGGACCACTTATCTGTAGTAGAAGAAGAGTATGTGGATGCTTCACAGCAGTACATTCAGCTATTTGGGGAGCTGATCGAATTATTGAATCATGTTCCTCGTACAGCCGGTCATGGGGATGAAGTCATGGTTCAGTTTTCAACCAGAGTATGGCCGGTGGCAAAAGGCTACTTTGAATTCGAGGGAATGCTGCAATCGTTAAGAATCGATAATAAGGTAAACCTGGATTTTTCACCAACTTACTTGAACGGCACGCTTGCAGAGAACCAGGAATACTTGCGGTTTCTGGGATATCTGCTGAAAGGGGAAAAGCCGGAGCCTCTTCCTCTGGTGGATTTGATGGATTTGTGGCTGGAAGATCAGCTGGGGCACGTGTTATTATTCCAAAACTTGCTGGATCCGATTGAGATAGGTGCCAGCATGCGGGCAGAGGCGTATATTGACCAATATCAGGTATATATCATTCAAAACCGGCATCTGAAGGGGTATCTCAGATTTAAACAGCCGGGATTTGCCAGACAGAGGGAATTTGCACTTGAAGTTGGGCAGACGACTTTGGAGATGAGTCAGTATATCTCCGGAATGGTTGAAAAGTACGATAAAAAGAAACTGCTGAATAAAACGACCCTTCGATTCTTAGAGCATCACTTTCCGGAAACCTGTTATTTCATCAAAAAGCTCAGCTATTATTCTCCAAAACTAAAGGAAGCTGCCGGGGCTTGTTCTTTAAAAAGAGCTTCCTATTTATGATTTTTTGAAGGTTATAAAAAAGTGTCCTTTATTATTGCCTTTGAACTTCTTAATAGAAGGTGAATGGCAGAAGTGAGGATGCTTTGTAAATCTTTATTATTCGGAATATTTTATTCATAAAACGCTCTCAACGTTATTCAAAAATAATGTTGAGAGTTATTTTTTTGCCATAAGAACATTTCTTTCCAACATTGTTACCGTTTTGTGAATAACTTTCGTCTAAATTTCGAAAATCAGGTTACAGTTAGGTTAAATGAGGGTACCTTCTTTAAAGAATTTGATAATATGGTGCTACAACTGATAAATACGAGATAAAGGAAGGTGAACCCTTTGTTTGATAAATTCAAGCCATACTTGATTGTTTTGATAAGTTTGGTTTCTTTATTTTTCATCATCATTTTCAGTTCGGGAAGTGAGATGATCATTCTCGATCCGAAGGGACCTGTAGGGGTCGTACAGAAAGACCTGATCATGCTGTCGATTTATTACATGCTTGGCATTATGATCGTTGTTCTATCATTCTTTACATTTATTCTATTAAGATATCGAAGCAGCCGGAATGGTGATTATAAGCCTGAGATGCATGGAAGCACGAAGCTTGAGATCATCTGGACGCTGATTCCTGTATTGATCGTCATCGCTTTGTCGATTCCGAATACGAAGGCACTGTATGAGTTAAAAGAGGCTCCTAAAGCGACTGCTCATAAAGAGCCGATAGTGATTCATGCTACGGCTGTCGACTGGAAATGGATCTTCAGTTATCCGGAGGAAGGGATCGAGACGGTGAACTATGTCAATGTGCCGGAAGATCACCCGATTTTGTTCAAGGTGACAGCTGCAGACTCCATGGCTTCATTCTGGGTGCCGCAAATCGGCGGTCAAATTTATGGAATGCCTGGAATGGTGAATGATTTATACTTACAGGCTGATGAGCCGGGAACATACGATGGACGTAACTCAAACTTCACCGGTGAGGGAATGACACACCAGAAGTTTGATTTTGTTGCGATGGAAGAAGGAAAGTATGAGACGTGGGTAAAAGATGTTCAGGCCAATGAACCGAAGCTTACCGAAAAAGAATATGAACAGCTTATTCTGCCTGGGCATGTTGAAAAGATGACATTCTCCTCCACTCACTTGTCCATTGTCGATCATGGCAAGAATTCTGAATATGCATTTGCGATCCGTGAGAAATACGGCGTCACTGAAAGATCGCATGGTGCGGATGCGGATGCCGAATCCACCCATAGTGGGCACGGTGACCACGGAAGTGACCACGAAAACCATCAAGATCAAGAAAGTCATGATGGGCATTCTGAAGACAAAGAAAAACAAGAAGGACACGAGCATTAAGAAAGGAGGACCACTCTAGATGTTTGATTTTATCAAGGATAATTTAATCCTCAATGATCCGTTGATCCTTGGAGCAAATATTTCGATTGTATTCACAGTAATCGGGATTGTCGCCACACTGACATATTTTAAAAAGTGGAAATGGCTTTGGAACGACTGGATCACGAGTGTTGATCATAAAAAGATAGGTATCATGTATATTCTCGCTGCATTGGTCATGCTCTTCCGCGGAGGGGTCGATGCACTATTGATGAGGGCACAATTGACGGTGCCGAATAACGAATTTTTATCATCACAGCACTATAACGAAATCTTTACGACTCATGGTACGATCATGATCCTTTTCATGGCGATGCCATTCTTACTTGGATTGATGAACGTTGTTGTACCTTTACAAATTGGTGCAAGGGACGTTGCATTCCCTTACTTGAATAACCTTAGTTTCTGGTCATTCATGTTCGGGGCGATCCTGTTCAATATGTCATTCGTATTTGGTGGTTCACCGGATGCCGGGTGGACGAACTATGCGCCGCTTGCGATTGAAGGAAGCCCTGGTCCGGGTATCAACTATTATCTACTCGGATTGCAGATTTCAGGGATCGGTACGTTACTGACAGGTATCAACTTTGTTGTCACGATCATTAAGATGCGTGCGCCGGGTATGACGCTCCTTCGCATGCCGATGTTCACGTGGACGACATTGATCACTGCATTCATCATCGTGTTTGCATTCCCGATCTTGACAGTGACACTTGCACTGATGACATTTGACCGTTTGTTCGGCACACACTTCTTTACGCTGACCGACGGCGGGAATCCGATGCTTTGGTCGAACCTGTTCTGGTTATGGGGACACCCGGAAGTGTATATCGTTATTTTACCGGCTTTCGGTATCTTCTCAGAAATCATTGCTACTTTTGCAAGAAAGACATTATTTGGTTATAAATCGATGATCATCTCACTTGCTGCCATTTCATTATTGAGTTTCGTCGTGTGGGTCCACCACTTCTTCACGATGGGCGGAAGTGCGGCAGTGAACAGTGTATTCTCGATTTCGACGATGGCGATTGCCATCCCGACCGGTATCAAGATATTCAACTGGCTGGGGACCCTTTATAAGGGACGGATTGAATTTACGACCGCGATGATGTGGTCTGTTGCATTCATCCCGACATTCCTGATCGGTGGAGTGACAGGGGTCATGCTCGGTATGGCCGCAGCTGACTTCCAGTATCACAACAACTATTTCTTGGTTGCTCACTTCCACTACACGCTGATTGCCGGTGTTGTTTTTGCCTGCTTCGCAGGACTCGTCTACTGGTATCCGAAGATGTTCGGAATCAAGATGAACGAGCGAATCGGGAAATGGGCTTTCTGGTTCTTCTCAATCGGTTTCAACGTATGTTTCTTGCCGCAATTCGTATTAGGATTCGCCGGTATGCCAAGACGTGTGTACACGTACGGACCTGAAGACGGATGGACAGCATTGAATGTCATTTCTTCTGTCGGTGCATTCGGTATGGGTGTAGGATTCATGATCATCGTGTACAACGTGTATTACAGCTACCGTTATGCGAAGAGAGAGGTTTCAGGAGATGCTTGGGATGGCCGCACACTTGAGTGGGCAACAAGCTCAGCGATCCCTCCACACTACAACTTTGCACACGTACCTGAAGTGAAGGGTGTGGATGCATTCCATTACATGAAACAGGAATGGAAGGAATCAGGCAAGCCTGAAGATCCGGAATACAAACCGATTCACATGCCGAACAATGCAGGGGTGCCGTTCATCATGTCGGGTCTCTTCTTTGTCGCAGGATTCGGATTGGTGTTCGAGCTATGGTGGATGGCGATCCTTGGACTTGTGGGTATCATCGGAACCATGGCACATCGTTCACTGACTTCACACTCGTATGATAAAGGCTATTATGTAAGTGTGGATGAAATAGAAAAGACTGAAAATCGGTTCAAGAGGGAGGCGTGAGTATGGCACATAGTACAAATGTAAATCCAAACACGCCACTGGAATATCAATCGGAAATCGGGAAGCTGAATATTTTCGGTTTCTGGATTTTTATCGGAGCGGAAATGGCGCTCTTTGCCACCATTTTTGCCACGTTCTTTGCCCTTGAAAGCGGAACGGTCGGCGGTCCGCTGCCAGGTGAAGTGTTTGATCTGAAGAATACGATCATCATGACGCTGCTATTGTTAATCAGTAGTTTCACGTCAGGTTTATCGATAAATGAATTAAGAAGAAGAAATGTCAAAGGAATGATGATCTGGCTGATCATCACACTGCTCTTCGGTGCAGGATTCCTCTACATGGAGATAGCCGAGTTCCTTCACCTCATTCATGAAGGAGCGACGATGGGAACCAATGCATACTGGTCTTCCTTCTATCTGTTGACCGGGACGCATGGTCTCCACGTTTCATTAGGTATTCTCTGGATCATCCTTGTCATGTTCCAGGTGAAGAAACAGGGATTGAACCCTGATACCGCGAAAAAACTATTTGTATCCAGCTTGTACTGGCACTTCCTTGATTTCGTATGGATCTTCGTGTTTACAAGCGTGTACTTGTTAGGGATGGTGGGATAAAATGTCAAATAACACATCAAACCACAGCCGTATACCTTGGACTCAAATCATTGGATTTCTATTGTCAGTAGGATTGACCTTCCTCGCAGTCTGGTGGGGACTATACACAGACCTTGCCCGCGGAACCATCGTGGCCATTGTCTTCGTCCTTGCATTCCTGCAAGCGGCAATCCAGCTGTTCATGTTCATGCACGTAAATGAAGGAGAAGGAAAATGGCAGGTCGGCAAAATGCTCTCCGCCAGCTTCATCGCCATCGTCATCGTAGCCGGATCCGTCTGGGTCATGAACAGCATGCACTAAAAACGGGACATGGGGACAGGTTTGTTGTCCCAATGGTTAAATAGAGGAAACATGAAAAAGGAAGCTTCTTAAAGCAGAAGCTTCCTTTTATATTGGGGAACGAATAGAACGGCCATCAAAGGAGATAACAATCATAAAGGTCAGGCACGGTAATGTGCCTGACCTTTCGTATCCATTATTCTAGTATGAAAATCCCATCTGATACCGGGCGTTCACCAGTGGGATCTGAAGGCTGGTTGACCAGCTTGTCATCAACGACCATCGCTGATGAACCTCCACCATCAAGGTTCAATCCTTTAACGGCCCCAAGGGACTGAAGTATTTGGGCACTCTCCAGGAAACTGACTCCAATGCTCTCTTCAGGGCTGCGGCCTTCAACGGTGACAAGCAAAATATTTCCGTTTTCCTTGATCCCTGCAAACGATCTTGGATGACGATATTGTGCAAAATGATAGTAGAAATCATTGCTCCATGCAAAGCCTTCTTCTTTTGCCTGAATATCGATCTTTCCTTCATCTAGTAGTTGAGGTGCCCCGCCGATGATATCTAAATTTGATGGGGTTTTCAACTGCTTCTCATCAGCCGTGATGTTTTGGTTGATCGTTAATGTTTCTCCTTTTGAAACATTGTGTTTCAGCCATTCTGCCCGGTCACCTGTTGCTGAGAGGACGATTCCGCTCTCTGGGATGTTATGGCCCCTCTGGGAGTAAGTCTCAACCACTTCTCCACTTGCATTCAGCACAACTTCGAAGCCTTCTCCTTTAGGAGTTGTATCTCCGAAATAAGCGTTATATTCGATGATTTCCTCTGGATCAGTACAGGTCACATCATGCTTTGGCTGATTGGTTTCCGTGTCATCGACCCCGCCGCAGCTCCTGATCAATCCAGGCTTTCGGTTGATTCCGTCAATCACAGCCGTTTCTCCGTTTTTCGTTTTTACATGTGATGTAGTCGACGTTTCTGCAATCTTTGCTTCGTTCCCCGAAAGAAGAAGACTTGTGCGCTCTCCAATCGCTTCGCTGACCAATTGGCCGTCGACAACTGATATCCCAGCCGGATCCCCGGGTACACCATCGTTTGGACCTACGACAAAGTAGCCGCCATTCATCCCAGCTAAAGCTTGATTCCGTTCAGCCATGGAGGAAACCGTTTCACGTCCGGTAATTTCATCATTTGCCAGGACGTTCGTCAGTTCACCTTCAAATGTTGACGGATCGATTTCAAGTACATCAATCTTCCATGGTCCTGTTGTTTTGGTGGTCCCGTCATATTCTGAAAAAGTGACCTTTGCTTTTTCATAACCACTTGTACTCAATTGATCAGCGTGTTCTTTTGCTCCATTCTCATTTTCAAACTCACCCGAACGAACCACATAACCAATTTCTTTTTCTTCAACATCTGTATATTTAGACTGTTTATTTTTTACTTCATGAAGCGTTGCATCGTACCCTTTTTCTTTCAGCTCATGTAACAGAGAGTTTGCTTGTCCCCTTGTTTCAAAGAAAGATACATCCACCGTATAATAGGCTTTCTTTGAATAATAGCCTCTAGTAATGTCGGTATGGGTAACACCTTTGGTTACTTGTTTAGTAATTCGTGATTCTGGCAAGTCGGACTCTCCTATTGAAAGTGTCTCTTGAGATGTGTTGGCCTGTACATCTTCCCCTGCTGGCAAAATTGAAAGTACAGTAGAGAGTGACAGGGCAGATACAATGGCCGTTTTTACAAATGGGCGGTACATGGCATAAAACCTCCAAACATATTGTTGATACACCACCATACTAGAGGGTAATTAATAATAGAAAGTTACATGGGATTAAAGATTTGGTTAACAATAGGCGGTCCATTAATCTATCTTATTCATTTGCAGTAAAGGGTTTGAAAAGGGCTGCTTTTAATAGAATGGGTTTTGTCGAATTTTCATGTAAGAAAGGGTGTTGACTTTGGAAGTAAATTACAATAATATAATGATTGATTAATCAATCAATTTTTAAAAGGGAGAGATTTCACATGTCTGCTTCACTTTCACTAGAAGAAAAAAAGAAACGGAAAAGAGCGGTGATTCTTCAGGCTGCTGTAAAACTGTTCAGCGAGAATGGGTTTGCAGAGACTCCAATTGCTGCTGTCGCTAAGGAAGCAGGGGTCAGCTTCGGGTCCGTTTTTACGTATTTTGAAACAAAGGAAGTCCTGTTTCAGGCTGCTGTCCTGGAGCCCCTCGAAGAGATAAAGCCTTATTTTTATGAAATAGAAGAACGCTACAGTGGAAATCCAATGGAGATGATAAAACAAATGATCCATTGCCAGGCTGATATATTTTCAAAGAGCAAGGATTATCTGCGTCTGATCCAGCAGGTGCTTGCTAGACCTGAGAGGTATCCGGTGCTATTTAATGAGCTTGATGATTTTGTCAATGTATTCATCGATAAAATCTATCCGGTAATCGCCGAAGGGCAGGAGATGGGGCTCTTCTACAAGGATGAACCGCCTTTGATCGCCCAGTCGTATTTATCCCTGATCAACGGGATGCGGTTGACATTTGTCGATGACTATACCAACTTGGTATGGAGCGATATGAAAATACAGGCACTTCGGCTGTTTGGACCGGTACCGAACGCAAGGGAGGAAATGCGATGAAACTGCGGGACATCCATCCCAACATCAAATTACGGCTTGGCATGCAGTTCCTGGGCGGACTTGTGTCCATGGCCGTCATTCCGTTCCTGGCCATTTATTTTTCACAAAAAATCGGGGCAGCCGTCACAGGCGTCATTCTCATTTTGATTGTCATCAGCGGAGTGATCGGGGGATTTATCGGCGGGCACATATCAGATAGGATCGGACGCAGGAAGATCATGATTTATTCTGAGGCAGGTGTGTTGATTACATATCTGTTCATTGCTTTTTGCAACTCTCCCTGGTTCGACCTTCCGTATGTATCGGCTGCTTTTTTTCTGCTCAACATGTTTGCAGGCGGGATGTTTCAGCCGGCTGCCCAGGCGATGATCATCGATGTGACGGATTCAGAATCGAGAAAGCTCGTGTTCACGATCAGCTACTGGCTGGGGAATCTTGCCACGGCACTCGGGGGCATCATCGGCGCATTCTTGTTTAAGAGTTATTTGTTCGAACTGTTTATTGGAATTTCGGTCATCTCCCTTTTATCAGTTGTCATCACCATCTTCTTCATCTCAGAAACCTACACGCCAATTTCGAAGGCAACTTCAACAGCACCACCCAAATCTTCACCTTTAGAACTCTTCCACAGCTATTCAGCCGTTTTGAAAGACAAACTTTTCATGTTTTACATCATAGGGGCTGTGTTCATTTTTACTTTGGAACAATCATTGACCAACTATATCGGGATCCGCCTGGAAAGGGATATACCCGAGCAAGGCGCTTCCCTCTTAGGCTTTGACTTCACGATCGACGGCACAAAGGTACTTGGATTTCTCAAAACAGAAAATACACTTCTGGTCGTCCTTTTGTCCGCTGTTGTCTTATTCTTGTTTAAAAAATGGAAGGACCGCTGGACACTCGTAACGGGAATGTTCATTTTTTCTGTCAGCTTCAGTGCACTTGCTTTCACCAACAGTATCTTGTTTCTTTTTATCATCATTTTTGTCGGGACGATAGGTGAACTTATGTATGTTCCTGTCAAACAGGCGATGATCGGTGACCTTGCACCTTCGAATGCCCGCAGCACTTACATGGCATTTTACAGTCTGACGTTTTACGGGGCGATGATCATCGCATCGCTTCTGATCATCATCGGCGAATGGATCAGTCCCCTGATGATGGGAGGCATCTTGCTGGCTCTTGGACTTACGGGTACTTTCCTTTACTACTTGATCACCAGATCCTTGGCGTCCAACGTAACCGATGCAAAAGAAATAAAAGAAGTGAAAGCTTCCATTCCTTCGTAAAAAAGGGACACCGGGACAGGTTTCGTGTCCCGGCATTAAATTGAAATGGGACGCAGGACTGAGTCCCCGCGTCCCACACTGCTTTAGTGAGGCATGTTGCCAGGCTGTTGAGGGACCGTTGTGTAGCTTTGAAGCATCGCCGTCATGTCCTGGTTGTTCAGCTGCGGTACCTGGTAATATCCGTGCTTATTCTGGTACAAGAAAATTTCGTAGCTCATCTCGATGAAGTTCGGAACGCTGTCCGCTACGACACGGCGCAGGACCGGATTGGTCATCTCAAGGGCAGTCATCGCAAGCAGGGAAGCGAGTGATTTCGTTTGCCCGAGCATGTAAGCTGACAGTCCTTTGTCTGACAGGTCGTTGACTGATTGGTTCGGTTTCTTTGGCTGTCCCGGTTTGATTCCATAAACCGTGTCATTGTTTTGCGTCATTTTATATTGCTGGGTCGGCACTTGGGGATCGCGGCCTGTGGAAAAGCTTCCGACGATCGTATTGTACATGGTCGTCACAAAGGCAGTCTGGCGTTTGACGATATCTTTCAGCTCGGGATCCTGGATGTGCTGATCATACATTTGATACTGATCGAGCATGCTGATGATCCCTGCAATGATCTCATGTGCGTCAAATAATTCGTGGCCGCCATGGTTTGTATTCATTTGATTCATTCCCTGCTGGGGATTGTTTTGAGTTTGGTTTTGCTGGTTATTTTGTTGATTGAACATGATGTTTCCCTCCTTAGTCGTTGACATCGGTGTTAGATTTCCCTTTGGAGATGGAATCATGTATGGAATTCCTTTGCAGTTTTTAAAAGGCTTTTTTCTAGAAGAATCTTATTTAAAATAAAAAGTATATATATGTAAATAGTGAATTTTCTGATAAAATAATAATATCTAAAAAATGGAAACTTCCTTTTACAAGGGGGTGATGTTCTTGACCGAACTCATAATAATTTTTATTAGTCTCTTGATATCTGATATTGTTTCCGATTGGACACATTCTCTATTCGGTACTGATTATAATTGGGTTACTGATCAATTTGATTTGTTATTGCTATTGGTTGATTTCAGTATTCTCTTGATAATCTACTTGACAATTTATATGATTTTAAAAAAGTTAATCATTAGAAAAGAAAATTAGACCTCGTCTGGGGTCTTTTTTAATCCTTTTGAAAACTGCCTTTTTTTAAAAAACAGTCAATATCACCAGAGACTAATACATGAGGGCCCGTCCGAATATAATAGGGAGAAGTAATGTAGAGGTGGTTTTGAAGAATGAGCGTATTCATCAGTTATATTGCATTGGGATTATCGCTGTCAGCACCGATGGGCCCGATCAATGCACTCCAATTGGACAAGGGGATCCGGTTCGGGTTCTGGCATGCATGGCTTGTAGGAGTAGGCGGCATGGCGGCGGATGCCATATTCATGCTCCTCATCTATTTCGGTCTCGCTCAGTTTGCGGACATGCCTATCGTTCAATTGTTTTTATGGCTGTTCGGTTTTTTTGTGCTCGTTTATACAGGGATTGAAAGTGTGGTGAAGGCTGGTGCTGCCGCTCAGCAGCATCAACATAGAGGACGGGAAACGAAAGCGAAGGCGTTTCGTACCGGTTTTCTAATGGCGATTTCAAATCCCCTGAGTATTTTGTTCTGGCTCGGGATTTACGGGTCGATCCTGGCCGAGACCTCCAGTAAATATCAAGGCGGGCAAATATTGATATACAGTATGGGGATTTTCCTGGGGATTACGCTTTGGGATTTCGCGATGGCGTCTGTCGCGGCAGGAACCAGGAGATGGTTCAATCAAAACATCATTCGGTGGATCTCGATCATCTCCGGCATCGTCCTGATCGGATTCGGGATTTATTTTGGTGTGAAGGCTGCCGGGATCATACTCGGAGCATAGACAGACACCCAATCGAACACCTCCTAATAGGATAGTGTGTAGTCTTTTAGGAGGGATTTGTCCGATGTTACTTTCAAAAAACTGGATCGACAAACATATAGATGAACTTACCCCATGGCAGCAGTCTGCCTACACCGATTTCTCAGACATGATGTGTGATGAACAGCGTCCATATCCATGTGTACCGGGGAAACAGGGGTTTCAAAGAGATATGCTGCGATTTGGGTTTGCGGATGACCCGAGAACACCCGGATCCATTGAACAGCTCGCTTCGCTGCTTAAGGATTATGGAGAAATCTCAAGGGATACCGGGAATTATGCTTCACTGGTAGTTTTCTTTCACTCAGAAGGTTTGGAAGGGGCAAATATTGATAACTATCAGGACTTGTTCTGGACAGTATTGAACAAGGTGCATGATCTTGATGAAACACCTTGGCCGAAAGATATCTCAAGAGATCCCCATCATCATACTTGGGAATTTTGCTTTGGCGGTGAGCCATACTTTGCGTTTTGTGCTACGCCTGCACATAAAATAAGAAAAAGCCGGCATTTTCCTTATTTCCTCATCGCCTTTCAGCCGCGCTGGGTATTTGATGAAATCAATTCCTCCACCGCCTTCGGTCAGAAATTGAAAAAAGTGATCCGGAAACGGCTGGTGGAATACGATGAAATCGATGTGCACCCGAGCCTTAAATGGTACGGACAGGAGGATAACCACGAATGGCAGCAGTACTTCCTCAGTGATGATGATTCGTCACTTTCGAAGTGCCCATTTATGAATAGCCAAAAAAGGATCAAGAGTTGAAGCGTCTGCTTTGGCTCTTTTTTATATAGGGTTGCGGTCTGTATACAGTGATGGGTATATGCGTCTTCGATTTGTCGAATAATCTTTAATTCGAGCATAAATTCCCGATTTCGCGCATAAAATGAAAATTTCGCGCATATATCGTGGATTTCGCTCATAAAATAAAATTTTCACTCATAAACATTTCAGGATACCCCATACCCCTCATCAGAAAACTCCTCCAATATACGGCCTCACATTCATTTTCTGAATCGGTGCACTTGCCGAATGTTTTTCATAAATAAAGGAGAAAGTAAAGGGGTAATCAAAAGGAGGTCCGCGAATGCTCAACATATATCCAAACTGCTGGAGTGAACACGAAGAATTAAAAACGGTCGTTGTTTGCTCGCCTACAACAATAGATGTCCCAGATCAGCGCACCGCGGATTATGTCGGCTGGGAAAAACCTGTTAAGCAGGAAAAGGCACGTGAAAATCATGAAAAAATGGTACAGGCTATGGAACGTGCCGGAGTAAGGGTAATCGATTATTCCACCTATTTAAACGGTGAACACGCAGAACTCAATCATCAGCTCATCAATCGGGTATTTGTCCGTGACCACGCTTGTGTCTTCGGGAATAAGCTGATCCCGGGAGTTGCGGGGTCGACGATGAGAATGCCGGAATATATTCACTGTCATCAGATCCTCCAACAGTGGTTTGACGAGAAGACATTCTCAATAGAAGATAATAACCGGGTTAAGGCCTGGGAAAATGGCGACGTATTAGTATTGAATAAAGATGCCGTGTTTATCAACACTGGCCTCAGAACGAGCATCGAGAGTCTGGAAGTGATGAAAGAAAAGATCTTGGAAGCGGGATTCTCTGAAATTGGAGTAATCGATCTGCCCCGGAAGACTGAAACGATGCATCTTGATATGAATTGCAATGTGGCAGGACCTGATCTTATGATCTCTAAAAGCTACATGCGGCTGTTTCCAGTACAGATCATCACAGAAAAAAACGCCACGTACAGGATGACGGAGGAATTCCTGAACCGCCATGGATTCGATGTACTGTGGACTGACAAAGTAAAGCACACCGTTGCAGATATTAACTTCTTGAATCTGAACCCGGAAACACTCCTTGTCAGTAACAAAATGAACAAGAGTATCTTGCATGACCACCCAAAATTAAAGAACAAAATGATTGTAGAAGTAGAAGTGAATGAATTGGAAAAAGGGGGAGGCGGCATCCGCTGCATGACGCTTCCGTTGGAGAGGAGATAACGATTTGAAAAAGGACTTGTCGATTTGGGACAAGTCCTTTCCTTTTCCATAAAGTTCAGCACAAGGTATCCAAAGGGTAAGTAGGTTACAAAATAGTGCCTGCTTGTTTCACTCGTTGACAGTAGTTATCATATACCTTGAGACAAGATACAAATGATTATAGGAGTGGCCAAATATGAAAGCATTGCTTTTAAAAGATAAAGGTTTATGGAAAGACATGAAAGTGGAAGAAATCGATGCACCCAGTCCCGGGAACGGGGAGCTGTTAGTAGAAGTGCATGCTGTCGGATTGAATCCGGTTGATTATAAGACGGGGACAAACGGGATTCCGAGCTGGTCTTATCCGCATATCCTCGGGCTGGATGTAGCCGGTGTTGTTGCAGGAGTTGGTGAAGGTGTGACTGGCTGGGAACCGGGTGACCGTCTCGTCTTCCACGGGGATTTAACGAAAAAAGGTGGTTTTGCAGAATTTACGCTGATCAGTGCGCACACAGCATCTAAAATTCCAGACGCCATTTCGTTTGAAGAAGCGGCTGCCCTGCCGACTGCAGGCTACACAGCTTATCAGGCACTACACCGCAAACTGCCGATGGATCAAATGAACACGATCCTGATCCATGGCGGTGCCGGCGGAGTGGGCGGATTCGGTGTCCAGCTGGCGAAACTCGCAGGAAAAACAGTGATTTCCACGGCATCCTCACACAACCATCAGTATGTGTCATCACTTGGAGCGGACTACGTCATCGACTATCGTGAGGAGGATGTGACGGCAAGGGTGATGGAGATCACGGATGGCCGCGGAGTGGATGCGGTCGTTGATGCGGTCAGCAGGCAGAGTGCAACCGGCTCGCTGGACATGCTCGCTTACATGGGACATATCGTCTACATCGCAGGCTTGCCTGATTTTACAAAAGTAAAACCATTCACCAAGGTCATTTCATATCATGAAATTGCCCTGGGGGCCGGCCACCAATCCAATGACGTGCTTGCTCAGAAGGATTTTGCCGTCATAGGTGATCACATGATGTTACTCCTGGAGCAGGGAAAATTGGATGCGATGTTAAAAGAGGTCATTGGGCTCGATGAGGTTCCGGAGGCGCTTATCCGTTTGTCGGAACGCCATGTAAAAGGGAAGATCGTGGCGAAAGTAAAATAATTAAAGAAGGTGCTCATCCGTTTTGGATGGGCACCTTTTTACATGAGATGGGAAAGTGGGTTTAATAAAAACGTCTATTCTATTTGCAGAATTATACGATACTCTGCTGCTGTTCCCTGATCATTTCATAAAGAATGTTCATGTCGTTTTCCGAAAGAATCTTTGGAACCGGATAAAACGGATTGGCTTCTGTCAAAGCCCGTTTAATCATGAGCGGGATATCACTGTCTGAAATACCGGTTATTTTAGTGGGGATGTTCATGTCTCTGTTGAGCTTTTTGATGGCTTCAATGAATGCGATAGCCTTTTGACTGGCCGTATCGGAATTTCCGCCGATGCCGGCTGCGTCCGCCAATTCTGCCAATGGCTGATGAATCGATTCCCCGTAATACTCGAGGACATAAGGAAGGATGACTGCGTTAGCCAGCCCATGGGGAGTCGAGTAGAATCCGCCGAGGGTATGAGCGATGGCATGCACATATCCGACGTAGGCACGCGTGAACGCAATGCCCGCCAGATAGGAGGCTTTCTGCATATTCGTCCGGGCCTTGATATTCTCTCCGTTGGAAAAGGCCTCATATAGATTGTTGAATATCAGTTTTACAGCCTGCTTGCTGCACGCCATGGTCTCTGCTGTCCTGCTTCTGCCGATGTACGCCTCCACAGCATGTGTCAATGCGTCCATTCCGGTCGTCGACGTGATATGCGGAGGAAGTTTTATCGTAAGCAGGGGGTCGAGCACCGCAGCATGCGGAATCAGCGACAGGTCATTGATTGCATATTTTTCATGGGTATCAGGGTTCGAAATGACAGCGGCAAGCGTTGCTTCGCTTCCTGTACCGGCCGTCGTCGGAATGGCAATAAGGAAAGGAAGCTGTCTCCTGACCTTGAGCTGCCCCTTCATCTGAGGGATGGTTTTATCCGGTCTCACAACCCGGGCACCCACAGCTTTGGCGCAATCGATCGGAGACCCCCCGCCAAAGGCGATGATTCCTTCACACTTATTTGCGTGATACATGTTCAAAGCCTCTTCAATATTATCGATGGTCGGATTCGGGACGGTCTTATCATAGACGGAATAATCGATTTTATCCCCATTTAACGCATCGAGCAATCCATTCATCAAACCGAGTGTAGAAATCCCTCTATCGGTGACAATCAAGACGCTGTTTATCCCTTTGTCTTTTAAGACAGCCGGCAAACTGTACAGGCTGTTTTCCCCTTCGATCAACTCCGGTTTCCGCCATGGTAAGAAATATAAAGCGCCCCGATAAGCGGTTTGATAAGCCCTGCAATACATTTTGTACATGACAATCCCTCTCTTTTATAAAAAATAGGTATCATTTATGGCCGGTCTAAGGGTGTCGATGTCTCTTCTAATATATATTTGTGTTTTATCTTATTTATAAGTTTCATTTTCTAATCTGTATCTATGATTTTATCAAGCATCCATACAGGAGACTAGCGAAACTTTGTTTAATCCCAAAAGGTTGTTATAATGGTACTTCATTGTAATGCTAAAAAGGAGTTGAAAACCCTTGAAATATATACGTTCTCAAATGAAACGGCTGATGAAAGATGAAAAAGAACTGCAGGACCGTTTAAAGAAATTGATGGATGAACAAGGCTTGGAGAGAAGTTTTGCCATGAAGGCCCTGTACCATTCGGAAGTGGCGGATGGCGGTAAGTATCAGGCTAAGTACCAGGCGCTGGATGAGCCGAAAAAGTAGATTTTACCTGTATAGAGTTGCTCTATACAGGTTTTTTACAGTTTGAGGGGTTACTAACGGAAACACCCGGGTAAGGTGAAAAGTAAAAAGGATGATACGATGCCATTCGATTATTCACTGGACTTTGACGCCACCGATTTCAGGGAAAAACCGGAATTGTACCGGGTCGGCAGGGGAGAGCAGGGGGTCCTGCTCGTGGAGCCATATAAAAGTGAGATCCTGCCGCATTGGCGTTTTAAAACCCCGGATATTGCGAAGGAATCTTCGGATGAAATTTATGACATGTTCCTCGACTACAAAGAAAAGGACGACTTCGTCGGAATGGACATGGCCCGGAAATTCCTTCAAATGGGCTACACCAGAGCCCGCCGCTATGCGAATTATAAAGGCGGCCGGAAATATGATGAAGACGGGGATGTGAAGGAAAGGCAGATCGATTCGGAGAAAGCAGAATCCGCCGCCATTTTTGAAGAGAAATGGAAGCTTGCAAGAGAAGACGAAGACTATCTCAAGATGAAGCGGGAGCATCAGAAGAAATATGGATGAAGAAAGTGAAGGCCAATAGTGAAGGCCCGTAGTGAAGGCCCGTCCCTGAACTGCACTAAAGCAGTGAGGGACGGGCCTTTTTCATTATGATCTCCTGCTGTCGATCAGATGGATGACACCTTTGAGAATGAGAACGATTGAGAATAAAAGAACAGCCAATACCCCAATGACATCTACAATCGGGTTAATCGGCGCCAAAAATCCTGTCAGCGGCACCCGGAGCAGTGCAAACCCTGAAAGAATGCCTAAAAAAAATAACCAAATTGAACTACCCATTTGAATTCACTCCTTCCTCATGATTAATTTATTCGGGGAGTGGTAAAAGCGTTTGAAAAATGGTAGATTTGGCCTAATTAGAGCATCGTCTGCGATTCGGAAAAAAAGTTGTAGTATTTTGAAAGAACATATTGTTATAATATGGTAAAAGGAGGCGGTATTTATAAAACTGAAAGATTATTAAGCAAAACTCGAAGATTAATAGGTGTTTCTCGATGATTTTCACTAAAAACTCGATGATTATTAGAGAAAACTCGATGATTCTCATCACCATCACTCTCCACGCTCTGAAATGCCTTCAAATTTCTGTCCAATCCCTATCAAAAACTCATTTTTCCAAAAGGAGTGGTCGATTGATCAAGAAAATGCACGTTCCCCCAATCAAAATCCTTAAGTTGTATGCCCTCTTAAGAAGGATTCTTCCAAATCACCCATTAAAACAAGAGATTGAAGGAGAGTTAAGGAAACTTGAAGCAGGATATAAAGGGGAGATTTCCCTCGATTATCATTTAAGCTTTTTACCCGATAAAGAGTATTTGATTTTGCATAATCTGCGCCTTTCTTATAAAACATTTTTCTTCCAGATTGATACTTTGGTTCTTCATACCAACTTTATTTTGATCTTGGAAGTTAAAAATATAGCGGGTGAAATATATATTGACACTGAATTCAATCAGATGATCCGCACAAAGAATAATACTTCAGACATTTTTCCTGATCCGATCCTCCAGGCATACAAACAAAAGGAAAAGCTTGAGAGTTGGCTGATTTCAAAGAGTTTCCCCGGCATTCCCGTTGAATATCGTGTCATTCTTACCAACTCACATACTCTCATTAAAAATACTTCGCAAAACAATTTGGTTTTAAATCAGCTGATTCGCAGCGAAAGGCTAGCCTATGTAATAAAAAACTTATCGGTAAAATATACGAAGCAGGTGGTTACTGCCAAAGAGCTGAACCGAATTGCGAATCGACTCATTAAATCTCATGTCCCTCATGACCCTGATGTCCTGTCACAATTCCAACTTTCTAAATCGGATGTACGATCCGGAGTGTATTGCACCCAGTGCAAATCCCTTTCAATGGAAAGAATCAGCGGAACATGGAAATGTTCATTTTGTTTATTGAGGCAAAAAGATGCCCATATAGCAGCTTTAACAGACTACGCACTGCTCATGGACACAACGATTTCCAATAAAGAAACGAGGAAATTCATGAATTTGAAGAAGCCTTCCACTGCAGCCAGGTTGCTTTCTCAGATGAACCTCCCCTTCGAAGGAACCACAAAGGATAGAAGATATTACCTTGATTCATTAATTACGAATTTGAATTAAAAAATGTTAAGCATCTTGAATTTCAAGGTTGCTTTCTTAGAGGGTTGTGTTTTGCCGAACGTACTCAACTTTTTACAAAAACTTTACCACCATTAATCTTCCATAACAGAAAGGGGTATCAACTTAATGAAATAAATGTTTCATGATAACCTAAATAAAGAAATAAATATTCAACAACGGAGGTCTTACTTTTGCATCAAAAAAAGCTCAACCTAATGTCCCGAGACACGAAGAATTCAGCTGAATTATTTGAGAGAGCCAAAAACGTCATCCCCGGAGGTGTCACGGCCAATATCAAGTATATGGCACCTCACCCGATCATGATGGAAAAAGGAGACGGCAGCAGGCTGATTGATGTGGATGGAAATGAATACATCGATTATCTGCTCTGTTATGGAGCGTTGATCCTCGGTCATGGTCATCCGCGGGTGTATGAAGCAGCGATGAACCAAATGAAGGAAGCGGGAACGACCATATTCGGCACCCCGCACAGGCTGGAGACCGTCATGGCTGAAAAATTGATTTCGCTATTCCCCGGAGTTGAAATGGTCCGGTATACGAATTCAGGTTTGGAGGCCACTTTGCTTGCCATCAGAACTGCGGCGGCATATACAGGAAAACCGAAGATCGCGAAATTTGAAGGCCATTATCATGGCGGGTATGATCAGGTGCTGCTTAGCGTGAATCCTGAAATCGACAAGGCAGGGGAAGAAACAGAACCGAATGTGGTTCCTGAATCACCCGGTATTCCTGATTACTATCGGAAGAATACGGTCATACTTCCTTTTAATGATATCGAGGCAACAGAACTGATTTTACGGAATAGCGCCCATGACATCTCCGCCATCATCATGGAGCCGGTTCAAGGAGGATTCATTCCTGCTGAGCAAGCATTCATGACAAGGCTCAGAGAGATAACAGAAGAGCTTGGGATCCTCCTGATTTTTGATGAAGTGAAAACCGGTTTCCGCCTCACCGTTGGAGGAGCGCAGAACCTATATAATATCAAACCGGATCTTACGGCTCTCGGAAAGGTGCTTGGCGGAGGATTTCCTGTAGGCGCAATCGGTGGAAAGAAAGAAATCATGGAAATCAGTGCGCCGGATGGAGGCAGGGACATCCTTACAGCCGGTGCTGAAAACGGAAGCAAAAAAGATCCGTTATTTCACAGCGGAACCTACAACGGTCATCCGACAATCCTGGCATCCGGGCTTGCGACGATTGAGATACTCGAAGAACAAGGGACGATGGACAGCCTTCTCGCTAAAACGACTTCACTGAGGGAAGGGCTTGAAGAAGTATATAAACGAAATGATATCCCAATGCAGACAGTCGGAAGAGGGAGCATTTTTAACATCATCCTGGCTGAAGGAAACATTAAAAATTATCGCGATATGGGGAAAGCCGACAGTGACTTAAGAAGCAAAATCGACTATGAGCTATTAAAGCTTGGAATCTATACAAAGCCCCTTAACCGGTATTCCATGTCTGCCGTACACAGCGGGGAAGATATCGAAAGAACCATCAATGCGCACGAAAAAGCGATTAAAATGGTCCGGAAATAAGTCAGAAAGAGGTGAAATATGAACATAAATGTGTACAAAGTCATCACAGGGAAAATGCCGGAAATGAGTAAGGCACAGGTTAAAATTGCACACTTTATACTCGGAAATCCGAATCAAATTCCATTTTTAACAGTCGGTAAGCTGGCGAAGATCGTAAATGTCAGTGATGCTACAGTCGTTCGCTTTGCCACCTTTTTGGGTTTTTCAGGATATCCAGAGTTTCAGCGCCACATCCAGTCTTCTGTTCAGCAGCAATTGACGGCGACTGAGAGGCTGAAACTGTCAAAAGAAGTTTATGGTCAAGAAGATCAAGGAATATCCCACATTATTGGGGGAGACATTGAAAACATCCAGCTGACGCTTAAAAATCTGGATGTTGAAAATTTCCGTAATATGGTCGCCTCCTTACTGGAGGCAAGTAGAGTCTATATTGTGGCGAATAGAAGTGCCGGAGCCCTGGGAGTTTTCCTTCACTATTATTTAAACATGATTCTAGACCATGTCGAATTGCTGGATTCAATTGAGAAGAATGCAGATCGTCTTCACGACCTGGGGGAGGATGACTTCGTCTTGGGCATCAGCTTTTCCAGATATACAAAAAGCACGGTGGACATACTTCGATTTGCAAATGAAAAGAATGCAAAAACGGCAGCGCTGACCGACAATCTATTATCTCCGCTCATCCAGCACGCAGATATTTCACTGACAGCAGAAAGTAATATGCCTGCCTTCATCGACAGCTTCACCGCACCGCTCAGTGTCATCAACGCACTCATCATCTATGCCGCCAAGCAAAAGCAGGATGGGTTTGAGAAGCGGCTCGATGAACTCGAAGAAGTGTGGGAAAGATTCGATGTATTCCATTAAACGCAAAAGGCCCGCCTTCACTGCTCTAAAGCAGTGAGGGACGGGCCTTTAGCGATTTAGAGAGATGAGGGACGGGCCTTCATATCAATGTGCTGCTCGTTCTCTTTTTTTACGTCGGAATCGATCGAATACTAGGTAAAGCATCGGCACGATCATCAGCGTGAGGATGACCGAGAATGCGATTCCGGAGATGATGGTGACTGCAAGCGGTGTGAATAGGGCATCCCCGCTGACCGCCACAGGAATCAAAGCGACAATTGAAGTTATCGCAGTCAAAACGATCGGACGTAATCTTGCGCGCCCGGCTTCGACGACTGCTTCTTTTACATGCATGCCTTCCCTTAATCGCTGTTCGATGAATTCGATGAGTACGATCGAGTTCCGTACCACTATCCCCGTCAGTGAAACCATCCCCATGACAGCAAGGAAGCTGATCGGAGTCTGGGTGACGAATAGTCCAAGTATGGCTCCGGCAATGGCTAAATATACGGCAACCAGTACAAGGAAAGGCATCGATAAAGAATTGAATTGAAGAGCGATCAGCAGGTAAACAAGGAAGATCACGATCGTGAACAGAATGGTGATTTCCGAGAAGAAGCTGTCTTGAGCTTCGTTTTCCCCGCCGAGAGTCACACTGTATTCAGGAGCAAGGTCTTTCTTGGCCTCATCGACGATTTCCTGTACTTTTTCTTCATACCCTTCTTCGTTCTCAGGAAAGGCGCGGATTGTAATAGCGCGTTCTCCGTCGACATGAGGGATTTGCTGGATTTCTTCTTTCTTTTCGACAGTCACCAGTTCATCCAGCGAGACAAGTTTAGGCGGTCCGGCAGGGGTCTGGCCGCCAACAGCCGGTAATTCTAACGAAGAAAGATCGACTTCCCCTTCATTGCCGTCAAGCACAAGGTTCATGTCACGCTTCGTGACGCCATTATCAAACGCTTTAAGCGGGATTCCTTCAGTCGCCAGGCGTATTTGTTCACTGATCTGGTTAACGGTGATGCCATTTTCCTCAAGGGCTTCCCGGTCAGGGATATATTCCTGAACAGGAGAGAGTTCCCCTACATTATCAACGACAAGATTTGTTTCAAGATTTCCGATTTCATTTTTGATTGAATCGCGTAGCTCGAGAAGCTTCTCCATTTCAGGTCCGGACACGGTCACCGTTACAGGTGCTCCAGCCGGCGGTCCCTGTTCAATGGTTTCCATGAAAAGAACCGCGTCAGGGAATTCACTGCGGAGCTTTTCGGTCCACTCCTCAATCAAGCCTTGGGCCGTCTGGTTTTCCCTGTCAACGCGGGCCACGATCTGGCCTGTATGTTCACCCGCATTTTGGAGGGAACTGTTGAATAGATTCGGAAGTCCTGTACCGGCGAATACGCTTGTTTCATAGACTCCTTTATCGGTTTTCAACCTGTCTTCCATCTCAGCAAGCGTATCTGACGTTTCTTCCAGTGTCGTCCCGATCGGAAGGGTGACGTCAATCGTCACTTCTTCGCGATCTGCAGATGGGAAGAATTCAAATGGTGTAAATGCGATCAGACCGAAGATGGCTGTCGTGAACACAAGTCCCAGAGCGGCTGTCAGGAAAGGTTTCTTGGAAAATCGTTTTAATATGACGTCTGCGTAAAAATCTGCAAGCTTATCAAGCGGTTTTCCAATCAAGCCTGGTGAATCTGATATTTGTTTCTTCGTTTTACTGTACATCATATAACGGAGCACAGGTACAAATACCAAAGCAGCCAGCGTCGACGCAAGAATCGTTGTAATCAAAACGGTCGGCAGCGCCCGGATAAATGCTCCGTTCCCGCCTGATAAAAAGACAAGCGGCAGGAACGTAAACACAATGGCTAGTGAAGACGTTAAAATGGACACCCACATTTCCTTCACGCCATTCACTGCGCCTGCCAGGGCATTGTCACCGAGTTTATAGCGGCGCTGGATATTGTCATTCATGACGATCGAGTCATCAACAAGGATACCAAGTGCGATAATTGCCCCGATGACTGATATCTGGTTAAGGTCGACTCCTGCATAAGGAAGGGGGATCAAACCAGCCAGAACAGAAATCGGTATTGCCAATGCGACTACGATAACCCCGGATCCGGTAAGTCCCAAGGCTGTTGTGACGATGACTGCCAATACGGAAATCCCCAGCGAAGTGAATAACCCTTTGAATATATCCGTCACAAGGCTTGCCTGTGAATAATAAGGAACTAACTTCACGTCTTCCGGAAGGTTAGTGGAGAGTTCCACCACTTTGTCGCTCACACGTTCATCGACTGAAGGGATATCTTCCCCTTGTTTTACAAAAGCAGTGAAAGATACAGCAGGTTTCCCTTCGAATGTGATGATATCCTCTGCGTCTTGAGGTGAAATCTTCACCTCAGCGATATCGCCGAGCAGCACGGATTCCCCTCGAGGATTCTTTCCTACAAATACCTCTTTCATCTCGTCAATCGTCGAATAATGTTCTACCGTCAGCTGGACGACTTCATTATCGATCGTTTCCTTTCCTAGAGGGGTAGGATAGTATTCATCGTTGATGGCTTTCATGACATTGGACACATTAAGTCCTGATTCTTTTAAGTCTTGAACATTAAGTTCAATGAGTATTTGCTCCTCTGGCAGTCCCTTCACGGCAACTCCGGAAACACCTGATAATTCTTCGACTTCCGATTTCCAGCGGTCCACCTCATTCTTGAATTCTTGCAGACTCTCACGGTTTTCACTTGTGAGTTGATAAGAAACAATCGGCATCTTCACCGTGGATTCATTGATCTCAGGGTCAAAAACCTCTTCTGGAAACGATGCGGAAGCATCGGACACTGCCTGCCGCACATCGCTGAACACTTCTTTTTTGTCTTCACCATCCTCTACCTCTACAATAACAGTAGAGAATCCGGCAGCAGACGACGAACTCAGCTCCTTGATTCCATCGATGGATTGGAGCGAATTCTCAATCGGATTCGTGACGGTCCGTTCCACCGTACCAACGGTAGCTCCCGGATAAACGGTAGAAACCGTCCCGATATTCACTTCTGTTTCAGGGATTTCTCTCTGAGGCAGTTGAAAAAATGTGAAAATCCCGATAATGGCAAACAGCAGGACAAAAATCAATGTGATCTTTGAACGCTTCAAGATTGCTTGAATCATCAAATTCCCTCCTATTCCGTTGCTTGACTCAATGGTCAAATGGATATTTTTAAATGCTTTGTTTTACTGTTATAATAACGTTTAATTAAGTTGACTCATAAGTCATTTTTTCATGATTGTCATTTTTAGTCAAGGAATAATGTGCCGGTATCGGGAGGGAAGGATTGACAGGTAAAAACTATGATAAAATGGTTTTGAACAGGTGTATAATTCCATTCCACCATCATGTTAAAATAGATATTCTGAACTTCAGATAGAAGACAGGTGATAAATGTGAATAAACGAAAAGCAATACTAGAAGCGGCAGTAGAACTATTTGCAGAACAAGGCTACAACCAAACCTCGATGCAGCAGATCGCAGACAGCATCGGAATCTCCAAAGGTTCTTTGTACTCATTTTTCCAATCCAAGGAGGATTTAATCATCTCCATCTATGAACATTATCAGCAGCTCGTGTTCGAGCGGGCGTTTGTGGTCGGACTGGACGGGAACATGCCTCCGGAGGAACGCTTGGCTAAACAGTTTCAGGTCCAATTCGAAGGGATCCTTGAGTACAAATCATACATGAAGATGCATATGAGGGGAGAAACCGCCAAGAACAGCGAAAAGCTTGCCGCAATGGAGCACAGGATGAGGGGCCGGTTATTCAGCTGGCTGCAGCATAATCTCCAGCGGTTGTATGGAAATAAAATCGATCCATATAAATGGGATTTGATGTGGATGACCCAATCCATATATTCTTCCTATATGATGCTCCTGATTTCTACGGAGAGTGATCTAAAACCTGCCGATCTCGGCAAGCATATCGTCAGACAGATCATGATTCTGGCAAATGACTATTTCGAAGGGAAGAGCACCGCGCTCCTTGATGATGATATGATGAAACCATTCTCTGTCGACATGGATCGTGAAGGGGCATTTATTTCATTTGAAAAAAGGGAAGAGGCCTGGACGAATCTTTATGATAAGATACATTCCTTAAAAAGTGATGAAGCAGGGGAATATGTAAATATTGCAGACAGGATTTCGGAAGAATGCAAGAAATCAAAACCCGATGAATTAATTATTAAAGGGATGTTCCGGTTGCTCGCCGATGCAGACGGGTTGAAAAAGGAAATATCCGAATTGGAAAAACAGCTGCTGCCTTAGTCTATCCTATGGCAGCAGCTGTTTTTTTTTAAAAAAGTGATTTAACAATCATTGTTTGTAAAACTTCACACTCTAAAGCGGTGAGGGACGGGCCTTCGAAAAGGTCCGTCCCTTGAAATGTTTAATATACTTTATCTCCGTTAAAGATAGAGTTCTTCACGACTACATAATCGACATGACGGATCGCGTCAAGATTTGTTCCTCCTGCGTAAGAGATGGAGGACTGAAGATCCTGTTCCATTTCGATCAATGTATCTTCAAGCGTTCCTTTATGTTCCACGAACATTTTCTTTCCTTCGACGTTTTTCTTTTCGCCTTTTTGGAATTCGGACGCTGAACCGAAGTATTCTTTAAAGAGCTTGCCGTCTTTCTCGAATGTCTCACCAGGAGACTCTTCGTGTCCTGCAAACAATGAACCGATCATGACCATTGATGCACCAAATCGGATGGATTTCGCAACATCACCGTGTGTACGGATTCCGCCATCTGCGATAATCGGCTTGGATGCCGCTTTGGCACACCAGCGAAGTGCTGCCAGCTGCCATCCCCCGGTACCGAATCCTGTTTTGATTTTCGTAATGCATACTTTACCAGGTCCGATGCCGACCTTAGTCGCGTCCGCACCCGCATGCTCAAGTTCTCTGACCGCTTCGGGAGTCCCGACGTTGCCGGCGATCACAAAGCTTTCAGGAAGCTGTTTTTTGATGTGCTGGATCATATTGATCACGGCATTGGAATGGCCGTGTGCGATGTCGATTGTAATATATTCAGGAGAAAGCTGCTCTTCTGCCAGCTGTTCCACGAAGGTGTATTCTTCCTCTTTCACACCCACGCTGATGGAAGCGTATAAGCCCCGTGCGTTCATATCTTTTATAAAACTGATTCTTTTTCCGGGTTCAAAACGGTGCATGATATAGAAATAATTATTTTCTGCCAAATAAATAGCGATTTTTTCATCTATGATCGTCTGCATATTTGCAGGAACGACTGGAAGCTTGAAGGAACGGCCGCCAAGTGTAATGGACGTATCACATTCCGAACGGCTGTTTACCACACATTTTGCAGGAATTAATTGAATATCTTCGTAATCAAATACATTTTCCATGAATAACACCCCTAAAAACGAATATTAAAGTTATTTTAATTTAAAAATGTTCGTTCCTATCGTAATATACAACATTTTCTATCAGGGTGTCAAAGGTTATTTTCTGAAATTTTTTCCTGATTTGCAAAATAAAAAAGAGCAGGGGACAAAACTAAAAACCCCCTGCCTCAAGACGAACATTTTTATGCAGACTCTAATCAACGCTATTGATTTCCGTGCAAGACATCGCTTTCCGCGGGTAGCCCGTGAGCCTCCTCGTCGCGTTCGCTCCTGCGGGTTAGAAAAGCGGAAGGGCTTTGGTTAGAGGCGGGTGGCATAAGGCGAATCGGCCATGAAGGCGTTCTTTGCCTTCTTGGACGAGTTGACTTATGACATGTGCCTCTAAGCCCTGGAGCTGGACAAGTCTCACATTGGCCACTTCTCCCGCAGGAGTCTTCGTCTTGCACTCCAATCAACCGCTGGAAAAGCTAAAACTAAACGAACATTTAAACAAAACTATAAAAAAACCGAACCAATATGAATTCAGGGATCCACATTGATTCGGATTTTACTTAGAATAAAACACTTTTGTCCTACCTCGTTTTTGTAGTTCAGGATCTTTCAATATTTTCGTTCATTTTCACAAGGACACTTCGGTAAACCATCAGCTCTTCTTCAGAAATACCGGATAGGATGTTCTCTTCCCATATCCCCTCGATAATAGGTGTCAATTCCTCTTTGAGGGCGATTCCTTTATCTGTAATAAACAGGATGAACGAGCGGCGGTCCTCTTTATTTTTTTTCTTGATAATCAGCTCTTTCCGCTCAAGGATATCAAGGATTCTGGTGACGGTTGGCTGATCCTTTTCAGCTTTGACCGCCAATTCCTTCTGATTGATTCCATCATTTTCAGATAGCCGCTTCAGAACGGTCCATTGTTCTGGAGTGATATCGAAATTCTTAATGTTCATAGATAAGAAACGGATAATGTTCTTAACCGTATTACTGGTAAAAAGTCCGATTGATTCATCACGTGTATCATGCATGCCTTATCACCTACTACGAATATTGTCTGCTTCTATCATACTACAAAAGTCACTGGGAATGAGAACGATTTCAATTTAATTGTTATAACAAGTATATTTACTTTTGTTATTGTTGTATATATAATTAGTATAACAACTAATTGATAAAACATACTTGAGAGCTTTAAAGAAAGGGGATATTCATGAAAGATACGACAAACAGCATTTGGACAAAGCCCTTTTTGATGGCTTTATCAAATAACTTTTTCGTCTTTTTAGTATTTTATTCTTTGTTGACTGTGCTGCCTGTCTACGTCATTGCTGAGCTTCAAGGCAGTGAAGCACAGGCCGGACTTGTGACAACGATGTTTTTATTGTCGGCGATCATCGTTCGGCCATTTTCAGGGAAAATCATCGATAGGCTCGGGAAAAAGAAAACCTTGGTGATTTCGGTGTTTTTCTTTGGTGCTTCTTCCTTCTTTTATTTTCTGATAAGCGATTTGTATCTATTACTGGGATTGCGCTTTTTCCATGGAATCTGGTTCAGTATCGCTTCGACCGTTTTGGTTGCGATAGCAGCGGATATTATTCCAGAGCATCGAAAGGGAGAAGGAATGGGATACTTTGCGATGTCGATGAATCTTGCCGTTGTAGCCGGTCCCTTCCTTTCATTGGCACTGGTTCAATTCATTCCTTACTCTGTGCTCTTTCTTCTTTTAGCTGGCATGATGGTTATCGCATTCATCCTTACTTTCGCCATAGAAACAGCTGAAGCTCCTGCTTCCGTAACGAAAGCTGCCAAGCGTCTTACAGTGAAGGATCTGATTGAATTAAGGGCGATACCTATTGCATCGGTAGGGTTCCTGACTGCATTCGCATATTCGGGCATCATGTCGTTCATCTCCGTCTACGCCAAATCGGTCGGCCTTTTTGAATCAGTCAGTGTATTTTTCGCTGTCTTTGCGGCAGTCATGCTGTTATCAAGACCTTACACAGGGAGGCTATTTGATCATAAGGGACCCGATTCGGTCATTTATCCCTCCTTATTTATTCTTGCGGGCGGGCTCATCGTTTTGAGTGTCACGCATTCCACTGTTATTCTCCTGCTCGCAGGTGCACTGATCGGGCTGGGATACGGTGCGTTGCTGCCCAGCTATCAGACGATGGCGATCCAGTCTGCAGCGAGGGAGAGAACGAGTCACTCAACAGCCACATTCTTTATTTTCTATGACCTTGGAATCGCAGCCGGTTCCGTCATTCTTGGAATGATTTCTGCAGGACTTGGGTTCACAAGTCTTTATCTGGTTTCGGGTTTCGTTGTTCTGCTGACCATCTTTATTTATAAACTTGTCTCAGATCAATCTCAGAAAAAGCAGTCCCGAAACGCAGAAGTGATGGAACAATAAAAAATCTGCCCTGAATCGGTTGTACGATGAACCGATGGGGGGGCAGATTTTTTTATTGTTTATCAGCTTGCCTGTTCAGCCAGCACGGTATGTTTCAGCTGACGGTATTTTGAATAAAAAAGTCCGGTCATGATCAGGGACAGGCATCCAAATAACACAGTCATGATCTGTAAGCCGACCAGATCCAAAAGTAAGCCTGTAATGAGCAGGACAACCTGGAAAATCAAGCGGTCCAGCATGTTTCGGAATGAGAAGAAGCGGCCATGGAATTCCTTGGGCATCCTGGTTTGGAAAATAGTCGCAGCCGTCGGGAAGAAGCATCCCACCGCAAATCCGAAGATGGCAAACGAAACAACCGACATCACAGGATTGTCTGCGAAATAAAGCAGCAGCTGTGAAATCCCTATGACAAACGAAAAGAAGAATAATATTCTATATGGGGACATCATTTCCCCCATTTTTTTCACAAAAAACGCACCAGTCATAAATGCAATTCCTTCAGCCGTATAAATCCACCCTTTGATCGCAGAGCTGTCCTGAAGCTCACTGATATTGATGACCATGAGATTAAACCCGCCGATGAACAAGAGTGGAACCAGCGTCAAGATCAGGGTCATCAGTACAATGGGAAGCCCTTTGATGATAGGGAAGACCTCATTGAAGCTGGCGCCTTTTGCTTTCTGTCCTTTGACTTCTGGTGTAATGGACTTTTCATCAATCGACAAGAACCATGTCAGTATAAACAATGCGATATACGCTGCCAGCGACAATATATAAAGCATTGACAATGACATGACGACTAAGAGTATACCTGCAAGTGCAGTACCGAGGATCCTTGAAAGCGTGGCTACATTCATATGCACGCCATTCATCTGCAGTAAATCCTTCTCTTTGACCACCATGGGAATGGCAGCTTGGAGAGCTGGAAAATAAAAGGCTGCCGAGATTTGAATACTCACAAGGAAAACAATCATCCACAGAACAGAACCTGTTTCAATCGCGATCAGCATGAAAATGACGCTCAGTGCCCGTGTGAAACCAGAGACCAGCATCACTTTTTTCTTTTTCACCTGATCCGTCAATCTTCCGGCAAGGGGGCCGACAGCGAGTCCGGCGAGCAGGCCTGAAGCGAGAATCAGTGACTTAAGAAAATCGGACGGCACCTTTTCCTGCATGAACTCCAGATTCCCTATAATCCCAAGCCACAGACCGAGACCTGCCACAAATTCCCCTATCAATAAAATCCAAACATTTTTGTTTTTCCACATGCTGTACAGCTCCTCATCACGTTCTAAAATATTTCGATACCCTAAATATACTACGAAGTGAGATGGTTTGAAATAGTTTTATAGCAGTCAATATTTTCTCATTATCATTTTCATACCTCTGGGTCTAATTTCCCTTTTTACACAAAAGTGTATGGATGCAGTTTTAAAAAAAAATCCACAAGATCGGCCGTGATATTTTCAAGCCAGACCTTTTCAAAAGCTGCTGTCATCACATCAGAAGGCCATATGAGTGCCATGAAAGATTGTATGACAAATGAACCAAGGTGTCCGTCAATTACTGAGAACGGTTATCAATTACTCATTGACACTGATAATCATTATCAATTAATATGACGAAGAAAGCAAAAACGGAAACAACCAATGAAAGGATGATAACGAATGACAGTTCAAACTTTGAATTCAAACAAAGAATTACTAAGCCAGCAGGAGAAACGCGAATCGAATGCAAGATCCTATCCGAGAAGGATTCCTCTTGCTATCAGTGAAGCAGAGGGAATCCATGTGACCGATATGGAAGGGAAGAAGTATTACGACTGCCTGGCAGGAGCCGGTACATTGGCTCTGGGGCACAACCATCCTGCGGTCATCGAAGCGATGGAGCAAGTGATCCGTGATAAACGTCCATTACATACATTAGATCTTACAACGCCGGTGAAAGAAGAGTTCGTAAATGAACTATTCGCTTCCCTGCCGGAAGGATTCCGCGACCGTGCAAAAGTACAATTCTGCGGGCCGACCGGGGGAGATGCGGTCGAAGCTGCCCTGAAGCTGGTCAAGACAGCAACCGGCAGACAAAGCATCCTGACCTTCCAGGGAGGCTACCACGGTGCCACTCACGGAACGATGGCAATATCTGGGAACCTCAGTCCGAAGAAAAACGTCAGCGGCCTCATGCCTGATACACATTTTCTTCCTTACCCATACACGTACCGCTGCCCGTTCGGGGTTGGTGGAGAAGAGAGCCACCGCATCTCGGCACGCTATATCGAGAACTTGCTTGATGATCCTGAAAGCGGCATCCTGCCTCCAGCTGCGATGATTTTCGAGACGGTACAAGGTGAGGGCGGTTCGGTTCCGGCACCGATCGAGTGGCTGCAGGAAATGAGACGGATCACAGAAGAGAGAGGCATTCCTCTTATCATCGACGAAGTGCAGACCGGAATCGGACGGACAGGGAAGCTATTCTCATTCGAACATGCAGGAATCGTACCGGATGTATTCGTCCTTTCGAAAGCAATCGGCGGCAGTCTCCCGTTATCAGTAGTTGTGTATGACAAGAATCTGGACTGCTGGGAACCGGGAGCGCATATCGGAACGTTCCGCGGAAACCAGATGGCGATGGCCGCGGGTACGGCGACCCTGAAATATATCAAGGAAAATGACCTGGCTCAGCATGCTGACAAAATGGGACAAAGACTCCTCCAGTCGTTAAGCGGACTTCAAAGCGAGTTTCCTGAGATTGGTGATGTGAGAGGAAGAGGCTTGATGCTCGGCGTCGAAATGGTGGATCCTTCCCTGCCGCAGTCAACTTCCGGGAGCCATCCGGCAAATCCTGAACTCGCAAGCCGCATTCAACAGGAGTGCTTCAAACGCGGCTTGATCCTTGAAGTAGGAGGCAGACACGGAGCCGTCGTCCGATTCCTTCCGCCGCTCATCATTACGGGGGAGCAATTGGATGAAGTCTTCGCCATCTTCAATGAAGCTGTCTCGGCTTCAGTCGTGAGGTAATCCAAATGAGCGCAGTCATGATGTCAACATATAAAAAAACGGCGTTTGACTCCTTCTTTCTTCACCAGGGGAAAGAAGGGCTCACCGCTTTTGAACAAGGAATGGAACAAGTAAGTAAAAAACTGAAAGACGTTTATGAGGATACCGGGCAGCCTTTTATAGGAAAAACACCTTCTGAAATAGAGAAAGAAATCGCGGGGATCATGAATTTTTCCCGGGAAGGCAGATCGATTCAGGAAGTCCTCGATGAGATCGAAGGCCCTGTCCTAAAGAACAGTCTTCATATCTCACATGAAAAGAGCATGGCTCATCTACACTGTCCGCCGCTTCTCCCGGGGATCATCGGCGAATGCATCATCGGTACATTGAATCAGTCCATGGACTCCTGGGATCAAAGCACCGCAGCTACGTATGTAGAAGAAGGAATGGTGGAATGGCTGAAGGAAACCGTCCTTTATCCAGCAAACTCAGACGGTGTGTTTACAAGTGGCGGTACGCAATCCAACTACATGGGGCTTTTACTTGCCAGGGATTCCTTCTGCCAAAACCTTTGGGGCCATAACGTGCAGAAGCATGGTTTGCCGGCCGACTTTCAAAGGCTGCGCATCCTTTGTTCAGAAGATGCCCATTTTACCGTAAAGAAGTCAGCCTCTCAGCTGGGTCTGGGTGAACAGGCTGTCATCACGGTAAAAACGGATGAGCATCATCGTATGTGCGTGAACGATTTGCAAACTGCACTGGGCAGGCTGGAGGAAGACGGCATGCTGCCGTTCGCCCTCGTCGCTACATGCGGTACCACTGATTTCGGAAGCATCGATCCATTGCCGGAACTCGCTTCCATCTCTGAGGAATATTGCCTTTGGTTCCATGTGGACGCGGCTTTCGGAGGAGGATTGCTCCTGAGTCATTCTCACCGCGATAAGCTTGAAGGCCTTGAAAAGGCAGACTCGATCACAATCGATTTTCATAAATTATTCTATCAGCCTGTCAGCTGCGGGGCGTTCATGGTGAAGGATCGCCGGCATTTCGGATTTCTTTCTCACCATGCTGATTATTTAAACCCCTTAAAAGATGAAAGTGACGGCATCGTGAATCTCGTGACGAAATCGACCTCTACGACTAGAAGGTTCGATGCATTGAAGCTGTATCTTTCGCTCAAGACAGCAGGGATTAGAACTTTTGGAAAAATGATCGACCATACGATGGAGCTGGCCCGCTATACAGCAGGGTACCTTGAAGGGCTTGACAGCATCGATCTCAAAAATAAACATCCTGAAATCAATACCATCATCTTCAGGTACAAGCCGGAGACTGAAATCGGCATCGGCCTTGATGAACTGAACAGGGCGATTCAGCAGTCGCTCCTGCATGAAGGAAAAGGTGTCATCGCAAAGACAACCGTTGAGGGAGAAACCTTCTTGAAGCTGACTCTCCTGAATCCGAGAACAAGGGAAGAAGATATCCATGAGCTGATGGATGAAATAGAAAAGACTGCAACTCAACTAATGAACGGAGGTTTGGCCCGTGTATGATACGAAGCAACTAGCCGAGAACGCGACGATACAAAGCTTTCTGAATTGTTATTTAAGGGAGACCGGGAATTTTGAAGAAGCGCCCGAGTATAAGGAACATCCTTTATTGATGACCGAAGGAATAGAAAAAGTGCTCGTCTCTAAATTGGTCCTTCAGAAAATTGAATTGGTAGCCGGGTTGACATACTGGTCTGAAACAGACCGCCATTTATTCTCTTTCCCGATCTACTATCGCACCGCAGGCAGCGAGGACTTGCAGCCGATTGACTATATCACGCTTACGTCCCTAATCGTAAAAGAATTCTTATTGGATAAAAGTTTCAGTGGAGCCGAGGATGAACTCATTTACCGTGTCATCCTGAGCTGCCGCAGTATCAAGACGTATCTGGAGGACCGCGTGGAGGACGCGGAGTCTCTGGCACAAGAAGACTTTGAATTCATCGTAGCGGAGCAGTCACTTTTATTCGGGCACCTGCTCCACCCGACCCCTAAAAGCAAACAGGGTCTGACGGAAACGGAGGATGCGACCTATTCCCCCGAGCGTAAGGGAGAGTTCCAGCTTCACTATTTTGCAGCGGAGAAATCACTCGTTCTCCAGGATTCCAGCCGACAGCTGTCTGCAGCATCGATCATTTTCGAAGAATTGCAGAATGATGCCGAAGTCGATCAGAATTGGCTGAGCGAGATCATTGAAAAAGAGGAGAAAGTACTTATCCCCGTTCACCCGCTCCAAGTGAAGGAACTGATGGAGCAGCCGGAAGTCCAAACGAGGCTCTCTAATGGGGAGCTTGAGTATATAGGTCCCGTAGGGAAGAAATTTACGGGCACTTCATCATTCAGAAGCGTGTACAGTAAAGACTCTAAATATATGTATAAATTCTCTGTGCCTGTCAAAATCACAAACTCCCTCCGCATCAACCAGGCGAAAGAGCTTGCAAGGGGAGTGGAGGTTTCAAGACTTCTGGAGACTGAGGTTGGACTAAGTATCAAACGGAATTTTCCCAACTTTCGGATTTTGGAGGATCCGACTTACTTGAATCTTGTATCGCGACATGAACTTTCAGGATTTGAAGTGGTGATCCGCGACAATCCTTTCTATGAAAATAGCAAAAATGTCAGCCTAATCGCAGGACTGTGTCAGGATCATGCCTACGGTGGAAAACCAAGGCTGCATAGCATCATCAAGGGGATCGCCGACCGTGAAAATCGTTCGGTGGAAGAAGTCAGCATCGACTGGTTCAACCGTTACCTGTCCATGACGCTCGACCCGATGATATGGCTCTTTGGCACTTATGGAATCGCGCTTGAGGCCCATCAGCAGAACTCGGTCATCAAGCTCAAGGACGGTTACCCTGAAACCTTCTATTACCGCGACAATCAAGGGTACTACTACAGCGAATCAAAGGCAGGCAAATTGATGGAGCTGCTGCCTGAATTGAATACGCTGAGCGACACGATCTGCGCTGATGACGTGGCTGAGGAGCGCCTGAGATATTACTTCTTCTTCAATCATCTGTTCGGTCTCATCAACGGCTTTGGAGTCAGCGGCTTGATCAAGGAAGAAAAGCTGATCAATGTATTGAAGGAGCGTTTGAAGACGCATGAAGAAACGATGCCATCAGACCTTCTAAGCAGCCTGTTGTATCAGCCGGTGCTTCCTTGTAAAGCCAACCTGCTGACCCGTTTCTATGACATGGACGAGCTTGTCGGCCCGATGGAATCACAATCCGTTTATACGATGGTGAAGAACCCGATTGCGGGAGAGGTGGAGATTCTCCATGCGCTATGAGTTTTATGATGAAGAAATAGGAAAGAAGATTTCTTTTGAAAAAGTAGAGTTTGAGCGGGATGTGGAAATGATTCACGACTGGATGACCGAGGAGCATGTTCATCCGTTCTGGAACCTTAACATCCCTCTTGATAAGTTTAAGGAACATTTGAAAAACGCATTGAACGATGACCACCATACGCTTTATATCGGGTATTTGAATGATGTACCGATGAGCTACTGGGAGGTCTATTGGGTCAACGGAGATGTGCTGGAAAAAACGTATGACGCCGCTCCTCATGACCAAGGTGTCCATTTATTGATCGGTGATACAGAATTTTTAGGAAAGGGATACTCTTTACCGCTGTTAAGGGAAATGGTCCGGTTCCAATTCCAGGATGACCGGACAGAAAAGGTCATGGCGGAACCCGATATCCGGAATGAGAAAATGATCCATGTGTTTACAAAATGCGGCTTCAAGAGAATCGAACCGATTGAACTGCCGGATAAAACCGGACTGCTCATGACATGTGAGCGGGAAGAATTCGAAAAGAGGTGGACCTCATGAACAACAATGAAATCTATGACGTAATCGGCATCGGGATCGGTCCCTTCAACTTAGGTTTGGCAGCCTTGCTTGATGAAGTGCCGGATATAGAGGCACTGTTCCTCGAAAAGAAATCGGAATTCAATTGGCATAAGGGCATGCTGATTGATGGGACGACCCTGCAGGTACCGTTCTTCGCAGACCTCGTTTCGATGGCCGATGTCAGAAGCAAATACAGCTTCCTCAACTATTTGCAGGCTCACAACCGGCTGTATCACTTTTATTTTCTTGAAAAGTTCCATATTCCGAGAAAAGAATACAACCATTATTGCCGCTGGGTCTCCGAACAGTTGACACAATGCCGGTATGGAATGGAAGTGGAGCGGGTCGTGCCGGTTAAGTTGGAAGGCGGCGGACAGGGCTATGAAGTATCCGTTTGGAATAACGGGACGCACACTGAAGAACAGTTCGTGACGCGGCATCTCGTGATGGGCATCGGATCTGTCCCTTCTGTGCCTGAACATTTCAAAGAACATCTCGGAAGAAGCGTCTTCCATTCTTCAGAGTATCTGGAGAAAAAAGAAATCTGTAAAAAGGCACGCTCAGTAACGGTCATCGGCTCGGGCCAGAGTGCAGCAGAGGTATTCCTGGATGTTGCAAAAGAACAGGAGGAGAGCGGATTCACCCTGAATTGGTTCACCCGTTCAAAAGGATTCTTCCCGATGGAATATTCCAAACTCGGTCTTGAATACTTCTCACCGGATTATACGAATTTCTTTTACAGCCTGCCGCAGGAAAAGAAGGATGCTCTCCTGAAGGATCAGGACCTCCTGTATAAAGGAATCAGCGCCGACACGATCGAGGAGATCTATGACTATCTGTACGAGCGCTCGATCGGAAGTGAATACCCTCCGATTTCCCTGCAGGCCATGACGGAAATCACCGGGCTTGAATCTCGAGGCCGTGGCTATGAAATCCATGGTTATCAGCGTGTGAAAGAAGAAGGATTCACCCAAGACACCGACGTCGTCATCTTCGGAACAGGTTACAAAACGACGGTCCCATCGTTCCTGTCCGGGATAAAGGATGATTTGGCATTTGATGACGCCGGCAGATTCAAGATTACAAAGGATTACCGCCTGGAGACCTTCTTCGGCGATGCTGGCAGCATCTTCATTCAAAACGGGGAAATGCACACACATGGTGTCGGAGCACCGGACCTTGGACTCGGCGCACACCGGAATGCAGTCATCATCAATCAATTGGCTGGAAGGGAAGTATATCCGGTTGAGACGAAGAATGTTTTTCAGACATTTGGCGTGGAGAAGGTTTCAAAATCACCGGTTACAACGTAACGAAACGTTTTAAAAATAATAGACAGAAAGAAGGGTTACAATGCAATTTGCCAGCGAAATACAAAAGGTATTGAACAAAGACAACTGGAAAAAGGTCAACCGCAAACTGATTGCAAAGATGTTATCGGAGTATATGTACGAAGATATGCTTCAGCCTGACATTCTTGGCGAAGAAGAAAAGACCATCACATACTCCTTACAGATTTCAAAGGACAAACAGTATCGCTTCCAGGCCGAGAAACGATTCTTTGACAGCTTCGATGTGAAGTGGGACACGATTGACATCGCAAAGGGTGGAGAAACAAAGCCGGCAGAGAGCGCGATCGAGCTGCTGGTCGATCTTCAGGGACTCATACCGATGTCATCCGAGACAGTCGGACATCTGATCAAAGAATTGAACGCCACCTTGATTGCCGATGCCCACCTGCTCGAAAAAGAGTCGAAATCATCAGATGAACTCATCCATGTTGATTATGCAGAGCTTGAAGGCTTTATGACCGGCCATCCCTGGATTACATATAACAAGGGCCGCATCGGCTTCGGCTACGATGACTACCTGAACTATGCTCCCGAACATGGGAACGAGATCCGCCTATCATGGATTGCCGTTGCGAAAGACATTGCTTCTTTCCAATCAATCGATCGTTTGAAATATGATGACCTGCTTGCGTCTGAACTGTCTGAAACAGAAAGAACTTCTTTTGAAGAGATAGTGAAGGAGCAAGGGGCAGATCCGGCAGATTATTTCTTCATGCCTGTGCATGAATGGCAGTGGAAGAATGTCCTGATTCAGAATTTCCCGGAAGAGCTTGCCGGAAAATCAATCATTCCTTTGGGAGAAGGCAACGACAGCTATCTTCCTCAGCAGTCGATTCGCACATTCGTGAATATGACGAGCAAAGAGAAGCACCACGTCAAGCTTCCGATGAGCATCCTCAATACCCTGGTATATAGGGGGCTGCCGTCCGAACGGACATTGATTGCTCCGCAGGTGACTGAACTCATCAAAGGCATCGCTGACAACGATTCATTCCTGAAGGACGAATGCCGTGTCATCCTGCCGGGAGAGAACGCAAGCATGAACGTCGATCATCGTTATTATACCGGGATGAAACAGGCTCCTTATCAATATCTTGAGATGCTCGGGACGATTTGGAGAGAAAGCATTTATACGTATCTTGACGAAGGCGAACAAGCCATCACACTTGCAGCGCTTCTTTATGAAGATCATGTCGATAAACCATACGTGCAGAGTTTGATTGAAGACTCCGGACTTCAGGCCGACGAATGGATGAAGACGTTCTTCAAGGTGGTCATGGATCCGCTGCTTCATTACCTGTATCAATACGGGACAGTATTCTCGCCGCACGGTCAGAACACCATCGTCGTCCTAAAGGATTCCGTTCCACACCGGTTAGCGATCAAAGACTTTGTCGATGACGTCAATATTTCAGACCAGGACTTCCCTGAGCTCAGGGGCTTATCGAAAGAATTCAAAGAGGTGCTGAGAAGCGAGCCGCCGGAAGGGTTGACTCAATTCATCTTCACTGGTTTGTTCATCTGCCATCTGCGTTACCTGAGCAATATACTCGTCAACCATGAACTTATGGAGGAAGAAACATTCTGGAGCCTGCTGGCGCAGTCCATCCAGGATTATCAGGACAGATTCCCTAAGCTGAAGGAACGTTTCGAGCTGTTCGACTTCTTCAAGCCCCAGCTGACGAAACTTTGCCTGAACCGTAACCGCATGGTGGATTACGGATATTCAACCGGCGATGACCGTCCTCATGCTTCAGAGTTCGGCAAAGTGAACAATGCCCTGGCGTTATTCAAGGTGAAAGAAACGGTTTAAAAAAGTGATAAAAGCAGCCGCCAACATAGTTCGGGCAGCTGGAGATCATAACGGATCAGCACCAGATCCTCAAGAAAGAAGGTTTAGCATATGAGTATAATCGTACAGAAATTCGGCGGGACCTCTGTCGGTTCTGCAACAAATATCAAACGGATGGCTTCAAGGGTGATTGAGGAAAAGAATAGGGGAAATGATGTCGTCGTAGTCGTCTCAGCCATGGGGGATACTACCGACACCCTGACAAGGCTTGCAAGCGAAGTATCCATCCAGCCGAAAAAAAGAGAAATGGATATGCTCCTGTCAACAGGGGAGCAGGTGACGATCGCTCTCCTAGCCATGGCCCTCCAGGAAAAAGGGGTGGAATCGATTTCATTCACCGGCGGACAGGCAGGGATTCATACAGATTCTGTTCACGGCAACGCCAAAATCAAAACGATTGACCCCAAGCCGATTTTAAAAGAGCTCGATGCCGGGAAAATCGTGGTGGTGGCTGGTTTTCAAGGCGTAACCGAAGAAGGGTATATCTCTACTTTGGGCAGGGGCGGATCCGACACGACAGCAGCCGCGATCGCAGCCCAGCTTGGTGCGGAACGCTGTGATATCTATACGGACGTCGATGGCGTGTACACCTCCGATCCCCGCTATATCAGGAAAGCTGCCAAAATTTCATCCCTTACGTACGATGATATGCTGAACCTGGCAGCGAGAGGAGCGGGTGTCCTGCACCCAAGATCAGTCAAGTACGCGAAAAAACATGGGATCCCGATGGTGGTCCGTTCCAGCCTGACAAAAGAAAGGGGGACGTTCATCAACTATTCCTCCAAACGGTCAGACAGATACCCTGTCATCGGAATCGTCTTTCAAGGCGAAAGAACAAGTATCACCCTCGGTGCATTTGACGGCGGAAGCGAAATTCAATCAGCTATAAGATCGACCCTTGCAACCCGGAACATCGAGTGTGACTTTTTCAAGAAGCCACAGGATAGCGAACTGACACTGCTCGTCCAACACAGTGACTTGAAAGAGTCACTGGAGCTTCTTTCAGAAAGAAAAGAGCAGCTCAAGTTTGACCGGTTCAATACCCAGGAGGATCTGGCAAAAGTAGCGGTCATCGGAAGCAACATCCATACGCACCCTGTCATCCAGGGAAAAGCCGCCAAAGTGCTGGCTGCTGCACACATTGAATTCAAGCTCATCGAGGATTTGCCTGGAAGTGTCACTGCAGCCGTGAAACAACATGACATGTACCGGGCCGCGGAGCTTCTGCATACTGCTTTTGGATTGGATGTTCAGGAAATGAGAAAGGTTGTTGCGATTCATTGAAAAAAAAGGAAACTTCCTGCCGGGAAGTTTCCTTTCGTCATTTTGTCTTTAAAAACTGCAAACTTCGCTCTACACTTTCGATCGGGGAAGTCCCGCACTCATCCTGCTCGACGATCCACCAATCAATGCCTCCTCCATTCCCGAACCCCAGCACCGTTTCAAGATTTACTCCGCCAGTTCCGAGTTCTGCAAAAAAACGTTCGCCATCCGTGGTCATATCCTTTAAATGAACAAGAGGAGAGCGGTCCCTGTAGCGATTCAGCCATTTATCAGGTCTTTCCCCGGCAAAGGTCAACCAGTAGATATCAAATTCCGCTTTGACCCAATCGGGGTTTGTTTCATCCAGGATGGTCTCCAGCGCGGTCCGTCCGTTGCTTAATGCTTCTAACTCAAAATCATGATTGTGATAACAAAGAGATATGCCTTCACGCGCACATTTTTCACCGATTTCATTCAAATCATCAATCAACCGGAAATAGTCCTTTTCCGTTCTTTCTTCAGGCTCTAGATATGGGCACACCACAAAGCTCGAGCCTAATTCCTTTTGATCATATATGACCTTGTCCGCATCTGATCTTAATTCAGAAAGCGCGATATGACTTGAAGCGGCTTTTAGCCCCAAGTCATTAAGCACCCGCCTTAATTTTTTCATTGTTAAATCTCCGTAACCTGCAAGCTCCACTCCATCGTAACCAATCTGGGCGACCTTTTCCAGTGTACCTGTAAAATCGCGGTCGGCTTCATTACGCAGCGTGTACATCTGCAGCGCGATGGGAATGTGATTCATTTTATGTACCTGCCTTTCTGGACCCCTTTTAATAAGACTTCTGAAAGTAAGGCAGAAATCCTTTATTACATATAAAAAAACTGCCCAAAACGGTTGGTTGCAACCAGCTTGGGCAGGCTTTTTTATTTTACGGCCGGTGACTTGACTTTCAGACACGCAAGCTTCTTTTTATTTTGAAAAACAGAATAATGTGCTGCCGCAATTTTTTCTTCTACATAATCCAATGAAAATGTACCAGAAGGATCAGCCAGACTCCCGATGGCCCTCGACAAATGATCGACCACATGCTTCAAATCAACTCTATCTCCAAGCTCGCTGTCAGCGTTCATTTCATCCATAATTTCATAAGCGAGATTTTGAACATGATACAAACGTCTCTGCTCCAATTTGAATCCCCCTTTGTCATATTCGTGTCTTTTCTGATTATATGGCCGGAAAGGGATGGTTATGATAACGAACATTAGGGTATAGGTTTTTAACACCCCAAGGTATGAACAGAAGAGAAATAGTGAATTCTAATGATAACTGAGGAGGTGAAGAAACATGGCACAAGATGTACTATGTGAAGTAAGCAACTGCAAATACAACAAAGAAGGTAAACAATGCTCAGCCGACCAAATCTTCGTCGTGAGCCACAAAGGGAACAAAGCTCATAACAGCGAAGAAACGGATTGTAAAACGTTCGAACCTGGTATGTAATCGATCTGTTAAATGATATTAGGAGCCTATTCATTTTTGAATGAAGTTCCGGCAGGCAACCATTGGCGTGGTTGTCTTGTTTTTAAATAGTATTGATAATAATTATCATTCTTATTCGTGGATTAGGTGATTTTTGTTAGAATATGAACGGGGGAAGGGTGTGTAGTGTCGATATTTGTCGGGAATTCGGTGGTTCGCCCATAAATTTAAAATATCGCCCCTATATTCAATATTTAGCCCTTATATGGAGAATTTAGCCCATATATCGCAAATATCGCCCATATTAAGACTACCAAAGGATAATTTTTACAATTTTTAACCTGAAATAAAGGATTTTCACCTCCCGATAGAGAAGTATAAGAAGAAAATATCTGATTGGAGTGGTGAAATGATCATACAAGATCGCGAAATACCCCGAATTATACTAAAACTGCAAGCTTTACTTCGAAGACTTCCTCTGCATCATCCGAAAATACAAGTCCTAGTGGACGAACTTAACAGAAGGTCGGCAGGGTATAAAGGAGAAGAGGCACTAGATTACCCGCTCAGCCTTCTAGATCCTAAGAAATACCTGATTTTCCATGGACTTCGTTTGCAAATAAACAATAACTTCTTTCAAATCGACACGTTGGTCATATCCAAGAATTTTATTCTCCTTATTGAAGTGAAAAACTTAGCTGGCAGTATTTATTTTGACCCTGTTTTCAGTCAGTTGATTCAAATGAAAGATGACCAGAAAATTGCTTTTCCGGATCCTCAAATCCAGCTTCAAAGGCAAGCAGAACAATTTAAAAAATGGCTTCTTCAAAATGGATTTTCAACTATCCCTGTATTCAGCCTAGTAGTAATAAGTAATGATAAAACAATTATTAAAACTTCTCCCGATAATATTAATCTTAATTCCAAGGTAATCCACCGTCACCTTTTCCCAATGCAAATCCACAAATATGAAAAATCTCACCAATATGAAAATTATAATGACAAAGAAATTAAAAAGTTGATTCGCTTATTAAAGAAAAAACATGAGATGGCAGACCATTCAATTTTAGAGAGATTCAATCTATCTCCAAGTGAAATCAGGCAAGGGGTCATATGCGACTCATGTGATCATAGTCCTCTAGTCAGGAAACACGGGTCCTGGTTCTGTATTAAATGCAAAAATAAAAATACTGATGGACATATCCAGGCTTTAATTGATTACCAGCTGCTAATCAACCCGACAATCACAAATGGAGAAGTAAGAAGATTTCTTAATGTCGAATCAAGATACGTTGCCAAAAGACTTTTAATATCTCTCAACCTCCCAACCACCGGGACAAAAAAAGGCACCACCTACGACCTCACCAAACTCACCAAGCAAAAACCTCACCCAAATCCAAACAAAAAACCCGCCACCACCAAGTGACGAGTCCATCATTCCTTCTCAATCCATTCCCGGGACCACTTTTCAATATTTTTCATCAGCGGTTGCAATGAATATCCTTTTTCAGTAAGGGAATATTCAATTCTCACCGGGGTTTCCGGATACACTTTACGTTCAACGATGCCTTCTTCTTCAAGCTCTTTCAGGCGTTGGGATAGAAGTCGGCCGCTGATGCCGGTTGCATCTTTTATTGTGCAGTTGCGCTGGGGGCCGGATAGTAATTGGTAGATGATGAGTGCGCTCCAGCGCTGGCTTATGATGCTGATGGCTTTTTCAAATCTCGGGCATATTTCTGAAGTATTCACCTGACTATCCCTCCTTTTGAAAGGATTATACCATAATAGATAATAAAATATAAATTAGTTACTTGACTATAAATGGTTATTAAAATACTATAAGTTACATAAAGTAACTAAACGCCAAATCAACCAACTTTAAAAAGGAGATCAACTTAATGAACTTTCACCAACCTCCAAATACTCATGTAGGTCAAGTCACGATAAATGTCCAAGATCTAAAAAGATCACTGAATTTCTATCAAAAAGTCATCGGCTTCAACGTCTTAGATCAATCACAAAACAAAGCACACTTGACTGCGGATGGCCATACACCGCTGCTTACAATCGTGCAGCCGGAAAATGTCACTGGAAAACAGCCACGAACGACAGGGCTCTACCATTTTGCGATCTTATTGCCGGAGAGGGCTGACTTAGGAAGAATATTAAACCACTTTGTCCAATTGAGTATCCCTCTAGGATCGTCCGATCATCTTGTGAGTGAAGCACTTTACCTGAGTGATCCTGATGGAAATGGAATAGAAGTCTATTGGGATAAACCTTCATCCGACTGGACTTGGAATGGCGGACAGGTAGAGATGGCAGTCGACCCGATCGATGCAGAAGCCATCTTAGCGGAAGGGAAAGGAGAACCATGGAAGGGACTGCCGCCGCAAACACTGATGGGTCATATTCATTTGCATGTTGCCGAACTAAATGAAACTGCAGATTTTTATACGAGGGGACTCGGCTTCGAAGTCGTATCCAGATTTGGGAATCAGGCGCTGTTTATCTCTACAGGAAGCTACCATCATCATATTGGGCTGAATACGTGGAACGGGGTAGGTGCGCCGCAGCCCGCCGAAAACAGTGTGGGATTAAGTTCGTTTGACATATGTTTCCCAAGCGAAGATGAAAGGAAAATGGCAATCACCCGTCTTACAACTCTCGGGGTGAAAATAAACCATGAACAAAACGGAAAGATTTCAACAGTAGATCCGTCAGGAAACAAGATGTACTTATCGATCTAATAGCAAAGCCGCCACGGAACCAAAACGAGGCGGCTTTTTCAAAACGTCATCCTTCACTGGGATCATACTCATCATAGATGAGCCTTGTGACCATTGTTGCTTCTCCCTTTTTTACATCCTCTTCCGTTGCTTCTTCACCAAACGATTGTTCTTCATCATAAGTGGGTGCCACTTTGCTTTCTTCTGATTGGTATGGATTTTTCTTTTTCATATAGGATCCTCCTGTTATCGATTTCTTACTTAGTGTGAAAGGAAAACTGAAAAGTATACCGTTTATTTTTAAAACGGAGAAGGAGGGGGGAACCAAGGCGTACGAGTATATACGCCGGAATAAATAAAGGAAGGGCTGCAGGTGGAATTTATGTTATGGACAATGGATGATTGAGGGTGTATCAGATTTTGAAAGTAAATGAAGGTATTATGAATGGCTTGCGGGGGCACTGCAAGATGAAGAGGTGGATTGACTTTGAACCAAAGCGGACAGGATCGATCCGACCGCCTGGATCCAGCTTCCGATTACATTCAGGTCCCCGCTGTCTTCGTTGTTTAATTCCAGGATTCCCGAGATGGCCTGTAAAGAGTTGCCGATTACCTGCAGGGCATTTCCGTATATCGAAAGCAATTCGTCCAATGTTCGTTCCTCATCTAAGGAATCGGCGACAGCGGCAGAACCACCCAAAGCCTGAAGGAGGTTTCCTTTGATATTGAGTTCTTGGTTCGTCACTTCATTAAAATGAATCATCAGACCGGTAATGACCGTTAAATTTCCAATGGATTGAATTTGGTTGCCGATTTTTGATAAGCTGACTGGATCTTTGATTGTATCGGCTTCGAGGGCATTCCCTGTAGCCTGCAGTTCATTTCCAATGATGTCGATGTTTTGGAGTGTGTCCTCAGACACATACTTGTTCGGAGTATTTCCTATCGCAGAAAGGACTGTCCCGATCGCTTGAATCCAAGCTCCAAATGTGGCTTTAAACTCATTCCCCATGTAAATCGCCTACTCTTTGAGTTCTACGATAGTTTATACAAAAGTGGCGGAGATGGTTAATCGCATATGTTGCTGCTTAACATTTGTACGTCCGTTTCTCGTATGAGCTTGAGTTCGAAAGAGCACGTACACACGTTACATTCAGACCACTGGCCTATGTAAGAAAAGAAGCAAACTCTCAGAAAATACCTGTCATTTAAAGTGAAAAGGCAGAAGCGGGAAGGTCTTCTGCCTTTTTATTATCTGTCAAGCTTCACAATATCTGCATCGGGGTTTGGACGATCGAGTATCAGGTCCCTTAATATCCGGGAGCCGAGCATGCTGTATACGGTGCCGTTTCCACCATAGCCAAGTAAATAGTAGGTCCGCTTTTTATCAGGATGCCTCCCGATATACGGCAGGTGATCGAGGGACTCACCGAAACTCGCTCCCCATGCATATTCCATTTCAATGTTCAAATCGGGAAACATCTTCTGCAATTCTTTTTCAATCCGTTTTCCTTGTTTCTCGATTTTTTCTTTCGTTTGCGGAGCCTCAGGCGGATCTTCATCCAGTCCGCCGGCAATGATTCGATTATCCACGGTGGTCCGCAGATACAAGTAGGGTCTGTTTGTTTCCCAAATCAACGATCTTTCATGCCACTGCGATAGATCATCAACCGGTTTCGTGGCGATAGCATAGGAACGATTGATTTCTGTGCCGATATTTTTACCAAGAGAAGTTGTCTCGTAACCTGTCGAATAAACGACGTGAGAAGCCGATAGCGTTCCTTTAGTCGTTTCGATTAACACCTTGTCCCCGTCTTCTTTTACCTCGACCGCTTCTGTCCCCTCAAATGCGGACATATTGTGTTCTTTTAAAAATTCGAATATTCCATTCACAAACCGGAATGGGTTCACTTCCGCATCTCCGTGGGTGATCAGCGCTCCCGTCTTTGAGAATGGAAGATGTTCTTTCATATCCTTGCGTGACCAATAGTCCACAGGAAACCCATGCTGTTTCAGAGTTTTGTACTCTTTTTTCAGTTTGGGCAGGTGGAGTGGTGTACTCGCATAATAAATACTCTTTCTCCGGGTGAACTCCGGAGAAACCGGCACACTCATCGCCACCTCTTCCAGATGATCAATCGCTTCCTGACACAGTTTATAAAATCGGACGGCTTTCTCCTCACCGATTTGCTCGATCAGTTCGTGCAGCATGATATCATTCGAAAAATGAAGCAGCCCGGTGTTGGCGGAAGTGCTGCCGGAAGCCAGCTGCTTTTTTTCAATGATCGCGACTTTCAAATCTTCCTGAGAAAGGACATAGGCACAGAGTGCACCTGACATGCCCCCTCCGATGATCGCCACATCGTAATGCGTTCGAAAGTCTTTCTCTGCATCGTTATAGGTGGTCGGCCAAAAAAGTTTCCCGTTGTGTAATTCCATCTTCTATTGATCCCCCAATGAGTAGTGACTATTAGAATTTGTTTCTATTGCATTCCCTTTGGGAAGGGGATTGAAACTTAGATTAGTATTAAACCATCAGGAAGAGGCCGGGATGCTGCATCCCGGCCCCAGTTTTCATCATTCTTTTGTATAATTCAAATCCCAAGTCACTCCAAATGGATCTTGTACTTTTGCGTAAACGGCTCCCCAGAACGTATCTTGCAGCTCCATGTGGACAGTACCTTTTTGTGAAAGGCGTTGATAATATTTTTTAATATCTTCTTCATTTTCAAATTCAAGGACGAGGGAAATGTGGTTTCCGGGGGTGACGGACTGATCCCCGAATGAATCAGACACCATTAGGAATAACGCTTCTTTTTTAAACTGGGCATGCATGATCCGCTCATCATATTCGGGAGGTGTTGGAAAGTCTGCGTCACCAAACGTCTGAACGTTCATCACTTCACCATCGAACACTTCTTTGTAATAGGCCAGTGCTTCTTTAGCTTTTCCGTCAAAAGTCAAATAGGGTGTAGCTTGATGTTTCATGAAATCCACTCCAGTCATTTTGTTTTATGTATTACTCCTTTATTATAGACGATTCGGGTTTTAACAATCATGTAAAATGATAGGTTGATTGCCTTTTATAGCTGTTACACATCTTTGCTGGTTTTCGAGCGAGGCTCTGCTTTTCCTCAGAAGTCTATCTTGAGCTTCAAATAACAGCTGGACTAAAAAAAGGATGACCCCAAAAGGATCATCCATCAGCTTATCTAAATAATACATTCCAGCGCTCAGCCTTTTCAAGTGCGGCATGGTCATTGACCACTTCGCCCGGTTTCACACCGGCACCGATCATGTAGTCTGCAAATTCCATGTTAACGAATTCAAAGATATAATTGAACTGCTGAACCAGGGGCAGCCCCTTGATACGGGCGCTTGGTCCGCCGCTGATGACGACATAGGCTTTTTTCTTTGTCAGCTCTTCTTTCAGATTAAACCGTTCATCACGTAAGTATTGACTCCAGCGGTCAAAGAAATTCTTCATCGGTCCGCTCATGCCGTACCAGTATAGCGGAGTGGCAAACAGAAGGATGTCGTGTTCTTGAATCAATTCAACGAGTTCTTCATAATCATCTTCGACAGGTGAGAAGCCTTCTTCAGAATGTCTCATATCCACGATCGGCTTGATATCCAAGTCTGCAAGCGTCACAATCGTATGGTCGGTTCCCTCGACGATTTTCTTGGCAAGATATTCAGAATTCCCGTCTTTCCTCGTACTTCCCAGCAAGGCTAATACTTTCATCTGTAACTCTCCTTCTCTTATATCAGCTGTTATCCTCAGTATATTCAACCATGGGCGAACAGGGAATGGACCCGGAAGCTTCATGGGTTGTCTTTCGTTTATTTGACAGGGTTAAGTCCCTTTTTTAAAATTTATCGAATCTTAAATCCTTCTTCTCTTAAATACAAAGCAGCTTCATCATACCCGCCAAAACTGTCCTCCAAATTTTCACCCGCGTAAATATTCCAGCGGTCATCTTCTTCCACCAGCAGAAGAGTATGGCCTTCGGAATCTTTCCACGTTTGTTCGACTGCAGGTTCGATTTCTTCCTCTTCAGAAAGATATGAAATGGAAGCGGTGATGATTTCGCGAAGCTCATCTTCATTGAACTCCCGGATATTAACGAGCCCTTTTTTATCAGCTTCATATTGGGGAAGATCTCCCGTATAAACAAATCCGTTTCCGTTAGGATGCAGATGATAGACTACGATGGTCTTGTCATAAAGACTCTCTTCAAAATGAAAATTCACCCGATTGAGTGACACATCTTTCTTTGTGAGCTCATCGAATGTTTCAATGATATCCAGTTTCTCTTGGAATGTCAGCATGTAAATTCCTCATTTCTATATCAACGATTTTTTCATTATAGCACAGTCCCCTATTTTTAAAGAAAAGTTAGGGGTATAATGAGGGGAAAGAGGTGACCAAATTGAAAGATTTCACATCCTTAGGCCTGCAGCCTAAGTACGCAGATGCATTAAAAGAACAATCCATTACAGAACCGACACCAATCCAGGTTGAAACGATACCTGTTTTATTAAATGGCGAAGATGTTATTGGACAAGCACAGACAGGTACGGGAAAGACAATGGCCTTCCTGCTGCCGATGCTTGCTAAAATCGATAAAGAAAAAGAAAGTATTCAATCCCTGATCGTCACTCCCACAAGGGAACTGGCGATACAGGTGACGGCGGAGCTCAACCAGCTTCTGTCCGCTTCAAAAGAAGAAATCAATGTGCTCGCCGTTTACGGGGGACAGGACGTTGAGAAGCAGATCAACCGATTGAAAAATAGGGCGATCCACATTGTCATCGGGACCCCGGGACGGATCCTGGATCACGTACGCCGTGGAACGATCGATTTTTCAGAAGTATCGTTCCTTGTTTTGGATGAAGCGGACCAGATGCTTCATATCGGATTTTTTGATGAGGTAGAGGCGATTATCCGCGAGACCCCTTACACGAGACAGACTGCCTTGTTCTCAGCGACCATGTCAAAGGACATCCGGAAAATCGGAAAGCGCTATATGAACAATCCTCATAACGTACAGATCCGTGAAAAAGAAAAGATCGTCGAGGAAATCCATCAGGAAGTCGTCGAAACGACCGACCGCCAGAAGCTTGACGCCCTCAGTCAAACAATCCATGATGTCCAGCCGTTTCTCGGCATCATTTTCTGCCGGACAAAAAGACGGGTAAGCAAGCTGCACATGGATCTGAAAGCAAGGGGATTCCTTGTCGATGAGCTTCACGGAGACCTTTCCCAGGCTAAAAGGGAAGCCGTCATGAAAAAGTTCCGCGAAGCCAAAATCCATTTACTGATCGCGACGGATGTTGCGGCCCGCGGTCTGGACGTGGAAGGCGTCACACACGTCTTCAACTATGACATCCCGCAGGATCTCGAGAGCTATATTCACCGGATCGGCCGTACCGGTCGTGCCGGAAAAGACGGACTCGCGATTACCTTCTCTGCATTGAAAGATAAGCAGGCACTTGAAATGATCGAGCAAGGAATCGAGCGTTCATTGCCGAGGCGAGAGGTTGAAGTGTCTCCTTCATCCGGCCAAAGCTCTTCCCGCAGTAAAGGGAACAATGAGAGTGCCAAAGAAAGAAGAGAGCGGAACATCCAGGCAAGCCGGGAACGCAGTGGGAAAGGCGGACGGGCATCAGCCGGACGGGGCGGCAGTCGCGGATCAAGCGATCGTTCATCTGCTAAATCTGATGGTAGAAGTCCATCTGGAAAAGGTTCTTCATCTGCTGGCAGAGGCGGCGGCCGTGGAAGCGGCGGAAGGTCCGGGGGACGCAGGGGCAGCTCAAGCCAGGGCTCAGGCGGCAGAAGAGGCCGGTCTTAATTTAATTTTTTATTATAGGGAAAAAGCATGGTGCGTGGTGGTGCGCAGCCATGCTTTTTTGTTGTAATTTTGTGGTTAATATTGGTAAGTGACGGAATTATCCGCAGAATCGAAAGAATAATGGGGTAAACTCGAAGAATCTAGGTGAAAACTAAAAGATTAATAACTGAAACTCGAAGATTATGACCCAAAACCGAAAGATTAGCCTATTTTACTCCAATTCAGCCTGCTCCAATCCCCCAATTCTACTCCATTGGGTTCCTTCAACCTAGCCCCATCCCCAAAATTCCACTCCATTGCCTTCCTTTAACCTAGCCCCATCCCCAAAATTCCACTCCAAACCGGGTCAATCTCTAAAGCTTCAACCCTCAATTCCAACAAGCATAGGTTCGGTTTATCATAAATGTTACTCTTGATTTGTCAGAAAATTAACATAACTAACTTGATATCTATCTCTCATTCCCTTATAAATATAGTAAACGCTTTACTATTTTGGAAAGGGGATGGAATGACGGAATGCATGTACCTTTAGTGTTAACGGAATTTCTTGATCGGGCAGTCGAGCAATATGGGGATAAGACTGCCATCATCGATGATGAAAAAAGGCTTACGTATAAGCAATTGAACGCACGGGTGAATCAATTATCACGCGGGCTTCAAAAACTAGGCATCGAAAAAGGGGATAAAGTCGCTTATCTCGCACCGAATACGACGGAAATGCTGGAAGGGTTCTATGGAGTGTTCGGGGTCGGCGGTGTAATGACCCCCCTGAATACCCGCTTGAAGCCTCTCGACTATGAATTCATTTTGACCCACAGTGAAAGTAAAGCATTGTTTGTCGATGAGGAGCTGTACCCTCTTGTTCAGCCGATTCTATCAAACGTTCCAAATCTAAAACATGTCATCATCCATGGGGACTCCCGAGACGATTACCCTGGATATGACGATTGGCGGGGCGAATTCAGTCAGCAACAATTTGCCAGGGTGCCGCTTGAAGAAACGGATATCGCCTCCCTGCTGTACACGAGCGGGACGACCGGGGATCCGAAGGGCGTTCTCCTGACGCATCGTTCCAATTATCTTCACGCACTGTCAACCATGCATCATTTGAAGGTTTCAGATCAGGATACGCTGCTCCATGTATTGCCGATGTTTCACGTGAATGGCTGGGGATCTCCTTTTTATTACACGGCGAACGGTGCGACTCAAGTGATGCTGAGGAAGGTCGACCCAAAGTTCATTTTGGAAAAAGTAAAGAAGCATGGGGTATCGGTCATGCATATGGCCCCGACCGTCCTGAATATGATCTTGGAACAATATGAATCTGATAAATCGGCCATCGACCAGCCGCTGAGAGTCGTGATTGCAGGCTCGGCACCTCCTCCGGCTTTTGTAAGGAAAGTGGAAGAGGATTTGAAGTGGGAATTCATACAAGTGTATGGAATGACGGAAATTTCGCCGCTCATCACGACTTCTGTGATCCGTTCAACTGAGCTTGATAAGACGAAGGAAGAGAAGTACCGATTAAAGGCTAAGGCGGGATACAGCATGGTCGGAGCAAAGGTCAAGGTCGTAGATGAGTTAGGGAACGAGGTCCCGCATGACGGGAAAGCAATCGGAGAAATCGTCACCAGGACGAACACGGTCATGGAGGGTTATTTTAAAAATCCGGAAGCGACGAATGCAGCGATCCGTGATGGCTGGTTACATACAGGCGATATGGCGGTCGTCGACGGGGACGGTTATATCGAGATTGTCGATCGTATGAAAGACGTCATTATCAGCGGCGGGGAAAATATCTCTTCCATCGAAGTTGAGGGAGCGCTTTATGAACATCCTGGTATCCTGGAAGCAGCGGTGGTCGCCGTACCTCATGAACGATGGGGTGAGGTGCCGCACGCGGTGGTCGTCACCCGCGATGGCCACAGCCTGAGTGAAGAAGAACTCATCTCCTTCTGCAGGGGGAAATTAGCCCATTTCAAAGTGCCGAAGGGCATTACATTTGCTGAAGAGCTTCCGAAAACCGCATCGGGCAAAATCCAAAAAGTCGTCATTAGGAAGGAATTCTGGAAGGACCATGACCGGATGGTTCATTGAATAGAAAATGAATAGATAAAAAAATGACGTGTGGGCCCACACGTCATTTTTTTCTTATTTAAATATCCCGAATGGTTTCCCGACCGGAAGCGTCACTTTTCCAAAATGGGTATTCAGCACACTTGCTGCAGATCCATAGAAACTGAAGATCGAAATCAGAAGTTCTGAAATGGCGGCCAGTTCATGCATGGCCTCAGGCATGATCCCCAATGTGGAAAGCGAAAGACCGATGAACAAGAAATCGATCAATACGAAAATGATAAACAATACTTTATGGGTCTCCATCGCCCCGATGGTCATAAATAAGCTGAAGATCAAGTAACCGATGAATGCGATTCCTAATTGCTCAGTATCGACGGCTGCTGCCGCTTCCTTGCCGAATACACCGAACTGGATCAGCCAGGACGTCCCGACACCAAGCCAGAACAGCCCGAACGCACCAAATGCAGTCGTACCGAATGTATTGTTGTGTTTGGCATCTTGGATGCAGGCAAAAAGCTGAGCGAATCCGCCGAGAAAGACCGCCCAAGGCAAGACAAATGATACCCCGTCAGTCCAGCCAAGCTTGGCAGATGAAGCTACAAGCGTAACCATTGCCAATCCGAATAACCCCAAAGCAGAGGGGTCCGCTGACGTTATTTGAACTCGTTGAGTTGTTTGTGATTGATTCATGATGATTCCTCCTAAAAAAACATACCTGACTAATTTACAGAAAAAATCAGCCCGGCACAATAGAAAAAATCATGTAAGCGAAACTTTCATAAAAAGTTTTAAATGGGCGAAGATTCGTCTTAACAGGGTTCGGATGTTTTTACAAAAAATTACAGAGTATCGGGATGTTTATCTTTCCAAAAAGATGGTAAATAAGCAAATGTATCATCAAAAATCAAAGGAGGATTCTTACAATATGGCCTTCCGTTTTAAAAGAAAAGATAAGCCATAGGGAAGCTGAGAAAGAAGTCACAAGAGAATTCTACTTGGGTTTTAGCAAAGTCATTGGAAACATCACTTCTGAAAAAGGGTCATTGGTCATTACACTAATCACACTTAAAGGAGAGGAAACAAAATGGCAAACAACAATAATCGAAACAACAATAATAACAATGGAACAATGAGTCGTGAGGAAAGAGGACGTAAAGGCGGAGAAGCAACCTCCCGCAATCATGACAAGGAATTCTATCAGGAAATCGGGGAAAAAGGCGGAGAAGCCACTGCCAGCAATCACGATAAAGAATTCTACCAGGAGATTGGTGAAAAAGGCGGCAGAAACTCGAGCAACTCAGGGAACTCAAGTCAATCACGAAGCAACAGTTCTAACTCTAATAACTCAAACAACAGTTAAACGATTAAGTTTTAATCAACGTGCTATCGACTGTCATTGGAAACGTCTTTTCTTGAAAGAGTCATTGGGTAATCACTAATCACACTTAAAGGAGAGGAAACAAAATGGCAAACAACAATAACAACAAAAACAACAACAAAATGAGTTATGAAGAAGCAGGTCGTAAAGGCGGAAAGGCTACAGCCCGCAACCACGATAAAGAGTTCTATCAGGAGATCGGGGAAAAAGGCGGAGAAGCCACCTCAAACAATCACGATAAAGAATTCTATCAGGAAATCGGTGAAAAAGGCGGCAGCAGCTCCAATAATAGCTCCAATCGTTCGAGAAACAACAATTCAAATAACAACAATTAATTTTATCGTAACAAATAAAAGGGATCCTTCGCAAAGGGTCCCTTTTTTGATGGGTGAATGGAAGTTTGGGTTACTCCCGCCAATGAACACCTTACTCATTCATAAAAGACATCCTCCCACCCAGCACCCGACTCTCTCTTTTCTAACATTCTACCCAATCGCCTTTCGAAGAAAAAATGATTTCCAAGGTTTTATCTCAAATCAAACAGGGAATAATCCTTTCGTAACGAATTTATCGGGAGGTAAAACCCTATGAACCTGTCAAGGAAAGCAGTAGAGGACAATGCAGTGAATTGCCCTGCTGAATATGGAAAGCTGAAAAAGGTATTGGTGGTTTCACCTCAGAATATGAGGATTACCGAAGTAATCAATGAGACTCAAAAACATTTCTTGAAAGACAATATCAATATAGATAAAGCCATCCGGCAGCACGAGGAGTTTGTTAGTATCCTTGAGGAAAACGGAGCGGAAGTGAATCATTTAGAGCCAAGGGAAAAATTCAACGAGCAAGTATTCACCAGGGACATCGGTTTCTGCATCGGAAATGAGTTCATCGTTTCATCCATGAATACAAGCTTGAGAGAGGGAGAAGTGAAGGTCCTCCTTCAATGGCTGGAGGAAAACAAGATTCCCCACACACATTTGGAGGCTCACTCCATCGAAGGCGGAGATGTGCTCGTAGATGGGAAAAACGTATGGGTGGGAATCAGCGGACGGACAAATCGTCTGGCGATACAATCCTTGAAAAAGCTGCTGCCCGATTATACCGTCCATGCTCTTCCCATAAGAAGCGATATCCTTCACCTGGATTGTGTCTTCACGATCATCTCGGAAGAAGCTGCACTCGTATATCCGCCTGCCTTTACAAAAAAAGATCTGGAAAAAATCAAAGAGCACTACAACATCATCGAAGTTAGTGATAGGGAACAGTTCCAGATGGGACCGAATGTACTGGCGATCGGTGATAAGAAGATCATCAGTCTCTCTCAAAATAAACAGTTGAATGAGAGAATCAGGGAGAAAGGCTTTATTGTGATTGAAACCGACTTCTCTGAAATCATTAAATCAGGCGGATCCTTCAGATGCTGCACCCTTCCTGTTATAAGAGAATAAACCTAGGCCCGTCCCTCAATGCTTTAAAGCAATGAGGGACGGGCCATTAATTTTATCTGAAGACTAATTGCTCCTTTACAAACCTTTTACACGATTGTAGCCTCTTTGCAAAAGGTTCTTTATAATTCTCTACTATTCTAGTAACTGTATTCATAACTTAGGAGGTAGGGAAATGAAGAAATCTATGAAAAAAATCCTGCCACTGGCAGTTGTATCATCTTTGGCAATTGGCAGTGTAATAGGAATGAATCAAGAAAACCCTGAAGCAAAAGCTCAAGAATCTAAAAATGGCAAAGCCAAGAATGTCATTTTCATGATTGGCGACGGCATGGGTGTTCCTTATACAACAGCACTTCGTTATATGAATGACAATCCGGAAACACCGGAATTTGAAAAAACGGCATTTGACCCATATCTGGTGGGTCTGCAATCGACTCATCCGGAAGATGAACATGAAAACGTGACAGACTCAGCGGCTGCTGCAACAGCGATGAGCGGCGGAGTGAAGACGTATAACAATGCGGTGGCGGTTGAAAATGACAAGTCAAGAGTGAAAACAGTGCTGGAGCAGGCTAAGGAAAACGGTATGTCAACTGGTATCGTTTCAACGTCTCAAATCACGCACGCAACACCAGCTTCATACGGTGCGCATGATGAACACCGTGACAATGAGAATGAAATTGCCAATGATTATTTTGATGAAATGATCAAGGGTGAACATAAAATCGACGTCATGTTGGGTGGAGGGACGGACTTCTTCGAACGTGAAGACCGCAACCTTACAGAGGAATTCAAGAAAGACGGATACAGCTATGTGAAGTCAGCAGAAGAAATGAAGAAAGATGATAACGAACAGATCCTTGGTCTTTTTGCCGAAGAAGGCATGGACAAGATGATCGACCGTGATGAGAAACAGCCTAGCCTTGCTGATATGACGACATCTGCACTTGATCGTCTGAAAGGTGACGAAGACGGATTCTTCTTGATGGTGGAAGGAAGCCAGATCGACTGGGCTGGTCATGACAATGATGCGGTCGCTGCCATGAGTGAAATGAGAGATTTTGAAAAAGCATTTGAAAAAGTTCGTGATTTTGCGAAAGAAAATGGCGAAACATTAGTCGTTGTTACGGCTGACCACTCAACTGGAGGATTCTCTATCGGTTCTGATGGCGAATATAATTGGAATCCGGACGTAATCGATGCTGCAAAACGCACGCCTGACTTTATGGCAGAAGAAATCGCAAACGGCGCTTCTGTAGAAGACACATTAGCACAATATGTTGATCTGGAACTGACAAGTGAAGAAATTGCTTCAGTAAAAGAAGCGGCAGCAACAAAGGACAAAGTTGAAATCGACAATGCGATTGAAAAAATCTTCGATAAGCGTTCCGGTACAGGCTGGACGACGGATGGGCATACAGGCGATGATGTTCCTGTCTATGCATTCGGTCCTCAGAAGGAAAAATTCGCAGGAATGATCGATAACACGAATCAAGCACAATTAATCTTTGAGATCTTGAAGAATAAAGGCAAAATCAAAGAAGATAAATAATGAGAAAAGCCACGCGGATATGGACCGCGTGGCTTTTTCTTAGGTTTCTTGCAGATCTGCTATGCTGACTTGCGATCTTTCTTCAAGGGGACCGCGAAGATGCACGACTGCTGTCTGCCCATCTTCCATTACTTCATCAATCCAGACAGAAGTATCATTATATTTCACTTCTATGTCTGCGGAAGAAGATAAGATTTGTTTCACACGTTTAAGTTCCATAGTCCATTTCCTCCTGAATATCGTTTTCCTTTGTTTAGTGTGTCCAACTGCTTTAAGAAAATGCCGGTATACTTTATATTCTTGAAGAGATTCTATAATAGAAAGGGTGATTTCATGAAGGAAAAAGAACAAATGTCAACGACTCAGGCAAATATGGAAATGAATGAACGTTTTTACGGTAAAGACGAAGCAAAACAAGACTCACATGCACCGACCTACCTTCAAGCTGGCGGTACCCCGGCGATTAAAATTACCGGAGACGAAAAGTAAAGGATGGCCGATTTCAGGATTAATACTGGAATCGGTTTTTTTATGCGTATAAAAAGCCGCCTATTACAGGCAGCTCACTCATCAATCTGTCTTATTTTTTTGATCTTTATTATGTTTGTTGCCTTTACTGTTGTCGCCGCTTGTCAGTTCAGCAGCAAATTCAGTTGTCCCTCGTTTAGGGGAGTTTTGATTGCTGCTTCCTTTGTTGAATTTCTTGGTCATGAGGCATTCCTCCTTTGTCTATTCAGGTTAGTTTTTGAAGGAATAGTTAAAGTTATGCGTGAAATCAATTTACATCATCACTATTGATTCTGTGCAAGACTTCGCTTTCCGCAAATTTTTCAGAAAAGGAAAAAATAATCATAGTTTTTTCATATGGACATACGTTATAATATAAAGCGTAATGATTACGATTTAATAATAGAATAGAAAGGATTACGACATGAATTCTTTAAGAAGTCTTGGTCAAGATACGCTGGGTATATTACTGTTTCTGGGAATCATCGCTCTGTTCCTGGCAGGTGACTTGATTTCAATCCCGGATGAAGTGATGTCTTCTTCGGTTGTGAACGTCACGACCATCTTCCTGAGTATTTTGTTAGAAGCCATTCCTTTTATCTTAATAGGTGTTTTTGCTTCAGCGGTGATACAGGTATTTGTATCGGAAAACATGCTGAGAAAATGGATTCCCAAGCGGTATCCGTATCTTGCCCTTTTTCCTGCAGCGATGGTGGGGGCACTGCTTCCTGTCTGTGAGTGTGCAATCGTCCCGGTTGCGAGAAGGCTGATCAAGAAAGGGGTCCCGGCTCATCTTGCCATTGTTGTCATGGTGACCGCACCCATATTGAACCCGATTGTGCTCGCATCGACCTATTATGCTTTTCAAAACAATATGACGGTTGTATGGGGAAGAATGATTCTCGGATTCATCGCGGCGATTTTAATCGGTGCATTCGTGTACAAGCTCTTTGGTAAACGAAATCCATTGATTGAGGAGAAGCATACTCATCACCATGAGCACCATCACGCCAGCCATGGGAAAATCATGCAAACCATCGTACATGCAAGTGACGAATTCTTTGATATGGGGAAGTATCTTGTCATTGGTGCATTCGTGGCTGCTGTTTTCCAAACATACCTGGATCGCGAACTATTGGTGGGAATCGGATCCGACGCTGTCGCCGGACCGGCTGTTATGATGGCATTCGCATACATCGTTTCACTTTGCTCAGAAGCGGATGCGTTTGTAGCTTCATCATTCGGCAGTCTCTTTACAACCTCATCACTACTGGCATTCCTGGTTTATGGACCTATGATTGACTTTAAAAACACACTATTGATGCTTGCTTATTTCAATAAAAGGTTCGTTCTCACATTTATAGCGATTGTCACGATCGCTGTGTATATCTGTACATTCATTTTTGGAATGCTGGTGTAAAGGAGGAGATCATTTGAAATCATCGGAACAATTTCACACATACATAAGGGGCATTATCTTAATCGGTTACGCGCTCTTAGTTTTGAAGCTTTTCCTGACGTTCAATCTGCAAAATTTCGTCGCACCAAAGATGCATATCTATATGTATTTCTCGCTTGGCGTCTTCCTTGTGCTTGGTGTGATCCAGATCATTCGGGGAACCTCTTCAAAAGGGAAAGCGCATCATTGTGACTGTGAAGGACATGAGCTTCCAAAAGGATTCCTGCGTTCTACAATTGTCTACTCGCTTTTCGTCATTCCGGTTGTTCTCGGATTCCTGATGCCTGATAACCTTCTGGACAGTTCGGTTGCAGCTAAAAGGGGGGTAAAGGTTGGGAATGGTTTATTTACTACCGCTCCTCAAGCAGAAAAAGGGCCGGATGTAAGCAATGAAGAGAACAAGGAGACACAACAGCATACGAATCAACCGACCCTTGGATCATACGAAGAGTTCCCGATAGAAAAAGACTTTGATAAGCTTAAAGAACTTATGGCTAAACAAGATAAAATCATTGTCCGGGATGAGCAGTATATCCAAACGCTGAGTGCTGTAGATGAAAACCTGGATGAATATGTCGGGAAGGAAATTCAATTGACGGGCTTTGTGTATAAGGATGAAGGGTTTGCCGAAGATGAATTGGTCATATCTCGCTTCACTGTTACATGCTGTGTAGCGGATGCTTCGGTATATGGAATCCTTGCTAGAGATGGTGAGCTTGGTAAACTGGAGCCTGATACATGGATCAATGTCAGCGGCATCATCGATAAGACAGATTTCAATGGGATGCAGATGCCGGTCATCAAGAACCCTGTGTTCGAAGTGGTAGATCCCCCGGAGAATCCATATGTAGAAGAATTTTATATTAAAATTGAATAGTAAAAAAACCCCTGTCCAACCAGATAAGAAGGGCCGGGGTTTAATTTTAAGAGTTAAATCGTAATAATTACGATTTATCGAGTGTAAGGAGGCTGGATAATGTTTGAATGTGTCATTGCAGGCGGGGGTATTCATGGATGCACCGTCGCAAATTATTTAGTCAAAAAGAAAAAGATACCGATCGATCAACTATGCATCATAGATCCTCACCCTGAGCCATTAGCAAAATGGAAGATGCTGACGCAAAGAATTGAGATGCCCTATTTGCGTTCTCCTTCAGTTCATCATCTTGACCTGAATCCATTCAGTTTGCAATCGTTTAAAGAAAAGGACAATAACTCCTTCTATGGATACTATAAGCGTCCTGCACTGAATTTGTTTAATGAACACAGTGAGTCTGTCCTGGGTGAAATTGAAATCCGCAAGGCGTGGAAGCAGGGATCTGTTCAGAAAGTGAGAAGAAACAATTTCGCGTGGGAGGTTCAGCTGGATTCGGGACAAACGATTAACGGGAAAAATTTAATCATTGCAACGGGCATGAACGAAACCCTTTCTTATCCGGATTGGGGACAAGAGCTTGTAAAAGAATATCCCGAACAGGCAGGTCATGTGTTTCAAAATAATATACCTCCAATGAAGCCGCCTATAGCGGTGATTGGTGGGGGAATATCGTCAGCACATCTCATCGTGAAACTCAGTAAAAAGTTCAAAGGCGAAATATATCAAATCTCACGACATCCATACAGAGTGCATGACTTCGATAGTGATCCGGGCTGGCTCGGCCCAAAATACTTGAATGACTATCAAAATATCACATCATTTACAGAAAGAAGAGAGGTCATACAAAAAGCCAGACACAAGGGGTCGCTGCCAAAAGAATTAGTAAATCGACTAAGGTGGCTTCAAAAGGAACATGCTTTCACCTTTATCCAGGATGAAGTACAGTCATGGGAAAAGGATTCTTCAGGGATTAGGCTGAAGCTGAAAGAGACAAAAGACATGAACGTGCAAACAGTTCTTTTTGCGACTGGATTTTCCCCGGAGCCAATGAGGGTGGAATGGCTGGAGAATCTTATTAAACAAGAAAAACTGATGTGTGCCAATTGCGGTTTTCCGGTGGTGAAAGGGAACTTGGAGTGGTGCGATCATTTATTCGTGTCAGGCCCGCTGGCTGAGCTTGAAATAGGCCCGTCAGCCCGGAATATCTCAGGGGCCAGAAAAGCAGCACAACGTATAGCGGACAGTTTATAAAAAAGGAGATTGGCTTAAATGAAAGTACCAGTTACAGTATTAAGCGGCTATTTAGGATCAGGGAAAACGACACTGCTTAATCATATATTACACAACAAAGAAGATAAAAGAATCGCTGTGATCGTGAATGATATGAGCGAACTGAATATTGATGCTGCCCTCGTTAAGGACGCAGGTTTTTCACGGACAGAGGAAAAGCTTGTAGAGCTGCAAAACGGCTGCATATGCTGTACCCTGAGGGAAGATTTATTAGTAGAGGTAAATCGTTTGGTCGAACAGGGAGATATTGATTATATCGTCATTGAATCTACCGGTATATCAGAGCCGATTCCCGTTGCGCAGACATTTACTTATAGCGATGATGATACGGGAGTGGATTTAACCGATAAAACCCGACTGGATACCATGGTGACAGTAGTGGATGCGAATCGCTTCTGGCATGATTTCGCGAGCGGAGAGACATTATTGGATCGACGGCAGGGGAATGATGAGCGTGATCAGCGTGAGGTGGTTGATCTTTTGATTGACCAGATTGAATTTGCCAATGTCATATTGCTGAATAAAATCGATTTGGTAGAAATGGAAGATGTACATGAACTAAAGGCGATTCTCAAAAAGCTCAATCCGGGAGCAAGAGTGATAGAGTCAGCTCATTCGAGGGTCGAGCTCGGCCAAGTGCTGAATACGGGTTTATTCGATTTTGAATCGGCAAGCCAAAGTGCCGGTTGGATCAAAGAGCTTCATGAAGAACACACTCCCGAAACGGAGGAGTATGGGATATCTTCCTTTGTATACCGTAGGAAGAGACCGTTTCACCCGGAGCGTTTCATGAAATGGATGGAAGAATGGCCGGTTGATGTGGTAAGGGCAAAAGGGTTCTTCTGGCTGGCAAGCCGCAATGACATGACCGGACTTCTTTCTCAGGCAGGCCCTTCCATCACCATTCAAGGTGCAGGTGAGTGGGTGGCTGAATATCCGGAAGAGGAAATCCAGGAAATTTTAAAAGAAGAAAAAGAATTAGCGGACAAATGGGATCCAATCTATGGTGACCGGATGAGTGAAATCGTCTTGATCGGACTTGAAATGAATCGTGAGGAGATTGAGAGCTCTTTGGACCAGTGTTTGTTGACCGATGATGAAATGAGGATGGACTGGACAGCCTTTCTTGATCCCGTTCCTCCATTTATTGTAGCTGAATAAGTGTAAAAAGCCTGGTTCTCGGCTTCCGAGAGTCAGGCTTATTTATTGCTTCAGGGGGTAACCCATGAGCAATCATTCCTATTAAACAAGTGAATAAAGGAATTTACGTGATGAAGAGAGAATGAAGAAAGAAAAAGGAGGTGCCAAGCTGTGAATGAAAAATCAACGATCTTCCCGTCACATCAACAAAAAGGAGCTGTCTATGGAAGCTGGTATTCCGGGGAAAAGCCAGAGAGAATAAAAGAAGGAAGCTATCCGATTCTTTTCATCCACGGAATTAATACCACTTCTGAAACATGGTCGATTGACGGAAATGACATCGGTGAAACAGCCCGTTCCCGTGGGTTTGAAACAGCGTTTATCAATTTGTCCGGCACTGATGACATGTGGACAAACGGCTTGCTGCTTGCTGAAAAGCTTGGAGAGATATCCGGGCACTTCAAGAAAAAAGTGGTCATCGTCGCTCACAGCAAAGGGGGAATCGATGCCCAGACGGCATTGGTTTACCACGGTGCATCCCGATATGTTAAACGAGTGATTACCCTTTCAACCCCTCATCATGGGTCTGAGCTTGCAGATCTTGCTTACAGTAAGTGGGCGGATTGGCTGGCGGAAACCCTAGGAAGCCGGAGTGATGCAGTATTCTCGCTTCAGACTGGATATATGAAGGCCTACCGTAATCGGACGGATTCAGTCGCTGATCGGCTGGAGCCGCGGTTCTATACCTTCGGAGGTACGGGGTGGGGCGGCATGGGTTCCGAATTGTTTTGGGGAGGACTGTATCTGAGTCGATTTGGTACAAGTGACGGAGCGGTGACGGTGGAGAGCTCCCGGCTTCCTTACGGGCAGGAAGTGATGGTTGATGATTGGACCCATAAAACGATCAAGCAGGGCGAAGAGATATTTGCTTATCTAGAAAGACTGGTATTGGAAAAAGTCGACAAAATCCCCGTATCAGCTTTCTCTACTTCGGATGAAGAGGAGGTTCAAACATCGGTGCTTCACAGGGGAGGAAAGTATACCGGTGTTCGAAGAGAAAGGTTTTTAGTGGAAGATAGAGTGGATAAAATCACGGTCGATTGGATCAGCTGTTTCAGGGAAGTATCATTGGTATTGAAAGATCCTGAAGGCAGGACATATACAAGCTTTTTGACAACAGGAGATGAGACAGGATTCTTTCCAAATGCTTTTCATCATTCGCTGATGATCGATAAGCCATCTTACGGTAAATGGGTACTCGAAAGCCGGAACGATCAACCTGAAACGTATTTGTTGAACGTGATGTTTTCAAACGGAGTGAATCCACAAATGGACGACATCTTCAGGGGCTCAGAGACTGATGTAAGGAATGAAGGAATGAAAATGGCCAGTACACCAAATCTCATTCATCATACTCATCTGACTCACTTTCCGGTTACAAAACAGGATAGTGAGAAATCCATCGAAAATCCAGCCAGTCTCAGCTCAGGCTATTTAGCACAATACGGAGAAGGCATCCACAATATCACAATAGACATAAAAGGGACTACCCTGCGTGGAAATGAATTTGAACGGACAATCGTCAAAACCCTTTTTGTCGACAAGGATGGAAATATCCATGAATAGGCCAATACAAAGGCCCGTCCCTCACTGATGCTTTAAAGCATTGAGGGACGGGCCTTTGCATTTGGTTATATTGATTTCATGAAGTCTGTCACCTGGTCCGGTGTTTTGGCATTCGCGCTGTGAAGATGGGCGATTTTTTCGCCGTTTTTCCAGACGAGCAGGCTTGGGATTCCCATAACATCATATTTTTCCGCTATTTCCGGAAGTTCATCTTTGTTGATGTCATACCATTTATATTGGTTGTATTGGTCCACGATCTCATCAATGAACATGTCCATGCGGCGGCAGTCAGGACACCAGTCGGCATGGAATTTTACGACTACGGGCTGTTCCGAAGAAATGATCTCTTCAAACGTTTCTTTATTTTTGATCGATTGCATGTGTAACCCCCCTTTCCCTTTTATTTTAACCACATGTGAATCTGACGTAAACTGCAAGGTTTCATAAATGACCAGCAAAGAATTTCCCCGGCATCACGTGAACATGATAGTATAGAAAATACATTCTAAGGAAAACAGGTGATAACATGAAACCGATCAATGTAGGATTAGCAGGCTACGGATTCTCGGGGCAAAGCTTTCATCGCCCGCTCCTGCAGCATTCCAAAGACTATAACATACATACGGTTATGACTTCGAATAAGGAGAAAGTACAGAAAGACTTAGAAGGCGTCAACGTGGTCCCGACATTGGATGAACTGCTTAGGGAAGACATTGAACTTGTGGTCATCACGACTCCCAACCATCTGCATTATGACATGATCAAGCAGTCACTCAAGGCAGGGAAGCATGTTGTGGTGGAAAAACCATTCGTTACAAAGAGCAGTCAGGGCGAAGAGTTGATACAGCTTGCCGAAGAAAAGGGCCTCCTGCTGTCTGTCTTCCATAACCGCCGCTGGGATGCAGACTTCCTGACGATCCAGAAGCTGATGGAAAAAGGGCAGCTAGGTGATGTCACTACATATGAAGCACATTTTGACCGTTACCGTCCTGCTGTAAAGGATCGCTGGAAGGAAAACAAAATCGAAGGCGGAGGGGTATTGTATGATCTAGGCGCACATTTGATCGACCAGGCATTGACTCTCTTCGGGAAACCGCAATGGGTGTTTGCAGATGTCTTCCCACAGCGTGACCCTGAAAAAGCAGAGGATTATTTTCAGATTACGTTTGGATATGACACAGCTAGGATTGGTCTCTACTCCCGCTCGATTGTGTTGGAACCGGGCCCCCGCTATCAAGTGCATGGCCGGAAGGGAAGCTTTGTGAAATACGGTATGGATCGTCAGGAAGCTGACCTTAAAGAAGGACTTGATCCTTATTCCGAGACTTGGGGCAAAGAAGTTGAGGAGTCCTGGGGAACTTTATCCCTGGTGGAGGGTGAAAAGGTGAACTCCGTTAAGCTTCCGTCTGAAAAAGGTGATTATACTCGATATTACCAAGGAATTCATCAAGCCATTAGAAACAACCAATCACTTCCGGTGACCCCAGTAGAAGCTCTTGATGTCATACGCATCATTGAAGCCTGCATGCAAAGTGCCGAGGAGAAAAAGGCTGTTTACTTGGGAAAATAAATTTTTCACGTTGCAGGGAAATAGCTAAACGTCTGCAAGAAGAAAAAAGAAGAGGCTGGGACAAAACTAAAAAACACCAAATAAAAAACGAACAATTTATGTTTAGGCTCTTAATACCGCTAATGATTTCCGTGCAAGACTTCGCTTTCCGCGGGTAGCCCGTGAGCCTCCTCGTCACTGCATTCCTGCGGGCTAGAAATGCGGAGGCGGCTTGCCTAGAGGCGACAAGCATAAGGCGAGAAAGCCGGAAAGGCGATTTTTGCCTTTTTGGCTTTCTTGACTTATGACCTCGAGCCTCTAGCCGCCGGAGCTGGACAGGTCTCAATTGTCTAGCTGCAGGGCTTAGAGGCACATGTCATAAGCCAAACCGACCAAGAAGTCAAAGAACGCCTTCGTGGCCGATTCGTCTTATGCCACACACCTCTCTTCAAAGCCCTTCCGCTTTTCTAATTAGCTACTCTTCCCGCAGGAGTCTTCGTCTTGCACTCCAATCAACCGCTGGAAAGTGCTATATCTAAATCTCTATTTGATCAAATTAAAAACCCGAACTAATTTGGCTCATAAATGGCAAATTAGTTCGGGTTTTACTTAGGCTAAAACACTTTTGTCACAGCATCTTCTCTTTTATTAAACAGGTCTGTTAAGTTTCAGGTTATTTTTAACCTCTAGCCGCTGCACTTTATTCAAACCGAACAGTTCAATAAAAAATCTTTATTCCACCGTACCACCTTCTACAATTTCAACGTTTGGTTCTACTTTAAATTGAACATTGGGATAGAGCTTGCTTTCCCACTCTTTAATGTCGAATCCTCTTACTCCATGTTTTTGAATTTGTCCGATACCGATCGGGTCGACACCATTCTTTTGAAATTTAGTAAGCATTTGTATTGCTTTGTCTTTAATATCCTTCTCCATGGTTTTTTCAATATCGGTGATTTTATCAGGTGTCAATTTTTCGCCTGTGTATTCTTTTATGATACCTTTTATTTTTATTTTTATCGTAACCTTAACCGGGTTCTTTTTGTACGTAACTTTAATCCTGTGTTTCGCTTTGAGACTTGTGATGGAGGCTTCTACTTTTTGGCCGCCTTTTTTATTCTCTTCATCAAGTCTCACCACGTGGCTGCCTTCCGAGACTTTATCCACCAGGATTTTGAAGAAGAACATGTCTTCAGCAGCGATCGTATCCACCATTTTATCTTTATGGAATAGGGCAATTCCATCGACTTTCAGCGTGGTATCTGAAATTTTCCGGATGATCGGCAGGTAAGGCGTCTGTCCTAATTGGTAATAATCGAAAAGGAACATGTGAAGGTTCGTTTCAGGCAGTTCCCGTCTTTTTATGTTCTGCTTAAGCAAATTGGAGATATACATCCCGTTTCCTCTAATCCCATATTGTCCTTCAAGAATCTCTCTAGCTTCCCCTTTGCTGACCATCATATACACCCTTGCTCCGATACTGGCATCCCTCTGCATGGAATCGGCAATATCGATGACCCCTTTTTTCGCAAGTTCCTCTCCTAGGACAACCACATCAAGCCCCCCTCTGACCAAAGGCTGCTGGGACATTCTTGAGAGAGTTTCCAGTACCTCCCTGGTGGAAGAAGCTTCAGCGGAAATCGTCATATTTTGAATTGATTGATCAGGCTGATAGATAGGGAACATGGCAGTCCCTCGAATGGTGTTTTCTTCTACCAAGTCATATCCTTTTCCTGTCTCGATATATAAGTCATCCAGAATTTCTCTTTCTACACATCCTGAAGTCAAAAACGAAAGAATCATTACTATTCCACATATAAGAAACTTTTTCATGATTTTTTTCTCACCTTCTTCATAAGAATGACGAGTACTAAAAGGAGCGGAATATAAATGTAATTGATATAGAATCCGATTTGACCAGCCATATCATTCAGCAGGTTGACTTGTTTTCTGTTAGTGAAAAAAGTAAGCGTGCCTATACTTACCAAAATGATGCACACTAAAGATTGCCGATGTTTGAGAGGGGTCATCCGTTTTAAAATCCTGCTTGCACACCAAAGTGTGATACAAACGTTTGGAAGAATGACAAGACACCAATTTGCAATCCCGATATATTCAAAACGTTCTACAAAAGGTATCTCTACAATTTTCCACATGGATAAGGTGGCCCATACCGTTTTTTCAAGCTGCTTCTCACTGAAGAAGGCAAAAGAAATGATGGCGATGAGTGTATAGACAGCAGTGGTGGTGAATAATCCCCATTGAGCATATTTTTGGGATTTCTTAGCATCTTTAATGAAAGGGTAGAGCAATAGTATTGATTCATAGCCTAAGTAAGTAAGAGACATGTTCTTCATTGAGATTAAAATGTCTTTCATTGAATGATCGAAGACAGGCAAGATATTCCTGTAGTCAGAGAACGGAATTGTAAAAGCAAACGTAAGCAGCAGGTAACTGGGTAAAATCGTGCCGAAAAAGGCCGTTCCTGCAATGATCCGTACCCCGCCGCTGACAAAGTAATAGCAAAGGATAAGAAAAGACAGTGAAAAAATAAATGTGCTTAGCCTTGGGTACATCCAAACTTGGAGGACCTCGACGTACGTTCTTAAGATGGTGATGACAAGAAGAGTGAAGTATAGGACAAATACAGCGTCAAATACTTTTCCAATCCATTTCCCAAAAGCCAGTTTGTGAGCTGATACAAGATCTCCTCCGCTTTTATCCAAAAGCTTATACATAATAAACATCAAAACATGTGTGAGTATGCCGGCAAGGATAACAGAAATCCATCCATCGTAACCGGCATTCATGGCGATGATTCGTTGAAATCCCAGGACCCCTCCCCCGACTTGAATGGAATGGATGAGAAAGAAAATCAAAAATGGGCTGACTTTTCTTCTTTCAGGAATCGCTTGCATCATTTCACCTCTATTCATTCATCAATATCCAGCTTTTTCTTCCCTTCCTGAGAATTGAAGCGGACCTTCTTATTCGTCCGAAGGTAATGAGGACGGGCTGCTTGTTTATGAAATGGAAACCTGATGAGTGCATCCTTTAAATCCTTCATTCGCGGTGGATACAAAGGCGACAGGAAAGGCCGTCCCAATGACGTGAGCCTTAAAAGATGCCCCATAAGGAAACAGAAACAAAAGACGATCCCAAGTAATCCCCATAGTTGTGCAAGAAGCAAGAATGGAAAACGCAGTATACGGATTGTATTACCCATTCTGTAGACCGGTGTCGTAAACGATGCCAGGGCTGCAAGTGCAACGAGAATGAGCAGTACGTTACTTGTCAGGCCTGCTTCAACCGAAGCAGTCCCGATCACGATTCCGCCAACGATACCGATTGTCTGACCGACCTTTGTCGGCAGTCTTGCCCCGGCCTCGCGTAAAAGTTCAATCGTCAATTCAAGAAACAATGCTTCCAGAATTGGCGGTAAAGGGATCTCCTGCCGGGACGTGACAAGTGTGGCCATCAGGTCTTTAGGAATCAATTCATAATGATAGGTGAGTGCTGCCACATAGATGGGTGTGATTAAGATGGAAAACGTAACAGCGAATACTCGTACCAATCTTAAAAAAGAAGCCACAATGAAATTAAGAAAATAATCCTCATAGGCACTAAAGAACTCAACCAGTGTGGTCGGACCGATTAACGCATGGGGAGAACCGTCCACCATTACGGCAACTTTCCCCTCGATCAACACAGAAGCTACCCGGTCAGGACGTTCAGAATCGAGCAGCTGAGGAAATGGAGAATAGCTGTTATCCGCAATGAGCTGTTCAATGAATGAGGAGTCCATGACCTGATCAAAGTTAATATCTTGCAGGCGCTGTCGCATCGTATTCACATTCGCTTCATCTGTCAGACCATCCAAATAAAGAAGGGCGACTCTTGTGTGCGTAATGGATCCGACATTGAATTCTTCAACAGTCAATTCCTTTATAGGAATGCGCTTTCGCAATAGATTTAAATTATCACTCAGAGATTCAACGAATGCTTCTTTAGGGCCGACAACGCTGAACTCCACTTCCGGTTGGGATACCTTTCGTCCCATTTCATTCTTCGTGGCGATGAATGCGAACTTACGATTCGAAGCATCCATCGTTAACATGGAATATCCATTAAATAATTTTTGTTCTATGATGGATTCATCTTTTGAAATTTGTATGTCAACGATCGGCACCAAGGTCTTAAGGTCTTCGAAATCATGGAAATCCTTTGATAGCAAAGAAGGAAGTACATCCTCCTGCAGAATTTTCCCGTCAATCAAGGTGGTGATGAAGTGGAGACTGAACTTCGCCCCAGTAAAGGGATTTTGGTAAAAGGCCTGTTTATAATCAGCCGATTTTTCCATTTCTGATTTAGTGCTTTCATATGACTGTTTCTTTTGCGTTTTATCTGAATTCTTATTTTTAAAGAATGAAAACATACGAATCCCTCATGTTCATGTGGTGTATTCTGTAGTGTTTCCGAAATAGGGAGAATTATGAAAAGTTGAGGAGAGGTGAAAATGGTAAAGAGGGTTCTATAAAAATAAGGTTTTTTTGAAAAAGCACTTTTAACACCGCAGTTGATTTCCGTGCAAGACTTCCCTTCCGCGGGCGGCCGGTGAGCCTTCTCGTCGCTGCGCTCCTGTGGGTAAGAAAAGCGGAGGGGCTTTGCCCAGAGGCGGATGGCATAAGGCGAATCGGCCATGAAGGCGTTCTTTTTCTTCTTGGTCGGTTTGACTTATGACATGTGCCTCTAAGCCCTGCAGCTAGACAAGTCTCACCTGTCTCGCTTTTCCCGCAGGAGTCTTCGTCTTGCACTCCAATCAACTGCTAGTACCCAGTTAAAAACAACTATAATATTCAACAGAGCCGAGTTGAAAAATTTGTGGTCGAACGGGGTATTCAAAAACACTCAACATCAACAATTAGTAAACACTAAATAAAAAAAGACCAGGGAATCATCCCTGGTCTCTTAATTACTTATTGCTCCATGAAAAATTTCTCGATATCATCAAGCATTTTGTTCGCTGCTATGACACCGCCGGCAGTGTTCCAGATGTCATCACTTACTTCGTGTACGTTTCCTGCTTTAGCAGCTTCAAGATTCTTGAATAACGGGTCATTGATCCATTCTTCTGCTAATTTGTTCGCTTCTCCGTCTCCAGTTTCATATGTGAAGTAGAAGAGAACATCTCCATCCATTGCAGGGATGCGTTCTTTCGTTACACCTTTTTCAGCAAAGTCATTCACATCCTGACCTTCAGGGCGTGCAAATCCTAGTTGGTCAAGGATGACGCCTGAGAATGAATCTTTATGGTAGATACGAACGTCACCGGCAAGGAAACGGACCATCGATACTTCCTGGTTCAGCTTATCGCCTAATTTCCCTTTCATGTCTTCGATGCGCTGATCGTATTCAGCAATGACTTCTTTCCCTTTTTCTTCTTTATTCAATGCTTTGGAATATAGTTCGAAATTTTCTTTCCAGTTACCCTTAAGAGTTTCGGACATTACCGTTGGAGCGATTTCTTTCAATTGGTTGTATTGCTCTTCCTGACGAAGTTTTGTTCCGATGATAAGATCCGGTTGAAGCTTGGCGATCGCTTCGATGTTCAGTTCACTTTCAGTACCAACCACTTCAACATCTTTCATGTCGTCAGCGATGTGATCATACCAAGGATCACCAGTCCATGATTGAACTGCACCTACAGGAGTGACATCCATAGCCAATAGTGCTTCAGTTCCTTCATTTGTAAGGATGACTACCTTTTCAGGTGTCCCTTCAATTTCAGTTGTACCCATTGAATGTTCTACTGTATACGTTTCTTCTTTTTGCTTGTCATCTTTACTTGCTGATGTATCTTTTTCTTCGTCTTTGTTCCCGCAAGCTGCAAGGAAAAGAAGAGAAGCAATCAGCAGTAATGATAATAAACTTCTTAATTTCATATGTATAATTCCTCCTGAAATATGTATTGATTGATAATGATTATCATTCACAAACCTAATGATAGATGAGAAGGTTTTCATTGTCAACAACTAATTGATAATGATTTTCAAAGTCATTGACGACGATATCAATCTTCTCTAAAATAAGAAGTAGGTAATAGAAGATAATATTTTCATTTAAACAGTGATCTGAAAGGTAAACATATGATTAAATCGCAAAAACAATTTATTTTATTTTTAGGGACTACATTGTTCCTTATATTGTGTATCGGGATAAGCATTGTCTATGGGTACACAGATACATCGTGGAAACTGGCACTTGAAGCATTTACGAACCCGAATCAGTCGACTGAACACCTGGTGCTGCAGACAATCAGGCTGCCAAGGGCGCTGGTTGCTGCCGTTGTCGGTGCATCACTCGCCATTTCGGGAGTCCTCATGCAGACATTGACGAAAAATCCGCTTGCATCACCGGGGATTTTTGGAATCAATGCAGGCGGCGGGTTCATGGTGGTAGTGGCAGTGACATTGTTCGGCGTGTCGGATCTTCAGACATTCACCTGGCTTTCCTTCCTGGGAGCGGGGATTGCGGCATTTGGCGTATATGCCATCAGTGCTGCCGGTAATAACGGACTGACACCGATGAAGCTGACATTGGCAGGGGCTGCGATTACGGCCATGTTTTCTTCCTTTACACAAGGGCTGCTTGTACTGGATGAATCGGCGCTTGAACAAGTGCTTTTCTGGCTTGCAGGATCTGTGCAGGGAAGAAGCCTCGGGATATTGTCCGGAGTTTTTCCTTACATCCTCATAGGCTGGATCGGGGCTCTCATACTCGCCGGCAAAATGAATATATTAGCTATGGGTGAAGATGTAGCCAAGGGCTTGGGCTTGAAAACCAACCTTATTAAGTTTCTTGCGCTGCTGGTCGTGGTTCTTCTTGCAGGCGGTTCTGTCGCGATTGCAGGACCGATCGGGTTCATTGGGATTGTCATTCCTCATCTGGCCAGAAAGTTGATAGGTGTCGATCACAAGTGGCTTATTCCTTATGCAGGCTTATTGGGCGCGGTCCTTCTGCTGACTGCCGATGTTGCTGCACGCTACATCATCATGCCCCAAGAGGTGCCTGTAGGAGTGATGACCGCTGTCATCGGTGCTCCATTCTTTGTGTATGTGGCCAGGAAGGGGTTCTAAAATGAATAGATTCATAGGAAAACGATGGTTTAAAGATCAAATATCTCTTCTGATAGATTTGTCTGCATTAAAAAAAGTGACGATACTTGGACTTTTAGTCATCCTTGTATTAATTGTCAGTACTGGAATTGGAGATATGAAGATTGCCCCTTGGAAGGTAGTCAGTGTCTTTTTTGGAGGGGGTACGGGTCTTGAACAGCTGGTTGTGAAAACTTTCCGGCTGCCGCGTATCATCATCGCCCTCCTTGCAGGGATGGCACTTGCGGTAGCGGGCGGTATTTTACAGGGAATGATCAGAAACCCGCTTGCTTCTCCGGATATCATCGGCATCACTGGTGGCGCGGGAGCAGCGGTAGTTGCATTCTTGACGATTTTCAGCAATGAAGATGGTACGCTTCCGGTCAGTATTCAATGGATGCCTGTTGCCGCCTTTATTGGCGCAGCAACAGTCGCCTTTCTAGTCTATTTTCTGGCATGGAAAAAGGGTGTTTCTCCCGTCAGGCTCGTCCTTATCGGTATAGGGATTTCAGCGCTGACCCAGGCAGTGACGACCCTTTTGATGATCATGGGTCCCATTTACAGGGCCAGTCAGGCAAATATTTGGATCACTGGTACAGTCAATGGATCAGACTGGCAGGATGTAGGGATCCTGCTGCCATGGAGTATCGTGTTCATACTTATAAGCTTTTTTATCACACGTCAATTGAATATCCAGGAACTTGGAGAAGAGCTGGCCAAGGGAGTGGGAGGACACGTTCAACGGCAGCGGTTCTTTCTTCTTCTAATGGCAACAGTTCTCGTAGGAGGGGCGGTTTCTTTTGCAGGCGGCATCGGCTTTGTCGGTTTGATGGCTCCTCATATGGCCAGAAGAATGGTAGGGTCTTCTTACGGGGCATTGCTACCGGCCTCTGCCTTCATCGGGGGGATCCTTGTGATGCTCGCTGATCTGATCGGCCGCACGCTATTCCTGCCTCTCGAGGTTCCTGCAGGTGTATTTACCGCTGCAATCGGTGCACCATATTTTATCTATCTGCTATTTAAAACGAGAAATTCTTAAGGAGTTGGCCGCGAAATGAGCATGCTGCAAACAAAAGACTTGACCCTTGCTTATGGTGAAAGAACGATCATCGATGAACTGAATATTGAGATTCCAAAGGGAGAAATCACCGTATTCATCGGTGGAAACGGATGCGGGAAATCGACTTTGCTGCGTTCCATCGCACGTTTATTGAAACCGAAGCAGGGATCTGTACTTTTAGAAGGGGATGCCATCGCCAAGTTGTCCACTAAAGAGGTGGCCCGTAAAATGGCCATTCTTCCTCAGTCGCCGACAGCTCCCGAAGGACTTACCGTACTACAGTTGGTAAAGCAGGGAAGATACCCTCATCAGACGTGGCTGAAACAATGGTCGCATGAAGATGAAGAAATCGTCCAGAACGCATTGAGGGCAACCAAAATGGAAGAACTGCAGCATCGCAAAGTCGATGAACTGTCTGGCGGACAGCGCCAGCGTGCCTGGATCGCACTCACCCTTGCACAGGATACGGATATTATTCTATTGGATGAGCCCACTACCTATTTAGATATGACTCATCAAATCGAGATCCTCGATTTATTGTTTGAGCTAAATGAACAAGAAGACCGGACGATCGTCATGGTACTCCATGACTTGAATCTTGCCTGCCGTTACGCTCATAATATCGTGGCCATCCGTGATCAGAAAATCTATGCACAGGGTAAGCCCGAAACGATCATCAGCTGTGAGTTGGTGAAGAATGTGTTTGATATGGATTGTCAGGTAACGAGCGATCCGTTATTCGGCACCCCGCTTTGCATTCCATTCGGTAAAGGCAGATGCATTCTTAAACAGATCGGTGAACCTGTATGAAGATTTCTTCCTTAACGGATCAACAATGGTCTCTGTTGAAGCAATATCGCTTTCAGAAGTGGAATCCGTCTGATGGGGAAGGAACCGTTGCACGGACACTTTTAGATGAACATGAAATGGTGAATTATCTGCAGGACCGGCTCTCGTTGATGGGAGCCCATGACTTGAAGACCGCCGGCTCCCTTTTTTTGAAGCGTTATGCATTTGTCGCTGCACTGGGGATGCTTTCCATGACCTTTTGGAACAAGAAGCTGAATGTTTCACCGGAAAATCTTGTGCTGGTCGATTACGTGAATGAAAACGGCTTGTGGCTGCCGCAAATCTGCCTGAAGGATCCGAGTGTGGAAGAATTTACGTCCTGGTCCGAAAAAGAAGAGTTTATCCGGTCCCTGTTCAGCGGACACCTTGATCAATTCATAGGAGTAATGAAACGCTCTGTTAAGCTTTCCAATCTGATACTGTGGGAAAATATTGCTGTCTATCTCTATTGGATCTATGAAAACGACGCGTTGATTACGGATGAAAAAGTGCTGGGCAGGAGAGAACATGATTATGCACATTTATTAAGCAATGAAAACAGTCATTGGTTTGGAGAGTATAATAATAATCCTCTGAACAGATATTATACTGAAAAAGTCCGTGTAGAAGGTCTTGATGATAAAATCCGCGTACGGAAGACATGCTGTTTTTCTTATCGATTAGAGAATGGCGAGCAATTTCGCTGTAATAGCTGCCCGCAGACCTGCAAGGTGAAGCGGATGGCTTACTAGAGGAGACTAAACTTTAAACTGGAGGTTCTAATTCATGAGCGAATTCCCGAAACAATTTGACGCACTGCTGGATAAATACACCGAGCTTCTCATTGGAGAATCCTCTCATGAGAAAAAAGAAATGGTGACCCAATATGCCCTTTACACCTTTATTGCCAAAAACATGCCGGCACTCGTGAAGCATTGGAACTCACTTTATCCTGAAGGAAAAGAAGAAATGAAGAATATCGTCGGTGAAATCAAAAAGTTGAACGACGCTCATCGTGAAGAGATGAACCGAAAGAAGAAGGATGAATAGCCTTGAGTTAGGTGAAGAGAGTACCCTGGGATGGGTGCTTTTTTTGTGGGACGGAGGTTCGGGTCTATGCTGTGGTTTTAATGTACAGCTTGGGAACTGGGGTGTCCCTTTCAATTTAAAGAAAAATCGACAAGTTGGTCCGTAAATCGTGAAAGTGGAATGTAAACCTTCAAAGTGGAATGTATTTTGGAAAAGTGGCTCGTAAATCTGAAATCTGGAATGTATTTTTGATGAACGACGGATGCTGCAGGGAAATGCAGCACGAATTTTCAATAGAAGGAACAGTTTCAATTCATATCCCGAGTTAAATGGATGAATTTAATCAAATTCCATTTTAAATGGAGCGAGCGCAGTCCCATTAATTTCCCACCAATTCAAAAAACACTCTCCCAAAAGCGCCACACACAAAAAAGCGACCCCACAAAGGAGATCGCCACGCCAAAAGCTTATTGAAGCTGTCCGCCGCCGGCACTAGTCCCATATGGGAACTGGGAAGAGTACTGCTGATGCTGCTGGTAGGACTGCTGGATTTTCTGGCTGTCTTCAGCTTCAAGCTTGTACCAGCCTTTACGGAACATTTCATTGAATAACTCGCGCTGGGCATTTTGCGTTTCGTTGAAAATAGTCAATAAGTCTTGATACAGTGCTTGGTGACTAGCTTCATTAAGGGCTGTGCAGTAAGAAGCTGTCATATATTTTTCATGTGAAAGGACGTCAGTAATGAAGTCCCGATCATTCATTTGCGGAGTGGACGGCACTTGGGTTTTAGGATTTTGGATTTTTTGTTGATTTTGATTTTGCTGGTTCATGCGATTCGTCTCCTTTCTACATCATGCCTTGGTTCTGGTTTGACGTGTTCAAGTGCGCCAATAATTGTTCGTAGTGGCGCTGGTGCATTTGACCGCACTTATCGAGTTCTGCTTTGATTTCCTGATCCTGGCACTGAGTGGCTGCAAAATGACATTTTTTCATCGCCGTTAAGTTCCAGGCCAGCATGTCATTCAAGTATAGTGAATCCTTTGTCGTTAACATTTGCGGCGGCTGTGTGTACGTTTGCTGCTGATTTCCTTGTTGAGGTTGTTGCTGCATCTTTTATTCCTCCTTGATAAATGCTGATTCGATGGGTCCATAGGCCTATTGTGCTTTATGCAGATGAAACAATTTTCAGGCTTTAACAAACGTTATTCTGCCTAATTTCCCGCAGGTTATGCACCGCTTACAAATTTCGATAATATTCTACTAAGAAAGTAACAAAAGTATATTCAAAACGTTTAAATGGTGATAAAATGTTGGTAAACAGAATACTACTCGAAATCTTTTCTTTTTATCAAATAAGAAAACGTTTTCATAGTATGACATATATGTTCTTTTCAGGGAGGTAGCAACATGGAGCAAGCTATGCGTAATTTCTTTTTATTCCTTTCTAAAAACAAGCCGATCACCAAACTGGCTAAGAAATATGGCCTACGTTTTGGGGCGGCGAGATTTGTTGCAGGTTCATCAATCGAGCAAGCAGTCGAAGTCATTCGTGAATTGAATAAACAGAACCTTGTGGTAACGATTGATTATTTGGGGGAGTTTGTCGATAACGTTGAGGAAGCCAATGAAATGGCCCTTGAATGTGTGGAAGCTGTCCGTGCAATTGGCAGAGAGAAACTGCAATCTCAACTATCGCTCAAGATGACTTCAATGGGACTTGATCTTAAAGAAGATGTCGTGACGAAGAATATGAGGATGATCCTGGATGAAGCAAAGAAACATGGTGTCTTTGTGACCATCGACATGGAGGATTACTCACGGTGCGGCAAGACGCTCGAAATCTTTAAGACACTGAAATCAGAATATGACAACATCGGTACTGTCATTCAAGCCTATTTATATAGAACAGAAAAGGACATGGAAGAGTTAAATGCGTATTCCCCGAATCTGCGTCTTGTGAAAGGGGCTTATAAAGAGTCGCCTAAAGTTGCATTTCCTGATAAAAAAGATGTTGATGAGAACTTCAAGAAAATCATCAAGATGCATATGTTAAACGGAAACTACACGGCCATCGCCACTCATGATGATAATATCATTGAATATACAAAGAAGCTTGCTGAAGAACATAATATCCCTCGTGATCAGTTCGAGTTCCAGATGCTCTTTGGTATCTGTGTAGAGCGCCAGCATGAACTTGTGAAGGAAGGCTACAAAATGCGCGTCTATGTTCCGTATGGCACAGACTGGTACGGCTATTTCATGAGACGTCTGGCTGAACGCCCTGCGAACGTGGCATTCGTACTGAAAGGCGTTATAAAAAAATAATAGAATCGAACTTCACGGATGGATGTCTGTGAAGTTTTTTCTTTGTTAAAGGTGCGGTTACATGGTTATCGGCGTTGGAATTGCCTTAGGACGAGACTCGCAGGTCATGTGCAAAAATTTAAGAGGATCAAGCTGGAGGCTGGATACCATAATATGTGCGTGGAACTAAGGTCGCATGCCGATCCTCAGTAGGCATATCAATTGTTACGACTTTCACAATATAGTATAATTTTTCATAAGAACATTTTATAATATGAGGCGATTACATGGATTTTTCGATTCAAAATGTTTTAATGCTATTAGCCCTCTTGCTCCTTGTTGGAGTCATTTTTGCCAAGTTTTCCTCCCGTTTAGGCGTTCCCTCACTCATTCTCTTCATCGCAGTAGGAATGATCTTAAATACATACTTTTTCTTCGACAATGCCCATATCACACAATTTATAGGAACCATCGCCCTGATCATCATTTTGTTTGAAGGTGGTCTCCAGACGAAGTGGAGCAATGTGAAGAGTGTTTATAAACCAGCCCTTTCGCTGGCTACAATCGGGGTCCTGATCACGACTCTTTCCATTGGTGTAGCAGCAAAGTTCATTTTGGACTTGAACTGGCTTGAAGGTATGCTATTTGGTGCCATTGTAGGGTCGACCGATGCAGCTGCCGTTTTCTCTGTGTTGGGTAATAAAAATATCAAAACGAGAATTTCATCCACCCTGGAGGCGGAATCGGGAAGTAACGATCCGATGGCGATCTTTTTGACGGTTGCCTTTTTACAACTGATCCAACTCCCAAACTTAAATCCATTCAATTTGATTTTAAGCTTCTTCTGGCAGATGGGGATGGGGCTTGTTCTGGGGGCACTATTCGGAATGGCTTCTGTATGGATCATCAACAAAATCAACCTGGATTCTTCCGGATTGTATCCCGTACTTTCTGTTTCCCTGGCTATTTTGACATATGCCCTGACATCGATCATCGATGCCAGCGGACTGCTTGCCGTTTATGTCATGGCCATCATCGTCGGCAATCAGGAATTAACCTACCGCCATTCGATCATCAAATTTAATGAAGGTTTTGCATGGATGCTGCAGATTGTCATGTTCATCTTATTGGGATTACTCGTGTTCCCGCAGCACCTTCCTGGAATCGCGCTGCAAGGAATACTTCTATCCGTGCTCCTGATTTTCATTGCAAGACCATTAGGGGTATATATTAGCCTTGCTTTTGATAAAAGCTTCAATGTAAAGGAGAAATTCTTTATCTCTTGGGCAGGGCTGAAAGGAGCTGTACCGATTGTACTGGCGACATTTCCGATGGTGGCCAATTTGGAAAACAGTGAAATCATTTTTAACGTCGTCTTCTTCGTCGTCCTGTTATCTGCTCTTGTTCAGGGGACGACGATCAGCCCTTTGGCGAATTACTTGAAGCTGGCTGGAAAAGAAAAACCACCGCTCGCTCATACGCTTGAGCTGGTCAGCATCGGAAAGACCAATAATGAAATGATTGAAGTCCACATCAACCAGGGTGCTTCTATCACCGGAAAGGCAATCAAGGAAATCGAATTGCCGGAAAAAACCTTGATTTCAGCGGTCATCAGGAAAGATGACGTGATCACCCCGACTGGAGACACTGTCATAAAGCCAGAGGATACGTTATATGTCCTTGCCAATAAGAGTCAAAGAAAGCGCATCAATCAGCTGTTAAATGCAAATAAAGAATCTGAATCAAGTTAAAAAAGGATCCTGTCAAAAGGATCCTTTTTACTCATTTTAAGTATCTGCAGCATGAACCCGCAGTTCATACCGGTGAAAGAGAAATCCGAAGAACGAAGCAAGCACTTGCTGAAAGAGCATGCCGATCACGACGGGAACTGCAACGGCAGCAGGGAAGTATTGAACGGCGATGACGGCACCTGCGCTGATGTTTCTCATCCCCCCGGTGAATAGAAGGCTTGCCTTGGTATCTCTTGTTTGTTTAAGCAAGGATCCAAGCAGCCATGCCAGAGCGAATCCCGAGATAGCGATGAACAGCACTGTGAAAGCAATCAGGAACAGCTTTAGACTGATATTTTTTAAATATGGAGCGACAGCCGAACTATTGATGGCGACCACCACCCCGATGCCGATTTTAGTAAAAGGGGATAAATGTTTCCCGACTGTGTCCTTGATGGCTCCTTTTGTAAGGTGATTACAAAGCATCCCGATGATGGATGGAATCACCACCATCCATAATAATCCACTCATAATGCTCCAGCTGTCCATTTCAACCTTCTGGCCGACAATCAGCGACAGGCTGGCAGGCACGATAAAGGGGGAAAGGATCGTATCGACAAGTATGATGGAAAGGGCAAGCCCAATGTTCCCCTTGTAAATGGTCACCCATACGAAGCTTGTGATCCCGGTCGGAATGACCATCGCAAGCAGCAAGCCCGTCACTGTCAACCCATCCTCTGGAAAGACAATGCTTCCCATTCCGAACGCCCAAAGCGGCATGATGATGTGGAGGATGAGGAGAGAGGTCAATAATGGCAGCGGAAATTGAACGGCCCGCTTAACAGAATGGAAGTTCGAGCTCAGGGACCCGGAAAACGTCATAAGCGCGAATACCCAAGGCACAATGAACGTCAAAGGTGATAAATAGGGAGCAAACAATACGCCGATCAAAACGGCCGAGGGTGTGATGAACGGCATAAGCTTCTCCAATTTCTTATTTAATACCTGCAGCATAAAAAACGCTCCTAATAATTAAATAGAATAATAGAATCATCATATCATTTTTGGGATTATTTTTGATGTAAAAGGTATTAAGAACAGGAGTTTATGTTACCGATGTATTGTCTGCAATAAACGAACAAACAATAGGAGAAAGGACTTAGCAACACGAACAGGAGGAATTGAGGTGGAATGGAAAGATATACTTTTTAAGGCAGAAGAACTGAGTTATCTGGAATTGTTCCTCCGTACGACAATTTTATATTTTGTCCTTTTCCTTGCTGACAAATCATTAGGCTTTAGGCAGCCGGGCATTATGACACCTTATAATTTCCTGGTTGGGGCGGGGATCAGTCATATTGCAGCTTCGCGTATGGTGCAGCCTGAATCCCGTCCGATCGACGCCATATTGATCATAACAGTTTATATTATCATCATACTCTTGCTTTCCTACAGTTATTTAAAACTGTCACCCTATTTTGCATCAAAAAGACAGAGTATCATTGTAGAAAAGGGGAAGGTAAACAAAAAGAATTTGAGAAAGACGCTGCTTACCATTGATAATATGTTTTCAATCCTGAGACAGAAGGATGCCTTTGATTTGAAAAATGTGGAATACATGATCGCAGAGCCAAACGGGGATTTCAGTGTGGCTAAAAACAGTAACACCCTGCCAGTAACAAAGGCTGTCATGCAAATTCCAATGACCACTAAGCAGTTATCGGATATCGTCATTTACGAAGGCAGGATTGACAAGAACGTAATAAAGAAACGGAAGCTGGATGTGAACTGGATCATGGCAGAATTGGAAAGACAGAACATTGCAGGTTTGGAGAAGATCTATATCGGACTTCTGACTCCTGCAGGTGAACTGTACATTAATTAAGCGGGAGGGGTATAGATGCCGGAAGTATTTGGAATAGTTGAGGATATCACCTTGGCAGGCTTTCTGATTAGAACGGTGATAGTAGGGTGCATAGGGTATTTGGTCGGGAGAAATGTATATAAAAGGGCCGTCAATCAGCTGACCACCTACGATTTTGCACTTATATGGATCCTTGGTGCCATTACCGTATCACCTGTACTTGACGGAAAGGTTTCTTTCACCTATATGATTGTACCCTTGCTCACCCTTTTTTTCTGGCATACCTCATTCAGTTTCATTTCGTTGAAAAATCGAAAGTTCAGCTTCTTCTTTAATGGAAAACCAGCCATTTTGATCGATAATGGTAAAGTGGTAGTGAAAAACCTGAAACGTCAGTTCATCAGTGTTGATTTACTTCTATCTGAACTGAGGATACATAATGTTTTTGATATAAGCGAAGTGAAGTATGCGATCTTGGAGCCAAATGCCCAAATATCCGTCATGAAGTTTGATTCAGGATCACCTGTTACCCCTGCAGATATGAACCTGACAGTGAAACCTTTAAACATCCCTATGATTGTCATAAATGAAGGAAAATTCATCCGTGAAAATCTTGAAAAAGCGGGTGTGGATGAGAGATGGGTGTTGAATCAACTGAATATGGAACAAGTAAAGGATATCGATTCCGTCTTTCTTGCCACCCTGGACAGTTCAAAAAAAGTATATCTATTAAAAAAAGGATGAAACCCTCTGGGTCACATCCTTTCAGACATTTATTCAGTTGGAACTGCCGCTTTGGAATAAGATTTTTTCTCAAACAATTGTTCAAAGATCGGATACATATATTGAACGACGAACCCTAATAGAACCGTTACAAGAATCGTTCCGATCCCGATGTCCCCTTTGAATAAGAAAGCAAGTGTCAATGCAAATCCCTCAGAGAGGATCCTTGAGTTTCGAAGGTTCAATCCGAAGCGGGTATGAATCGCCACCATAAGTGTGTCCATAGGACTTGCAGGGAATTTGGCCTGCAGGTAAATGGAAACACCTAATCCGACCGTAAGGATTCCAATACCAAGTGCAATAAATTGATTGACCAGCATCACTGGAGCAAAGTCAGCTAATATAATCAGCAGCCAGAAATCAATTAATAGTCCAATAACAAAAATCGTCAGTGTCGCCAGGATATCTGGGCGTTTTTTCATAATGACTGCGTTGAGTATGATCAACACGATTCCATTTATGAACACCGCAGTACCGACCGTGATTCCGAACATTCTCGACTCACCCACGGCAAGAGCATCCCAGGCAGAAGCCCCAAGGCCCGATTTAATAATCAATGAAACACCCATCGTCAAAATGAATAATCCTATAGTAAAAAATGCTGATCTGCGAATCATCATCAATTATCTCTCCTTATCTGTAAACGTTATCATTAAGCAGCCGGGTTGTCCTCCTTTAACTGATTGAAGTAGGAGGTCTGACAACCAAACACAATACACTTAGTTTACTCGATAACGTACAGGGAAGCAAAGTTAATTTTTGCATTTCAATGTAATTGTTTTGTCAGTTTGGTGTCTGTACTTTAGTACTTTATCGTAGCGAGGGACGGGCCTTTGGGGAATCGACTGTAGTTAAGGTGAGGTACATTTCCAATTATTTCTAAAATCAGCATATATTTAAATAATTCAGCATAAATGAAAATTTTTCAGCATATATTAGAAAAAGTCAGCATATAATGATATTTTTACGCATAAAACGAAAAAAGTCAGCATAAACCCATTCCGACTGGATTAAGAAGTTGGTCCAAGCAGCCGAATCCTTCCTGTTTACTCCTTAAAATCACCAATCAACCTAAAAATTGAACAAAAAACAATCACAGGAGCCCTCAAAGACGCCTGTGATCATACCTTATTGCTTTTTAAATTGATTGTTTTGACTGTTTACTTTTTTGCCGCCGTCTTCTTCGACTGTCGGACCGGCATTGCCTTTCACACTGGCAGCACTGACTCCAGCTCTAGAAGGATCTTTTTTGCGTTTTGCCATGAAAAAACACCTCCATTCATAAAGTGTCCTGGAAGGAGGCAGTTTATAACTTATAAATTTTGGGCTCTGTTCATGGGGAATAGTTCTTGCAAACGGACATCAAAACGTAATAGACAGTAGAGTAAGAAAAAAATTTGTAAAAACATACATTTTTAAACGTTTAAATATTGCGATATTTTAGAAAATCCGATATATTATAGATAACAGAAATTCATTCGGGTCTTTTTTTTGACCAAAAAATGAATGAGTATTCATTCAAAGTTGTCCGGACTGCATGTCAGACCGGTTATCCAATGAAATCATTATCACAGTGCAACCAAAGGGGGAGAACACATTGACGCGCAGAATTCAGAAAGCTGCAGTATTAGGTTCAGGAGTCATGGGATCGGGAATTGCAGCACATTTAGCGAACATCGGTATTCCGACAATGTTATTAGACATCGTGCCACGCGAATTAACAGAAGAAGAGAAAGCGAAGGGTTTGACAGAAGAGAGCACTGCATTTCGTAATCGCTTGAGTGAAAACGCTTTAAAAAAGCTCTTGAAGCAAAAACCAGCTCCTTTAACCACTAAACAAAATTTATCGCTGATTACAGCAGGTAACTTTGAAGACGATATGGAGAAAATCGGCGAGTGCGACTGGATCATCGAAGTTGTTGTGGAAAACCTGGATATCAAAAAGAAGGTATTCGAACAGGTTGAGAAATACCGTAAACAAGGAAGCATCGTAAGTTCAAATACATCTGGAATATCAATCGAGGCAATGGCAGAAGGACGTTCAGAAGATTTTCAGAAAAACTTCCTGGGAACTCATTTCTTCAACCCGCCTCGTTACCTGAAGCTTCTTGAAGTCATCCCGACGAAGAAGACGGATGGGGATGTAGTGGATTTCATGAAAACATTCGGTGAAGATGCCCTTGGCAAAGGCGTGGTCTTTGCAAAAGATACACCGAACTTCATCGCGAACAGAATCGGAACATACGGCCTTCTGGTAACCGTACAGGAAATGCTCAAAGGCGGTTACAGCGTCGGAGAGGTCGATTCCATCACAGGTCCTGCAATCGGCAGACCGAAAAGCGCTACCTTCAGAACGCTTGACGTTGTTGGTCTTGATACATTCGCGCATGTTGCGAAAAATGTCTACGACCAGGTGGATGGCGAAGAGAAGAAGGTATTCGAAGTACCGGCATTCATGCGCAAGATGCTTGAAAACGGCTGGTATGGAAGCAAGAGCGGCCAAGGATTCTTCTTGAAGCAAGGAAAAGAGATCCTTGAACTGAACCCTGAATCACTTGAGTATGAACCTCGTAAAAAGCTTAAAACTGCTTCTATTGAGATGAGTAAGAATGAAAAGGGACTCCCTAATAAAATCAAGTCCCTGGTCTATGCGAAAGATAAAGCTGGTTCCCTGCTATGGAACATTTTATCACCGGTGCTCAACTATTCCGCTCAGCTTCATGGAGAAATCGCAGATGACATCACAGCCATCGACCGTGCAATGAAATGGGGATTCGGATGGGAGCTCGGACCTTTTGAAACGTGGGATGCGATCGGTGTTGAAAAGTCCGTCACACGTATGAAAGAAGAAGGCGTAACCGTACCGCAGTGGGTAGAAGAAATGCTTGAAGCGGGACACACTCATTTTTACAAAGAAGAAGAGGGTGAGCTGTATTTTTATCATAATGGAGAATACAAGCTTGTAGAGCGCAATCCGAAAGTGATCGACTTGAAGCTTCTGAAGAAGCAAGGAAAGCTGATCAAGAAAAATTCCGGAGCCAGCCTCATCGATATCGGGGACGGCGTGGCGCTTCTTGAGTTCCATTCTCCAAATAATGCGATCGGCCTGGACATCATCCAGATGATCAATTTCGCTGTAGATGAAGTGGAGAAAAACTTCAAGGGTCTTGTCATCGGAAATCAGGCGAAGAACTTCTGCGTGGGGGCCAACCTCGCCATGATCCTGATGGAAGCTCAGGATGATAACATTTTTGAAATCGACATGGTCGTACGTCACTTCCAGCAGGCCATGATGAAGATCAAGTACTCCTCTAAACCGGTTGTCGCAGCGCCATTCGGCATGACACTGGGCGGAGGAAGCGAAGTCTGTCTGCCTACTGCCCATATTCAAGCCTCCATGGAAACGTACATGGGTCTTGTAGAAGTCGGTGTCGGCCTGATCCCGGGCGGCGGCGGAAACAAAGAGCTGTATATGAAGCACTTGGCGAACCTTCCGAATGGAGTGGAATTCGACCTGCAGAAGATAGCAAATAAAGTATTCGAAACGATCGCCATGGCAAAAGTTTCAACTTCAGGCGATGAAGCGAGAGATAACAACTTCCTAAGCAAAGCTGACGGAGTGAGTGTAAATGGAGACCACTTATTATTTGACGCGAAACAGGCTGCCCTGGCACTTTTTGAAAGAGGTTACAAAGCACCGGTTCGCAAGAAGGTCCCTGTAGTAGGGGAAACTGGCTACGGAACTCTCTTACTGGGAGCACAATCGATGTATCAATCAGGTTTCATTTCTGAACACGATCTATTGATCGCCAAGAAACTGGCGTACGTGATTGCCGGCGGAAAAGTGCCATTTGGAACGGAAGTCGATGAACAATATTTATTAGATCTTGAAAGAGAAGCATTCCTGAGCCTGATCGCTCAGCCGAAATCACAGCAAAGAATGCAGCACATGCTTGTTAAAGGTAAGCCACTACGCAATTAATCATAAAACCTATTCAGAAAGCGGGGGAACATCATGCGAGAAGCAGTCATAGTGGCTGGTGCCAGAACACCAGTCGGAAAATCAAGAAAAGGGTCATTGGCAGGAGTTAGACCGGATGACCTTGGTGCCCTTGTCGTAAAAGAAACGTTGAAGCGTGCGGGGAACTATGAAGGAAATATCGACGATTTGATTATCGGTTGTGCGATGCCGGAAGCCGAGCAGGGATTGAATATGGCAAGGAATATCGGAGGTCTTGCAGGGCTTCCTAGCTCGGTTCCTGCAATCACGATCAATCGTTATTGCTCATCAGGATTGCAGTCAATCGCTTATGCAGCAGAAAAAATCATGCTTGGCCACTCAGATACGGCAATCGCCGGCGGAGCGGAATCGATGAGCCTGGTACCGATGATGGGGCACGTGGTACGCCCGAATGCAAAGCTTGCTGAAACGGCTCCACAGTACTACATGAGCATGGGTCATACCGCAGAAGAAGTGGCGAAGAAATTCGGCGTTTCCCGTGAAGACCAGGATGCGTTTGCAGTGAGAAGCCACCAGAAAGCTGCAAAGGCGATTGCAGAAGGGAAATTCGATGATGAAATCGTCCCGGTGGATGTCGTCCAGCGCTCAGTGAACGCTGAGAACAAACTGATTGAAAAGACGTTCCAATTCACAAGGGACGAAGGTGTCCGTGCTGAAACAAATTCACAGGTTCTTGGCAAACTGCGCCCTGCCTTCAATGTAAAAGGTTCAGTCACAGCAGGGAACTCGTCTCAAACGAGTGACGGGGCAGCTGCAGTGATGGTCATGGACCGGGAGAAAGCAGTTGGACTTGGCCTGCAGCCGATGGCGAAATTCAGAAGCTTTGCTGTAGCAGGAGTGCCGCCTGAAATCATGGGAATCGGTCCTGTCGAAGCGATTCCGCGTGCACTTAAAATGGCTGGCCTTGAGCTGTCGGATATCGGATTATTTGAATTGAACGAAGCATTTGCTTCGCAGTCGATCCAGGTCATCCGCCAGCTGGGGCTGGACGAAGACAAAGTGAACGTAAACGGGGGAGCCATCGCACTCGGTCACCCGCTCGGATGTACAGGTGCAAAGCTGACCCTGTCACTCGTACACGAAATGAAACGCCGCAATCAGCAATTCGGTATCGTCACGATGTGCATCGGAGGCGGAATGGGAGCAGCCGGGGTGTTTGAACTGATTGGGTAAATCATAGCCATAATTGAAATGATAATTGATTGTGTACATTTCAATAAAGAAGATTAGAATAGATACTTTTAAATTCCACATTGAAAACGAGAGTGGATTGGAACGGAAGGCACTTGACTCCGACGGGATATAGAGGAAAGGTCGAGACTTGTCCAGCTCCGGCGGCTAGCCCCTCGAGTTCATAAGTTAATTGGCCCAAGAAGGTAAAGAACGACTTCACGGTCCATTCATCTTATGCTTGTCGGGTCTGAGCGAGCCGCCTGCGCTTTTCGTCCCGCAGGAGCGCAGCGACGAGGAGGCTCGACTTCCTCCCCGGGGAATCTTGTGCCTGTAGCGGAAAGGAACGGTCTGCGTTTTAAAGTTTCTCAATTATAAAAAACGTTAAGGGGATGTCAAATATGGCAAATCAAACAGACAAATTGATTAAGGGTGGAAGCTTTTTAATTGAAGATGTGAGCTTTGAACAAGTATTCACACCGGAAGAGTACTCTGATGAGCAAAAAATGATCGCGAAAACAACGGAAGATTATGTTCTGAATGAAGTGGTTCCTGTCATCGATAATCTTGAAAACCACGAGTTTGACCACTCTGTGAGATTATTGAAAGAAGCAGGAGAACTTGGTCTACTTGGAGCGGATGTTCCAGAAGAATACGGCGGACTTGGTCTTGATAAAGTGAGCTCAGCCCTAATCGCTGAAAAAATGTCCCGTGCAGGCGGTTTCTCCATCTCCCACGGTGCCCATGTCGGAATCGGTTCACTTCCGATCGTTCTTTTCGGTAATGAAGACCAAAAGCAAAAGTACCTTCCAGCGTTGGCATCAGGTGAAAAACTTGCGGCTTATGCTTTGACAGAACCAGGTTCAGGATCTGATGCACTGGGTGCGAAGACGACTGCGAAACTGAACGACGCGGGTACGCACTATATTTTAAATGGTGAAAAGCAATGGATCACAAACTCTGCCTTCGCTGATGTATTCGTCGTTTATGCGAAAATCGACGGCGAGCATTTCTCGGCATTCATCGTTGAAAAAGATTATCCTGGCGTTTCTACAGGTCCTGAAGAAAAGAAAATGGGAATCAAGAGTTCTTCCACACGTACATTGATTCTGGAAGATGCTGAAATCCCTGCTGAAAACCTTCTTGGCCAGGCAGGAAAAGGCCATATCATCGCATTCAACATCTTGAATATCGGCCGTTACAAGCTTGGAGTAGGTGCGGTAGGTGCAAGTAAGCGTGCGTTTGAAGTAACGGTTGGATACACAAATCAGCGCCAGCAGTTCAAGACATCAATTTCTTCTTTCAACCTCACGAAAGAAAAACTGGCGACGATGGCAGCGAAATTGTATGCAGCTGAAAGCTCCGTATACCGTACTGTCGGCTTATTCGAAGATCGCATGAGCAAACTTACGGATGAAGAGGTCAAAAACGGAACGGAAGTAGCGAAGTCAATCGCCGAATATGCAATCGAGTGTTCACTGAATAAATTCTTCGCGACAGAAGTACTCGACTATGTGGTCGACGAAGGCGTTCAGCTTCACGGCGGTTACGGATTCATGCAGGAATATGAAATCGAAAGAATGTACCGCGATTCCCGCATTAACCGTATCTTCGAAGGAACGAATGAAATCAACCGTCTTCTTGTACCGGGGACATACCTGCGTAAAGCAATGAAAGGTGAACTGCCGCTCCTTCAAAAAGCACAGGCTCTTCAAGAAGAATTAATGATGCTTATGCCTGAAGAAGTTGGCGACGAGCCATTGGCGCAGGAGAAATACCTTGTGAAAAACGCGAAGAAAATCGGCTTGATGCTTGCTGGATTGGCAGCTCAGAAGTTCGGTAAAGCTTTGGAAAAAGAGCAGGAAATCCTTGTGAACATTGCAGATATCGTATCGAATGCATACGCAATGGAATCTGTCGTTCTTCGTACAGAAAAAGCGCTCGAGAAGGGTGGAGCTGAAAAAGCGAAACAAAAACTACTTTACACTCAGATTTTCTGTCAGGAAGCGTTCAATGAAATTGAAGCTCATGCAAAAGAAACACTTGTGGCGACGGAACAGGGCGACACTCTCCGCATGATGCTTTCAGCACTCCGCAAATTCACACGCCATACACCGATCAATGTGATCGCGGTTAAGCGTGAAGCGTCTGAAAAGCTGATCGATGCTGAGAAGTATGTTGTTTGATAAGTGAATTTTTGATAAGAGCAACGGACCTCCGAATGGCGGGGGTCTGTTTTTTATGGTTGGGGGGATATTTTTAAGGGGGAATATTTTAATTCCGTCATAAGTTCAATTAATTCCATCACAAATCAATTTAATTCCGTCATAAGTTCTATTAATTCCATCAACTACTCAATTAATTCCGTCAATCAGCCTCTCAATTCAATCAACCGATCTTCTATCCCAATTGGCGCCCAAGGTACAAACTCCATGCCATTCACAATACCTGTTCTCTTGACTTATCCCCCAACAACAATTATTATATGTTTAAACACTTAAACGTTTAAGTGTTTAAACATAACAAAATAAAAAAGGTGGTAACATATAAATGAACAACAAAACCGTACTGATAACAGGAGCATCAAGCGGAATTGGGCTGCATTTCAGTCATAAATTTGCACAAGCTGGCCATAACTTGGTCCTTGTAGCGAGAAGCGAGGATAAGCTTCTTTCTCTTGCAAAAGAATTAGAAGGGAAGTACAACATTAAAGCACACGTAATTAAGGCAGATTTAGCCGAGCCAGGAGCATCCCGCTCAATATACGAACAGGTTACTGCAAAAGACATTCAAGTTGATATTCTCATAAACAATGCCGGGTTTGGGTTGTTCGGTGAATTTGAACAGACTGAGATACAAAAAGAAGTAGATATGATTCAAGTGAACATTACAGCCTTGACGGAGCTTAGTAAGTATTTCGGCAAAGAAATGGTGAAGAGGAAAAGTGGGCAAATCCTGAATGTTGCTTCCACTGCCGCATTTCAGCCGGGACCGTTAATGTCTGTATATTATGCTACCAAAGCGTATGTCCTGTCACTATCTGAGGCACTTGCGAATGAGTGGGAGGGACACGGCGTTCAGGTGATGGCGCTATGTCCGGGTGCTACCAAAACGGGGTTCAGTGATGCAGCCGAACTTCAGCAATCAAAACTCTTCCAATCGGGTGTCATGACCGTAGAGGAAGTCGTAGACGAAGCGTATAAGCAGATGACCGATCATAAGAAGGTGGTCATCATACCGGGGGTGAAAAATAGATTGCTTGCCGGCTCCATTCGTTTCATGCCGCGTAAAATGGTCACAAATATTGTCCGCAAAGTCCAAGAACGGATATAATAAAAACTGAATGAAATAGAAGGGGGAAAATTATGGGGCAAAAAGCCATTGATACATTTCGTGCTTGTACACCTTTATTTCAAGCATTAAGTGATCCGTATCGGCAGGACATCATTGTCCTTCTTGCTGAAAAAGAGCCGCTGACGGTCAATCAAATCACAGAGCATCTTACACTTTCCCGTCCGGCAGTCTCCCACCATTTAAAGATTCTGAGAGATCAGCAGCTTGTATCCCTTGAGCAAAAAGGGACGCAGCGTTTTTATTCGTTAGAGCTTGATAAGGCGGTTGAACTTCTAAAACAACTGGTGGGTACTATAGAAAATCACTGTGAATAAACCTTCTGCAAAAGAAGGAAAATAACGAAGGCTGTCGAATGTAGTCTAGTAGGTGACACTGAAAAACAAGGGAACGGTGATTCATCCGGTTCCCTACTTTTTAATATTGAAGGGTAATTTCCAATAGCAAAATCGAAAGGTGGTGGTAACATGTCATTGTCTTTTTATTCATATCCAAAATGCGGGACGTGCCGGAAAGCAAAAAAATGGCTTGAAGACAATAACGCAGATTTTAATGAAATACATATCGTTGAAAATCCCCCGTCCAAGGACGAACTGAAAAGCCTCTATGAAAAGAGCGGGCTGCCGTTGAAAAAGTTTTTCAATACGAGCGGGAAAAAATATCGCGAGCTTGGATTGAAGGATAAAGTGAATACTGCTTCTGATGAAGAACTGCTTGAAATTCTGTCTTCTGACGGCATGCTGATCAAGCGTCCAATCACGTCAGATGGTTCCAAGGTGACGGTCGGATTCAAAGAAGAAACGTTTGAAGAGACATGGAAATAAGAGCAGTTCCATATTGTGTGAACCGGTCAGGAGAGCTCCTGTAACGGCTTATAAAAAGTTTTGAAGGAAACTCTTTGTTTTCTTGCTTTTTTATGAAAGAGTGTGTCAATATTAGGTTGTATACCAAGTATTTGGAGGGATTTGAAATGAGTACACCGAAAGATCTTCGCTATTCTGAAGAACATGAATGGGTCAAAACCGAAGGGGAAAACGTACGTATTGGAATTACTGCATTTGCACAATCTGAACTTGGCGATATCGTATTCGTTGAACTGCCTGAAGTAGGCGACGAAGTAACGGCTGACGAACCATTCGGAAGCGTTGAATCAGTAAAAACTGTTTCTGAGCTGTACGCACCTGTTTCAGGTAAAGTCGTTGAAGTAAATGAAGAACTTGCTGACAGCCCTGAGTTCGTAAACGAGTCCCCTTATGAAAAGGCTTGGATGATCGTTGTTGAACCAACTGATGCTGGTGAAGTGGACAAGCTCATGACAGCAGAACAATATGATGAAATGATTAACGAAGGTTAATACGATGAAAACACCTTGAGTATATTCTCAAGGTGTTTTGTTTTTTATTTGGGGCATTCTAATTGTAGACGCCATTAAGGAAAGGATGTCCGCTATGACTCTTGAACCAAAGAAACTGGATGTCACAGACCGTGTGACTGGAAAACTGAAAAATGGAGAGTTGGAATTGTATCTCGATAATCAGCCGATCGGCAGAATGGCTGTGCCCCTTGAAGGAATCTCCATGGAACCTAATTTTGAAGCGAAAGAAAATAAAATCTTTCAAAACTACACCGCCACCGAAGGAACTGAAGCACGTTATACTGACTGTGATGAAGGCGGCTGGTGTTGAGTTTCACTACTTGAAAGGGTGCCAGACTTCTCCCGATGGAAAGCCGGCACCCTTTTGCTTATTTTCAAGCAGGGACTTTGACCTGTGAAGAAAGAAGATGTGTGAATCCAAATCATCAGCGGAGTAAAAACAGCCTTTTTTCTTTCTATTTCCAAAAAAAAATGAGAAGATATAAGTAAGTAGTGGACATCATCTCTAATTAATTGAATATACTATCCTAATCTTATTTTTGAAAGATAAGGTGATGACAATGTTGGAAATTGGTGATGAAAAAGTAATTATCGTAGAAGGTACAACAGATAAACGAAAAGTGGAAGGAATCATTAAAGAACCCATTGAGATTATCTGTACAAATGGAACCATCAGTATTACAAAAATGGACGAACTGATTGATTCGCTGGAACAGAGAGATGTTTATATATTGGTGGATGCCGATCACGCTGGGGAAAAGCTTCGAAAACAATTCAAGCGTGAATTTCCGGAGGCAGAGCACTTATATATCGACCGGATGTATAAAGAAGTGGCCTCTGCGCCTGAATATCATCTGGCTTCTGTACTGATTGGCGCCAATATTGATGTACACACGGAATATTTGGAAAAAAGGATGAGTTGACGTTGAATGAGGTAAGTAGTACAAGTGCGCTATATGATTCCATAAACACACACGATTTAAATGCCGTTTATCTCTACACCCCGATGTGTGGGACATGCCAGGTAGCAGGAAAAATGATGGAAGTCGTCAAAAAGCTTCCGCAATCCTTTCATTTTGATAAAGTCAATTTGAATTACTTACCACAGTTTGCAGAAGAACAATCTATTGAAAGTGTACCATGTTTAATCCTGTACAATAATTCTGAGGAGATGGAAAGGATCTATGCCTTTCAATCTGTTCCCTATCTATATGAAATGTTGAAGAAAACGGAGGCCTTTAGTAGATAAAGGTCTTTTTGTTTGGCTATTTTCGCAAGCACTTCACGTATCGGGAAAGCAAGCGGCTACACGTGAAAATCAAACAGCCTTTTTAGCAGTTTCATCATAAAACCTTTCTACAAACTAGGACATATTTCTTGGGAAATGAAGAGAAATTGCTCAGAATTTATATTCTGAATATTCAAAACTATCTATTTCGACAGAAACTCATTACCTCTTTTAAAATCATGTCGAGCGACTAAAAAAGGATAAAATACCCAAAAGTAGAATTAAGTAGTAGTAAGAAGATTCGCGGGAGGGTATGTATGAGAAACTATTTACAGGCGCTAATTGACCAATGTCATTCGAAGTACCATCTGCAGCTATTATTTCCTTCAAATCCATTCATTCTTACATTTGAATGTGAAGATCAGCTTTACTCAATTTCCCTGTCAAATAAAGAATGTTTTATTGTGGAGGATGCTATTGAATGTGATCCTCAATTTGTCATTGATGGAAGTGAAGAAATGATCACATGTGTACTTAAGGGGCATGAGCTATTGTCGCGAATGGTCGAGAACAATCAATTATCTGTTCGGGGAGGTTACCGCCCTCTGTTGTTCGCCGAGTCTGTGTTATGGCTCACAAGACCCATGATAAAAGAAACTGTTGAAATATAGCGATTACTTTAATCTTCTGAAAAAAAGAATTGACACCCCCTATACGTGGTGATAAAATCACTTTTGTAGTAAATTTTCTGAGACTTTACACTCATTAACTTAATATATTTAGACTTACTCTTATTCAGAGTGGTGGAGGGACGTGCCCTATGAAGCCCGGCAACCGTCAATTTTATTGAAATGGTGCCAATTCACTCAAAGCATATGCTTTGAAAGATAAGAGGAAGGATAGTCATATGATTATGCCTTTCTGCTTATCTGCGGAAAGGTTTTTTTATTGTTCATTTATTAATGGTGACTGACACGCATAGTAGATTAGAGAGAACATTAATTCGTATTAGAACGATCGTTTTACTTGGAAGAAAGAAGGTGGCTGACAACATGATCACGATCTCAGACGTGAAGAAAATCTATCAATCAAAAGCAGGACCCATTTCAGCAGTGGATGGGGTAAACCTTTCCATTCAGGAAGGAGAAATATTTGGAGTGATCGGCTATAGTGGCGCCGGTAAAAGTACGTTGATCAGGATGCTGAACGGACTAGAGGTTCCGTCTGAAGGAACAATCGATGTGAACGGTCAGACGGTGTCAAAGATTAAAGGCAAGAAGCTGCGTGAAGCACGACAGTCCATCGGAATGATCTTTCAGCACTTCAATCTATTATGGTCAAGGACAGTCCTTGAAAATATTCAGTTCCCGTTGGAGATAGCCGGGGTTTCTAAAAAAGAAAGAAATCGCAGAGCCAAGGAACTGCTGACACTGGTCGGTCTTGAAGGGAGAGGGGATGCGTACCCTTCACAACTGAGCGGAGGGCAGAAGCAGCGTGTTGGAATCGCCAGGGCACTGGCGAACAATCCAAGTGTACTACTGTGTGACGAAGCAACTTCTGCACTGGATCCCCAGACGACTGATTCAATTCTGGATTTATTGGTCGATATCAATAAGCGTCTTGGACTGACCATCGTTCTGATCACTCATGAAATGCATGTCATCCAAAAAATCTGTCACCGTGTGGCAGTCATGGAGAATGGAATCGTTGCTGAGCTGGGAGATGTGCTTGAAGTATTCCGTAATCCTAAGCAGCAAGTGACGAAGCGTTTTGTAAAAGAAGTGTCGCAGGATCAGGATTCAGAAGAAGTGATGAACCAGTTGATCAACCGCTATCCAACCGGGAAGGTTCTGAAGTTTACCTTTGTTGGAGAGTCGACCGGACAGCCGTTGATCACTTCGCTGATCAGGAGGTTTGACCTTGAGGTAAACATCCTGCAAGGCCAGATTTCCCAGACACAGAAAGGTGCATATGGCACACTGTTTGTTCATTTGGACGGAGAAGAATCACAGCTTAGAGAAGCTCTTCAGTTCGCTGAAGGCCAGCTGGTGAAAGTGGAGGTGATGGCAGGATGATGGAAACGATATTTCCGAATGTTGATTGGGAAAAACTTTGGGAAGCAACGGTGGAAACCCTGTATATGACAGGGATGTCTGTTATCATCACATTTATTTTAGGTATCATTCTAGGTATCATTCTATTTCTGACTTCCAAAGAAAACCTATGGGAAAACAAACTGACTTACACTGTAACAAGCTCTGTGGTGAATGTATTCAGGTCAATTCCGTTCATTATTCTGATTGTACTGTTGATCCCATTTACTAAATTTTTGTTGGATACAATCCGCGGAGCCAATGCTGCATTGCCGGCATTGATCATTGGAGCAGCACCGTTCTACGCCAGAATGGTCGAAATCGCGCTCAGAGAAGTGAATAAAGGGGTAATCGAAGCTGCCAAGGCGATGGGAGCAAAAACGAGTACGATCATCCTGAAGGTTCTCCTGCCGGAATCAATGCCTGCATTAATTTCGGGAATAACGGTCACAGCCATTGCACTTGTTGGTTATACAGCGATGGCAGGTGTCATTGGAGCCGGCGGCCTGGGTAACCTTGCTTACCTGGATGGTTTCCAGAGAAGCCGTGAAGATGTAACACTTGCGGCAACGATTATGATCTTGGTCATAGTGTTTGCCATTCAAATCATTGGTGATTTCTTTACAAATAAATTAGATAAACGATAAAAGGAGAGAAAGAACATGAAAAAATGGGTAGCAGGAGTTATTGCAGCAACAAGTATTTTTGGATTGGCAGCTTGCGGAAGTACAACAGGAGGAAGCGAAGATAAAAAGGAATTGGTGGTGGGGGCTTCAAATATCCCTCATGCAGAAATTCTTGAAGAAGTAAAACCGATTCTTGAGGAAAAAGGAATCGAATTACAAATCGAAACGTACCAAGACTACATTTTACCTAACAAAGATCTTGAAAACAGCGACTTGGATGCCAACTACTTTCAACATATCCCGTACTTGGAATCCCAAAAAGCAGAGCACGGCTACGAATTTGAAAACGCGGGCGGAATCCACATCGAACCAATCGGCGTTTATTCCAAGAAATATGATTCATTAGAGGAGCTGCCGGAAGGCGCGACGATCTTAATGAGTAATTCCGTCGCAGATCATGGGCGTATCCTTACCCTGCTTGAAGAAAAAGACTTGATCACCCTCAAAGATGGTGTGGACAAAACGAAAGCGACGCTTGAGGACATTAAGGAAAATCCGAAGAAGCTGAAGTTTGATTATGAATATGAAGCTGCCCTTCTGCCTCAATTATATGAAAACGAAGAGGGCGATGCTGTCCTGATCAATTCAAACTATGCGATTGATGCGGGGTTGAATCCTTTGAAAGATTCGATTGCAATCGAAGATAAAAATTCACCTTACGTAAACGTAATTGCAGTTAACAAAGGTGATGAGAACAAGGAAGAAGTAAAAGCACTTGTAGAAGCTCTCCGTTCAGATGAAATCCAGGAGTTCATTACGAACGAATGGGGCGGAGCAGTCGTCCCTGTAAAAGAATAAATATGAATGCAGAGAACCTGTGGCGCGGCCATGGGTTCTTTTTTGACGGGAGATGTATTTTCTTAACATAAAACACCAGTGAAAAGACCATACTATTTTCGATAATCTAATTCGAAAATGGAGCTGAATAAGATGCAAATGGAACCAAGAAATACAACTGAAGCTGCACTTCATGATTATAAAATGGGTCTTGGGATCTTTACGGAAAAAATGCCTGAGCTTGCCGAGCATTATAATACATTCACTGAACATTGCTTTAGAGAAGGGGTCCTTACGAAAAAAGAAAAGCAGCTCATCGCTCTCGGAATCAGCCTTTACTCCCAGGATGAATATTGTATCATCTACCACACTAAGGGGTGTCTCGATCAAGGATGTTCTGAACAGGAAATCCTGGAAGCGGTCGGTGTCACTGCAGCATTCGGCGGCGGGGCGGCAATGAGCCAGGCTGTGACCCTTGTGCAGCAATCGGTGCAGGAACTGAACCAGCTTAAACAATAACTAGAAAGCGGAAGGGCATGGATAGCAGCCCTTCCGTTTTTTAGTTTCTTCTATTATATGTAGGACTTTAGTTCATGATTGGCATGCAGGGTGGTGGCTGCTGCTCCGAATGCATAAAGATTATTCGACAAGTTGCACGTAAATGGGAAAAGTGGCATGTATTTTCGAAAAGAGGATTGAATAACAGATATTTGGTTCGTATTTTTAAAAAATGGAACGGAAACGTGGGAAAGTGGAACATAAATAAAAATGGACTTGGAGTTACATCCAAGTTCAAGGGTGTCCCCCCCCTATTTTAACCATTTTACCAATGTAAGCGCTTTATCTTTATACAAGCATCTGGATATTTACTAACTTACCTATTATTTGCTAGTATAATGGCGGAATTTTGTGAAAACTTAATGATACCCTCTTGTAAAAATCTTCTGTACATGATTTTTCAGAAAAAATGAAGAAATTCGGGTTTTGTATTTAGAAAGAGGGGGTAGTATAGTTATGAATATAAAATTTGAAAGGAATGATTCACTATCGACTCTCTTGAGGGTTTAACGTACACAAGTGAAATGGAAAAGGCGATGCATAGTGCCCATGGAATTGGATACGAGGTGTACAAACGAAAGCATGATGTCAGAATGCAAGTAGAGAAACAAAGAGAGCAGGAATACAAGGAAAGCCGAAGAATGATTGCTGCACTTGATAGAAAAGTGCATGCTAATATATAATAAAAGCAAAGAAAAAACCAGTGTTGATCCAACACTGGTTTTTTTCGTGAAGGTGACAATCAACAGCGTGCTGGATAACCACGTACAGGGTATCATGTAATTTCTTCCTATTTATATAAGAAGAAACCCGGACAGGCTCCTTCACAGCAGGCCCTACATTTTTATGGTGTTTTCAGCAAACAATAGTGAAGGATGTACATGCCGGATAACCTTGTCCACTGGTGCTGAAAAAGTTGATTATACCTTTTATTTGTTATAAGATTGTAATGATAATAAATTGAGAATGAGTAAGGGAGTAAACTCTTACATTCATTTTATAAAGTCACGGAGGTATATACACATGGCAGGTTCTACTTTAACGATTAAAGATCTTCATGTTGAGATTGAAGGAAAGGAAATCCTGAAAGGGGTTAACCTTGAGATTAAGGGTGGAGAAATCCACGCAGTAATGGGACCGAATGGTACAGGTAAATCTACTTTATCTTCTGCTATTATGGGTCACCCTAAGTATGAAGTTACGAAAGGAAGCATCACGTTTGACGGTGAAGACGTTCTGGAAATGGAAGTCGACGAGCGTGCACGCGTAGGTCTATTCCTTGCTATGCAGTACCCAAGTGAAATCAGCGGTGTTACAAATGCGGACTTCTTACGTTCTGCAATCAACAGCCGTCGCGAGGAAGGCGATGAAATTTCATTGATGAAATTCATCCGCAAAATGGATTCTGAAATGGAATATCTTGAAATGGATCCGGATATGGCACAGCGTTACCTGAACGAAGGTTTCTCCGGCGGTGAGAAGAAGCGTAATGAAATTCTACAATTGATGCTGCTTCAGCCTAAGATCGCAATCCTTGATGAGATCGATTCAGGTCTTGATATCGATGCACTTAAAGTTGTATCCAAAGGAATCAACAAGATGCGCGGAGAAGAGTTCGGTTGCTTGATCATCACTCACTATCAGCGTCTTCTTAACTACATCACACCTGACCGCGTTCACGTCATGATGCAAGGGCGTATTGTGAAATCAGGCGGTGCGGAATTAGCACAGCGTCTTGAGGCGGAAGGTTATGACTGGATTAAAGAAGAGTTAGGAATCAAAGACGAAACTGTTGGCCAAGAAGCGTAAGTGTTAGGGGGATAATAATGACTGTAGAAACGAAACTATCAGTAGATCAGGACTATGTCAGCTCCTACTCAAAGCAGCTTGGAGAGCCAGAATGGTTAACAACCCTTCGTACAGATGCCTTTAACAAAGTTAAGGATCTAAGCCTTCCGGTTGCAGATAAGACGAAAATCACGAACTGGAATTTTACTCAATTCCAAAAGCATACAGTTGAAAGTGATTCGTTCTCATCATTGAGTGAGCTGCCAGAAGAAGCAAAAGCACTAGTTGACTTAGACAGCAATGATCAAAGCTTATATATTCAACGCAATAACACACCGGCTTATCTTTCACTTTCAAATGAATTAAAAGACAGTGGTGTTATTTTCACAGATATCTTCACAGCGGCAAAAGAGCACAGCGAACTTGTTCAGAAGTATTTCATGACAGAAGGCGTGAAAACGGATGAGCACAAGCTTACAGCTCTTCATGCAGCATTGATGAATGGAGGAGCGTTCCTTTACATTCCGAAAAACGTGGAATTGGCTGAACCGATTCAAGCAGTTTATGTTCACGACAATGCTGAAGTTGCGATGTTCAACCACGTATTGGTGGTTGCGGAAGACAACAGTTCAGTGACATATGTGGAAAACTATATTTCTACAACGGATGTTGAAGACGGCGTATACAATATCGTGACCGAAGTAGTTGCGAATAATAATGCCAAAGTGTCCTACGGTGCAGTGGACAATCTTGCAAGCGGATTGACGACTTACGTGAACCGCCGCGGTGTTGCAGCCAGGGATGCCCGCATCGAATGGGCGCTCGGACTGATGAATGACGGTGACACTGTCTCTGAAAACGTGACGAACCTGATGGGTGACGGTTCTTACGGTGATACAAAGACGGTGGTTGTCGGCAGAGGCAAGCAGAAGCAGAACTTCACGACAAAGATTGTTCACTTCGGCAAAAATTCCGAAGGTTACATCCTTAAGCACGGCGTCATGAAAGATGAAGCTTCTTCCATCTTTAACGGAATCGGTAAAATCGAACACGGTGCATCAAAGTCGAACGCAGAGCAGGAATCACGCGTATTGATGCTGAGCGAAAAAGCACGCGGGGATGCAAACCCGATTCTTCTGATCGATGAAGATGATGTAACGGCTGGACACGCAGCTTCAGTCGGACGCGTCGATCCGCTGCAGCTTTACTATCTGATGAGCCGCGGAATTCCGCAGAAAGAGGCTGAACGTCTTGTCATTCACGGTTTCCTAGCTCCTGTGGTAAACCAATTGCCGATTGAAGGAGTTAAGAAGCAGCTTGTCGAGGTAATCGAAAGGAAAGTAAACTAATGGATGTTAAAGAGATTCGTAAGCATTTTCCGATTCTCGACCAGGAAGTAAACGGCCATCCACTCGTTTATTTAGACAGCGCGGCGACTTCCCAAAAACCGATTTCCGTCATTGAAGCGATCAATGATTATTATCGCGGCTATAACTCGAACGTTCACCGCGGTGTACACACGCTGGGGACAAGAGCGACGGATGGCTATGAAGGAGCCCGTGAAAAGGTTCGTACATTCATCAACGCTTCGTCTACTCAAGAAGTCATTTTTACACGCGGGACGACAACCGCGATCAATACGGTAGCGGCAAGCTATGGTCGTGCAAACCTGGATGAAGGCGACGAGATCGTCATCACTCACATGGAGCACCACAGCAATATCATTCCTTGGCAGCAGCTTGCTAAGGAAACAGGTGCCGTATTGAAATATGTTCCTCTTCAAGAGGATGGAACGATCACACTTGAAGATGTAAAAGAAACCGTAACAGCCCAAACGAAGATTGTTTCAATCATGATGGTATCGAACGTACTCGGTACGATGAACCCAATCAAAGAAATCACGCAAATTGCACATGATCACGGTGCAGTGATGGTCGTGGACGGGGCACAGGCTGCTCCTCACATGAAAATTGATGTTCAGGATCTTGACTGTGATTTCTTCGCTTTCTCAGGCCATAAAATGGTCGGTCCTACTGGAATTGGTGTTCTTTACGGTAAGAAAAAGCACTTGAACAAGATGGAACCGGTCGAGTACGGCGGCGAAATGATCGACTTCGTCGGGCTGCAGGAATCCACTTGGAAAGAGCTTCCTTGGAAGTTCGAAGGCGGCACTCCGATTATTGCAGGCGCAATCGGTCTCGGGGCAGCAATTGATTTCCTGGAAGATATCGGGCTGGACAATATCGAAGCATATGAGCACAAGCTTGCTGCTTATGCGTTGGATAAAATGAATCAAGTTGAAGGGATGACCATCTACGGTCCAAAAGATCCAGGCCAGCGTGCCGGACTTGTTACGTTCAACATTGATGATGTACATCCTCATGATGTTGCGACTGTTCTGGATGCAGAAGGAATCGCTGTCCGTGCCGGCCACCACTGTGCACAGCCGCTGATGAAATGGCTGAATGTCTCGGCGACTGCACGTGCCAGCTTCTACCTGTATAATACGGAAGAAGATATTGATAAACTTGTTGCAGGCCTAGTGAAGACAAAGGAGTTTTTCAGCGATGTCTTTTAATAATTTAGATCAGCTGTACAGACAAGTCATCATGGACCATTATAAAAACCCCCGCAATAAAGGGTCTTTGGAAGATGGCAGCTTTACAATCGATATGAATAATCCGACCTGCGGCGACCGTATACACTTAACATTGAAAGTGGAGGATGGCGTCGTTCAGGATGCCAAGTTTGACGGCGAAGGATGTTCGATCTCGATGGCATCGGCATCCATGATGACACAAATCGTAAAAGGTAAAGAAATTGACGAAGCCCTTAAGCTATCGAAGATTTTTTCTGATATGATGCAAGGTAACGAATATGATGAAGATGTGGATTTAGGAGATATTGAAGCACTTCAAGGAGTCGCTAAATTCCCTGCCCGCATTAAATGTGCGACACTGGCGTGGAAAGCGATGGAAAAAGGAGTGAAAGAAGAAGAGCAGGAGGAATAAGCTCTTCTCCCTACACTCTATCAAAGAATGGAGGAATCAACATGGCAAAGAAAATGCCTGAGATCGGAGATTATAAGTACGGATTTAGTGATAAAGACGTCTCAATTTTCCGTTCAAAACGTGGTTTAACGCGTGAGATTGTAGAAGAGATCTCCCGCATGAAGGAAGAGCCTCAATGGATGCTTGATTTCCGTTTGAAGTCACTTGACCATTTTTATAACATGTCAATGCCACAATGGGGCGGCGACTTACAAGAACTGAATTTCGATGACATTACGTATTACGTAAAGCCTTCTGAAAAGTCAGAGCGCAGCTGGGATGAAGTACCTGAAGAAATCAAGCAGACGTTTGATAAATTGGGTATCCCTGAAGCTGAGCAAAAGTATCTTGCAGGGGTATCTGCCCAGTACGAATCTGAGGTAGTATACCACAATATGCAGGAAGACCTTGAAAATATGGGGATCGTATTTAAGGATACAGATTCTGCCCTTAAAGAAAACGAAGACATTTTCCGTGAGCACTGGGCAAAAGTCATTCCTCCGACGGATAACAAATTTGCTGCATTGAACTCAGCGGTATGGTCCGGCGGATCGTTCATCTATGTTCCTAAGGGTGTTAAGGTCGATACGCCGCTTCAAGCGTACTTCCGTATCAATTCTGAGAACATGGGTCAGTTCGAACGTACACTGATCATTGTTGATGAAGGCGCAAGCGTGCACTATGTAGAGGGTTGTACAGCACCGGTGTACACAACGAATTCCCTTCACTCCGCGGTTGTTGAAATCATCATCAAAAAAGATGCGTACTGCCGTTACACAACGATTCAAAACTGGGCGAACAACGTATTCAACCTGGTAACGAAGCGTGCTGTGTGTGAAGCAAACGCAACAATGGAATGGGTAGACGGAAACATCGGATCAAAACTGACGATGAAATATCCGGCTGTCATCCTTAAAGGAGAAGGCGCACGCGGTATGACACTTTCCATTGCACTAGCAGGTAAAGGTCAGCACCAGGATGCAGGAGCTAAGATGATTCACTTGGCACCGAATACTTCTTCAACGATCGTGTCGAAGTCGATCTCGAAACACGGCGGTAAAGTAACATACCGCGGTATCGTTCACTTCGGACGCAAAGCGGAAGGTGCCCGCTCAAACATCGAGTGTGACACTTTGATCATGGACAATCAGTCAACTTCCGATACGATCCCTTATAACGAAATTCTTAACGACAATATCTCGCTTGAACACGAAGCGAAAGTATCGAAAGTATCAGAAGAACAATTATTCTATCTGATGAGCCGCGGAATTTCAGAGGAAGAAGCAACAGAAATGATCGTAATGGGCTTCATCGAGCCATTTACGAAAGAACTTCCAATGGAATACGCAGTTGAAATGAACCGTCTGATCAAGTTCGAGATGGAAGGTTCGATTGGATAATCGATATTGAATTTAAACCCCCTTTTGCTCCGGCAGAAGGGGGTTGTTTTGTTTGTTTAGTCCAGATGGTTGTAGAGGTGGAATGAGGATAGTCTAATTTTGTTGTTTAATCGGTAGTTCGCACTTAAATAATATATATCGCACATAAAATGGGGATTTCGCACATATATTCAAAATTTCGCACATAAATGATCCTATCGAGTCCATGTTTACTAGTGAAGCATCCTTTTGAAAGGAGAGAGGTCACAAAACGGAAATCATACTTGGATTCTTTTAATAACATGAAATTCTTCAAGCTAAATCAGTAATTCTTTAATAAAAGTCTTCAGTACCATCCTCATCATAGAGCCCAAAAGAACAAATAAAAGTTGAGGAGATTAACCTGAACAGCATTCAATATTATTAAAAAATCATGAGAGCCATCAACATTCTCCATCTCCTTAAAATGATCTGTAAAACCCTATACTATCCACTACCAGCTAATAAAAATACCAATCACTACGACTCCGAACACCTCTTATGATAAAATGAAAACCAAACCAAAAGAAGTTCATCATTAATAAAGAAGGTGAATACGGATGATCTATGTAGGAGTCACAGGTTGGGGAGATCATGATTCTCTTTATGAGAATGTTTCTCCGCGGGACAAGCTGAAAGAATATGGTGCGCATTTTCCGGTTGTGGAGGTCGATGCGAGCTTTTATGCTGTGCAGCCGGTTCGAAATGCTGAGAAATGGGTGAAGGATACCCCTGAGGATTTTAAATTTATTGTGAAGGCCTATCAGGGCATGACTGGACACCAGCGCGGTGACATTCCTTTTGAAACGAAAGAAGTGATGTTCAGTGCTTTTAAGGAATCTCTTGTGCCATATCTGAAAGCTGATAAGCTTGCGATGGTGCTTTTACAGTTTCCGCCATGGTTTGATTGCTCGCGTGACAATGTCGCCTATATCAGGTACTGTAAGGAGCAGTTAAACGATTTGCCGTTAGCACTCGAGTTTCGCCATCAAAGCTGGTACAGTCCTCCATATAAAGACAAGACACTCACTTTCATGAAGGAACAGGACTGGATCCACAGTGTGTGTGATGAACCCCAGGCAGGGGATGGGTCGATACCGAGAGTATTGGAAGCCACCCATGAAGAGGCGACCTTGATCCGTTTCCATGGCCGTAACGTTCATGGCTGGAACAAAACCGGCAGCGGGGATGAATGGCGTGAAGTCCGGTATTTGTATCGGTATAATGAAGCAGAATTAAAAGAGTGGATTCCTCATATTCATAAGCTTCACCAGCAATCCAAGGATGTGTATGTCCTTTTTAATAACAATTCGGGCGGGGACGCAGCGGACAATGCCAAACAGCTGATTGATATGCTCGGGGTTGAATATAAAGGTCTTGCACCGAAGCAGCTGGATTTATTCCAGGAATAGAATGATTTGAGAGATGACTCTCACATGGAGAAACGTTTTTGTCAATTAGAACTGGAGATGAAAGTTAGTGGAATGGATCGTATTGATTTGCATTGGTTTATTTGCAGGAACAGTCGGCTCTCTTGTCGGCCTCGGCGGCGGGGTCATCGTGGTTCCCGCATTGATTTATTTTGGTACATATACAGCATGGCTTGAAAACATAACACCTCAAACGGCTGTCGGTACTTCATTGATGGTCATGATCTTCACCGGATTGTCATCGACACTCGCTTATTTAAAGCATAAGACCGTCGATTATAAAAGTGGATTCATTTTCTTTGCGGGTGCCGGGCCTGGATCGATCATCGGTGCCTGGGTAAATAAATATTTGAATATGGAAGACTTCAATCTTTATTTTGGGATTTTCATGATCATCATGGCGATCATCCTGATGGTCCGTAATAAGCTGAAGCCTATTGAAAAATTTAAGACGGCATCCTTTCAAAGGGAATTCACCGATCCGAGCGGGGAAACCTTTCAATATGGCTATCCGCCCCTTATAGGGGCATTGATTGCGCTAGTGGTGGGGTTCACGTCAGGGCTGTTTGGCATCGGCGGCGGATCGCTGATGGTGCCTGCGATGATTCTGATTTTCCTGTTTCCGCCTCATGTAGCGGTAGCGACTTCGATGTTCATGGTCTTTCTGTCCGCGCTGGTGAGTTCCGGGACACATGTGGCATTAGGTAACGTTAAATGGCTGTATGCGCTGGCTCTGATTCCTGGAGCATGGTTCGGGGCTAAATTGGGATCATATTTAAATACAAAGCTGGAATCGAAAGCACTGGTGAGCGTGCTGCGCATTATACTGATCTTAATAGGAATTCGATTGATTTATCAAAGCATAACGGGATAACCTCCATCGGGAGAGTGAGCATACAATGAAAGAATTTATTCATATCTATCATACAAACGACCTTCATAGTCATTTTGAGCATTGGTCGAGAATACGGGATTTTCTGCAAAAAAGAAAAGCGTGGCATATCAATGAGGGAGAAGATGTATTCCTCTTCGATATCGGTGATCACGTCGACCGCTGGCACCCTTATACGGAAGCTACTTTGGGCAAAGGAAATGTCGGTTTATTAAATGAAGCCGGATACGACGCTGTGACGATCGGGAATAACGAGGGCATCACCCTTGATTATGGGGACTTGGATACTTTGTATCAAGATGCTGAATTCCAGGTCATTGTAGGCAACTTGTTAAACAGGGAGAAGAAGGTTCCGGACTGGATCAAAACTCATCATATCTATGAAACAAAATCAGGATTGAAGGTTGCGGTGCTTGGTTTGACCGCTTATTTCTTTCCTTTTTACAGAGCGCTTGGCTGGAATATCACCCCTCCGCTGGATGAACTGAAAGAGCAGGTGGAACAGCTGAAAAGCGAAGCGGATGTATTGGTGCTCTTATCCCACTTGGGGATTAGGGATGATGAACTCATTGCCGGGTCCTTCCCGGAAATAGACGTGATCCTGGGTGCGCATACCCATCATATTTTACATGAGGGAAAAGAAATAAACGGCGTCATGCTTGGGGCGGCAGGTAAGTTCGGGAATTATGTCGGTCATATGATGATTGAAGTGGATCCGGATAGGAAAGAAGTGCTCTCAAAAAAAGCGCAGCTGTATGCACATGACGATCTGCCTCACTCATCTCAAGAAGAAGAAGAGAAGCTCGAGTGGTTTAAGGAAGGGGAAAACCTGCTTAGGACAGAGGTTACGAATCTGCCGGGACCATTATCGGCAGATTGGTTCAAAGAATCACCGCTTCCCCAGCTTTTGAGTGATGCCTTGAAAGAATGGTGCAAGGCGGATTGTTCATTCCTGAATGCGGGCCTTCTCATAGAAGGGCTGAATGAAGGTCCGGTAACCAAGCATGACCTTCACCGCATCCTTCCTCACCCTATCAACCCTTGTCTGATCGAGCTTTCAGGGGCAGAACTTAAGGAAATCATCAAACAGACGTTTAATGAAGAATGGCCGCATCTGCAGCTGAAAGGGCTCGGCTTCAGGGGGAAAATCATGGGTGAGTTTGTGTATACCGATATTGCTTTCGAAGAAGATAAACAAAGCATGTATATCAAAGGGGAGCCGTTAAACCCCAAAAAAATCTATAAGCTTGCAATCCCTGATATGTTCACATTTGGACACTTCTTTCCTGATCTACAGAGGCTGGAGAAGAAATACTTTATGCCGGAGTTCCTAAGGGATATCCTTGCCTGGAAATTAGGTCAGTAAATGTTTCACCGTTCTTCCGCTCTTATCATACATATGAGTTGAGAGGAGTGATGCAGAATGATGAATCTTTCTCCGATTACCATTCAAGGACATACCTTTTTAGCTATTTCTGTTGCGTTACCGAAAACTAACCTGCTCGTCGTGACGAGCGATAAGGGATATATCATGTGCGGGGCACTGGATGTTGCTTTACTCAATGAAAAATTAAGTGACAGAGGAATCATTGCTGGCAGAGCCGTGGGAGTCAAAACGATCGACCAGCTTCTGGATGCTCCCCTTGAATCGGTGACGATTGAAGCGGAAAACCGTGGAATAAGTCCGGGTATGATCGGTCGCGATGCATTATTGAAAATGCTGTAAACCTTGATGGGATGATTGCTTCTATGCCATGTGCATGGAAGCTTTTTTATATTGGATCATTGCAACCCATGCTTTAAGCCTTGATTTGCGGTAGTGATGAAATTTTACACTATGTATAGAAGACACGTCCTTTCTTCGGTAGAATGAGGGAAACTAGTTCTATATAGAGGTGTAAATATGCATGATAAAATTGGGATTCAAATGATGTACCCATTGACAAGGACCCAGCGCAAAGCTGTTAAACCTTATACTAAACGTTCCCGTGTAGCTGGGGCGGGTCCTGAAATGATATTTCAGCATCAGCGCTTACATGCCGTGATGTTTTATAAAAAATCACTTTTCAATGTCAGCCACGATATCAGTGAATTCGTGGTTCTTGACGACCTAGATGAAGTCATTCACGATGCTTAACTGTCGCTTGAAGTGTTAAAGCTCTATAAAATTTTATATTTTACATTCAGAACAAAGATGCTTATAACCGAGACTCTGACAGTAAGCAAATTCTTGGTTGAAGAAAGAGATTATTTACATAGCTTGAAGTTTCACAATGCAATGGTCGAATTATTCGGATACGAGAATGAGAGATATGGACTGACTTTTGATAGGTTAAAGCAATTAGTGAATACGGGTGCAGCAAATAAGGAATCCGCTCACTTGAAGAAGGACATCACTGATTTTTATGATACCATTCTGGATAAAAGTACGTTCTCTGAGAAAGAAGGGACAGAATTGAAAGAAAAGACTGCTGACATGCTGAATGTAGACTACATTGCCTCAGAGACATTGAAGGAAGCGTGGGTACTGAATAACTAATTCTAAAAATCCCCTTCAACCTGCATAGACATGCCCCACCTTTACATCCGCTTAATATTCTTTCATGAATATTTACTATGTTTTGCTTAAATTCAGCTTGCATCGGCCTTTTTATCCATTATAATGGAGGTACTAGTAAAATATGTCGAAAAATGAAAGAATTACATAGGAGAATTCTATGAGGCTGATATCAACTAGGGCTTTGAGGCCGGGAATGGTTATGGCGACAACTGTATATAATGTAAGGGGTCATGCGCTGATCCAGCAAAATGTTGCGATCACGGAACGGATGATTTACCGGTTGCAGGAACTTAATATTCAGTATGTCTATATTGAAGATTCTCTGTCTGACGGTATTAAAGTGACTGAGTCTGTACCGAGCAAAGTAAGGCATGAAGCGGTTGCGGGTATTGAAAATGTGTTCAGCCGGATCAATGAAGCAAAGATGCCTCAGAATTTAGTTGTATTAGAGGACAGTGCTAAACAATTAAAGCAAATTATCGATGTTGTCTTAAAGGAAGTAAAGGCAAATGACGAGCTGCTGACCGTTCTGACTGACGTCTTTACATATGATTCTTACGTATTTCATCATTCATTCAATGTAACTTTATATACTCTTTCGATCGGGATTGAACTGAATCTTTCCCCAAAACAGCTGGAAGAGCTCGGAATAGGGGCGATTCTTCATGATGTTGGTAAGATGCTGGTTTCTGAAGACATTCTTATGAAACCAGGAAGACTTACAGAAGAAGAATTCCTTGAAGTCAAGAAACATACCGAGCACGGCTTTGATATTCTTAGAAAACTTCAGTCTGTATCTCTGCTGGTGGCTCATTGCGCATATCAGCATCATGAAAGATTAGACGGATCAGGATATCCCCGGGGACTAAAAGGGGATGATATACATCCTTTTGCTAAAATTATTGCAGTCGCAGACGTCTTCGATGCGATGACATCCAATCGCGTGTATCGTAAAGCCATGCTTCCTCATGAAGCGCTCGAAATCCTTTACGCAGGGTCGGGTTCCTTATTTGACATGAATGTCATCGAAGCGTTCAGGAGATCCGTCGCGATTTATCCGAACGGGATGGTTGTTGAATTGAACGACGGAAAAAAAGGGATTGTCACTGGTCAGAATAAAGGTCTGACGGACAGGCCAGTCATTCGGGTGATTGAAGAAAAAGGGGAAGAGCTTTATTCTCCTTATGAATTGGACTTGCGGAACGAGCTTGATAAGGTCATCGTCGGTTTTGATGCCGATTATGAACCAGCAGCCACTAAAATAAAATAAATTTTTGCGTTAAACCCTCCTTAAAGAGCATAAGAATAGCTTGTAAGGGGGGATTTTTTTGTCAAAGTTTAAAACACACAAACCCCGAAGAGGAGGACCGCTGCCTTTTCGCCACGTGATGATCATTACCATCGTTTTCTTTATCTTTTCCACAGGAGCGGGTCTTTGGATCGTAAACCTGGGTTTGAAGCCAACCCTGCTTGCCTATGCAGAAACGCAAACGAGCAGAATCGGTACGATGGTCATCAATAAAGCGATCAACAAAAAAGTGGCCGGATCCATTGAGTTAGAGGAGATAACAGAAGAAGTAAAAAATGCAGAAGGGGAGGTGGTCTCTCTCAGTTTCAATACACAGAACATCAACCGCGTTCAGGGAGAAATCACTAATTTAGTACAATTATATTTAAAGGAAGCTGAAAAAGGAAATATCGAAAATCTGGAATACATCACCGACATTGAAATAGACGAGGAAGGAACAAAGGCGGATGAAGGAATCGTTTATTCCGTTCCTCTTGGTCAGGCTACAAACAATGCCTTACTCGGGAACTTGGGACCTAAAGTTCCGATCAGGTTCCATTCTATCGGGGACGTGCGTTCGGACATCAAACATACGGTAGAAGAGTTCGGGATAAACAATGCTCTCGTCAAGGTCTATGTGACCCTGACCGTAAATGTCCAAATCATCATCCCATTTGCAACCAAAACAGAAACCATCAAACAGGATGTATTAATCGCTATGGATACTGTTCATCTAGATGTTCCTCAGTTTTTCAATAACAGCGGCGACGGTGCATCACCATCGATTGAAATCCCGACGAACTGATTTAGGTTTTCTGATTTCAATGTTTACTTTTTTGCTAATAAATGATCTGAAGATTTCAGCAGGTTCCATCAATTGATTGGAGTGCAAGACGAAGACTCCTAACAGAAAAGCGGAAGGGCTTTGAAGAGAGGCGGGTGGCATAAGACGAATCGGCCATGAACGCGCTCTTTGCCTTCTTGGTCGGTTTGGGTTATGACATGTGCCTCTAACCTGCAGCTGGACAGATGGAACCCCTCAAATCTATACGACCAAAAAGGCTCACCAACTGCCAGCGGAAAGCGAAGTCTTGCAAGGAAATCAATTGCGGTAATCACGGATGGAAAAACCTGCCCATCCCCCATCCCGAATAAAAAGTTGTCAAAATAATGATAGTTTGATATATTTAAAAAGGAAATTTTAATATTATAACCACATCATCAATCCGATGGGGTAGAGGTGCAGGGTTCAAGAGTAAGCTGTTTGAGGATGACAACTGAGAGAACAGATGAAAGGGAACCTTTGCCGAAGCTGATATACTTGTCAAAAGTATATTTGCTGGGGTTATCTTGAAAAAGGGTAACACTGTCATTATAGGGGATACTCTATGATGGGGAGCTACAGATCGTGATGGAGCACTTACATTACTTATTAAAGGTAATGATAGGATCCTCTATCATTGCCTTTTTTTATTCCTCTGTCATGCTATGAGGTTCCCCCCTATCAAATAGGAGGAGGACATTATGGAAAACACGATTTATTCAATCATCCCGCCCCTTTTAGCCATTCTGATGGTTATCTTGACGAGACGCGTACTGCTTTCGCTGGGTGTAGGGATCATCGCTTCAGCACTTCTTATCACAGATTTCTCAATCACAGGCACATTCAGTAAGATATGGGAAGCCGTCAAGGGCATTTTCGTCTCCGACGGTGCATTGAATACCTGGAATGTGTACATCATTTTATTCCTATTGATTCTTGGAGTCATCACAGCTTTCGTTAACATTTCAGGCGGAAGCCGAGCATTCGGTGAATGGGCAATGAAACGGGTGAAGACAAGAAGAGGCGCGCAATTATTGGCGGCTGTTTTAGGTATCATTATCTTCATTGATGATTATTTCAATGCGCTTGCGGTCGGACAGGTTGCTAGACCGATTACGGACCGCCACAAAATCTCACGTGCGAAACTCGCTTATATCATTGACTCGACATCGGCTCCGGTCTGTGTGGTTTCACCGGTATCAAGCTGGGGAGCATATATCATCGGTATCATCGGATCGATTCTTGCCGCACACAGCATCACTGAATACACAGCTTTCTCAGCATTCATACAAATGATCCCAATGAACCTCTATGTATGGGCAGCTCTACTATTAGTGTTGATCGTTGCTTACAGAGGATTTGATTTCGGGAAAATGAAGGAACATGAAGAAAGAGCGATTTCGACTGGAAATCTTTATGACCCGAATAAAGATATCCCGGGTGAACTTAAGAACGACCTGCCTGTAAGCTCTAAAGGTTCGGTCGGTGATCTGGCATGGCCGATCATCGCCCTGGTTGTCGGAACAGTCGGTATGATGCTATGGACGGGATATAAGGCAGTTGGTTCGTTTGATATCCTCCCTGTATTTGAAAATACAGATGTTACAAAATCATTATTATATGGAAGTTTATTCGCATTGGCAATTGCATTTATTCTTTTCTTCCGCCAAGTCAGCTTGAAGGGAGTTGGAGGAAGCGCAGCTGGAACAGCAGTTGTCGAAGGAATCAAATCCATGCTTCCTGCTGTTTACATCCTTATCTTTGCATGGGCGATCGTCACTCTGATCGATGAGCTTCAAACAGGAACGTATTTAGCTGGATTGGTTGAAAAATCGAACATGCCAGTTGAGATCCTGCCTGTGCTGCTATTCTTGGTGGCCGGCGTCATGGCATTCTCTACAGGGACTTCCTGGGGATCATTCGGAATCCTGCTTCCGATTGCGGGAGAAATCGCAGCAGCAACCGATGTAAGTGTCTTACTTCCTGCAATGGCAGCTGTTTTAGCAGGTGCGGTCCTTGGAGACCATTGTTCACCAATTTCCGATACTACGATCCTGTCTTCAACCGGAGCCGGAAGCAATCATATCGACCACGTACTCACGCAGATTCCGTATGCACTCATCGGCGCAGTGGCAGCTTCGATCGGTTACCTCGTATTAGGATTCACCGGAAGCACCCTGCTTGGATTACTCGTAGTCATCGTGCTGGTCGCGGCTCTTGGATTTATAAAAGGAAAGAGTTCAGATACAACAGTTTCACAATAAGTGCACTCCAAAAACCAGAGGCAGATTTGCTTCTGGTTTTTTTGTTGTCCAGCTCCAGGGCTTAGAAGCACATGTTGACTAAATCTTCCATTAAATAGAAGATAAGTCATTAGACATGCTTCTACCAGTCCCCATTTTCTCATATCTATAGGAGGAGAGAGGTGAGTTGACGTGAAGGTAAAGGTGATTGGTTATGATGACTTGCACTATCCCCAAGACTTATTATCCATTGTAAGAAACGGGCTGCCGGAAACTGAGTCGGACCCAAAACGTGTATTGATATTAGGAGCGGGGATGTCTGGGCTGGTTGCGGCATCCCTGCTTAAAAGAGCTGGTCATAAAGTGATCGTTTTAGAAGGGAATGATCGGATAGGCGGCAGGGTCTATACGGTACGAGAACCATTTACGTACGGAAATTACCTTGATTTTGGGGCGATGAGGATCCCTGAAAATCATGAGCTTGTATTCGAATACATCAATAGATTTAATCTCCCTGTTAATCGCTTCTTGAATTCCACCCCTCAGGATATGTTATTTGTAAACAATGTCCTGGTCTCGAAAAAGGAGTATAGAAGAAATCCGGATATATTGGGCTTCCCTCTTGAAGGAGAAGAAAAAGGAAAGAGCGCAACTGAGCTTTTCCTTGAGGCGACCCGGCCTTTCTTTGATGTGTATTCCGCCAGCACTCAAGAACAGAAGGATGAGTTGAAGCAGAAATTTTCCACTTACTCCATGGGCGATTATTTACTTGCCAATCCGTATGGGAAATCACTTTCAGAGAACGCAGTGCGGAAAATTGCTGTCATGCTGGGGATTGAAGGCTTCCCTAACTTCTCTTTCATAGATATAATAACGGACATCATTTACCCGATATTCAGTGAAAAAATAAAGTTTTATGAAATAACAGGTGGAAATGATCAACTTCCCCGTTCCTTCATCAGCGAGCTTCAAAAAGAAATCAAGCTAAATCGCAGAGTGGAGAAAATCATCCAGGAAGATCATGGCGTATCAGTACGTACTGTAAACCCGGTTACAGGGAAGATATACCGATATACGGGGGACTATGCCATCGTAACCATGCCGTTCACTGTCCTTCAATTCGTCGACATTGTTCCATATGATTCAGTTTCATTTAAAAAATGGCAGGCAATTAGAGAAGTGAATAATGTCCAGGCAGTGAAGATCGGAATCGAGTTTAAAAGCAAGTTCTGGGAGAAGATGGGGTATGGCAATATAACCAGTGACCTGCCGTTAAAATTCACTTACATTCCAAGCCACGGGATTGGTTCTGATGGTCCGGGGATATTGCTGGCAAGTTACAGCTGGGGAAGCGATGCCGTATTATGGAATAGCTTATCGAATGAAGGTTTGGTTCGACTCGTGCTGAAGGATTTAGCAAAGATATATGGAAACATCGTATATACGGAATTTTTGAAGGCAGTTTGGTTCAATTGGAGTCAAAACCCTTACTCTGCGGGATGTTTTACACTCTTTACCCCGCAGCAGCAGAAAAATTTTGATGAGATTACCCGGAAACCGGAAGGAAGGCTCCATTTTGCGGGAGAACATACTTCCTCCTTCCACGGATGGATAGAAGGGGCCGTAGAATCAGGAATCCGGACGGCCTATGAAGTCCATCATAGATAAACACAAAGTAAAATTTACTAGTAAATGGGATTAAAAGTGATTATTTTCCATCTAATTCTCTGATAGAGGGCAAATCGAACTATAAAAGTAGATATTGTCTCGAAAATAGAAAATTTTGCTTTGACAATTGTCCTAGAACTAGCTATACTGACTTTAGATTAAATAATCTGAAAATATAAAAATTTCAATTACCTTTTAATTGGTAGTTGGAAACATTGGGGGGAACCAACATGGAAAAACGTGCCCAGTTTGGAACACGTGCAGGATTTATCCTGGCTGCAGTAGGGTCTGCTATCGGGTTGGGAAACATTTGGCGTTTTCCGGCGGTAGCGTATGAAAATGGTGGAGGAGCATTCTTTATACCTTATCTTTTTGCTCTTTTGACTGCCGGTATTCCATTACTGGTATTGGAATTCACGATAGGACATAAGTACCGCGGCTCTGCACCATTATCTTATTTCCGCATGAATAAAAAGACAGAATGGCTTGGATGGTGGCAGGTACTCGTGGCATTTGTCATTTCCACCTATTATGCCGTCATCATAGCATGGGCGATGGCTTACAGTGTATTCGCTTTCAACAAAGGCTGGGGAGACGATACAGAAGGATTCTTATTCGGTGAGTATCTGAAGCTTTCCGTAGATCCTGGGCAGACCGGAAGCATTGTCGGCGGAGTTTTCATCCCGCTTGTCATCGTTTGGGTCATTACACTTGGCATCCTCTTTAAAGGTGTAAAGAAAGGTATCGAAGTAGCGAACAAGATCTTTATTCCTGCACTTGTTATTTTATTCCTGATCATTGTGGTTCGCGCTTTAACGTTACCAGGGGCACTTGATGGACTGGATGCATTCTTCAAACCGGATTTCAGTAAGATTGCAGATCCAGGTGTATGGGTCGCTGCATACGGACAGATCTTCTTCAGTTTATCGATTGCATTTGCGATCATGATCACGTACTCAAGTTATCTTCCGAAGAAATCGGATATCACGAACAACGCATTCATCACAGGATTCAGTAACTCTGGATTTGAGCTTCTTGCCGGTATCGGTGTATTCGCGGCACTTGGATTCATGGCTCAAACACAGGGAGTCGGGGTTCAGGAAGTAGTAAGCGGGGGAGTTGGCTTGGCATTCGTTGTCTTCCCGCAAATCATCAATGAATTCCCTGCTCTGAATGGTCTGTTCGGATTCTTGTTCTTCGCTTCACTTGTACTGGCGGGATTATCATCACTTATCTCGATTTCAGAAACTTATGTAGCGGCGATTAAAGAGAAATTCGGCATTTCCCGTACAAAGGCAGTAGCATTCGGTGGAGGGCTTTCTGCAGTCATTTCACTTCTGTTCGCAACGCAGGGCGGATTATTATTCCTTGATGTTGCCGACTACTTCATCAACCAATTCGGTGTAGCGTTCATCGGATTAGTGGAAGTAATCGTAGTGGCATGGTTCTTGCGTAAGATCAATACGTTCCGTGATCATTCAAACGGTATCTCAGACATCCAGCTTGGCGGCTGGTGGAAGGTTTGCCTTGGTGTCATCACACCGGTTGTGCTCGGATGGATGATGTTTGGATTATTCAAGATGAACCTTCTTAAAGAATTCGAGACGGAAACAGGGAACTATGGAGGATACTCAGATGCCTTTGTCCTTTACAGCGGCTGGTTCGTAGCAGCCTTTGCTATAATTGTCGGAGTGGCATTAACCTTCAAACGCTGGCATTCCAAAACAGAAGCTGAAAGCTATAAGGAGGTAAGCTGACATGAGCGGTAGTGCAATCATTATGTTAGTTGTCGGTGTCGTCATCATTTGGGGAGGCCTTGCAGCAAGTATCACTAATGCAGTGTCCAAATCAAAAAAAGCATCATAATATGAGCTGTATGAAGAAGCAGGCGATGGAGCATCCATCGCCTGTTTTTCTTTACTCCATTAAAGGCCCGTCCCGCATCGCTTTAAAGCGGTGCGGGACGGGCCTTCTGTTATCGTTTTTTGCTTTTGATACGGTCTTGCCGTTCCCATTGCCGCAGATGTGGATAGGGATCGAAGGACCATTCTGTCAAGCCGTTGTCTTTGTACATACCGTAATGGAGGTGAGGAGGGAATTTACCGGATGTTCCGGGAGGTCCGTACCCTGAGCTGCCTACTCCCCCAATCACCATCCCGGGTTCAACAACTTGACCGACTTTCAGATTTTCCGAAAACCCGCTTAAATGTGCGAAGTAATGATAGGTGTTATTAATATCCCTGATACCGATTCTCCACCCGCCATAGCGGTTCCAGCCTTTCATTTCAATGATGCCGTAGGAGGTCGCTCTCACGGGAACACCATAGTCCGCAAATAGGTCAGTTCCTTCATGAATGCGCCGGCCGCCCCATCCGCGTGCGTCCCCCCAAGTATTACGGTAGCTGTAATTAAATCTGAGCGGGAGAGGGAATGCTTTGTCATTCAGATGAATCGTACCGAAGTGCTTGTAGATCTTCGCTTTGCCCATAATGATACTGACAGTCTTATCACGTTTGTAGTAATCCCATAAAGCCAATTTGAAATTATCACGGTCGATTCCGTACTGTAAAATATAATCAGTAAAGGCTGCCAGGATATCTTCATCACTTTTGATATTTGCCTTACCGTCAAAATCCCCGTCTCTTCCGAATCCGTTAAATAGAGTGATGGTCTTCGGATTTTCGTCTTGGATATTGGGATTTAAAGGGCCTGCCCATTTCTCTGGATCGATATAAATGGAAATCAATGAGGAGGGCTTTTCTCTATCTTTACGCGCAAAGCGCAAGCTGCGTTCGTATTGATCCACAGCTGCAAGATAATACCAAGGAATATGAGTAAGAGATTCACTTTTTTGAAATAACTCCATTCGTTTCGTGTGTATCTGTTCCTCTGACAACTTCTCTTCTGCTTGTGTCTGGACAGGACATATAAGAACAAGGAGTAAGGTAAGTGTCAGAACTAATCGTATATACAAGTCAATCCCTCCAACTTATAGTTCTGCCCTTAGTTTGTGACGAGCTATCAGGAATCATAATCATCAATAAATGGTAAAAGAGTAACATGCTTGTTTTCATTTTTTTAGTATGATAAAGTGACAAAAGAAGTATATTGATGATGGCTTTATTTACATAGAATGAACGATCAGTAAGCGTTTCACTCTTTGCCTAAATCAGAAATTGTTGGGATTGGAGATGAGGGGTATGACGAAGAAAGACGAATATGTTCGTAAACCGGATTGGCTTAAGATCAAGCTGAATACGAATGATAACTATATGGGCTTAAAAAAAATGATGCGGGAAAAAAACCTTCACACAGTTTGTGAAGAGGCAAAATGTCCAAATATCCACGAGTGCTGGGGGACAAGAAGAACCGCAACATTTATGATTCTAGGGGATATTTGTACTCGTGCCTGCCGTTTTTGTGCAGTTAAAACAGGATTACCGAACGAACTGGATCTGAAAGAGCCGGAACGCGTAGCCGATTCCGTTCAACTAATGAACTTGAAGCACGTTGTCATCACGGCTGTTGCACGTGATGATTTAAAAGACGGCGGATCGCAGGTATTTGCTGAAACAGTGCGTGCCATCCGCCGCAAAAGTCCTTTTACATCCATTGAAGTACTGCCTTCCGATATGGGCGGAGTGTTTGACAACATCAAGACACTAATGGATGCAAAACCGGATATCATGAACTACAATATTGAAACGGTCCGCCGATTGACTCCAAGAGTTCGTGCGCGTGCAACATATGACCGTACTCTCGAGTTCCTGCGCCGGGCAAAAGAACTGAATCCTGATATTCCGACGAAATCAAGCATCATGGTTGGACTTGGGGAAACCAAGGAAGAAATTCTTGAGACATTCGATGACCTACGTGCAAATAATGTGGATATCGTAACCCTTGGTCAATATCTGCAGCCAACGAAGAAACACTTAAAGGTGCAGAAATACTACCATCCGGATGAATTTGCCGAACTTCGTGAAGCGGCTATGGAAAAAGGCTTCAGCCACTGTGAAGCTGGACCGCTTGTGCGTTCTTCTTATCATGCCGATGAGCAGGTAAACGCAGCTGCCAAAGCGAAGCAAGAAGCAGGAGAGAAAGAACTGAAACAGCAGGCATAAATGTAGCAAGGACTGACTATTTGAGATGTCTCTCGTAGTCAGTCCTTTTTTAAAAACTCTTTGAAACGTTGATGGTGTTTATGGGATGACAAGCCGCTGGACTTATCCACCATTCACAAACGATTAGCTGCGTACTGATTGGGATTAATCGTTAGTCCATCATTGTTTGTGAGTTATCAATTCGCTTTTGACGTTCTTTATTGATTTGATGTACATCATCTTCATTCATATTCTGTTCATCAATCATTTCACCGTTGGCATTTTCACCTGCATCAATGTTTTTACCTTGCGGAGATGCTTTTAGCATCAAGTTAATCGTATCATCGATGGCTGTATTGACATTTTTGCTGTCGCTGTCCATTTTTGCAAGGTTTTCTACATTCTGCATCAAGTTAGGGTCATCGGTCACATACACATGGTACCAGCGCGGGATGACGGACATTGCCGTTTTCTTTACCTGATCGGAGACATTAAAACGGGCATCCTTGTCCTTTTTATCGGTTTTATAAGAGATCAACACCTCTTCATCCGTGACAAGGGTTGCACAATCATCCACGTTAGGTATGGCTACGCTCATTTTACTGATGCTGTCGGCAACCTGCTCCCGGTCTAAACGATACATATTTTCATTCGAAATGGCTTGTCCTTGCACAGGGCTTTTTTGCTGACGGACATATCCGAAATCTTCCCCGTTTCGTTTAGCATTCTTGCTGACATTTTCATTAAAAAGTTCTTCCTGGTCGTTTACATTGATGGTGTTGCCATTATCGTGGAACATCTCTTCGTTTGCCTTATCAATACCATTACAGGCAGCACCGAACAACGCAAAACTCAATACCGTTGTACCGAGAATATATTTGTTCAATTGAAACACCCCCTATTTGTTAGGGTGACCATCTCATTTTATAATTTTTCATAGTAATTAATGGACAATCCGTTATAATTTAAAGTAAGGATAAGGAAGAAAGAGGGTGGATGGAATGATCTGTGTGCAAAACATTTGCTATGAAATCGTGGAAGAATTCAGGGACGGATTTAATGAAGAAGCATTCAAAGAGAGATACAGCGATATTTTAAATAAATATGACTTTATCCTCGGTGACTGGGGATATGGCCAGCTGCGCCTTAAAGGTTTTTTTGATGATCAGAATCAGAAAGCATCCTTCGACACAAAGGTGAGTACGCATAAGGATTATCTTTATGAATACTGTAACTTTGGATGTGCATATTTTCTTTTGAAAAAAGTAAAAAAATAAGGGTGCAAAAGGAACATCTCTTCGTTACGAGATGTTCCTTTGTTTTATTCATTCTCCGTATACGGAGGTTCTTCATTTCGTTCCTGGTCTGCGTGGACTGGATGAGAACCGGGTTCCTGACGGGGGATATCCTGGTGAAGGGACTTATTTTCATAATTGAAGGCACTGTAATATCGCTGTCCCTCTTCCCAATTTGTACTCTTATTTTCAACCGGTGTATATTTTCCGCGCGGAGATCCATATGGTCCTTCTGGTAGCGTCTCGGGCACCAGGAAATTACGCTGTGTCTCTACAGTGGAAAAATCGCTGTATACTTCTTCTTCCTTGTCGCGCTGCTCTTTTTTCATTTATCTCCCACCTTTCTTAGGTTTAGTATGTGAGAGGCAGGAGAGGTTCATTCGGAATGTTTGTTGATTAGGGTGTGAAATATGGGAGTGGGAATGCTGTTGTTGTGTAGAATGAGGAATGAGATGTGGATGAGGAGGCTTGGCTGTGGAGAGGGAGTGGAGAATTTGTCGGAAATTGAAAAATTGTCGGTAAATGCATGTTTTTTGTCCGTATATTTGAAAAAATGTCGGTAAAATCAATTTTTCGTCCGTAAATCGTCCGCATTCGTGAAAGCATTTTCCGGTTTCATCAACAATTTCAAAAAGCGGCAAATTTCGCAAAGCCCCAATCCCACATAAACGCCAACTCCACATAAATACCTAACTCACACATTCAATAAAAAAATCATATAATCGTTTCACTCAAAAAGTCCCGCAGCTCGGCTGCTTCTTCTGGCGTCAGTTTGTAAACACTCTCCAGGTAGCCAGGTTCATCGAGGTCGTCGCGGCCGATGATGGCGAAACGGCTTCCTTGAAGGTCGAGTACGAGTGATTTTCCATAATATCGATCGGTCTGGGTGATAGCCAAATCATAGCGCTGGTTTTCTCCCATAAAACTTACAAAGCGTGTTTTTGTCTGTTCGATATCATCATATAAATAAAATCGGTCTGTCATCACGATTCCTCCTCTAATTCGTCAGCTTTCTTCATCATAACAAACTGAAGCGCGAATTGCAGTGAAGACGCCACTATATAGACTGCACAAAAATTATGTTAAACTATAAGAGGATGTCAATCAGAAGAGGTGAACAGAATGTATTTCGTGGACAGAGAAAAAATTGAAGAAATTTTACTATTTATGAATCATCAATTAAGCATGTTAACTAATCAATCAGAATGGGAATCCAACATGGAAAAGCTCGGTCTTGAAAGAATCGGCCATATTCTTATCGAATCGGTACTTGATGTGGGGAACAGCATGATTGATGGTTTTATCATGAGAGATCCCGGCAGCTACGAAGACATCATTGATATATTGCTGGATGAAAAAGTCATCAATGAAGAGATGAGCGAGGATTTAAAACGATTGATCGAACAGCGTAAAGTTTTGGTTCAAGAATATACAAACGTCGATCATGAAGCACTACAGCGGATCCTTCATGACGTACGTTATACATTAAAGCAATTTCCTGTTCATGTACGCAGCTATTTGGAAAATGAACTTGGACCCGTTTCAGCATTCAAAAAATAATGCACATCACCGGCGCTTTCTTTTAAGAAAGCGTTTTCTTTATATAATTCAAAAAAACTTACATACTAAAAGTATCAAAATGGAGGTACAAAATGAAACAATACAAAGGCTATTTAATCGACTTGGATGGAACGATGTATAGAGGAAAAGAAGTCATCAAGGAAGCGGGAGACTTTGTCCGCCGCCTGCAGGAAAAAGGGCTGCCATATCTGTTTGTGACGAATAATTCATCACGCCGCCCTGAACAGGTCGCTGAAAAGCTCCAGACATTCGGCATTTCAGCTGAGAAAGAACAGGTATTTACGACTTCAATGGCGACTGCCCAATTCATTGCTGACAAAAAGCCCGGCAGCACAGCCTATGTCATCGGAGAAGAGGGAATCCGCTCGGCATTGGAGGAAAAAGGCATTACCCTGCAAGACGAAAACCCCGATTATGTCGTGGTAGGGATCGACCGCGGCATCAATTATGAGAAACTTGCCCTTGCATGTCTTGGGGTGCGTAATGGGGCGACGTTCATTTCAACAAACGGGGATATCGCCATTCCTACAGAAAGAGGTTTGCTGCCCGGAAATGGTTCACTGACTTCTGTCGTTGCGGTTTCGACCCAGACAGAGCCGATCTTCATCGGCAAGCCTGAATCCATCATCATGGAGCAGGCATTGGAAGTGCTTGGTGTCGCAAAAGAAGATACATTAATGGTCGGCGATAATTATGATACAGATATTAAAGCCGGAATGAATGCAGGATTGGATACTCTTCTCGTCCATACCGGTGTCACAACAAAAGAGATCTTGAAACAGATGGAAAAACAGCCCACATATACAATCAACACGCTGGATGAGTGGGATGTTTAGAAAAGGAAAAGGTGATGGACACTTAGTCTATCACCTTTTTTAATAAAAATGATGTTCTGGAACATATTTGAATTAGACAAGATCTTTTTATGTAGGTAAAATAAATCAGGGAAATGAAATATATTTCCTGAAACTTTGTACAAAAGGGGAGACGGAATAAATATATAAAAGAAAAGGAACGAATGACGTTTTAGTCATTTTTTTTAGGGTAGAGGGGTAGTAATAAGTAAAAATTAATCCTGTCCTATTGACTCTTTTATTTGGTAAAAATGAAAAAGGTAGTGTGAATGATGAGTATTACTGAGTTGATTGGAAAAAACATCAGAATGCACAGGCGGGCGAAAGACATTACAATTCAAGAGCTCAGCGAAAGAAGTGGATTGACTGTAAATTATATTTCTTTGATTGAAAAAGGGGATGCAAATGCATCAATAAACAAAATTCATGCGATCATTCAAGGCTTACAGATTCACTGGGTAGACATCATACCTACTCCTGAAGAAGAGAAGATGCTCAATGCTGTTTCTGAGTAAAGAAAATGAGGTTTCTTCTGGACATCTCGTGCTTGATCAATTGTATAAACTCTTTGTCTAAATGCAATGCATTTGCTTTTTTATACGCTTCTAATAAGGCTTGATCACTGAGTATCTTAATTTGGACTCACCTCGATCCTTTTCATTGTTGCAACCAATGGAAAAGGTGGGAATTTTTATGAATCGTGATAGCCTTATATTGTGTATAAGAAGTAATGATTTTACAAAAATAATTACAATTATTACAACTATATTTGTAATTATAGTGAAAAAATTTTTAGCATGCAATAAAAAACTTTCTAAAACATAAATGTTTTTACGAAATGTTGTATGCTGTTTACACGAAAAAACAGACACTCGAAAAAGAGGTCTGTTTTTCTTTTTATAAACATTTTCCAATATGATTTGCAGGTTTCATCTATTCCTGATTCTCATTCCGATGAGCAAGACGGCTTGAAGCGGCAGCTGCAATGGCCCCGACGATATCATCTAGGAAGGTATGGCACATACCAGAAGATTTATCATTTAAATTCTTCAAAATACCGGGTTTCTGTTTATCGATAAAACCGTAGTTAGTAAAGCCGATCGATCCATACACATTCACAATCGAGAAGGCAAGGATTTCATCCACTCCGTATAAACCTTCATCCACTTCCACAATCGATTGCAGGGGCTCTTCAAGCATTTTCTTTTCTGCTAACCGGTCCAATTGAATTCCCGTTAGAATGGCATTCTGAACTTCACGTTTTGTTAACACTCTTTCCACGTTATAAATGCATTCTTCCAGTTCAAGGTCAGGATGGTATTTCTGTTGAAGGTACATAACTAAATTGGCGATGTCTTCAATTTCGACTCCTCTTTCATGCAGCCATCTTCTTGAGGTTTCTTTTAATATATCCATTGATTTTTTGTCCTTCATCCAATTCACCTTTTCTGTTTATAAATATTATTCAAGCGACAGAGCCTTGTTTTACTCATATGATTCCCTTTTTAAAAATAGACATAATAATAGCTTCTATCCTCATTCTTGCCCATCAGTACAGGGGGATATTCCTTGGAAAATTGATTTAATGTAAAAATGAAGAATCTAAGGCAGCGGACTTCACCATGAAAGCCGCTTTGTATAAAGATAGGAGAGGGTAATATGTCTCATGAGATGTTAGCGAAGCATTACGGGTTGACCCCTGAACGCACCTACTTTGACGGTGTGATGGACCGCTATATGGCCGGGGAATTATTATATAGTATTGTTGGCGTTTCAAATGTGGAACAGGAAACTTTGGTGGAAATCTATAAATTAACAGAGCATATGAAGTCACAAGGGGACCGTTATGTTTCTTCGTTCGTGCAGAGTACCGAGGGACGTTATCTAGTAACTGAAAATAAACAGGATTATGCGGTGGTGCGAAATGAAGAACTTCCCCCCGTTGCTGACAGCAAGGTGGGAAGAAAGCTCGGGAAGTTTCATTTTCGCGGCAGGTTATTCGAAGAGAAAGTAGAGAAAATCAGCAGGATGGGGCAGTGGAAAGCGTTATGGGAACGAAGGCTGTCGCAACTGGAAAAAGCCTACTTCGGGGTGCTGGAGAATCAGCCGATTGATGAATTTGAACGCCTATTCGTTGAAAGCTATCCTTATTATAATGCATTATCCGAAAACGCCATTCAATATCTTGTCGATACTGAGCTCGATGAAGATCCGAAACCTGAAGATGCAGGTACGATCTGTCACGAACGTTTTCAGCACACTACATGGGGGACCGAGACCTGTATTCACTTTCCGTTTCACTGGGTCTTCGATCACGCGAGCCGGGATCTTGCTGAATGGGTCAGGGAGCAATACCTCATGAAGAGCCAAACATTTCATCCCGGCATGCAGGAATTCTTAAGGGAATACGAAACGATTGCGCCGCTTTCACCTTTCGCATGGAGACTGTTGTACTCAAGAATTCTATTCCCGCTCCATTATTTTGAATGTATAGAAGAATACTATATCTCACAGTCAGATCAGCAAAAGAAAACGGCAGAAGATAAACTCGAGCGCTACTTGAAAAACTCAAATCATTACGAATCATTCTTGTCTGATTTTTATCACTTGTCTGAGGTACCGGTGAAAAAATGGGGGATTCCATTGGTAGGCTGGCTGTAAACCTTCGAACCATCAATGAAAGCCCTTTTATGGTACACTGTAAGGAAACGGAAGTGAAGGCAGGGAATCTCTATGAAACCATCTATTTTTATCACAAGAAAATTACCTCAGACAGTAATTGAACCATTGAATCAGGAATTTCAGGTGGAAATGTGGGAAAAGGAAGACGTGCCGGTTCCAAGAGACATTCTGCTTGAAAAGGCGAACGGGGCAACGGCATTGATCACCATGCTCTCAGATAAAGTGGACACAGAACTCCTTGAGCATGCCCCGTCACTTAAGGTAGTCGCGAATCTGGCAGTAGGCTATGATAATATCGATCTCGAAGCTGCCAAGCAAAATGGAGTGGTCATTTGTAATACTCCCGATGTGCTGACCGATACAACAGCTGACTTGACTTTTGGTTTGCTGATGGCGGCTGCACGCCGGATCGTCGAGGCTGACCGATATATAAAAGAAGGTAAGTGGGAAAGCTGGTCCCCTCTGCTTCTGGCAGGGGCAGACATCCATCATAAAACGATTGGAATCGTCGGGATGGGGAGTATAGGGGAAGCGGTGGCAAAAAGAGCGAAAGGCTTTGATATGAACATCCTCTATCATAATCGGTCAAGAAAGCCTGAAGCAGAAGAAACGTTGGGCGCCGTTTATGTGTGTCTGGAGGAGCTTCTGGCCGAATCTGATTTTGTGGTCGTTCTTGCCCCTCTTACTGCAGAAACGGAAGGGTTATTCCAAAAAGAACAATTTCAAGCCATGAAAAAGTCTGCCTTCTTCATCAATGCTGCACGCGGCGCAATCGTGAATGAAGAGGCATTGACAGAAGCGCTGAAGACAGGTGAAATAGCAGGTGCGGGGCTGGATGTATTTGTGAAGGAGCCGATCGATTCAGATCATCCGCTGCTCTCTTTTGAAAATGTCGTGGCACTGCCTCACATTGCAAGCTCTTCTACCGAAACCCGAATGGGGATGATGAATCTGTGTGTACAGAATATCCAGGCAGTTTTAAAAGGGGACAAGCCTAAGACGGAGGTAAAATAAAATTCAAAAAAACACGCATGGCATCATGCGTGTTTTTAACTGCCATTATGCAGGTAAAAGGTCTTTTTCAACAGCCAGGTAATATGGAGCCATCGACTGGCACTCAATCTTTTCAAGGAAAGAAGGTGCCACATCCGGTAATATACTCCGGGCGAATTTCCAAGCATTTTCTTCGATCCTCAGCATCAATCTGTTTCTTTCACGTTCATCGGCGCAACCTAAACTGTCAGCCAATTCCTCAAGCTCTTCGTCATGTGCATGCCCAAGTTCATGGGCAAGAACAACTTTAAAATAATCAGGTAAGCATTCATCTTCAGGAAACAGGCGAAGACATTGCTCAGTGACATCATCGGTGAACATTGTGATGGAATGGGTACTCATGCTGTACTTCCCTCCAACAAGCCGCCTGCCGGGGAAAGCATCCTCCAATGTCACACTCAGCACAGAATCCAAACGGCCTAACATCTCATCAACAACGTTTTGAAATATCTTTTTAGTCAATCCTTCTCTTTCTCCCCTTAAAATAAAAATCTTCGTCATTATAAGATGTATATGGGAAAAAGGAAACAGCATGCGTCAATAAGTTAATGGGAAAATTGGTATTTATTGTATTTAAGGGTGGGGAAGTAAGGAGAAATCCTATGGAAACCGGTGGAATGGAACTGGAGGACATAAAAAAGATGACTCAACATGTTGAGTCATCTGTACGTTTAAATTAGAAAACTTGTTCTACTTCAACGATTCCTGGTACTTCTTCGACTAGCGCACGTTCAATACCAGCTTTAAGAGTGATTGTTGAACTTGGGCAGCTTCCGCATGCGCCTAACAGACGAAGCTTCACAATACCATCTTCCACGTCAACCAGTTCACAATCTCCGCCATCGCGAAGTAGGAACGGACGTAATTTATCTAGTACTTCCTGTACGGAATCAAATTGTGCTTGATCAGCCATCATTATCTACTCCTTTCCTTACTCTCTATTATAATGACATATCTGTAAAAAATCTATCAACCCGCAAACAATTGGGAATTTCTTTTTTGTTGTTTACAGATTTTTACGCATCATTTGATCTCCGTGGGAGGCTTCGCTTTCCGCGGGCAGTTGGCGAGCCTTTTTGGTTGTATAGATTTAGGGGTTCCATTTGTCCAGCTTCAGGGCTTAGAGGCACATGTCATAACCCAAACCGACCAAGAAGGCAAAGAACGCCTTCATGGCCGATTCGTCTTATGCCCCCCGCCTCTCTTCACAGCCCTTCCGCTTTTCTGTTAGGAGTCTGCGTTTTGCACTCCAATCAACCGCTGGAAACGGTTAAAATACCTCTTAATTTTATTTGTATGAAAATTCAATAACAGGGGGAGAGGACAATGGACATAGTTTTATCTGGTAATCTGCCATTTTTGTTCCCACTTTGCTGATTTTTTTGTAGAATGGGTGTATGAGGGGAAATAAAGGGGGAGAAGAGAGTATGGAGCGTAAATCAGTTGAAATTCATGTTTACGGCACTGAGGTCCTTTGCCCGAGCTGCGTGAATCTTCCATCATCAAAAGAAACATACGAATGGCTTGAAGCGGCAGTCGGACGCAAATACCCGGATCAGCCATTCATCATCAAATATATAGACATCCATAATCCGCCGGAAGACGAAGCCATTAAAAGCTTTGCGGCCAAGGTGATTGAAGAGGATATGTTCTATCCAATCGTCCTCTTGGAAGGCACAGTCGTAGGAGAAGGTAATCCGCGTCTGAAGACGATTTATTCCGAGCTAGAGAAGCATGGTTATAAGGCGGTATAGTATTCTTTAATAAAAAGACTTTTCCTTAGGGAGAGTCTTTTTTATATTGGGGAAATCAAAAAAGAAACCGCACGTAAAACGCGGTTTCTTCATACAATCATCCATTATGATATTTATACATCCATAAAACACCCGATTTCAGCAAACGGGCGACGCGCCCTGTGATGGAACGCTCGTTCACCAATCCGAATCCGTGCTTCTTACCGAGTGATCCGAGGATACCTTTTAGTTTGATTTTAGGCAGTTCTTCCGGAAGCGGCTCGTTTTTCCAGCGTTTCAGGAGAATCTGTACGATCTGCTCAGCCTGTCCTTCGGCTAACTGTGCACTTGGAGCTTGTGGAAGGCTCGCACAGTCTCCGACGACATACACGTGTTCATCGTCCGGGAGGTTATGATATTTTGAAATCACAACACGGCCGCTTGAATCTTTCTCGACATCCATTTCACGAACAACCTGTGTAGGCTGGATCCCCGCTGTCCAAACGATGGCATCGCAATAGATTTGTTCTTCGTGGTTATGAAGCGTATTAGGCTCCACTTTTGTTATGTTTGAATTATTGACGATTTCCACATTATTCTCTTCAAACCAGCCGTGGACATAGGAGCTTAAACGTTCCGGGAAGGCGTTCAGGATACGGGTTCCACGATCGAAAAGCTTAATTTTTAAATCAGAACGACTTTCTCGCAGCTCACTGGCAAGCTCGATTCCGCTCAGTCCGGCACCGACGATTCCGACGATTGAGCCAGCAGGAAGATTATTCAGTGTTTGATATGTTCTACGCGACTTGTCGATTGTTTGGATGCTGTAAGTGAATTCATCTGCACCGGGTACATTATGATATTTGTCCTCACAGCCAAGACCGATGACAAGGTCATCATACGGTACAGCATCCTGATCTTGAAGCTGGACCGTTTTATTTTTTGTATCAATCTTTGAAATCTCACCGTACACATAGGATAAACGGGCATGTTCCGGGAATGATACACGTACATGATGATCAGAAATCGTTCCGGCAGCCAGAGCATAGTATTCTGTTTTCAGGCTGTGATATGGGTTGCGATCAATTAATGTAATGGACACGTCTTCCGGGAGTTGGTTAGGTAACAAGCGAAGAAGCACGCGCATATTGCCATATCCTCCGCCAAGCAGCACTAATTGTTTCATGTTAATTTCCCCTTTTTGGCTCTCTGCAATTTTGTCGAAATGGTGTGTTTATATAAGATTCTCTACAAAGTAGAGGGAAAAAGGACTTTTGTCCTGATAAGTAAGCATTTTCAATATGATTCATAATTAGACGTTTTTTTCAATAAGTAAACCTATTAACATTAAAAGTATATCGAAATAACCTCGTTTTCACAACAGAAATAAGGGAAATTGTTCACAATCTGTTATACGGATATACAATGCACCATGATTGACGATTTTCTCAAAAAAAGGTAGCATTACAAAGAGTAGTGAGGTGATGGAATTGCAGCCTATTATTGAATTTTGTATTAGTAACTTAGCTAGCGGTGCGCAAAAAGCGCTTGAAATATTAGAAAGAGATCCGAACCTCGATGTCATTGAGTACGGATGTTTAGGCTATTGCGGAAAATGCGCTTCATCTTTTTACGCATTAGTGAACGGAGAGCCTGTCGAAGGGGATACTCCTGAAGAACTGGTGGAAAATATCTATCAGTTCTTAGAAGAAAATCCAATGTTCTAATGGTAGAAGCTGATCTTAGGATCGGCTTTTTTTGTTTTAGCAGTATTAAAATGCCTAAAACTTAAAAAATGACTATTAAAGATAGCTTATTTAAATAACACCAAAAAAGCTGGAGTTCATCCCCAGCTTTTTATTATGAAAATATATTCAAGCAAGGTTATTCTGCTTCTGCTCCTTAAAGCTTTCCCTCATTTCATACCACTGTTCTTTTGCCATTTCTACAATCTTTGGCTCGGTTGATAGATGTTGTTTCTCAATCACCTTTGACAGGTATTTCACGGATTCTTCAAATTTATCCTGACGTCGCAGCAGTTCAGCTATTAGGTATAGAAGCTTCGTTTCAGACATTGCGGTTCCTTTAAAGTCATCGTTTAAGTAAGATTCGATGTATTCATGAGTGGCGAGATTAATGAATCTTCTTTCCTGTTCTTCTTGATTTGTTTTCCGGTATAGCCAGGCTGTCCTTAAATATAACCCGGCGATGGTGATTTTCTTTTCTTTTTTGATCAGCGCACAATAGGCAGCGAGCTTGTACGTTTTGATTGCCTCATCCACTGAACGGATATGGCCGTAATCCTGAGGCTGCCAGTGACGGCTTATTTTCTTTTCCAGATCTGTTTTTAAAACCGGAACGATATACTTGGTGAATTCATCGGTGAATGAAAAGCCGCATTGAGGGCAGACGGATACATTGTAGAGTAAAGGGTTGAGTTCATCAGAGCCATAGACAGGACAAAAATCACTTTCATGACCTTTGACTTTGACGAAACGGGAGCGGATTTTAGTAGTGGAATAGGAATGTTTACAAGCAAGACATTGGACTTTTTTATCGTAAAAGGGGGTTACTTCAGTCATTATTCTCACCTCGATTTAGGGACTATTTTCCTTATTATACCTTGAAAGGGGAGAATTGGACTAGTGTTTTTTGTGGTTGAGTTAAAAATAACCGGGACTTTAGGGCGTGTTCAGCGCTTGGAGCTTTAGATGACAGGTTTTGAGACATGCACGAATGGAATCGATTGAGTCAGGCTCAATGTACTGTTCCTCTTTGACATCCCAAAAAGCTGCACTTGTTTTGAAAGTCAAAATCAGTCACATAGTTTCCCTCGGTTGAGTAGTAAAATAGAAAGGAGTATACTAATGAATAAGAAGAGAAAAGGTTGGAGGTGTAGTGAATGAGTGAAATTGTGAATCTGACAGAAGCTGCTGCCCTTCAGATTAAAGATATGATGAAGGAGCATGACGAAACGGATGCCCTATTGCGTGTCGCGGTAAAAGGGGGAGGCTGCAGCGGCCTTTCTTATGGAATGGGTTTTGAGCATGAAATTCAAGATGGTGATGAGGTGCTGGAACAGCACGGGATCAAGCTTGTCGTAGCGAAAAATGATGCAGCCATTCTGAACGGCACAAAAATCGATTACAAGCAATCCATGATGGGTGGAGGCTTCACGATCGACAATCCAAACGCCATCGCGTCATGCGGGTGTGGATCATCATTCGTGACGGCGACGAATAAAGGTACGCCTGAGAACTGCTAAATGATAAATAGGGAAGGACCAGTGCTCAGAAGAGCGCTGGTCCTTCTTAATTGAATCGCTTATATTTTCTTTAGCGCTTCTTCGATCGGAGCTTCCCCATTTAGGATTTCAAACACCTTGTGATTTGTTTCTAAAGTAGTCAATGATTCCACGAGGACTTTGGCTACGTCCGCCCGCGAGATGCTGCCGCTTTTATCGGCTATAGAGCGTTCTGCGATGATATTTCCGGTCGCATCGTCAAAGGTCAGGGCACCCGGCCGGACAATCGTATAGTTCAGGCCGCTTTCTTGAAGGTGCACATCCGCTTCATGTTTGGCTTTTAAATAGACGTGCATGCCTTCAGGAGCATTCTCCGGCTGATCAGATCCCATCGAACTTAACATGATAAAACGTTCGATTCCCTTTTGCTTCGCGTAATCAACCGCTCTCTTTGCTCCCTCTTGATCGATTGCAATCGTTTTATCCTCGCCTGTTTTGCTTCCGCTTCCCGCAGCAAAAATGACAGCATTGACATTTTCAAGGGCATAGGAAAAATCTTGTTCAAGATCGGCGACGATTGGTCTGGCACCGAGGTCTTCCATATCTTTTGTCTGTTCGGACATGCGGATCATGGCTTTTGCGAAGTGCTGAGTACTGTTTACAAGTTCTTTTATAATGAGGCGGCCGGTGTGCCCATTTGCTCCAATAACAAGTACATTCATCTCATCTCAACATCCTTTTTTGAGTTTTTTCCTTTATTATTGGTCTACCCATTACTTTCGAAAATAAACAAGGCTTAATTTCATACAAAAAAAGATCCAGGAACAATCCCTGAATCTTTTTTGGAAAAATTTAATCTGAAAACATGGACGTACTGTGCATCGGCTGGACTCTTGCTTTCGGATCCATGTAGGCTTTTGCATTGTTGACGGCAGTAGGGGCTTCACCGAAACCGCTGGCAATCAGCTTTACTTTTCCATCGTAAGTGGAGATATCCCCTGCTGCGTAAATACCTTCTATGTTCGTTTCCATCCGTGAGTTGACGACGATTGAGTTTTTCTCGATTTCAAGTCCCCAATCTTTGATAGGTCCGAGTGAAGAGACAAACCCGAAGTTGACGATCAACTCATCGATATCGAGGATTTCTTTTTCATCTCCACGGACTTCTTCTAAAATAATCTGATGAACCTTTGACTCATCCCCAACAATTTCTGCAGGTACATAAGGTGTCTTAAGCTCCACAGAAGAATTATGGAGATTTTCCACACTGTGCTCATGGGCTCTGAACTTATCCCTGCGATGGATCAGGTAAACCTTATCAGCAATCGGTTCGAGCATGAGTGCCCAATCGACCGCGGAATCCCCGCCGCCGCAAATCGCCACTTTTTTGCCTCTGAACTGCTCCATGTTATCGACAAAGTAATGAAGGTTTTTGCCTTCATATTGAGAGGCGTTCTCCAGTTCCAGCCGTCTCGGCTGAAATGCTCCGTTCCCGGCCGTGATGATGATAGTCCTTGAATAGTGAACTTCTTTATCAGTTGAGAGCTTGAAGCAGCCGTCACCTTGCTTTTCAACACTTTCTACCGCCTGCTCCAGACATATGGTCGTTTCGAACTTAGCCATTTGTTCCTTCAGGTTATTGACAAGGTCCTGAGCCTTCACCTTTGGGAAACCTGCCACATCATATATGTATTTTTCAGGATAAAGGGTGGATAACTGCCCGCCCAGTTGCGGTAAACTTTCGATGATCTTTACTGAAGCTTTTCTCATCCCGCCATAGAAAGCCGTGAATAACCCTGTTGGGCCGCCCCCTATGATCGTTATATCATAAACTTTTTGATCTTCCTTCAAGTAGATCCCTCCCAGAATAAGATACATCATTTTAATTTATTCTATCATAGAGAAATCAATCCTTCCCAAAATTTAGATTGTTTTTTTTAGAATAGTCAGTTCAAAAAAACTTCTATATTATAGAACAAAAAAATATTCCATTTTAAATACAGAAACAGATATGTTTCATTACACGTTGACCTGCCAAATCATGCTAATAAACGGGATTGCACATTGGTCATGCCTCCAACCGATATTTACAACGCAGCTCATAACTTACTCCATAACGGCATTTTACCTTATTTCAGCATCAAACGGATGCCTGAATCGCAACATATTGTCGCAATTTTCCCAAGAATGATTATTTATCTTTAATACCTTGAAAAGATAGGGTAAAAAGAATATTATGTAATGTAGGCATATTGTTAAGAATTTATGACAATTTTCGCGTTGTGCCTTAGTACGTGAAAGATGTCACATACTTATTGTTTTGTTTTTATACTACTTATACAGTAATCTCTTTTCATTTGAAAAGAATCATCCCGCATAATTTGTTTTGAATTCCGCTTTAACGGGGAATGAGATAGTAGCAGCAGATTGACGGGATAAAAAAGACCCATGTGGAGGACTCTAAAAGTATCCGACGCAAATTCAATCAAAAAGGTGGATGTGATTCAGTTGAGAAAGCCAAGAATCGTTGTTTTAGGTGCAGGTTATGGCGGGCTTATTACAGTAACTCGTCTTCAAAAGCAATTAGGTACGAACGAAGCGGAAGTCATCCTTATTAACAAGAATGATTACCATTATGAAACAACATGGTTGCATGAAGCTTCTGCAGGAACTCTTCATCACGATCGTGTACGTTATAACGTACAGGATGTTGTGAACACAAGCAAAGTGAACTTCCTGCAGGCAAGTGTTGAAGATATCAAAGTTGAAGAAAAGAAAGTCATCACAAGTGAAGGCGAAGTAGAATTCGATTATCTAGTCATTGCACTTGGTGCGGAGTCTGAGACTTTCGGTATTCAAGGCTTACATGAGCATGCTTTCATGATTTCAAACATTAACACTGCTCGTCAAATCCGTGAGCATATTGAACTTCAATTTGCTACGTACAAGAACGAAGAAGAAAAGAATGATGAGCGCCTGACAATCGTAGTAGGCGGAGCAGGCTTCACTGGTATCGAATTCCTTGGTGAACTTGGTAACCGTGTTCCTGAGCTTTGCAAGGAATACGATATCGACCGTTCCAAAGTACGTATCGTATGTGTGGAAGCAGCTCCAATGATTCTTCCTGGCTTTGATCCTGAGCTTGTGAAATACGCACGTGCCGCTCTTGAGAAAAAAGGCGTTGAATTCCACATCGGAACTCCGCTTAAAGAAGCAAAAGAAGGCAGCGTACTGATTGCAAAGAGTGAAGAAGAAGTAGAAGAAATCAAAGCAGGTACGATCGTTTGGGCAGCAGGTGTCCGCGGTAACCGTATCATTGAAAAAGCCGGCATCGAAAACATGCGTGCACGCGTCAAGATTAACAAAGATCTTCGTGCTCCAGGACATGACAACATCTTCGTCATCGGTGACTGTTCACTGATGATCAACGAAGAAACAGAGCGCCCATACCCGCCGACTGCTCAAATCGCGATGCAGCAAGGTGAAGTATGTGCACGTAACATTGCAGCTCTTCTGCATGGCAAAGACCATCTGGAAGAATTCACTCCAGACATCAAAGGTACTGTATGTTCACTTGGTGAAGACGACGCAATCGGTGTTGTGTACGGCAAAAAACTTACAGGTACAAAAGCATCATTCATGAAGAAGGTAGTAGACAACCGTGCATTATACATGGTTGGCGGACCTTCACTAGTATTCAAAAAAGGTAAATTCAAGTTCTTTTAAGATGAATAGTACGTGAAAGAGAAGAGTGGGATTTAATTCCACTCTTCTTTTTTATGTGAGGGGGTAAGCGTGGAACATGTGCGGAATTTGTCGAATCTTGAAGAATGGCAGATATAATGAGATTTTGGCAGATAAAAATTTTTTTTGGCAGATAAAACGAGAATATGGCAGATAAATTTAATTTTTGGCAGATTAAACGAAAAAACGGCAGATATCCAAGTCGTCCTCACCCATAGATTCGTACAGATCCCATTTCGAAACAACAATTAACACCTAGACCATCCTTCCTAAAAATCCACACATGACTTTTCTATCTTCCCAACCTGTAGTACCTTAAAGTAAAGAGAACTTCTATAAGAAGAGGAGGAGTAGGTTGAAAAGGGGAAAGGTGTGGCTGGCTGTTGCCGGACTTGTTATAGATAAAGATGGAAACTGGCTTGTTGTAAAGAAAAAATACGGCGGATTGAAAGGCATGTGGTCACTGCCTGCCGGATTCGTCGATGAAGGCGAAACAGTGGATGAAGCTGTTCTTCGCGAGGTTAAAGAGGAAACAGGCCTCACGACTACCGTTAATGGAATCATCGGGGTACGCACAGGTGTGATCGGGAATGAAATCAGTGATAATATGATCATTTTTCATTTGAATCATGTCGATTCGGATCTGTTAAAAATAGAAAAAAGTGAACTGTTCGATGTGCAATGGAAATCTCCCAATGCTCTGATGGTGGATGGAAAAACATCCGTCATGATTCATGAAATGCTGAAGCAGGGTGATTTATTCCAGCGCCATCAGGCCATTGAAGGATTGGATCCCGGTGAGCAGTTTGGATATACGAGTTATAAATTGTTTATGTAAAACTAAAGGTTATAGAAGCGTGCTTCTATAACCTTTTTCGATGTGTGCGTATCTCAGGAATGCATGATATCACGGAGAGCAGCAGTCATTTCATCAAGTGCCAGCTTGGCTCCTTCAACAGTTCCAATCATATTAATGAAGCTGTGAACGAGGTCTTCATAATGAAGATTCTTTACAGGTACACCGGCGCTTTTCAACCGTTGTCCAAATGCCAATCCTTCTTCACGGAGCGGATCGAATTCAGCCGTAACAAGTAATGTTTTTGGAAGGTCACAAACGCTTGGGCTCCTGAGCGGCGAAGCGAATATTTCATCGCCTTGGGCAGGGTCGATCAAATAGTGATTCCAGAACCATTTCATCTTTTCATTCGTTAAGTTATACTGATGATTTTCCCGGTAAGACTCAGTGTTAAAATGATAATCCATAACAGGGGTGATCAGGAATTGAGCAGTAAGCGGAAATTGTTTATCATTTTTTAAATAAATGGCTGCAGCAGCTGCCAGGTTGCCGCCGGAGCTTTCACCGCCGACCGCAAACTTTTTCGAATCGCCATTCAATTCCATTGCATTCCTGAAAGTCCATCTAATCGATTCCACTGCATCATGAAAAGCGGCTGGGTATTTATGCTCCGGCGCCAGGCGATAGCCCACCGATACAATGACAGCACGGGCATGTCTTGCAAAATAACGACAGACATTGTCAGAGCTGTCCAAATCACCGAACACCCATCCTCCGCCATGAAAATAAATCAGTACAGGAAAGGGGCCTTCACCAGGTGGAGTATAAATTCGGAGCGGTATGTCATATCCGTCAGCAGATGTGAAATATGTATCATTTACCGTAACTTCATATACAGGGATACTGGTAAAATAGCCTCTTGCCACCCTATAGAAATCTCTTGATTGCACGGGGGTAAGTATGTCAAGCGGAGGATGATCAAGCTCCTTCATTTTATCACCTATTGTTTTGAGTAAGGCGCTGACTGCCGGGTCAACTGCTGTTTTCACTTTTATCATATTAACGTATTCTCCAGTCTCGAAATCGATTTAAGCATTTCAACGCTGAGGTTCATTTCTTTCATTTTAGTATTTACTTTATGCCTCTCTCCCACGATTAAGGTTGCCTTTTTATTGGGCAGTTCAATTTGGCCGAATACCTCACCACCTAATTCTTTCAATATTGGAATGACAATTCGATTGCGGATATCAGGTTCACCGATGATCCGTTTTGCACCATACTGATGAAATAAGAATACAATCATCGCTCTTATGAGTGATAGACCATCTTTTTTATTCAAATATGGACGCGGGCCTATCAGTAAATGCATCCCTAAATCCCCATATTGATAATCATAATATTCTTGAATAGGATCATCTTTTACCGAATATGCAATTAAGTAACATACTGGCTCTCCGTTGTAATAACCGATATAAACGTCTTTATGTTTTGCTTCTATTGACCCCGACAGCCATTCTTCAAATTCCGGCATGGGAAGGTCCAGCTTCCAAAACGGTGCAATATGGCGTTCATGCATCCACTCATATAACATAGTCAAATCTTTATCGAAATCCACCGGCCTGAATAAGAAGTTGTCGGCATGGTCTCCATCTATGATAAAAAATTCTGATTCAGATAATAATTTAATCATGAAATTCCTCCTGTTCCAATATTTCCTTTTGTTGATAATGATTCTCATTATCATATATGTATATTGTAAGAATATGTGATTATTCTTGTCAATAAAGCTTTTGTCCTATAAAGACAGGTTGAATAGTTGAAACAAAGAGGGAAGAAAGGGAAGAAAAGGAAGAAAATAAAACAAGAGAACCTGATTAAGTTCTCTTGTTCACTTAGTTTTATAGGATTTTTACACAAAAGGAATCTAAAATTAGAGCAAATCTTTATCTAATCTGCCCATGATATATTTAAGCCCTGTACTTGAATCACTGTAAGTCAACACGTTTTCAAACTCCCCGATACTCATCGCAAGTTCCGGGGTAATCCCAACAATGATGCATTCAACCCCGATCAATTTTAAACAATCATACAGATTCTGGAGGTTTTGTCTGATACTATCGTCAAACCTGCTGATACCACTGATACTGATCATGACGTATTCAATCCGATTAGATACACACTCCTCAAGTACAGTGCTGATCACTATTTCCCCCCGATCAAGATCAAGCTCGCCTTTTAGCGGCAGGGCAATAGTTTTATCCCAGATATGTAAAATAGGTACTGACAGCTCCCGGATCATTGTTTCCCTACTCTTTTCTTCTTCAGCTTTTGACGTAACATCCATGAGCATGACCATGTAGCCTTCCACTTGTCCGGATTGCGTAGAACTTGTGATAGGTGTGATCACGATATCTGCAGCGAGCCTGTCCCTGATTTTGATTCTCGCTCGATGTCCTTCTTGAAGATTGTCCATAATCCTGCGCTGATAATCAGGTATTTTATGAAATTCATCCATATTCATTCCGATCATGTCTTCTGAGCTGTTAAGTCCGAATAAAGGGGCGATGGCTCTCATTGACTTGGCTGCTTTTGTATTCATCCACGTAACGATATAATCCTTATCGGCAATAATGATATTTTCACCTATGCTGTTTAACGCATCGGTGCTGGTAATCTCAATCGGAATCGGTCGATTCATTTTGGTATTCCACCTTGTTTATTCGATTTATACATGTATTTCTAATACAAGTATATCTCAAACAAGTAAAATGTAAAATGAATTGGGAGAGGCGAGGCGGGTGAAACCCCCTGATAAGTAGTGTAATGGAGATAAAAGTACGAGCTTCCATAATTTATTTAAAAATTCAGTAAATTATGTGAAAAAGAGAGATATTGAAAGATAACAAGCAATGTATTCGCTTTCTTAGAGGTACATCCTCTAATATGTCCCTTTTCATTCACGAAGATAGATGATATATTATCAGAAAATTAAGAAATTAAACTCAAAAAGGAGAGGGAATCATGAGAGCTACTGCAAGTACGAAAACAAAATTTTGTCTATACTGTTCAGGAAAAGGATACTTTCAGTTAGTGTTGGGTGGTTCTGAAACATGTCCTTGCTGCGGAGGCAGCGGAAAGCAAAAATAGAACGCACGGTCATCTGGACATATAAGCAGACCCGGGGGATCCGGGTCTGTTTTTGCTTGGCATCAGTTTTTGAAATTCAGATGCGGAACGGAATGCGAGTTATAACCTTGAAATCAAGAATTTTCGAAAAGCAGGCTATTATCGATAGATACATATCCCATTTTAGATATCCCAGCTTAAATTTGAATAAACAAATCGTCTTCAAAGAGGATTTAGGGTTGATCATCAGAAATTCAAGTGAAATGCGCATCTTTCTGTCATGCGAGATGGAAATATGCTGACCTTTTTCGATTTATGCTGAAAAATATGAGTTTATGCTGGTATATGCTGAAAAATATGAGTTTATGCTGGTATATGCTGAAAAATATGAGTTTATGCTGAATTATTTTAATATATGCTGACTTTAACAATAATTGGAAAAGACTACACTCAATCACTGCCCGCCCCCTTAAAACCCAAACTCAGCACGTTAAAACCTTTCAGTCAATTTTGCCATTCAAATTATTCTTGTCGCTTCTGAACGAGCTGCCTCCGCTTTTCTCTTGTCCAGCTCCAGGGCTTAGAGGCACATGTCATAAGCGAAACCGTCCAAGAAGGCAAAGAGCGCCTTCCAGTCCGGTTCGTCTTATGCCACCCGCCTCTGAGCGAAGCCCTTCTGCTTTTCTCTTGTCCAGCTCCGGCGGCTAGAGGCTCGAGACATAAGCCATGCCATCCAAAAAGGCAAAAAACGCCTTTATGGCTGCCCTGTCTTATGCTTGTCGCCTCTGAACGAGCTGCCTCCGCTTTTCTCTTGTCCAGCTCCAGGGCTTAGAGGCACATGTCATAAGCCAAACCGGCCAAGAAGGCAAAGAACGCCTTCCAGTCCGGTTCGTCTTATGCCACCCGCCTCTGAGCGAAGCCCTTCTGCTTTTCTATTTTTGTTTATTTTGTGAATACCTCTTTCAAAAGATTGACGCTTTCATAAACATTGAGTACACTAAACTTTAGTGTTTATGGAGGTGCAGACGGTAAATGCCTATACATGTAATGATTATTTCGATGCTACTTTTCCTGGTTCTGTTTTTCGGAATCGGCTTTTTGTTAAATATGTTATTGCGTATGACATGGATTATGGCGATTATCTATCCGATCATTGTCATATTTATCGTAGATGATGTCCGTTTTATTGAATATTTCCGGAGTGCAGGCGAGTCGTTTTCGGAATTGGGGACTAAGATCAGTAGTTTAGCTTTGGCTGATCTTTTGATACTTGGCAGCGGACTTGCAGGAGCGATTCTTTCGGGAATTGTGATGAGACTCTTGAGAGCCAAGGGATATAGAATGTTTTAATTTGTTTCCGTTTACCCCGTGAATGCCCGGGTTGAACGGATTTTTTTGTGGAGTTTAACAAATAGTAAGAGAGCAATGATGCTCAAAATTTCAGCGTATTTCCCATGGAAAATCCTCATTTTCACCTCGAAAACTCTCAATCCTAATATTTTCCAAAAATTGAAACTATTCGATTTTTTTATCAATTTATGAATAAATACCATCCTTGTGGGGAAGGAATAAGGGTGGGAGGAGTGAATTCATGAATTTGGTAATAAAATGGACGAAACGAATCATCATGGTTAGTTTATTTGTACTAGCCTTAGGCACCACCTTTCAATCGGTATCGGGGGTAGAAGCCCAGACGTTTAAATCCTGGCTGAACGAAAATAAAGGAAGTCAGTCGGAACGCTATTCAGAAAATCATAAAACAAATCATATATCATTGTCATTTAAATTTTTGAAGAGATTAGCAGGTGTAAAGACGATGATCTCTTCTAGCAAACCTGTGGAAGGGAAGCTTCCGACATTGGAAGAATCGGTCAATTGGGAGCAGTATCCGAAGAATACCGTTGTGGCAACCGGATATACGGCCGGTGTCGAATCAACGGGCAAAAGTCCGGGTCACCCTGGATACGGGATTACATACTCGGGAGTAAAAGTGAAAAGAGACTTATATTCTACGATTGCAGCAGATACATCCGTCTACCCGATCGGTACGATCCTCTTCATACCTAACTATGGCTATGGGGTCGTGGCTGATACGGGGAGTGCAATCAAAGGAAATAAGCTCGATTTATATTACGATACCGTTGAACAGGTCTATGATGAATGGGGAAAACAAACCCTTGAAGTGTATGTCGTTCAAGTGGGAACAGGCAAGCTGACAGAGGAAGACCTGGTGGAGTTGAACAATAATGAAGCGATGCAGGTCTTCAGGCAGCAAATTCTATCAACTAAAGTGGAATAATGAAAAGCTCGTACGCAGACATTCTGTGTACGAGCTTTTTTTACGAATTAGAAAAGAAAGTGTAAATTCTACCTCAAGAGTTGAAGGTCCAATCCTTCGTATTCAGCAGGATGAAGCTTTCTGGCAAGCTCCACAGCTCCTTTTAAGAGAAGGGGGGAAGGCCTGCAGTAAAGGGCTTCTTCCAGGATGAGTATCCGGTTTTCCTGAACGGCTTTCATGCTTTCCCAATCTGGGCGTTTCTTCACAATTCCGGGATTCACCCGCTTCTGCTGGACACCTACCCATGCAAGGCAGATATAATCGGGATCGCGCTTCCTCACATCTTCCCAGTCTGTTTGGACGCTCGCAAGTTCCACATCCCGGAAACAGTTTTTGGCTCCTGCCAGCTCACTCAGTTCCGTGAGCCAATTTATTTTTCCAGGAGTAAATACGGGCTTTGGCCACCATTCCCAGTAGAGGACCGGCTTGTTGCCGACGGTTTTGCTCAACCTCTTTAGCTCCTCGACCGTATGTAAAAAGGTCTGATGCATTTGGACCGCAGTTTCTTCTATTCCACACGCTTTTCCGACCGTTAAAATATCCTCGGCGATATCCTGGAAGCTTTGAGGATTGAGGGTGATATGCGGAATGTTCCTGCTATTTAATTCTTCGATATTCTTTTCCATGCCAGGGACGCTAAGTGAAGAAAAGACGAGATCAGGTTTCAATGCCTGCAGTTTATCCATATCGATGGATAGGTCAGGTCCTAGCCTTGGAAGTGAACGGACCTCTTCAGGATAATCGGAAAAATCATCAACACCGACCAGACTGGAGGTGAGACCAAGATAATCAATGATTTCAGTATTACTGGGGCAAATAGAGACAATTCTCACTGAATCACTCCTAGCTAAATAATAGATAATGCAGAAGCAGGGTCAGTACAATTCCTGAAAGGCCGCCGAAGAAGACCTCGATTGGTTTGTGTCCAAGCAGTTCCTTCAGCTCTTTCCGTTTTTCCTGCTCAGGTTTGTTCTGCCAGCCTTTGGCTTCTGTCATGAATTTTTGAAAATCGATCGTTAACTGGTTCAATACGATTGCCTGCTCACCCGCCTGTCTTCTGACACCTGTCGCATCAAACATGGTGATGATTGCAAAAATCGCCGACACGGCAAATATAGGGGATGCTAGGCCGGTTTCCAAGGCGACACCTGTTGATAAAGCCGTAACTGCGGCAGAGTGGGAGCTTGGCATACCGCCTGTAGAAGTAATCAATGACCAGTTTAATTCCCTCGTCGCAATAAATTGTATGGGCACCTTAACAAATTGTGCAAAGAAGATTGCAAACAAAGAGGCCCACAATGGAAAATTCAAAAATATTTCCATGCTGTCTTATTCCACCTTTTTAAAGAGTCTGAATTAAAATAATGTTCTTATTATATCATACCCGGTTGAAAGCAGAACTAACTTGCACTCTCTAAAAGCCAGTAAGTCGAAATAAACTGACATCTCCGTTATAATGGAGGGTGGAGGTGTCAGGGGAAATGAATTTTACAATCAATCAAAAAGACATAACAGAAGCAGCCGGGGAATGTTTAGTGGTCGGAGTTTATCATCAGCCATCATTTGAAGGGGAGCTGAAAGAGCTTGATCACGCATTTGAAGGATATCTGACTTCATTAGTGAAGGATGGAGACATTTCATCAAAACCTAAGAAAATATCAAAAATACATACGTACGGAAAAATCGGCAGCAAGCGGATCCTGTTTGTCGGTCTTGGAAAACAAAAGGAGTTAACCTTCGATCTTTTAAAAGAGGCGATGGGTGTGGCATCGAAAGCACTGAAAGAAATGAAAGTTTCCGCTTTTTCAGTGGCGATTGATACGTTTTCATCAGAAGAACTGCCTGCAGTAGACGCGGCTCATGCCTTCACGGAAGCATTCACGATGGCTACGTATACATTCGACGGCTACAAGCAAAAATCAAATGAACCTGAAGTCAATATAGACAGCATTGAATTTTTTACAAAAGAAGACGAAAAAGAAGTTAAGACTGGGCTCGAAGTGGGAGCAGCTTTCGGAAGAGGAGTCAACTCTGCCCGTACACTGGTGAACACACCGGGAAATCTGCTCACATCCACCAAAATGGCGGAATATGCGCTTGAACTTGCAAAGCGCTATGATTTCGAAGCGGAAATCTTGGACAAAGAAGAGATGGAAAACCTGGGAATGGGAGCGCTTCTTGCCGTCAATCAGGGGTCGGTTGAGCCGCCTAAGATGATCGTCCTGAAATACAACGGCAAAGATGAATGGAAGGATGTCATCGGGTTAGTCGGAAAAGGGATCACCTTCGATACCGGCGGCTACTCAATCAAACCGAAGGACGGCATTGTCGGAATGAAGACGGATATGGGAGGAGCTGCAGCTGTCCTGGGTGCGATGGAAATCATCGGGGAAACAAAGCCTGAGCAGAATGTGGTAGCCGTCATTCCTTCAACAGACAACATGGTCAGCGGTTCAGCATTCAAGCCTGATGACGTGATCACGGCGATGAGCGGTAAAACGATCGAGGTGCTTAATACGGATGCAGAAGGACGCCTCGCGCTGGCTGACGGGATGACGTATGCGAAGCATCACGGAGCGAATTACCTGGTGGATGTAGCGACACTGACCGGCGGTGTCATCGTGGCGCTGGGAGAAGATAAAACAGGTGCGCTGACAAACAATGAAGCATTCTTCGAACAGGTACTAGAAGCCTCAAGCGAGTCCGGCGAATTCATCTGGCAGCTGCCGTACACGGAACATGATAAAAAACGTGTCCGCAGCAGTAAGATTGCAGACCTTAACAATTCACCCGGACGGGCAGGACATGCCATCATGGGCGGTGCTTTCGTTGGCGAATTTGCTGAAGGCCTCCCGTGGGTCCACCTGGACATCGCAGGAACAGCCACGACGAAGAGTCATTATGAACTTGGCCCTTCAGGTGCCACCGGAGTCATGGCCCGTACACTGGCAATCCTTGTGGAACGATTCCAGCCGTTAGAAAAATAAATGAGAGTAAATAAAGCCTTTTCCTATCCAGCTTTGGATCGGGAAAGGCTATTTTTATATAGATTTTTTAATAGGTGTAGATTCTAACATGATTGGATACAGTTCGTATGAGGAGATGGAAATTCAAAAGTATATGTTGAAAGATTTTCTGGATTTAGAAGCGGTTCCAGTTGTTGATTGGAGTGGAAGACGTAGACTCCTAACAGAAAAGCGAAAGGGCTTTGAAAGAGGCGGGTGGCATAAGGCGAATCGACCATGAAGGCGTTCTTTGCCTTCTTGGTCGGTTTGGCTTATGACATGTGCCTCTAAGCCCTGCAGCTGGACAGAAACTACCGAAGCCGAGGAGGCTCACGGGCCGCCCGCGGAAAGCGAAGTCTTCCACGGAAATCAACAGCGGTGTTTAAAACCACCGCCCCCTCCTTAAGAACCATACAAAAACTTACCAACAAACATTTTAATGATTCATCAGACTAAAGTATTGACAACCTCTCTTTATCTTGTTAAAGTTAAACACGTTGTTTTATCGCTCTACCAATTTAGCGAACTAAAGTAAAATAATCTATTGAACTACTAATAAACGAATCAGCTGGTGGTAGTATAGCATTTTTAAAACAGGCTGAAGAACATTTTTAAGGGAGGAATAAACGATGAACGCAGTTGTCATTGCTGTTCTGGTTATGCTCATATTGAGTTTAGTGCGTGTCAATGTCGTCTTTGCCCTAATCACGGGTGCACTGATCGGAGGTCTGATCGGCGGCATGGGCATGAGTGAGACGATCACGGTTTTCTCTGAAGGATTATCAGGGGGTGCCAATATCGCCTTAAGTTATGCATTACTTGGGGGATTCGCTGTAGCGATCTCTTATACAGGGATTCCGAATCTTCTAGTAGACTGGGTATTGAAAGTTGTCGGGAAAAAAGGAGATTCAAGAAAAGCAGCCCTTTCTAAAGCACTTATTGTCTTTGCTATTTTAATCATGGCTGTCTTTTCGCAGAACTTGATTCCGATTCACATTGCATTTATCCCTATCCTGATTCCGCCGCTGTTGAAGGTCATGACGGAACTGGAATTGGATAGACGCTTGATCGCTTCAGTCATCACATTCGGTTTGACTGCTCCTTATATCCTTTTACCAGTAGGGTTCGGTTTGCAGTTCCATGAGATCATTGCACAGAATATGGCAAGCAGTGGAATGCAGGTTGCTCTGGGAGACATCCCTAAAGCCATGCTCATCCCTGTCGGAGGTATGTTCATCGGATTACTGATTGCGGTGTTTGTAAGCTACCGCAAACCAAGAAAGTACAGTGAAGCAAAAGAAGTCATTTCTGTGGAAAAAATGGTCTACAACAAAAAAGCGATGGTCTTCGCCTTTATTTCGATCATTGTGGCGTTGTATGTGCAGCTTCAGCTTGAATCCATGATCTTTGGTGCACTGGCGGGTATTGCCGTTCTTTATCTGTCAGGCTCAGTGAAGTGGAAGGAAGCTGACGGGCTGTTGAATGAAGGAATGAAAATGATGGCGTTCATCGGGTTCGTGATGATCACAGCTTCAGGATTTGCCGAAGTGATGACATCGACAGGACACGTCGAATCACTAGTTGAGGCGACTTCGGATGCGATCGGGGGCAATAAAGCATTGGCAGTACTTCTTATGCTTGTTGTTGGTCTCCTTGTTACGATGGGGATCGGTTCATCGTTTGCGACGATCCCGATCATTGCGGCGATTTTCGTGCCTCTTTGCATGGAGCTTGGTTTCAGCCCGATGTCGACAATCGTCATTGTTGGAACAGCCGGTGCCCTGGGTGATGCGGGTTCTCCTGCTTCAGACAGTACGCTTGGACCGACAGCCGGGTTGAACGCGGATGGTCAGCACAATCACATTTGGGATACATGTGTGCCGACATTCTTGCACTATAATATTCCGCTGATCATCTTTGGATGGATTGCGGCGATGATGTTTTAAGTTTTATTTGATTTTTTAGCAGGGGATTTTTTAGTCCTCTGCTTTTTTTATGGTAGAAGAGGCACTTTCATAAAAAACGAGCAGCTTTTATAGGTAGATAAAACCCGGTTTCAGAAAATACGTTCCACTTTTCGGATTTCCAAGCCACTTTCAGGAAAATACGTTCCACTGTCCAGATTTACAAGCCACTTTCTCAAAATACGTTCCACTTTCCAAAAATACGTTCCACTTGTCGAAAAATCTTCACATGAAAAAATCCGCACTCATACCACCTACATATAGAATCCAACACTTGAATCTTACCACCCCAACACCGTCATCTTTCCTCCAACTCCATTCTCAGAAGTAAATCATTAGCCCACTCAAAACCACCCTCATCCGCATAAAACAGTAGTAAAGCCGATAAAAATAGATGGCTGTCCCAGGTAAACTGAAGAAGAGGAGGAAGTGCGAATGTATAGTCGAGTGTATGATAGAAGACCAAGACCAAGGCCGTATGGAGTCGGCAGAAGACCATTCTACGGAGGGGGCTTTGGCGGACCGTTTGTTGGCGGCGTGTTAGGCGGTCTTTTGGGTTCTGCTCTCTTATATCCAAGACCATATTATCCATATTATCCGCCATACGGGTATGGTTATGGATATCCGGGGTATTACCCATATTATTGATCATAGATGAATAGGGGCTTCAAGGATCATCCTTGAAGCCCCTTTTTTCAATTAATCGCATGGGGGAACATCACCAAGCGGTGCATTCCTTATGTCAAGCAAACCTGCACGTGAATAAACTACATTTCCCTCCAGCGCACGTCGACAATCAGATGGCAGCAGTCCACTTCGCCAAGTTTCTCATCAAACACCATGTGGATCCCGTCGGGATTAAATGAGACGACGGGCACGACCTTTACCCCGGTCCTGCGGATGAGCTTAAGGACCTCTGGAGTGTTTGACTGCTGAGCTAACTCCATGATCTGATGGGCGAATGAAGAATCATTCTTTATTTTCGTCAATACAAGATTGGCACTTTCCATTAACGTTAATGTTTTATCTGCAGAAGACATAAATGTTTTTGTTTCAACTGGAGGGAAGTTATTGCGATAATGAAAATTAGGGTATAGTGGATAATTTCTTCTCGAATGATGGGGCTGATAGGGGCTCTGGACAGGATGGTAAAATGGGTGATATCGATTCATGGAATACCTCCTTATTCCTGGCAAATAGGCTCTAAGGAAATGTATGTAGCTGAATACGATATTATTCTTGCAGGCTGTTTCCTAAACGGCGTCTGTTTTTTGTATGTTGTTTAATAAGTCTGTATGAAGCGGGTGTATGTGTTTTAAAAAACTCCGGAAGCCCGAGTTGCGACCGAAATACCATATATAAAAACAACAATGTATGCATAAAGCGCCTTCTAAAAAAGGGTTTTTACTCTTTATACCGAAATTCTACTATATGAAGACTATAATGAGGTGAACAGAATGAAAATTGAAAATACATTAATCAGTGCGCTTGGAATTGAGTTTGTGGAATTAGGTAAAGGAAAGGTGATCGCGACCATGCCTGTAAATGAGGCAACCCGCCAGCCTTTCGGGTTCCTCCACGGCGGAGCGTCGGTGGCACTCGCAGAGACGGTGGCGAGTGTGGGAGCTGTGGAATTAATCAATCTTGAGAAAGAAATCTGCTTCGGTCTTGAAATTAACGCAAATCATATAAAAGCAAAGCGTGATGGAGTGGTTACCGCGACGGCAACGGTCATGCACCAGGGGAAAACGACGATGGTCTGGGATATCAAAATCACCGATGAAGAGAATCAATTGATTTGTGTCTCACGCTGTACGATGGCGGTTGTGCCGAAACGCTGACCTGTTTTCGGTAGCGGTTCACTGCTAAGGGAGAGTACATATTCAAGGGACGTTTAAAAGCTGTCACAATGGGAAATCAATAAGTAACCAACATAAGGAGGTTACACGATGCCTTGGAGCAAAAATGATTATCCCGCTTCATTAAAAAATCTCCCTGCAGATGTCCGGAATAAAGCAATAGAAATTGCGAACGCCCTCCTGGATGAAGGGTACGATGAAGGAAGAGCCATTGCGATTGCCACTGATCGGGCTCATAAGTCCGAGGAAGGGAAGGTTACAGATAAGACCGAGTATCATGTAAAAACGCATGAAGATGGCTGGCAGTTGATCAAGAAGGGCAGCAGCCGTGCCATTATGGTAGAAGGGACGAAAGATGACCTTCTTTCAAAAGCGAAGGATTATGTGAATGACCATTCCGGTACGCTAGTCATCCATAAGCAGGATGGCAGTGTGGATAAGGAATTGTATGATCAATAAAAGAAGCTTGACTGGAAGGGGCATCCCTCTACCAGATCAAGCTTCTTTTGTTGAGGAAGGACAGACCTGAAGGGCCTGCTTTCCTTTTCTATGAATTCTGCTTCTCATATTCCTCTTTATCTTTTAAATCATCCTTAACACTTTTATCCCACAGTCTGACGCCGGAATTGTAAGCCGCACGTGCAATGAGATGACCTGCCACAGGAGCGGTCACAAAGATAAAGATGATGGCCAGTATCAGATTGGAGTTGAAGTGGCCGTGCTCTTGGTAAAAGTAGAGGAACGTCGCAATCAGAATCGACATGATTCCAAGCGTCGCACCTTTGGATGCTGCATGGTTCCTTGTATAGATATCAGGAAGCCTCAGGACCCCAAATGTGGCGACCAGGCTTAGCAGTCCTCCGACCAGTAAGAAAAATCCGATGATCCAACTAATGATTACGCTCACGTTCGATGATCTCCCCTTTCTCCAAAAACTTTGAAAAGGCTACGGTTCCCAGGAATGCCAGGATTCCGAGAAGGAGAATCACCGATAAGAAGGCATACGTATCAATGACCATTGAAATAAGGGCAACGATCGCAATCAGATTGATGCCGATTGCATCCAGCGCAACGACCCTGTCAGGGGTTGTCGGTCCCTTAATGACCCGATACACAAGGCCAAGCATGGAAATGGAGACGAGGAGCAGGGTGACTTGAATGATTGTATGCAGCATCAGCGGCTCACCTCCATAATGGCTTTTTCAAATGAATTCTTGATTTCATCAATGGCTTCATCAACATCAGCGATATCAATCGCATGGATGTAGAGAATTTTATTGTCAAAAGAAACATCCACTACCAATGTCCCGGGAGTCAAGGTAATGAGATTTGCGAGTAACGTAATTTCCCAGTCTGTTTTTAATTCAGTCGGGAGGGCGAAAATGCCGGGTTGAAAATCGAGCTTAGGCTTCAATACCACTTTTAACACCGAAATGTTCGCCAGGATCAGCTCTTTAATAAATAAAAATAGTAAACTGATCACCGCTCCCACTCTTAATAGATAGAAGCGGGACGTGAAAAATCTTCTGAATGCAAAAATCACAAGCAATCCTAATATGAAGCCGATAAGAAATGACTGTGCAGTAAAGGACACCGAAAGAAACATCCAGACAAAGGCTAAGAAAAAGTTTAATAAAATTTGAAAGGCCATTCTACATTACTCCTTTAACACTGCGTCTATATAGAGATTCGGGTCCATTAATACATCTGCAGCCTGCGTGAACAACGGTCGCAGGGCTTCTGCCCCAAAACCGTAAAAAACGGCTAATGCAACCAGTACGGCCGATGTCATCCATAAATAACGGGCGTGCCCTTTGGTAATACCGTTATATTCTTTAGGTGCTCCCCAAATACCATTCAAGAAGATTTTAATCACTGAATAAAGCACCAGTAGGCTTGAAGCCAGGATGACCCCTGCTCCGACATAGGCTCCTTCACTAAAGCTTCCTTTCAGGATCATCAATTTTCCGATAAAACCGCTTAAAGGAGGAATCCCTGCCAGTGAGAATGTCGCTACTAAGAAGGTCCAGCCGAGCCACGGATACTCTTTAATGAGTCCGCCCATTTTTTTCAGGTCTGTTGTGCCGGTGATTTTGATCATGACGCCGATAAGCAGGAATAAAGCTGCTTTGATGATCATGTCATGAACGAGATAATAAACCGAACCTTCCATTGCATCCGGGTTCATCGTTGATACACCGAATAAAATGACACCAACTGCAATGATGATGTTATAGATGATGATCTTCTTAACATCCCAATACGCGATGGCTCCGATGCATCCGAACACAATCGTAAGAATTGCAAGGATCGCGAGGATCTGATGCGTATAGCCGATATCGTGATGGAAGAACAACGTATAGGTTCTTAAAATCGAGTAGATCCCCACTTTGGTGAGCAGGGCCCCGAATAATGCGAGAACCGGTGCAGGCGGCGCATAATAAGATCCCGGAAGCCAGAAGTACAGCGGGAATATCGCACCTTTTAACCCGAAGACTACGAGGAAAAGGACGGCGATTGCCGTAAGGATCCCAGGCTGGTTCACTTCAGCTATCTTTCTCGAAATATCGGCCATGTTCAACGTTCCCAGTACAGAATACAAATAGGCAACCGTGATGACAAATAGTGCGGAAGAAATGACATTCACAAGAATGTATTTGATCCCCTCACGCAGCTGACCTTTTGTTCCGCCCAATACAAGGAGCACATAGGAACTCATCAGCATCACTTCAAAGAAAACGAATAGATTGAAAATGTCTCCTGTTGTAAAGGCCCCGTTCACTCCGACAAGCAGGAATTGAACGACGGGATAATAATAAAAACGTTCTCTGTCCACTCCAATCGACTTAAAGGAATAGAAGAGGACGATCAGCGTGATGATACTCGTTGTTGTCACCAGCAATGCGGAAAGCATGTCTGATACGAGTATGATCCCAAATGGAGCTTTCCAGCTTCCGAGTTCAATCGTCTGGATGCCGTCCCGATGAATTTTATTGATGAGTACAAGGGATGCTGCAACAGTCGCCAAGGTTGAAACGACTGATATCCCTCTTTGTACTTTAATAAATTTGCTGATAAACATTAAGATGACCGCTGTAAATAGCGGAATTAAAATTGGTAAAATCAATAAGTTAGTCATTGCCTTCAGTTCCCCTCATCTGATCCACATTATCCGTGCCGAGCTCTTGATATGCCCTATAAGCAAGAACAAGGAAAAAAGCTGTAACCCCGAAGCTGATGACGATAGCTGTCAAAATCAAGGCTTGCGGTAATGGATCCACATAAGATTCAGCGTGTTCGCCCAAAAGAGGGGCAGCTCCCTCTTTTAGACCGCTGATTGAAAGTAGAAGCAAATGAGCACCGTGACTCAATAAAGCAGTGCCGATGATGATCCTGAGCAAGCTCTTAGATAACATCAGGTACACAGCGCTTGTAAATAGTATTCCAACAACAATTGCCATAAGTATTTCCATTATTCACTCACTCCTATTGTTTGAATAATGGTCATCGTTACACCGATAACAACAAGATACACTCCTGTATCGAACAATACTGCCGTATGCAGGGAGGTTTTCCCCAAGAGAGGCAGGTAGAAATAATCGTACGCATGGGTCAGGAACGGGGCATTGAATAACAGTGCTCCCGCCGAAGTAGCGACGGCAAACAGCAAGCCGATGGCCGTGATGATTTTATAATCCACCGGCAGGATGTTAGCTACTGTCTTAATATCATAAGCCAGTAACAGTAAAACGATTGCGCCTGAAGTCATTAAGCCTCCAATGAAGCCGCCTCCTGGAGTGTAATGACCAACGAAGAAGATCCTCAATGAAAACAAGATGATCAAGAAAGCGACAACGTTCGTTACAGTTTGTAAGATGATGTCATTTGTTTTTGTTTTCATCCTTCTTTCCTCCTAGTCAGACGTAATTTGATCATGGAATAAATGCCAAGAGAAGCAATGGCCAGCACACAGATTTCAAACAGTGTATCGAATCCACGGAAATCAACAAGGATGACGTTCACCATGTTTTTCCCGCCTGCTTCTTCATAAACATTCTCTATATAATAGCTTGAGATCGAATCGAACAGCTTTGAACTGTAAGAAGAAATGGCGAACAGTGTAACAACGACCCCGACTCCAATCGAAATCAGCGCATTTTCCAGTTTGAACTTCATTCTTTCCTCATGTCTGCTGAGTTTCGGCAGGTGATAGAAGCATAGAAGGAATAAAGCAACGGATACGGTCTCGATCACGAGCTGGGTAAGTGCCAGGTCAGGGGCTCGGAATAATACAAAGAACAGGGAAACCGTGTAACCTGCAGCACCCAGCGAGATGATGGATGTCAGTCGTGACTTCGCGAATAAAATGGTCACGGAACTAATCACCAGCAGAAGTGCAATCGCTATTTCATAGATACCGATAGGAGCCAGCTCCTCGGTGTTGATCGTAAATGCTCCTTTGAACCATAAGCTGAACATCAGAATCCCAATGAAGAAAGCAAATATATACACCAGGTAAGAACGGATGAACCCGGTCATGTATCCTCTGGTGAAAGAGAAAGCAGCACGTTCGCCTCGCACCAATCCTCCATCATACATTGAATTAAGCGTTAAGCGTTCAGGGATCCATGAGTAGATTTTCTTCCATTTTGGAAGTAAATGATAAAGCAAGGTACCGAACAGAATGACACCGATTGTCATAAATAGTTCTGGCGTAGGACCATGCCAGAAGGTAATATGCGCTTTAACTGCATGACCTTCTTCGACCAGACTTGGAGTAATTGCTTCAACAGCAGGAGCAATGATCCGTTCGGACAGTATGTTAGGGAAGAACCCGAACACAATCACAAGTGACGCCAGAATGATCGGAGAAATCAACATACCGAACGGTGCCTCATGAGGTTTCTTCTCCAATTTTTCAGGCTGGTGTTCACCTGTAAATGTCTTGAACACGAGGATCATGCTGTAGATGAACGTAAATACGCTTCCTACCCAGGCAAGGACAGGGAAGATTATTCCGGCTGTATCCAGGCTGAAAATATCCATCTCAAGTACACGGACCATCCCTGTAAAGAACATTTCTTTACTCAGGAAGCCGTTGAATGGAGGAAGACCTGCCATGGAAAATGCACCAATCATCGCAACTGTAAAGGTAATCGGCATAAAGCTCATCAGCCCGCCGAGTTTACGTATATCCCTTGTGCCGGTTTCATGGTCGATGATACCGACAACCATAAAAAGGCTTCCCTTGAAGGTAGCGTGGTTGATCAAGTGAAAAACGGCTGCAAGAGTTGCAACCATATAAATATTGTCGTCCAAGTAAGTGTAGTGCAGGGCGGCTGCACCAACTCCGAGCAGCGACATGATAAGACCAAGTTGACTGACAGTGGAGAATGCAAGGATCCCTTTTAAATCAGTCTGTTTGACAGCATTGAAAGATCCCCAGAATAATGTGAAAATCCCGAATCCGCCGACAAGCCATAACCATAAGCTTGTCTCAGCAAATATCGGACTCATGCGGGCAACAAGGTAGATCCCCGCTTTTACCATCGTTGCCGAGTGCAGATAAGCACTGACAGGTGTCGGGGCTTCCATTGCATCCGGAAGCCAGATATGGAATGGGAATTGAGCCGATTTAGTGAAAGCTCCCAGCAGTACGAGAAGCATTGCCGGAATGAAAAGAGCGTTCGTCATGAGCTGGTCTGATTGTGAAACCAACTCGCGGATACTGAACGTTCCGCCCATAAGATAAAGAAGGATGAATCCCCCCAGCATGGACAATCCGCCAAAAACAGTGATCAGCATTGATTTTTGGGCACCGTATCTTGAGCGTTCGCGATGATACCAATAACCGATCAATAGGAAAGATGAAATGGACGTAAATTCCCAGAACATATAAAGGACGATCAGATTATCGGACAGGACCACACCAAGCATGGCTCCCATGAACATCATTAAATACACATAGAAGTTATGTAATTGTTCTCTTTTCTTATCGAGATAGTAAATCGAATAAAGAACGACGAGCGAACCGATACCGGTTATGAGAAGTGCGAATAGCAGCCCGAGCCCGTCTATGTACGCAATGAAATCGATGCCGAAAGAAGGCATCCATTCAGCTGTTTCCTTTATCGTATTTCCATCCCTCGTAATCGGCATGAACTGAATGAAATAGCTGAATAACGCTACCGGCAGCAGCAATACGAACCAGCCGGTATGGACCCTCCTAAATGCCTTATAAAGAAATGGAATAAGAATTGCAAATAAAAAGGGCGTTATAATTGCCCAATGTAACAATGTCATAAAAAACCCCCCTCTTATAAAATTCATGTATTCTTCAACTTAGTCTTATGTAGATTCATTTACACATTCTAGAAAATTTGTCATCCGCTCTCCCAGTATGCCCGGAAATCTTAACCTAAAGAGCATTATAACGTAAAAAAACAATGCTTGCATTACTCAGGCTTCTGGCTCAATCGATTTTTACTTTGCGTATTAAATATGTAGAAACGCGGTTGATCACCACGAAAATTTTTAAGGATTTCCTTTTAGAAATACGGCTTTTTAAGAATAGTTTTGGTTATTTTGGAGAATCCTATCCATAAGGTGGTGGTTAAAAATGAAAAGGAAAACAGTGGCGTTCACGACGATACTTTTTACATTCATCGGATTTGGGTGGCTGGTTGAATCTCAAGACCGGTTTAACCGCGGCATCATTGAAACAGATGATCCGGCAACGGCTAATTTGCAGCCTGTACAATATGACGGCACAGAAGAGATGGAGGAAGTGCCGGCGAATAACCAGGGAATCCGTCAACCGTTTAGATCGAGGGAATACATCCGCATTGTACCGAACAGATCTACAAAAACTGATGAAGTATTTGACTGACTGTCTTTTTCATGTCCGCATGGGAGAGGCAGTCAATTTTATTTCTCGCTATTTCGAAGTATTTTCGCGTTGGAGTCAGCACGACAAAATGCCCAGGATTTTCTTATTAATACCCTTTTCAAGACTCCTATAAACGATTATGATGTAAGTGCTGTATGGAATAATCATTATAGGAGAGTACTTAATTGAAGAATACATATTTAACAAGCTACCTGCCTTTGTTTGCCATCCTTTTATTCAGCTTGACCTTCTCCGTCTACGGGGTGGAAGTGTTTGTCGACCTTTTCAAGAAAATCGGCGTCTATCCGGGGATGCGCGAATTTCTATCAGATATTCAACTGAAATTTGTGTTATTGATACTCTTGATGATCGTCTTCTTCATGGTGTTTGCAGCCTTGAAACTCATAGCCGAAACCATCAATGGGGTCTCCATGCTGTTCTTCTCGAAAGATTCCGAAGGCCAGCTGTATAACCGGGTCAGATCCGGCTCCATGATCTATTTCATCGGTGGTCTCGTATCGGTTGTCAGCCTCAAATCCTTCATGGGGTTAATCGCGATTTTCGCCGTCACTTCTGTTGTTTATTTTGTTTACTTTGTTTATAAAATAAGCGTCACCGTTTCCAAAGCAGGTATCATCGGCGTCATCAGCCTGCAATTGTTTACATGGTCATCGCTCTTCATGACGATCTTTTTTGTGATTTTAAAATTATATAATGGTGTCATGGCGAGTTTACCGATCATGTCGAAGGTGAAGCTGTGACTGTTGTTTGAAGAGTATGAAACGGTTGTTTTGTACTCTTTTTTTATAGGGTGAAAAAAAAGCAGGGCGTTGTGAATGTTGTAGAAGAACAATCGACAGTTCGAGCAAATATCTCGGATTTCGAGCATAAGTAGAGGGATTTCGAGCGGAAACTTGGGATTTTCGAGCAAAAGCCAATGAGTTTCGAGCATATGTATTTGATTTGGGGGGATGCAATCATTTCGTCTGTCCCGCACAATGGCATGACATCTTCAATATGCCGATCCATATTGAAAAAAACGCCCAGAGACGAATCTCCAAGCGCTATTTCATAATCGTCTGCCATATCTTATGACTCGGCCGCAGTCTTTCGATTCTGCTCATGTTCTGCGGGATGTCATGGCCGACCCAGACACCCGTTGTGTATTCATTCGTCAGTCCCATCACCCAGTAATCATGATAATTGTTGGTGGTTCCTGTTTTAATGCCGACATAAGGCTTGGATACGTAAGCGGCTTTTCCAGTACCGATCGATGCTGCATTTGCAAGCATCTGCCTCATTTTTGCCGTGGTATCTTCAGACCATATTTGCTTCGGCTTATCTTTCCATTCGTAAAGGATCTTTCCATTTCCGTCCTTCACGTTCACGATGGCGTGGCTTTTTTTATAGCTTCCGTCGATGAAGGATGTATAGGCATCTGTCATTTCGAGCGGGCTGAAACCGTAGGTGAACCCGCCGATCGATGCCGCATATGTGTGATCCTCTGCTGTCATACGCTCGAAGGAAAAGGATGACAGCTTTTTGAATGCTTCTTCGACACCGACTTTTTCCATCAAACGGAGAGCGGGCGTGTTGTACGATTGAGCCAGCGACTGATTTAGCGTGACTGTCCCCGGCTGTACGCCTCCGTAGTTGATCGGGCAATAATTTCCGATACAGTAATTGTTGGCGTTCACTTTTTCTTGAATGGACGCCTTGGATTTGTCCAGATACGGTGCATATACGAGCAGCGGCTTGATGGAGGAGCCAGGCTGCCTGTAGGCTTGGAAGGCATGATTGAAATTATATTTCTGATAATCTTTACCGCCGGTCAATGCAGCGATCCTTCTGGTTTCATTATCGATGGTGACAGACGCACCCTGCAGTTTTTCACCACCGAGACCGGTGTTCAAGGCTTCTGCGCTTTTTTTCTGCAGTGCAGGGTCAAGGGCAGTCTGAATTTTGACGCCTGAGGAAATCACGCTTTCAACCCGGTCATCCAGTTTTTTGATGATCTGGTTCTTCTCCTGAGGTGAAGAGGCGTTTTCAAGCTGTACCTTGTAGCCTTCATGAATTGAAATCAGCTCTCTTAATTCCTCTTCCACATAGAATGCATAATCAGGATAGCGGTCTATTTTCTTGCGGATATTCAGCTTGATAGCAACTTTTTTCAGTTTGTCCGCTTCTTCTTTTGCGAGCTTTTCAGTGTTCACTAGGATGTCAAGCAGACGCTCCTGGCGAACTTTGGTCTGATCGAAATGGTCGACAGGGTCGTACTTGCCTGGATTATTCGGGATCGAGGCAATGAACGCCATCTCTGCTTTGTTCAATTCAGAAACACTTTTTTGAAAATAATATTGGGAGGCCGTTTCAATTCCATACACACCATTGCTGAAATAAATGACATTTAGATATAGCTCCAGTATTTCATCTTTTGAAAGGGAGCTTTCAATCTCGTGTGCGTAGAAGAGCTCGGTCAATTTCCGATTGTACGTTTTTTCCTGGCCTAAATATAAATTTCGGGCGAGCTGCTGGGTAATCGTGCTCCCGCCCTGCTGAATATGGGTGAACACCAAATTTTTTACGACTGCCCTCAATATGGCGCCGGCATCAAATCCCACATGCTCATAAAAATGCTGATCTTCTGAAGCGACCAGGATATCTTTTACGAATGGGGGGATCTTTTCATCTTCTACATATAATCGAAAGGGACGATTGACCTCTGAAAATACATTTCCGTTTTTGTCCAGCAGTAAACTGGTCTTGTTCAGGTTCAGCTGGTCTGTATTCACCGTGCTTTCGAGTTCATCCTGGAATCCCTGGACTTTATCGACTTCTTCGGTCGTGAAGAACAACGTGGTAAAAAACAAGGACATAAAGCAAATCACTGTTAGAAATCCTGCAAACACTCTCATACTTCCACTCTACTTTTCTAGTAATCTTGATTCACGTGACCGTCAACTTCAGAATGTCTTATACTCCACCATAATAATCCAAATGCACCCAAGAATAAAGCACCTGTTACATAAAAAACGGAAGAAATTCCAATATATCCGGAGACTGTGCCTCCGAATGCCGGTCCAATCACGTTTCCAAGAAAGCGAAAGCTCTGGTTGTAGCCTAACACTTCACCCTGCATGCTGAGCGGAGCTTCCTGACGTATATAAGCTGTCACGCACGGAATCATCCCTCCGATGGCAATTCCGAATAAGAAACGTAGAAGGACAAGCTGCCAAAGCTCAGTCACAAGTGCCTGTGGCACGATAAGAATGGAAGCAAGCACCAACAGGATGGAGAGTACCTTCTCATATCCAATTTGATCGCCAAGTTTTCCCCATTGCCGGGTAGCGATGAAGTTCCCGAATCCCGTAGCCGAAAAGGCAAGGCCGGCTAGAAGTGCAAGGTTGGCGGAAGATGTAAGTTCATCAACATAAAGTGCCAGAAGCGGCTGAATACTGAAATTCGCTACTTGGATGATCAAGGATAGAATAATCACCGTCACAAGGAGTTTTTGACTGAAAATGTGCTGAAGCACCTGCTTGCTTGAATATTTGTTTTGCTTATTCCTCTGTTCATCATTCCGCTGCTCGTTTATTCCGAACAATACTACGGTCGCAGCGATCGAAATCGATATCGCCGTTAAAATAAAGGTATAAGAAAAACCAACATTATCAGCAAGAATCCCTCCGATGACAGGTCCGAACAAACCGCCAGAAACAGTGCCCATCTGCAGGGTACCCAAAGTTTTTCCTGCTTCCTTTTTGGATGTCTGGGAAGAGATAAGCGCCATTGATGTGGGGATAAATCCGGTCACAGCCCCCATCAGCAGCCTTAAAATAAACATTCCCTGCACGGAATCCATGAAGCCCATAAAGAAAATGGAGGCCGAGATGCCGTATCCTGTGATTAAAAGAATCGGTTTGTAGCCATAACGGTCACCAAACCTTCCCCATAAAGGAGAAATAAAGAACGCCGTCAGAAACGTGATGCCGAAAACAAAACCAGACCAGCGCTGCACATACTCAGCACTATAGTCACCGAACGTTTCTATATAAAGAGATAGGAACGGCAGGACCATAGTGGCGCTGGCAGCCACTAAAAAATTGGCCATGACCATAATGACAAGATTTCTTTTTTCCATCGAAATGATTAACACCTTCTCATAATCTATTTATTTCGCTTCCCTAAATATTCATTGTATTAAAGATTTCATCAAGAGTCCACTGAGTGAGATTTTTTTGCAGATGATTAAAAGGATTTAGTCATATTTTTCAGGTTGAACATGATATAATATAAGAATAAGAATTATGTATTCTCACCCAAAAAGCGAATAAGCTGGTGATTGAACATAAACTCGTTCGTATTCACAATAGAATTTTATTAGAATAAAATTGGGGTCTGTACAAGATTGAGGAGGGAGTTACGTGGTAAAAGCAAAGCAGCTTGTGTTCATTGACTTTGAGTTTTCAATGCCGGAACGACATAGAGTCCCCAAAGGCTTTTTCCCTGAAATAATCGAAGCAGGTGTGGTAGTGGTTCAGAATGGGCAAGTGATAGATACGTTTTCAACTTATGTAAAACCATCTGCCTTTCCCAGACTAACCAATCGCTGCAAACGATTCTTATCGATCACACAAGATAAAGTAGACGGAGGCATCTCCTTCCAGACCCTCATCGATTATTTCAATCAACTGAATTCAAAAGGTATTGAGAAAGTAGTAACATGGGGCAACATGGATATGAAAGTGCTAAGGGACAACTGCACCCAGTCTGGCATCGCCTTTCCTTTTCAAGCTCAATTTGTCGATTTATCGATGGAATACAAACGATTTTTCGGCGATCAAAATCAAACGGGCTTATGGAAAGCCGTCCAGGAATACGGACGGGAAGGTGTCGGAAAGCATCACAAAGCACTGGATGATGCCCTTACTACCCATCATATTTACAATCTCGTGGAAAAAGATAAAAAGTATCTCGACAAAGCTGAACCAACAACCATCGGAGACCGGATTGATTTGAGCAAGTTTTATAATCAGCTGGCTTGAGAATCATCGATATATACAAAAATATACAAAAAACGTGCCTATGATCGGCACGTTTTTTTGTAGTTCTGGATGTATCATTAATCTACCTCTCAAACGTAAGCCCATACATGAGCTCGTACTCCCGCTGTACTCCCTTGAGAGCTTCCAGACTTTTAATGGCATGCGGGGATCCGTCTGCTTCCAATTGCTTTTTCAATTCGCCGAAAGCAGCCAGGAGTGTTTCATTGTATTCCGGTATTTCCCCTTCATAAGACTTCACCATTTTTTCAGGCATGTTGGCCTGCTCACGAAAAGCCAGTGCCTTTCGTTCGTGGAATAGTGGAACATCTACATCCGCAGGGTTATGTAAATCGCCTTGGCGAGGGTGCTTGAGTACAGCAAGAATTCTTACGACGTAAGCACCTGGACGTTCTCCCGTCACCTCTCCAATATATTTTCCCGTTTTATAAAAAGCTGTGACTTTATCCCCTATTTGAAAATTTTGCAAAATAACCCCTCCTCTTAAGTGTCCAAGTCTATTATAATGGAACACAAAGTGATTTTGATTAAGCTTACTATAAAAGTAACATGCGGAGGTACATATATGAAGAGATTGGTATTATTATCCTTGTGTCTGATAGGTTTAATTCTTGCCGGATGTGGACAAACAGAGAAGGATAACAGCAGCGAAGAAAAACCTGCTGAAACAGAAGAAAACAAAACAACTGATGCAGAATCTGGAGGAGATGACAAGATGACTTACCCGCAACTGACAACGGATGTAGCAGAAAATGAAAAAGTAGTGGAAATGAAAACTTCAATGGGCACCATTAAAATAAAATTGTTCCCTGAACAAGCACCAAAAACGGTTGAAAACTTTATCACGCACAGTGAAAACGGCTACTATGACGGATTGAAATTCCACCGTGTGATCAATGAGTTCATGATTCAAGGCGGAGACCCAAGTGGTAACGGAACAGGAGGGGAAAGTATTTGGGGAGAATCTTTCGAAGATGAATTCTCTAAACAACTTTTCAACATCCGTGGAGCACTTTCAATGGCAAACGCCGGTCCTGATACGAACGGAAGCCAATTCTTCATCGTTCAGAACAGTGAAATGAATCCTGGTTTCGAAGAGAAAATGAAGGAGGCAGGGTTCCCGCAGGAAATCATCGACGCCTATATGGAACGCGGAGGAACCCCGCACCTTGACTTCAAACACACTGTATTCGGACAAGTGATCGAAGGAATGGATGTCGTAGATAAAATCGCGAATGTGGAAGTGGGGCAGAATGACGCTCCTAAAGAAGATGTGATCATTGAAAAGATCACAGTCGTGAAGTAAAGAAAGCAGGAAGCGGTCTATATCGGTGAAATGTGTATCGCGACCCGATATGCTGGCAAACTTCCTAATTAAACATGTTGAATAGAAAAGAACCTTGATGATGCAAGGTTCTTTTCTTGTCGCTCAAAATTGGCTTATTGAAGAACAACATGGGCTGTCCTTTGATAATTGCAGGTGTTTATTGGCGAAAACGGTCGCTTATTTCCTCGGAAATTGTCGGATTGCAGATACTCGTCCCTTGTTGCTTTAAAGCAGTGAGGGACGGGCCTTCAAGATGTTCCCAGCTTGTTCATAGAATCGTTAAATTATTTATGCGGGGAAATGGTTTCTCCTTTTTTATCTTGGTATAATGGGAAAAGAGTTTGTTTTGAAAGGAAAGGAGCTAATTATGCTTTCTTCATTTGTATTGAATTTGTTTTTATACTTTCCGGAAGATAAGACAGAGTACATTCCAGCCGCGATTTGGATGGTCATCTTTTTTATATTGACGATTTTGACATTCCGTTTGATCAAAAAGGTTTCCAAGAAGGAAGAGCTTAAGACGAAAGCTATCGAGGAAGAAGTAAGGCAGCGGAATCGCGAAACTGAATGATTGTTGAGAGAGCACGCCTGATTGAGATAGGGGCGTGCTTCATTTATTAGAGGCATTATACCCTGAAGGTAGAATTAGTGTCGATATTTGTTGAATTGTCGGTAAGTGATTTGCTTTTGTTGATAAATCTAGAAAAACGTTGAAAAATCCAAGTTTCCGTAGATAACCCCACAAAAACGTTGAAAAATCCAAGTTTCCGTAGATACCCCCACAATATCGTTGATAACTCTAAATTTCCGTAGATAACCCTTAATTACAGTTAAACTCTTCAACTACATTTATTATTCCATAATTATTAAGAATACTTTCCCTGCATCTAGTCAAAAATGGAGGAAGAGTATGTACATTTGGAGGAGTAATAAATGAAAAACAACAAATTACTTTACATAGTTTTGTCGGCGATTCTCCTTGGGGCGTGCGCCATTGAAAACCCTAAGAAGACGGAAGTCGATATGAAGAATGATACGGGGGATTCGCTGGGAAAGGTGATCCTCCAGGAGAAGTCGGATGGAGTGGAAGTAGATCTTAAGCTTGAAGGATTGCCGCCCGGGGAACACGGGATCCATTTTCATGAAAAAGGGACGTGTAAACGCCCAGACTTTGTATCGGCAGGTAATCATTTTAATCCGGATGATAAAAAGCACGGGCTTATACATCCTGAAGGAGCCCATGCCGGTGACCTTCCGAATATTATCGTAAAAGATGATGGCTCTGTTAAGGTGAAGCTGATGGCACCTCTTGTCACGATGACGAAAGGGAAGACGTCCTTGTTTACAAAAGAAGGAACATCCCTGATCATTACAGAAAACATAGATGATGGCATGACGCAGCCTGCCGGAGATTCGGGAGCGAGGATTGCCTGTGGTGAGATTGCCAAAGAAAAAGAGAAGAAAAAATAAAAGGAGCCCACTGCTCAAGTTTCGAGCAGTGGGCTTTTTTTAGCCTGAATCGGCAGAGAAAGAAAGCAGGGAAGGGCAGCAAGGCTTTCCTGCTCTCATCCTATCTATCATTATCCCAACGCTTTGCGAAGTCTTTCCAGCCCATCTAACAGAACTTCACGAGGACAGGCGATATTCATCCTAACAAAGCCCTCGCCGCCTTTTCCGTATTTCGGACCCGGCTCCAATCCAAGCTTCCCTTTTTCAAGCAGACGTTCTTTGAGTTCTTCATCTGAAAGCCCTAGTTTATTGCAATCGATCCAAAGAAGGTAGGTTCCTTCCGGATCAACAAGATGAAGGTCCGGAAGATGTTCTTCAAGGAATGATTTCGTGATCTGCACATTTTCCGATAAATAGTTCATGATGTTCTCGAGCCATACTTCACCATGGAGATAGGCAGCTTCCATGCCGGTGATACCAAATGTATTCAGGGTAAAGAAGCCCTGTTTTTTATGAACATCGGCTATTTTTTCACGAAACTCTTTGTTCGGCGTGATCATGGCTGACGCCTGCAGTCCGGCGAGATTGAAGGTCTTGCTTGGTGCGATGCAGGTGATGGTCATGTCTCTGAAGCTTTCATCGATTGCCGCAATCGGCGTGTGAGTATGAGTTTCGTAGACGAGATCGGAGTGAATTTCATCCGATACGATGATGACATTGTACTTTTTGCAGAGCTCTGCCATCTTTGTCAGTTCTTCTCGTGTCCATACGCGCCCGCTTGGATTATGCGGATTGCAGAGGAGAAATAATTTCACGCCTTTTTTAAGTGATTCTTCAAAGTCTTCAAATGAAATGCTGTACGTTCCGTTTTCGTACACTAACGGAGCGTTTTCAATCACACGGTCATTTTCTTCTGTCATCGTGAAGAATGGTGTGTAGATTGGTGACTGAACCAATACCTTGTCATCGGGTTCTGTGAGTGCCTGTATGATGGCAGCGATGGCAGGCACGACACCCGGGCTGTATTGAAGCCAAGATTTATGTATGCTCCATCCGTGTCTTTTCTTGATCCATTCAGTGATGGCTTCTGCGGGACCGTCACCCACAAAGGTATAGCCGAAGATACCATGGTCCAAACGGTTCTTTAGTGCCTCGCTCACTTCAGGCGGCGGGAGGAAGTCCATATCAGCCACCCACATCGGCAGAACATCATCTTTTCCAAAAACGGTTTTGGTCATATCCCATTTCACAGAAGATGTCCCTTTTCGGTCGATTATTTTCTCGAATTCATTCAATGTCTTTACCCCTTTCACGATTAAAAATGGTAAGTGCCGGAAGCTTTCGTTCGGCTCATATTGCCCGTCATCAAGCTTCTGGAGAATTCTTATGATATATCCATCTTATTATGTAAGTCGAAAAGATGAAAATTATTTGTTTATCATTTGTTCTTAGTATCAGAAACTATAAATACAGGTGATTCCGTTTGAAGAATGCGCATGAATAATCCCTATGCATTACTCTCATTCAAGAACTGTGGGACATGCTCGATTTGAACAAAAGTATAAGGGACCCCCCTTACGTTTCTGTAAGAAGCGTATTGGGGAGTCCTTTTTTATACTGGGCTTGTCCTTGTTTTACGTATGCATCTGCTTCGGAATTTACAAACTGCTGGATGTGCTGCAGTACTTCGTCAGGTTTTTCTTCAGGTACAAGGTGGCCGGTTTCTTTTAAAACGATAAGCTTTGATTGAGGAAGGTCTTTCGCCAGCCTGTGTCCGGTCGTGAGGGGGACAACGCGGTCATGTTCTCCCCAGACAAGGAGGCAAGGTGTCTCGATTTTCTGTAATTCCCCTATTGATAAATCCCCTTCGCGGTCACGGATCATGCGTGTCAGGGCTTTGAATATATCATCTTCAAGAAATGGCTTTAAGTAGCCGAACATCATCTCGTCATCGATCATTTCCTTGTTATGGACAACATTCTCCAGATTTTTCCGTATGCCTGACCGTGTCAGCCAAAGCTTTACATACAGATGAAAAAAAGGGATGCGGCTCGCCATCAGGACCGGCCATTTCATTTTCTTGAGATAACCCGAGCTGCATAGAAGGACACCTTTTTCGACGAGTGAAGGCTCTTTTTTCATGACATTCAATGCAATCTGTCCTCCCATTGAATGTCCGGTAAGGTGGATATTCTTCACATTCAGGTGATCGAGCAGCGATATGACGGTATTGGCCAAATTGTCATAGGAATAGATGAAACGGTTGGATTTGTCGCTGCTTCCGAAGGGAGGCAAATCAATCGAAATGACATTATATTTTTCTTTTAAAAGAGGAGTCAGTCGTCTGAAGCTGAAGGTTGAAGATAGAAATCCATGAAGAAGCACGAAGGTTTCGGATGCTGTCGGGTGCTGATGATATTCATAATAAACCTGGGCTCCATTGACGTTTACCGTTCTGGCAAAATCGTTTCCCTGCATGATTCGTCACTCCTCACAATGTTTGTTTATCGTATTTTACCCTTCTTTTGTTATTTAACACCTTTAACAATTTGATTTCATGATAAGAAAAACGGGGAGTAACGCTTTCTATTTTTACAGCTTCTGCTATAATGTAACCATTTAAGTGGTTTGAAGGAGGAGCATTATGCAGCTTAGCGAATTGGAGCTTGATTTACTGAAAATTTTACAGAAGGATGCAAGAATTTCATCAGAGAGCCTAGGAAAGATGCTTCAAGTATCATCAGAGGAAGTGGAAAAGGCCCTTGCCAAGCTTGAAAAGGATAATATACTGGTACGATACAGCTCGATTGTGGACTGGTCAAAGGTTGAAGGACATGAAGGCGTGACCGCGATGATCGACGTGAAGGTGGCCCCGAAAAGAGGCGTCGGATTTGACGAAGTCGCCCACCGGATCTACCGTTATAAAGAAGTGAAGAGTGTGTACCTGATGTCGGGGGCATATGATCTATCAGTGACGGTGGAAGGACGATCCATGAATGAAGTCGCTACCTTTGTCTCTGAAAAGCTTTCGACACTTGATTCAGTCCTGTCCACAACGACCCATTTTCAATTGAAAAAATATAAGCATGACGGCACCATTTTCGGTGATTCTCATGAAGATAAACGAATAGTGGTGTCCCCATGACGACGAAGACATCATATATCGCGAAGTCGGTTGAAAACCTGAAGCCGTCGGGAATCCGAAAATTCTTCGATCTGGCGGCCAATATGGAAGGGGTCATTTCCCTTGGAGTCGGGGAGCCGGACTTCATTACATCGTGGACGGTAAGGGAAGCGGCCATTCTTTCATTGGAGCAGGGCTTTACCTCCTATACGGCTAACGCAGGTCTCTTGGAGCTCCGCGAAAAAATCAGCAGCTATATGAAGAGTGGATATGGAGTGGAGTATGATCCAAAAACCGAAATCATCGTGACCGTAGGGGCGAGCCAGGCTCTCGATATCAGTATGCGGGCCATCATCGACCCAGGGGATGAAGTGGTGGTTGTCGAACCTGGCTTTGTGTCGTATGTCCCGCTTGTGCAGCTTGCAGGGGGAACACCTGTAACGGTTGAAACAAAGCCTGAGAATGGCTTTAAGCTGACGGCAGAAGAACTTGAGGCGGCGATTACGGACAGGACAAAGGCTGTGTTGTTGTGCTCACCTAATAATCCGACCGGGACCGTATTGGAAAGAGAAAACCTGGAGGAGCTTGCAGAAGTCATCCGCCGGCATGATTTGGTTGTGCTTTCAGACGAAATCTATTCCGAGCTTGCTTATGACCGAGGCCACGTATCGATCGCCTCCCTCGAAGAAATGAGGGACAGAACGATTGTGATCAACGGTTTTTCCAAAGGATTTGCTATGACCGGCTGGAGGCTCGGTTATATATGCGCTCCAGAGGAGATCGCAGCACCGCTGTTGAAAATTCACCAGTACGCTATGATGTGCGCTTCGACTCCTGCCCAATACGCTGCCGTCGAAGCACTTGATAAAGGAATGGAAGAAGTATTTGAGATGAAACGCAGCTACCGCCATCGCAGGCATTATTTTATCGATTCCTTGAATGAGATGGGCCTTACGTGCCATCTACCGGGTGGTGCATTTTATGCGTTCCCGTCTGTTGCTAAAACAGGGCTGTCCTCTGAAGAGTTTGCAGAAAAGCTGCTGATGGAAGAAAAGGTGGCCGTCGTACCGGGTAATGTGTTCGGCAAAGGCGGGGAAGGGCATATCCGATGTTCGTATGCGTCTTCCATGGAACAGCTGCAGGAAGCCGTGAAGCGGATGAAGAGGTTTGTTGAGAATCATAGTGACAAGTAAATTTGTTGGAAACCGGGTTCCGAAGTTGCGGGACCCGGTTTTTTATATTGGGAATGGATTCTTTGAACGTGAAGGTGTTCTGTCGGCACCACTGCCGAGTCCCAACTTTTTACCTGGGAGTGAACGGACAGTTAATTAGAATCATTCTTAAAAGATCATATTATTGTAAAATGGATCATAAATCCCTGAACAGGATCATAAATCTTCAGAATGGATCATAAATCCCTGAACAGGATCATAAATCTTCAGAATGGATCATAAATCCCTGAGCAGGATGATAAATCTTCAGAACGGATCATAAATCCCAGAACAGGATCATAAATCTATTTGCTGCAGATTTTCCAACTTATAAAAATGACTCCCAGAACCCTTTTTCATTTAGTTCAGTCCGATTTCATAAGTTTTCATTAAAAAAGTGGTGGAATTCCTAATGAACTCATCTAAATTAAACCAAAAAAAATAGGACGATTCGATAATCGTCCAACAAATGAAAACAAAAGGGGGAATACTTAGAAAGCTTAGTCTCAGTATGACCCGTTTTGAAGACGTATATACATAAATTTTAATATTTTCACATGAGGAATTGTCCAGCTCCGGCGGCTAGAGGCTCGAGGTCATAAGTCAAGCAAGCCAAAAAGGCAAAAAACGCCTTTCCGGCTTGCTCGCCTTATGCTTGTCGCCTCTGGGCAAGCCGCCTCCGCTTTTCTATATTGTCCAGCTCCGGCGGCTAGAGGCTCGAGGTCATAATCTAAATGGTCCAAGAAGGCAAAAAACGCCTTCCCGGCCCATTCATCTTATGCTTGTCGGGGCTGAACGAGCCGCCTCCGCTTTTCTTATTCGTATTTTACTTCATACAGCATTTGCATGACACGGAGAAAATCGTCCTCTGAGAATTCCTTCGCTTTGCGGAGGATCAGCTTTGTCCGTTTGGGGCCGATTTCTTTAATGAGCTGCTCGATCTCTGAATCGATTCCTGCAGGATGATGGTTGATCATTTCACGTTCCAAAAGCTCTGATGCGGGGATATCAAGAACGGTTGACAGTTTTAATATGGTTTGTGTATCAGGGATCTGTTCATTGTTTTCATACTTCTCAATCGTACTCGCGCCTAAGCGAGCTTTCAGGGCCAGCTCGCGCTGAGAAATGTTTCGATCTTCTCTGACTCTCTTCAAATTCTCACCAAAGTGTGACATCTTAAAACCCCTCCCAAATATCAAATCTTCTTCTTACTTCTATTTTATCACCAAAAGAAATTAATTAGACTGTCCACCCGTGAACAAAATGTTAAAAAAAGGCCCGTCCCTCAACTCGTTAAAGTGTTGAAGGACGGGTATTCTTATGGTACCAGTTTAGATATGAATACGAATATGATGGCTATCGGGACAATGTAGCGAAGAAGGATGATCCAGGCGGTGAACAGTCCTTTGGAAGTGGACGACCCTTGCTGGATTTCATTCAATACTTCTTCCCTTGTTAGACGATAGGATACAAAGATACTTATAAACAATGCTCCGATCGGAAGTCCGAAACTGCTTGTGATAAAGTCTGCAAAATCAAAGAAATTCCGGCCGAGAAGAGTGAACTCGCTGAAGACCCCAAATGACAGTGCACTTGGAATTCCGGCGATAAACACCATGATCCCCATCAACCACGTATAAGGCATTCTCTTTTTTTGATTCCCTTTCGTTAACGCGGCTACGCCGATTTCAAGTATTGAGAATGCCGATGTCAACGTCGCAAAGAGAAGCAGAATCAAGAATACGGTCAGGAAAATTCCGCCGAAAGCTATTTCATTAAAAACGGCCGGTAGAACGACAAAGGCTATTCCTGGGCCTTCATCAGGCTGGAACCCCAATGCATAGACAGATGGGAAAATCACCAATCCTGCCAATAGGGATATGAAAATATTCAGCCCTGAAACAGAAATCGCCGAACGCGGCATGCTGTCCTCCTTTGAAAGGTAGGAAGCATAGGTCACCATGACAGACAGTCCGACACTCAAGGAGAAAAAGGCTTGTCCAAGTGCAAGTAATGCCGTTTCGCCCGTCAGGTATTTCCAGTCAGGGACCAGCAGGAAACGTACACCTTCCATAGCGCCGTCGAGGGTGAGCGAGCGTGCCACCAGAATAAGAAATAAAATAAATAAAGACGGCATCATATAGCGGCTCGCACGTTCGATTCCTTTTTGAATCCCTCCTTGTACGACCATAACAGTCAGTACGATAAACAAGGCTTGCGTAATCATGATTTCCCATGGATTCGCAATGATGCCTTCAAACATTGCCCCGTACTGTTCCTGTGTTTTGCCAGAGAGAGCCCCAGTAAAGCTTCTGGCAAGATAAGAAAGAATCCAGCCGCCCACAACACTGTAGAACGATAGGATGATAAAGGAAACGATCGTACCAAGATAGCCGATTAAGTGCCAGGCTGATCCAGGCGCCAGCTTTTTATATGAAGTAACGGCATCGGCACCGGCTCTTCTTCCGATTACAAATTCTGCAAGTAAGATCGGTGTACCGATCAATATCGTGAAGATGATGAAAAGGAGGAAGAAAACTCCCCCGCCATTGGCCCCCGCCATATATGGGAACTTCCAGATCGCCCCGAGGCCTATGGCAGACCCCGCTGCTGCCAGGATAAATCCTATTTTTGAAGACCATTGTTGTTTCTTTGCCATGTAGATGCTCCTTTCTAAAGGCTTTTTATAAAGGTTTAAAAAACAAATGATTTTTCCATACTACTATGTTTTTAATGACGTGTACACCGGATTTTTTAATTTTCAATTTATATTAAAAATGGTTGTAACTGTAATGAATTAAAGGATTTTTCAAAAAAATCATGATGTCTTCCATATTAGTATGGTTGTAAACGTTTTAATCATGAAAAAATTCCTATTTTACTTAAAAAATAAAAACGGGCTGGAAAAGTTAGCAAAGTATAGTATACTAGTGGTAACGAGATGTTCACAAATTGGACAATAATTAGACATTAATTAGTCAAAATTGAAAGCGCTTAAATCAGGAGGGATCAAATATGGATATGTTTATGGTGTATTTATTCGTTGCCACGGCTACTCCGCTATTCTTATGGATCGAGCATCGGAAATGGGCATTGATTCATATTCCATTTTTAGTAGCATTATGGGCCATCTTCATTTATTACGTTGCAGTCCCGGAAATGGGCGGCTGGGGACACGTGACATTCTGGAGTCTATTCATCTTTAACTTTGCGTTCGCACATCTTGCAGCGTTCTGGTTATACGCGGCTCCTTATTTGAAAAAGCACAGAAAGAAAATGATGGAGACGCGCACATACAATGTTGAAAAATAAATCCCCGGAGACGAGGGATTTATTTTTTTTTGCCTTCAGAGCCATAAGAAAAAACACCAATGTTAAAATGAAATGAGCCACCATCCATTTTAATGAAAAAATTCCTCTTTTATGCAACAAAAACCATTCAGCCTCCGTTACATAGATAAGAAGATTCATAAAGAAAGGAGAGGTTTACAGCAGTGGACGAATTTCTGCTCATCGAAAAGGCAAAACAGGGCGACCTTTCCGCCTACAGCAAACTGATCAGTGATTATTCCCCCATCGTGGAGCGGTTCGCCTATCAGATGGGGAATAACATGCACGACATACCTGATATCAGTCAGGAGGTTTTCATACGGGTTTACCGGTTTATCGACGGTTTCACCCATGCGAAATTCACGACCTGGCTATATAAGATAACGTTAAATGTATCAAGGGATTTTAAGAGAAAAGAAAGTCAGTATAACAAAAGGGTTCATAAGGTGATGAACGAACCCTTACAGGAATCGGCCGGCGCACATGCAACCGTTCTGAGGGAGGAAGAGGACCGCGTACTTCACGAATGCATTCAAGAGCTTGAGGAAAAGTACAGAGCTCCGATCATCCTGTATTATTTTCATGAAAAGAAATACGAGGAGATTGCAGATATTCTCTCCGTCAATCTTTCTACGATTAAAACCCGGATATTGAGAGGGAAAAGCCTGTTGAAAAAAATGCTTGAGGAAGCAGAAAAAGGGGAGGGGACCATCAATGGATGAGAAAATGTTCGAGAAGCGGATGGAACTATTGGACCGTTCGTATAAAAAAATGCCTGCTCAAACGGATTCGAATGCCATCCTTAAAGTCATTAAAGAAGAACAAAACAGGTCCAATAAGAAGCGTTCCCGAACTGTCATTCACTGGCCTTATGCTGCAAGCTTTATCGGTGTCATTCTAATTGGAACTGTATTGGCCCTGCAATTGACGATGGGCGGTGACATTCAGGGTGATCAAGGCGAACAAAACCAGCAAGCGGCTGAGCACCACTATCAAGGCGAAACAAGTAAAGAGTTGCTGGCAGAAATGGATGATGCAGAAGCCCTCTATGAACTCCGGAAAACACAAGCGATGGAGCGTCTTGGATTCAACGAGTCCACATTCAGTCAAACACAGCTGGATAAGGAGGCACAGGGACATTTGATCTATGTTGAATCCATTCCTAAACGTGATTATCCGCTTGATATGAAACTCCAATGGGTGGAGAGAGGAAAAGAGTGGATTGAAGAATCTTTGAGGACACCTGACATGATGATCAGGAGCCTTAAAGGCGGAATCACGATGTTGGAAGCAGAAGCCTGGACAGGAGATTTTTTGGAAAAACAAAGCGGATTACTGCCGATTTACGAAGAAAAACTGCAGAAATATAAAGAAAGGTGGAAGCCTCATATTGAAAACGGGGAAATCAATATGAAGAGCTTGAATTCACCTCAACCTTATCCGAGTGAGTTCAGAATGCTGCTTGGGGGAATCACGAACAATGCGGTTAAGCTTACTTACAATGAAAAGGAAGATACTCTTGGAACGTCCATTGACTTTGAGTATGTCAGCATGATATCAGGTGAAGCCCTTCCTGATGTATATGTTTCCTACATGAAAACACGCGAATCTTCTGTATTGAAAGCAGGAGAGTTTACAACGGGATGGAAAGAGGCAGGAGACCGGCTCATGCTCCTTGAACACATCCTCAAAAAGCTGCCTGAGGATTCCAGGTTCAGAAACGAAGTGGAACTTGAGTATGATCTCCTCTATCAATATTATGTGAACGGAGGCGTCAACCAGCCGATCTTTACAGAAAAGGGCAAATTGAAGCCGGAAGTGCGGGAAGCGTATGAGTATCTTGCAGAGAACTATCCTTCATATAAAACCGCTGAAAGTCTGCAAGGGGTTTTGAATGAACTGAAGGAATCGAATGGTGTAAAGCCGGAACGATGGGTGCAGCATTCACCGGTCATCATCTCGTCAGAAGTAGAAAGGATATACGAGGGCCATGATTAACGGTTTAGGTTTATTATCAGAAAGTGAATAATGTTTTAATAATAAGAAAAATAGGGAAACATAACTAGTGAGATGCGTTATTTTAGATGTATAATAGGAATGATTTTTTGCTCCTGTATAATTCCTTTTTGCCGAAAACCATAATCTATGGTATAATCTAAAATTGCGTGTAAAAGAGAAAAATAATATATATACTAGGAGTGTTACCATGACTACAAAATTCGAAACAGGATCTGTCGTAACAGGTAAAGTTACAGGCATCCAGCCATACGGAGCATTTGTTGCATTAGACGAAGAAACACAAGGACTTGTTCACATCTCTGAAATCACACACGGCTTTGTTAAAGACGTAAGTGAGCACCTTTCAGTAGGCGACGAAGTAAAGGTCAAAGTATTATCAGTGGACGAAGCTGCTGGTAAAATCAGCCTTTCAATCCGTGCTACAGAAGAAGCTCCTGCACCACAAGCCAAGCCTGCAGCAGCAAAAAAACCTCGCCGTCAAGGAAGTGTAAAGCCGGCAGCTGAAGAAACAACTCCAGCAGGCTTCAACACACTTAAAGACAAGCTTGAAGAGTGGATCGAGCAATCTGAACGTGAAGATCTAATCAAGAAGTAATGAGTTTTAAAGACCGCCCCAGTATGAGAGGGTGGTCTTTTTTGTTTGGATAAAGGATTTCAAAGAGTTATCACGAATACTTGTTATATAGGGAAAAAGGGGGTGTAATAATATGGAAGAAGTTAACCGTCTTGTGAAAACCAATCCATGCACACACATCCTATACTGTTACTACAATAAAGAGAAATATATAAAGAATGTCCTTGCTTATCTTGTCGAGGGGATCGAGTCAGGGGAAACGGTCATCCTCATTGAAAGTGAAAAAAACTTGAAAATGCTGGTCGATCGATTAAAAGAAAAGATAACAGACAATCAATTCAAGCAAGTCCACACAATCAGTAATTTCGAATTTTACCTATCAAGCGGGAGCTACCATCCGCCTGCGATCTATGAACAATTAATCAACATTTACACACCTTATTTTGAAGGTGATGCCCCATTTCGAACCTGGACGAACGTAGAATGGGGGGCACTGGAAGAACCTTCTCACATCGTAGATTGGTTCGAACAAGAAACGGATAAAATTGTGAATGAACAAAAATTAACACTCGTATGTGCGTATGAAGCAGAAAAAATGCCTGCTGACATGCAGTCAATTTTAGAAAAAAGCCATCCTTACATCATGACCGATGAGGAGGATCTTATTGACTCCGCGCTGTACAATAAAATCCAGCTGTAAAAAGGTAAAGCGATGAATCCAGATGACGGGATTCATCGCTTTATTGCTGTAAATGTACATGTCAGATATAACAAAAAATCTAGAATTTTTAAACAATATACTTGTCCGTACAACTCAGATAGAATATAATGAAAAATGAAAGCGCTTTTACAAAAAGAAATACATAACAATCGGGAGGGACTAGAATGCTTTATAATAATCCGAATACAGAAGGTTCACTGGTTCAATTCAAAGACAAATATGATAACTTCATTGGCGGGGAATTTGTTCCGCCGGCAAGTGGTGAGTACTTCGATAATGTATCACCGGTAACGGGGAAGGTATTTACGAAAATCGCCCGCTCAAATGAGGCGGATGTGGAAAAGGCACTGGATGCTGCGCATGCAGCAAAGGATGCATGGGGCAAAACATCCGTTGCTGAGAGAGCATCGATTTTAAATAAAATTGCTGACCGCATGGAAGAAAACCTGGAAATGCTTGCTGTAGCAGAAACGTGGGATAATGGTAAGCCGGTACGCGAAACGCTTGCTGCCGATATGCCGCTGGCAATCGATCATTTCCGCTATTTCGCTGGTTGCATCAGAGGGCAGGAAGGAACGCTTGGCGAAATTGATAATGACACGGTTTCTTATCATTTCCACGAGCCGATCGGGGTTGTCGCTCAGATCATCCCTTGGAACTTCCCGATTCTGATGGCCGTATGGAAAATCGCTCCGGCGCTCGCTGCAGGGAACTGTGTGGTGTTGAAGCCCGCTGAACAGACTCCGGCTTCCATCATGGTTCTTGTTGAACTGATTCAAGACCTTCTTCCTAAGGGCGTATTGAACGTGGTACAAGGTTTCGGTGTAGAAGCAGGTAAACCTCTTGCCCAAAGTAAGCGTGTCGGTAAAGTTGCCTTCACTGGTGAAACGACGACTGGACGCTTGATCATGCAATATGCTTCTCAAAATATCATTCCGGTGACACTTGAGCTTGGCGGGAAATCTCCGAATATCTTCTTTGAAGATGTCATGAATGAGGATGATGATTTCCTTGATAAAGCAGTGGAAGGTTTCGTCATGTTTGCTCTTAACCAAGGGGAAGTATGTACATGTCCTTCAAGAGCACTGATCCAGGAATCCATCTACGACAAGTTCATGGAAAGAGCGATCGAACGCGTGAAACAAATCAAGCAGGGGAATCCATTAGATACGGAAACAATGCTTGGGGCTCAGGCTTCTGAAGAGCAGCTGGATAAGATTCTTTCTTATATCGAAATCGGTAAACAAGAAGGAGCGGAGTGCCTGATCGGCGGAGAGCAAAATAAATTGGAAGGTGACCACGGATCTGGTTACTATGTCAAACCGACTGTATTTAAAGGTGACAATTCCATGCGTATCTTCCAGGAAGAAATTTTTGGGCCAGTTGTTTCCGTTACAACATTCAAAACGAAGGAAGAAGCACTGGAAATCGCAAACGATACACTTTACGGACTTGGAGCGGGTGTGTGGACTCGTGATATGAACACGGCTTACCGTTTCGGGCGTGAAATCCAGGCTGGACGCGTGTGGACGAACTGCTACCACGCATATCCTGCGCATGCAGCATTCGGCGGCTATAAAATGTCGGGTATCGGACGTGAAACACATAAGATGATGCTGTCCCACTACCAACAAACGAAGAACCTTCTCGTAAGCTACAGCCCTAAGAAGTTAGGATTCTTCTAAAATGGAAAACAGACTGGAGGCGACAGAGCAGGCCCTTCAATTGATAGAAAAGCTTAAGAGAAAACATGGACCTTTGCTTTTCCATCAATCAGGAGGATGTTGTGATGGAAGTTCCCCGATGTGTTTGAGCCAGGATGATTTAATCATAGGTGACAGCGACGTGTTAGTGGGTACTGCAGCCGATTGTCCTTTCTATATGAATTCACAGCAATATGAGTATTGGAAGCATTTTAAGATCATATTGGATGTGAAACCTGGAAGAGGAGGCGTCTTCTCTTTGGAATCCACTGAAGGAATGAGGTTCATCACGGATTCCGAATTGATCAAGTCTTAGTTTCCAAAGATAGTTCTATTTTCAAAAAGAGAATAATAGCTTTAAAAAGACAACTTATTTGTATAAGTTGTCTTTTTTTTAATGGTTATTAATTTAAAATAATTATAATTTGTTATTGACTTTCATTCTCAATTGAGTAAAATAAAAATATACTTACTTAATAATCATTCTAATTTAAAGGAGAGTTCGATATGGATAGAAAAAAATTAACGACAAATCAAGGTGCGCCGATCGGTGATAATCAAAACTCGATGACAGCCGGACAGAGAGGCCCATCATTACTGGAGGATTATCAACTGATTGAAAAACTGGCCCATTTTGACAGGGAGCGGGTACCAGAAAGAGTCGTTCACGCAAGAGGAGCGGGGGCTCATGGGGTATTCATCACGAAAAACAGCATGAAGAAATATACGAAGGCGAAATTATTCCAACATCCAGGGACAGAGACACCGGTGTTTGCACGTTTCTCAACGGTCATTCATGGACAGCATTCCCCTGAAACATTAAGGGATCCACGCGGGTTTGCCGTTAAGTTTTACACGGAAGAAGGAAATTGGGACTTTGTAGGGAACAACCTTCCTGTCTTCTTTATCCGCGATGCAATGAAGTTTCCGGATATGGTTCATTCATTAAAGCCGGATCCGCGTACGAACATCCAGGACGGGGAGCGCTACTGGGACTTCATGTCACTTTCCCCGGAATCGACAAATATGCTGGTGCATCTATTTACTGATGAGGGGATTCCTGCAAATTATCGTCAGATGCGCGGTTCAAGTGTTCACTCCTTCAAATGGGTGAACGAAGCAGGGAATACCGTCTATATCAAATTGAAATGGAAAACAAAGCAGGGTGTCGTGAATCTGTCTGCTGAGGAAGCGGCAGAAATCCAGGCACATGACTTCAACCATGCAAGCCGTGATTTATACGAAGCGATTGAAAATGGCGATTATCCTGAATGGGATCTATATGTTCAAGTATTGGATCCGATGGATACGGATTCATTCGATTTCGATCCGCTCGATGCAACAAAAGATTGGCCGGAAGAAGAGATCCCATCTCATTTCGTGGGCACGATGATTTTGAATAAGAATCCTGAGAACGTGTTTGCGGAAACGGAATCCGTCGGTTTTAACCCGGGAGTTTTAGTGAACGGCATGCTTCCATCCGAAGATAAGCTGCTGCAAGGGCGACTATTCTCTTATTCTGATACGCAGCGCTACCGCATCGGGGCGAACTATCAGCAGCTGCCGATCAACTGCCCGTTTGCAAGAGTAAACAATAACCAAAGAGACGGTGCGATGCCATTCAAACAGCAATCGAGCCCGATAAACTATGAACCGAACAGCTACGACGATGAGCCGCAGGAAGTGGAAGACTACACCGAAGTGAACCAGCCTATGTCGGGTGAAAGAGGCCGTCAAAAGATCCAGAAAACCGATGATTTCGGTCAGGCGGGACGTGTGTATCGAAGCTACTCCCCTGAAGTGAAAGCGCAGCTGATCAAGAACCTTACGGATGAATTGAGCGCTGTCAGCGAAAGAATTGCGCTGCGTGCGATCTGTAACTTTTACCGGGCTGATGAGGAGCTTGGGAAGAAGGTGGCAGAGGGAGTGGGAGTGGATTTGACTCCTTACTTACAGTATGTGAAATAGAAGATTGATAGAGTGCCAGGCTTTTCTCAGCAGCTGCTGGGGGAGGACTGGTGCTTTTTTATGTCAAGAGAATAGTGAGAGGCGAATTGAATGTGTGCCGTGAAGAAATAGTGTGGAAGAAGGGACGGCGGGAGTTTTCTACGAAAATTTGGATTTTATCAACTTTTTTTGGGTATTATAAACAAAAATTTGAAGTTACCAACGTTTTTTCAAATGTATCAACAAAAATGACTCACTTACCAATAATTCTTCAAAAATCGACGAATTTCGGCAGCCGCTAACACGAACGCCAGCCCCGCATCACCCCTTCCCCACAAACAAAAAGCCATACCCATAATCACGGGCATGGCTCTCGCTCATAAACTCCTCACCACATCATTCAATACCCCACCCCACGCTCAATCCCATACTTCCTGATTCGATACTGCAAATTCTGGCGGCTCATGCCAAGAGATTTTGCAGTCTGGGTAATATTGTATTCGTGATGCTTCAATGCTTTTTGGATATAATACGTTTCTGCTTCTTCAACAAACATCTCCAGCGGCTTTATGTCGCTTCCTTCCTGATAAAGAAAGTCTGATTCTTCCTGGATTTCCTGGCTGGAAGTACCATGGTGGAGGCGCTGTCTGAAGCCGATCGGCAGATGATTGAAATCGATCCATTCTTCGAAGCCGACAAGGTTGAAGGCCCCTTCTATTACATGCTCCAATTCCCTTACATTCCCCGGCCATTCATATTCTAGAAAAACATTTTGGACTTCTTCAGTCAGCCCTCTTATGTTCATGGCGAAGTGATGGTTGAACTGATTGATGAAAAATGAAATCAGCTCCTTCATATCTTCTTTCCGGTCACGAAGCGAAGGGATGAAGATCGATACGACACTCAAGCGATAATATAAATCTTTTAAGAGACGCCCCTCAGCAATCGCGTCGATCGGGTCTTCGTTCACCGTTGCGATCAACCGGGCATCATATGGAAGGTCCGTCCCTCCCTGCAGGATGTTTACCAGCTTTTGCTGAAGGGAAGGGGTTAATGAGTTGATTTCATCGAGCAGCAATGTACCGCCCTGTGCCTGTTGGAAAAGGGATTGATGATTCTCTGTTTCATCCTTGCCAGATGCCCCGTTACTTCCTTCAAAAAGAAGGCTTTCAAGCATGTCTTCCGGTATGGAAGTGCAGTTCTGGGCGATGAACGGACGGTCGGAACGGGAGCTGCCGTTGTGGATGCTTTGGGCGAACAGCTCTTTTCCCGTACCCGCTTCTCCGCAGATCAAGACCGGAGAAGAGATTTTCGTGGCTCTTTTGCCGGTTTCGACAGCTTCCTGTAAACGGATGTTTTCGCCTACGATACTGTCGAATGTATAGAGGCTGTTCGTCCGTTTGTGCAGATTATCACGCATCATTTTCTCAAGCATGGTAACATCCCTTGCAATTTCGATCGCCCCGATCAGTACATCGTCATGAAAAATTGGAAAGGTATCATTAATTGTCGTGATTTCAATTCCGTTTATATTAAAGTAGGTTTGTTTAACATTGAGTGCAGGTTCCTTGGTTTTCAAGACTTGAAGAAGGGTGCTTTCTTCTTCGGAGTGAAATTGAAATACATCCAGAAGGTTTTTATCAAGTACGTCTTCGATATCCATCCCTTCAATTTCACGCATTTTTCGGTTATAGATGATGGTTTTGCCCCTGGAATCGATGACATGGACACCTGATTCGAGATGTTCAGCTACTTTTTCATACATATATAAACGTTTTTCAAATTCCTGCATGCTGTCTCTCTCCTCGATATTTATGGTACGAATACTTTGTCTGACAGGTTTCATAAGCAGTGGAAATTGTTATTTCAGTAAATTAAATTCAATTGAAAGCGCTTAATGAAAAAATTTTAAAAAAACTCTTGAAAAATGCAACTATCTTTTGCATTATTATAAGTGTAAGGGTTTTCTAAATGCAAATTTTTTTTGCGCACCTGTTAGCTAGCCTCGCTTCAGAGGATGAATAAAAATCTTTGTTCAAAGGGGGATATACCCAAATGATTCCTTACAAGCACGAACCATTCACAGATTTCTCGCAAAAAGAGAATCAAAAGGCATTCAAAGAAGGTTTAAAAGTAGTTGAAAGTTACTTAGGTCAAGATTATCCGCTCGTTATCGGCGGTGAGCGTGTGATGACTGAAGATAAGATTGTTTCCGTTAACCCGGCAAACAAGGAAGAGCTTATCGGACGCGTTTCAAAAGCTGACAAATATCTTGCTGAAAAAGCAATGAATGTTGCGTATGATTCGTTCCAGACTTGGCGCAAAGTGAAGCCTGAAACACGTGCAGATATCCTGTTCCGTGCTTCTGCCATTGTTCGTCGCCGTAAGCATGAATTTTCTGCTTTATTAACGAAGGAAGCCGGTAAGCCATGGAAGGAAGCGGATGCTGATACAGCAGAAGCGATCGACTTCATGGAATATTACGGGCGCCAGATGCTTCGTATTAAAGATGGGTTCCCTGTAGAAAGTCGTCCTGGTGAGTACAACCAGTTCAATTATATCCCTCTTGGTGTGGGTGTAGTGATCTCTCCTTGGAACTTTGCGTTTGCAATCATGGCTGGTACAGCTGTAGCTGCAATCGTTTCAGGTAATACCGTTCTTCTTAAACCAGCTTCAACGACATCGGTCGTGGCAGCTAAATTCATCGAAGTATTAGAGGAAGCAGGACTTCCTGCAGGTGTTATCAACTATGTTCCTGGAAGCGGTGCTGAAGTGGGCGACTACTTAGTAGATCATCCGAAGACACGCTTTATTTCATTCACAGGTTCACGCGAAGTGGGTACCCGCATTTATGAAAGAGCCGCGGTTGTTCACAAGGGCCAAAAATGGCTGAAACGTGTGATCGCTGAAATGGGTGGTAAAGATACAATCGTCGTGGACAGCGAAGGGGATCTTGAGCTTGCAGCGCAATCGATCGTTGCTTCTGCATTCGGATTCTCCGGACAAAAATGTTCTGCCTGCTCACGTGCAGTCATCGTGGAAGATGTATACGATCGAGTGCTTGAGCGCGCGGTTGAATTAACTAAAGAACTAACGGTTGGTGATCCAGTTGACCAGGATAACTTCATGGGTCCAGTGATCGACCAGGCGTCATTTGATAAAATCATGAGCTATGTTGAAATCGGTAAAGAGGAAGGCAAGCTGATGATCGGCGGCGAAGGGGATAACTCTAAAGGATTCTTCGTGAAACCGACGATCTTTGCAGATGTTGCACCTGATGCACGTCTTATGCAGGAAGAAATCTTCGGACCTGTTGTTGCATTCTCTAAAGCAAAAGATTTCGATCATGCTCTTGAGATTGCGAATAACACAGACTACGGTTTGACTGGTGCTGTTATCACGAATAACCGTGCGAAGATCGAACAGGCACGTGAAGACTTCCACGTTGGTAACCTTTACTTCAACCGTGGCTGTACGGGTGCGATCGTTGGATACCAGCCATTCGGTGGATTCAACATGTCAGGTACCGACTCCAAAGCGGGCGGACCGGACTACCTGCTTCTACACATGCAGGCAAAAACGACTTCAGAAACACTTTAATACCCAATAAGGAGGAGCCTTTGTGAGCAGAGGCTCCATCCTTTTGTATAAGCATTTAATTGTTGCAGTGGAAGAAAGATTTCCGTAAGCTGTAACTTTTTTATAAAAAGCTATCTGCATCTCTAAAAGGAGGAACTTTAATATGTCAGTGAGTACACATTCCATTATCGAACAAACAGAAAAGTATGGTGCGAAAAACTATCATCCGCTTCCGATCGTCATCTCTGAAGCAGAAGGTGTTTGGGTGAAAGACCCTGAAGGAAATAAATATATGGATATGCTGAGTGCCTATTCAGCGGTCAACCAGGGCCACCGCCACCCGAAAGTAATCCAAGCACTGAAAGATCAGGCAGATCGTGTAACCTTGACTTCACGTGCATTCCATAATGATCAACTGGCTCCTTGGTATGAAAAGATCTGCAAGCTTACAGGTAAAGACATGGCACTTCCGATGAATACGGGTGCTGAAGCCGTTGAAACAGCAATCAAAACGGCACGCCGCTGGGCTTATGATGTGAAAGGTGTGGAAGAAAACAGAGCCGAAATCATCGCGTGTAACGGAAACTTCCACGGCAGAACGATGACAGCTGTTTCCCTTTCTTCAGAAGAAGAATACAAACGCGGATTCGGACCGATGCTTCCAGGGATCAACCTGATTAATTACGGCGACCTTGAAGCGCTAAAAGAAGCGATCACGCCGAATACAGCTGCCTTCCTGATCGAGCCGATCCAGGGTGAAGCGGGCATCGTCATTCCTCCTGAAGGGTTCCTGAAAGCGGCTTACGAGCTTTGTAAAGAAAATAATGTATTGTTTATCGCTGATGAAATCCAGGCTGGCCTTGCACGTTCCGGTAAGATGTTTGCATGTGAGTGGGAAGATGTAGATCCTGATATGTACATCCTTGGAAAAGCACTTGGCGGCGGAGTGTTCCCGATTTCTTGTGTCGTAGCAAGCAATGAAGTGCTCGGAGTGTTCAATCCTGGCTCACATGGTTCCACTTTTGGCGGAAATCCGATGGCTTGTGCGGTGTCAGTCGCTTCTCTTGATGTACTTCTTGATGAAAAGCTTGCCGACCGCTCATTGGAATTGGGAGAATACTTTATGAGTAAACTCCGCGAGATAGATAATCCTATGATTAAAGAAGTACGCGGAAGAGGATTGTTCATCGGAGTCGAGCTTCATGAGCCGGCACGTAAGTATTGTGAACAACTGAAAGAGGAAGGTCTGCTTTGTAAGGAAACGCATGATACAGTGATCCGTTTCGCTCCTCCGCTTGTCATTTCACAGGAAGAACTTGATTGGGCAATCGATCGCATTAAAAAGGTGCTTTCAAAATAACACTGATGGATATGGGTGGCACCCTGAAAATGCTTTATTTTAACGTTTTTCATCAGCATTGAATAGATAGTTAGTGTCCCTTTAAAGCGCGAAATCAAGAATAATAAATTTTTTGAAAATGCCAATGGTTTAGTACAAGGTAATATGTTACAATTACTACGTTTCAGATCACATAATAAAGAGGCGAATGTTTAAAATGGGAGAAAACCTTAATCTGTTTACTTCTACACAGCATGTCATAAGTGATGCTTTATCAAAGCTTGGTTATTCCGAGGAAATGTATGAACTTCTGAAAGAGCCGATCCGCATGTTGACCGTCCGGATTCCAGTGCGAATGGATGACGGCAGCATCAAAGTGTTTACCGGTTACCGTGCGCAGCATAACGATGCAGTCGGTCCTACTAAGGGTGGCGTTCGTTTTCACCCCGAAGTGGATGAAGAAGAAGTAAAAGCCTTATCCATGTGGATGAGTTTAAAATGCGGTATCGTCGACCTGCCTTATGGCGGAGGAAAAGGCGGGATCATTTGTGATCCTCGTACGATGTCTTTCACTGAGCTTGAAAAATTAAGCCGCGGATATGTTCGCGCGATCAGCCAGATTGTAGGTCCTACCAAGGATATTCCTGCACCTGACGTATATACGAACTCGCAGATCATGGCTTGGATGATGGATGAGTACAGCCGGCTTCGTGAGAATGATTCACCAGGCTTCATCACCGGGAAACCGATTGTGCTTGGCGGGTCTCAGGGACGTGAAAAGGCAACGGCTCAAGGGGTAACCATCTGTATCGAGCAAGCGGCCAAGAAACGCGGCATCGATATCAAAGATGCACGCGTCGTGATCCAAGGCTTCGGAAACGCAGGAAGTTTCCTGGCGAAGTTCATGCACGATGCCGGTGCAAAAGTGATTGCCATCTCTGACGCCCAAGGTGCGCTGCACGATCCTGCTGGTCTTGATATTGATTACCTATTGGATCGCCGTGACAGTTTCGGAACCGTAACGACATTATTCGAAAATACGATCACGAATAAAGAACTGCTGGAACTTGACTGTGATATCCTTGTCCCGGCAGCGATCTCAAATCAAATCACGGAAAAGAATGTCCATGATATCAAAGCATCCATTGTGGTAGAAGCTGCAAATGGACCTACTACTCTTGAAGCGACACGCATCCTTTCAGAGAGAGGAATCCTGCTTGTTCCCGATGTACTGGCAAGTGCTGGGGGAGTAACGGTATCCTACTTTGAATGGGTCCAGAACAATCAAGGGTACTACTGGTCCGAAGAAGAAGTAAACGAGAAGCTTGAAGCTAAACTTATTGATGCTTTCAACAATGTATACGAAACATCTCAGAATCGCCGGGTTAATATGCGCCTTGCCGCATACATGGTCGGCGCACGCAAAATGGCAGAGGCGTCAAGATTCAGAGGTTGGGTATAATCCCATCATATAGTAAGAACCTGTTCTCGAGTTATTCGGGGGCAGGTTCTTTTGTTTTTCAGAGTTTTATAAAAGAATTAAAATGCCTTTTCATGCTATATTTACAATAAGGTGAAAATTATTTTTAGGAGGGATCTTATTGACGACAGTAAGTAATGAAGCATCCCGAGAATCCATACAAAACGCAATAGGCAGACAAAAGCAATTTTATAAAGAAGGCAAGACGAAGCAGCTGGACGTGCGAAAACAAACGCTTGAAAAGCTGGCTGAAGTCATAAAAGATCATGAAAAAGAAATCCTGCAAGCATTAAAACAGGATTTGAATAAATCTGAAATGGAAACCTATGCTACAGAAATCGGGATTCTGCTTGAAGAAATCAGATTTACGCTAAAGCATATCGATGAATGGGCTGCCCCTGTTAAGGTAAAAACAGCGAAAACGCATGTCGGGTCGAAAGCATATAAAGTCCCTGAACCATACGGAGCTGCACTCATCATCGCACCGTGGAATTACCCTCTACAGCTGGCGCTTTCTCCTATCATCGGTGCGATTGCTGCGGGTAATACGGTAATCATCAAGCCTTCAGAGCTGACACCTCATACGTCTAATTTGATCGCCGGTATGATTCATTCACATTTCGACCCGGAATATATCTCGGTCATTGAGGGCGGAGTAGAAACAACACAGTGTTTACTGGAACAGCCCTTTGATTATATTTTCTTTACGGGAAGCGTACCTGTAGGGAAGGTGATCATGGAAGCGGCAGCAAAACAGCTTATCCCAGTAACATTAGAGCTCGGAGGAAAGAGCCCCTGCATCGTGGACGAAACAGCAAATATACCGCTTGCTGCCAAACGCATCGCCTTCGGTAAAGTGACGAATGCCGGGCAGACCTGCGTTGCGCCAGATTATCTCTTCGTTCATCAGAAAGTGAAAGAAGCATTCGTTAAAGAATTTCAGAAAGCAGTCCGGGATTTTTATGGGAAAAATCCGTTGACGAATGATACCTACGGAAAAATAGTGAATGAACGACACTTCAATAGGCTGACGGACTATCTGCAGGACGGCGAGATTGTGACTGGCGGCAGGGTGGACCATGCCAGTCTAAAAATCGAACCGACTCTCATGGTTCCTAAAGACCAATCCGTCCCTGTCATGCAGGATGAGATCTTCGGACCGATATTCCCGGTGTTGGAATATGTGAGCCTGGATGAAGTGATCGAGTTCATCAATGAACGTCCCAAGCCTTTGGCCCTTTACTTGTTTACAAGTGATGACAATGTGGCGGATAGAGTAAACAGTTCCATTTCCTACGGAGGGGGATGTGTAAACGACACGCTTATGCATCTTGCCACCCCTTATCTTCCCTTCGGAGGAGTGGGGGAAAGCGGAATCGGGAATTATCATGGGGAGTCTAGTTTCGCTACGTTCTCTCATTATAAAAGTATTCTGAAACAGACCACCAAATTTGACTTCAGTTTCCGTTATCCGAACGCGAAATTTGGATTGAAAATCCTAAAAAAACTGCTGAAATGATGGTTGGGTGACTCACGCTTAGGCGAATGAGTCACCTTTTTTGTGTTTTTTGGATAGATTTACTGATGGTTTTTGTCTACTTTTAGTGGCAGGAATAATTTTATGCTGACTTTTTTCGTTTTATGCTGACTTTTCACGATATATGCTGGATTATTTGGATTTATGCTGACTTTAACAAATAAAGGAAATTGCCAAGTCTGTAAATCAAAAATATAAAAAGCCCGTCCCCCTTTGCTTGAAAAGAGGGGCGGGCCTTTATCATTAGAGTTAGCGTGTAGGTTCTGTGTGCGGTTCTCTCTCGATCTCTTCTGTTGGCTTGAATAATAATCCGAGATTTATGAGACCGGCGATTCCTACTAAACCGTAGATGATGCGAGATAGCGCAGAATCTTGTCCACCGAAGATGGCCGCTACCAGGTCAAATTGGAAGAATCCGATTAGTCCCCAGTTAATGGCACCGATGATCGTCAGAACCAGAGCAATACGTTGAATTGCACTCATGTCATTTTCCTCCTTAAACAATGGCTCATTTATAAGATGTCCAAACCCTTTACACTTATTCCACACTTGAAAGTATTTCTGTGTGCAAGTTCTTTGCAATTTGGGAAAGATATATTCGATAATAGAAAGGTGAGTGAACAGGCAGCATGGATTGTCAAGTCTGTCATTATAAAAGGAGGTAACATAGGATGAATACTTTTACTTACTATAACCCGACCAAGCTGATCTTTGGTAAGGGTCAAGTGGAACAATTGAAAGAATTGGTACCTCAATATGGAAAGAAAGTGCTTCTCGTATATGGTGGAGGAAGCATTAAACGTAACGGACTCTATGATGAAGTGGTATCCATTTTAAATAGTATTGATGCTGAACTGCATGAGCTTCCGGGTGTGGATCCGAATCCCCGTCTTTCTTCTGTTAGAGAAGGGGTGAAGATCTGTAAGGAAAACGACATCGATTTCCTCCTTGCAGTCGGCGGAGGCAGTGTCATCGACTGTACAAAAGCAATTGCAGCCGGAGCAAAATATGATGGCGATGCATGGGATCTGGTCACGAAGAAAGCTGTGGCACACGAAGCCCTTCCATTCGGGACGGTGCTGACACTTGCTGCGACAGGTTCTGAAATGAATGCAGGATCAGTCATCACGAATTGGGAAACACAGGAGAAGTATGGCTGGGGCAGCCCGGTTACATTCCCGCAGTTCTCGATCCTTGATCCGGTGAATACATTCACAGTGCCTAAGAACCACACTGTCTACGGTATGGTGGACATGATGTCTCACGTATTCGAGCAGTATTTCAATGATGCAACCAATACTCCGTTACAGGACCGCATGTGTGAAAGCACATTAAGAACAGTCATTGAAACGGCTCCGAAATTGATCAATGATCTAGAAAATTACGAGCTTCGTGAAACGATTCTGTATTCAGGAACGATTGCGCTGAACGGTATGCTTCAAATGGGCTACCGCGGCGACTGGGCAAGCCATAATATCGAGCATGCGGTTTCAGCGGTGTATGATATCCCTCATGCAGGCGGTCTTGCAATCCTCTTCCCGAACTGGATGAAACATAACCTGAAAGTGAACCCGTCTCGTTTTGCACAAATGGCCGAGCGTGTATTTGATGTCGATCCCACTGGAAAGACAGAAGAAGAAACGGCGCTTGAAGGAATCAGGAAACTTCGTGAGTTCTGGAGCTCCATCGGTGCACCATCAACCCTTGCAGATTATGATATCGATGACAGCAAGCTGGACGTCATGGCCGACAAAGCCATGGCCAACGGGGAATTCGGCAACTTCAACAAACTCAACAAAGAAGACGTTCTTTCAATATTGAGAGCTTCTTTATAATATCCATCAAAGAGAGCAGCGTTTATGGCTGCTCTTTTTTGTAGGATGATATTAGTGAAAAATCTGACATGAAACGAAAGTTGCTCTCAATTTATAAGAAAAACCTAACCTTGTGTTTAATTTATGAAATCGTCCATTATTAATTTCAGGGTGATTCCAGCTTTTGATTGGAGTGGAAGACGAAGACTCCTGCGGGAAAAGTAGCTAATGTGAGACCCCGCAGGGAGGTACGACTGAGGAGGCTCACGGGCTACCCGCGGAAAGCGAAGTCTTCCACGGAAATCAACAGCGGTATTCAACGTCGAATCTTTGTTTTGAATCACTTAAATCAGGGCAAAATCAACTAGAAAGAATGTTTTAAGAAAAATTCCATCATGACTGCGCTTTCAAAAAGGGAGCATTCTTGATTATCGTCTCAGCATTCGATAAAGTGAGATAGAAGAAAATAATTTAATCGGAGGATGGTTATGACACACATTCGTTTTGATTATTCAAAAGCGTTATCGTTTTTTGGAGAACATGAACTTACATACTTAAGTGATGCAGTGAAAGTTGCGCATCATTCTTTACACGAACAAACAGGTGCAGGAAGTGACTTCTTGGGATGGGTCGATCTTCCGGTGGATTATGATAAAGAAGAATTCTCCCGCATCCAGAAATCATCTGAAAAAATCAAGAATGATTCTGATGTCCTGCTTGTCATCGGGATCGGCGGATCATACCTTGGAGCCCGTGCTGCAATTGAAATGCTGAACCACAGCTTCTACAATGCTCTTCCGAAAGAGAAGCGTTCTACTCCTCAGGTTCTTTTCCTTGGTCAGAACATCAGCTCGACTTATATGAAAGACTTGATTGATCTGCTTGAAGGAAAAGACTTCTCTATCAACGTGATTTCGAAGTCTGGAACGACTACTGAGCCGGCGATCGCTTTCCGTATCTTCCGTAAGATGCTGGAAGAGAAGTATGGTCTCGAAGAAGCACGCAAGCGTATCTATGCAACAACCGATAAAGCAAAGGGTGCCTTGAAAACACTTGCTAATGACGAAGGCTACGAAACGTTTGTTGTACCTGATGATGTTGGCGGCCGTTATTCTGTTCTTACAGCGGTTGGTCTTCTTCCGATCGCGGTGAGCGGTGTTGAAATCGAACAGATGATGAAGGGTGCTGCCGAGGCGCGCGAAGACTTCAGCAAGTCTGAACTGACTGAGAACGCGGCATATCAGTATGCTGCAGTCCGAAATGTCCTTTACAATAAAGGCAAGACAATTGAAATGCTGATCAACTATGAGCCTGGTCTGCAATATTTCTCTGAATGGTGGAAGCAGCTGTTCGGCGAAAGTGAAGGAAAAGATCAGAAAGGGATCTTCCCTTCATCCGCTAACTTCTCGACAGATCTTCATTCTCTTGGACAATATGTTCAGGAAGGGCGCCGTGACCTTTTTGAAACGGTTATCAAAGTACAGGAGCCTCGTCACGAGCTGAAGATTGAAAAAGCAGAGAGTGACCTGGATGGATTGAACTACCTTGCTGGTGAAACGGTTGATTTTGTGAACAACAAAGCATTCGAAGGTACGCTTCTTGCACATACAGATGGCGGTGTGCCTAACCTGATTGTTGAAATCCCGGCGATGGATGCATATACATTTGGCTATCTGGTATACTTCTTCGAGAAAGCATGTGCGATGAGCGGATACCTTCTTGGTGTCAATCCATTCGACCAGCCTGGAGTTGAGGCATACAAAGTGAACATGTTTGCTCTTCTTGGCAAGCCTGGATTTGAAGAAAAGAAAGCTGAACTTGAAAAGCGATTGAAATAAATTTTCATAGAAAAAGAGCACGCGGATCCAAATCCCCGTGCTCTTTTAAATAAATAGAAGTTGTAAATTTCCCTTCGAGAATTGTCCAGCTCCGGCGGCTAGCCCCTCGAGGTCATAAGCTAAATGGTCCAAGAAGGCAAAAAACGCCTTCCCGGCCCATTCATCTTATGCCTGTCGGGGCTGAGCAAGCCTCCTCCGCTTTTCTTATACATCTTTCCCCCGCTTTAGGAAAAACTACTCCTAAAGAAAGGGGATTGATGTGAGTGATTGAGCTTTCATCCACTATTGAAGGTAAACATTATCAATTGTACAAGCTCGAACAGCTGCTGAAGCCGCTCGGATATACAATCGGCGGCAACTGGGATTACGACCATGGATACTTTGATTATAAAATAGACGACGAGGTCGGCTATCAATTCCTGCGTGTCCCGTTCAGGGCGGTTGACGGTCAGCTTGATTCCAGAGGGGCGACAGTTGAATTCGGAAAGCCGTTCCTGCTTGGACATAAGTACCAAAGAGGTCTTGATGACTTTGCCTCTGCAGGTGACTTCTCAGGGACAGTCAATCAATTTTCCGAGCCCGAGGATCCTGACTCAAGTATTCCAGACAAATATGTGGACATCGGCCGGGAATTGGTAAAAGAGCTGGAAGATGTCATCATGACAAATTAAGATTTCAAGAATGGTGAACCAATTTTAAGAAGCTGACCCAATGGTAAGAGAGGAGTCAGCTTCATTTTTTTTGAGAAGTTGTTTCATTAGTGATGACAAGCAATTCATCAGAAGCTTCAACAATTGTCGTCAAAGAGGGATTCACTGATGTTTCATCTCCCTTTTTAATTCCGAGCAGAATGATATTTCGTTGCAGAAGCCTCTGGCTTAAACTTTGAAAGGTTTCATTCACACAATCCTCTGTAATCGGTACAAGCTGCAGGTGATTCCCTTTAAGATGATTCAACAGCTTCAGGATTGTTTTTGACATTCCCTGTGAAATGACGCTGTTGATCATGACATAGCTGGTTTGCATATTGGTTTGAACCACTTCATCCGCCCCCGCACGCTCAGCATTTATGACCTGGTCCTTCTGAAGGATTTCCACCACGGTATACACATCGGGATGATTCCCTTTCACCGCGAGCAGCGTCAGGACCGTATGCATATCTGCTTCCACTTCATTGCGATTCTGATCCGCGGTGATGATGGCGACGGAAGCTTCCTGCATACTTGCTTTTTTCAGGACCTTATCCTTAAACGGAGTCCCCTTGATAAAATGGATATGGTGATTCCTGTATGGATTCTTTTCAAGCGTTTCGTCAATCAATATGATTTGTCCGCGGAAATGAAGCGAGTTCAACTGACCGATAATTTCCCTTGCACGTTCATTCCAGCCTATGATCACCACATGTCCTTTTCCTTTGAATTCCGCTTTTCCTTCCATATAGGCGTTTTGCGACATCACTGTATTGGTCGCTAATGTAATAAAGTATGTAGACAGGAATCCCGCACCGACCAGGATAAGGAGGATTCCAAAAACCCTGCCTTCATTTGAAGCGGGAACCAGGTCACCATACCCCACTGTCGACATCGTAATGATGGCCCACCATATCCCATCAAAATAGGACGGAAACGTGTCAGGTTCGATAAAGTGTATAAGGATGCCAAATAACGTCATCAAACTTATGGCTATTAGGAAAATCCGCAATAATAAAGGCCAGCGCAAGAATTGATGAAACAGCTGCTGAACCATTCAACCAGCCTCCTTCTTCATAATGGACGAGGTCGTCCCGCGCCGGCATCCTGGCTCGTTAATAAAAGGCGAGCTTGCTTAAAGGCAAAAGAACGCCTTTTATGCAAGCTCGCCGTATGTGTGCAGGGCATGACCAGGTGCTTGCGCATTTGTTAATCCGCACTGACCATTATTGCCCAAACAGGGTTATCTCATAACTAATCCAGCCATTCTTTCTTTAACATACTATACATATAGGCATCATACATGATGTCTTCCTGCAGAATATATTCCCGCAGCAGCCCTTCGCGGCGGAAACCCAGCTTTTCCACGACTCTGGATGAAGCCTGGTTATTCGGTACGATAACCGCCCCTATGCGGTTCATTTCTCTTTCGATAAAAAGATACGTAATAAGCGGTTTTAACGCTTCCCCCATGATGCCGTTCCCCCAGTAATCCGGATGAAGGTCGTATCCAATTTCGCATCGTTTATAGGGCTTTGCGATTCCGTGGAAACCGCATGTTCCCATCATCTGATCCGTGCTTTTATCCACGATCGCCCAGCGCATCGGGCCTCCGACGTCGAGCTGTTTTTCGAAGTTCTCCACCATTTTCTCGGCCACTTCTTTAGAAGAGATGGGGCTCATGCCGAAATATTGCAGGACTTCCCTCGAAGTATAGTGTTCAAATAAAAAATTGACGTCCTCTTTGGTGATCTGCCTTAAGATCAGACGCTCCGTTTCAAAGATCGGATAAGTTGTCGTTGTCATCTTCATCTCTCCTTTAGGCTCTTTTCGCATACTTTGCCGCTTTACACATGGTATTTTCGATGGTAAGTCTGTCTCTAACATAGCTTGAGTGCGAAAAGAGCACGTCTACAAGTTGCAATCGGACAGCTAGACTATGTACGAAAAGCAGCAATCTTTTGGAAAATAGCTCTCCTTTAAAAAGAGTATATCACGAGTATATTAGAAAATAAGGAAAATTTCGAAAAGTAAAGTGTGAAATTTTCCCTTTTAAGAGACTGTTTTGCTGGAGGTTTTTTATTTTAATCTTTTGGTGGGAGGGAGCATGTTTTGGTTCCAGCTGTGGCGGGTACTAAAAGCGTAAAACGATAAACTTTAAGACAAGGAGAGTTGTGCTGTGAACGTTCACTTTTGTATAGAGGGACAGTCGGACATTTTTCACAAGCAGAAGTTTGAAGATATTACGCCTTTATTGAAGATGAAAGAGGCAGGGACCCTTTTAACGTTTAAGGATGAACGGGAAGAATCCTGCTTTATTGAAGGAAGAATCATTAAAACCTCATTTGAGACACTTCTGGATTCGAACAAGGAAATAAAAGAGCAAATCCTTGTTGTTCATTTATACGTTGAGAACGAAGAAATGAGGGCTGAAACCATTGCAGGAGAAAGAAGGTAGAATCATAATAGACTGCCGATGATCTACCATGCTCCCCCAAACGACCATTTATTACATCCTTTTTATCTATTACTCTATTGAAAAATACAATAAATGGAATTATGCTAAGAGAGTATTGTAATTTGTAATAAATGGAATAGTAGGGGGATGGAAGGGTGAAAAGCGCATGGAGAAAAGGAATGAAAGCACTACTTGCGTTGGGGCTTATTTTTTCAGCGATGACAGTCATTGGAATCCAAGCTTCGGCAGCAGGGGATTTCAACAGGAGCATCGAAGGGCCTCCGGGAGGATACGGAAGTCTATCATGGAAGTATGAGGGGCTCAACAGAACGACCTCTTATGTTATTTACAACTACTCTGATACGAGTGAGCAATACTGGAAAAAAGTTTATTATGATAAAAACAATAACTATGTTAAAACAACCTATGGTTCTCATTAGATAAAAAAAAATGATTATGTCCAGCGACATAATCATTTTTAAGTTCAGTTCTGAAAGGACTCCGCAATCCTGACCATATCTTCTTTCCTCAGAACGACATCAGATGTGCGTGGATTGTAGCCTATTGAGTAAAAGGTGCCATCTTTATACCAGGAAAGGTTACTCGTTTTCCATTCCCTATTTTCACGGTAGCTGCCTGTTACATCACCGATTTTCACAGGTTCGTACATTGCTGGGGTACCTGATTCAATACCGATATCCAGGGTGATCGTCAATCTTTGCTTTTCCGGGCCTATTAATTTGATAGAAAAGATATCAAATTCATCTTGAGGAGTATGTTTGTAGGTTCGATCCACAACTTCAAAAGGAATGATCGTCGGCAATTCGATCTTTTCACTCCATTTTGCAGCATCTTCATCCACATGAAGGTCCAGTTGATAAAAATCAGCTTGACTCGCATTCTTACCGTCTTGGAATAACCCAAGCTGGCTCCCGCCGAAATAAACAAACAAGCTAAGGCAGGCCATCATGAATACTGCTGACATTACCGGGGCAAGCACAGGCTTTCTGTTATGGAAAGATTTGCTTCTGCCAGAATGTATCTCATCTAAAATATTCCTTCTCATTTTTTCAGTGAACCCGTGATCCTTGAACGTTTCTTTTTTCATCCTTGCACGGAGACGGCTCAATTCATCCATTGTTATACACCTCACTGTTTTGGTAGGCGGCACCCAGCAATTTTCTTCCTTTTGCTAAACGTGTCTTGACTGTGTTGATGTTCAAATCCATGCACTGTGCAATCTCGGCCAGCTTCATTTCTTCAAAATAAAATAAAAAGATGATTTCACGATATTTCACTGGCAATGATAATAAATTCTGTATGAGTTCACTGTTGGTTTCTTCTTGAATAAGGTTTTGCTCAGGTGTGCCGAATTTTCCCTTCACCATGTCATTGATGGTATGTGTGAACGAGATCATCCTCGTATCCCACCGCCTTAGATAGTCCTTGCAGTGATTGATCGCCATTCGGACGATCCATGTCTTTAAAGAGGATTCTTCGCGAAAGGTGTCCATCTTCTTGTAGACCTTCACAAACACTTCCTGGGTCAAATCTTCAGCCAGGCTGTGATCCTTCACGTACGAATACACTATGTAATAAATATCGTTGCCATACTCACTCATCGCTTTTTCCAGAATGAGGTCCCTTGATGAGTCAGGAAAGGCTACTTTTTGATTTTTTTGCAAAAAATCACCCGCTTTCGTCCTCTCCATTCTACCAATTTGACGTATACATTTGAGGAAAAGTTTTGAAATTTGTGGAAAAAACCTAGGGGGATCTTTTTATGGAGACTTTTTCCAATTTTGTGGAGTATAATTGAATGGAGCAGTCTTGCTTAGGGGAGAGGGGATCTTTCCATGAACTTTTATATGTATTTGGTTTTTCCGATTTTCCTGTTGATAATTTTGACGCCATTTGTTTTTTTAATTGACTTTGTATGTAAGATCCTTGAGAAAAGGGTAAACCCTAAATATTTGAAACTAACGATCATCATGATTCTTCTGTTCATAATGGCTGGCAGCTCATCCATCATGAGTGTCCTTAGCGGGTTGGGGATGATTAATACCTTTTTTATATCAAGCCTATGCTTTTTTGGGCTGGGCTGGGTCACGAATATCACGAATAAAGCCCATAGGAATATGGACAGCACCTTCGCTAAGTTTGTAACAAACAACTCTTATAAATATCAATATGAAGCGTCCGGTACCCCTGAAGTGAGTCTGTATTTCATTTCAAGCCTGATCTTCCTTGGAGGAAGCTGGGCTGTGGCGTTTGCTGTGGCTTTATTATGATCGTAAATCAGAAACATGAAAGGGGGGAGATCTCTTTGCGTACCAGCAGCATCATTCTAACAGCCATCATGGCAGGAATTTATTCTGGGATATTAGACGGTTTTGAAGAAAGCATGGGGCTTACCTCGATTGCCAGCGTCTTTATTTTGATCTTTATGACATTTAGTACGGCACTCTTATTCAAAAAGGTTCTTCCCAAATAAAAGGAGTACCGCTCCATGATTGAGCGGTACTCCTTTTATTTTATCTCCTCGAACCGATCGAGCGCTCTTTTTCTTGCCGCTTTATGATCGACGATCGGATAAGGATAATCCTTGCCAAGCTTCACTCCGGCTTTCTCCAAAACCTCATCAGGGGCAGTCGAAGGAGAATGGATATACTTGTCAGGCATGTCATTCAGTTCAGGTACCCACATCCGGATATACTTCCCGTCTCCATCAAATTTCTCGCTTTGGAGGGTAGGGTTGAATATGCGGAAGTAGGGCGACGAGTCAAAGCCGCTTCCGGCAACCCATTGCCAGCCCATCGAATTGTTTGCAGTATCGGCATCGATCAACGTATCAAGGAACCACCCCGCACCTTTTTGCCATGGGATCAACAGCTGCTTGGTTAAAAAGGAGGCGGTGATCATCCGGACACGGTTGTGCATGAATCCGGTCGCCCATAATTCCCTCATGCCGGCGTCGACGATTGGATAACCGGTTTTTCCTTTGGCCCAGCTTTGCCAATGTGAATCATTGTCTTCCCACTCGAATGCTTTGAACTTCTCATGGAGAGGCTCTTCTTCCGATTGCGGGAAGTGCATGAGCACGGAGTAGGAGAAGTCTCTCCATATCAGCTGTTTGATGAACGGCTCGGTTTGTTTTTCCATACGTTCAGTGAAGTGAAGAAACACTCTCCTAACAGAAACAGCGCCGACTGCTAAGTAGGGGGAAAGAGTGGAATGGAGGCCTGCCGCTGGATAATCCCTTCCCTCATCATAATCCTGGACTTCTTTGCTGAACCGCTTCAATCGTTTAATCGCCGCTTCCTCGCCTGGATCCCAGATGTTCTCCATGATCTTATACCAGGTGATTTTCGGAAATAGATGTAAGTCCTTAAGCAAAAGTCCCTTTTCATCAGTATAAGGTACAGACAATGATTTTACCTTTGGAACAGGCTTAGGAATATCTTCTTTTCTAAGAGCCTTATAGTATGATGTGTATACTTTATAAGGAGACCCATCACTTTTCGTAATCTTCCAAGGTGGAAGGAGCAGGGTCCCTTCAAACGTTTTAACCTCAAGACCTTGCGAAGACAGCTTATCGGCAAGCTTCTTATCCTTTTCAAATGTCACAGGTTCATATACCCGATTCCAATAGACAGCACTTGCCCCTGTCCTTTCAATCCACTTTGGGAGCACATCTTTCAGTTCCCCTCTATCAAACAGCAGGTAACCGCCGATCGCTTCCAGAGATTCCTGAAAATACTCCAGGTTCCGGTGGAGCCACCATTTCTTTGCCTCACCTAATCCTGACAGGCTTCTATCATGAACGTAGAGCGGAATGACCTGCCCTGCCTTGGATGCATGATAAAGAGCGGGATGGTCATGCAGACGGAGATCCTGCCTGATCAGGACGATGATCGGTTTACCCATACAACCGCCTCGCTTTCTTGATTTAATTCTTATGAAGATTATATAAAAGTTATTGGTTCGGGTTCAAAAATGGATGGGTTTTTAGAATTTTAATCGAATATAACAGCTGCCAGAGGTTTTTCAAGGGATTCTTGGAGTTTTGGAGACAAAACGCCGGATATATTATCAAAAACCGGCATCATATTATCAAAAATCCAAATATTTTATCAAAAACAAACTTTTTATTATCAAAAAAACAATTATATTATCAAAAACCATTATATGGAAACTTTAGTTGAAGAGCATTCACCCATGCGCACATATGCCTGATTTTTCAATATAAATAATCGAAATTTTCAAAACAGTTCATATGTCATACCTAATTCCGACATTCTGCTCGTTAACAGGACTTAAGTGGTATAGACATCTATACTTTTAATTCCATAAACTAGAATAGTAGAGTAATTGGAAACCCTTACATTAATAACTAAAAGGAGGGAAAGATGGATGAAAAAGAAATCAGTTTCAATGGCTTTAACCGCTTTGATGTGTACTTCGTTATTTAGTCCCGCAGTACTTGCTCAAGGTGGGGAAAATGACAGGTCAGTATCGGAAGCGGAACAAGTTCGGGCACATCCTGCATTCTCATGGGGGAATCCTGCACCATCATCACCTGTCCTTCACCCCGGTTCAGCACGGGGAGCAGGTATGATGCAATCGACGTTGGATCAGATCGACCCTTTGATGGAAGAGAAGATTGCTGAAGGTGTCATGCCGGGGGCTGTCGCGCTTGTCGCGAGAAGCGGACATATCGTAAAACATGATGCTTACGGAGATGCTTACCGGTATACGGATGGTGATTTCACTGAAGCAGACTCGCCGATCGCGATGGAGAAGGATACGATTTTCGACCTCGCATCCATCAGTAAAATCTTTACCACGACAGCAGCGATGATCCTTTATGAGGATGGAGCATTCGGGCTGGATGATCCTGTTGCGGAGTATATCCCTGAGTTTGCTGAGAATGGGAAGGAAGATGTCACGATCAGACAGTTGATGACTCATACATCCGGATTCACGGCATGGATTCCACTTTATAGTAAAGGGAATGATAGAGAAGACAGGATGCAGATTGTCTTTAATCATCCGCTTGCGAACGAACCCGGCACCGCCTATACATACAGTGATTTAAACATGATTACATTGGGTGCCATAATTGAACGATTATCCGGGCAGCGCCTTGATGAATTTGTGAAAGAAAATATCACAGAGCCCATCGGAATGGAAGATACAATGTATAACCCTCCAGCTGAACTGAAAGAAAGAATCGCTGCAACAGAATATCAGCCTGCGGTCGGAAGAGGGCTAGTATGGGGGGAAGTGCATGATGAGAATGCCTGGTCACAGGACGGTGTTGCAGGGCATGCAGGTGTTTTCTCCACTGCAGAAGATCTGGCTAAATTTGCTCACATGTTTGTAAAAGAGGGACGCTATGGAAATAAGCAGATCCTGAAGCCTGAAACGATCAAACTGCTTTCTGAAAATCAGATTCCGGAATTTCCCAGCGATGACCACGGACTTGGCTGGGAGCTGAACCAGGGGTGGTTCATGGATGGGTTATCAGATGAGAACTCTCTTGGTCACACAGGTTATACCGGGACATCAATCGTCGTGAACCAGGATAATGATACGATTGCCATCCTGCTGACCAACCGTGTCCATCCATCAAGAAGCACGGTATCGACCAATACGGTCAGACGTCCATTTGCGCGTTTCGTTGCAGATTCGATCCCGGTAGAAATGCCTAAGAAAGAGGAAGCTTGGTTTTCAGGATATGGTGATCAATTGAACCGCAGTTTGACGGCAGAAGTGAATATTGAGGAGAATGCTTCTTTATCTTTTGATACCTGGTACCGGATTGAGAATGATTCGGACTTCGGTCATGTAGAAACATCGACTGATGGAGAAATATGGACGGCTGCCGGAACTTCTTTTACAGGAAACAGTGAAGACTGGTCGGAAAAAGAAGTCTTGATACCGGCAGACACAAAATTCATTCGTTTTAACTACGAAACAGATTCGTATGCGAATTACCGCGGCTGGTACGTAAAAGATATTCAACTGAACCTTTCAAATGGTGAAAAGCTTCAACCCGTATTCACAGGCTGGGAGAAACGAAGCTATTAAATAAAAGGAGGAGAAAAGATGAAACATGCTTACAAGGTATTTTCTTTATCCATTCTGGTACTCGCGATGATCATCTCGGGATTGCCGATGAATCATGCGAAAGCAGAGAGCCCGTTGAAAGATCTCGTGATCTATCAAAACGCTCCGCAAGTGGATGTGTCGAATTCCGGTAAGGGAATCGGATTGAAGGCCCTGAATGTTTATGAGGACGGTCACTTCACATTTGTATCGGAAGGCCTCGACTGGAGCTCATCCAACAAGAATGTAGCGGCTGTAGATGATAATGGAAATGTAACGTTAACAGGTAAGAACGGTAAGTCCTTTATAAAATTGACAAACGGCGAATTCACAGACCGCATTGCCGTCCATGTAAAACCTGCTCCTGAAAAAGGGAAAAAAGGTAAACCGGCATCCAAGGCTATGATCGTAAAGGAAGAAGGAGAGCGCTATGACCTTGTAGATGAAGCCATCACGAACATGACAATCGAAGAAAAAATCGGTCAGATGCTGATGCCAGACTTCAGGAACTGGGACGGAGAAAACGTAACGGAAATGCTTCCTGAAATCGAACAGCTGGTTAAGGATTATCATCTCGGCGGGGTTATTTTATTCCGTGAGAATGTTGTCACAACGGAACAAACGACAAAATTGGTAGCCGATTATCAAGATGCTTCAGAAAAATATGGATTACTGATGACAATTGACCAGGAAGGCGGGATCGTCACACGTCTTCAATCAGGTACCGACTTTCCAGGGAATATGGCATTAGGTGCCACAAGATCTCCTGAGATTGCTCACAAAGTTGGAAAAGCAATCGGTGAAGAGCTGCATTCGCTTGGAATCAACGTTAACTTTGCACCAGTGATGGACGTCAACAATAATCCTGACAACCCGGTAATCGGTGTTCGTTCTTTCGGGGAAGATCCTGAATTGGTCGCTGAAATGGGTGTGGCTTATACGGAAGGACTTCAATCAACCGGTGTAGCAGCGACAGCCAAGCATTTCCCTGGTCACGGTGATACGGCTGTGGACTCTCACTTGGGACTTCCTGAAGTGCCGCATGATAAAGAGCGCTTGATGGAAGTGGAGCTGTATCCGTTCCAGAAAGCCATGGATGCAGGAATCGATGCCATTATGACAGCACACGTCACGTTCCCTAATATTGACGATTCCAAAGCCATCTCCAAAAAAACAGGGGAAGAAATTGCTGTTCCAGCCACTCTTTCTCACAAAGTCCTGACAGAACTGATGCGTGAAGAAATGGGCTATGAAGGTGTCATCACGACCGATGCGATGAACATGAAAGCGATCGCGGATCATTTCGGTGCAGTGGACGCGGCTGTCCGCGCGGTGAAAGCAGGAACGGATATCGTCCTTATGCCAGTTGGACTAAGTGAAGTGAGACAAGGCCTGCTTGATGCAGTCGACAGCGGGGAACTGACAGTCGATCGAATTGAAGCATCCGTTGAAAGAATCCTTTCACTGAAAATCAAGCGTGGTGTCATCAAGGAAGAAACACCTCTTCCAATAGAAGAGAAAATCGCACAGGCAAGTGCAATCGTCGGATCCCAAGAACATAAGCAAGTTGAAAAAGAAGCGGCAGAACGCTCCATCACACTAGTAAAAAATGAACAGGCCCTGCCTTTGAACCCATCTGCAGACGAAAAAGTAGTGGTAGTGGGCAGATCCTTTATTGAAGATCTGGGGAATGCAGTGAAACAGCAGCATGACAACACATCAGTCATCGAAATTGGGTCAAACTATCAGCTGACAGAAGCACAGAAAACTGAAATTAGAGAAGCATCAGCTGTCATTGTCGGCACCTACACCTATAATGTTTCGGGCAGATCTCCTGAAAGTGCGCAGATGCAGCTGGTAAAAGCTTTAGGGGAAGAAACAGAAGCACCGGTGATTGCACTGGGCATCCGTAACCCATATGACGTCATGGCCTTTAACAACGAAGTGGACGCGTATCTTGCTCAATACGGCTTTCGTACAGCAAGCTTCAAAGCAACAGCAGCGACCATCTTTGGAGAAAACAACCCTGGCGGCAAGCTCCCGGTATCAATTCCAGGCGTGGAAGAAGGCACCTTGTACGAATTCGGTCACGGCTTGACGTATTAATTTTATATAAACAGGAGGGGAAGACCTTGAAAAAGTGGATGATCGCATTACTCACACTGGTCCTTATTCTTTCAACGATGTCAGCAGGATCTGCCCATGACAACGATGGAAAAGGAAACGGCCATGGAAAGTGGAAAGGGAAGCACAAAGATTTCTCACTTGGTGTAGAGCAGCTTCTTGAAGAAGATAAGCACCTGATTGAAGGGAAAAAAGTAGGCCTGATCACCAACCCGACAGGAGTCGATCAAGAGCTGAACAGTATCGTAGACACATTGCATAATGACCCCGATGTTGAATTGACAGCCCTTTACGGACCGGAGCATGGTGTCCGCGGGGATGCACAGGCTGGTGAATATGTTGAATTCTATATCGATGAAAGAACGGGTCTTCCAGTATACAGCTTATATGGCGCAACGAAAAAGCCGACACCTGAAATGCTTGAAAACGTTGAAGTCCTGCTATTCGATATCCAGGATGTAGGAACCCGCTTCTACACATACATCTACACAATGGCGTATGCAATGGAAGCGGCCAAAGAAAATGATATCCCGATTATCGTTCTGGATCGTCCAAATCCATTAAGCGGTAAAGAAGTTGAAGGACCGGTACTTGAAATGGAGTATTCTTCATTCGTCGGTAAATACAGCATCCCGCTTCGCCACGGTATGACAGTCGGAGAACTTGCCAAATTATTCAATACAGAATTTGAAATTGGTGCCGACTTGACTGTTGTGGGAATGGAAGGCTGGAAGCGCAGCATGTATTATAATGAAACACCACTGGAGTTCGTGATGCCTTCCCCGAATATGCCGACCCTTGAGACGGCATTGGTATATCCGGGTGCGGCGTTGATCGAAGGAACGAACGTATCCGAAGGCCGCGGAACAACGAAGCCATTCGAGCTGATCGGTGCACCATTCATCAATGCAGCAGAACTTGCAGCAGCACTGAATGACCTGGAGCTGAAAGGCGTTACGTTCAGAGCGGCGTCCTTCACTCCGGCATCATCCAAACATGCTGGAAAACTGTCACACGGAATCCAGATCCATGTCACTGACAGAAAAGACTTCAAACCTGTTGAGACAGGATTGCATATCGTCAAGACAATCCATGACATGTATCCCGAAGACTTCCAATTCCGCGCAGAAAACAGCGCAGGCATCTCATTCTTCGACAACCTCATCGGAAACGGATGGGTGCGCCAAGGCATTGAAGAAGGAAGAAGCGTAGAGGAAATGGTAGAACAGTGGGAAACCGAATTAGACGAGTTTAAAGAAGTACGTGAAGAGTATCTGATATATTGATTCCATTGTTGAAAGAGCCTGAGGCCCTGCTGCCTTGGGCTCTTTTGCATTACGCTAAAATAGAAGGAATAAATGATTCTCTTCAGCATATGAATAAAGGTGTTGTGGTTCTATCAAAATACTTAAAATTCACCCGTATTATTGATAGCATAGTAGTGTAAGTTTGTAGGTGAAGAATCAGTTAATGCTTAATGTTGTATTTAACTCGTTCCAGCTGTTGATGGGAGTCCAAGACGAAGACTCCTAACAGAAGAGCAGAAGGGCTTTGTTCAGAGGCGTGTGGCATAAGACGAATCGGCCAAGAAGGCGTCGTTTGCCTTCTTGGTCCGTTTGGCTTATGACATGTGCCTCTAAGCCCTGCAGCTGGACAGATAAAACTCCTTTAAACTTTGCGACGAGGAGGCTCACGGGTCACCCGCGGAAAGCGAAGTCTTGCACGGAAATCAACAGCGGTATTTAAGGCGGTATAAACGTACGCTTAATTTTGTAGCGGAATGCTTAAACTGCCGAATCAATAATAAGAAAAGAGGTTATCAATCATGCTAAAGAAATTCGCAAGTGATGCATTGGGTATCAGTGATATCGGAAAAATCATTAAAAGAGAAGACTTTGATAAAACACAGTCAGATGATTACGTACTGAATGAGGATGGGGAGAAAATCCACTTCCTGATCAAGTCCAAAACGGACGAATACTGCTTCACCAACCGTGCGCTCATTCATTTAGATGGTGAGAAAGCCTCCAGCAGCAAACGAAATCTTTACCGTTATGAGTACTATCAGAACCCGATCAGCAACGTGTCCATCGAAACAGCCGGTACCATCGATCTGGATCTTGAAATTAAATTTACGATGGGCAATCAAGCCTTCTCCGTGGATATCGATAAAAAAGAAGGAGAGGCAATCGCCGACCTTTACAAGTCACTTCTTTCAATCTCCCACATTCAGCAGGAAGGTAAGCGGAAAATCGATTCAGCAGAAAAAAGCTTATCAATGGCCAGGGATCTCATCGCGAATAACCGCTTCCATGATAATGATATTTCAAATGAATTCAAGCAAACGACGGGCTTTGCATTTGAATGGTTGAACGATCATTATAATGCGAATACGAGAAAAGATTTCGGAGAGGTTTTTAATCGATATATTCAAAACTAGAAGAATGAAAGAAGCGTCTGCCCCTTTGATGTGGCAGACGCTTTTCTTAACATGGTTCACTTATTACAACAATACTTTATCCAATTCATGCATTTTATCGTAAGCACTCAACAACTCTTCAGGCACCAGTTTCCGCCCATAAATCCAGGCGTTCTTCTCGATCTGCGCCTTTAACTCGTTTATTTCCTTATCGTCACCATACATCAGAATCCTCGTATCATGCTTATTCTTCTTAAAATCCAGATAATAGCCGAGAACTCGGTAGAGAACGATTTTTACAAGGTTCTCCTTTGTCTCCTTTATATTCAATTTCGCGATATAACCATTGATTTTCAAGTAATTAAATCTGATTATGTTATGGGATACGTTATAACTCATAGGCACGGTGAGTTGGTTGTTCGATTCATAATTGATATCTAAGTTGTGATCGGATAATGTTTGCTGGATGATTTTCTCGATATTCCATATGTAAAGCATTCTATATCACTACCCTTCGACGACTATTGTTTCAGTATAAGGAGGATTTCTTGCTTTGTAAAATATCCGCTCCGTTCATCGATTTCCGCTCAAAGGGCACTTGGTCTATTAGTCCCGTTTCCATAATAAATATAAGGTGAAGGGGGAACGGTCGATGAGCTTATTTGAGAGTCATGTGAAGAAGAATTTATTGAGGCTGCACCGGAATTTGTATGTCTCACGTGACGACCCGCAGTATTTTGAGAAGGTCCTCCGGTATAAGGACCCCGACAATTCCGAAGCGAACTACTATGTCGGAAAGAAATATGAAGAAGAGGGAGCACTGGTGAAGGCTTATCTTCATTATAAACATGCAGCAGATGCAGAGTCCCCATATTATTTTAAGGCAAGAAAGGCATATAAGGCCCTCGAGGAACAATTCAATCCTCCCCCGACACCAATGCTGCCGGATCGGAAAAAGCTTCCTATTTATATGAAATCCCTTATCGTGTTCCTAATTCTATTTAACTTGTTTCTTCTGGCCATCATGTTTTGGAAGGTAGATTCTCTCCGCACGATCGCCTCCAGTGTAAAGGGGTGGGGTACAGATAAGGAGGTGGTGTTTGAGACGGAAGATATACCTTACGTATTTTACTTTCCTGAAGATACATCGCTTCAAGAGGTGGAGAATTCGATTTATAACAAAGCGGTCCGCATAGGAAACGGGCTATCGAACAAGAGTGTTCTGTTATACGGTGTGTGGACAGCCGATCCCGGACTTTCCCTTGAGGTACGCCCATTAAAGAGCGAAAGGATAAAGTCCCAGGCATTTGTCATTGCAGAATACAATTCTGCGATTGATGACTCTGTAAAAATACGGTTCTTGAACAACCATCAGGCTGCCAGTGACCCCTACTCGAATACCTACATTGGAACAAACCTTTTGCGAACCGCCCTGAAGGCGTACATGGATGAAAAAGGGTCGGCGCCGCGTTCTCTGGATGCACTTGTGGATGATTATCCGGAAAATTACCTCAGCTACATCCCAAAGGAGCTATATCTTGGGTCGAATGGGGTCTCACCTACTCATTCAGGCAAAGGAGGCTGGGTGTATGATCCGAATGCTTCAAGCATAGACAAAATGGTCTATCCCAATATCGCAGACGTCATTCAAATCCCTTTTCATCCTGTCGAGGTCGTCGTGGATAAGAGGTCGTTTACTCTCATGGTGAAAAGCTCTCCCTATATGATCGATTTGAAACCAGTAGGGCTGGGTAAAGATGATTCCACTCCGGAAGGGACGTTCACTGTTCAGAATCGTGTTGTGGGACCTGTAGGAATCCGTGCCAATATGTTTGGTGCTGCAGGATTGGGTATGGGGGTTTACGCCATTCACGGCACGTATGAGGAGGAATCCATCGGTAAGGAACGATCGCTCGGTTGTATCCGGCTGTCCAATGAAGATGTTCAAGACATTTTTGACATCGTGCCCAAGGGAGCGGTTGTGAGGATTGTTGATAATCCGCTATTGATGACGGGGTATAAAGATGTGGGGGATATGGATATTGCACCACCTGAGGAAAAGCCGGGGATCAATCAATCAACAAAGAGAATCTTTGATTGGGCAGGGTGAAACATATCAATCACGATATTTTGTGATTAGGAAAACCCGAAAATTATAAAAGAACAGGGAAAACCTTAAAGGTTTTCCCTGTTCTTTGGTATGGAGCATAGCGGGATCGAACCGCTGACCTTTTGGCTGCCAGCCAAACGCTCTCCCAGCTGAGCTAATGCCCCTTGATTCTTTATGTATGCCGTGTTAATGGCTATGAAAATATTTTAATGGATTGTCTATTTTATTGTCAATAACATTTTTGAAGATAAGCACTTAATTTTCTGCGAACTTGTAAGCGGAAGAATCAAACTCTTTATCAATGTAATCTTTCACCCAATCATGGTAACATTAAATCTAATGAATAGTACGGAGGATACCTTATGCGTATTTTTAGGGTTTTGAACAATAATGCGGTGGTGGTAGTGGACGGGCCGCAGGAGAAGATCGTGATGGGAAGCGGGATTGCGTTCCAGAAGAAGCGGAATGATATCATCCCGAAGAACAAAATCGAGAAGATATTTGTGCTGCACGGAAATTCCTCTGAGAAGTTTCAGCAGCTGCTGGCCACTCTGCCGGAGGAGCACATTGAAATAGCGGAGAATATTATCTCTTTTGCGGAAGGCCATTTACATGCCCCCCTAAGTGATCATATCCACATCGCACTGACGGACCATCTTTCTTTTGCACTTGAAAGGCTGCAGCAGGGAATTCCGATTAAGAATAAACTGCTGAACGAGATCAAGATGTTGTATAAAAAGGAATATGAAGTCGGGATGTGGGCGAAAGAGGAGATCAAGAAGAAACTCGGAATCGACATTCCAGAGGATGAGGTCGCTCACATAGCACTTCACATCCACACGGCCAAAATGGATGCACCATCTATGAGCGAGTCTTTGAAGCAGGCCACGATTCTAAGAGACTTTGTCGATAAAATCGAAGAGATCCTGAATATCGAAGTCCAAGAGTCCAGTATTAATTATCAGCGCCTCATCACCCATCTAAGGTTTGCCCTGAACCGAATTCAGCAGGGTGATCAGTTCGATCCGATCGATGAGGATATGTTCGATCTCATCAAAATGAAATATGAATCTGCTTATCAAACGTCAAAACAATTAACGGAATATTTGCAGGAAGAATACGGCATCCAATTTCCTGAATCCGAAATTGCTTACATCGCCCTTCATATCCAAAGGTTACTTTAATGACAGTGTGAAACAATAGCTGAGCGATTCGTGATTGGACCTGAATATTTGGTGCTGCATGGCAGCCCTTCTAAAAGTGAATGAACCAAGGCGGCGATTGCTTCCTTGGCTCATTCATTTTATTTTCCACAGAATTTACCACTGAGTATGATATATCCTTCCCTGATTGATAAAAGGTGGTTTTCTAAATTGAAATTAGAGGTATGTTAACATAGGTAAGGTACATAATTATCGAGAGGTGAAGCATGAAACAGGCAACAAGAGTATTTTGGTATGCATTATTTATTACATTGATCGTTGTCGTTTGGGGTTCTGCAGCTCCAAAGAATTTGGAGAAATTCACAGCATCGGTCACACAAGGGATTTTAGATAAATTCGGCTGGTTTTATTTATTGATTGTCATTGCCATTCTTCTTTTCTGCGTTTACTTGATGTTTTCGCGTTACGGAAAAATTAAGCTTGGTAAAGAAAATGATAAACCTGAGTTCAGCAACTCATCATGGTTTGCGATGCTCTTCAGTGCCGGGATGGGGATGGGCCTTGTCTTCTGGACAACTGCCGAACCGATTTCCCATGCATTTATCAGCAGTCCTGCAGCAGAACCCGGGACTGATGCAGCCGTGAAAGATTCATTGAAGTATTCTTTTTTCCACTGGGGAATCCATGCATGGGCCGTTTACGGAATCGTGGCACTGGTCCTGGCATACTTTAAATTCAACCGCGGGGCTCCCGGCTTGATCAGCGCCACCCTTATCCCGCTATTTGGAGAGAAGCGGATGAAAGGAATGCTGGGTCAGTGGATTGATGTATTGGCTGTTTTTGCGACGGTGGTCGGTGTTGCGGCCACTCTTGGTTTCGGATCTGCTCAAATAACCGGGGGACTTTCCTTCTTATTTGGAATACCGAACAATTTTACCGTCCAGTTAATCGTCTTAGCTGTTTCTACCATTCTATTCATATGGTCCGCATGGTCGGGTATCGGTAAAGGGATTAAATATCTGAGTAACATCAATATGGGACTCGCCGCCCTTCTGCTGGTGCTATTATTCATCGTTGGACCGACGTTGCTGATATTGAATATGTTCACACATACCCTTGGCAGCTATGTCGCCGATTTCTTTAAAATGAGTCTTAGGATTGCTCCGATGGATTCTGAAGCGCGGACATGGATTAATGGCTGGACCATTTTCTACTGGGCATGGTGGATCTCCTGGGCACCTTTCGTGGGAATATTCATAGCGAGGATATCAAAAGGGCGGACGATCAAGGAATTTTTATTTGGCGTTCTATTGCTTCCTTCCCTCGTATGCTTCATATTCTTCTCCGTATTCGGGGTTTCGGCATTACGATTGGAGAACCTGGGGATGGCGGCCATTTCGGAATTCAGTCTGGAGACTTCCACATTCGGAACACTCGCTGAGTATCCGCTCGGTACGTTTATGTCGATCCTGACGATCTTTGTCATCGCCATTTTCTTCATTACTTCTGCAGACTCTGCCACGTTTGTTCTGGGTATGCTCAGCACAAATGGACGGTTGAATCCAGGCAATCAGATAAAAATGGCATGGGGACTGATCCAGTCCATGATGGCGGCTGCAGTTGTCTACTTCGGCGGGACCCAGGGTCTTCAGAATATGCTGATCATCGCAGCCCTGCCGTTTGCGATCGTCATCATTTTGATGGGCGTGTCCTTTTTTAAAGATATACGAGTGGAATTACGTTCAAAGAAAAACGACCCAAAACACAATGTACTGAAAAAAGGCAGCTGATCGGCTGCCTTTTTAGACAACATAGAGAAAGTGCAAGAAAAAGAAAACGGTTGACGGTACCGTTTTCATATTGTAGAATGATGTCGAAAACAACTTCAAATCGAGGATTGTTACTGATCATGCAGGCAAGACCTAGAATGTATAAGACAGCGGTAGAAGTCTATCTATGACCTACCTCTATTTTCTTATATATTTTAGGTCTTTTTTTGTTGCTGAATATAAAAATAGAGGAGGAATCATGATGAATCACCGCGAGGTTGCTGAGAAGCTTGTACCGCTGTTGGGCGGGAAAAATAATGTCGTCAGTGCGACTCACTGTGCGACACGCTTGCGTCTTGTCATTGAAGATGAAAGTCAGGCCGATAAAGAGGCGATCGAAGAACTTGACGGGGTAAAGGGGGCATTTTCAAGCTCGGGACAGTTCCAAATCATTTTTGGGACGGGAAACGTCAACAAAGTGTTTGAACATTTCGGCCCGCTTGTCGGGGCTTCAGTGGAAGACAAGTCCCCGACCGGAGAGTCTCACAGCGATGCAGCGAAGCGTAAGATGAATCCGTTTGCCAGGTTCGCACGTACTTTATCAAATATCTTCGTACCGATTATCCCGGCGATCGTTGCAGCCGGTATGCTGATGGGTCTTCTTGGATTGATGAAAACGTACAAATGGGTGGATCCTGAAAGCGGCCTGTTCGTCATGCTGGATATGTTTTCATCTGCCGCATTCATCATCCTGCCGATTTTGATCGGGATGAGTGCCGCGAAGGAATTTGGGGCGAATGGCTACCTTGGGGCAGTAATCGGGGGAATCATGACCCACCCTGCACTACTGAACCCTTGGGGGCTGGCGGATGCAAATCCTGAAACGCTTGATTTCTTCGGCATGGGTGTTGAAATGCTTGGTTATCAGGGAACGGTTATCCCGGTTCTATTGACAGTTTATGTGATGGCGAAGCTTGAAAAAGGCTTGCGCAAGGTAGTGCCAAACGCAGTAGATTTACTTGTTACGCCTTTCTTGACCGTTATCTTTACAGGATTTATTGCCCTGTTGGTTGTGGGTCCGTTAGGAAGAGTTCTTGGTAATGGCATCACAACCGTATTGGATGTTGTCTATAACACTGCCGGTCCGATTGCTGGACTTGTATTCGGAGGACTCTACTCAACCATTGTCCTGACTGGTGTTCACCACAGTTTCCATGCGATTGAAGCGGAATTGCTGGCGAATGTTGGCGGAAACTATCTGCTACCGATTTGGGCGATGGCAAATGTCGCACAGGGTGGAGCGACACTTGCTGTCTTCTTCAGAACGAAAAATAAAAAGACGAAAGAAATCGCCGTTCCGGCAGCTGTTTCTGCATTCCTTGGAATCACAGAGCCTGCGATCTTCGGGGTTAACCTGAAGCACCGCCGTCCATTCATCGGCGCGGCAATCGGCGGAGCTCTTGGCGGAGCCTATGTCGTATTCACACAGGTAATGGCAAACGGAATTGGGCTGACAGGCATTCCGATGTTTGCAATCGCGCAGGATCCCATCAATTACGGAATCGGTTTTGTGATTGCCGTAGCAGGTGCTTTCATTGCGACACTTCTGTTAGGATGGAAAGAAGAAACGAAATAAACCCTGAAGTCCTTACCAGCTTTTTGGCTGGTAAGGATTTGCTTTATATAATAAGAAGAAAGAAATGAGGAGGAACGGACATGAAGAAAGGAATCATCTCCCTTGGAGAAGTACTGATTGATTTTATCCCCCTTGATAAAGACAATGTCACTTTTCAAAAAAGTCCAGGTGGCGCGCCTGCAAATGTGGCAGTAGGTCTTGCCAGGCTAGGAGCGAAATCTACTTTTTTAGGAAAAGTGGGAGAGGACGTATTGGGAGAATACTTGATGCAGACATTGAACGATTACGGTGTGAGAACGAACCAGATGCACTTGTGCAAGGACGTACGTACTGGAGTCGTTTTCGTGACCAACGCGGAAGATGGTGAGCGCAGCTTCGACTTCTACATCGATCCGAGCGCCGATCGTTTTCTAGAAAATAAGGATATCGATGAAGAAGATTTCACGTCTCACAAGATCCTTCACTTCGGTTCGATTTCAATGATCAGCAGCCCTTCCAAGGAAGCGACTCACTATGCAGTTAGGCTTGCAAAGCAAAATGGAATGATCGTTTCCTATGATCCCAATCTTCGTCTCGGACTTTGGGATTCGGAGGAGGATGCACGCGAAACAATCAAGAGCATGCTTTCGCAGGCAGATGTGCTAAAGATTTCAGAAGAAGAGCTTGAGTTCATTACAGGTGAAAAAGAGGTAGAAGCAGGTGTGGAAATTCTTCAGGAGTACGAAATTCCTTTAGTGATCATTACGCTGGGGGCAGAAGGGAGCTATGTGTTCAAGGGAACCTCATATGAACGTGTGCCAGCGATGAAAGTTAAGGCGGTCGATACGACAGGGGCTGGCGATGCATTTGTTTCAGGAATCCTGTATTCACTTCATCAATTTGAAGAAGACATGAAATCCCTTACGCTTGAGCAAGCTGTCGAGATGGCCCGGTTTGCATCGGTATCCGGCGCACTTGCAGCATCGACAAAAGGAGCGATGACAGCACTTCCGACACTGGAAGAAGTGAACAGTCACCTAAGGGAGGAGGAATAGCAGATGACGAGAGATGAACAGCTGAGGCAGGAAGCGCATGCCGAAATGGATAAGAACAAGGAAATCGTTGAACGGGATCCTTATCGTCTTCACTATCATCTTATGCCGCCAGTCGGGCTTTTAAATGATCCGAATGGCTTCATCCAATCCAAAGGTGTCTATCACCTTTATTATCAGTGGATGCCGTTCAAGACAGGACACGGCGCCAAGTTCTGGGGGCATTATGCCTCAAGCGACCTGGTAAACTGGGCCCATGAAGATATCGCTCTTACGCCAGCCGAATGGTATGAGAAGAACGGCTGCTACTCAGGCAGCGCCATCGAACATGATGGGAAAATCCATGCGTTCTACACGGGGAACGTAAAAGATGACGAAGGAAACAGGGAAACGTATCAATGCCTTGCCGTTTCAGAAGACGGCGTTACTTTTGATAAAAAAGGTCCTGTCGTTCATCTGCCTGACGGCTTCACTCCCCATTTCCGTGATCCGAAGGTGTGGAAGCAGGACGGGAAGTATTACATGGTTGTTGGTGCTCAAACAAAGGACTTAAAAGGTGCGGTAGCCATCTTCACATCCGATCATCTTGCCGTCTGGACATATTCCGGCATCCTGACCGGAGGAGGAAAAGGGAAGCTTGCCGACTTCGGATATATGTTTGAATGCCCGGATCTCTTCACGCTGAACGGAGAGGATGTGCTCATTTTCTCTCCTCAGGGCCTGAAGGCAGAAGGAATGAAGTATCGGAATATGTATCAGGCTGGATATGTAATAGGAAGCTTTTATCCTGAAAGTGCAGCATTCGAGCATGGTGATTTCGAGGAGCTTGATCGCGGTTTTGATTTCTATGCACCGCAGACAACGCTCGATGACAAAGGAAGGCGACTCCTTTACGGCTGGATGAGTGTGCCTGATCAGAACGAACAGGATCACCCGACGATTGAATATAAATGGCTTCATTCGATGACGCTGCCGCGTGAACTGAAGGTAGTGGGTGATAAGGTCTGGCAGATTCCTGTCGAGGAGCTGTCTGAACTGCGTAAGGATGCTGCTGTCGAGCATGTTGTGACGTTAGAAAAAGAAAGCAAAGAGCTGGAAGGCGTCCAAGGCAAAGCGGTAGAATTGCAGCTTGATGACATTTTTATTGAAGATGGATGGTTAGACCTCACCATCAGTGATGGTGCAAGACTTTCATATCATCACAGCGACAAAATCTTTACATTTGAGCGTAAAAGCTATGTAGACGGAACGATGGAAAAGCGTCAATGCACGTTGAACGAGTTAACGTCCATTCAGATTTTCATCGACACGTCTTCAGTCGAAATCTTTATTAATGGAGGGGAAGAAACCTTTACCTCCCGTTTCTATCCATCCCCGAATCTGGATAGAATTACGTTCAGTGCTTCTAAAAAGGCAGAGTTCCGATTGAAGAAATGGTCCCTTCATCAATAGGCCGCCCTTGTGGCGGTCTAAATTTCTGGATTTTATCCGATTTTTTGGTGGTAATTGGTCTTTTTTGGGGAGAATCAAATGAAAAACTCTGATTGTCCGGTGTGAATAGAGTAAATTTTGTCTTTTTAAGCTGAAAACGTTAAAAATGAAAAGGATGCTGTGCGTCCACAAGGTCTTTATTATCGAATTTGAACTTTTTATTATCGGAAATCAAAGATGTAATATCGAAATCCAGCATTTTATTATCGAATCGTTAAATTCTTTTATCGATATAGACCTTGTTTTATCAAAACTAAACTATTATATTCAAATCGTTAACTTTATTATCAAAGGTTGTATGTCCCAAGTAATCAACCATAGTAATCACTCCAAAACACCACACGTTACCCAATGACCTTCACCAGCCCCTCTCCCATTAAAAGCTTTCCTTTTAATAAAAATCAATTTGATGTTATAGTAGGATAATATAATTTTCTTTGATGAAAGGAATTTTCATTCATGAGTTATAAAATGATTGTGCTTGATTTAGATGATACATTGCTTCGTGATGATCAGACGATTTCAGAACGTACGAAGAAAGCCTTGATGGATGCCCAGGAATCCGGAGTGAAGGTGGTCCTTGCTTCTGGACGTCCGACTTACGGCATGCGCTGGGTGGCAAAGGAGCTGAAACTAGACCAATATGGCAGCTACATTTTATCCTTTAACGGGTCTAAAATCATCAACTGCCGTACAAATGATGAAACATACAGCCGTACATTGTCAGCTGAAACGGCTCACAGATTATACGATTTAAGTAAGCGTGAGGGAGTCGGGATTCTTACGTATTCCGACGATGCCATCATTGTGGAAGATCCAAATGAATTCGCTGATATCGAAAGCAGGTTAACAGGACTGCCGGTGAAAGTGGTGCCCAATTTCAAAGAAGCGATCGAGGGACCTGTCGTCAAGGCACTTATGCTGAAAGAAGCAGAGCGGCTTGTTGAAGTGGAAAAGAAGCTTCAGACAGAACTTGACGGGGAGTTATCCGTCATGCGCTCAAAGCCATTTTTCCTGGAGTTCACGCAGCTTGGGGTAACAAAAGGTGCGAGCCTCGATTATTTGATCAAACCTCTTGGAATCAAGCGAGAGGAAGTCATCGCCATCGGGGACAGCTACAATGACCTGACCATGATTGAATTTGCGGGACTTGGCGTCGCCATGGGAAATGCGCCGGAAGATATTAAAGAGAAGGCTGATTATGTAACAGCTTCTAATATGGATGATGGAGTAGCAGAGGTGGTTGAGGAGTTCGTATTAAATAGGTTGACACGTGTGTAGGACTTGTAATCCGTTCGGTTGAGAGGGAGAAAATAAAATAAAAAAGAGGTGGCTGAGACAAAAGTGTTTTAGCCTAAATAAAACCCGAACTAATTTTCGTTGGGAGAAAAAGCAGTTCGGGTTTTTAATTTGTTCAACTGTACATTTAGAGATGATGCTTTCCAGCGGTTGATTGGAGTGGAAGACGAAGACTCCTGCGGGAGAAGTGACTAATGTAAGACCCCGCAGGGAGGTACGACCGAGGAGGCTTACGGGTCACCCGCGGAAAGCGAAGTCTTGCACGGAAATCATTAGCGGTATTAAAAGCCTTTACTGTAATGAAGGTTACTGCTCCTTTAATGGAACATCAAACAGAAATACAATTGGAAAATTATGATAATTAAAGTTTATCATAAGTTATATTCTGATGGCGACATCCACAAATATCTCCGTTGATCTTGCCTCCAAAATAATAAAGAATAGCAGACCAAAAATTTCACGTTTTGGCCTGCTGTTCTTCTATTCGGCTTCAACCCGTCCCGAAAAAAAAGAGCTAAACCTATTAATCAGATTCAGCTCCGCTCCTTACTTGGGATCGCACTCCCAATCGTATCCCGAACCATATCCCGGACCAATGCCCCGATTTTCGCTTGGACCGCTTCCCTGACCGTCTCCGTGATTGACTTCCGGAAGCTTCCGGTTGACTAATTTCGGAGGAAGGGGCTGAATTCCGAGGAAGCAGTTGCAGTCAATGGTGATACATTTGTCGGTTTTGTATAGTGCAAATAAATCTTCGACATCGTCGGTCATGTATCCGTCAATATCCACTCCGTCCAGTAACCGCAGTGTTGCACAGTCTTCATCGATATCGATGATCTTAAAGAAGATGGTGCTGCCTGAGTGTAAGTGGGCTTCAAATGGCTCACTATCTTCTTTTGTGTATAAAATAAATGGAATGGTATCTACCTTGTCGTGCTCACAAATGAACTTGAATTTTTGAGTAGCCAATTTACATTGTTCAAAGAGCAATTCATTCAAGGTTTCACATATACAGCTGTTGTGATGACAAATCATCGCCACAAATCCTCCTTTCAACTGTCTCTTATTATTAGTGTATTTTCGTCTTGAAAAGTGGTGTAGTGCATATATAACGGTTTAGGTTGATTCCAAATAAAATTGTATGTCTTTGGCGGCATTTTTTGCGCGCAGCTCTGATTCCTGCACAGATTCTCCGTACGCCATGACATACCCGTATCTGTGACCCATGGAAGTGGGGGGGCGGAGTATTTTTCCTTTTTTGGATTTTATATAAACTTCAATAATGCCTTCATGTTTTTCAGCTTTGTTTTGTCCTGTCACTTTTAAGAGCTTTCCGACCTTGTTTACTGTCATGTAGTAGGTGTAGATATGTTTTTCCCATTTGGGTTTAATCGTGTGAGGTTTTCTGAGATATACTCTTAACGTTTCTTCCACTACGCTCAGTCCGTATGCTTCTGCAATCATCTTGTTCATTGCTCCCCCTGAAATGCGTGGGTTGACTTCAATGAGTTTCCATTGATTCTTCACCAGCCTCATTTCCAGATGACAGCTTCCATTAATAAATCCCAGATCATTGATAATCTCTTCCACCTTTTTTACTAAAGCCGGATGATGGTTTACAGGTGAAACGCTATATCCGGTGACAATGAATCTTTTCTGATAGTTGATTTCCTGTTTAACGACCACTGCTATCACGGGCTTGCCCTCTTTGACCACTACTTCGATTAAGTATTGTGGTCCATCTAAATATTCCTCTACAAGGATGGTGGGAGGTTTTTTCCGATTTAATTTCTTTATGCCCCATTCCAACTCTTCCTCATTATGAATGAGCAGGACATCCTTGGATCCGTTGGAAACGGGGGATTTCAATATAAAAGGATAGGGGATCGTTTTTGCCCTCTCTTTTGAAAACGGAGGCTCCATTTTTATAAAATCAGATGAATATTCTTTTCCAGTCAGTTTCATCCTGAGCACTGTCTTATCCATGCAATCAGCTATTGGCGGCAAGGTTATATCGGTTCCGCAGAATTCATTGGAAAGCCGGGCTGACAAATAAACGTGAGCATCGAAAAAACTGATGATGCATGCTATTTTCTTCCCTGCCTGCTGAAGGGAAGTAATTTCTTTCCTTAACGCTTCTTCCTGCTTTAGATTTACTTCGACCATTTCATCCACTTCCGGAAAGAGATCCTTTTCTCTTAATATCTTTCTATTGTTAGTAAATAGGATGGTGGAATAACCCATTTTTTTCCCTGCTTCAATTCCGTCCCTGGAGGAGCCTGACCGGTGAGTCCCTATGAAAATGATGTATTCGTTCATAAGAGTAAGCAGCTCCTTTAAGAATGTTCTTTGGTTTTTAGTCTCTCCTCATTATATGAGCGGTCTTTGGATAAGTATGGGCAGTTGAATGTGAAATGAGATAAATGGAAGAACTTCCACTGAAAAACATTCAGGAAACAGCAAGGGGACAACAAGGACGGTTAAACAACCAAACACCAGATCGGGCAGAAAACGTCAAATATTTTTGAGAAGCGGCAGTACTCACAAAAAAGCATTCCATTAATAATTTACGAAATCATCAATGAATCAGCCTACACCGCACGTGTACTCAGAGAATAAACTATACAGTAAAGCATTGCTCGTACCCATTTTTGAGCTTTGAAAGAGAATATTAATAATGAAGGAGCGTACCTTGAATGAAGTCTATCATTTTTATTGAAACGACTAAGTCAGGTTCAAGCAGGGAAGCAATTAAGACGGCAGACAGACTTGGCTATTATACTGTCCTTTTTACTGAAAGACCTAACTTTGTCGCGAAACGGGAGGAATTTCCCGATGTTCATTTTATGAAATTATGCGATCTCAGTGATATAAATGGACTGGAAAAGGAAGTGAAGGCCCTTACTTTAAAGGGGTTAGAAGTGTCCGCTATCGTGAGCTATGTGGATCCGCACAGCTATACAGCATGTGTTCTTGCCGATACATTCAATGTGAATCATTTTTCCACTGAAGGAATGAAAAATATTCAAAACAAGATTCACTCGAGGCAGCTGATGAAGGACTCATCGGCAACTCCCGCATACTGGACGGTTGCAACAAATAGGGAGAGCAGGGCATTGGAACCGAAAATCAATGATAAGTTCCCTCTGATCATGAAATCGCCACAATCTACGGGCTCAAAGGATGTCTATAAGGTTGAAAATCTATCAGAATATCGTAAGCGGTATGAAGCATTGGTCAATCGTTATGAAAATCAGCCTATTTTAATAGAAGAATTTCTCCCGGAGCCTCAGTACCTGGTGGAAGTGGTGGTCCATAAAGGAAAGGTTCATATTATGGCAGTGATCAAACAGGATATTCAATATGATCGACGATTTATCGTCATGGGCTATAAATTAATGTTGAATGCTGGAAAAAACTTTTCTGAGGGACTGAAGAAAGCGATAGAAGAGATCGTAGCTCAACATGGACTCAAGTCAGGTGCTTGTCATTTGGAGCTTCGCCGAAAAGGAACTCAGTGGAAACTGATTGAAATAAATGCGCGTATCTCCGGGGCTGGAATGAACAATATGATCAAAGCTGCTTTTGGGATTAATCTGGTAGAAGAAACGTTAAAAATGGCGCTGGGGAAAAATCCAGATTTAAAGCCTAAGTTTCAAAAGAATGTATATATGCAATATGTGACAGTAGAAAAAAAAGGGACGCTCAAGAGAGTAACTGGAAAAAATAAAGCCCTCGCGTCGAAGGGTGTAGTAGAGGTTTATGTCAAGCCGCGTAAAGGTTCGATGATTACCCCGCCTTTGTCGATGGGACACAGGTATGCATATGTGACTGCTGTTGGAAAGACTGCAAAAGAAGCTGAGATGAATGCAAAGAAGGCAGCCGCTGAAATTCAGTTTTGGATTGAAGAGTCTCCAAAGGAAAAGATTACAACTGAAATTAAATAAGCAACAAGGGAGGGTTGTCATTTCCCTTCTTATTTTTATGTACAAGTCCCAAAGGATGATGAATAAATAAATGAAAACGCCTTGTTTAAGCTTATTTTAGCTTGAAACAAGGCGTTCAACTTTTATTTCGATCCTGTCAGCAGATATCATTTTGCTCAATCGGTTGGACTGTCTTATTCGGGCTTTCATCCAAGGTTCTTCTTACAATAGTCAACCGTCTCCACCATCTCCAGCCCGCTGGCCCCTTTGATGAGAATGGTCCAGTTTGGCTTGATGGTGTTAAGCAGTTTCTCATTTAATTGATTCATAGAGGTCCGGTTGAAGTGGAAAATCCGATGCTTGTTCATACCGGCTTCCCGGGCACCAGCTCCAATGTTTTTGGAAAGGTTGCCAAAGGTAAAGAGGTAATCGATCTTCTTCTCAGCAACATACCTTCCTACTTCTTTGTGGACTGCTTCATGTTGGTCTCCAAATCCCGCCATGCTTCCCAGGACTGCCACTTTCTTTTGCCCTTCCAGGTTCGTAAGTACGTCGAGGGCCCCTTTCATGGCATCCGGAAAGGCATGGACGGTGTCATCAATCAGCGTGATGTTGTTTTTCAGCTGCATGACATCCAGCCTGTGCCTTGGCTTTCTTACTTCACTCAAGCCTTGTTTAATTTCTTTGGGTGTAAAACCGAGGAGGTCTGCGATGGCGATGGCCAGAAGTGCATTGTATACATGGAATTCTCCATGATAAGGAATGGAAAAGGTATGAGATTTACCCGACAGCTCAAGGTCAAAGCTGATCCCTTCGACTTTGTAGCGCACATTCTTTGCCTGATAATCAGAAGCGGAATGAATGCTGACCTTTTTCAGCACTCCCGTGAAATTCTTTGTATGCAGAAGCTTTGACCGCTTGTCGTCTCCATTCAGGAATAAATGGCCATTACCATCCATTCCTTTAATAAGCTCCGATTTAGCTGCTGCTATTCCTCTGATATCGCCATTGAAGTTGCCGATGTGGGCAGTGCCGATGTTGGTGATCGCGCCTATGTTAGGCTGGATGATTTTACAATGTTTACTGATTACGCCGGGATACGCCATTCCGTATTCAAGTACGATGGCACGGTGGATGAAATGGATTTCATCCTGATGCTTTTCTGTATGGTCGGTCCGGTTCCAATAATCACTTGATTCGAAAATGATCCAGCGGGTTCTGAGAATGGATGCAATGAATGATTTGGTTGTTGTTTTCCCTGCACTTCCGGTTACAGCAATGATCGGTCTTTCAACGGAGAAATCGATACTCATAGTCATCCTCCTTTCATTGTGAACTTAGTGATTTTTTCTTGGCTAAATAGATGCAGTAGCCGATTGTATTTTTGACTACATCCATTTCCAGATAAAAGGTTGGGGGGCATCCGGGTCTCCAATTGACCTCATAGATCCATATCTTCCCCAGGTCGTCCAAAGCAACATCGATTCCAAGTTCATCGATTGTCTCTGAAAAGTGTTCAAGTTGTAATTCGTCCATATGACGGGCTAAATTCAAAGAAAAATTTTCTAAATAGCGCTTTACGTTAAAATAATCATCCCCAAATTCCTGTTTCAAAAAAGGAACTAGATAATTCATCGAACCGCCGCTATTAATGTTGGAAACAATCGTTCCCGGGGCACCGATTCTTGGATAGATAGAAGTAATGACCCATTTTCCTTTCCCGTCTTTTTGAACGTGAAGCCGAAAGTCAAATACACTGCCTTCTTTTGTCCGGCAATTGATATAGGGCTGTACGAGAAAGTCCTCTTCCCCGATAAGGGTGGAAACAAATGCTTTTAATTCATCATAAGAGTAAAGGTGTGCATCCGTGTCTATTAATAGCCTAAAATCATCTCCGACACGCTCGATAAGAATGATTGATTTTCCTTTACGTCCATTCACTGGTTTAAAGACGATCTTTCGATAAGCCTCCAGAAATGAAAAAAAGTGATTCGTCCCTCTGACAACCTCCGAGGGGATCAAGTATTGTCTGAACTCCCCGGATTCCATCAACCGCTTATAAACCGCCATTTTATTGCCAATCGAATAAGTGGTAAATGGAATATCGTTTTTCAGCTTCTGAATGACATCATCGGACTTAGCCAGCTTTTCAGGGCTTCCTGTGTTATAGATGACATGAGGGAACGGAAAAATTCCTTCCACCCACTCCCCGTCTTTATATTCAAATCCTGATATTGTTTTCGTCTCAAAGTCAACTCCACCGGGAGAAAAATAAATCATTTCCGTTCCTTCTGCCTTGGCCACAGCTGCATAAGCGTATGATTTAATGACACTTTCAGGATGCTTTCTGTGGTGCAGCATTCCAATTCGAATCAATTGACTGACCTCCTTCTGATAAATAATGACCTTCTTCCTAACTAGTAAATGACGATAGCCCCGTTTAGGGAACGACACTTGTAATAGGTAAACCGCCTTTTTTAACTCATTCCTTTTTGGTGATCATGAATAGATGGCATTCCACAAAAGTCTATATAGGTAACTCGTATGTCCCCTGAAACAAATCTCTAATCCAAAGAGTATGAGATTCCCCGTTTGATTGGTGATGATTGCAGCCTTCCCTTGTGCTTGGTGGTAGTCAGGCCAGTAACCTGCAAGTAATGCATCGTTACTCTCCCCATAAGATGCGACCACCTTCATCTTGCCGGTATTCGTAAACCAGGCTGGCCGATATACAAAGCCCGTATCTTCATCGAGGTATCCCTTCGTAATCGCATGGTCCTTATAATGGATCTTCAATAATGCATTCTTATTCCAGCCGCCTGAATGAACCTGAGCTTCACTTAGCTCAAAAATAGTCGTCAAAGCCTTGGATGCACCCGCGCCGATACCGATTACCTTTCCGCCCTTTTGTAAATAGTCATGAAGATTTTTGCGGCAGGCGTCCTGCTGGGCCACGGAATCGAGCACGAACTCCCGGTACAGGATCCTGATATTTGAAGGGGGATAAAATAAGTGCTCATATCCGTTATAAATAAGAACATTGATGGAGGATAACGCTTTTTTATAGGACAAATCCTTCGCCTTAAATTCCTTAAAAGGAATATTCATTTGCTGGAGGGCAAGCTTGAGACCTGAATGAGCTTTTTTATGAAAGAGACCATCATCTATTAAAATACCGACTGAAACTGGTGCTTCAGAATGTGTTTTTTCAGGTGAAGAAAGGGGATTAACGTCATTCTGGGCAGACTTGTAAGGCTTCATTCCTGCCATTATCTTTTCAAATACAGGGAGGCAATTGACTCCCCAGCTTAAAGGAAGACTCCAGGCGCAAAGTTCAGACATTCTTTCAGAACCCGACGAGAGATCTTCACCCTGCGTCAGGAAACAATAAGCCAAGTTAGCGCGTGCTTGATTCATTGGAACGATGGTGGTCCCTGGGGGGAATGAGTATCCTTCGTATGTGAATTCTTTTGTAGAGGAGTATAGCTTGATTCCATTCTGCTGAAGATGCAGGATCAGCTTTCTGTAAGCAGACTGAAGTCCGCTCTTTTCAGTCAGCAAAAAGTACTTGGGGAAATAGCCCGGTGAATGAGTGGGATGATGATTCTTGATTCCCCTTCGGTAAAAGATAGCTTGATTCGTTTTCAACTCCTCTATGTTCGTTGAAATATGGGAAAGAGCAGCTGAAACAGCTAAAAAAAGCCATGTGGTTCCGTCCTCAGAACGGCTTGGTGATTCGATGGTAAGACCGATGGCCCCTTGCAGCATCGAATACATCGAACAGCAAAATGGACTAAAGTCATCCCAGCCATTCTTGCCATCGCGATAGGGGATGTACGTGCCTTTGATCGACTTGAACTTTTTTGCGGAAAACTTGTCCCTTTCCGCAACCAAAAAGGCTTCCATTTGCTCAGCGAGAGGGAGCGCCCTTTTTAGATATAGATCGTATTCATAAGCTGGATTGTGAGGAGGGGTGCAGGGTTCAATCAATCCAAGGTGAGTATTAGTGGATTTTTTCCAAACATACCCATGCAAGTCCAATACGACTGCAGGCTTTTGCTTCACAATCAGATTGACTATGCTTTGTGTCTCCGGCTGTGATTGTGTAATGAAATCCCGGTTTAAATCAAAGCCCTCTGCGTTATAGCGGGTCTTATGCACATATCCGTCCGGATTACAGCAAATGACACAATAAACGACCAAATCATTCAGCCATTGTATGCTTTTGCCTTCTTTCTGAATTTTGTCTAACAAGCGCAGTAAAGCTGTCGAACCGGTGGCTTCATGTCCATGAATGGAAGCAGTAATGATGATAGGGGTTTTATTTTGTGACTGCCTGGACTGTTTTTTGTTTTGAACGTTTGTCCCGGAATCGGCCGGCTTTTCAATTGTCACACACCAAATGTCCCGCCCTTCAATGGACTTTCCGAGTGATGAGAGGGAAAGAAATGGACATTGCTCGCTCTTCTTTTTTATTAATGCTTCTAGTTTCCTGTAAGAAAAAATAGTACTTCCCATGTAGTCATAGCCTCCTTTCTATAGTTAATTCAAGAAGAGTTATTTCTGCCATGGACAAGTGTCCCATTATGACGAATATGGTCAATTTTCACCTCTTTCTTTTAGATCGTTGCCTCTTTCTAATCCCTCGTTTTACATATCAACATCTTGAAATACATAACTGTACCAGCATGTAAACAAGGAGAAAACTGCATGAAATATATAGTCTTCTGCCGTCTCCCCTGTGCGGACTTGTACATAGATTAATACATAGGAGTGGATTAACCGGTTAGAAAGAGGTGTATTCCCATGAATATGACGATTGAAAGATCCACGTTTAAAGAGCTTGAACCCCTCACTAAACTTGCTCGAAAAGATGGAATGAGGGTTCATGATGTACCGGGCTCTGTATGGTTTTGTGCAAAAGTGGATGGGGAAATGGCTGGCTTTGTCTCTTGCTATATAAGGGAGAAGCATGGTAAAGCGGTTTTTAAAAGTGATTATGTGCGGGAGGAATACAGACGTAAAGGCATCTACCGAAAACTATTTGAGACGAGATTGGAATACGTAAGGGATCTCAATGTGAAGCTTATCAAAGCATCGTGTACGAAGATGTCTTTAGGGTGCTTCTTATCTTACGGGTTTAAGAAAATAGAAACGAGATCAAGGAAATATACAGATGTTGTGAAGCATGTAGTTCATTAGATAATTTAGGGGGATCGAAATGATTAAACTGCATTTAAAGGAAATCAGAAAGGTATTGGGTGGAGTGCTCGTAAGTGGTTCTGAAAATATGGACATCCATGATGCGATCATCTTCCACCAGCATAAGCTGAAGATGACGAATACACTGGTCTTCATCGATAAAAGGAAGGCAATCAGTGAAAAGAAATGGAATAGAATGGTAAGGAATGCTCCTTGCGCCGTGATTACAGATCATGACCAAAATACTGTAAGCGGTGAAGAGGGGCTGACCATCATTAATGTTAGAAATGTAAGGGAAGCCTTCACGAAGTTTGTTAAATACTTCAGGGGAATTTATACACTCCCGATTGTTGCGATTACAGGAACATGTGGAAAAACAACGACCCGCGAGATGCTGACGCATATTTTAGAGGAAGGTCATTCCATCGTTTCCACGGAACAGAATGACAATACACCGCACCGATCATTTGAGTACCTCATGAAAATAAATGAAAGTACAGACGTAGGTGTATTTGAAACAGGTTTGGGCGGACCTGGTGATCTGCGCTATCACTGCAAGGTCTATCAACCGGATATAGGGATCATTACCAATATCGGAGTGTACCATCTGGACCGCTGCAAGACCTTTGAAGGATATCTGGCAGCCAAAGCAGAAATGCTTGAGGGGCTGCAGAATAAAGGCACGTTATTACTGAATGCAGATGACCAGAATATTTCTAAAATCAGCTTAGAAGAGTATAAAGGAACCGTTCGTTATTTTAGTATCCATCAGCCGTCCGACTTCAAGGGGACCCATATCTCAATCAGCGAAAAAGGTACGCATTTCACTTTACATGCAAACGGCCGCAAATATCCTGTGTTTATCCCTGAAATCGGTAAACATCACGTTTACAACGGATTGGCTGCTTTACGGGCGGCGGAAGAACTGGGGGTGGACATCGAAACAGGGATCAAAAGGTTACGTACCTTTAAAAACTTGGAAAGACATTTTCAACTGCGTAAAGGCAGGAACGGTTCAACGATAGTGGATGATACTTGGAATGTGAACCCTACCTCATTAAAATCAGCCATTAAAACACTTTCCCTGATAGCCAAAGATAAGAAGCGGATTGCTCTTTTAGGAAATGTTGAAAGGCTCAGCAGAAAAACAAAGGACGTTCACAAGGAATTAGGAAAGTATGTGGTTGAATGCGGAATCGATGTGCTATTTACGTATGGAAAGAAAGCGAAGATACTGGCGGAGCAGGCAGCGATGGAAAGTGAAAATATCATTGTATATCCATTTACCTCGATTAAAGGAATGGAAGAACTTATATTGAAACATCTCGATGATCAGTCATACATGCTGGTCAAAGGCCGTGCCGGCAGTAAACCTTTGATGAGATTAAAAGAACGTTTGATGAGTGAGGAATGAAAAGGAGAGGTGAATGATGAAAGTATTACAACTGAAGAGCGTAATCCAGGCAGTAGGGGGACAATTAGTTCATGGTTCGGGGGATTTATTGGTGAAAGATGCAGTCATTTATCACCTCCATGGAGTCAGCAAAAGTCATACAATCATCTTTGTAGATAGAAGAAAGCCATTCCAATATGAAGAAATCGAACATCTGCAGCCCTTCGTCATCATCAGTGATGCAAGAGATAGTAAGGAAAGGTATAAAGGAGCGTTTGCGGTAATTGAAGTGGACAATATCAGAAGGGCTATTTTTGCCTTCGCTGATTTTTATAGAAGCTTATTGAGGGTCCCCATTATTGCCATCACGGGAACAAACGGAAAAACAACGACAAAGGACATGATTGTTCATATTCTCAAAGAACGCTATTCCGTTCAGGCCACTGTAAGAAGCAGAAATGCGCCAAGGAAGTCCTTCGAATATCTGATGGGGATTGATGAAGATACAGATGTCGGGGTCTTCGAAACTGGTTTGGGAGCCCCTGGGAACCTTCGATATCATTGTGATATCTTCCAGCCTACGATCGGAATTATCACAAACATCGGAGTCTTTCATTTAGATAAATGTAAAACGATGGAAAATTATATTGAAGCAAAGGGGGAAATCATCGAAGGATTAAAGAATAAAGGGACATTACTGGTGAATGCAGATGATGAAAATATAGCCACCCTTCCTTTAAAAGATTATAAGGGGAAGCTCGTTTCCTTTGGGAAATCCGCAGCTGCCGATTTGAGGGCTGCTGACATCATAATCGATCTAAATCAAACCAGATTCACCATGACCTATCAAGATAAACAATATCCTGTGATTCTGCCTTGTCTGGGAGAACATCAGGCTTATAATGCAATGGCAGCGATCGGGGCCGTACTGGAGACAGGAGTGGATATCAAGTCTGCCATCGAAGCATTGAAATCGTTCAATGTGCTTGAAAAACATATACAAGTGAAACAAGGGATTAAGGGTTCCACCATCATTGATGATTCATGGAGTTTAACACCCGGAGCATTAAAGGAAGCTATGAAAGTATTACAATCGATTGCAGACGGCAGGAAAAAAATTTTACTGATTGGAAATATCGGCCGATTGGGGGATTACACTAAAAAAACTCATGAGGAAGTAGGAGACATGATATCCGAACAAGACATCGATGTTCTGGTGACATATGGACATAACGCCATGGATACAGCCAGAAGAGTGGCAGTTAAAAACAAGGAAATACAAGTACATTCATATATGAATGTAGAAGACGTCTTCTATAAAGTCTCTTCATTATTGTCCCCGGATAGCTTGTTTCTGTTTAAGTGTTCAAATACAGACAGTGATTTGATGATGCTGAAGGAACAATTTATGAAGAATGATTAAAAATTATGGAATCAGCGTGATGAACGAATACCTTAAGACAGGAGTGAAAAAATGAAACCTCTGCCACTGCGCGAATTAATTGATGTGATGAATGGAGAGCTCTTACACGGGGATGAAAATTTCATCGTAAAGGATGCGATGGTGTCACACTTGCACAGGATAAAAATGAGAAACACGTTACTATTTTTAAGAAAAAACGAAGCCTTTGACGTTCGTAAGGTGATTAGATATTCCCCTTATGTTGTCGTAACTGATAAAAGTGAAGAAGAAATGAAATACATTGAAGCTGCCGGTATCGTAAGGGTTCGTAATGTAGATGAAGCATTCTGGTCTTTCACCCGCTATTACCGGCAGTTATTTGAACTGCCGATCGTCGCCATTACAGGCACTTGCGGAAAAACCACTACCAAAGAAATTCTTTCCCACCTTTTATCTTCCACACATTCTATCCAATCTACCATCAGAAGCAGGAATGCCACTAGAAAATCTTTTCAATATCTTATGGGCATCGATGAAAATACGGATGCTGCTGTGTTTGAAACCGGCCTGCGAGGACCTGGTAACCTTCACTATCATTGCAAAGTATTTCAACCTACAATCGGAATCATCACAACAATCGGGGTCGACCATCTGGACAAGTGCAAGACGTTAGACGGCTATATTAAAGCAAAATCCGAGATTGTTAAAGGGGTCAGAAAGGGAGGCACCCTTATTTTAAACAGCGAGGATGAAAACACAAAGAAAGTATCACTTTCAGGTTTCACCGGGGAGGTCATTTATTGTGGCACAGGTGCCGATGCTGATTACCGGGCCAGTGATATAGTTTACAGAAAGAACGGAATGTCATTTACGCTGCATCATGAAGGAAAGACATATGGAATGTATATACCGGGTTTTGGTGAGCATCAGATTTACAATGCGCTGTTTGCCCTTGCAGCCGCCCATAAAATTGGGTTGAGCCTTAGGAAGGCTGCGTTCCGAATTAGGACGTTTGAAAATCTGGAACGCCACTTGCAGATTGAAAAAGGCATAAAAGCCTCTACGATCATTGACGATACATGGAGTACAAATCCAACATCGATCACTGCAGCCATTGAAGTACTTGAAAGCTTGGGAAATGATAGAAAAAGTGTTTTGTTGTTAGGTAATATTGCCTATCTGGGGAAGCATGAGAAGAAAGTGTATCATGAATTGGGAAAATTAATAGCATCTAAGAAAATCGATACCTTGATTGCTGTAGGGAAAAAGACTAAACATGTAGCGGAGCAGGCAAAAAAGGATGGGTTCAAAGGAGAAGTGTATACAGCAGATTCTCCTGCACACGTAAAGAAATATGTAGAAAATCTGCTAGATGAAAAAACCATACTTTTGATTAAAGGATCTATGATGGATACGGAATTAATAGGGCTTGCAAGCTCTTATAAAGTTGATGGATAAAGTAATGAGAAAAAAGACCTAGCCCTGTTACCCCTGGTAGTATCTAGCACAGTCTTGGCAATTATTACATCATTTTATGGAGAAAATCTTTGTTATACTTGCTGTGGATAAGAAATTAGAAAATTTCACTTTATTCACAGGAGGTAGAAACATGAAGAAATTAATGACAACCGCGGTATGCACAGTTGCTTTAACGTTCAGCTCTGTGTCGATTCCGCCTGTGCAGCAAGCAACTGCAGCAACTGCTTCCCAGCAACCTGAGGTAGAGCAGAAAGCTGATAATATTATCTCAACTGCCAAGAGCTTAATTGGTACAGCAACATACGAAAGATATGTATATAACCCGCCGCATCAATTTGGCTGCAGTGGATTCATTTACTATGCCTTCAAACAAAATGGTATTGACCTTGCAACAAGGGATACAAACGTACAGGCTCAATTGGGTGAATATGTACCAAAGGATCAGCTTCAAAAGGGAGACCTTGTTTTCTTCGATTCAAACCCGAATGATAATGATCCAGTTACACACAATGGAATTTATATTGGAGATAACAAGATCATCCATATGGCAGACGAAAAGAATGATATTCTAATCTCTGACTTAGATGGAAAAGACTATTATAAGAATAACTATAAAACTGCACGCCGTGTACTTCCTTCCTTTATGTATGATCAAGCAACTTCATCAACTGCAGAAAAGGTGGTTGAAGTTGCAGAAGGATTAATCGGAAAAGCTTCTTATGGTACTCCTTATAATGAAGAAACATTGACCTTCAATGGTGCAGGACTGACTTATTATACATTTAAGCAGGTAGGGATTGATCTTAAATCAAAAACAGCCAGTGAACAGTCTAAACTTGGTGAACCTGTGAAACGTCAAGATCTTCAAAAAGGTGACCTTGTGTTCCTTTCAAATAATTCAAGTAACGGAAAGATTGTTCATGTAGGTGTTTATGCCGGGAATAATCAAATTGTCCATGCTGCCGGCTCTGATTCAGGAGTCAAGAAGAGTGTCATTCTTAACGGCTACTACGATGAGCATTACGTGACAGCGCGCCGTGTGATTGATGTGAATGCTGCAGCTACGGAAGATCCAGCAGAAAATGCAAATCCTGAAACTGAAACACCTGCTGCACCTCAGGAAAAGCCTGAACCAGAAACGGATGTTCAACCAGAAACACCTGCGGAAAAACCTGAACCAGAAACAGACGGTCAACCAGAGGAACCAGCAGAAAAACCAGAAAGCACTGAAGACAAGCCTGCCGCTTCACAGGATAAAGGTGCTCAAGTTTCAGGTCTTGCAGAAGATCTAATGGGCAAGGCTCAGTATGGACGTTCTTATGATGAAAGCACAATGAGCTTTAACAGTGCAGGACTCGCTTATTATGTATATAAACAGAGCGGTATCGACCTTCAGGATAAAACTGCAGCAGGACAAGCTGCTAAAGGCCAATTCGTTTCTAAATCCCAATTGAAGGAAGGGGACCTTGTGTTCTTCTCGAATTCTTCAAGTGGTGGGGATATTGTCAACACAGCCATCTATGTTGGCAACAATGAAGTGATCATGTCTGCCGGTAAAACTTTGGGTGTTGTAAAACGAAACTTGGATAGAAGCTGGTATCAAGATAATTATGTGACAGCTCGCAGAATCATTCAATAGTCTAACGAATCGAACAAGGGGTATCTGCCCCTTGTTTTTTTTCTTTCCTATATAAATACCCTCATTCATCATATGTAAACTACTAAATAAACATTTCCTTCATTAATTAGTTTGATTCCCATTCAACGTTCTTTGTTAGGTAGTCAGGGGTCTTCTCTGTATACAACACCCACGTTTAACAGAGCCTAATATTTACATAATCAAGATTTTTGTTTAAATTTGAATCTGCCTGGGTAGAAATTTACATAGAATTAACGTTCCTATGGATATTTTTTACACCTGAAGTATATTCCGGTATCAATTTCTGGAAATTACGTAAAGAGTGAAAGCGTTACACCCCCTCATATGAGTAGATTCCCTAAAGGTTCAAGAGCTAATTGTCGAATTCCGATGAAATATTTTTGTTACGAATTACACTAAAATGTTATACAGCTGAAATTAATTTCTGCTATAATACTTTCTGTTGACTCAATTTTGATTTACAAAAAACAAATGAACTTTACTAAATCTTAATATAAAAAGGTGATGAAGTATGAACTTCTTTAAGAACCGTTTCAATGACATGCGCAGTGAGATGCGTACTGGGAAGTTAACTTTCTTCTTTACAGTCGTCATTTTATTTTGGTTAAAAACGTATGCTGTCTACTTGGCGGAATTCAACCTTGGAATTCAAAATTTCATGCAGCAATTCCTTCTATTCTTTAACCCGTTAAGTTCAGCATTATTTTTCTTTGCATTTGCTCTTTTCTGGAAAGGCAGAGGACGATATATTGCATTTATCGTCATTAACTTGTTGATGTCTTTCGTATTATATGCAAACGTCGTGTACTACCGTTTCTTTAATGATTTCATTACAGTTCCGGTTATTCTTCAGGCAAAAACGAATAACGGGCTTGGCGGAAGTGCCGTTGAGTTAATCAATCCTGTAGACATTCTTTACTTCCTGGATCTGTTCATTATCATTGGACTAATGATCCTAAAGAAAGTAAAGCCGCAGGAAAAACTTCGTTTCCGTTCAGTATTCGCGGTCATGACTTCTGCAGTTCTTGTGTTCTTATTGAACCTTGGCCTTGCGAATATCGATCGCCCGGAGTTATTGACTCGAAGCTTTGACCGCAACTATCTGGTGAAATATTTAGGAACACACAACTTTGCGATTTATGATCTTGTTCAAAACTCTAAGACACAAGCAAAACGTGCAATGGCCGACAGCAATGAAGTATCAGAGGTAGAGAACTTTGTGAAAGCTAACAAAGCGGCTCCAAACCCTGATGCCTTTGGAAAAGCTGAAGGTAAAAACGTGATTTATATTTCAATGGAATCCCTGCAAACATTCATGATCGGAAGAGAGTTGAATGGTCAGGAAGTTACACCATTCCTGAACTCATTGGTTGAAAATAAAGATGCCATGTACTTTGATAACTTCTTCCATCAAACAGGACAGGGGAAAACGTCCGACTCAGAGTTCATCATCGAAAATGGATTATACCCGCTTCCACAGGGGGCAGTGTTCATGACACATGCAAATAATACGTATCAGTCAGCTCCTGCCATTCTGAAGGATAAAGGATATACGTCAGCCGTGTTCCATGGTAACTATAAAACGTTCTGGAACCGTTCTGAAATGTACCGCTCCATGGGATATGACAAGTTCTTTGATGCAACGTATTATGATATGAGCAATCCGGAAGAGCAGCTTCCATACGGATTGAAAGATAAGCCGTTCTTTGAAGATTCCATTCCTATGCTGGAGAGCTTGAAGCAGCCGTTCTATACTAAATTCTTAACGTTATCAAACCACTTTCCATTTGACCGTCATGAGGAAGACACTGACTTTCCGACGGCTGAAACAGGAAATGGTGTTGTAGACCGTTATTTCCAAACGTCACACTATATGGACCAACAGCTTGAAGCATTCGTGAACGATCTGAAAGAAAAAGGTTTATATGACAATACGATGATTGTACTTTACGGTGACCACTATGGTATTTCAGATAACCATAAAAAAGCGATGTCTGAAGTCTTGGGCAAAGAAGTGAATGATTACGAAAGTGCCCAGTTGCAGCGTGTACCATTGTTCATCCTGAACTCTGGCGCTGAAGGTGGAGTCAACCATACGTACGGCGGACAGATTGATCTTCGCACTACGGTTATGCACCTTCTTGGACAAGAGACGAAAGATTATCTAAGCTTTGGTCAAGACTTGTTATCTGAAGAGCGCAAGCAAATTGTTCCTTTCCGTAACGGTGATGTTATTTCTGATAAGTATTCTAACATCAAGGGTGTTTGCTACGATAACGAAACAGGTAAGCCTGTTGAAGAAGGTAATGAAGAAGCAAACAAAGTGTGTGAAGATATCAGTAAAGATGCTCAGAAACGACTCGAGCTTTCAGACAAAGTAGTCTACGAAGATTTACTGCGTTTCCACAAACCGGAAGGATATACCCCGATTGATCGTAAAGATTATCAGTATGTCAATCCAAACCCTAAAAGCACAGAAAATCCTGAAGCGAAAAATGAAGAAAACCATGAATAAGATGGTAGGATAAAAAGCCAGCTCCAGTTTTAGGAGCTGGCTTTTTCTTGATGTATTGAAGGCTCGTCCTTAGCGCTTTAAAGCTCAAAGGACGGTTTTTTTGTGACTATTCAAAAGGTTCGATGTGGTCAATCTGATGCATGTGCAGGTGAATCACTTCTTTCGTATCATCCGCATAGAAAAGCAGGTGTTCATCATTTACCTGAAGCAGTCTCCCTGAAAAGGAACGCGTCCCTTTTTTTATTTTCAAATAATGTACACTCAGTAACTGATTCTCTTTAATCCAATTGGACATCATGCCGAGCCATTCGTTCATGTCAGGTCTCTCCTTCTGGTTGTTTGTGGTACCCATTTCTGCAGAGGAAAATGGATTATTTTTAAAGGCCATTGTCAATGCTGCTGCCTTGGAGTAGTGATGATAACAAGTTGTGTATAGACTTATTGTCCTTTTTATCGGTAAGTTGATATGGGTTGTTTAGTTGGTATTTATATACAGAAGTGAGAGGGTGTTGGTGGCAGAGTAGGGAGTGAGGGAGATTGGCGGGGGCGAATTGAGCGTTCGGTCGGATTCTTCCATGGATGTCCTGATAAAAAATACAATTTATTGACGGGATAATGACCAAAAAAACACATTGAACGGACATATTAATCAAAATACGTTATTTAATCAGTTATCTAGTTGTTTTTGAAACGGTTCTTGGATGAAGGATTATTAATAATTGTGCCGGAAATCAATTAATTGTGCCAGTTTCCGATTAATTGTGCCAGTTTCAGGATAATTGTGCTAATTAGAATGATTCTACCTAGCTTAAAGACAATCTATATAGAGAAACATACATACAAACAAACACAATATACATATGCCTAAATACAAACCAGGTTTAAGACACGAACCTCTCCATAAACAAACATAAACAAATGAATGTTTTTGAGTGATTAATGGTTGTTTATGAAAGTTATTGATAGAAAATGATTGATTTTTGAAAACGGTCTCATTATAATGGACTTAACTAAGAAAGTAGCAGGAGGAGCTTATGTTAACCGAAGAACGACACCGAATCATTTTAGACTTGCTTAAACAAAAGGAAGCAATCAAAATCCAGGAAATCGCAGATTTAACGGACGCCTCTGAATCAACGATCCGCAGAGATTTGACCCAGCTTGAACAGGAAAAATTTTTAAAGAGGGTTCATGGAGGAGCGTCGAGACTGCAAGGGAAGTTGAAGGAATTGACTGTTTCCGAGAAAACATCCAAAAACCTTCATGAAAAGAGCGTGATCGGACGATATGCTGCAAGCTTGATTGAAGAGGGGGACTGCATATTCCTTGATGCGGGGACCACGACGCTCGGTATGATCCAGTTCATTCCTGAAAGGGATATCGTGGTCGTGACAAACGGAATGACTCATGTGGATGCCCTGCTGCAAAAAGGATTCAAGACGTATATCATTGGAGGCAGCGTGAAACCGACAACGAAAGCAATGGTAGGGAGCGGTGCAATCGAATCTCTTCAAAAATACCGCTTTGATAAAGCGTTTCTAGGTACTAATGGTGTTCATCCTCAATACGGATACACCACACCGGATCCGGAAGAAGCGCAGGTAAAGAAGACGGCCATTGAACTTTCGAGAGAAGCGATGGTGTTGGCGGACGATTCAAAATTCGGGGAAATCGCGTTCAGTAAGATTGCTGATATAGAGAAAGCGATCGTCATCACGAATGGTAGTGAGAACGAGCTGGACTCAGAATATGCGAAACAAACTACAGTAAAGGTTGTGACTGCATGATATACACCTTAACGCTTAATCCTTCAGTTGATTATATTATGGAGCTTGATCAGTTCACAAAAGGGGGATTGAACCGGTCAGCGAAAGAAAATGCACTTCCTGGCGGAAAGGGGACCAATGTCTCGCGTGTCCTTCATGTCTTGGGTGTGAAAAGTACAGCCCTTGGTTTTGCGGGAGGTTTCACGGGTGAATACATCAAGCAGTTTTTAAGAGAAGAAAACATAGATACAGATTTTGTGGAAGTAGAAGATATGTCGCGAATCAATGTGAAGGTGAAGGCCGATGACGAAACGGAAATCAACGGGAACGGCCCCTCTATCAATAAAAAACTGCTTAATCAACTTCTGGGAAAAATCTCGAACTTATCAAAGGATGACACCCTTGTTCTAGCTGGAAGTATTCCCGCTTCTGTACCTGAATCTTTTTATCAGGAAGCGGCAGCTCTTTGTAAGAGAAGAGAAGTGCGTATTGTCATCGATGCTGAGAAAAAGTTGATTGAACCGGTTCTGTCCTTGAAACCATTTTTAATAAAGCCGAATCATCACGAACTGGGAGAAATGTTCGCTGTGATGATCGAAACGGTAGAGGATGCCATCCATTACGGTAAGAAGCTGAGAGAAAAAGGTGCTGTAAATGTGATTGTATCGATGGCGGAAAAAGGAGCGCTGCTTTTAACCGGAGAGGATGTATATGAGGCATCCGTACCTGAGGGGGAATTGAAAAGTTCGGTCGGAGCGGGTGATTCGACAGTTGCCGGTTTCCTGGCAGGACTCTCGAAGGGACTGAGTATGGAGGAATCATTCCGATTAGGAACTGCAGCTGGTTCTGCTACGGCTTTTTCCATCGGGCTGTGTGAAGCGGAAAAAGTGAATGAACTATATAAACAAATTGAAATCCGAAAAAGATAAAAGGGAGGAAGCACAATGCGTATAACAGAGCTTTTAACAAAAGAGACAATCGCATTGGATCTACAGTCGTCATCTAAAGCTGCTGTCATCGACGAGCTTGTTTCTGTTCTGGATGAAAGCGGGAACCTGCAGGATGCCGAAGAGTTCAAAAAAGCGATACTTAACCGTGAATCACAAAGTACGACCGGGATCGGCGAAGGCATCGCCATTCCCCATGCGAAAACAGCAGCCGTAAAGTCACCGGCGATTGTTTTTGGGAAATCGGCAGCCGGCGTTGACTACGAATCCCTGGACGGAGCTCCGGCACATCTGTTCTTCATGATTGCGGCAACCGAGGGTGCGAATCAAACACATTTGGAGGCACTCAGCCGGCTTTCATCCATGCTGATGGATGAGAAGGTCCGTCAATCATTGGTGAATGCTTCAACGAAAGAAGAAGTTTTAGAGATTATTAATCTTCATGATAAAGAGGAAGAAGAGGAAACCGTTTCCGAAGAGACTCCATCAAATGAAGGAAGAGTGTTGGCTGTAACGGCTTGTCCTACCGGCATCGCACACACATATATGGCTGCGGATGCCCTTAAAGCAAAAGCGAAAGAGCTCGGAATCGACCTTAAGGTAGAAACCAATGGCTCTGGCGGAGCGAAGAATGTCTTGACTCTTTCTGAAATTGAAAGCGCTGCAGCAATCATCGTCGCTGCAGATACGAAAGTAGAGTTGAATCGTTTTAAAGGAAAGCCTGTCATTGAAGTTCCAGTGGCTGAAGCAATCAGAAAGCCCCGGGAACTGCTTGAAAAAGCAGCAAAAAAGGATGCTCCAATCTACAGTGGAAGTAAAGCAGCAAGTCACACAGAGGAGCAGGGTCCTGAAAAACAACGTACGGGATTTTATAAGCATTTGATGAACGGTGTTTCGAACATGCTTCCTTTCGTTGTGGGAGGCGGGATTTTGATCGCGATTTCGTTCCTCTTCGGAATTCAGTCGGCAAATCCGGATCATGCTGAATACAACGAATTTGCAGCCATGCTAATGAAAATCGGCGGCGACAATGCATTTTACCTTATGGTGCCTGTCCTTGCAGGGTTTATCGCAATGAGCATTGCGGATCGTCCCGGTTTTGCCCCTGGTATGATCGGCGGGTTGATTGCCGCAACAGGACAAAGCGGGTTTCTCGGAGGAATCATAGCCGGTTTCCTTGCCGGATATGTTGTTGTTGGTATCAAACGTTTAACGAATAACTTCCCGGCAGCTCTGGAAGGCATCAAGCCGGTTTTGATTTACCCGCTGCTCGGTATCTTTATTACAGGTTTCATCATGCTTCAATTCCTGGTCGAGCCGCTCAGTGCAGTTAACAACGGTATCCAGAATTGGCTGGATGGACTGGGCACAGGAAACCTCATCGTACTTGGCTTAATCCTTGGTGGAATGATGGCCGTTGATATGGGTGGTCCGATCAACAAAGCTGCATTCACTTTCGGTATAGCGATGATTGAAGGTGGGAATCTTGCACCCCACGCCGCCATCATGGCAGGAGGGATGGTGCCTCCGCTTGGCTTGGCGCTTGCAACCACTTTCTTTAAAAAGAAATTCAAAGATAATGAAAGAAAGGCAGGTATCGCGGCTTACTTCATGGGGGCATCCTTCATCACGGAAGGTGCGATCCCGTTCGCTGCAGCTGATCCATTCCGTGTGATCCCTTCGATCGTGACAGGCTCGGCGGTAGCGGGTGCTCTGGCAATGACCTTTGGAATTGGGCTGCCGGCTCCCCACGGGGGATTATTCGTTTTCCCGGTAGTAGAAGGTAATCCTTTGTTGTACCTTCTGGCTGTACTGATCGGTTCAGTCATTACAGCGTTAATGGTCGGTTTTTTGAAGAAGCCTGTTCAATAAATAAAGATAGGTGCCAGGTAACGATTTTGTTGCCTGGTTTTTTTAATGTCAAAAATACCGCTGCTTGAGCAAGAAGGGTCAACCCTGAATCATTTTTATTTAAAAGCGATACATGCACCTCTACAAGTACAGGTTTTAAAATCTTCATTCTAGGTTAAAAGTATATTTAATAGAAGAATGTGAAGAGGGGAAACACTTATGGAATTTTTTGAAATTATAGATTTGGAATTGCCAGATGAATTTGAGCTCTCCTTGTACAGGATCATGTTAATCGTCATTTTAAGCGGCTTGATCGGAATCGAGAGAGAATCTAAAAACCATCCTGCGGGACTGCGGACACACATCCTGGTCGGAGTCGGATCCTGTTTATTGATGCTCGTTTCGCTATATGGATTCGAACCGTTCTTGGAAGAACACCCTAAATTAGTCGGCTTTGACCCAAGCCGTATCCCCTCCTACGTCATCTCTGGAATCGGATTTCTAGGCGCAGGGACGATAATGGTTCATGGGGGTGTCACGGTGAGGGGGCTTACCACCGCCGCGAGTATATGGGTAGTAGCGGGACTAGGTCTTGTTGTTGGAATCGGCATGTATTGGGAAGCCATTTTAACTACGTTCATCATCGTGATCACATTGTTTTTCTTAAATAAATTTGAAACTTTTTATAAAGAAAGAGTACGCCATAAGAAACTTCTTCTTTTAAGTCTGGTTGTAAAAAAAGGGGAGGGGAATATCAGCGCCATCAATAATGCCATTATCCAGCACGGAATTGAAATCACTCAGTATCAAATAGAAGATGACGATGACCTAAAAGGACTTGAACGATTTAAATATTCTCTTCTTCTCCTTACACCTGATACGGTTAATTTTAATGGTGTATTGGAAGTGGTGAAGGATCTGTCCTGCATTGATAAAATACAGCTCCATAAAAAATGACCCCTTGATGTTTTCAGGGGTCACTTTTTCAGAAAGTATAAAACTAATTCCATAATTGTCCAATTCGAGCACCTAGCACCTTGATCAACCAATGAAGTCAAAGGACTTAACTGGTCGGACCTAGAGCGTTTGCCGGGGCTGACCAAGGCGCATGCATTTTTGTTATTACAAGCTTTCGATTTCCACATCCTTGATTCCGCTGATTTCAGAAATCGTGTAATAAATATCGGTCGTCTTTTTCCTGAAATCAACGATGATCTTCAATTCCAGAAGATGCATATTGTTCTTTAAATCCTTGATATGGATGTTTTCAATCGCGATGTCTTCTTCTTTGATCCGCTCGATGATCGACTTGATTTCATGCTTCTCTTTGATGGTCGCCCGCAGTGATAATTCCTTTTCACGCAGTCGTTTTGGACCGATGAAGGTAATGATCGTTGGAACTACCTCAACAGAAACGATAAGAAGGATGACACCTGCGGTCGCTTCTAAATAAAAGCCTGCACCGACGGCAATACCGATTCCGGCAGCTCCCCAGATCATTGCGGCTGTTGTTAACCCCGAAATGCTGTCATTCCCCCGTCTTAAGATAACACCTGCCCCCAGGAAACCGATGCCTGACACAATTTGAGCTGCCAACCGCAGTGGATCCATTGTAATGTTCACTTTCTCAGATCCTTCGGATATATAGGCTGATTCAATTGAAACAACGGTCAACAGGCAGCTTACAATACATATGACCAGTGATGTTTTAAGGCCCACTGGCTTCCGCTTCAGTTCTCTTTCCAAACCGATGACCAATCCAAGAACCGCAGATATTCCAAGTTTCATGTAAAGTGCTGTGTCTATGAAGTCCATCTTACCCCCTCCATATCTCTAATAACGATTGTGAAAATTGATAAATGGATATAGTATTCTTTCTCTCTATTTATTAAAATGAAAACAATTAAACTTTTTAAGAAGAAGCATTACATCATTCAGAAAAACATGGGGGTGTTTCCGTGTCCGAAACCAAAGTAAATCCTTATCTGCTTCTTGCTGTCGGAGTGATCTCTGTTTCCACCTCAGCCATTTTGGTGAAAGTATCAAGTGCTCCGGCCGGTATTCTAGCGTTTTACAGACTCTTTTTCACAGTGCTTTTAATGTCCCCTGTATTTTTCTTAAAGTATGTGAAGGAGCTTAAAGTTATTACTAGGAGAGACTGGGCGTTTTCAATCATAGCCGGCATCTTTCTTGCTTTCCACTTCATCCTTTGGTTCGAATCACTAAACTACACTTCTGTAGCCAGTTCGACGGTACTTGTCACACTCCAGCCGTTGTTTGCCTTTATTGGAGCGTATCTATTCTTTCAGGAAAAGCTCACTGGGAAAGCAGTCATATCCGCTATCTTAGCAGTGGCGGGCAGCTTCATCATAAGCTGGGGTGATTTCAGGGTCAGTGGAGAGGCGCTATGGGGAGATATTTTAGCTTTGCTTGCCTGCTCATTAGTGACCGGCTATCTCTTATTTGGGCAAACCATCCGTAAACGGCTGTCATTGATCACCTATACGTATTTGGTCTATGCAATCAGCGCGGTTGTACTTTTATTCTATGCACTCCTCCGGGGTGAAAGTCTAGGACCTTATCCTAAAGAAGACTGGATTTACTTTCTGCTGCTGGCAATCGTACCGACCCTTCTTGGTCATTCATTATTTAACTGGTCATTAAAGTGGTTAAGCACCTCTACCATTTCAATGGCGATTCTGTTCGAGCCAATCGGGGCCTCTTTACTAGCCTATTGGCTGTTAGCGGAAAAAATACTTCTTACCCAAGTCATTGGCGGTATGATCATTATTCTGGGTGTAACCCTCTTCCTAATGGAAGAAAGAAAGCTGAAGAAAATGGTTCGACATGTGAATGAGGTGAAAAAGAATGAAGAATTACCTTATTAGAAAAGCAATGGGAACTGACGCCGCAGGAATTGCAAATGTCCACATCAAAAGCTGGAAAACGACTTATAAGAATATCGTTTCTGATGAGTATCTAGATTCATTAAAAGTGGAAGATAGGAAAGAGAGATGGGAAGGTATTCTAACAGGCACTCATCAAACTTATGTGTGCGAACTGGACAATGGGGATATTGCCGGTTTTGTTTCTGTAGGTACTGAGCGTGAAAAGCAATTTGAAGGTGAATTGTATGCCATATACTTGTTGAAAGAATATCAGAGGAACGGAATAGGAAGCGACCTATTTAAGTTTGCGATGACCACATTAAAGTCACAGGGACACGCCAACATGCTCGTTTGGGTGTTGAAAAAGAATCCCTCCAAGTACTTTTACTATTCATTCGAACCTAAAATCATCAAAGAACAAAAGATCTCAATCGGCGGAGAGGAACATGACGAAGAGGGTTTATTGTTTACATTATAATGAGATCACGAAAAAGACGCAGTTCAATGATGAACTGCGTCTTTTCATTATGATTGCACTGATTAAGAGAACGTATATGTAAAACCTGAAAAGACAAATGCCATAACGACCGAAAGAATAAAAGTAAAGCCTCTGACGGGTTTCGTGCTTTCACTAATTTTCAGTCCTGTTACATACGAGTAAGCGAATAGGTAAATGGCCATAAAGTAAGAGATGTATTGTGCTCCGTCTATAAGCGTCATATCCTTGAACTCCTTTCAGGGAATGTCTATTCCTATTTATATGAAACAAAACCTGAGGTAAGACCAAGAAAAAATGGACAAGGTTTAAATTTTTTGTAAAAAATATATTGCAATAATATTAAGGGCGTGATATATTAATAAACGTCGCTGATACAGCAAACAACATTTCAAAAAAAGAAATTAAAAAAGTTGTTGACGCGAAGTGATGAAACGTGTTATATTAATAAAGTCGCTTCAAACGGAGCGCATCAACAAATTGAACCTTGAAAACTGAACAAAACAAGACAATACGTCAACGTTAATTCTAGATTTACCGCAACGATAGAATCGTTGCAAAACAAGAGCTATTCAAACTTTTATCGGAGAGTTTGATCCTGGCTCAGGACGAACGCTGGCGGCGTGCCTAATACATGCAAGTCGAGCGGATCAAAGGGAGCTTGCTCCCTGAGATCAGCGGCGGACGGGTGAGTAACACGTGGGTAACCTGCCTGTAAGACTGGGATAACTCCGGGAAACCGGGGCTAATACCGGATAACTCAGTTCCTCGCATGAGGAACTGTTGAAAGGTGGCTTTTAGCTACCACTTACAGATGGACCCGCGGCGCATTAGCTAGTTGGTGAGGTAACGGCTCACCAAGGCGACGATGCGTAGCCGACCTGAGAGGGTGATCGGCCACACTGGGACTGAGACACGGCCCAGACTCCTACGGGAGGCAGCAGTAGGGAATCTTCCGCAATGGACGAAAGTCTGACGGAGCAACGCCGCGTGAGTGAAGAAGGTTTTCGGATCGTAAAACTCTGTTGTTAGGGAAGAACAAGTGCCGTTCGAATAGGGCGGCACCTTGACGGTACCTAACCAGAAAGCCACGGCTAACTACGTGCCAGCAGCCGCGGTAATACGTAGGTGGCAAGCGTTGTCCGGAATTATTGGGCGTAAAGCGCGCGCAGGTGGTTTCTTAAGTCTGATGTGAAAGCCCACGGCTCAACCGTGGAGGGTCATTGGAAACTGGGGAACTTGAGTGCAGAAGAGGAAAGTGGAATTCCAAGTGTAGCGGTGAAATGCGTAGATATTTGGAGGAACACCAGTGGCGAAGGCGACTTTCTGGTCTGTAACTGACACTGAGGCGCGAAAGCGTGGGGAGCAAACAGGATTAGATACCCTGGTAGTCCACGCCGTAAACGATGAGTGCTAAGTGTTAGAGGGTTTCCGCCCTTTAGTGCTGCAGCTAACGCATTAAGCACTCCGCCTGGGGAGTACGGTCGCAAGACTGAAACTCAAAGGAATTGACGGGGGCCCGCACAAGCGGTGGAGCATGTGGTTTAATTCGAAGCAACGCGAAGAACCTTACCAGGTCTTGACATCCTCTGACAACCCTAGAGATAGGGCTTTCCCCTTCGGGGGACAGAGTGACAGGTGGTGCATGGTTGTCGTCAGCTCGTGTCGTGAGATGTTGGGTTAAGTCCCGCAACGAGCGCAACCCTTGATCTTAGTTGCCAGCATTCAGTTGGGCACTCTAAGATGACTGCCGGTGACAAACCGGAGGAAGGTGGGGATGACGTCAAATCATCATGCCCCTTATGACCTGGGCTACACACGTGCTACAATGGACGGTACAAAGGGCAGCGAGACCGCGAGGTTTAGCCAATCCCATAAAACCGTTCTCAGTTCGGATTGCAGGCTGCAACTCGCCTGCATGAAGCTGGAATCGCTAGTAATCGCGGATCAGCATGCCGCGGTGAATACGTTCCCGGGCCTTGTACACACCGCCCGTCACACCACGAGAGTTTGTAACACCCGAAGTCGGTGAGGTAACCTTTTGGAGCCAGCCGCCTAAGGTGGGACAGATGATTGGGGTGAAGTCGTAACAAGGTAGCCGTATCGGAAGGTGCGGCTGGATCACCTCCTTTCTAAGGAATATTTTATGAAACGTTTGACAGTCGAAGTTTTGTTCAGTTTTGATGGTTCAACCATCAAGGTTTTTTACGAAGCGTAAGCGGAGTAAAAGAACCAACCATTAAGTTTGTTCTTTGAAAACTAGATAAAGATTTATTGATAGTCAAGAAATTACCGAGTATCGCCATTTTAGGTTTTAAACCTTATGTAACAACCAATTCGGTTAAGTTATGAAGGGCGCACGGTGGATGCCTTGGCACTAGGAGCCGATGAAGGACGGGACTAACACCGATATGCTTCGGGGAGCTGTAAGTGAGCTTTGATCCGGAGATTTCCGAATGGGGGAACCCACTGTTCGTAATGGAACAGTATCCTTACTTGAATACATAGAGTATGGAAGGCAGACCCAGGGAACTGAAACATCTAAGTACCTGGAGGAAGAGAAAGCAAATGCGATTCCCTGAGTAGCGGCGAGCGAAACGGGATGTAGCCCAAACCAAGAGGCTTGCCTCTTGGGGTTGTAGGACACTCTATACGGAGTTACAAAGGAACGGAGTAGACGAAGAAGTCTGGAAAGGCTCGTCAAAGAAGGTAACAACCCTGTAGTTGAAACTTCGTTCCCTCTTGAGTGGATCCTGAGTACGGCGGGACACGTGAAATCCCGTCGGAAGCTGGGAGGACCATCTCCCAAGGCTAAATACTACCTAGTGACCGATAGTGAACCAGTACCGTGAGGGAAAGGTGAAAAGCACCCCGGAAGGGGAGTGAAAGAGAACCTGAAACCGTGTGCCTACAAGTAGTCAGAGCCCGTTAACGGGTGATGGCGTGCCTTTTGTAGAATGAACCGGCGAGTTACGATCCCATGCAAGGTTAAGTCGATGAGACGGAGCCGCAGCGAAAGCGAGTCTGAATAGGGCGAATGAGTATGTGGTCGTAGACCCGAAACCAGGTGATCTACCCATGTCCAGGATGAAGTCCAGGTAACACTGGATGGAGGTCCGAACCCACGCACGTTGAAAAGTGCGGGGATGAGGTGTGGGTAGCGGAGAAATTCCAATCGAACTTGGAGATAGCTGGTTCTCTCCGAAATAGCTTTAGGGCTAGCCTCATGTGTAAGAGTCTTGGAGGTAGAGCACTGTTTGGACTAGGGGCCCTCATCGGGTTACCGAATTCAGACAAACTCCGAATGCCAAAGACTTATCCATGGGAGTCAGACTGCGAGTGATAAGATCCGTAGTCGAAAGGGAAACAGCCCAGACCACCAGCTAAGGTCCCAAAGTATACGTTAAGTGGAAAAGGATGTGGAGTTGCTTAGACAACCAGGATGTTGGCTTAGAAGCAGCCACCATTTAAAGAGTGCGTAATAGCTCACTGGTCGAGTGACTCTGCGCCGAAAATGTACCGGGGCTAAACGTATCACCGAAGCTGTGGATTGACACCTCTAGGTGTCAGTGGTAGGAGAGCGTTCTAAGGACAGTGAAGTCAGACCGTAAGGACTGGTGGAGTGCTTAGAAGTGAGAATGCCGGTATGAGTAGCGAAAGATGGGTGAGAATCCCATCCACCGAATGCCTAAGGTTTCCTGAGGAAGGCTCGTCCGCTCAGGGTTAGTCGGGACCTAAGTCGAGGCCGATAGGCGTAGACGATGGACAACAGGTTGATATTCCTGTACCACCTCTTTTCCGTTTGAGCAATGGGGGGACGCAGGAGGATAGGGTAAGCGCACTGCTGGATATGTGCGTCTAAGCAGTTAGGCTGATGATGAGGCAAATCCCATCATCGTGAAGGCTGAGCTGTGATAGCGAGCGAATTATAGTAGCGAAGTTCCTGATTCCACACTGCCAAGAAAAGCCTCTAGCGAGGAAAAAGGTGCCCGTACCGCAAACCGACACAGGTAGGCGAGGAGAGAATCCTAAGGTGAGCGAGAGAACTCTCGTTAAGGAACTCGGCAAAATGACCCCGTAACTTCGGGAGAAGGGGTGCTCTTTGAGGTGCATAGCCTCGAAGAGCCGCAGTGAATAGGCCCAGGCGACTGTTTAGCAAAAACACAGGTCTCTGCGAAGCCGTAAGGCGAAGTATAGGGGCTGACGCCTGCCCGGTGCTGGAAGGTTAAGAGGAGTGCTTAGCGCAAGCGAAGGTGCGAATCGAAGCCCCAGTAAACGGCGGCCGTAACTATAACGGTCCTAAGGTAGCGAAATTCCTTGTCGGGTAAGTTCCGACCCGCACGAAAGGCGTAACGATCTGGGCACTGTCTCAACGAGAGACTCGGTGAAATTATAGTACCTGTGAAGATGCAGGTTACCCGCGACAGGACGGAAAGACCCCGTGGAGCTTTACTGTAGCCTGATATTGAATTTTGGTACAGCTTGTACAGGATAGGTAGGAGCCTTGGAAGCCGGAGCGCCAGCTTCGGTGGAGGCGTTGGTGGGATACTACCCTGGCTGTATTGAAATTCTAACCCGCGCCCCTTATCGGGGTGGGAGACAGTGTCAGGTGGGCAGTTTGACTGGGGCGGTCGCCTCCTAAAGAGTAACGGAGGCGCCCAAAGGTTCCCTCAGAATGGTTGGAAATCATTCGCAGAGTGTAAAGGCACAAGGGAGCTTGACTGCGAGACCTACAAGTCGAGCAGGGACGAAAGTCGGGCTTAGTGATCCGGTGGTTCCGCATGGAAGGGCCATCGCTCAACGGATAAAAGCTACCCCGGGGATAACAGGCTTATCTCCCCCAAGAGTCCACATCGACGGGGAGGTTTGGCACCTCGATGTCGGCTCATCGCATCCTGGGGCTGTAGTCGGTCCCAAGGGTTGGGCTGTTCGCCCATTAAAGCGGTACGCGAGCTGGGTTCAGAACGTCGTGAGACAGTTCGGTCCCTATCCGTCGTGGGCGCAGGAAATTTGAGAGGAGCTGTCCTTAGTACGAGAGGACCGGGATGGACGCACCGCTGGTGTACCAGTTGTCTTGCCAAAGGCATCGCTGGGTAGCTATGTGCGGAAGGGATAAGTGCTGAAAGCATCTAAGCATGAAGCCCCCCTCGAGATGAGATTTCCCATCACTTTATGTGAGTAAGATCCCTAGAAGATGACTAGGTAGATAGGTCAGAGGTGGAAGCATGGTGACATGTGGAGCTGACTGATACTAATCGATCGAGGACTTAACCACAAAGAGTCATTTTTTAATGAACATAAACGGCAATACCGGTAATCTTGACATCAATCCTTTATCTAGTTTTCAGAGAATAAATTTTAAATTAACACTTGAAATTTTCTCTGAAAAAGATATAATAATACTTGTCCTTAAAAAAGGATGAACAGTCTGGTGACTATGGCGAAGAGGTCACACCCGTTCCCATGCCGAACACGGAAGTTAAGCTCTTCAGCGCCGATGGTAGTTGGGGGATCTCCCCCTGTGAGAGTAGGACGTCGCCAGGCATAATATGGAGGATTAGCTCAGCTGGGAGAGCATCTGCCTTACAAGCAGAGGGTCGGCGGTTCGATCCCGTCATCCTCCACCATGCTTTTTTACGATGCAAAGAGGAGTAAAATAAGCGTCCTTAATCTCTACAATATATTTAATGCTTCGTCTATCAGACAAGCCTGTAATATAATTATGCCGGTGTAGCTCAACTGGTAGAGCAACTGACTTGTAATCAGTAGGTTGGGGGTTCAAGTCCTCTTGCCGGCACCACTTCGGTTTTACTCATTATTGTATGAGCCATTAGCTCAGTTGGTAGAGCATCTGACTTTTAATCAGAGGGTCGAAGGTTCGAGTCCTTCATGGCTCACCATTGATTTTTGCTCAGGCAAAACATCATATCTTTTAACATGCGGGTGTGGCGGAATTGGCAGACGCACCAGACTTAGGATCTGGCGCCGCAAGGCGTGGGGGTTCAAGTCCCTTCACCCGCACCATATTTGCGGAAGTAGTTCAGTGGTAGAACACCACCTTGCCAAGGTGGGGGTCGCGGGTTCGAATCCCGTCTTCCGCTCCAAAGATTATGCCGGGGTGGCGGAACTGGCAGACGCACAGGACTTAAAATCCTGCGGTAGGTGACTACCGTACCGGTTCGATTCCGGTCCTCGGCACCAGAGTTTTTTGCAAAAGCAAAATAACTCTCAATAGTTTGCACTAGCAAAATATCTTTCCATGAATTTGCGAAAGCAAATATCCTTAATTAAATAATGCGCCCGTAGCTCAATTGGATAGAGCGTTTGACTACGGATCAAAAGGTTAGGGGTTCGACTCCTCTCGGGCGCGCCATCTATTTCGGGAAGTAGCTCAGCTTGGTAGAGCACTTGGTTTGGGACCAAGGGGTCGCAGGTTCGAATCCTGTCTTCCCGACCACCTTAGATGGGGCCTTAGCTCAGCTGGGAGAGCGCCTGCTTTGCACGCAGGAGGTCAGCGGTTCGATCCCGCTAGGCTCCACCAAAGATTTTTGCCTCAGCAAAATATCTTTCCTTTTACGCAGCGTAAGCGAAGTAAAATAATCTTCCTTCATTTTGCTACTGAAGCAAAATACTTAACATTATATTACAGAATGTTTCTTGGCGGTGTAGCTCAGCTGGCTAGAGCGTACGGTTCATACCCGTGAGGTCGGGGGTTCGATCCCCTCCGCCGCTACCAATACGGACCTTTAGCTCAGTTGGTTAGAGCAGACGGCTCATAACCGTCCGGTCGTAGGTTCGAGTCCTACAAGGTCCACCATTTACATTTTCAATACGGAGGAATACCCAAGTCCGGCTGAAGGGATCGGTCTTGAAAACCGACAGGGGTGTTAAAGCCCGCGGGGGTTCGAATCCCTCTTCCTCCGCCATATTTCCTTTCTCATTTTTATCGTCGCGGGGTGGAGCACGACCGAATAATCTTCGGAGCTTGCACTTCAGCGCACCGACTGAGCAGCATCTTGAATAAGCTCACTGAAGTCGGGGTGGTTCTAACGGATATTCATCCGTAAGATCAGAAATTGATTAAACATTTATTATCGTCGCGGGGTGGAGCAGTTCGGTAGCTCGTCGGGCTCATAACCCGAAGGTCGCAGGTTCAAATCCTGTCCCCGCAATACCATTTTTGACAAGCTAATACTTATCCTAATCGGTAACCGATGGATGAATATTTTGACTATCGTCAAAAATTCTTGGTCTGGTAGTTCAGTTGGTTAGAATGCCTGCCTGTCACGCAGGAGGTCGCGGGTTCGAGTCCCGTCCAGACCGCCACTAATTACATAGTGTGGCTCAGTAGCTCAGTTGGTAGAGCACGGTGAATAAGATTCATCGATTATGCATCAGCGTACAGCTTGAGCAGCATCTTGAATAGTCTTTCTGAAAGCTGGACGATGGACTATCACACTCTATGTTTAGGAAATTTACATATGATGGCTCAGTAGCTCAGTTGGTAGAGCAATGGACTGAAAATCCATGTGTCGGCGGTTCGATTCCGTCCTGAGCCACCATTTTTCATTTATATCATACTTTTATGGCGATTGTGGCGAAGTGGTTAACGCACCGGATTGTGGTTCCGGCATTCGTGGGTTCGATTCCCATCAGTCGCCCCATATTTATTGCGGGTGTAGTTTAATGGTAAAACCTCAGCCTTCCAAGCTGATGTCGTGGGTTCGATTCCCATCACCCGCTCCATGGGCCTATAGCTCAGCTGGTTAGAGCGCACGCCTGATAAGCGTGAGGTCGGTGGTTCGAGTCCACTTAGGCCCACCATCTTAATATTCCGCAGTAGCTCAGTGGTAGAGCTATCGGCTGTTAACCGATCGGTCGCAAGTTCGAATCTTGCCTGCGGAGCCATATGGAGAAGTACTCAAGTGGCTGAAGAGGCGCCCCTGCTAAGGGTGTAGGTCGGGCAACTGGCGCGAGGGTTCAAATCCCTCCTTCTCCGCCATTGAGGCCCGTTGGTCAAGCGGTTAAGACACCGCCCTTTCACGGCGGTAACACGGGTTCGAATCCCGTACGGGTCATTTAGGAAGACTATCGTTCAGATAGTCTTTTTTCTATTTTTACTCAGTTACCCATGCTTTAATCAGCTGATATTCTCTAATATTTTTAACGCCCTATGAGCTTTCATAGGGCGTTTTATTTTATGAACGTGATTTTGTAAGATGTGACAATACAGCATAGTATGAGACAGGTTCGGAGGAGAAACAATAGGTTTGTCGTCAGGTGTGTGACAAAGTTAGCTTTCATCTTCCTTGTTGTTCAGCATTTTGTACCATAAGATTGATATATGAGTACTTGATTTATTAGAAAGGAAGAGGAAAATGGCTCAATCAACTGTAAAAGTTAAAATACAAAAATTCGGTAACTTCCTCAGCTCGATGGTATTGCCGAATATCGGTGCTTTCATTGCATGGGGATTGATTACTGCATTATTTATACCTACTGGTTTTTTCCCAAATGAAAGCCTTGCCAAATTAGTCGGACCGATGGTGACGTATCTGCTGCCACTCCTGATTGGATACACAGGTGGTAAGCTTGTGCATGATCAGCGAGGAGGTGTCGTGGGTGCTATCGCCACAATGGGTGTCATTGTCGGTGCACCGGATACACCGATGTTCCTTGGCGCTATGGTAATGGGACCGCTTGGAGCATTTGTCATCAAAAAATTCGATAGTGCGATCGAAGGTAAGGTCAGAGCTGGCTTTGAAATGCTCGTCAATAACTTCTCAGCGGGTATTCTTGGAGGAATCCTGGCAATCCTTGCGTTTCTTGGTGTCGGTCCTGCCGTTCATGGATTCACAAATCTTCTTGTTGCCGGTGTTGACTGGCTTGTAGGGGCAGGTTTACTGCCGTTAACAAGCCTATTGATTGAACCTGCTAAAATCTTATTCCTGAACAATGCCATCAACCATGGTGTTCTTTCACCGATCGGTTTGGAACAGGTTCAACAAACAGGTCAGTCACTGCTGTTCTTATTGGAGGCGAATCCGGGACCAGGTCTCGGTGTCCTATTGGCGTTCATGCTGTTCGGCAAAGGGACCGCAAAGCAATCCGCTCCGGGTGCGGCGATCATTCACTTCCTTGGTGGGATTCATGAGATATACTTCCCGTACGTCCTGATGAAACCGATGTTATTCCTATCCGTCATCCTCGGTGGAATGAGCGGGGTCTTCACGCTAGTATTGTTGGGAGGGGGACTGGTTGCACCGGCATCTCCTGGTAGTATCCTTGCGATCACTGCCGTCACTCCGCCCGAAGGAATGGCGTATGTTGCCAACTTTGCTGCTGTCATCGTCGCAGCTGTTGTTTCATTCATCGTTTCTGCGATCGTATTGAAATCCAGCAAGAAACAAGAAGATGACATTGAAGAAGCAACTAAGAGAATGGAAGAAATGAAAGGCAAAAAGAGTTCCGTTGCCGGACAAATGAACCAGAATCAAGGGACACTGCCTGATATAGTGGATAAAATCGTCTTCGCATGTGATGCTGGGATGGGATCCAGTGCAATGGGTGCTTCCTTACTGCGCAAAAAAGTGAAGGAAGCAGGACTCAATATAGCGGTAACGAACACCGCCATCAGCAATCTGCCATCCGATGCACAGGTGGTTATCACGCAGGAAGAATTGACTCCACGTGCGAAAAACAAACTGCCGAATGCGTATCACATCTCGGTCGATAATTTTCTTTCAAGCCCTGAATACGATAAGCTGATTGGAAGTCTCCAAAACGACATCACAGAAGGTCAGGATGAGCTTGTCGAAACGGCAGAGAAAGAAGCAGTCGATGTTGAACCGCAGGCAGCTGCAGAGGATGATCTGTTACTTGAAGAAAACATCTTCATCGGCCAGGAGTTTGCAACGAAGGAAGAGGCGATACGCTTCGCTGGTGAAGCTCTTGTCAAAGCGGGCTATGTAAAAGACAGTTATGTCGAGGCGATGATCGAGCGTGAAGGAATCACGACCACATATATGGGGAATAACGTTGCCATTCCCCATGGCACGGAAGACGCGAAGAAAGCGGTCATCAAATCAGGGTTCACCGTAGTTCAAGTGCCGAACGGCGTTGACTTCAATGGTGAACAGGCAAAGCTAATCTTCGGTATTGCCGGTAAAGATGGCACGCATCTTGAGATCCTGTCAAGCATCGCAGTCATCTGCTCCGAACAGGAGAATGTTGACAAGATGGTACAGGCCAAAACGGCTAAAGAACTGAAGGAAATCATCAATAGCAACTAATATCCAATCCGGAAAGGTGTCTTTTGCCTTTCCGTTTTGGCTGTATTAATATAAAACGAAATATGACTAGATGGGATCATCCTTGAAAATGCACGACTGGAAAACTTACTTAAGAAATACGCCGACTGGCACTAAAAGAAACGGAGGGAGAGCATGTTCATTACATCAAGGGAAAAAGCAATCATAGAACTGATTGTAAAAACATCAGGTAAGCATACCGTTCATTCTCTCTCTGCTTTCATGAATGTCAGCGGCAGGACGATACAACGGAACCTGAAGTCCATCGAAGCCATTTTGAAACAATATCATCTGGAATTGAAGAGGACAGGAAGCGATGGACTGTTCATCGATGGGAAGAACGAACATATATACAAGCTGATCCAAGGGCTGGCAGAAGCGAGCCCAACCGACGAAACACCTGAAGAACGAAAGCTGCAGTTATTGATCATCCTGCTGCATGAAGGGCCTTCATTCAAAAAGCAAGTGCTTGCTCATCAGCTCGGGATCAGTGTCACCACATTAAGTGCCTATCTTGACGAGCTGGCGGACTGGCTGAGTAAGTTCAGCATCACCCTCACGAGGAAGAGAGGGGTGGGCGTGGAGCTGATTGCTGATGAATCAAGTAAGCGCCATGCACTCGCAAGCTTTTTCCTCGTCTATTTTTATGAAGATATCATTGAAAGCCTGTATTTAATGCAAAATGGACATTCGATCACTGAGCCGGTTCTGGGTTATTTCCAGCCGGATCATCTGAAGGCTGTCTATCAGACAGTCGACAGGCACTTATCCAAAGAGCAGCTGAGCCTGGTAGACAACGATTATATCGGCCTGGTCATCCATGTGAGCCTGAGCATCCAGAGGACTCAGAAAAACTGGGTCATAACGGACATGAATCGATTGGAAAGCAATTACTCCAGTGAATATAAAATGATGAAGGACATTGCTACAGAGCTTAAGGAGGTCCTTTCCATACGGATCACCGATTCTGATGTCAACTTTTTGACGCTCATATTAAAAGGCTCCAAGGTACAAGAATCGGATGCCGCTTATTATGACAGTATTTTTCTCGGTCATCTGATCAAGAAGGTTGTCAAGGATGTATCGACCAATCTGAATGTGGATCTGACTGACGACTTTTCTCTATTCCAGGGACTGCTTGCCCATATGGGGCCATCAATCTTCCGGCTGAAACAGCAAATGGATTTATTCAATCCGCTGACGGAGGAAATCAAGGAAAAGTATCCGGTGTTATTTTTGGCGGTTAAAAACAGCCTTGAGAACGAATTTTCGGATATTCATTTCCCTGATGCCGAAGTGGCGTATATCGTCCTTCATTTCGGCTCTGCACTCCTGATGAATGAAGAAAAGGTCAAAATCGACGCCGTCGTGGTGTGTCCGACAGGAATCGGTGCATCAAAGATGCTTGCAAGTCGTATTCAGAAAGAGTTGAAGATGATTCACTCTGTTGATATCTTATCGATTGCCGATTTCCGGACAGCGAACCTCAATGACTATGACGTCGTGGTGTCAACGGTAAGGCTTCCTTTCACCGAGGTTGATTACCTATTGGTAAATCCGCTATTAAGTGAAAAGGACATCGGATTCATCCAGGATTATTTGCAGAAAAACATCGAAAAAATCACGAGAAAAAAATATATGAAACCGGAGTCACGGGAAGAGGATCACAAACGCCCTACAGAAATCAGAGGGGTCCTGGAGGAGATAAAAGATGTTTATTCGAGCATTGAGTCCATCCTCGATCATTTCCGTGTCTACCGTAAATCCTCTGCTGAGAATCATTATGCTGTCTTACATGAGATGGTAGCCCATGCTGAACAGGATGGCCTGGTGACGAACACAGAAGCCGTACTGAATCAGCTCGTTGAAAGGGAGAGAAAAGGGGGACTAGGGATCCCGAACACCGGTATGGCACTCTTCCATTGCCGTGACAAGTATGTCAAGAAGCTCCTGTTTCAGGTGGCCCATTTAGATCAACCGTGCGTCATCAAGGGAATGGATGGGAAAGACCTAGAGATGAAAAACCTCCTTTTAATGATCGCTCCAGAGCATTTAAGGAAAAGGGAGCAGGAAATCCTTAGTATCATCAGTACGAGCCTCATTGAGGATCAGCGTTCGATGATGATTTACTCGTCCGCGAATGAAAACATGATTTCTCGAAAGCTTGAAAAACTTTTTCTCGATTACTTACAAAATAATTTGATAAAGGAATGATGATTGTGAAACGAACCGTTCATTTTGGTGCAGGAAATATTGGCAGAGGTTTTATCGGGGCTTTGTTCTCCAAATCCAGATATCATGTCACTTTTGTCGATATCGCAGAAGGGATCATCGGTAAACTGAATGAGGAAGGTACCTACCAGGTTAAATTAGCAACGGAAAAACATGAAAGTGAAACGATCTCCAATGTGTCAGGCCTTAATAATCTTCATCAGGAAAATGAAGTGATTGAGGAGATCACACAGGCAACTTATCTGACGACAGCCATCGGTCCGAACATCCTTCCTAGAATTGCGCCGCTGATCTCGAAAGGAATTGAAAAGCGCGTCCTCACGTCGGACGAACCATTGTACGTTATTGCATGTGAGAATCAAATCGGGGCGACGGACATTTTAAAAGGCCACATCATGGAGCAGTTATCCCATGACGTGAAGTCCAAAATGGAAGGAAAGATCCATTTCTTCAATTCCGCGGTTGACCGCATCGTGCCCATCCAGGATCAGGAATCGTTGGATGTACTCGTTGAACCATACTATGAGTGGGTGGTGGAAGCGAATGAAACAATCCCAACGGTTACCGGCATGACGATCGTAGGTGATCTTGCACCATTCATTGAACGGAAGTTGTTTACGGTAAACACTGGTCATGCTGTGATTGCATACCTTGGCTACTTGAAAGGGAAAACAACGATCGATGAAACATTGGCAGACGAAAGCATCGCTGAACAGGTGAGGGAGACGCTGAAAGAAACCGGTGCTTACCTGGTGAAGCAATACGGACTGGATGAAAGCGGGCACCTCTCATATATAGAGAAAAACATCGAGCGGTTCAAGAATGCATACCTTAATGACGGGGTCACCAGAGTGGGACGTGCGCCTATGCGCAAACTCGGTCCGGATGACAGACTGGTCCGACCGACTACAGAAGCTCAAAAAGCGGGCTTATCTTATTCTTACCTTGCCAAAGCCATTGCAGCCGCATTGATGTTTGATCATCCTGAAGATCAGGAAGCAGTCGAACTTCAGAATATGATTAAAGAAAACGGAGTTCCTTACGTGCTCAAAAAGGTCAGCAGCCTGGACGAATCGAGCTCGATCACGGAGGAAGTCGTTCGTCAGTACGAAGCATTGAAGAAGTAAGCAGAAAAAAGGAGAGTGGGGACACTATTCTTTTTTTATATTGTATTGGAGTATTATCCTATGCGATCAGCACCGATGTTGAGTAAGCGTGCCATACAAGAAAAAGAGTCGCTTGTATCCGGGAGTTCAGTTATAGAAGAATGTTACAATTAAACTAAGCAGATGAAAGTGCTGGATGAAGAAAAGATAGAGATATTTGAAATGGACCGGGAGGAATGTAGTGATGAAAGCCGGGTGGGAGCGTTCAAATGAGTATATCATGCCTGACTTACACGAAGTCAGAGATATGCTGAAAACCTTTTTAAAAGGTAGGTTTGTCGAGAAAATCGAGAGGTTGAGTGGCGGGTTGAACAATTCCAACATCAAGGTCACAACAGATTCTCATGAATACTTTGTTTTGCGGATTTATAATGAACGCAACAATCATATGAAGATTGAAGCAGAAATAGCCAGGCTCTTAGAGGGAAGAGTGCCGGTGCCTCAGACTTTGTACGCTGATTCAAGCTGTTCTGTTTTTCATTACCCGTTCATGCTGATGAAGTGGGTTCCGGGAGTGCAGCTTTCTGATATGGTAGATAGGGAGAATGAAAAGATAATATCGACTGCAGCCCATGCAGCAGGAGAGGCTTTAGCCAACATCCATGAAGTTACCTTTCCCGAATCCGGTTTCTTCGATGATGAGCTGAACATAAAAGAACGTGTTGAAATCACTGCAGACACATTTCTGGAGTTTATTGAAGAAATGGTTGAAAAAGGACATGTATCCAAACACTTAGAAAAGACACTATGCGGCAATGTTGTGAGATTTGCGCAGGAACATGCTTCTCTTATGGACGACCCCGGTGAACAACATTCGTTGGTACATAGTGATTTTAACCCGTTGAATATCCTGGTGGTGGAGGAAAAAGAAAGTGAGATGAAGATCTCTGCCATTCTGGATTGGGAATACGCATTCAGCGGTTCGCCTCTAATGGATATCGGGAATATGCTTCGATATGAGGGGATGGCCTCCACAGGCATGTTGAAGCCCTTTATTCTGAGTTATCTGGAGAACGGCGGCGTCCTTCCGGAAGACTGGCTGAAAAAAGCAAAGCTGCTGGACCTGATTGCATTGCTCGATTTGTTGAATAAGGAGGAATGCGGGGAAGTAAGAGTGAAAGATATAACGCGATTGATTATCAATATGATGGATGAATGGGAGAGGTATGAAGCTGTTCAGAGAACGTTTGAGCAGGTGTAAAGTGAGGAGGTGGAAACGTGTTGATACAAGGTCTTAATCACTTCTTATTTTCAGTTTCGAATCTTGAACAATCAATTGAATTTTATCAAAAGGTATTCCAAGCTAAATTGTTAGCAAAGGGTAGAAACACTGCCTACTTGGATTTAAATAGGATGTGGCTTGCTCTTAATGTTGAGAAAGATATACCGCGTCAGGAAATAAAGGAATCGTACACACATATTGCTTTCACTATTGATGAAGCTGAATTCGATAATGTATACAACAAGCTGATCGAATTAAAGGTAAGCATTTTACCGGGGCGGGATAGAGATAAGAGAGACAAGAAGTCCATGTATTTTACAGACCCGGATGGCCATAAATTCGAGTTTCATACGGGTACACTGGAAGATCGGCTGAACTATTATAAAGAAGCTAAGTTACATATGGAGTTTTTTGATTAAAGGGGAGCATCTCATCCAACCTTTAGAAGTATTCAAAAAGGTGAAACACATGCATCCAACCTCCAACCACCCGTAAAAAATTTCAAGGCCCGTCCATCGTTGCATAAACGCAATGAGGGGCGGGTTATATTTTTACATATTTATCCTTAAATACCGTGTATTCCCTTGGAATTCTACATCATTTTTATTCTCTTGTACGTAAACAATGGATAGTACTATTATCACGATTTCCCTACTAAATAACGGAATCCTTTTATTATCTTCATTTTTTTCCTCTTTTTTTACTCAAAAAACTTTCGACAAGATTCTGCAGTTTCTTTGAATGTAACCCTTATCATTTTCCTTAATATTACAATGCAAGCGTTTTCCTCCTAATCGGTGTAGGATTATGTCGTAATTGAGCGATGTTTTTAAAAAGGATTTTTTCATAAGTGGCAGAAAGTAGTTAATAGATTGAAAAATGTAGGTGAAGTGATGAACGCAATGATGTTATCTGATTATGATGTATTTTTATTTCATGAGGGAAGTTTACAGCAAGCGTATCAGTTTATGGGTTCTCATGTGAGAAGGGATTCACGTGGGACCTATACAGAATTTTGCGTTTGGGCACCGAATGCGAGAAGTGTGGCTTTGGTTGGTTCATTCAATGACTGGAATGGTTCCGGTTATGAACTTGAAAAGTGGAACCGGGAAGGTCTGTGGGTCATCCGGGTGGACCGTGATTTGACGGGGGAAACGTATAAATATGAAATTAGGACATTATCCGGGGAGAGGAAGCTTAAAGCGGATCCCTATGGTTTTGCTTCAGAGAAGCGCCCTCAAACAGCAAGCATCGTGTACGACCTGGAAGGATTCAGATGGAGCGACGAAGAGTGGCTCGAGGAGAGGTCAGGTTCGACGGTATACGATAAACCTATGTTCATTTATGAAGTGCATTTGGGGACGTGGAGAAAGAAGAAAGGGAAATTTCTTTCTTATAAGGAGCTTGCCGGCGAGCTGATTCCATATGTGAAGGAGCATGGCTTTACTCATATTGAACTGCTGCCGATTACAGAGCATCCTTTTGACCGTTCATGGGGCTATCAGAGTACAGGGTATTATGCGCCGACAAGCAGGTATGGAGAACCTCATGACTTGATGAATTTCATCAATGAATGTCACAGAAACGATATAGGGGTCATCCTGGACTGGGTTCCGGGGCATTTCTGTAAAGATGATCATGGCTTATATCAATTCGATGGATCTTTTGCATATGAGTACGCAGAAGAACGCGACCGTGAGAACTATACATGGGGGACGGCGAATTTCGATTTGGGGAAAGGCGAAGTAAGGAGCTTTTTGATTTCCAATGCCCGATTCTGGATGGAAGTTTATCATATTGACGGATTTAGGATTGATGCAGTGGCGAATATCATTTACTGGGCCAATCAGGGCCAGCAGTCGCCGAACCAGGGTGCGCTCGATTTTTTGAAAAAGCTGAATCAAGCGGTATTTGAATATGATTCTTCCATCCTGATGATTGCTGAGGATTCGACTGACTGGCCTCAGGTGACATCCCCGGTTCATTATGGAGGGCTAGGATTTAATTATAAATGGAATATGGGATGGATGAATGATGTGCTCGATTATATGGAGACGCCACATTCTGAACGGAAAGATGTACATTCCCTGATGACGTTCTCTCTTCTTTATGCCTTTTCTGAGAACTATGTTCTTCCTTTTTCACATGATGAGGTTGTGCACGGGAAGAAGTCATTATTGAATAAAATGCCGGGTGATTACTGGCAGAAGTTTGCACAGTACCGGCTTCTTCTTAGTTATATGGTGGCCCATCCGGGTAAGAAGCTTCTTTTTATGGGAAGTGAACTTGCTCCGTTTTCAGAATGGAAGGATCTTGAGGAATTGGATTGGCATTTAACGAGTTACGATTTTCATCACAAATTCAATTCATATTTCAAGGATCTCATGCATTTATATAAGGGTGCTGAAGCTTTATATGAGCTGGATCATCAATCCCGGGGCTTTGAATGGATCGATGTGAATAATTCAGATCAACAGATTTTTTCTTTTATAAGAAAGGGAAGGAAAATGAACGATCATCTGGTGGTGATCTGCAATTTCAGTCCGTTTGTCTATCACGGGTATAAGGTCGGCGTGCCGAGTGCCGATTCCTATATAGAGATATGGAATAGTGATGACGGGAAATATGGAGGTTCAAATCAGGTTAATCCTGCACCGCTTCCGGTACACCATGAAACCTATCATGGGAAAGAAGGATCAGTGGTCATGACGATACCTCCATATGGAGCAGTTTATTTAAAACCAGAATACGGAAGGGGAGAATAGAATGGCAAAGGGAAGATGTGTGGCCATGTTATTAGCAGGGGGTAAGGGGAGTCGACTGAGTTCATTGACGAAAAACTTAGCGAAGCCTGCCGTTCCATTCGGAGGGAAATACCGCATCATCGATTTTACCTTAAGCAACTGCACGAACTCCGGAATCGATACGGTCGGGGTTCTGACACAGTACCAGCCGCTTGTTCTGAATTCTTATATCGGGATTGGAAGTGCATGGGACCTGGACCGCAAAAATGGCGGTGTGACCGTACTTCCTCCGTATGCAGAATCATCTGAGATGCGCTGGTATACAGGGACGGCAAGCGCGATCTATCAAAATATGAATTATCTGGAACAATATGATCCGGAGTATGTTTTGATCCTATCAGGCGACCATATTTACAAGATGGATTATAGTAAAATGCTTGACTATCATATTGAGAAGAAAGCGGACGTGTCCATATCCGTCATTGAAGTGGATTGGGCAGAGGCAAGCCGTTTCGGTTTGATGAATACGAACGAAGAAATGAGGATTACGGAATTTGAAGAGAAGCCGGCATATCCGAAGAGCAATCTGGCATCCATGGGGATCTATATCTTTAATTGGTCCGTCTTAAAGGATTTCCTGGAGATGGATGAACGCAATCCTCATTCCAGTCATGATTTCGGAAAAGATGTGATTCCACTCCTGCTTGATGAAAAGAAGAAGCTGATGGCGTATCCGTTCCAGGGCTATTGGAAGGATGTAGGGACAGTCAAAAGCTTATGGGAAGCGAATATGGACCTCATTGATGAAAACAACGAATTGAATCTGTTTGATCATGAGTGGAGAGTGTATTCGGTCAATCCGAATGAACCGCCGCAATATATATCAGCTGATGCATTCGTTGAAGGGTCCCTTGTCAATGAAGGATGTACCATTGAAGGGACAATCAGCAAATCGGTGTTATTCCAAGGAACGACGGTGAAAAAAGGAGCCCATGTATCGCGCTCGGTCATCATGCCGGATGCGGTGATCGGGGAAAATGCCTATATTGAACAGGCGATTGTACCGCCGAAAGTAAAAGTACCGAATGGCGTCTGTATCATACCGGAAGAGGGATCTGATGAAGTGATCCTTGTAACGGAAGCATTCATCGAAACATTACTTGAGCAAGAAGAAGTGTAAGGATCTCTAAAGTACAACTTAAGAGGAGGAATTGTCGTGAAAAATTCATTGCTTGGAGTTATTGATGCCACTAGTTACTATAAATCTTTAGAGGATTTGCTCTTACATCGGTCCATGGCTGCCCTTCCGATCGGGGGAAGATACCGGTTGATTGATTTCGTGCTTTCCAATATGGTGAATTCAGATATAGGCTCTGTTGCGATTTTCCCTAAGTTCCAGTATCGCTCGTTAATGGACCATCTCGGTTCGGGGAAGAACTGGGATCTGAACAGGAAGCGTGACGGACTGTTCTTCTTCCCTGCACCGGGACTCGATGCTGTGGATGAAGGCGTGGGATCGTTCAATCATTTCGCCCATCACCTGGATTACTTCTACCGCAGCCGCCAGGAATATGCGCTGATCAGCAATTGTTACACGGTATGCAATATCAATTATCGTCCAGTTCTGGAACGGCACGCGATGATTGGTTGCGATATCACGGAAATCCGCCATAAAGGAAAGTCACTCGAAATGTATGTCGTGAAAACTTCGCTGTTAAGAGAGCTGATCGAAGCCCGGGAAGAGACCGGCTATACGTGCATGAAGGACGTTGTTGAAGACATGGACAGCGGTTATAAAGTATGCGGATATGAACATATCGGGTTCGTGGAAACCGTCGATTGCATTGAAAAATATTATGAAACCAGCATGAAGCTTTTAGATGTTTCTTCCTGGAAAGAGTTGTTTAAAAAAGAAATGCCTATCTACACGAAAGTAAAGGATGAGCCACCTGCCCGTTATACATCAGGGGCAAGCGTTAAAAACAGCATCATCGCCAATGGGTGTTATATTGAAGGGAAAGTACGTAATTCAACGATGTTCAGAGCGGTGAAGGTAGGGAAGAATACAAGTATTTCAAACAGTATCATTATGCAAAAGAGTCAAATTGGAGATAACTGTGTACTAGAGAATGTCATCCTAGATAAAGATGTGAGAATCGAGGACGGAGTAAAGCTTACAGGAGATCCCGATAATCCCATTGTCATTCGTAAAGGGATGATTCAAGGAGCGCTGATGAATTCGTGAAAGTCTTGTTTACTGTTTCTGAATGTGTGCCTTTTGTTAAATCAGGAGGCTTGGCGGATGTTGCCGGAGCCCTCCCGAAAGAGCTGCGAAGCCTGGGGACGGATATCAGGGTCATTCTCCCCAAATACGGGGGGATTCCCCATGAATTCCTTGGGAGAATGAAAAAGAAGAAAGAGTTTTTCGTCTCCGTCGGATGGAGAAATCAATATTGCGGGATTGAAGAGCTCCATCACGATGGAGTTACATATTACTTCGTCGATAATGAATATTACTTCAACCGTGACCGCATGTACGGTTATTTCGATGACGGCGAGCGGTTTTCATTTTTTACGAGAGCTGTATTGGATGCCATTGAGGAGCTTGATTTTTACCCTGATGTCATCCATTGTCACGACTGGCATACGGGAATGGTGCCGTTCTTATTACGGACAGAGTATCAGGATAAACCGGGATACGCGTTTATCCGGAGTGTCTTTACCATCCATAATCTACAGTTTCAAGGAATATTCCCTAAGTCGGTCATGACGGATTTACTGGGTGTGCCGGAGCGTTATTTCCATCCCGAGTATCTTGAGTTTTATGACAATATCAATTTCTTGAAGGGTGCGTTGATTTCATCGGACTATATCACCACCGTCAGCCCGACGTATAAGGAGGAAATTTTGACTCCTTATTACGGGGAAAAGCTTCATGGGATTTTAAGACAGAGATATAACCAGCTGCAAGGCATCCTTAATGGAATCGATGATGAGGTGTATAATCCGGAAGAAGCACGAATCCCTTATAGGGGCGGCAGTTTTGACGGTAAAGTCAGAACGAAGCTTGAGCTCCAGGAAAAGTTGAATCTGGAAGTGGATGAAGACATCCCGGTTGTATCGATCATTTCGCGTTTGACGGTTCAAAAGGGACTCGAATTGGTCAGGGGCGTATTCCACGAAATGCTTCAGGAGAACATTCAATTTGTTTTATTGGGGACGGGAGATTGGGAATTCGAACAGTTTTTCAGGGAGATGGAATCGCAGTATCCAGATAAGGTTAGGGTGACGATCGGGTTTAATGAAGAATTGGCGAAAGAGATCTACACAGCCTCTGACATCTTCCTCATGCCATCGAAATTTGAACCATGCGGACTCGGCCAGTTGATTGCTTTACGATACGGTGCACTGCCGCTTGTGAGGGAAACAGGCGGGCTTAACGATACCGTTGAATCGTATAACGAAGAAACAAAGTCAGGAAATGGCTTCTCCTTTAAAAACTTTAATGCGCATGACATGCTTCATACGTATAAACGAGCGCTTGATTTCTACCATAATGATAAGGAAACATGGAAGCATATCGTACAAACTGCCATGAATAAAGATTATAGTTGGGCTCAATCGGCCTTTAAGTACAACCAATTATATGCTGACCTTGTATCGAGGAGTGAAAGCCATGTTTTCTGATCACAACGAATTTAAAGAGATGTTTCTAAAAAAGCTTGAAATGATGTACGGGAAGACATTTCCGGAGTCCACTGCTCAGGATCAATTCTTCGCACTGGGGCACTTGATCAGAGAGTACATCAGCATGAACTGGATTCATACGAATGAGCAGTATCGTTTCAATAAAAGGAAGCAGGTGTATTATTTATCGATTGAATTCCTGCTGGGCCGGCTCCTGAGGCAGAACCTGATGAACCTGGGGATTTATGAAGTGGTCGATCAGGGGCTGAAGGACCTCGGGATCGATCTTTCCGACATTGAAGAAATTGAACATGATGCGGGGTTAGGGAATGGGGGACTCGGGCGGCTGGCTGCCTGTTTCCTGGATTCTTTAGCCTCTCTTAATTTGCCCGGACACGGTTATGGCATACGGTATAAACACGGATTGTTCGAGCAAAGAATAGTCAACGGCTTTCAAATGGAGCTACCTGAACAGTGGCTGCGTCATGGTCACGTATGGGAAGTCAGAAAGTCTGACTTAACGGTTGAGGTCCCTTTTTGGGGGAAAGTCGAATCATATACTGAGAATGATGTGCTGAAGTTCCGTCATGTGGATGCTGAACTCGTTTCTGCGGTCCCTTATGATATGCCGGTCGTCGGACACGAAACCTCGACCGTCAATACCCTGCGTCTTTGGAGCGCAGAGCCTGCAGCATACAAAGCCGGAAAAGACCTGATGAAATATAAGCGGGAAACGGAAGCGATCACAGAATTCCTGTACCCGGATGACACACATGATGAAGGGAAAATCCTTCGTCTTAAGCAGCAGTATTTCCTGGTGTCAGCAAGCATTCGTTCCATTATAGACTCGTATATTTACAGATACGGAGATTTAAAGGATCTTCATGAATATGTGTCGATTCACATCAATGATACCCACCCGGTTCTTGCCATACCCGAACTCATGAGGGTGCTTTTGGATGAGTACGAATTTGACTGGGAAGAGGCATGGGCCATTACAACGAAGACCTTCGCCTATACCAATCATACGACGCTTTCTGAAGCGCTCGAGAAATGGCCTGTCCGTATTTTTCAACCGCTGCTACCGAGGATCTTTATGATTGTCAATGAAATCAATGAGCGCTTCTGCCGCGCGTTATGGAAAGAATATCCCGGAGAATGGAAGCGGATCGAGGACATGGCAATCATTTCACATGGTGAGGTGAAGATGGCTCACTTGGCCATTGTCGGCAGCTTCAGTGTCAACGGAGTGGCTAAGATTCATTCAGAAATCCTGAAGCAAAGGGAAATGAACTTATTTTATCAATATTATCCTGAAAAATTCAATAGTAAAACCAATGGAATCACGCATAGAAGGTGGCTGCTGGGCAGCAACCCTCCTTTGTCGAAGCTGATCACATCGGCAATAGGGAACGAATGGGTTCATCAGCCGGAAAAGCTTAAGAACCTTGAGCCGTATAAGAGTGATGCTTCCTTCCTCCAGGACCTTTATAAAGTGAAGCAGATGAATAAGGAGAGGCTGGCACGGCGTATTCTTGAAAATAACGGAATGAAGGTCGACCCTGATTCCATCTTTGATATTCAGGTGAAAAGGCTTCATGCGTATAAACGGCAGCTGTTGAATGTACTTCATATCCTGCATCTCTATAACCGCTGTCTGGAGGACCCGCATTTTGACTTCCACCCGCGGACATTCATTTTTGGGGCAAAGGCTTCCCCGGGTTATTTTTATGCGAAGAAAATCATTAAGCTCATTCATTCGGTTGCGGACCTTGTAAACGATCATCCTGTCGTGAAAGACCGGATAAAGGTCGTCTTTTTGGAAAATTACCGTGTTTCGCTGGCTGAGGAAATCATCCCTGCCGCTGATTTGTCGCAGCAGATTTCAACCGCAAGCAAGGAAGCATCCGGCACGGGTAATATGAAATTCATGATGAATGGAGCACTTACGTTAGGGACGCTGGATGGTGCAAATATCGAAATCCTTGAGCAAGTCGGGGCAGACAATATTTTCATATTCGGCTTGACGGCAGAGGAAGTCATGAATTATCAGAAGCAGGGCGGTTATTACGCGATGGAATATTACCATCACGATCCCCGCATCAAGAAAGTGCTGAACCAGCTTATAGACGACACGCTGCCGGATGCGGATGACCACTTTGAAACGATTTATGATTCCCTTTTGGGTGAGAACGACCAATTTTTTGTGTTACGCGATTTTGATTCCTATGTACGGATTCAGGAAGAAGCAGGCAAAGCTTACGGGAAGAGGGAAGAATGGTCGCGCATGTGCTTACACAACATCGCCCATTCCGGCTATTTTTCGAGTGACCGGACGATTGAGGAGTATTCGAGGGATATTTGGAAGATTGTTCATGGGAGTTTGATAAGATAAGGGGCTCAATGATGTTGTTCTTCCTTACCTCGAACGTGTATTTTATTATGTAGTATTAAAATAGAGAGTAATCATTTGAAACAAAGTTTAAATCCTGTTGAATTAATGACAGGATTTTTTTGTTATGAAACGTCTATAAGGAAAGAATTGGTTGTGGAAGTAAAGGGTTTTTGACATTTATCAATTAAAGTAAGTGTGATGCAATAAGGTTTTCGTAGCAAAGCTTATTAACTAACGTGCATTACTTTAAAATCCAGCTTAAATATTTGGAAATGGAATAGAATGTTTATTCAGCTATTGCTTATTTATGAATAGGGCAATTTAATGGATTAAGACTTAGTAAATAATTATATAGGGCAGAAGAAAAAGGAACTTCTGCCTCACATATCTTTTATTATGAACTGAAGGGTTGCTCAGATAATTTTAAGATACTTTAGCTTATCTGGGTTCCTGACAAAATAGATATTGCAAATTGCATTTCTTTCAACATGCAGCAGAACTACGCTTTCAATTCCCTCGTTCGTTCGGATAACAAGCCCTGTTTGCCCATTTATAACTCTTAACTCAATATTGAAAAATTCTTCGTTAGATGAAGCTTTGCGATACAGGCCAACAAGAAACTTGGCAACGATATCGTGTGATCTAATAGGGTGAATGGCTGAAACTGCTTTCCCTCCACCATCTGAAATCAGCACAACATCTTCTGCCAGCAAGGAGATAATCTGGTCAACATTATCATGTTTTAGCGCCTCTAGGAATCGCACGATCCACTTTTCACTCTCTGTTTCAGATTGGATTGTCGTATCACCTGTAATGCCCATTTTTTCTCGAGCACGACTGTTCAGTTTACGGCAATTAACTTCACTTTTACCAATAATACTTGCAATTTCGGAATACTTAAACCTCATAGCCTCTCGAAGAACAAACACTGCTCTTTCAGTAGGAGACAGTTTTTCAAGCAACACAAGCAATGCGTAAGATAACTGCTCACTCTGGACAACCAATTCAAGAGTGGGGTCTTTCATGTTAACAACCGGCTCAGGAAGCCATTCACCCACATACTGTTCCTTCCGTTTTTGTGCACTTTTTAGTAAATCCCTGCACCGATTCGTCACCATTTTGCATAGATAAGATTTTGGTTCAAGCAGACGATCCAAGTCAACGTCATAAATCTTCAAGAATACGTCTTGTACAACGTCTTCCGCATCAATAGCCGATCCAGTCAGCTGGTAGGCAAGAGTAAACAGTAACCCTTTATATTGCGTATATAATTCCTTCACCTAACCAATCCTTTCGCTTTTACTGTCCTCTTTTACATTACTGATTAAACTTGCAGAATTCCATGTCCATTTCCTTATTCGCCAACCGAGCTTACCAGTTAATATAATATCTATTCCCCATTTTCGTATCCATGTCATTCCATCTTCAGGCCCTAACCCAAAGCAGAAAAAATCAATAAACTCCTTATGGATAGGTGATGGACGCCCTTCAAGGTCTGCCAACATAATCTTTGTTAACCTATCAGCTTGGGCAATTGCTTCTTTGCAAGTTTTCCCATCCTTTTTCCCTGTTTTAGGGTCTTTGATTTGAGCACAGTCACCGATACTGTACACACTTTCAGCACCTTGAACCCTATAGCTATCATCTACGTCCACGTAGCCTTCCAAAGTAGTCGGTATACCGATGGTACGAAGCATGGGGTTAGGCAACATCCCCATTGTCCATATACAAATTCCAACAGACATTTTCTTTCTATTTGATAATGTCAGTATCCCTTCTTTCTCCATCAGTACTTTGGTTCCGTGAAGGACTATAACCCCTTTCCTCTCAAGTTTGCGTTCTAATTTTTTTCCTACCTTTTCTGGGCCATCCGGAAATAATCTCATTTTCGAGTTGATTAAATATATCTTTACAAGACTTGGGTCAATCCCTAACTGATTAGCTTCTTCGTGAACATAATGAGACAATTCAGCAGCTGTTTCTATTCCACTTATACCTGCTCCAGCTACAGCGATTGTCATTAATCTGTGCCGTTCTTTCTCATTTACTTCCGTTTTGGCCTTCTTTAAATTGGCCCGCCACTTCGCGTGAATCTTTACCGCGTCGTCCAAGCTTGCTAAGGCTATTCCACCTTGTGAGGTATCTGGTCTTTTCATCACGCTGCCAACCGCCAAAGTGAGAAGGTCATAGTTCATCGAATTCATATTTCCATTTGAATCCTGAAGAAGAAGTTTTTTTTCTGTTGGATTTATTTTTGTTACGCTTGCTTGAACAAACTCAACCCCTTCTGAAAACAGTTTGTTTAGTGGAATCGTAATTTCTTTATTCCTTGCGGCAGGTTTAAAAAGTAATACTTTTCGTAAGTGGTAAGGGTTTTTATCAATTAAAACAATTCTGATTTGGCGTTGGAGTACTTCACTCCTAAATGATTTTTGAATATTTTTGATTGTATTAATGCCAGCGTATCCCCCGCCAATGACAATGCATGTTAATACTTTCATTCTCATCAACTCCATAATCTTTTTACAAATATAACGAGATATGAAGTGTTTTTGTGACACGAAACATTGATCATTTATCTCAGAAAATGTAATTGTTATCGTTGTAAAAAAGAGCTGTCCTATATTCGGAATTTAAATGTTTTACTTAACACTCATTTAAGGACAATTTTGATATTTATTTATAAGTGAGAGTTTAAGTTTTTGTTTAATCCTTGCTGTTCGATTTCGTGCAAGACTCTGCTATCAGCGGGCTGGCAGAAAACCACCTCAGCCCATTTCCATCCGTTTTGCTTTTCCCGCAGGTTTCTTCGCCTTGCATCAAATCAACAGCTAGAATTAGTTTGAACTGGTCAATTATGGATAACATAGGATTCCACACAAAATAAATCCCAAGGCTGAATTTATCAGCCTTGGGATTTATTTTCTTATTTTCATTTAGTCTTTCTTTTTAGAAACATATCCGTCCCCATCTTTATATGGAATATCTCCAATTGGGGATTCCAAGTCATTATCATCAAGCATTTCTTCATAATCTTCGTGCTTCTTTGATGGATAGGTTTTACGGTTGGAGCCGTCGATATCCGTTCCGACAAAGCTTTCGTAATCCTCGGTGAACCCTTCAGAGGAGTCTTCTCCTTGATACAATTCAGAGTAGTCTTCGTACTCACCTTCGAAATCAGATGGTGTTTCAGACGTTCCGTAGCGGGCAACCTCCTGGAAGCTGTCTTCATAATCCCGGACGTTGCCGTTTGTGCGATGCCTGAATTCATTATCGATCGGCGGCTGCAGTACGTCCTCTTCTACAGGGCGGTCTCCTGCTATGGATTGCTCTGGCGAGTGATCTCTACAATAGAGCGTCGTAGGAATCACTTCAAGGCGTTCATAAGGAATCTCAGCGCCGCACTCTTTACACTTGCCGTAAGTGCCATCTTCCATGGCTTTTAATGCCCGATCTATCTTGTTTAATTCGATTTTAGAATGATCATCAATTGCGTAATCCTTCTCACGTTCATATAGCTCTGTACCCATATCGGCAGGGTGGTTGTCATAAAGAGACAGCTCTCCTGAATTATCCCGTTCGTTTGTATCATGAAGACTCTCAAGATCCCGATGCAGATGCTCATTTAATTGAGATTGTTGTTGAAGCAGTTCTTTCTTAAGTGTTTCTTGCTGACTTTTTGTAAGCAACCTTCTCACATCCTTCATTTTAACGTCCGGCTTCCCGGACCACTTTTTTATGGTCTAATCATACTTTATCCGAAAGTCTGCTGATTAAAACATAAAAAAGAGCACTCTTGTTGTGAAGGTGCTTAATGGGAAGGGAGGGCTTGTATTTTTTTGTGAGGGAAAGTTATTGGGTGGATTGTTACCGAATTTTTAATTTTTTTGGATGTCCTGGTGCTCTTTTATAGGTATTAAGTTCATTTGCCCTCATTTTTGAGAATTATGGGCTTGGAATTTTTCGGGAAATTGATTTCAAATGCAGGCTTAATTGATAATTGTGCCACTTCTGGATTTAATGTGCCGGAATCCTGATAATTGTGCCGCTTTGGGAATTATTGTGCCAGAATTTTCATAATTGTGCCAAAATCCAAATTATTGTACCCCGGTGTCGAATTTTCTTTACCTCAACCTTGACTAAAACCGAACCAAAAAACAAAACAAAAAAACCGGACATCAACAGTCCGGTTTCCAAGCTCAAATCTGACTTAATTAGATGAAATATGCAATCAGCAATCCAATCGACAGCAAAAATCCAAAAATCGTGTTGGTCTGAGCTGTTGCTTTCATTGCCGGCATCATTTCGAGCGGCTGCGATTTTCCAATAAAGCCTTTCGTAGCTTTCACTGCTTTTGGAATACTAAGATAAGAAACAAACATCCAAGGAGACATGTCTCCGAATAGTACTAATCCGGCAACCCATGCATACGTCAAGAAGAACATGCTGCCGAGAAGTACGATGGCTCCTTTTTTACCAAGTAAAATGGCGACGGTTTTACGACCGTTTTCTCTGTCGCCATCCAGGTCGCGGATATTGTTTGCCAATAAAATCAGACCTACCAGTATCGAAACCGGAACGGAAACAAGAATGCTTTCAACAGTGATCGTTTCCGTTTGGATGTAGAAAGAGATCACGATGATGATCAGTCCCATAAACAATCCTGCGACGATTTCACCGAATGGGGTGTAGGCAATCGGCATCGGTCCACCAGTGTAAAAGTATCCTGCAGCCATGCATACAAGACCAACCACTGCCAGCCACCATGTGCTGTTCGCGACGATATAGAACCCTAATAGCAGGGCGATCCCATAAAAAGAAAAGGCGATATTCATGACCGTTGAAGGCTTCACGCCATTCCGGACAATTGCGCCGCCGATCCCGACGGAGTGTTCCGTATCGAGGCCGCGTTTATAGTCATAGTATTCATTAAACATATTCGTAGCGGCCTGGATAAGCAAAGATGCCACAAGCATCGCTAGAAACAGTGAAAATTGAATGTCTGTATATTGAAGAGCAAGTACCGTCCCGAGCAGTACCGGAACGAATGCGGCTGTCAGGGTATGGGGTCTCGTGAGCTGCCACCAGATCTTCCACCCTTTATCTGCCTCTATTGTATTTGTCATTTGATGTGCCATTCATCTCTCTCCCTTACAATCAAGGAATTTTTCTGAAATCATTACAATTCCTTTACAGATTAAAGTGTAGGTAATGGAGTGAGGAGTGTCAATCTTTTTTTACTGATGGCGAATTCTGCTATGAAAAACCTATGTGAACGAGGTGGCGCTGTGTTAATGAGTGCAAAAATTATGAATTTGTCGGTTCTAGCGATTGATTGGAGTGCAAGGCGAAGACTCCTGCGGGATAAGCCAGACAGGTGAGACTTGTGCAGCTCCAGCGGCTAGAGGCTCGAGGCATAAGTCATGCCATCCAAAAAGGCAAAAAGCGCCTTTATGGCTGCCCTGTCTTATGCTTATCGCATCTAAGCAAGCCGCCTCCGCTTTTCTAACCCACAGGAGCGCTGCGACGAGGAGGCTCACCGGCCGCCCGCGGAAAGCGAAGTCTTGCACGGAAATCATTAGCGGATTAAAAGGTTTTCCATTATTTGAGCACTTTTACAACCCTTTAGGTTTCTCAAATACGTAAAAAGGGTTTATTATATATAATAAGGATAAAATTGTTTAATTGTCATTCACAACGTTGACACACCATACAGTGAGGTGTATCTTAAAATAAGTTTTGAATCATGTACGTGATTGTTTGGGGGAATTCGGGTTGGTTACCATCCATAAAACCAATATTGAAAAAGCATATGATACAGCCAGGGAAAAGGCTAAACAATATCAACACCCCGTCCTGTTCAGCATCGTAGAAGAAATTGATTCTGTCGATCCGCTTTTCTTTTATAATGAGGGGAACTCGTTATTTAAGGGAACGCGCTTTTTATGGAAGGACCGGGATCATACGATTACACTCGCAGGCCTGGGTTCTGCATATACGATTTCTACACAAGATGACAGGGATCAGTTCTTTGCGGTTGAGAAAGAGTGGAAGCGCTTTATCGACGAGGGCGTCATTCTCTCACCGGAGAATTGGATCGGTACGGGACCGCTGTTATTCGGAGGTTTCCGGTTTGATCCTCTTAATCAACGTGGGCTGGAATGGAATGATTTTGAGAACGGTACCCTTCAGGTTCCATCCTTCATGCTGACAAAATCAAAGGATGCGGATTATCTGACTCTGAACATGTTATGCGGTCCTGACGGTGATGAAGATTCGTTTAATGAGATGATTCGTTTTAAAGATGAAATCCTCAGAAAGTCCAAGTATCCTTCCGTCCCTGAAGAAGCTGCTGTGAACAATGTAGAGGATTACAATCCGGAAGAGTGGAAGAAGTCCGTACAGAATGTCGTCCAAGAACTTAAGGATGGCGGTATGGAGAAGGTGGTCCTTGCACGTAAATGCAAAGTTACCTTTGATGCTCCTGTCACTTCTGACTTTGTATTGGACAACCTGTGGAAGCAGCAGCCTGACAGCTTCATATTCAGCTTTGAACAGAACAAAAGCTGCTTTATAGGTGCTACTCCGGAACGTCTTGTCAAAAAGACAGGCGAAGAAGTGCTGTCCACTTGTTTAGCAGGCTCTATTGCGAGGGGACGCACGCTCGATGAGGACGAAAAGCTTGGAGAAGAACTTCTGAACGATGAGAAAAATCGTTATGAGCATCATTTGGTTGTAGAGACCATTCAACAGGCACTTGAGCCATTCTGCAATGAACTTTCACTGCCGGAAAAGCCGGGTTTAATGAAAATGAAAGATATTCAGCATTTATATACACCTGTTGTCGGAAGGGCTGCGGCGCAGACATCTCTCCTCAATATGATTGAAAAGCTGCATCCTACACCTGCTTTGGGTGGGGTCCCTAGAGAAAAGGCACTTCATGTCATCCGTCAGGAAGAGAAGATGGACAGAGGGTTATATGCAGGTCCTGTAGGTTGGATGGATGCTTACGGTAACGGGGAGTTTGCAGTAGCGATACGATCGGGTCTCCTTCATGATGAAGGATCGTATTTATACGCGGGCTGCGGGATTGTAGCTGACTCTGATCCTGAAAGTGAATTCAAAGAAACGCAAATGAAATTTCGACCGATGCTCAGAGCATTAGGGGGAAACATCCATGGATGAACATCAACAACGATTAACAAGTTATTTAGCAGCATTTATCAATGAATTAGTCGGCAATGGAGTAGACGAGGTGGTCATCAGCCCGGGATCTCGTTCTACTCCTTTGGCGTTATTATTTACGCATCACCCAGGCGTGAAAACGTATATCAACGTAGATGAACGTTCGGCAGCATTCTTTGGACTCGGGATCGCAAAGGCTAAGAAAAAGCCTGTTGCGATTCTTTGTACGTCCGGAACGGCAGCAGCCAATTATTATCCGGCTGTTATTGAAGCTCGTTACGCAAAGGTTCCACTCATTGTACTGACAGCCGACCGGCCACATGAGCTGCGTGAAGTCGGAGCTCCGCAGGCGATCAATCAGCTCGATCTTTACGGGAAGCATGTAAAATGGAGTGTCGATATGGCACTGCCTGAATCTTCTCCTGGTATCTTGAAGTATGCAAAATCATCAGCTGCAAGAGGAGTTAGCCTGTCACTCTCAGCTCCGGCAGGACCGGTTCATTTTAACTTCCCGATCAGGGAGCCATTGATCCCTGCTCTCGAGGAAGTAGAATTTACTAAAGTCAGCCGCAGGGAAAAACGCGTAGTTGGCGGTGTCCGGGGATTATCTCCGGAAATGCGTGATGACCTGCTTCGTGTTCTTAGGGAAAAACAAAAAGGGCTGATTATTTGCGGACCTGGACTGGATGTATCTGCAATCGACTCGATTACGGACTTTGCCGAACATCATGGATTACCGGTCGTCGCAGATCCTCTCTCGCAAGTAAGGAGCGGAGAGCATTCCAAGGAGAATGTAATTGAAACGTATGATGCATTTCTGAAAACGAAAGAGATAAATGATGATCTACAGCCTGATTTGATCATTCGCTTTGGTGCTATGCCGGTTTCTAAACCTCTGACCCTTTTCCTCAAAGGACTGCCGGATGTTCCGTATTGGATTATCAGCAGCGGCGAGGAATGGCAGGATCCGATCGCGAAAGCTACTGAATTTATTTATTGTGATGAAAGATTGTTCTGCATGGACTTGAAAACCGGCGCGGACAATGAGGATGCCGGATGGTTACGTAAGTGGAAAAAGGTAAATGATCTTTCGAGGAACATTCTGCAGACAGACGACCAGCCATGGAATGAAGGGAAAGCTGTCAAAAAGCTGATTGAACAGCTGCCGGACGGGGCATTTGTTTTTGCAAGCAACTCGATGCCGATACGTGATATTGATACGTTCTTCTTCAATAGTGACCGGAAGATTTCCTTACATGCAAATCGTGGAGCCAATGGGATCGATGGAGTCGTTTCGACTGCGCTCGGGATGAGCACCGGAAATACCCCTCTGTATCTGCTGATCGGCGATCTTGCGTTTTTCCATGATCTGAACGGTCTTCTTGTCGCAAAAAAATATGGCTTGGATATCACCATTGTCGTGATGAATAACAACGGGGGAGGAATCTTCTCCTTCCTTCCGCAGGCAAGTGACGGAACTTACTTCGAGGAATTATTCGGTACACCGATGGATCTTGACTTTTCTTCAGCGGCAGCCTTTTACGGTGCACATTATTCGCTGGTGAAAGAAGAGAATGAGTTTGGTGAAGCCCTTAAAAACGCTGAACTGCATAAAGGGATCAAGATCATTGAAGTCCTGACAAATCGTGAAGAAAATGTAGCAATTCATCGTAAATTGTGGAATTATGTTTCCCAGGAAATAGTCACAAAGTTGAAGGGGAATTCTCCATGATTCTCCGGGTGAATGAGATCGATTATTTTGTAGATGTTAAGGGAGAAGGATTCCCGATTGTATTCCTTCATGGATTCACTGGTGATTCTCGTACGTGGGATGAAATCACCAGCCGGCTTAAAGAAACGAATCAATGTATCACAATCGATATCATCGGCCATGGGAGAAGTGATTCACCCTCAGATGAGAAGAGATACTCGATGGATGAAGTTTCCCTCGATATTAGTAATATATTGAACCGGCTGGACATCAAGAGAGCAGCCTTTATCGGTTATTCGATGGGAGGAAGGCTTGCTCTTCACTTCTCTAATCTCTACCCTGATTATGTCAGTGCCCTTATCCTGGAAAGTGCTTCCCCGGGCTTGAAAACGGAAGAGGAAAGGGCAGAAAGACGGGAAAGAGACCGTTCCCTTGCAGATAGGATCATGGAAGAAGGAATGGAGTCTTTCGTGAAGTTCTGGGAGGAGGTCCCGTTGTTCTCCACTCAAAAAAGATTGCCAGACGAGGTTCAAGAGGCGATCCGCAGGCAGCGGCTTCAGCAATCCCCAGTAGGACTTTCGAACAGCTTGAAAGGGATGGGGACCGGCGCGCAGCCATCCTGGTGGGGTAGGCTGCATGAGCTTTCTTTTCCGGTGATATTGATGATAGGAGAGCTTGACCACAAGTTTGCTGCGATTGCAAAAGAGATGGAAAAGCATATTCCTGACGTTGAAGTTATTACTTTTTTCGACACTGGGCATGCAATTCATGTGGAAGAACCTCGAAAGTTTGGTACAATGATAGAGGAAGTTTTATTCAAGTACATAAAGGAGGATGTTTAAGATGGCTTTTGAATGGGTTTCAGAAAGAAACTACGAAGATATTTTATATGAAACATATAATGGGATTGCCAAAATCACGATTAACCGTCCGGAAGTACGAAATGCGTTCCGTCCTAAGACGGTAATGGAATTGATCGATGCATTTGCCTATGCTCGTGACGATTCCAAGGTTGGAGTAATCGTCTTGACTGGTGCAGGTGAAAAAGCATTCTGTTCCGGCGGAGATCAAAGTGTACGCGGACACGGCGGTTACGTAGGGGAAGATGAAATTCCACGTCTGAACGTATTGGACTTACAGCGTTTAATCCGTGTCATCCCTAAACCTGTCATCGCAATGGTTGCTGGTTACGCAATCGGCGGCGGCCACGTGCTTCATGTCGTATGCGATATCACAATTGCTGCAGACAATGCGATCTTCGGTCAAACAGGACCGAAAGTGGGAAGCTTTGATGCAGGTTACGGTGCAGGATATCTTGCACGCATCATCGGACATAAGAAAGCGAAAGAAATCTGGTACCTGTGCCGTCAGTACAATGCCGAAGAAGCACTTGAAATGGGTCTTGTAAACACGGTTGTACCTTACGAAAAACTTGAAGAGGAAACCGTACAATGGGCATCTGAAATGCTTGAGAAGAGCCCGACTGCACTTCGTTTCCTAAAAGCTGCATTCAATGCGGATACAGATGGTTTAGCCGGACTGCAGCAGCTTGCAGGCGATGCTACACTTCTTTACTACACAACTGAAGAAGCAAAAGAGGGTCGAGACGCGTTTAAAGAAAAACGCAAACCTGACTTCGGACAATTCCCTCGTTTCCCTTAATAGAGGGCAGCCTGATGGATCTCGACAGATTCATCAGGTTTTTTTGTTTGACAAAGCATTTTATTAGGTAAATACCATTATGAATTGGAGAAGAAACGTTATGACATCCCACCAGCTGCCGAATTGGCTCAAACAAAGAACATATTTGACCCCTGACCGGATTGCCTTGAAAAGCGATGACCATGAGTATACGTTTAAAGAACTGTGGCACATGGCGATTGAAACGGCAGGAAAGATACATGGATATATGAAGGAATCTCAATCTGAATTCATCGGGTTGATGATTAAAAACACGGTCGAATCGGTCACGGTCATTCATGCTGTTCAACAGCTAGGTCTGTCAGCTGTACTTCTTAATCATCGATTGAGTCCTGCTGAACTGGCATTTCAGATTGATGACATGAAACTGCCAGCAGTCATTTTAGATGATGAGTTTTATAACAAGCTTCAAAATCAGCACGTGCAAAAAATGAAGCTTTCAGATTTACAGAAGGCCTCTTCGTCAACCTTTGAAATAAAGGATCATTTTCAGTTAGACCAAGTCTGTTCAGTCATGTATACCTCTGGTACTACAGGTGCACCAAAAGGGGTGCTTCAGACATACGGAAATCATTGGTGGAGTGCGATTGGTTCCTCATTGAATCTCGGTACAAGTGAAAATGATACCTGGCTGTGTTCGGTCCCGCTGTTTCACATAAGCGGCTATTCGATATTAATGAGAAGTGTCATTTATGGAATAAGCGTCCGGTTGTTTGAACACTTCGATGTAGAACGAATCAATGGTGAATTGATGAGCGGTTCCATCACCATTATGTCGGCAGTCAGCAATATGCTGCAGCGGATGTTGAAGGATCTAGGTGATGGATCGTACCATGGGAATTTCCGCTGTATGCTGCTCGGAGGAGGGCCGGCGCCGCTTCCTTTACTGGAAATCTGCAGGGATAAGAAAATCCCAGTGTTTCAAACGTATGGGATGACGGAAACGTCTTCTCAGATTGTCACGCTTTCCCCTGAATACAGCTTGTCGAAGCTTGGTTCGGCAGGTAAACCGCTGTTTCCTTCCGAACTGAAGATAAAGAAAGAAACAGGACCTGCGGCAGCGTATGAAGAGGGAGAGATTTTAGTGAAGGGCCCCAATGTGACCATAGGGTACTACAAGCGTGAAGAAGAGAATCAGGAAAGTTTTGAAGATGGCTGGCTTTCCACAGGTGATATCGGCTACGTCGACGACGAAGGCTTTTTATTCGTCTTGGACCGCCGTTCCGATTTAATCATTTCCGGTGGTGAAAATGTGTACCCGGCAGAAATTGAAAGTGTGCTCACTTCCCACAAAGAGATCGAAGACGTGGGTGTAACAGGGATTTCGAGTGATGAGTGGGGACAGGTTCCATGTGCTTTCATTGTAAAAGTCAGCATGAGTCCCCTTAACGAGGAAGATGTCCTTTCTTTCTGTAAAAATAACCTTGCTTCCTATAAACAGCCGAAAAAGATCGTCTTTGTGGATGATATTCCCCGGAATGCCTCCAATAAGATTCTGAGACGAGTACTGAGAGAGCGATGGGAGCAGGGGGTGTACCGCGATGAACATTAAAAAAATCAGATTGCACATCATATCAATGCCGTTGAAGAAACCGTTTGTCACTCATTTGCAAAGGGTTGAATCACGGGAAGGAATCATTATTGAGGCCGAGGACCAAAGCGGTGTGGTCGGCTTAGGTGAAGCAGTGGCTTTTACAACACCGTGGTATACGGAAGAGACGGTTAAAACGTGCCATCACATCCTGAAAGATGTATTGATTCCTTTGGTTGAACGTCATCCGGTCACCCATCCAAGAGAACTGAGTAAGTTGTTTGATACTGTACGGGGAAATGCAATGGCGAAAGCTTCCCTTGAAATGGCGATCTGGGATTTGTATGCGAGGCAGCAGGAGAAGCCCCTTTGGGATGTGCTTGGCGGCACACGTGAAAAAATACTGGCAGGTGCCGTCATTGGAGCCGATTCGATTGAAGGAATGATCACTCAGACACATGAGCTGATCGAGGAGGGGTACCAACGGATAAAAATCAAGATTTCGAAGGGTGCGGATATTAAAATTGTCCGTGCCTTAAGAAAAGAATATCCTCGACTGTCCCTTTTGGCGGATGCGAATTCTGCGTATGAGCTTGATGATGCCGAACATTTGAAATCCCTTGATGAATTCCACTTGGAAATGATCGAACAGCCTCTAGGAATTAACGACCTGGTTGAACACTCTATTTTGCAAAGTAAGATCAGGACCCCTATCTGTCTTGATGAAAGTATCGTATCGCCACACGATATGAAGAGTGCCATCCATTTAAAAAGCTGCGGTGTCGTCAATATCAAGCTGGGGAGAGTCGGAGGATATAATTCTGCACTGGAAATCTATCGTCTTTGTCAGGAGAATGGGATCAGAGTGTGGTGCGGAGGCATGATTGAATTCGGTGTCTCCCGTGCTCATAATATCAGCCTTGCAAGCCTGGAAGGATTCTCGATCCCAGGTGATATTTCTTCATCGAACAAGTATTGGGAGGAGGATATCATAGATGCTCCGATCGTGGTGGAGAACGGATTTGTGAAAAGGTTTGATAAGTCTGGCATTGGAGTAGGGCTAAATAAGAAGCGTCTGAAGGAAGTTTGTGAGTTTAGGGAAGAGTTTTTGTTATAGGTTGAGTGGACATGAGATCTGGGGATGATTTCATGTCTTTTTTTACTCACGAAAAAATCCAAACTAAAACAAAGCCCAGAGATGAACTCTGAGCCCTTGATCTAATGCCGGGATTGGAGTAGAGCACTTGTTAACTTTTTTGCTGCAAATATCGTTTGTCTTTCATAAACAGGCTCCAGAAATAAACGAATCCTGGGAAAAGAATGATGAACCCGACGATATAAGTAATGAAAACGGCCCTGAATGAATTCGGATCTGTAAAACCGGACTGAATTGTCACTTCCGGATAAATGATGTATGGGAGATGTGCGTTACCGTAGACATAGCTTGCCAATACATATTGAAACGTAACGGCAACCACTGCCACACGCGGCATTCCTTTCATCCCTTCCTTATTGGTGGGAAGAAACAGTGCTGCACCTGCAACCAAAAAGCCGATCAGGGAAACCAGTAGAATCGTCAAGTCCTCCATCATACGTTCATAAATCCAATTCGCTTCACTTTTCATTGTGAACATGATGAGAAAAGCCATCAAAACGGATATGGGACCGATAATCATAGCATCCCGCCTGTATACCTTATATGCCTCAAATTCCCGTGACGCTTTCGAGTAGTCTGCTAAGAGGAGCGATGATAGAAACAATGTACTCGCTACTGCAAACCCAAAGAACGCATATTCATGCGGACTGGTAAATAGCTTGCCCAAGAGCAGCGTCTGACCGTTATCAAAGTCAATATAAGGACCATGTGAAATCGGCAGAACGCTGATCAAGAGGCCCGGAATCAAAAGCCCCGTTATGCCGGTGATGTAGGTCAGCGGTTTCCGGTAATCATCTGCCACGTGCGAAAAGACTAGAAAGGCACTTCGGATCGCAAGCAGGAGGAGGATCAAACTCCCCGGCACCAAGAGGACGGTACCGAGAGAATAGGCAGCTCCCGGAAACAAGCTGTATACCGCCACGACAAGGGCGACGATGAACGTGTTCGTCACTTCCCACGTCGGGGAAAGATAACGGTTCGCAATATTGGTTGCTTTCGTTTTGTCATGATTGATGTAAAGCATCGACCAGAAGCCTGCTCCGAAATCCATCGTCGCCATTACGGCATAAATAAATACAAAACCCCAAAGGATTGTAATTGCGATTAACACCTGCGTCATGAATCATCCCTCCTTCTCATTTAAGTAGACAGCGGAATTCCCTTGCTTTCTGCTTTTGCTTTATCAAGATCTTTTTGCGGCGGATTCCGTTTGAAGTAATAAAGAAGTACAAGCACAACAGCTACCGCTAAAATGGCATAGACAGTGACAAAGAGAATAAACAGAACGGCAATGTTGCCGGTGGTCGTGACCGAGTCCTCGGTACTTAGTATCCGGTAAATGGTCCAGGGCTGCCGGCCGGTACAGGCAAAGATCCAGCCGAATTCAATGGCCAGGATGGAAAGTGGTCCTCCTGCCACAAACATCCACATCAGCCACTTCGGATAACGGTCCTTTTTCAACAGCTTTTTCCATACATAGGCAACCAGTGCAAGAAGGATCAGCAATGAACCGATGGCGACCATCGCGTTGAACAGGGTATGAACGAACAGTGGAGGCCAATATTCCTCTGGAAAATCATTCAAGCCGATCACTTTGGTATCAAAGCTGTTCCCCGCAAGGAAGCTCAGGGCCCATGGAATTTCGATTCCCCATTTGACTTCCTGTTCTTCCCGGTCGGTAAATCCTCCGATGGCAAGCGGGGCATGCGTCTGGGTTTCGAACAGCCCTTCTGCTGCAGCAAGCTTTTCAGGCTGATATTCGTGTAGCATCTGAGCGGATTCATGTCCATTGATCGCGGTGAAGAACGCGAAGACCCCTCCAACGAATAAACAAATCATGAGTGCTTTTCCGTGAAACTTATAAACTCTCGACCCGAATGGTGTGCGGAGCATTTTAAATGCAGCGACTGACGCAATCGTGAAGGATCCGACGACGTAAGCAGAAAGGGCGACATGCCCGGCCGTTACAAAAAAGCTTGGATTGAAAAAAGCTTTCCAAGGATCAACATTCGTGATTTCACCGTCGACGATATTAAAGCCGGCAGGAGTACCTTCGAATGCATGTACATTTGTGATCAAGACAGCAGATGCCAGTCCGCCGATTGCGACAAGGATCAAACTGATGATCCGCATCCAAGGGGCAATTCGATTTGCGGCATACACATATATGGACATGAAAAGAGCTTCAATGAAGAAGGCATAAATTTCGATTTGAAAAGGCAGGGCCATCACTCGTCCAATGACCTCCATGAAACCCGGCCAAAGCAGCGACAACTGCACCCCTGCAATCGTTCCTGTCGGGATACCGACCCCAAGAAGTACGGCGAATGCCTTCGTCCAACGCTTCGCCATCACTGAATAGTCCAGGTCGTTTGTACGCTGATACATAATTTCCGCCACAAGTATCATCAGCGGAATGCCGACTCCCAGCGTTGCAAAAATAATGTGAAAAGCCATCGTGGTGCCGAATAAAGATCTCGCTAGTACTAATTCATCCATTTCCAATTCTCCCTTACCATGTCATTAGCTTTCCTTATTGTCCACTTAATGGAAAATATTATGCATGTGATTGATTATTTAGAGAGAGTCATATTTTTAGTAGGATGGCTTGGATCGAGCTACAAAAAAAGCACCACTCTTAAAAATAGAGTGGTGCCAAACATTACTGCAGAGCCTTTTTCAGCGTCGCGATATTCTTTCTCATAAGTGAAAAATAATCCTCATTCTCATCACGATCATCTTCAGTCAAAACAGAGAGGTTATGAAGTTCAAGGGATTCAGCTCCCAGTTCTTTCTGAACGACTTCGGTTAAACGAGAAGAGACATTCTGTTCAAATAAAATATATCGGACATTTTTTTCTTTTCCTTTTTCAATGATTTTCTTTAATTCCTGCTGTGAAGGTTCGTCAGATGTATTCAATCCTGCGATAGCTTCCTGATGAAGCCCGTATCGATCTTCCCAGTAGCTGTAAGCCGCGTGGGAAACAAAGAACGTTTTATTCGGTGCGTCATCAGCCATCTGCATGAATTCGGCATCCAATGCATCGAGTTCACCATTCAACTCTTTCAGGTTCGTTTGAAAATCCTCTTCATGTTCGGGCATTTCTTTAGACAGTGTCTCTGCGATGACTTTGGCCATTTGTTTTGAGTATTCAGGATTCAGCCAAATGTGAGGGTCGACATCGTGTTGATGACCATGTTCATCTTCTTCATGTTCTTCTTCCTCGTGGCCATCATCAGAATGTCCTTCTTCCTCATGCCCATGGTCTTCTTCTGCATGTTCAATATCTATTCCTTTACTTGCTGGTACGACAGTCACTTCTTCATTTTCCAAAATCGTTTTTGCCTTTTCAACAAAGCCTTCGAGCCCCATGCCCACATAAAAGAAGACATCTCCCTCGGCCATTTTTATCATGTCTTTTTGGGAAGGTTCGAACGTATGCTCATCAGCACCCGGCGGATAAATGCTATGGACGTCGACATGTTCCCCGCCAATTTTCTTTGTGAAATCCTCGAGCGGATAAACCGTTGTATAGACATCGAGCTTACCGTCCTCAGCTCCTTTATCATCAGGAGAAGCTCCGCATGCTGACAGGAATAAAACAATTAATAATAACAAGCTTTTACGAATATAGTTCAAGAAGAATCCTCCTTTAATTTTCTGAGTATAAAATGGAATGATTACGATTTAGCACAAAAGCTATTTTACTCTTCTCCTGCGAAATAAGCAAGACAAAAGTTTTATGCTTTTTTATTTTTACCTAATCTCAAAAAGAAAGACAAAATAAAGAAAAAGACTACCTCCAACTTAAGAGCTAGTTTTTTCTTCTTTACTCCTGGGTGGCCATTCTTCGGGAACATGATCGATACCGCCAGGGTGGAAGGGATGACATTTAAGGATTCTCTTTATCGTGAGAAAGCTGCCGCGTAAAGCTCCGAACCTGCCTACTGCCTCGATTCCGTAGTGAGAACAAGTGGGATAGAAGCGGCAGGTCGGGGGTTTTATCGGTGAAATCACGACTTGATATAAACGGAACAGTAAAAGTATTGCGCGTTTCATTTTATTATCTCCCAGAGTGTTTTCTTCTACTATATCAAAGAATGAGCATCACATGAAAGAAGGTTGATTTTGAATTGAAATGAAACTGTAAAGAGGGTTGGAAGACAGGAATGGCGAAGTGTGTGGAAAGTGAGTATCCATTAAAATGGTTGAAAGCAGATTAAGTTGATGAAATTACTATGAATTGTTATACTGGTATTAGAAACGAATGGGAGTGATAATAAATGCCATCAGTAGAAAGCTTTGAATTAGATCATAATGCGGTAAAGGCACCGTATGTCAGACATTGTGGAGTGCATAAGGTAGGAAGTGACGGCCTTGTCAATAAATTCGATATCCGTTTTAGTCAACCGAACAAACAGGCGATGAAACCTGACTCGATTCATACACTTGAGCATTTACTAGCGTTTACCATCCGAAAATATGCAGAGCCATATGCTCACTTTGATATCATTGATATTTCCCCAATGGGCTGTCAGACCGGCTATTATCTGGTCGTCAGCGGAGAGCCTAAAGTGGAGGAAATCATCGACCTATTGGAAGCGACTATGAAAGAAGCAGTCGAAATCGAAGAAATCCCTGCTGCAAATGAGAAGCAGTGCGGACAGGCAAAGCTTCATGACTTAGAGGGAGCAAAGAAATTAATGAGATACTGGCTGAGTCAGAGTAAAGAAGACTTGAAGCAGGTATTTGCTTAACAATATGGAAAGATCCACCGGCATTTTAATTGCGGGTGGATTTTTCTATGTTTGAAGGATATTAAGGTTCGAGATGTTTAGCTTTTTGACGAGTGGAGTAAATGTTCAATTTAAATGCAGTGGTTTGAAACGGTTGGTCGGCCATTGTGAGGGATGATTTGGTCTGAGAGAACAACTTATGATCCGTTTTTCAGGTTTATGATCCATTTTGTGAAAATATGATCCATTCCACTGATATATGATCCATTCAGAGAATTTATGATCCATTTTACAAATATATGATCCTTTGGTAATCATTTTAATTAACGTCATGGCGACACAGTTCTATGGAAACGAAATTACCCTTAAGCTAGCCTAAATACAAACAAAAACCGGGTTCATCATTCCCGGTTTTCGATCAATTATTTTTATTCCTTTGGTTTTTCTTCAGATTCTGCCTTTTTTTCTTCCATATGCTTTAGATGTGGATTATTTTCGATTGGATCGACGGTATGTTTAACAGTCGTATATGCTTTGGACGTCGTCAGGGCACTAACAAATATCACTAAAATGCATATGGCGACAGCAATGATCAATACAAGCGTTAATGACACAGTACAGCCCCTCCTTTTTTCCTTATTTTATCATAGAAAAGACATATGTCATTTATAAAATCGCACAAATTATTGAATAGTGAGTGTAGTATAAAGGTCCTCCAATTTGTCAGGTAATATTCTGTTTTCAGTTGGTGAATTTTGGTATGATGAGAGAAACAGGGAGAGGAGGAGGGAATTTCATGAATGTATCCTCCATAATGGGGAAGCAGGTAGCAGAGCTTCAGCGGACCCTTAGTATGAATCTGCTGAAGAGCCAGATGTCCACCCAGGCTGCGCACGTGACGGTAATGCTCCAGGATATGCAGGAGGCAAATGCTGCACCGCATCCGAGCAAGGGACTTACTATTGATGTAAAAGGGTAAGAAAAAAGCCTTAAACAGTTGTTTAAGGCTTTTTATATTATGTCCCCTTCCTCGATCAGTGAAGGCTTTTTCGTTCCAATCTTACCCGTTCTTCGCTTTTGGACCATTTTTCTTTTAACGTCTCAAATATGTATAGTCGAAGGAAATATTCCAGTTCTTCTGTTTCCATTTCCTGAATCAGTTCGATGATCTCGTTTCTGGATGTATCTTCTAAAATCGTAAGGGCAATGAGGTCTAAGTCTTCATCTGTACCTTTGATTCTGCCGCGGTACATTTCATAGATTTCTTCAATCAACTTCATGCACTTCACCTCCCTTTCATTAATTTTAACAGAAATAGGATTGAATACTCTACAATTTATTTTGTATTTACCCGAAATTCCCCATCATAAGCATATCGCCCAGGAAAATCTAATCTTTTTCTTATTGATACTATACTAAAGAATAACGACTTTATTCGTGATAAAGGGAAATTTTTAAAATGTATCTGTTAAACAACGCTGACCGATTCCGTGTAAGACTTCGTTTTACACGGACAGCCTCAATAAATCGATCACAAGTGCATGTCAAGAAGTGAATAGAATCGGATGAATTGAGGAAAAAGAAGGGTAAGAAAATCGAAGGGGTTGGAAAGCTTGGACGAACGTCATGATTATTATATCGAAATAGCCACAGGTGAAATTTCAAGGAGCTCGACGGATTCACCATGGAACTTTAAAATCTCGGCAACGGACGAAGAGATCACGAAACTGAGGGAGATCTTTGATTCAAGTCACTCGATTGACTGGCAGAATTTCTACCGTGCACACGTCCCATATATACAGTATCACTTTGATCGTGAGAATGATGCTTATGATGAGAATCTTCATCAGGTATATGCGATGATTCATGAACTCGGTGATGAGGATGCAAAAAAACATATCGAGAGTATGGGGATCCTTGATCATCCAGCTCCATAAGTACAAATAAAAGTGTTGGTTCCAAAGCTAAACTTGTGGACCAATGCTTTTTATTTATGATTAGATTAGAGAGGGGGGATTGCAAATGGAACAATTTATCGATGTCAATGGATTAAAAGTGGAACTTGCATTTCAAAAACATTTTTTCGGGCAGGAATCCCATCATGTTCTGGTCGTTTGCAGATACCGTGATAAATGGCTGTTAACACAGCATAAAAAGCGTGGTCTTGAATTTCCGGGCGGCAAGCGTGAAAAAGGGGAAACACTTGAGGAAGCGGCCATCCGCGAAACGTATGAAGAAACCGGGGGAGTGATCAAAGACCCCGTTTTCGTAGGGGAATATAAAGTGTACGATCAATCGCCATTTGTGAAGACCATCTTCTTTGCAGAAGCTGAAGAATTGGTAAGGAAAGAGGATTACCTGGAAACGTACGGCTGTAAATTATGGAAGGGTGAGCTGGCCGATATGCAGACACACCCTGAATTCAGTTTTATCATGAAAGACAAAGTGGTGGAATTGGCTTTAAAATATTTGAACCTTACGACTTGATCCACTTCTTTTCGAGCAGTTCGACGATTTTATACATAATCGTGGCAAATACGGCGATCACAAGCAGGGAAAGAAGGACAAGGGTGAAATTGAACACCTGGAACCCATAGATGATCATGTAACCGAGTCCCTTTGCTGACACGAGGAATTCACCTACAATGACCCCTACCCAGGATAAACCCACGTTTACTTTCAACGTGGATATGATCGTCGGGAAGGAAGCAGGCAGGATGACCTCTTTAAACATCTGACCCCTTTTTGCCCCGAATGTCTTCATGACCTTCAAATAGTTTGGGTCCACCTCTTTAAAAGAGGTATATACGACGATGGTGGTGATGATGACGGAGATGACTGTTCCCATCGCGATGATCGATGTGAAGCCAGGACCAAGGCCGACGATCAGAATTGGACCAAGGGCCACTTTCGGCATGGCGTTCATTATCACAAGGTATGGATCCAACACTCGTGACAGGAAAGGTGACCACCAAAGGAGTGCTGCCAATAATGTCCCGAGAAGCGTGCCGAGAATGAATCCGAGAATGGTCTCCCCGAGTGTCACCGACAAATTTGCAAGGAGACTGCCGTCTGCCGCCTTATCCAAGAAAAGGCCCCATATCTTAGACGGAGAACTGAAGATCAGGGGATCGACCCAGCTGTTTCGGCTTGAAATTTCCCATACGGAGAAAAACACCAGGAAGATCAGAGCCTGATAGAACCACACCCACCGCTGTTCTTTTTTCAGGGATTGAATGTATTCGGCATGCTTCTGTTTAAGGGTTTCCTGATTCAAGATTCTCAAGCTCCTTCCATATAGATTGAAAAAACGGTGGATACGCTTCATGGTTCCTCACGGTAAACGGCTTTAGTTCCTTTAATTGCTGAGGCACCTCAAACACCCTGTGCACCCTGCCCGGCTTTGAGGCGAACAGAATGATCCTGTCACTCATAGCAATGGCTTCCCCGATATCATGAGTGACGAGCAAGGCCGTTTTATTCAGAGACTTCAAGGTAGTAAAAATAAGATCTTCAAGCTTTAATTTCGTTTGATAATCGAGTGCTGAAAACGGTTCATCCAAAAGCAGGATTTTCGGTTCCGTAATCAATGTCCGGATCAGGGCGACTCGCTGCCGCATCCCGCCTGACAGCTCTTTCGGATAGGAAGATGCCACTCCAGAGAGGTCAAATTCTTCAAGTAATTCATACGCTTCACGTTTCTTCTCTTCTGTTAAGTTCTCCATAATCTTCAACCCTATGAAAATATTCTCCTCGATCGTTTTCCATGGGAACAGATAATCCTGCTGAAGCATATACCCCATCTGATTTTTTTCGGAATTGACTGGTTTGCCGTGCAGGAGAACCTTTCCTTCTGTCGGCTTAATGAGCCCGGCGATGATTGAAAGAAGCGTGGTTTTCCCACAACCGCTCGGTCCGATAAAAGAGATAAATTCTCCTTCATTCACATCGAATGAAATAGCGGATAGGGCATTGGTTGCTGTTTTAGGGGAAAAATAAGTGTGATGAATTGAGTCAAGGGACAGAAAATTCACGGTAACGCGCCTCCAGTCTTTCTCTATTAAATGAAGGGCTGACGCAATGTCAGCCCGTTTAATGATGTTAACGTGGGAGTGGATGAATCCACTATTCACTCACTTTCTCAGCAACCGATGTGTTAACGAGCGTCTCATGGTCTACTTGTGCTGGGAGTTCTCCCGCTTCCTCCATAATGCTCTGCAGGTTATTCCATTCCTCTACATCCAGAATCGGATCTGTCGCGAATGAACCTTGTGATTTATAGCGGTCCACCACGGTTACGATAATGTCTAGTTCCGTGTCCTCGAAATACGGTTCAATGACTTCGGCGATTTCTTCAGGGGAGCTTTCATCCACCCATTTCTGGGCTTTGTAAAGAGCCTTTGTGAACTTTTCGATGGCATCTTTGTTCTCTTTCATGTAACTGTCCTTTGCCATGAAAGTTGTGTATGGGACATGGCCGGATTCTGTACCGAAGGAAGCGACGATATGCCCTTTCCCTTCTTTTTCAAATATCGATGCAGTAGGTTCGAACAACTGCACATAATCACCCGTGCCGGATGCAAAGGCGTTGGCGATATTGGCAAAGTCGATATTCTGGATCAGATTCAGATCGTTATGCGGATCGATTCCATGCTGTTTAAGCACAAATTCTCCGACCATCTGAGGCATGCCGCCTTTACGCTGGCCCAGGAAAGTGGAGCCTTTCAGCTGGTTCCAATCAAAATTATCCACTGTTTCCCTTGATACCAGGAAGGTACCGTCTGTCTGTGTGAGTTGAGCAAAGTTGATGACGGGATCATCGGACCCTTGAGCATGGACGTAAATGGATGTTTCAGAACCGACAAGAGCGATATCTGCACCATCGGATAGTAAAGTGGTCATCGTCTTATCCCCGCCCCACGTGGTGGTGAGTTCAATATCGAGACCTTCATCTTTAAAAAAGCCTTTTTCAATTGCGACATATTGGGGAGCATAGAAGATGGATCGGGTTACTTCTGCCACGCGTACTTTTTGCAGCTCATTTTTTTCGCTTCCGCATGCGGTCAAGCCGATGGTGAGTACTGTGGTCATGAGAAGGGTGAAGACGATTCGAGTCCATTTTTTCATTGATGTTTTCCTCCTTTGAATGAAACATGAACGCATACTAAAACCCTCTAAACGTTTTTTCATCATGATAGAGGGGTAGGATGCTCCTATAGGAACCAAGACAAGTTGAATATAAGGTTTGATAAAATAGTTTATGTGTAGTGTAAAAAATGTGTGAGTACCCAGTGCCCATTTTTGAAAGGAAGAGAGTATGAAAAACGGAACAATTGTGAAAAAGACGTTATTTCCTTCTCCAAACCCGCATGTCGAGCTCTATGAGATCGTCTATTTGTCAGGGGGGCTGCGAGTGAAAGGGATGCTTGCACAGCCGGTACAAGAAGGGAAGTATGATGGATTCCTGTATTTAAGAGGCGGAATTAAAGGAGTGGGGATGGTAAGGCCTGCGCGCATCGCCCAATTTGCCCAGGAAGGGTTTATCGTGTTTGCCCCATTTTACCGTGGGAACCGTGGAGGGGAAGGAAATGAAGACTTTGCGGGGGATGACCGTGAAGATGCTTTGTCCGCTTATCAGCTGTTGAGTCAGTATAAACGAGTACATAACGAGCGGATCCATGTATTCGGATTTTCCAGGGGAGGGGTTATGGCACTCTTCACCGGCATTGAAATAAAAGACGTCACTTCCATCGTCACCTGGGGAGGAGTATCCGATATGTCCCTGACCTATGAAGAACGAAAAGACCTTCGCAGGATGATGAAAAGGGTGATCGGCGGCAGCCCGAATAAATACCCCGAACGTTATGAGTGGCGGACCCCGCTGTATGAAATCGAAGAAATTTCAGCTCCTGTCCTGATTATTCACGGAAAAAAAGATCACAACGTTTCAATTGATCATGCATATAGATTAGAAAAAAGGCTGAAAGAGGCCGGGAAAGCCGTTGAATCTTATTATTTTTCAGAGTTCACGCATTATTTTCCTCCTCTGAAAAACCGTGAAATTGTCACTATGCTTTGTGATTGGATGAAAAAACAGAAGTAAAGGGGAATGACCATGGGAATGGGACTAGAGCTTAATACCATGCTTGTCACGAAAGGAAAAGAGGTCAGAACAGAAGACAACCTTTTTCAATTGCAAAAAATGGGCTACCGTTTATACCCGATGCATACTTCAATTGAAATACGGACGACAAAAAAAAGCCACTCGAGGGGTTACGCACGAATAGAGAAAATCCAGTGGCATGAAGGAAAGACAACGATTTTTTATAAATTGATATCGCTGAATAGAACCAATTAAGAGCCTGGTTATCAGGTTCTTTTTTATTTGCTAATAATTACAGGAAATACATCTCATACTAGTAAAAAAACTGAGGTAAGCGGATGATTGAAAAATATGACAGTGTACACAATGAATTGTTGAAAGCCTCGAAGTTGAACGTTGACTATTGGCTGGAATATAATTTTCTCACGTTTAAGTGGTGGTTGATTGTTGCGGTGATAATCATGTTTTGGCTGATTTTTATAAAATTGGTGAATCGTGAAGAGCTGCCGAAAATTCTATTTTTTGGACTCGTATGGATCATTGTAGCAGCAAACCTGGATGGGGTAGGATTTGAATTGGGATTCTGGGGATATCCGACAGAACTTTTGCCAGTCTACCCGAAAGCCTATTTATTCGATTATGCACTGATTCCGGTCACCTATATGCTCCTTTATTTTTACTTTCCACGGGGAAAGGCATTCTTTATAGCAAATATCGTGTTAGCGGGCGGTGCATCGTTCATCAGTGAGCCATTTTTCAGATGGCTTGATTATTACAAGGCTTATCATTGGAATCCTTGGTGGTCATTCTTGATATATTTTGTTGTGTCATATTTGATTCGCTGGTTCGTGGAAAAAATTTTCAGATAAAAGAATGTTCTTCCCGAAATTCGAGAATTGTGTTAACTTTATCTTGTTGAGAGTTTACTTAAAAGGGGAGAAAGATGAATGAATGGGGAAAAATTAAGAATGATCATCCAATGCAGTATTTTTGCTGCGATAACGGGAATTTTTGCGCAGATTGAGATTCCGCTGCCGCTTGTTCCCATCAGCGGACAGACATTGGCGGTAGGTCTTACAGCGACGATCCTTGGAAGTAGATACGGAGCCTTTGCCATGGTAGGCTATGCCGCACTTGGAGCGGTTGGGGTCCCGGTCTTTGCGGGATTCAGCGGCGGAGCACAGGTACTGGTCGGCCCTACCGGAGGCTACATCTTCGGGTTCATTGCAGCGGCATTTATAACAGGATTGATTTTAGAAAAGACGAAATTTAATCTGACAATGGCCATGGTTGCGAACACAGCAGGGATGATTGTCACTTTGTTACTTGGTACGATCCAATTGAAATATGTGGCCGATCTAAGCTGGACACAGGCTATGGCAGCAGGAGTATATCCTTTTATCGTAGTCGGGCTTATCAAAGCATTCCTGGCCAGCTGGATAGGTATTACGGTTAGAAAACGTCTAGTACAGGCGAAATTGATACAGGGCAGTGCTAAAGCGGCAGCTTAATCAAAAAAGCCGGATCTCTTTTTAAGGAGATCCGGCTTTTTTCTTAATCAGTTTTTAGTCTGTGTGGTGTTAAACGTGAATCGTTACAAGAATCAACCTTCTTCCTTCATCCTCAATCAAAATCAATCCCGCTTAAGCTTAAAATTTATACATCATCCAATGACCGATGTCCTCAAAGCCGATATTCTTATAAATCCTGCCTGCTTCAGGGTTATCATAAAAGAGGCAGAGCTCCTTGCCTTCTTGCAGCACATCCCGGCATAATTTTGTCATGCACTGGGTTGCATAGCCTTTTTTCTTGTGATCAGGGTGGGTGCAGACTGCCACAATCATCGCTGACATGCTGTTTTCGGCAGTAGTGGAAGCAGAGGAAACAAATATGCCATTTTCAATGTAGTAGCTGCGTGCTACTCCTTTTTCCATACCATGCTTTCTTTTCTCAACAGTGAAATTTCCACCGCTGAACTCAGGAATACAGTTGAGAAGCTCGACAAGCTTAGGAAGATCGTCGATGGATGCTTTTTCAACATGAGTCAGTTCCTCGTTTGACAAGGAATCTCTGTTATCCAACTTTGCATAGTACATCTGCCTCTTTGATTGAAAATCTCTAGTTAGAAAAGGCTCCACTTTTGAAGTGACTGCCTTTAGACCTGACATGATGCTAAAATCATTGCAGTGATTGATGATGTCAGCGAAACATTCTGCATCGAATTCTCCTATGGAGTACGGAATGAAGTTTTCTCTATATTTTAAAAGGATCCCTCTCAGATTTCCATTTTCGTCAAAATCACCCCAAATGGTTTGAAAATCCTGTTCATAGCCAAATGCCTCAATATCTCCGATGATGAACAAATTTTCGGCAGGCTGTGCTTGTATCAGCTGCTGGCATTGTTCATCATCTGCCTGGGTTAATACTCTGATCATTTCCCTATCCCCTTTATAGTTTTAATTGATATATTACCAAAATTTATAATATTTAGTAAAGGAGAATTTTCAAAAAAAAGTTGATGTTGTTTTAAAAATTGAGATATAGGGAAAGTTAGCAACAATACATGATGAAGGAGGCGGTAAACATGTTGTGGACCATCATCGGGATACTTGTTGTCCTGTGGTTATTAGGACTGATCTTCAAGATCGGCGGAGCCATCATCCATATATTATTGGTCATTGCCGTGGTCGTGTTCTTATGGAATCTGATTACAGGGCGGAAGAAAGGCTTATAGCTATTTAAAAGGAGGAGCAATCCTCTTTTTTTATTTGGATGAAACGGGGATGGGAATGGAAGTAGTTCGGCGGATGTGGAATTTGTCGTATTGTGTGGAATTGTTGATAAATTCGAAAAAACGTTGATAAATGAAATTTTTCGTTGATAAATCTTAAAAAACGTTGCCACATCCGAAAAATTGTTGAAATCTTAATTTCCGTTGATACAACTAAAATTGAAGAACAAATTCACTTTGATCATTCATCAGATGAGATACAGATGTGCAATCAGTTGAGGAGTGGCCACGATGCTGCCGTTAAAACCCAACTCTTGATCCAAGTCACCATACCATACTAAATCACTCAACCAAAACAAAAAAACAGACCAGTCAAACACTAAGGAAGTGTCTGACTGATCAGTCCTTGATCGATCGAGATTAATTTACAGCCGGACCGCCTTTTGCTTCGATCTCGGCAGGTACGTTGGTGAATTTCTTGAAGTTTTCGTTGAATTGGCGTGCAAGTTCAGTTGCTTTTACTTTGTACGCATCTTCATTTGACCATGTTTTAATCGGTTGAAGCACTTCATCAGGTACACCTGGCACGTTTACTGGAATGTTCAATCCGAAGATTACGTCTGTTTCCGTTTCAACGTTTGTCAGTTCACCTTCTAATGCTGCCTGTACCATTGCACGTGTGTAAGACAATTTCATGCGGTTACCCACACCATATTCTCCGCCGGTCCAACCAGTGTTTACGAGGTAAACCTCTGCATTGTGCTCATCAATTTTCTTCCCAAGCATTTCTGCGTAACGAGTGGCAGCAAGCGGAAGGAATGGAGAACCAAAGCAAGTAGAGAATGTTGCCTGCGGTGAAGTGATGCCGCGCTCTGTTCCTGCTAATTTGGACGTATAACCGCTTAAGAAATGATACATTGCCTGCTCTTTCGTCAGTTTGCTGATTGGAGGCAGGACGCCGAACGCATCAGCAGTCAGGAATACAATTGTATTAGGGTGGCCGGCAACACTAGGCTCCACGATGTTTTCCATTGCTTGAAGCGGATAAGCGGCACGCGTGTTTTCTGTTAAACTGTTATCCTCGTAATCTGGAATGCGTGAATCTTCATCAAGAACAACGTTTTCCAACACGGATCCAAAGCGGATTGCATCAAAGATTTGAGGCTCTTTTTCACGAGTCAGTCCGATACATTTCGCGTAGCAGCCGCCTTCGATGTTGAAAACGCCATTTGGTGACCAGCCATGTTCGTCGTCCCCGATCAGACGGCGGTTCGGATCTGCTGATAATGTCGTTTTGCCTGTTCCGGATAGACCGAAGAATAGTGCAACGTCGCCTTCGCGCCCTACATTTGCTGAACAGTGCATGGAAAGGATATCTGCTTCAGGAAGCATGTAATTCATGACGGAGAAGATCGATTTCTTCATTTCTCCTGCATATTCCGTTCCACCGATCAAGACGATGCGTTTTTCAAAAGAAACAATGATGAATGTTTCAGAATTTGTACCATCCACAGCAGGGTCTGCTTTAAAGTTTGGAGCTGATACGATCGTAAATTCGGATTTGTGAGAGATTAACTCTTCCGCACCCGGGCGAATGAACAGCTGGTGTGCAAATAGATTATGCCACGCAAATTCATTGATTACCTGGATCGGAAGTCTATGTTTTGGATCTGCACCTGCAAATCCGTTGAAGACAAATACTTCTTCTTTTTCTTTTAAGTATGCAAGGACTTTATGGTATAATTTATCGAATGATTCAGCGGAGATTGGCTGATTAACAGCTCCCCAATCAATTTTATCTTTTGTAGTAGGCTCCTCTACAATAAATTTATCTTTAGGAGAGCGCCCTGTATATTTGCCAGTTTCAGCTCTGACTGCACCTGAAGAAGTTAAAACGCCTTCATTTCTATGAAGAACTCTTTCCACTAATTGTGAAACAGACAGTTGATTTTTGATATTTTGACCGCTAAGTAATTCTGTTAACTCACTAGACATGCTCACTGAATTCATTAGAACCCTTCCTTTATATAAATTTAAATACCACTTTGTTGTTCTTTTCAAAAATAGTATAACACAATTAATTTATTAGTCTATACTATTTAGTGCTTTTTTATAATGTGACTTAAACTTGTAACATTTTCCTTTAAAAATGCAACTTATTTTCCCCTATCTAAGCAGTTTATGCTTGTCCTTAGGAAATTCCTCATTCATATACCCACGTTTCCATGTTTCTTCTTATATAAATGTCAGCTGCCTATCCGGATGTCAGCCAAAGTACTGTCAATAGCGGTAAATAGAGATACCTGCTGTTAATCTTTACATACTAAAAAATATTTGACACTCTTTGGTGTTAACGTTATTATTGTACCTTGAACGGATACTCTTATCCTGAGCTGGTGGAGGGAGCAGACCCTATGAAACCCAGCAACCTGCTAAATAGATAGTTGGTCCTTCTTTTAAAAGGAAGGATCCCATTAAGCGAAGGTGCTAAACTGAGGCAAGGTGGACAACCTTGAACGATAAGAGAGAAAAGGCGCGGCTATAATGTGAAACCTTTCCTCTTTGTACTTTTTCCCGAGGAAGGGTTTTTTCTATTTTATAGTGGAGCATTAGTGATAAAACTCATGTTTTTATATAAGGACGTTCTCTTATGCCTTATAAAAAAACCATGTTTACTTCATACTACTTAGGGAAATGAGTACCGTATCTGTTTAAATGTTTTGTCGGTGAAAATCGGCAAATATGCTTAAGGAGGAACCTTAATGTCAACAAAACGTCGTCTGTTTACATCTGAGTCCGTAACGGAAGGACATCCAGATAAAATTTGTGACCAAATTTCTGATTCAATTCTTGATGCCATTTTAACGAATGACCCGAATGCCCGCGTAGCATGTGAAACATCTGTGACAACAGGTCTTGTGCTTGTTGCAGGTGAAATCACAACAAATACGTATGTAGACATCCCTAAAATCGTCCGTGAAACGATCCGTGGAATCGGATATACACGTGCGAAATACGGATTCGATGCTGAAACTTGTGCAGTTCTGACATCCATCGATGAGCAATCTGCTGATATCGCTCAAGGTGTAGACCAAGCGCTTGAAGCACGTGAAGGACAAATGTCTGATGAAGAAATCGAAGCTATCGGTGCTGGTGACCAGGGGCTGATGTTCGGATTTGCCTGCAACGAAACGAAAGAGCTTATGCCTCTTCCGATTTCACTTGCTCATAAACTATCCCGTCAGCTAACGGAAGTCCGTAAAGAAGAAATTCTTCCTTACCTTCGCCCGGACGGTAAAACTCAGGTAACGGTTGAATATGATGAGAATGATAAGCCTGTTCGCATCGATACGATTGTCATCTCTACGCAGCACCACCCTGAAGTTTCACTTGAGCAGATCCAGCGTAATCTGAAGGAGTATGTCATCGATCCGGTTGTTCCGAAAGAACTGATCGACGAAAAGACAAAATACTTCATCAACCCTACTGGCCGCTTCGTAATCGGCGGACCTCAAGGGGATGCTGGTCTAACAGGCCGTAAGATCATCGTTGACACATACGGCGGTTATGCACGTCACGGCGGCGGTGCATTCTCCGGTAAGGATGCGACGAAAGTTGACCGCTCTGCAGCATATGCAGCCCGCTATGTAGCGAAAAACATCGTGGCTGCCGGTCTTGCTGAAAAATGTGAAGTTCAATTAGCGTATGCGATCGGTGTAGCACAGCCTGTATCCATCTCAGTTGATACATTCGGAACAGGTAAAGTTTCTGAGGATGTATTGGTTGATGTTGTACGCGATAACTTTGACCTTCGCCCTGCAGGAATCATCAAGATGCTGGACCTTCGCCGTCCGATCTACAAGCAGACTGCTGCTTACGGACACTTCGGCCGCAACGATCTTGATCTTCCTTGGGAGCGTACTAACAAAGCTGATGTATTGAAAGCTGAAGCTCTTAAGTAAAAACAGGTATGAGAAAACCAACACTCTTTCAGGGGTGTTGGTTTTTTTGATGGCTGGGGTGGAGGAGAGGGATTAGTTGTTGTAGTTGTAGTGGTAGTGGTAGTTGCGCAGAATTTGTCGTATTTTGAAGAATGGCAGATATATCGGAATTTTGGCAGATAAAACGGTAAAACGGCAGATATCTTTGCGGAAAAGTTGAGCCTGGCTCAAAACCCTCGAATCGAGCCAGGCGCTTACAAGAGAAGCTTAGCTAAATCTAAAATCAATCCAGCATAAAGTAGCGATTCTCAGTTATATCCAAAATCAATCCACTCCCAAACCAACCGATCACATCCAAATGAACAAACAGGCACCATTCACAGTGGCAACCTCATAAGGAAGCTGAAGGAATTGCATCGCGTATGTCCCCATCCCGTAATTTAACACGAGTAATCTCACTCAGGTTGGGGTATCACAAGTATAAGAGTTATAATGGTTTGATGCTTTTATAATACTGTCCTTTCTCTGCGTATTCCCGTGAAATGCGTTTCATTTCACTTATGTCATGTTCGTTCAGTTCCCGAATCACTTTTGCCGGACGGCCAAAGGCAAGGGTGTTTGGAGGGATGACTTTTCCTTGAGGAACCAGACTTCCGGCTCCTATAAAAGCACCTTCACCGATTTCGGCGTTATCAAGGATGATCGATCCCATGCCGATGAGGGCTTTTTTTCTGATTTTGCAGCTATGTAAGATGACACCGTGGCCGACCGTCACTTCATCTTCAAGGATAAGGGGGTTTTCAGGGCTTTGATGGAGGATTGAATTGTCCTGTACATTCACTTTGCTGCCAATCCTGGTAGGCGCGACGTCCCCTCTGATGACGGTGTTGAACCAGATGCTGGATTCTTCCCCGATTTCAACATCCCCAGAAATCGTTACATAATCGGCGATAAAAGCAGTTTTTGCAATAACAGGTTTTTTATCATGATATGGATAGAGCATTTTTCACTACCCCTTTCAATAATATTTACTATAATAATGGTAGCAGATGAAAACCATTAGAGAAACATTTAAGGAGGATTTGCCATGTGGAAATGGGAAACAGATCAAGAGGCAAAGGCAGTCATCGTCATCATTCATGGAGCAATGGAACATCATGGCCGATACGGATGGCTCATTGAAATGTGGCGAGCATCAGGTTTTCATGTCATTATGGGTGATTTGCCGGGGCAGGGCATGACATCGAGAAGGCAAAGAGGACATATCGATTCATTCGACGAATATATTATCGAAGTAAAAGACTGGGTTCAGGCTGCCTATCGGTTTGACCTCCCTGTCTTTCTCCTTGGCCACAGCATGGGCGGCCTCGTTGCCGTACGTATGCTTCAAGAGTCCCATGTCAAGTTGGCAGGGGTCATTCTATCTTCACCTTGCCTGGGGCTTGTGAACGGGCCCTCTAAACCAATCGAATTACTATCATATGGCTTGAATAAAATTGCCCCGATGATTAAATTTCCGTCAGGATTGACGATTGATATGGCAACCCGGAATGCAGATGTCAGGGAAATTGACAGTAACGACACTCTTTATATTACTAAAGTTTCTGTACGCTGGTACAGGGAGCTCGCGCAGGCGATCAAGCTTGCAACAGTCAACTTGAATAAAATGCCGGATATCCCTCTTCTTGTTCTGCAGGCGGGCGATGATAAAATCGTCGATAAAAGCGCGGTCAAGAAATGGTTCAATGAGCTGTCGCTATCAGAAATGCACTATAAGGAATGGCCGAAATGCTACCATGAAATCTATAACGAACCAGAAAGAGAAGACATCTTTGAATACTCAAAGATCTTTATCGAAAGCCGGCTGAAGGCGCTGGGATATATTTTATAAACGAGGTGGTAAGCTTGTCAGTACCTGCAAGTCCTTTTTCATTAATGACAAAAGTATATCGGGATATTTTTCCCCTGGTTCATCAAGAGCTGAATCACTGGAAAAAACGAGCCGCGGAGATCCCTAACGATGAGTTAAGAAAACAGGCATTAGCAAGTATTGAGCATAAAACCTTTCATTGTGAAGGCGGCGCGATCCTTTCCATTCTCTCACTAAAGAAGAAAAAGGAAACCATCCGCTTCACCGTTGCTTATCAAACAATCAGCGACTATCTCGATAATCTTTGCGACAGGAGTACATCCCTTGATCCAGAGGACTTCCGGCTCCTGCACCAATCGATGAAAGATTCATTGAACGTCAGTTCTGAACCCGTTAACTATTATGAGCTCAGAGAAGAACAGGATGACGGCGGCTATTTACGTGACCTGGTTATGGCATGTCAGGAAGCACTGGCTGATATTCCTCACTATCAAAGTATTAAAGATGAGCTGCTGGAACTATGCGAGTATTATTGTGATTTGCAAATTCATAAACATGTGAAAGCAGAAGAAAGGGAGATCAGACTTCAGTCATGGTTTGAAGGGCATCGCTCCCGGCTCCCGGAGATGGACTGGTATGAATTTTCAGCATGCTCGGGTTCCACTTTAGGAATCTTTTGCCTGGTGGCCTATGCGAGCAGGCCGGATTTTCATCCCTCTTATACAGAAAAAATCAAGGCAGGTTATTTTCCTTACATACAAGGTCTTCATATTTTGCTGGATTATTTTATCGATCAGGAAGAAGATCATGAGGGAGGGGACTTGAACTTCTGCTTTTATTATGAAAATGATGAACATTTACGCGAGAGGCTCATTCATTTTCTGCGTAAAGCAGATGAACACACACATGATCTCCCGCACTCCGGATTCCACCGGTTGATTAATAAAGGATTGATCGGAGTCTACCTGTCTGATGAGAAAGCCAGCCGGCAACAAAGGGTCCAGGCTTTTTCAAAAGAATTCATCGGAGAGGCCGGCTGGGTGACAAAGTTCTTCTTTTGGAATGGAAAAATGTATCGGAAATTGAAGAAGGTGAAATAAGTAACGTAGTTGTTTTGAACCATTAAATAATATGTCTGTGTCTAAAAAAGCTAGTCCTATTACTATAGGACTAGCTTTTTGTCGTTTTATATCGTTTTTTATTAGGGAAATATCCCCTTGTAAAATTTTCTCATAGGAGGAAATATTCGAATTATGTCAGAATATATGGATTTTTCTGAAAAATCTAGTATATTGTAATTAGTTGTAAAAACATAGTACATAAGGGGGGATGACGTGTTGAAAACACGTAAAGTTTTATCTATGGCTCTGACGGCTGCATTGGGTATCGGCGCATTTGCTGTACCTGCATCAGCGGGGACAGTAGTACCAGAGAAAGTGTTGGCAAAACCTTCGGTGCAAAAATCTCATTCACATCAAGAGGGACCTTTTGACCTTGCGATTGCCAATGAGGAAAAATTGATTGAAATGCTTCAAAAAAGCGGAAAGTTGTCTAAGCAAGCCACGGCTGAGCAAGCAGAAAAAGCCGTAAAGAAATTCCTGAAAGAAAAATCAGAAGGATTAAAAGAACTAGAAGATGACGGTGAATTAAAAGAAGAAAAAGAGAAGATTGAAAAAGACATCCAGAAACATAAAAAAGGCGACAAGCATAAAGGGAAAAAGAGAAACTTGGATCCTGTAGTCGAAGAGGAATATACAGGTGACAAAAGAATAGATAATGTACTTGTACTACTTATGGAATTTCCAGACTTCCCTCATAATTCAATACAGCCTGGTGAAACTGATATGTATTATGAGGACTATGTGAAAGAGCATTATGAAGATATGGTATTCGGTGAGAATGGTTATGAAGGTCCCAATGGGGAAAACCTCATATCTATGAAACAATTCTATGAGCAGCAAACGAACGGTGCCTACTCGGTTGAAGGTGAAGTAGCAGGGTGGTATATGGCTTCTAAGCCGGCAGCTGAATATGGCGGTAATAACCCTGAAGCAGGAGATAATGATAAAGATGCCCGAAGTCTTGTGCGGGAAGCTCTAGTGGCTGCTGCAAATGATCCAAATGTAAATCTGTCTGATTACGATCAGGAAGACCGCTATGACCTTGATGGTGACGGAAACACTCGTGAAGCTGATGGATTGGTTGACCATTTAATGATTGTCCATTCTGCAGTAGGTGAGGAAGCTGGCGGTGGAAGTCTTGGTCCGGATGCCATTTGGTCCCACCGCTGGAATTTAGGCAGTGTATTCCCTGTCGAAGGCACAGAAGCGGAAGTTCCTTACTGGGGAGGCAGCATGGCAGCCTATGACTATACGGTCCAACCTGCAGATGGAGCAGCAGGAGTGTTCTCTCATGAATATGGACATGATCTAGGATTGCCTGATGAATATGATACGCAGTATACCGGTCAGGGAGAAGCGGTTGCCTACTGGTCCCTCATGTCAAGCGGAAGCTGGGCAGGAAAAGTTCCTGGAACAGAGCCGACCGGATTTAGCGCTTGGTCCAAGGAATTCTTACAAGCTGCGCATGGCGGCAACTGGCTGCAATATGAAGAATTAGATCTTGAAGATATTGATAAAATGGGAATGGAAGTATTTCTTGACCAGGCAAATACGAAAGGGACGAATCCTGATGCAGTCAAAATTAATCTTCCAGAGAAAGAAACGGTCGTAAACACTCCATATAGCGGAGAATATGAATATTTCAGCGGCAGTGGTAATGACCTGGACAATTCAGCGGTCTTTAACGCAGATTTAACATCCGCCCAGAATGCAGAGCTTACCTTTAAAGCTTGGTATGACATTGAAGTAGACTGGGACTATGGTTCCGTTCAAGTAAGTGAAGATGGTAAAACTTGGACAAGCATCCCTGGAAATATCACTACTGAAACAAACCCGCATGATCAGAATCCTGGTCATGGAATCACTGGTAAATCAGAAGGATGGGTTGATGCAGTATTCGACCTGAGCCAATATGCCGGTAAAAACGTTCAAGTGAAGCTGAATTATTGGACCGATGTAGCAGCAGTGAATCCTGGTCTTTATGTAGATGACATCAAAGTCACTGCAGACGGAAGCGAATTGTTCTTTGATGATGCGGAAGGAGCCGAAAAAGTATCGCTTGAAGGCTTCAAGAAAGATAACGGAATAAAAACATCTAATCATTACTATCTTCTTGAATGGAGAAATCATCAAGGTGTGGATGAAGGGTTGGCCCATATTCGCAGAGGTGAAAGCCTGATGCAATACGATCCAGGTCTTGTCATCTGGTATGCTGATGAAAAGTACGGTGACAACTGGACTGGAATTCACCCTGGAGAAGGTTTCCTTGGAGTAGTGGATGCGGATCAGCGTGAGCTTCAATGGAGTGACAAATCAATGGCTTCCTCGAGATATCAAATTCACGATGCAGCATTCAGTATGGATAAAACAGAAAAAATGTTCTTGGATTATCGCGATCTTCTTGGACTCACTTTGGAAGATAAGCATACTCACAAAAATCCGGAGTTTAACGACAAACGCAGTTACCTGAACGAAAAAATGCCGGATGCAGGACGTAATGTTCCTGAATACGGTTTGAAGATCAAAGTTACTGGCCAAAGTAAAGATAAATCTGTAGGACGAATCGAAATTAAAAACAGATAAATTTTTTAAAGGGTGACGGCTTCCTGCCGTCACCCTTTAAGCATGTTATTGGACATTTTTCACTTGGGAATTGATAATAATACTCACATCAGCTAAAGGAGATGTCCAATATTGACGATCAAATTAAGTGTCTTGGATCAGTCACCGATTTCAGAAGGAATGAGCCCAAAAGAGGCTTTAAATCATACAGTAGAACTTGCACAGTTTGTTGAAAAACTGGGTTTCACCCGATTTTGGGTATCGGAGCATCATGATTCACCGAGCCTTGCCGGATCATCACCGGAGGTATTGATTGCCCATCTGGCGCAAAACACCTCGAAGATCCGTGTCGGGTCCGGCGGGGTCATGCTTCCTCATTACAGCTCGTACAAAGTAGCGGAAAACTTCAGGCTGCTTGAAGGGTTGAATCCTGAACGGATCGACCTTGGTCTAGGAAGAGCACCAGGGGGGATGCCTATGGCTTCAATGGCTCTCAGTGACGGCAAGCATCGGGATGTTCACCGTTATCCCGGCCAGATTGATGAATTGCTGGGGTATCTGACGGATTCCCTGCCTGATTCCCATCCTTATCAAGGATTGACAGCAGCCCCGATGATTGAAACGATGCCTGAGGTCTGGATGCTTGGTTCAAGTCCATCCAGTGCCATGCTTGCAGCGCAGAAAGGACTTCCTTATACATTTGCACAGTTCATCAATGGCGAAGGCGGTCCGCAGTTTACAGAGGCGTATCGCAATAACTTTGTACCATCCCGGTACCTGGATAAACCAAAAAATACTGTGGCAGTCTTCACGATTTGTGCAGAAACCGATGAGGAAGCGGAAAGAGTGGCATCAAGTATCGATTTGTCATTGATCATGCTGGAACAGGGCATACGTTCAAATGGGACGCCAAGCCCAGAGAAAGCAGCAGCCTATCAATACAGCACATTCGAACTTGCGCGGGTGAGAGAAAACCGAAAGCGCATGATCGTGGGAAACCCTGAAAAAGTAAAAACGGAAATCCTCGAGCTCAGTGAACAATACCAAACCGACGAAATCATGCTCGTCACCATCACATACGATTTTCAGGAAAAACTCAAATCATTCCAGCTCATCGCTGATGCACTGCTTTAAAGCAGTGAGGGACGGGCCTTTAGCATGCTAAAGGCCCGTCCCTGTTTTTATCTTTTCTCCAAGGCGAGGATGAATGGAGGGTTATTGAGTTGGTTGACGAATTGATAGCGTAAAACGTGTACGTAATTCTGATCTAATTTTTCTACATAACGGAGCAGATAGTCCCGTTCGACGGCTCCTTCGTGGTGACCGTGGTAAATGACGAGGATAAGGATACCTTCAGGCGCTAACATTTCAAGGATCTGATTCATTGCCGAAATGGTTGTCTTTGGTCGGGTGACTATTGTTTTGTCTCCACCTGGAAGGTAACCAAGGTTGAAGATGGCTCCAGTAATCTTTCCGTGATGAACAGGCGGGATGACATTCATGACCGTCTCGTGTCCCTGGTGAAACAGGGTCACACGGTGAGAAAGTTCATGAGTGGCAAGTTGGTCTCTTGTATTCTGCACGGCTTCCTCTTGGATATCGAAGCCGTAAACCCGGCCGTTATCACCGACGAGTTGAGCCAGAAACAATGTATCATGGCCGTTTCCGAGTGTTGCATCTATTGTGATATCGCCCGGTTTCACTGCGTTTTCCAATAGCTTTCGGGCAAAAGGTAAGATTCTTTCCAATTTCATGCTTTCACATCCACATTATAATATTTTCCTTGCCAGCTGTTGCGATTCTTCAGTTCATGATCAATTGCGTTCAGCACATTCCACTTATTTACACTCCACATCGGGCCAATCATGATTTCGATCGGTCCGTCCCCGGTGATCCTGTGGACGATCATGGCAGGAGGAAGGATTTCTAATTGATCGCAGACCAGGTTCACGTATTCATCAAAGTCCATGAATTCAAGGAGCCCTTTTTCATACTGCTTGACCATCGGTGTGCCCTTTAATAAGTGAAGCAGGTGTATTTTAATCCCCTGGACATCCAATTTTGCTACTTCACGTGCAGTTTCCATCATCATTTCTGCATTTTCCTGAGGAAGTCCGTTAATGATATGGGAGCATACACGGATTCCATGTTTTCTGAGCTTGTTCACGCCTTCAACATAGCATTGATAGTCGTGTGCGCGATTAATCAAGTCAGCTGTCTTTTCATGGACGGTCTGAAGTCCGAGCTCCACCCACAGATATGTGCGTTCATTGAGTTCTGCGAGATATTCGACAACATCATCCGGGAGGCAGTCAGGACGTGTGGCTATGGAGATTCCGACGACACCTTCCTGTTTTAAAACAGACTCATACTTCTCACGCAGAACCTCTACAGGTGCATGTGTATTGGTGAACGCCTGGAAATAGGCCATGTATTTGCCGTCTTTCCATTTATTATGCATTTTATTTTTTATATCGTTAAATTGTTTTTCAAGCGGGTCGACACGGTCCCCTGCAAAATCTCCTGACCCTGCTGCACTGCAGAATGTACAACCGCCGTGAGCCACTGTGCCGTCGCGATTCGGGCAGTCAAAACCCCCATCAAGCGCCACCTTGAAAACTTTATGGTCAAAATGATTACGCAAGTGGTAATTCCATGTATGATATCGTTTGTTATCAGCAGCGTACGGAAACGGGTTTGTCACGATGACAAACACCTCCTAATTTCTTCATCTAAGTTATGTATGTTAACCCTCATCAAAAAGATTTTAACATGAATGGGAACGTGAATGTATCCTCTCTCTTCAAATAGGCGAAGATTACCACTTCTGAATGCGGACAACAGGTTAAAACTAATGAAGAAGAAGAGCAGGCATATTCTCTTCTTTAGACCAAAGAAAGCAGGAGGTAGTCGCATGGCAACAAGACAATCCGTTGAAGACTGTATTCAAAAATGTGAAGATGCCATTCGTTACGCTCAAGAGCAATACAAATCCGGCATGGAGCAGGAGCATTATCACGATCAGGAATACACGAAAGCGATGCAGCAGATAGAAGAGTCAGTCAATGATGTCGCTGACCTGGCACACAGCGCGAATGCCCAGCAGCGCGAGCAGCTGCATCGGATGAGGCTTCAGCTGCAAAATCTTCAGAATGAGATGATTTTATTAGAACACGATCCAACTGTAGTGGGAGGAAAATTACATTGAAAAAACGTTCTAAACAAAATAATCCCGAACAAAAAACAAGAAGCGACTTTCGTAATTTAGATACAGAATTCGGAGCAGAACAAAACCCTGTAAAAGAAGCCAAGAAACAGTACGAAAAACAGGGACAGCCGGTCAAATCAAAGCAGAATAACGGGAAGTGATTTCAGAAACTAGGTGCTTTATGGGTGCCTAGTTTTTTGCTGGTTTGGATTGTTGGTGATGGAGAGATAGAAGGTATGACAATGGGGAATTGAGCCTGGCTCAAAATGGTCGATCCGAGCCAGGCTCAAAAAGCCCAAATCGAGTCTGGCTCAAAACAATTGATTTGAGCCAGGCACCCTTTCCCGCTGCTCAGGAGCTTGTTGAAATCCCTCGAAAAAATTCAAAAAAATAGTTCTTGCCCCTCCCGATCAAAAGGAGTAAAATTCTTTTGGGACTCGAAATAAATGGGAGAAAGGGAAGAAGAAAATGCCTAAATCTTTATGGTTACTTGTCATCGGGATGATGGTGAATGTCACAGGTTCTTCCTTCTTATGGCCGCTCAATACGATTTACCTCCATGAGCATCTTGGAAAGTCGTTATCTGTTGCCGGACTTGTGCTGATGATCAATGCAGGAGCAAGTGTCATAGGGAATCTGATAGGCGGAAGCCTTTTTGATAAATTGGGGGGCTACCGCTCCATATTGCTGGGAATCATCATTACATTAGCAGCGCTTGTCGGGATGAATTTGTGGCAGGGCTGGCCTTATTATGTTGTATTTTTAACTGTGATTGGATTTGGTTCAGGGATTGTATTTCCTTCCATGTATGCTATGGCTGGTTCCGTTTGGCCTGAAGGCGGACGAAAGGCGTTCAATTCCGTTTACGTTGCACAAAACATCGGAGTTGCGGTCGGTGCTGCTTTAGGCGGATTGGTGGCATCCTTTTCATTCAGTTATATATTCCTCGCGAATTTACTCATGTACCTCGTATTCTTCTTGATTGCTCTTTTCGGCTACCGCCATATTTCGGTGGAATCAGCGAGACAGACCTCTGTTTTGAGCGAGAAAAAAGTGATACGGAACAAATCAAAGCTGACTGCGCTTCTGATTATCTGTGCTGCCTATTTACTATGCTGGGTCGGCTATGTTCAGTGGCAGTCGACAATCGCAACCTATACACAGGAAATCAATATCAGTTTGAAGCAGTACAGCTTGCTTTGGACCATCAACGGTGCATTGATCGTGCTCGCGCAGCCTCTTTTATCGAAAATGATCAAACGATTTGAAGACAATCTTAAGTTGCAGATCATGATTGGAACGGTAATCTTCATGGTTTCCTTTGGAGTGGCTTCTGTATCGGATACGTTTGAATGGTTTGCGATCTCCATGATCATCCTGACAATCGGGGAAATGCTGATTTGGCCGGCCGTGCCGACAATCGCCAATTCACTAGCCCCGAAAGGACGCGAAGGATTTTATCAGGGAATTGTAAACAGTACGGCAACCGGAGGGAGAATGATCGGCCCATTTATCGGGGGAGTGATGGTTGATTTGTTCAGTATGCAGGTATTATTCATGACATTGATTGGATTCTTCATCGTTTCCCTGGTGCTTTCAAGCGTTTATGATCGTCCTTTGAAAAAGGAAGCACCGGTATCATTGCCTGTACAATAATAAAAAGCCAATGAAACTGCTCATTGGCTTTTTTCTGTAATTAGGGAATAGAAGTTTCTACGGGAATTGTCCAGCACCGGCGGCTAGAGGCTCGAGGTCATAAGTCAAGCAAGCCAAAAAGGCAAAAAACGCGCCTTTCCGGCTTGCTCGCCTTATGCTTGTCGCCTCTGGGCAAGCCGCCTCCGCTTTTCTATTGTCCAGCTCCGGCGGCTAGAGGCTCGAGGTCATAAGTCAAGCAAGCCAAAAAGGCAAAAAACGCGCCTTTCCGGCTTGCTCGCCTTATGCTTGTCGCCTCTGGGCAAGCCGCCTCCGCTTTTCTATTGTCCAGCTCCGGCGGCTAGAGGCTCGAGGTCATAAGTCAAGCAAGCCAAAAAGGCAAAAAACGCGCCTTTCCGGCTTGCTCGCCTTATGCTTGTCGCCTCTGAGCAAGCCGCCTCCGCTTTTCTATTGTCCAGCTCCGGCGGCTAGCCCCTCGAGGTCATAAGCTAAATGGTCCAAGAAGGCAAAGAGCGCCTTCCCGGCCCATTTAGCTTATGCTTGTCGGGGCTGATCGAGCCGCCTCCGCTTTTCTATATTGTCCAGCTCCAGCGCCTAGAGGCTCGAGGTCATAAGTTAAACCTACCAAAAAGGCAAAGAGCGCCTTTCCGGTAGGTTCACCTTATGCTTGTCGCCTCTGAGCAAGGCGCTTCCGCTTTTCTATGTAAAAAGGGCTCCCATTTCCTATGGAAGCCCACTTGCAAAAAATTGAGGCGGATGATCCAAACTCCACATAGTTTGCTGCCGTTAAGGCGTGATCACCGACTTACACAATTCAGCTCATCGCTTGTATAGAATAACACGGAATGAATCCAAACACAATCTTTTGTTGTCTAAAAATATATGGTTAAATCATCCATCCCTTTACTCGCTCACTTTTGTTTTGCTTTGAAGCCAGTATTTAATAATTGGGCCCTTGTCACCATACACGGGATCGAGTTCGGGGAGGGGAACATTTTTGATGTCAATTAGGACTTGCGGCCGTTCTTTCAAAGACCCTTCTTTCATATTATATTCTGCTCCATCGGGATAGGCACCGACTACTTTGAAACCGGGACTGGAGGATAATTTTTTGTGGCCGGTCCCTGCGGGAAGAATGATAATATCACCTTTTTTAATCGTGACTTCCACGCCTTTCTCACCGCCAAGTTGTACATTTGCTTCGCCTTGCATGACTCCAAGCACTTCGTGCGTATTGCTGTGAAAATGGTGATAATCATGGATGCCGTTCACCCAGCTGTTCAGCCACTTATTATGATAAAAGATTCTTTCTATCTCATCTGTATTTTCCACTGCATTTCGGTAGATAAGAACAGGCAAATCCGGATTGTTTGGGATGGTACCATCATCTTCTAAAAAGTAGATTTTTAAACGATCAATTTCCATTCCATCACCTCCTCGTATTTATAGAGAAAGATTCCCGTTCCCCCTTATTTATAAACCAGATTCCTCAGTTTGATATATTCTGGAAATTCCCTAAGTGGTGTATCGGTATGCTACTATAATAGTAAGGATTATTTTGAATAGATAGACGATTTTATAATAGATCATACAGCAGGAAAGCAGGGGGAAGAGATGAGCAGTCTGTTAAAGAAAGTCTCTGCCGAGATGATTGAGATCATCTTGGAGAATGCCTTTGAATGGCTGGTTGTAGTGGATAAAGATGGGAATATCATTTACATCAATGAAAACTATTGTAAATTTCTTGAGGTGGACAGGGAAAAAGCAATCGGGACCCATGTTACGAATGTGATTGAAAATACCAGAATGCATAAGGTCGTGGAAAACGGGAAAGAAGAAGTTGCCGATCTGCAGTATATCAAGGGGAATTATATGATTGCTAACCGTATCCCGATCGTTGTGGACGGGGAAGTGATTGGAGCGTTCGGCAGCGTCATATTCCGCGATACGAGTGAATGGATGCAGATGAGTTCACATGTCAAAAACATGATGTCAAAGATACAAAGCTACATACAAGATATCAATACAGGGGTGAAGTACAACTTAAATGACATCATCGGGGAATCCGAAGGGATCAGGGAGTTGAAAGATAAGGCTCAAATGATTGCCCCGAGTGATATCTCGATCCTGATCAGGGGGGAAAGCGGAACCGGTAAGGAATTATTCGCCCACAGTATACACCAGCTTAGTGAAAGGAGCGGTCAGCCCTTCATTAAAGTGAATTGTGCTGCGATTCCGGAACAGCTTCTGGAGTCGGAATTATTCGGATATGAAGAAGGTGCGTTTACCGGAGCCAAGAAAGGCGGAAAAAAAGGGAAATTCCAACTTGCCCATAAAGGCACCCTATTCCTCGATGAGATTGGGGACATGCCGCTAAATATGCAGGCAAAACTTCTCAGGGTGCTGCAGGAAGGAGAAGTGGAAGCGGTAGGGTCGTCCCGGGTGCACCAGGTGAACGTCAGGATCATTGCGGCCACCAACAGGCCCCTTGAAAAAATGATGGAAGAAAAAAGATTCAGGAGTGACCTCTATTATCGAATCAATGTGGTGCCATTTGTCATACCGCCTCTAAGGGAAAGGAAAGATGACATCGTCATGCTTGCTGAATTCTTCTTGGGAAAATCAATGAAGTCTTCCGGCAAAAGAATCCAGGGATTCCAGCAGGACGTTTTGGATGTATTCACTTCATACAGCTGGCCGGGGAACTTAAGGGAATTAGAAAATGTGATCAATGCGTCAACCTATTTATCGAATGAAAATCAGATTACATTAAGTTCCTTGCCTGAGTATATGAAAGCGGGGACTCTCTACAATGTAGAATCAAAGACTTTGAAAGAAATTCTCGATGATACAGAGAAGAGTGTGTTGGAGCAAAGTTTGAAAAGATTTCATCACGATAAGCGGAAGTTGGCTGCGGCACTCGGAGTCAGCAAATCGACACTATATGAAAAATTAAATAAATATCAGCTTCTGGATTAGTCCGGAAATCCGGAACTGAGTCCGATTTTTCGGAATTTTTGTTTTTGATAAGCAATTGTGTACATCCTGTGAATGAATATTGCATCCGTCCGAATTTCCGGACTGAAACGCCGTTAGAATACTGATATCATTAATCTGAAAGTTGGCACAATTATTGCATGTCTATTAAGTGAACGATTTGTATAGAAAGGAGCAGACATCTGTCAAACAGAGAAATGTAAACGATTGCAACAAAAAAGAAGAGAACATTTTTGAAATAAGGGGGATTACAAGATGTTAAGTATGATTGGTCTCATTGGTGGACTTATTTTATTAATCTTTTTAACAATGCGGGGTATGAACATATTGATTGTCGGCCCCATTTCTGCTTTATTCGTGGCTGTATTGAGCGGCATGCCGCTATTTCCGCAGCTGGCAGCTGAAGGGGAAGCGAATTTGGTCTCCAACTATATGTCAGGATTTACAAGCTTCGTAGCTGCGTGGTATTTAATGTTCTTACTTGGTGCTATTTTCGGTAAGGTAATGGAGGATAGTGGAGCTGCAGACAGTGTATCGCGTTTTGTCGTTGATAGATTGGGTATGAAATTTGCAGTCTTTGCAATCGTTTTAGCCTGTGCTGTTTTAACATACGGCGGGGTAAGCTTATTCGTCGTAGCCTTTTCAGTTTATCCGATGGCTGTCAGTCTATTTAAGCAGGCAGATCTGCCCCGTCGTTTCATCCCGGCTGCACTTGCATTCGGATCCGTTACCTTTACGATGACGTCGGCCGGATCTCCTGAAATCCAAAACTGGATCCCGATTGAATATTTAGGAACAACGCCATACGCAGGCTGGGAGGTCAGCTTGATTGTGGCTGTATTCATGGCGGTATTCGGTTACTGGTGGTTAAAGCGAATGATTTCCAAAGCGGTTAATAAAGGGGAAAGATTCCAGTCACGTGAAGAAGATCCAGTCATTGATGAAGGAAGGCCTTTGCCAAATCCATTGATGGGTCTGATCCCGTTATTAGTCGTTCTGATCCTTTCGTTTATTTTCCACGACTCTTTAAAGCAATCGGCTCTGATCATTGCGTTATTAGGCGGAGTCATTTCTGCATACGCTTTAAATCGAAAATATTTCAAAGGATTTTGGAGTGCGGTTTCAGAGGGTACGATCGGTGCCCTGATTGCCATCGGGAATACGGCAGCGGTAGTTGGATTCGGAGGAGTGGCGAAAGCAGTCCCTGCATTTGAGACGGCTGTTGATGTCATGACTAATATCCCTGGATCACCTCTTATCGGCGGAGCTATTGCGGTAAGTGTCATTGCGGGTATGACAGGTTCAGCATCCGGTGGTCAGGCCATTGCCCTTCCTATCCTGGCGCCCCATTATGTCGACATGGGTGTTAATCCTGAAGCCCTTCACCGGACTGTGGCGATTTCTTCAGGTGCCCTGGATTCCCTTCCGCATAACGGATATGTTGTCACGACGATTCGATCGATTTGTAATGAGACTCACGGAGAAGCCTATGGTGCAGTAGGGGCATTGACCGTCATTGTTCCGTTGATTGGATTGGCGATCGCCATCTTATTATTCAGCTTGGGAGTAGGTATCTAAGAAAGGAGTATCATCATGGTTGAAAACAAAGTCGTTTTTGTAACGGGTGCAGCACAAGGGATCGGTTTTGAAATCGGCAAGGAATTCGCTGCAAACGGTGCAAAAGTGGTCCTAACAGATCTGAAAGAAGATGGAGTGCAGGAAGCTGCACTCTCCCTGAAAAAAGAAGGATATGAAGCTCTTGGCATCCGCTGTGATGTTACTTCTGAGGAAGACTTAAAAGAAGCCATTGCCTCTACCGTGAATCATTATGGCAGACTTGATGTGCTCATTAATAATGCGGGCCTTCAGCATGTGTCACCAATTGAAGATTTCCCGACAGAGAAATTCGAATTTTTGGTGAAAGTTATGCTGACGGCTCCATTTGTGGCCATAAAACATGCTTTGCCCATCATGAAAGAGCAGGGCTACGGCAGAATCATCAATATGGCATCCATCAATGGACTAGTGGGATTTGCCGGCAAGGCCGCCTATAATTCTGCGAAACATGGAGTCATCGGCTTGACGAAGGTCGCAGCACTTGAAGCAGCAGCACATGGTGTCACTGTAAATGCTGTGTGCCCGGGGTATGTCGATACTCCTTTAGTGCAGAATCAGCTTGGCGATCTCGCTAAGACGCGAAACGTCCCATTGGAAAAAGTGCTGGAGGAAGTCATCTACCCGCTGGTACCGCAAAGAAGGCTATTGGAAGTAAAAGAGATAGCAGACTATACAATGTTCTTGTGCAGTGATGCAGCAAAAGGCGTGACAGGCCAGGCAGTGGTACTGGACGGGGGATATACGGTTCAATGATTCATAAAGAAACGACTCAGGGATGGGTCGTTTCTTTTTTTGGTCTTTCAATATTTATCAACACATTCCCCTGCAAAATCAAAATCGGTCACAAATTTACCAGATTCCTCAACATTGGGCTTGCGCTCCTGAATATTTTCTCCTAAAATAGTGAATACATATAATGATTCTTATATTTCAGACGTTGATCAGGAGTAGTAGTGAATGTTTCCTGTCTTAGAGAGTTGACGGGTGGTGGAAGTCAACCGGGAACATCATGAACTCGCCTGCTGAGTTGCAAGTGTGAACAATCAGTAAGACTTGCCGTTTTCCGCGTTAAGGATGAATGAAGCTGAGTGCGCGTACACTAATGTGGGTGGTACCGCGGGAGAATGTAAATACAACTCTCGTCCCAAATATTTATTTGGGATGAGAGTTTTTTTATTTTTAAAAAGAAAAGCGGCTGGATACAGACTACAGGTTGCATCAAGACCTTTTCTACCATCATGTTAAAGGAGGATCTCAATATGAGTTTTAATCATAAGAGTGTTGAGACGAAATGGCAAAAGTATTGGGAAGAGAACAAAACGTTTAAAACGACTGAAGACGAGTCGAAAAAGAACTTCTACGCGCTGGATATGTTTCCGTATCCATCTGGCGCCGGCCTTCACGTAGGTCACCCGGAAGGATACACAGCGACGGATATCCTATCCAGAATGAAGCGCATGCAAGGGTATAATGTCCTTCACCCAATGGGTTGGGATGCGTTTGGTCTTCCTGCAGAGCAATATGCGCTTGATACAGGGAACGATCCTGCTGAATTCACTGAGCAGAACATCAATAACTTCCGCCGCCAGATCAAAGCGCTTGGTTTCTCTTATGACTGGGACCGCGAAGTAAATACGACAGACCCTGGCTACTACAAATGGACGCAGTGGATTTTCCTGAAGCTTTATGAAAAAGGATTGGCGTATGTGGATGAGGTAGCGGTGAACTGGTGCCCGGCACTTGGAACGGTTCTTGCCAATGAAGAAGTAATCGATGGGAAGAGTGAGCGAGGGGGCCACCCGGTCGAACGCCGCCCGATGAAACAGTGGATGCTGAAGATCACGGCGTATGCGGATCGCCTTCTTGAAGACCTTGAAGATGTCGATTGGCCGGAAAGCATCAAGGATATGCAGCGCAACTGGATCGGCCGATCTGAAGGGGCTGAAGTCGTGTTCAACATTGACGGACATGATGCATCATTCGATGTTTTCACTACTCGCCCTGATACGATCTTCGGTGCAACCTATGCCGTGCTTGCACCTGAACATGATCTGGTTGAACAAATCACCACACCTGATCAAAAAGAGAAAGTGGAAGCGTACCTTGATAAGGTGAAGACCAAGAGCGACCTTGAACGTACCGATCTTGCAAAAGAAAAAACAGGTGTCTTCACTGGGGCGTATGCAATCAACCCTGCAAACGGAAGCAAAATGCCGATCTGGATTGCAGATTACGTTCTTGTGAGCTACGGCTCAGGAGCGATTATGGCCGTCCCTGCCCATGATGAAAGAGACTATGAATTTGCTAAACAATTCGATCTGCCGATCATTGAAGTGGTTGCCGGCGGAGACGTTGAAAAAGAAGCATATACTGGTGACGGAGAGCATGTTAATTCTGATTTCCTTAATGGTCTTGGTAAAGAAGAAGCGATCATCAAAGCGATTGCTTGGCTTGAAGAAAAAGAAATCGGTACGAAGAAGGTCACATACCGCCTGCGAGACTGGCTGTTCAGCCGTCAGCGCTACTGGGGCGAGCCCATTCCAGTGATTCATTGGGAAGATGGCACAACAACGGGTGTTCCTGAAAGCGAACTTCCGCTTGTCCTTCCTAAAACAACTGAAATCAAGCCATCAGGTACAGGCGAATCACCACTTGCCAACATCAGCGAATGGGTAAATGTAGAAGACCCTGAAACAGGCAAGAAAGGCCGCCGCGAAACAAATACAATGCCGCAATGGGCAGGAAGCTGCTGGTACTACCTTCGCTACATCGATCCTCATAACGAGGAAGCCCTTGCTGATGCGAAGAAAATGGATGACTGGCTTCCGGTCGATATGTACATCGGTGGAGCAGAGCATGCGGTACTTCACCTTCTTTATGCTCGATTCTGGCACAAATTCCTATATGACATCGGAGTAGTGCCGACGAAAGAGCCTTTCCAAAAGCTCTTTAACCAAGGTATGATCCTTGGTGAAAATAATGAAAAAATGAGTAAATCCAAAGGAAATGTCGTTAATCCTGATGAGATCGTCGAATCTCACGGAGCTGATACCCTTCGCCTTTATGAAATGTTCATGGGGCCGCTTGAAGCATCCGTTGCTTGGAGCACGAACGGGCTTGATGGTGCCCGCCGTTTCTTAGACCGTGTATGGCGCCTTCTTGTCGAAGAGGACGGTTCTCTTTCAAGCAAAGTGTCGGACACTGCTAACCCCGGCCTAGATAAAATTTACAACCAAACTGTCAAGAAAGTCACAGAAGACTATGAAGGACTACGCTTCAACACAGGTATCTCCCAGCTGATGGTCTTCATCAATGAAGCCTACAAAGCAGAGACCTTGCCTAAAGCATACGTGGAAGGATTCGTGAAGCTCCTTGCACCAATCGCTCCACATATGACGGAAGAGCTTTGGGAAAAGCTGGGTCATGAAGAGTCCATCACTTACGTGGAATGGCCATCATTTGATGAATCGAAACTTGTGGACAACGAAGTGGAAATCGTTCTTCAAGTAAACGGTAAAGTGAAAGCGAAAGTGATGATTCCTCGTGATATGAACAAAGACGACCTTGAGAAAACAGCGATGGAAAACGAAGACATCAAGAGTCAAATCGAAGGAAAAACAGTACGCAAAGTGATAGCAGTACCAGGTAAGCTTGTGAATATTGTGGCTAACTAGCCTGAATTGAGGGATGGACCTAACAATGGTCCGTCCCTTTTTGATTTATTGGGTGCCAGGCACAAAAGGTCTGATTTGAGCCAGGCACAAAAGGTTTGATTTGAGCCAGGCACCGTTTCAAGGTAGCTGCACCACCTGGTACAACCGACTTTTCATTCACAAATACCTGCACATAATTCAAGCTAAAGTTGAAAATACCCCCTTAAGTTTAAACTTTTTGTGAATGGGCATTCCTTTGATATAATCAAATTGATTACCGCGAAAGGGTGAAGAAAATGACTGAAATCAAAACAATCACAACGGATGAATTGAACACGAAGCTAAAAAATGGTGAAGACCTTTTATTAGTCGACGTACGTGAAGATGAAGAAGTAGAAGAGGGCATGATCCCGGGTGCACGCCATATCAAAATGGGTGATATCCCTGAGTCACTTGACAAATTTGATAAGGATAAAGAGTATATCTTTATTTGCCGCTCAGGCAACCGCAGCGGAAATGTCGCTCATTACATGAAGGAGCAAGGCTACAAAGTGGTAAACATGGAAGGCGGCATGATGAATTGGTCTGGGGAGACAGCGCCTAAGAAATAATAGACTCCTAAAAAACACATTCCTTCAGCGGGAATGTGTTTTTTTACGCGGAGTTGTTTGAAAATTTAAATATCTGACAATACTAGTGATGAATTATAGAAAGGCGGGATCGGAATGATTCAGGTGAAGGTGTTTGACTATGAGCATGAGAAGGATTTGGAGCAGGATATGAATCAGTTCCTGAGTAAAGTGGATGAGAAGAAAATCGTCGATATAAAATATCATATTGCTGCGTTGACAGAAGAGATGGAAGAACAGATTTACTGTTTCTCCGCAATGGTCATTTATCGAAAATAAAAAGGTTGATTCGTCGAATGGATAAGACGATCAACCTTTCTTTTTTTCTATATTTTTGCGGCGTTAAAGCCGGCAAGGCGGCCGGTCACCAGGGCACTGGTGATGTTATAGCCTCCTGTGTATCCGTGGATATCCAGTACTTCACCGCAGAAGAACAGGCCGTGCATTTTTTTTGATGCCATCGTTTTCGGCTCGATTTCCTTAACCGAAACGCCTCCTCCTGTCACAAAGGCTTTTTCGATTGAAAGGGTGCCGTTCACGGTAAACGTGAACTGCTTTAAGAGCTTTGCAAAATGGCGGACTTTCTCCGACGATAAATGATCTCCTTTTTCATCAGGATCCATACCAGCTTTGTCGAGCAGGAATAATAAATACCTTTCCGACACCAGGCCTTTAAAGATATTCTTTGCCGCTTTCTTCCCTTCCTCTTTTACCAGCTTGTAAAGAGATTGGAAGAGCTGCTCTTCGTTCTTGTCAGGAAGCGAGTCGATGACCATCGTGACATGGGTCAGGTTCCATTTCTTCATCGCTTTCACGACATATTGGCTGGAGCGTAAAACTGCAGGTCCCGAGATGCCTAAATGAGTGAAGATCATGTCCATTTTATGGGTGATCAGTTTCTTACCTTTAGGGTTCAGCACGCTCAGTTCAATGTCCCGGAGTGATAACCCCTGTAACGCTTTTTGCTTGATGAAAGGTTCATCAGATGTCAACGGAACCTCAGTCGGGAATAATTCAGTGATCGTGTGGCCGGCTTTTCTAGCCCAAGGGTATCCGTCACCGGTTGAGCCGGTATGAGGGACAGACTTTCCACCCACTGCAATAACTACGGCTTTTGCATGGATCATTTCGCCATTCATTAATCGGATCCCCTTTGTCTTGCCATCATCGTAAATCACTTCTTCAACCGAGGTATTCGTTCTGGTCTCCACCCGTAATTCTTTCATTCTGTTTAAAAGAGCCTCTACTACATCCAGCGCACGGTTTGATACTGGAAACATCCGTCCGTGGTCTTCTTCTTTCAATTGAATTCCCAGGTTTTCAAAGAAAGAAATGATATCTTCATTATTAAACTCGGAAAAAGCGCTGTACAAAAAGCGGCCGTTTCCGGGGATGTGTTTGATGATCTCATCGATCGGCAGGCGGTTTGTCACATTACAGCGGCCGCCGCCTGAAATCGCAAGCTTTCTCCCAAGCTTCGTTCCTTTATCTACAAGAAGGACCTTGGCACCATTCTCGCCGGCCGCGATGCTCGCCATTAATCCCGATGGTCCTCCACCTATAACGATTACGTCATATGCTGACATTTTTTCACCAACTTTATCGTTTTACTTCTCAACATTTAATAATATCAAAAACGGTCCCGCATAAAAAGTTTCAGTTAATTGTAGAATCGTTCATAACCACTAAGCTGCATATGCCGGGTGTTCGGAAATTGATGGATTTATTAGTATATTCACGTTAGCAAACCCCTTCATCAGGGTACTCTACTTACTATGTTCGAAAAAAATTGTCATTCGATACGTACAGTAGTAAACTATGATAGTATGTGAATTTATTAGAAGTACTAACGCATGTTTCTAATGGAACGTGCTTTTCCAGAGAGGGATACTATGTCATCTAAATTAATAAAAGGAACGTTTATATTAACGTTAGGGACCTTTATTTCAAAGTTTTTGGGTCTTTTTTATGTTATACCGTTTGATGAGTTATTGAAAGGGAACGAAGAAGGGGCATCACTGTATCAATATGGATATGTGCCTTATACGATCTTTTTGACAGTCGCGACAGCCGGGGTTCCATTGGCTGTTTCAAAGTTTGTCTCGAAATATAATGCAATCGGGGAATACGCCGTCGGGCGGAAGCTGTTTAAGTCAGGATTGCTGTTAATGACGTTAACAGGAGTACTGTCATTCCTGGTTATGTACATCTTTGCTCCGGTGTTTGCAGAGATGACCATTAAGAGTGAGGAACAGGTCATTTCAGTCGCCCAGGTAACGACGGTCATCCGCGCGGTCAGCTTTGCCTTGATCATCATTCCGTTCATGAGTCTGATACGCGGTTTTTTCCAGGGACATCAGTCGATGGGACCTACTGCTGTATCACAAGTCATCGAGCAGATTGTCCGGATTGTCTTTTTGCTTGGCGGGATTTATGTAGTGCTGCATATTATGGACGGCTCGGTCACGACTGCGATCAGTGTGGCGACATTTGCTGCATTTGTCGGAGGACTTGCCAGTCTTGGTGTGCTAATCTGGTATTGGTTTAAACGGAAGCCGCACTTGGATGAACTGCTAGAGGAAGACAGGGGAGAAGCAGAAGTTTCTCTTCCTAAGATGTACAAGGAGATTGTTGCGTACTCGGTCCCCTTCATTTTTGTGGGACTCGCTAACCCGTTGTTCCAGATGGTGGATCAAATCACTTTCAATAAAGCGATGGCTGCTATCGGGAATGCGAAAATTTCCGATTATGCTTTAGGGGTGTTGAACTTTTACACTCATAAACTTGTAATCATTCCGGTGTCATTAGCCACTGCATTTTCCATGACATTGATTCCGCTGATTACGACATCTTATACAAGCGGAGACCGGAAAACGATGCGCAGGAATATTGACCAAACCTTTCAAATCCTGTTATTCCTGACGGTCCCTGCATCCATTGGTATCGCACTGCTTGCAGAACCTGCCTATACCATGTTTTATCATAGTGATGAGTTAGGGACGGCTATTTTAAGAATTTATGCACCGGTTGCAATATTATTTGCTGTTTACGCAGTAACTGCTGCGATCCTTCAAGGAATCGATGAGCAGAAATTCACGATATTCGGCTTACTGGTAGGACTGCTCGTGAAGATGGTGCTGAATATTCCACTGATCAAGCTTTTTGAAACCCAGGGAGCTGTCTTTGCGACTACGATCGGATATGCGGTTGCGATCGCAATCAACCTGTATGTGATTAAAAAATACGCCCGCTACAAATTTGAGCTCATTATCCGGAGAACGGTGGCTATAGGTATCATGAATGCAATCATGGCCGTAGTTGTGCTGATTTTGTATGGTGTTTTAAAACAATTCTTAAATCCAGCTTCAGGATTCCAGGCAATCATCCTTGTTGCAATCTGCGGTGGAGCGGGGGCTCTGGTCTATTTTTATCTGAGTCTGAGAAGCAAGCTTGCAGATAAGTTGTTTGGAGAAAGAGTCAATAAGATTAGAAGCCGTTTGCGGATAGGATAATAGAAAAGGGGGATGACGCATAGTGTTCATCCCCTTTTTTATTGAATGGTAGATATCACTGGTTGTAATAACCAAGCTGCCTTTCAAGCCTTTCCACTTGTCTTTCAAGGCGGTCCACTCTGCGGTCCAGTCGCTGATACTGTCTTTCTAAACGATCCAGACGTTGGTCGAAGCTTCCGCCGCCTCCCGGATAACCTGGATAACCGGGATATTGCTGTCCGCCGCCTGGAAAGGGAATCGGGATTAAAATGCCGCCGGTTCCTTGTTGTCGAAAAGGATACATTCTTTTCACCTCGAGTTTAAGATAGGTTTCTTGCTTATCGTTAATAGCCTATGTATAAAATAGAATAATGAATGGGCTTTTACCCTAAACGGAAACCGAATTTCTAAAGGGATACATTAAATAAAGTAGGAGTGTCACTATGAGAATCGATAAGTTACTTGCAAACATGGGCTATGGAAGCCGAAAAGAAGTAAAAAAATTGCTCAAGGATGGAGGTCTGCAGGTAAATGGCGAAGTCGTCAAGGATGGAAAAGTCCACGTCGACACGGAAAAGGATACCGTCATGCTATATGGAGACAAGGTTGAATATCGTGAATTCATCTATCTGATGATGAATAAGCCGCCAGGTCTGATTTCAGCGACAGAAGATGCCAATGAAGAAACCGTCATCGATATCCTTCAAATGGACGACCAGATTTTCAATCCATTTCCTATAGGTAGACTCGATAAAGATACAGAGGGTTTGCTGCTCATCACGAATGACGGCCAATTATCTCACCAGCTTCTTTCTCCAAAACGGCATGTACCGAAAACATATTTTGCCGTTATTGAGGGCGAAGTGACTGAACGCGATGTTAAAGCCTTTAAAGAAGGTGTGACGCTGGAGGACGGCTATCATACAAAGCCGGGAGAACTTGTGATATTGAAATCGGGTATCACATCTGATATCGAGTTGACGATCACGGAAGGCAAGTTCCATCAGGTGAAGCGGATGTTTGAAAGTGTAGGGAAACGCGTTGTTTACTTGAAGCGTTTGTCGATGGGGCCGTTGAAGCTTGATGAGGACCTTGAGCTTGGTGAATATCGTGAACTGACGGATGAGGAAGTGGAGATGCTGAAGGAGTATCGTCCTTGATTTTACCCAAATTATGAAAAAATCCATCCAATCAAGTGTGTACGCTTAATTGGATGGATTTTTCTCTTTCTATTGTCCAGCTCCGCCTCCTTGTCCCTCGAGGTCATAAGTCAAGCCGTCCTGAAAGGCAAAAAGCCGCCTTTCCGGCCGACTCGCCTTATGCTTGTCGGGCCAAAGCAGTCGGCTCCGCTTTTCTGTTGTCCAGCTCCGGCGGCTAGCCCCTCGAGGTCATAACTGAAAAATCCCCAAAGGCAAAAAGCGCCTTAGGGGATTTCCCAGTTATGCTTGTCGGGGCTGAACGAGCCGCCTCCGCTTTTCTATTGTCCAGCTGCAGCGCCTAGAGGCTCGAGGTCATAAGTTAAACCTACCAAAAAGGCAAAGAACGCCTTTCCGGTAGGTTCACCTTATGCTTGTCGCCTCTGAGCAAGGCGCTTCCGCTTTTTTATTGTCCAGCTCCGCCTCCTTGTCCCTCGAGGTCATAAGTCAAGCCGTCCTGAAAGGCAAAAAGCCGCCTTTCCGGCCGACTCGCCTTATGCTTGTCGGGCCAAAGCAGTCGGCTCCGCTTTTCTGTTGTCCAGCTCCGGCGGCTAGCCCCTCGAGGTCATAACTGAAAAATCCCCAAAGGCAAAAAGCGCCTTAGGGGATTTCCCAGTTATGCTTGTCGGGGCTGAACGAGCCGCCTCCGCTTTTCTATTGTCCAGCTGCAGCGCCTAGAGGCTCGAGGTCATAAGTTAAACCTACCAAAAAGGCAAAGAACGCCTTTCCGGTAGGTTCACCTTATGCTTGTCGCCTCTGAGCAAGGCGCTTCCGCTTTTCTCTTTATGAAGACATCTTTACTTTCTTCTGAGTTGTTGTCCATTGGCCGCGACTTGGGCTTTGTACCAAGTCATTATACGCTAACACGTTGAGATCTCTTTGAATGGTGCGAGGAGTAATGCCAAATTCGTCAACGAGATCTTGAGTTGTTACAGTACCTTTCTTGTTGATGTACATGTATACAGCTTTAATTCTTGTTAGCATACGATTGGTTGAAGGTTTCAAAGAACCACTCCCTCATCATTTTTCCAAAGTCAAAGACTACATCGCCATGTGTGCACCTCACGTGCTACCTATGTACTATGCGCTTTAGACAACCCCTTTTCCTTTTAGAGTTTACTCATAAGATGTCTGACAATAATATTGTACCCTTAATTCTATAAAAATTCTATAATATTGTCTAAATTTACAAACAATTAACGTTGGGTACCGATGTTAACCCCATTGTATGAAGTCTTGGTGGAAAAGATGAATAATTCTGAAAATTAAAGACGCAAACTTTTTCACATAGGTCATTCTACATGTTTGGATTTCACCCGCAAACAGTATAAAATGGAACGTGAAATGAGTTTAAATACATAATGAGCAGGTGTAAAGATGAATTGGACGCAGGAAGTAGAAAAACGAAAAGATGATTTACTAAAAGATTTACAAAACTTTTTGCAAATTAAAAGTGTTTTAGATGAAGAGAATGCCACAGAAGACGCTCCGCTTGGAAAAGGCGTGAAGGAAGCGCTGGATTATTTATTGATGCTCGGGGAAAAAGACGGATTCACCCCTAAGAATGTCGACCATCTTGCCGGCCACCTTGAGTTTGGTGAAGGCGAGGACCTCCTTGGTATTCTTTGTCACGTCGATGTCGTTCCTGAAGGTGATGGCTGGAGTGTCGATCCGTTCGGAGGTGAAATCAAGGACGGAAAGATCTTTGCGCGCGGTGCGATTGATGATAAGGGGCCGACGATGGCCGCCTATTACGCCATGAAAATCGTAAAAGAGCTGAATCCGGAATTTACAAAACGAATCCGTATGATCATCGGAACGGATGAAGAAAGTGATTGGAGATGTGTCGATCACTATTTTAAGAAAGAAGAAATGCCTTCGATGGGGTTTGCCCCTGATGCCGACTTCCCGATCATCTATGCAGAAAAAGGGATTGCAGACTATGATCTTGTTCAGAAACTGAACAGTGATAGGAACGAATCACGCAATAAAGTCATTTCCTTCGAGTCTGGTCGCCGCTATAATATGGTTCCTGATTACGCAAAGGCTGTGGTCCATCTGGATGAAGATCATACCAAATGGGTCCAGCAGTTTGAAATCTTCTCGAAAAAAGAAGAGATCAAGGGCGGCTACTATATCGAAAATGGTGACGTAATCTTCGAAATGGAAGGTGTTTCGGCTCATGGGATGGAACCTGATAATGGGAAAAATGCAGGGCTGTATCTTGCTGCTTTCCTGACAGAGCTTCCTCTTGATTCGCAGGCAGAAGCATTCTTTGCTTTTACAAAAGAGACATTCTTTAAAGATTCACGCGGCGTAAAGCTTGGTGTGAGCCATCGGGATGACATCACGGGTGACTTGACTATCAACGTAGGGAAACTGCGTTATTCCCACGAAGAAGGCGGGCGTCTCGGTCTGAATATGCGGTACGGAGTCCATTACGATATGGACCAGGCAAAAGAGACTCTTCATGCCATTGAAGGTTTTACGGTTGAAAAATTTACAGACAGCAAGCCGCATCATGTAGCTTCGGATGATGAGCTTGTACAGACATTGAAAAAAGTGTACGAAGAGCAGACCGGGGAAAAAGGGGAACTCATCACGATCGGCGGCGGTACCTATGCCAGAAGCCTTGAGGCTGGCGTGGCATTCGGGCCGTTATTCCCTGGAAGAGAAGATATTGCCCATCAAAAAGATGAATATATGTATATAGAGGATCTTTTAAAAGCGACAGCAATCTATGCTCAGGCCATTTATGAATTGGCATGTAAATCCTAAGGATAGGGAGGAGAGAGGGAAATGGCGGCAGAAACGGTATTCCTTAATGGGGAATTTGTGAAAAGAAGCGATGCGAAAGTAGATATTGAAGACCGCGGCTATCAATTCGGTGACGGGATCTATGAAGTGATCCGTGTGTATAACGGGGAAGTTTTCACGATGAATGAACATATGGAGCGGCTGTATCAAAGTGCGGCAAAAATGAAGCTGAAGATTCCATTTGACCTTCAGGAACTCTCTTCAATCGTATTTAAATTGATCGAAACGAATGGCGTCGAAGAAGGAATTGTGTATATGCAGGTTTCAAGAGGTATTTCACCGAGACAGCATCACTTTCCGGGAGAAGGTGTATCCGGCAGTGTTGTTGCTTATACGAAAGATATTAAACGTCCTTTGAAACAAATGAACGAAGGTGTAACGGTTACGCTTCTAGAAGATATCAGATGGCTCCGCTGTGATATTAAAAGTCTGAATCTATTAGGGAATATTCTTGCCAAAGAAGAGGCGGCGTCCAAAGGACATTTCGAAGCAATCCAGCATCGGGGGGAGACGGTGACAGAAGGGTCTTCATCGAATGCCTTTATTGTAAAAGATGGCAACATCTATACACATCCTGTTACAAATCTAATACTCAATGGCATCACGAGAAGAGTCATCAAGGATTTAGCGGAAAAGAATGATGTGCCATTCATTGAAAATACATTCACGGTGAATGAACTGCTTTCTGCAGATGAAATATTCATTGCAAGCACGACATCAGAAGTGATGCCAATCATTAAAGTTGATGAAGTGGAAATAGGACAGGGAGTACCGGGACCTGTAACGATGGAATTGCAGGAACTGTTCACGGAAAGAATAATGGCAGAGTGTAAGGTTCAGCAAATTTGACGGAGGATACGGGATGGAATTGATTTGTGCGCAGGCTTATATGAAAAAAGAACGTCTGATTGAAGACAATCAGCAGTTTACGGTGGAGACGGAAGAATATCTGTATTTGTATAGCGATAAGATCGTCACTCCTAAAAGGAGCTTCACCCTTCATCAGGTGATGGATGTAACGAAAAAGCACCTTTCTGCCCACTACACGTTTCTCTACCTTCACACCATCGAAGGTGTCCTGACGTTCGTAGTGAAGTCTTCACCCGATCATTTCATCTCGCATTACCGTAAAGCAAAAGAAGACATATAGAGAAGGCCCGTCCTTCAATGCGTTAAAGCATTGAGGGACGGGCCTTTAAATTTAATCATAAGAGAGTATTACTTAAATTTGAGAAATGGCCAGCTCCAACGCTTGTCGGGGCTGAACAAGGCGCTTGTTCTTTTCTTAGAATCGGAATAGATCGCTTGAAAGGTATCTTTCTCCGGTATCACATGCGATACAGATGACTACATCGTCAGGTGATAATGTTTTTGCGACTTCGATGGCTGCGTAGCATGCTGCACCTGAAGACGGTCCGACCAGGATGCCTTCTTCGCTTGCCATTCTCCTTGCGATATCATACGCCTGTTCATCTTCTATCTTGTGGATTTTATCATACACCTCTGTGTTCAGTGTATCAGGGACAAAGCCAGGGCTTGTTCCGACCAATTTGTGCTTCCCTGGTTTTCCTCCCGAAAGGACGGGCGACCCTGCAGGTTCGACGACATGGACCTGGATATCAGGATAATGTTCCTTCAGCACTTCGCCGGTACCGGTAATCGTTCCGCCTGTTCCCGCTGTCGCGACAAAAGCGGAAAGAGGCTTGCCGATTTGGTCCATCGCTTCGATAATTTCAAGTGCCGTTGTTTTACGGTGGGCATTCGGATTGGCTGCATTTTCAAATTGCATCGGCATAAAGCTGTTCGGGATTTCATTCGTCAATTCCTTTGCTTTTTCGATCGCACCAGGCATCTTCTCATCGCCGGGCGTCAATACGACCTCTGCTCCGTATGCTTTCAGCAGGTTGATGCGTTCCTGTGTCATCGTGTCAGGCATGACGAGGATCGAGCGATACCCCCTTGCTGCAGCGTTCATGGCAAGTCCGATCCCAGTATTTCCGCTCGTCGGTTCAATGATCGTCGAACCTTCCTTCAGCAAACCTTGTTTCTCTGCTTCCACGATCATCTGGAAGGCTGCACGGTCTTTTACACTCTTGCTCGGATTATAAAACTCAAGTTTTACATACACATCCGCTCCATCAGAAGGATTCAGACGATTTAATTTAACAAGGGGGGTATCCCCGATCAATTCGGCAATATTCTGTACTACTTTCATGCTCAACTTCCTTTCGTTCAATGTCTAATTATATGGTACTCATTCACATAAATCTTATCAACTAAATAGGCTTTGTATTTCATTTTTATTGCATTTTCCTTCAGTGATTCTTTCTCTTAGCACATTTTGCTAAAATAGAGATAATTAAGTCATTTGAACATAGTTTCTCATGCATGAACAACTATAAATGTAAGCGGTACTATACAAACCAGGATCTCTAACAAAGCCAAACATAAAGGATGGTATGTTTATGTTAAAAACACACTATTTTTTCGCATTATCTTTGCCTGAGGGAATGAAAAAAGAGATATATGAATTGACGGCCCCTATGAGGGAGGACAACTCTTTTAAAAAGTGGGTTCATCTTGAAGACTATCATATCACTCTGGCTTTTTTAGGTGATGCTTCACAAGAAGATCTTAATTTGGCGATTGATAACGTTACAAGTTCTTTACATAACCTGGGAAGTTTCCCGCTGTCACTCAAGCGGTTTGGTACGTTTGGAAAAAGCGATGAACCGAGAATTTTCTGGATGGGCGTAAATCCTTCATCGACTCTTCATCAAATTCGTGAAAAAGTATATGAAGCCTGCGAAGAAGCCGGGTTTCAACTGGATTCAAGGCCATTCACCCCACATATCACGGTTGGACGCAAATGGAACAAGCCTGCTGCATTTTCGAAAGAATGGCTGAGTAAGTACAATGCCGCCGAAACGAACCGCTACACGATAAAAGAAATCGTTTTGTATCGAACTCACTTGGACCGCCTACCAAAATATGAAGTGGTCCATACCATACAATTGAATGAACTGCCCTAAAACATACTTGAAAGGAAGGACTCCTTATGGCGCAGCTGATTAAACTCCAAGATTATGTTTCAAGATATGAAACCGATTTATATAGATATCCTTCCCAATTTGTACGATTAAAAAAGCAGCAATGGGAAAAAATGAAACTTCACTGGGAAAGCGGAGGTGTGTTTTCTACACCTGAAAAAGAAGAAATCGAGAAAGAGAAATCATCCGTCACCAGGAAATTCATGTCTTTTTTTAAAAAGAAGGAAGGTGGTGATTCGGAGGAAAACGAATTTCTCACGCAGAAAGATGATGATGCGATTGAGCTTGAGATGAGCCCGCACTCCGATATCACGACAGAAGAAGAATTGAAGAAGCATTTCCTGGATTCCATACTTGATTTTCAATTAAGGTGGGCTAGCTCCACGATTTCAGAAAAATCCTATGTGGACAACAGCTATTGCTATGATGAGCGTCTGAAATACCTGCTGCAGCGATTTCCTGATAACACATTGGTTTTATATTATCCTGTTTTTAAGATAAAGAATGCCCCCGTTGAGTTAGAGGTCATACTGATTACGCCGACAGGCATCTGGTGCTTATCATTCCTGGAATTCGAGGATGGGACAGCCTATATTGGCTCCGGGGATCGCTTCTGGGTGAAAAAATGGGGAGATGCTGAAACAAGAGTGCTGAATCCGTTGATTTCCTTGAGGAGGATGGAACGCATCATTCAGCAAATTGTTGAATATGCCGGGGTTGAATTGCCCGTCCATAAAGCTGTCATCTCGAGAAATGGATATATCGATTACCCTCAGGCCCCTGCCGGTTATCGATTTATTGATAAACGGATGCATGAAAGCTGGTTCAATCAGCAGAGGTCAAGCCGTTCACCGATCAAAAGTGTCCAATTGAAAGCAGCCAAGGCCATTTTGGAATATTGTCAGACGACTTCGTTCAAACGCATGCATTATCAACATGAGACATTAAAGGAGTGGAATACAGCAGTGGAAGAGGATTCGCAATGAAGACAATCTTTATTGTGAATCCATCTGCAAAAAATGATCATTCCCTTTCCTCGTGGAAGAGGTTACAGAAGAACATCACCATTCCCCACATGATGTATATCACTGACCATCCGGACGATGTGAGGAGAATCGTGGAGGAGCTTGTCCGGACCTATCCGCATGACTCGCTATACATCATCGGAGTTGGCGGCGATGGGACGATGAATTCCATCATCTCGGGTACGGCCGGTTTTGATAATATCTTCATCGGGTATATTCCAGGAGGAAGCGGAAATGATTTTGCCCGGGGCTATGAATGGCCAGTGAGCCAACATAAGGCTTATGACCTGATTGAAGAAACATCTTCTGCGGCACATCCGATTTCACTGGATGCAGGTCTTTTCTCTATAGGAGGGGGGCCAAAACGATATTTTGTGAATAATATAGGTGTAGGGTTCGATGCATTGATCGCCCAAAAGGCAAATGCATCCCTTTTAAAGAAAAAATTGAACCGCTGGTCATTGGGCAAGCTGATCTATCCTATTCTTCTTTGTAGGGAAACATTTACCTTCAGCCCCTTTCAGATGACCATCGAGATTGATGGTAAGGAACAAACGTTGGAAAAGGTATGGTTCATCACCATATCGAATCAGCCTTATTTCGGGGGAGGGATGAAAATAGCCCCGGAAGCATGTCCAAATGATGGAGAGCTTGATCTGACCATCGTGTCCGGGCTTTCTAAATTGAAGCTTTTGTTTTTGTTTATTTCCGTCTTTTTCGGAAAACATACTGATTTGAAAGAAGTCCATACATTAAAAGGAAGAAGTATCACGATCGGAAGCGGGGAAGTCGTTCCTGTCCATGCAGATGGCGATTTTGCAGGAGTCATCGATGGAGAGACTGAAATGAACGTCAAGATTCTCCCCGGCAGCTGGAAAATGTTAAATAGAAGCAGGTGGCAGAAGTGTTAGTCATTAGTCGGCAGTACGAAGCATTCCTCGATACATTTCATACGGTTACATTGATCCTCCCTTATGCGTATCATGAGGGGCAGTCCAATCGATTTTCTTTATTGAAAGACGGGAACGAAATCGCACTTGAAATGAAGGAGAAGATTCCGTTAGATGATGCAATGAAATACACTGCATCCCTGCCGGAGGAACTCGAGCTTGGAAAAACCTATAATATCGTTGACGAACACAATACGGCAACGGACCTGCAAATCGGTGCAGTCATTCGTACGGAGGAATTCGATCAGCATTTTTTTTATGACGGTGATGACCTTGGTGTCACCTTTCAAGGGGACTCCGCCGTTTTTAAAGTGTGGTCTCCCACCTCTACCGAAGTGAAACTGAAATTAAAGGCACCGCATGAAGAGGAAACCGTTCAATATCATATGGAAAGAACCGAAAAAGGCGTCTGGGAACTGACTGTCAGGGAAGACGTTGAAGGATATTATTATACATTTATGACATGCATCAATCTTGTCTGGAATGAGCTTGTCGACCCTTATGCTAAAGCCGTTTCCTATAATAGTGAATGGGGGTGTGCAGTGGATCCTGAGCGCATTACACCCCGGTGTTCCTCACTGGAGCCCTTGCCATCCCCTACAGATGCTGTCATTTATGAATTGAATGTACGGGACTTTTCGAGCGCCAAAGAAAGCGGAATGAAGTTCAAAGGGAAATACCTTGCGTTTACAGAAAAAGAGACAACCACACCAAATGGCTTTTCTAGCGGCATCCGATACTTGAAAGAGCTGGGTATAACTCATGTTGAATTGCTTCCGGTGAATGATTTTGATGGTGTTTCGGATGATCCGGCAGATACCCGCTACAACTGGGGATACAACCCTCTTTATTTTAATGCTCCTGAAGGCAGCTATAGTATGAAGCCCAATGATCCCGCAGAACGTATACACGAATTGAAGTCTGCAATCCATTCACTGCACGAAGAAAATATCAGGGTCATTTTGGATGTGGTGTATAACCACGTTTATATAAAAGAAACATCGTCTTTTGAAAAACTAGTTCCGGGATATTTTTTCCGTCATGATGAAAACGGACTTCCATCCAATGGAACAGGCGTCGGGAATGATTTTGCTTCTGAACGCTCCATGGCGAGAAAATTCATCAAGGATTCCATTCTCTATTGGTTGAAAACCTTTGGAGTGGATGGATTTCGATTCGATCTGATGGGCATCCTTGATGTCACGACGATGAACGAAATCCGTGAAGAAGTAAACCGGGTCCTGCCTGATGCAATCCTGATCGGTGAAGGGTGGGACCTGAATACACCTCTTCCGCCGGGGAAAAAGGCCAACCTCAGAAACGCAAACAGTCTAAGAGGGATCGGTCAATTCAATGATTGTTTCAGGGATACAATCAAGGGCAGCACATTCAACCTGCACGATAAAGGATTTGCTCTCGGACACGGTAACTTGGAGGGAAAAGTGGAACAGGTGCTAATGGGCAGCATCGGCACTACTGGAGAAAGAGGTATTTTTATAGAGCCTGCCCAATCCGTCAACTATGTAGAGTCACATGACAACCATACGCTTTGGGATAAAATGAAAGCCTGCCTGGGGGAAGAGGATGTTACCCTTATGAAAAGGCAAAAACTTGCCACTGCTATGGTGTTATTTTCACAGGGAATACCGTTCCTTCATGCCGGTCAGGAGTTTTTCCGGACCAAACAGGGAATAGAAAACAGCTACAATTCGCCCATTGAGGTAAATCAGCTTGATTGGATGAGAAGAGAAAAGCATATTGGGGATATAGAGTATGTCCAGGGCTTGATCGCAATCAGGAAAAGTCACGGGGCATTTCGTTTCAGGCAGTCGGATCTCATCAGGAAATACGCTTCTGTCCAACATCCCGCAGAGAATCTGGTAACGGTTCATTATCAGGATGTTCATCCGTACGGACCTTGGAATGAAATAATATTGATTTTTCATTCCGGAAGCAGCAAACAGGAGGAGTTCCGACTGCCAAGAGGAAAATCCTGGTCTCTCCTGGCTGACGGACATAAGGCTAATGTGGATGGAATACGTAAGCTGAGCGGAGATTCCATAGAGGTTGAGGGTCTTTGTTCCTATATAATCGTTCGCTGACACATCGTTCCAATGCTTGACGAAATGAGAAGATGACGATAAAATCAAAAACAGATGGCTATTGATTGATTTGCCCAATAGCTGTCTTTTTTATTTTATGAAGACTTTTTTTGATGGAAATGTATTTTATGAATAGAAGACTTTTAATTGATGAAAATTTGTTTAATGAATTCTTTTACTTGACGATAATAAAAGTATGTATGTTAAAAATGAACATGACTAAGGACCAATAGAAGGTGAATATATTGGAACACTTATTTGACCAAGATTGGGAAATAGTCCCCGCAGGCGGTGCTACCGGAGAAGCTTTTTTCGCTCAATATCAAGAGCAGAAGCTGTTTCTTAAACGTAACTCTTCTCCATTTGTAGCCGTATTGTCGGCAGAAGGCATCGTGCCGAAACTGGTTTGGACAAAGCGAATGGAAAATGGGGACGTTATAACAGCACAGCACTGGTTAAATGGAAGAGAATTAAATCCTGAAGAGATGAAGAATGAACGGGTAGCCAGGCTGCTCAAGAAAATCCATTCTTCCAAACCTCTGTCCACGATGCTTGAGAGATTGGGTCAGGAACCTTTTCAACCCGAGCACATGCTGACGGAAGTTGAAACGGGACTGGAGTTTGATCTTCTATCATTACCTGTAGTCAGGCAAGCGTTATTATTTCTGCAAAAAGAACTGGAAGAGGTTCGGCAGGATGAATATGTGGTCTGTCATGGGGATGTCAATCATAACAACTGGCTGCTATCCGATTTCAACCAGCTGTACTTGATCGACTGGGACGGCGCGATGATAGCCGACCCTGCGTTTGACGTTGGAATGCTGTTATATTGGTACATTCCCGAAGAAGAATGGCAAGCATGGCTCACTCAATATGGGGTTGAGCTGACAGAAAATCTAAAACTTAGAATGAAGTGGTATGTAGTGGCTCAAACGATCCTTTCCATCCAATGGCATAAAGGAAAAGGACGTTTTCATGAAATGAACCACTGGATCGAATATTTGCACAAAATCGTTTGATCAGGAGAACTGATCCATATCCGTCACCCATTGGGACAGGTTTTGTCTATTGTTCGTAATATGTGAGCCAAGGTCAGAGCTGCCTGCTCCGCTTTGACTGTATTGATAAATTTCCTGCAGGACCGGCTTAATATTTTCATTTATATCAGCATTGACCATCAACGATTTAACCAATCGTTCGACTTGCTCACATTCAGATACTGAACCGCAGCAATCTGTTTGATGATTCGATAATATATCTTTCAACAACTGCATTTGATAATGGGAATCCAATGGCATACCGTACACCCTTTCATATAGATCTTTCATCGTTTTCTTTCTTGAAAACAAAAAAGGAATTCACGTTTAGTGTGTGGATTCCTTTTTCATTTATTCGTGGGATTTTTGTTTGAGGCTCTGTACTTTACCTGGTAATAATAATTAGTTCTTGCACTGTTTTCTTACTTCTGTTATTGTTTTTTTCGGTAGAGCTGTTTTCATATAGAATGTTTAATAAGGCTTAATAGAATTTGAGTTATTGTTAAGTAGTCGGCAGGCACAGAAAACATGATATATGAAAACAGCTTTAAAACTAATAAACGAGGTGTCACAGCATGCGTTTAAGACATAAACCATGGGCTTCTGAAAAAATCAGCGAAAATCCGCAGTATGTGGTCGCACAGCCCGAAGAGAAAAAAGGGAAATGGGATAAGGTATTTGGAAATGACAATCCGATTCATATAGAAGTTGGAACGGGAAAAGGCCAGTTCGTCACGGAAATGGCCAGAGCGAATCCTGATGTCAATTACATCGGAATCGAATTGTATGAAAGTGTCATCGTGACGGCACTGGATCGCTTGATCGAAGCAGAGCTTCCTAATGTAAAGCTGCTGAACGTAGACGCGCGCAGCTTAACCGACTTCTTCGCGAGTGGGGAAGTGAGCAGGGTTTATCTCAACTTCTCGGATCCTTGGCCGAAAAATCGTCACGAGAAACGTCGTCTCACATACGAAACCTTCCTTAAACTTTATGAGGATATCCTGATCAAACGCGGGGAAATCCACTTTAAGACCGACAACCAAGGATTGTTCGAGTATTCATTGAAAAGCTTTTCTTGGTACGGACTGCATTTGAAGTTTCTTAGCCTGGATCTTCACAACAGCGACTTTGAGGGTAACATTATGACCGAGTACGAAGAAAAGTTCTCGGCCAAAGGCCAGCGGATTTACCGTGTGGAAGCGCAGTATCAGAATTAATAATAGGTAGAAGAAGTGTCCTGATGTACTTGGGGCGCTTTTTTTGTTGAGTGTCAGCTTGAGTGGTTGATATCCTTCAAAATGGACAGTAAAATTCTAAAAAAGTTAGTGGTTTTTGAAAAGATAACACTGTTCCGCTTATTTTTAGCCTGGGACTATCAATATGATGGTGAAATGCATCCTTCCAGCAGCCCTTCCAAACGATAATTGCGTCCGTTTTAATCTTATTGCGCCACTTTCAGGATAATTGCGCCGGTTTTAAAATTAATGCGCCGGTTTCAGGATAATGTGCCGGTTTTAAAATTAATGCGCCGGTTTCAGGATAATTGTGCCGGTTTTAAACTTATTGCGCCACCTTCCAAATAATTGCTCCGGAATCCAGATAATTGCGCCTCATGTCAAATGTTCTATCATTTAGTAATGAACTCAAAACCTGTTACAGCCGTTGATTGAATGCAAAACGAAGAAGATGCATATCTATATAAGTTGTCCATCAATTCTGATAAAATAAAACCGTACGAACAAAGGAGGAATAAGACATGATGGAATCATTGAAAGTTGGAGATTTAACGATCCATTGGCTGAATGGGGGAGTGACCCATATGGATGGGGGAGCGATGTTCGGAGTGGTTCCGAAACCTCTTTGGTCAAAAAAATATGCAGTGAATGAATTAAACCAAATTGAATTGAGAACCGATCCTCTCTTTTTTCAATATCAGGGAAAAAACGTCCTGATTGAATCAGGGATCGGAAAAGGGAAATTAAATGACAAGCAGAAACGTAATTATGGTGTGCATGAGGAATCATCCATAGATTCATCGTTAGAGGAACTGGGATTGACCACTGCAGATATCGATATTATTTTAATGACTCATATGCATTTTGATCATGCATGCGGATTGACTAAGTATGAAGGGGAAAAGCTCGTTCCGGTATTTCCGAATGCGACGATCTATACGTCAAAGGTCGAATGGGATGAAATGAGAGAGCCGAATATCCGCTCCCGTAATACATACTGGAAAGAAAACTGGGAAAGCATCACTCATCAGGTGGAACCGTTTGAGGATGAAATGGAAGTGCTGCCGGGCCTTCGCATGATTCACACTGGCGGTCACAGTGACGGCCATTCGATCATTGTAATGGAGCATGGGGGTGAAACGTTCATTCATATGGCGGACATCATGCCGACACATGCTCATAAAAATCCGTTGTGGGTCCTTGCGTATGACGATTATCCAATGACGTCCATCCATGCGAAAGACAAGTGGATCAACCAGGCGATCGACAATGAGTGGTGGTTCTTGTTCTATCACGATGCGGTTTACCGGGCATTGAAATGGAATAAGGACGGAGAAATCATTGAAGAGGTGCCGAGAACTCTTTAAAAGTTGGCCGCTTTTTCATAGGCGGTCAAAGAGGTGGGAATGGCCACGTCCTTGTCAGTTTGAACCGTTGACCGTTTATGTGTTGAACCCTAAAGTATGTTCATGCAATAAAAGGATGACCCTTAAGTGAGGAGTCATCCTTTTAAACGTTATTGCTTCGACATTACTGCGAAAGCGGGTAAACGTCGATCACCGTCCCGGTATATGCATCGGCCAAAAATTCATATTGTTCCAATCGGCCTTCACTCCGGCGTGAAACTCCGCCCTTATACACTTTGGTGGACAAGGAGTGCTTTTGATAATCCTCTGGTTTCATCGCTATCCAGGACCCATCAATCTTCCCTTCTTTTTTAAACGAGAGCTTTACATCTTTTAATACTCTTTCGGCTGAAACAAAGCTTGCATCTTTCAGCTTACCGCTTAGTAATATGCCGCCCGCAGCACCGATTCCAATTCCTAAAATGAAAGACTTCCAGTTCATACTTATCCCCTCCACAGCCATGATTACAAACAGGTATATAGGTACATTCTAACAAAGAATCAGAAAAAAAGAGAACTGCTTTTGCCTTAATTGGTGGTAAGACGTGAGAAAGTTCTGTAAAATGAAACTATACATAACCAGATATCAAATAAAAAGGGGCAGAATAAATGAAACAAGATACATTGGAATTATTTAAAACGTTAACTGAGTTGCCTGGGGCACCCGGGAATGAACATGCCGTGCGCAAATTTATGAAGGAACAATTAGCCCAATACTCCGACGAAGTTGTCCAGGACCGTCTTGGGGGAGTATTCGGTATGAAAAGTGGTAAATCGGAGGATCCGACAGTCATGGTCGCAGGTCATATGGATGAAGTAGGCTTTATGGTCACTTCCATCACGGACAACGGAATGCTTCGATTTCAAACACTTGGAGGCTGGTGGAGTCAGGTCCTTCTTGCTCAGCGTGTACAAATCATCACGGATAATGGACCTGTTATCGGTGTAATCGGCAGCATCCCTCCGCATCTCTTGGGCGAGGAACAGCGCAGGAAGCCGATGGATATGAAAAATATGCTCATCGATATCGGTGCAGATAATAAAGAGGATGCACAGGAAATCGGAATCAAACCAGGTCAGCAGATTGTTCCTATTTGTCCGTTTACACCGATGGCAAATGAAAAGAAAATTCTTGCCAAGGCATGGGATAATCGCTATGGGTGTGGATTATCCATTGAGCTATTAAAAGAGCTTCAAGGTACGGAGCTGCCGAATACGCTTTATTCTGGTGCCACGGTTCAAGAGGAAGTAGGTCTCCGAGGAGCCCAGACAGCGGCGAATATGATCAATCCGGATATTTTCTTTGCGTTAGACGCAAGTCCTGCGAATGATATGTCAGGTGATAAGAACGAGTTTGGTCAATTAGGGAAAGGGGCACTTCTCAGAATTCTTGACCGGTCCATGGTGACGCATAAAGGAATCAGGGAATTTGTTCTGGATACTGCAGAGTCTAATGACATCCCTTATCAATATTTCGTATCGCAAGGCGGTACGGATGCAGGAAGAGTGCACATCTCCAATGAAGGTGTACCGAGTGCTGTAGTGGGAATCTGTTCACGCTACATTCATACACATGCATCTATGATCCATGTTGACGATTATGCAGCTGCTAAAGAACTTATTGTAAAACTGGTCAAACAATGTGACCGTTCCACAATAGAAACCATCAAACGTAACGGATAGTGGATTATCCACATTGGGATTGAGAAAACATATTACTTGAGAACTGTCTCCCCGGAGGCAGTTTTTTTAGGAAACAGGTATAAAGAAGTGAAGAGAGCAGAGCCGAAGTAATCTAGAAAAGAGGTATCGTAATTTGTTGAAAATCGCAATTGGGACACAGAACAAAGCAAAAGTCGAAGCTATAAAAAAAGGGTTTCGAGAGCATTATGATCATGTGAATTTCGAATGCCTAAAAACGGAATCAAATGTAAGTGAACAGCCTTTTTCAGATCAGGAAACAATTGAAGGGGCATTGAATAGGGCGAAAAACGTCATAAGGATGACGGAAGCCGACATCGGGATCGGTCTTGAAGGAGGGGTGACAGAATCTCTTTATGGCATGTTCCTTTGCAACTGGGGAGGACTCGTAGATCGAAATGGAAATGAAATCATTGCTGGAGGGGCTAGAATCTCGCTGCCTGCAGAAATTGGCAGGGGATTGAGACAAGGAAGGGAACTTGGTCCGCTCATGGATGAATTCACCCAACGGACGGGAATCAGGCAAAGTGAAGGGGCGGTGGGGATTTTCACCGACGGAATCGTCACACGGGATGCGATGTTCCTTCATGTTGTCCAGTTATTGATCGGACAGCTTAAATATAGAGAAAAACAAAGATGACAGGGTCAACATCTTCCTACTACTTGGCCCATACCAAACTACCAACCTCTTCATAAGATAAACTATATCAGAGTTTAGTATCTGATAATTTTTCAGGCAAGGAGGTTTGGTATATGGGTTGCAGAAATGATGATCGTGTCGGCGGACGTCGTGACAACTGTTGGGACGACCTTGTATTTGGTTCTCGCAGAAGACGCCGCCGCAGAAGAGATGATGATGTTCTTGGTGTGGGAGACGATCGCAAAAGACGCCGCAGAAGAGATGATGATGTTCTTGGTGTAGGAGACGATCGCAGAAGACGCCGCAGAAGAGATGATGATGTTCTTGGTGTAGGAGATGATCGCAGAAGATGCCGCAGAAGAGATGACGATGTTCTTGGCGTGGGAGACCGCAGAAGACGCCGCAGAAACTGCTGCAGGTTCTGGTAATGAGTGAAAAGGCTTCGCGTGTATGCGCGGGTCTTTTTTTGTGTCTTAAACAAGAGTATAAAAAAAACCCTCTGAATCTAATCAGAGGGCCGTGAACTTATTTATCTTATACCTTTCATAAATCCTTGAATTTTTGGTGCCAGAAGGAAAAGGATGATACTTAATAAGATTGCTGCTCCTCCAATGGAACCAAAATAAAGCATTTCTGAATCAGCTGAATAGAATCTTACAAGCTGAGCATTCAAGGCCTGTGCTCCTGCAGAAGCAAGGAACCATAGACTCATTGTCTGAGCCGAGAACGCTTCAGGTGCAAGCTTGGTAGTCGCTGACAGACCTACAGGTGAAATCATCAACTCACCAAGTACTACGATGAAGTAGCTTAGTACTAACCAAAGCGGACTTACTAATGCATCTTCTCCTGTGAAATAACCAGGTAACAGGATAACCAGGAATGATAAACCTGCGAACAGAAGGCCAAGAGAGAATTTTTGAGGAATCGTCGGCTGACGATCGCCCAGTTTTACCCACATACCAGCAAACATCGGTGCCAGGATGATAATGAATAGCGGGTTAAGAGATTGGAACCATGCAGGTGAAATCTCAAGTCCCAAAAAGTCTAATTGAGTACGTTTATCTGCATAAGCAGCCAGGATCGTTGAACCTTGTTCTTGAATTGCCCAGAACATGACTGCAGCAATGAACAATGGAATATAGGCAATGACACGTGAACGTTCTGTTGCTGTTGTTTTTGGGCTCTTGTACATGACGATAAAGTAAATAGTTGGAGCCAAGATACCAAAGATTCCGACTAAATTGATAAATAAATCTAAAGTGAACCAGCCGTTTGGAATTGTAATTCCAAGGACAATGGCAACGGCAACCAATACTAGTGCAGTGATCGAACCGTATTTTTTCTTTTCAGCAGCATTAAGCGGGTTTGGTACATATGTACCAGCCAGACCCAGGCTCTTCTTCTTTGTCACCATGAAGACGACTAGTCCGAAGAACATACCGATTGCAGCAAGTGCGAATCCCCAGTGGAATCCGTAGCTTTTCATAAGAGCCCCTGTAAGAAGCGGTGCCAGGAAAGCTCCTAGGTTGATACCCATGTAGAAGATACTGAATGCAGCATCGCGGCGGGTATCATTTTCAGCGTACATTTCACCGACTACAGTCGATACATTTGGTTTTAATAAACCAGTACCGATTACGATTAATACCATTGAAACGAAAAACATTGACAAGCTGCCCGGGAATGATAGAGCGATGTGCCCGAACATGATCAAGATTCCTCCGTAGAAGACGGCTTTTGATGTACCGAATAGTCTATCTGCCAGCCAGCCTCCGATGACACCGGACATATAAACAAGTGACCCATAAATAGACATGATTGCTAAAGCTGTGCCTTCTTCTAAGCCAAGGCCACCTTTTGAAACCTCGTAATACATATAGTACACAAGGATTGCGCGCATACCGTAATAAGAAAAGCGCTCCCAAAATTCCGTGAAGAATAGTGTGAATAGTCCTTTAGGGTGTCCGAAGAATCCCTTCTGTGGAACACTATCCACAATTTTCTGTTTATTGATTGACGACATATTACAACCTCCTTAGTTCTTTTACTATAATATTTTAATATTTTCATAAAGTCAAAAAAACTTTTAAAACTAGTTATTATAGCATAAAATGTTTTTATTTTACCAACATTTTATTATTTTAGAATAGTAAGATAATTTAGGTGTGAAGGTATTTTTTGACCATGAAAAAACATGCCGCAAATTATTATAACGGCATGCTTTTCATGAGTTAAAGATTAAATTACTGTCAGTAAAAGAATAATCTGGTTATTCCGTTTCAAAAATATACGAAAGTACTTTCATTGCCTGTTCGATTGTTGTACATGTTACATTTGCTTTATTCGACAGTTCTTTTAGGGGGTGATGCAGTTCTTCCGGGCGGATGAGGATCAGCGGTTTATTCATGGCAAGGGCTGTACTTGCATCCATGGCTGTATTCCATTGCTTATACTTTTCCCCGAATAACGCCACGACGAGATCCGATTTTTTCATGAGCAACTCGGTACGGAGATTATTGACGGCGGACGCAGCTTCATCACGAAGGATCTTGTCATGCTGTTCGCCGAGAATTTCTTCCCCGATGAAATCAGAGCGATCATGATTTTCCATTGGCCCGACAAAGGACAAAGGTAAGTCCAGCTGTTTCGATTGCAGCTTTAATTCTTCTCTCCAGCTGCTATGTATTTCCCCTGCAAGGTATACAGTAAATTCCATTCGGCACACTCTCCTTTTTTTAGTCATTTTATCATATATACCCTTTGCTGGTGAAAAGTAACCTGCATTGCCATGAAATAAAGGATTTTTCTTTGTGTAAGGGTTGTCAATGGTACTTTGTGACGGTATTATTAGCGTAGGTCCTAAGCGAGAAAAGTGAAGGCGGATGTCCGCCTGAGCGCGGAAAAAGGAGGATAAGAGGATGAAAACAAAGATTTCGATCGTTTTCTTCTTTCTTGTGCTTATATTAGCTGGATGCAATACAACCATAGATGATGAGAAAGAGCAGACAGCCCAGACTGTGGAAGATACGTTCAAAAATACAGAGAAGAGCGCGAAAGAAAAAGCAGGGAACCTCAGCTTTTATCTCCCGTTTGGAGCCAAGATTGAAAAGGAATCTCCGAATAATATCATTATTTCAGAAGGCTCTGATACATTTATTCTATTTACTAATCCTGAAGAAGATCGAAACAGTGAACTTCTATATAAAATGGCAATCAGCGACGAAAAGAATATCGTTCAAAAAGATACTTTCAAAGATGACAATCGTTTAGGATACTATGTCATAAAAAAATTGCCTGATTCAGAAGAGTATGAAGTGATCGTAGGGGTGGGAGGCACTAAATTGACCACTCAGTCCCAGTTAGAAGATCTCTCGGGTAATGCCGAAATGATGATGGAAATAGCCAACTCGGTAACACATAAATAACGATATTGACCGATTTTTTACTTTAATATAGTAGAAAATCGGTTTTTTTATTTACGGACAGAAGATGGATGGAATGGGAGCCAAATCGATCAAAAGCTTCTCAACCCATTGATCAATCACGCTTCTTCAACGTCTGAAGAGTTGATATTATCATGATTGAGGGTCAATCAAAGAGGACACCGTATATATATGGGAAAGCATCATTGAAAATAGGCTGGAATGATTTAATCTACGAGTTTTGGTCGGTAATCTATGGCTTTTTAGTCATAATCTATGAGTATTAAGGATTAATCTATGACTTTTCCTGCATAATCTATGAGTTTTAATCTATAATCTCTCGTTTTTCCACATAAACCCATTTAGACCTTCATTAAAATGAGATTGATATTGTCTCTTTTCTTTGAATGGTTCTTAGCCCGCTTGGACAGCTTACTATTTCAGAGGGGTACGGAAATAATATATAGACAAAATCAACATGTGTCTTTACACTAGTAAATGTGCAATTCCTTTATTATAGAGAAAAGGGGAATCAATATGAAGAATTACATGGAGAGCAAAGGGGTTAAGTTCTCTGGCAAAGTTTACTTTATAGATGCTTTAAGTTATATGGCCTTAGGTCTTTTCAGCTCACTGATTATTGGGTTGATCATCAAGACGATCGGCGAGCAGGCGGCGTTCCTGCCTATGCCGATGAAAACCTTTTTTATCGATATGGGAGCCCTGGCCATCAGTCTGATGGGACCCGCCATCGGTGTCGCCATAGCATACGGGCTGGGTGCCCCGCCGCTTGTTTTATTCGCTGCCGTCGTAACGGGTGCGGCAGGTGCCTCCCTTGGTGGACCTGCCGGTGCCTATCTGGCAGCGGTGGTGTCCACTGAAATCGGGAAGCTGGTCAGCAAAACGACGAAGGTGGATATTATCGTCACTCCGTTTGTGACGATTCTTGCCGGCTTCTCCGTGGCTTATTTTGTGGGGCCGCAAATAGGTGATTTTATGACCATGTTTGGAAGCTGGATCAGCTGGGCGACGGAACAGAGGCCGATCGTCATGGGGATCCTGGTTGCGGCACTCATGGGACTTGCGTTGACAGCACCGATTTCGAGTGCAGCGATTGCGCTGATGCTTGATTTGAGCGGGGTGGCAGCAGGGGCTGCAACAATTGGATGTGCCGCTCAAATGGTTGGATTTGCCGTAATCAGCTACCGGGAAAATAAAGTTGGGGGCCTGCTGGCACAAGGAATTGGAACCTCCATGCTGCAAGTACCGAATATTGTCCGCAACCCGCGCATTTTGCTGCCGCCTACGATTGCTGGGATGGTGCTGGCACCGATTGGAACGACGTTGTGGATCATGGAGAACAATGCTGCCGGAGCCGGGATGGGAACGAGTGGACTCGTTGGTCAGATCATGACATTTAAAACGATGGGCTTCACTTGGGATACGGCTTTGAAAGTGCTGCTGCTGCATTTTATTGGACCTGCATTCATCTCCCTGTTAATATCTGAATATATGCGTAAAATTGGCTGGATCAAGCCTAACCAAATGACGATAGATACAGGAGGAAAATAACATGCGTAAACTTGAAACGATGGAAGAATTTTATGAATTGAAAAATAACGGGAAACATGTGTTTATGTTTTCAGCCGACTGGTGCCCCGACTGCCGGGTGATCGAGCCGATCCTGCCTGAAATAGAAAATGAATACAGTGAGTATACCTTTTTATATGTAGATCGCGATCAATTCATCGATATCTGCATCGAACATGATATCTTTGGAATCCCGAGCTTCCTTGCATATGATAACGGAAAGGAAACCGGCCGATTTGTAAGCAAGGACCGTAAAACAAAAGAAGAAATACAAGGGTTCATGAACAGCCTATCTAAATAATGAAAAAGGGATATTCTTTCTGGGTATCCCTTTTTCTATGGACGGATTATTTTTGTATTATCGAGATTTTATTGTAAAATGTTAAAAGTGGCAGATTGTTTACTTGAACGGTGAATGATTAGTTTAAGAAGGAGGGGAACTATGGATATAAAAAAGTTAAAAGGCATCCTTCAGGAGCGATTAAGCAAACCGAATCGCACATTTACATATGATAGGGAAAAAGATTCCCTGCGCATAGAAAATACCGAGACCAATAAAGGGATCACGGTAGCACTTCCGCCCATTGTCTCAAAGTGGAAAGAAAATAATAAGTCGATCATCGATGAAGTCGTTTATTATGTAGAAGAAGCTCTGAATGTCATGGGAACCAAATCCGACATGGGAAGCAAAGAGAAAAATGTATTTCCTGTCATCAGGTCCACTTCCTTTGCAACAGAATCAAACGACGGCATCCCGCTTGTAACAGACGATCACACAGCCGAAACCAGGATCTATTATGCAATCGATCTTGGTTCGACCTATCGTCTGATCGATGAAAACATGCTGAAAGAAGAAGGCTGGTCCCATGAGCAGATGAAAGAAACCGCCTTGTTCAACGTAAGAGGTTTACCTACACAAATGAAGAAAGACGAAGTAGCCGGCAACATCTATTATTTCTTAAATAATAATGACGGCTACGATGCGAGCCGCATATTGAATGATGCTTTCTTAAAGAAGATCAGCGGTGATATACAAGGTGAAATGACAGTATCTGTACCGCATCAGGATGTGCTTGTAATAGGGGATATCCGAAATGAAACAGGCTATGATGTACTCGCACAGTTAACAATGAGCTTTTTCACCACGGGCAATGTCCCGATTACTGCATTATCATTTGTCTATGAAGACGGAGACCTTGAACCGATCTTCATCCTGGCTAAAAATCGTAAAAAGTGAAGGGAGAAAACATGAATGAACGTATTTTATAATCTTGAAGGAATCGGGGATACCCTTATCATTACACTCCAACCCGGATTTGAAGGGAAAGTGGAGCATGAAGGAAAAGGAGACGCTGTCCGCATCTTCGATGAAGAATCCGGGAAAACTGTCGGCTTTAATTTGTTCAGTGCCTCAACCTATATGGAGTTGAATGAAAAAGGGCAAGTTGAAATGAATGACGACAAACTCGAGAAAATTAATAAAGCTCTTAAGGAAAATGGATTTGAAGAGGTGCTGGAAGCGGACTTCTCACCTAAATTCGTTGTTGGTTATGTTGCTGAAAAAGAAAAGCACCCGAATGCCGACAAACTAAATATCTGTAAAGTGGATGTAGGCGGAGAAACCCTGCAAATCGTATGCGGCGCACCTAATGTCGACCAAGGACAAAAAGTGGTCGTTGCAAAAGTGGGAGCAGTCATGCCAAGCGGAATGCTCATCAAAGACGCAGAGCTGCGCGGAGTCCCTTCATCAGGAATGATCTGTTCAGCAAAAGAACTCGACCTGGCGAACGCTCCGCAGGAAAAAGGAATCCTAGTGCTTGAAGACAGTTATGAAGTTGGACAGCCATTTAATGGATGATAAATGATTGAAGGTTGCCCGGAGTCGTGATGGCTCCGGTTTTTTTGATTTTGGCAAAAATTTAGTGAGCTTATGATGATTTTGAAGATTCTTTTCGGCAAATGATGATTGATTTAATAAGCTTTGAGTTTAGACGGGTGACTTAAATGAATTTTTAACCGTCAAGTGGGAAAAAAACGGGGGAGACATTACTTAATTGTGCCTTATCGGGAATAATTGTGCTGGTTTTCGGTTTATTGTGCCTTATCGGGAATAATTGTGCTGGTTTTCGGTTTATTGTGCCTTATCGGGAATAATTGTGCCGATTATCAATTTATTGTGCCACTTTCCTGATAATTGAGCTATTTAGAATGATTAACGAATACTGACATGCATATTTTAAAGGCGTGGCTTTCCATCTGTGTCGCCTACCCCAAAATTGTTTTTTGTGATATTAATAGTCATTCTGTCAAAATCTGTTGTTATTTTAGCCTTAAAAAGCTAATGATTTCCGTGCAAAGCGAACTCTTCCGCCGTAACAAGCTAATGATTTCCGTGCAAAGCGAACTCTTCCACGGAACTCTTCCACGGAAATCATTAGCGGTAATGTATGGATTCAATAAGTTGAGAAGTCAAAATGAGATACTCTATTTAGGAGGCTCACGGGCTGCCCGCGAAAAGCGAACTCTTCCTTCCACGGAAATCAACTGCGGCATAAAAAGGCCATTCATTATTCTTCATTCTAACTTTTACCACCATAACAATATTACACCAATATTGCTTTCGACACATTTCCTTAACAATTCTCTAATTCTATCGAAATCACTCGAATTTTTCTCTTTAACTGATAAAATATAAAGTAAGTATCAAGGAAAGAGTGATTATTGTGAGTTGGATTAAAAAGATAATGAATAAACTATCAGATCAAGATGAGCCAATTGAAGAATATTATGAAGAAGAAGTTGAAGAAAGAGAGCCGCGGTCTGAAAAACGTATATTTAATAATAGAGTCTTAAATCATTCAAAAGACGTTGAAGCCAGAATGACCTATCAATATCCAAAAGGGAACTTCCGATTTCCGCTGATTTCCGACGGGGAAAACGTCAATGAGCCACGCCCGGCGAGAAAACGAAGGGAGCCGGAACAAAAAGAGAAACAGGAGACGAAGCGGGAAGAAGTACGGGGTATCGAACGGAAGCCTCGTAAAAACCAACTGCAAAAGTCAACCCATTCAGAAACCACATCGTCTGAGCGAACAAAAACGTCAGCGCGACAAATCGAAAATAGTAACAAGAAATCAATGACCAAAAAAGTTGAAAAAGGAAACAGCCGTCCGTTTCGTCCGACAGAAATCCCTTCTCCTATTTATGGTTTCAGAACGAGACCGGTTAAACCAGTTAAAAAAGATGAAGTGGAATATGAACTGAAAGAGTTCTTACATAATGGGGAAGCAGTGAAGGATGAAAAGTACGATGTTTACCCTCCCGAAATAAAAGAATTAAGTGAAGTTAAAGAAGATAATGATAGAATGCAAGAAAGCAGCAAAAGCTGGTCGGGAGTCGGAGCTTCCCTGATAGGGAATGAATTTTCTTTTGAAAATGAAAACGGAGCCGGGCCACAACGTCAACATGAACAAAATCCCGTTGACGAATCAACTGAAGAGGAGCCTGTCGAAGTACCGCAAGCAGAGCTATCTTCTGATGTCTCCCATGAAGAATCGCAGGGTGGTGGGGAATCGGTGGTAAATCATCCGGAACAACCGATTCAACAAGAAGTACAGCAGCCAGAACAAGAAATACAATTGATACAACAAGACGAAGTACAACAAGAAGTACAACCACTTCACCACGAAGCAGAACAATTACAGGGAGAGGTCCAACACCATCCGGCCGCACAACCGCAAGTTACCGTAATGTATGAAGAAACAACACAACCTGAAGAAGCAGTGCAAAAACAAGAAAGCAAACAGGGACCGCCTCCTGCAAAGAAAGAGGAAGTGGAACCAAAGCCTAGGAAAAGATCGCATCTCCCTTTCAACGTCTTGATGTTGAAGCAGGACAAACGTCAGATGAATCAGCGTAACAGAACACAGACAGCTCCGGACAGAAATCCAGTAACACTTTCATCTTCGAAAACTGAGGAGAGCAGTGAATCAACGGTTGCAGGACCGGCGTCTCAACAACAATCGATTATTTCTGAAAATGCAGCCGTCTCCCGGGAATCAGATAAAGTCCAAGGGGAAGAAGCGGCAAAAAGCTACAGTGAACTTGCATCTTCGGTGAAGAGCTCAAAAGGATATACGTTTCCAGAAATGGATTATTTAATGCCTCCCGTTTCGAAGAAGCTTAGCGGGGAGTGGCTCGAATCACAGAAAAATCTTTTGGATGAGACGCTTCATAACTTTAATGTCCGTGCGAGAGTGGTCAATGTCACACAGGGCCCGTCGGTTACACGATTCGAAGTGCAGCCGGAACCCGGGGTGAAAGTAAATAAGATTACGAATCTCGCGGATGATATTAAACTAAGCCTTGCAGCTAAAGATATCCGGATCGAAGCACCAATTCCAGGGAAGCATACGATCGGGATCGAGGTGCCGAACAGGGAAAGCCGTCCTGTATGTATCAGTGAAGTGATTGCAAGCCCTGCTTTCCAGGAATCAGAATCATCGCTGACTGCAGCCCTGGGACTCGATATTTCCGGTCAGCCAATCGTGACCGATTTGAGTAAGATGCCTCATGGGCTTATTGCGGGCGCCACTGGGTCAGGGAAAAGTGTATGCATCAATTCTATACTGGTCAGTCTTTTGTATAAAGCATCACCAGATGAATTGAAGCTCCTGTTGATCGACCCGAAAATGGTGGAGCTGGCACCTTATAACCGCATTCCACATCTGGTCAGTCCGGTCATCACCGACGTTAAAGCGGCAACGGCTGCATTGAAGTGGGCTGTAGAGGAGATGGAAAGACGGTATGAATTGTTTGCCCATACCGGTGTAAGGGATATCAAGCGTTTCAATGAACTGGCCAAGCGGAACAAACAATACAATGATACGCTTCCATATTTGGTCATCGTGATTGATGAGCTGGCGGACCTTATGATGATGTCGCCTGCAGATGTAGAAGAAGCCATCTGCCGTATCGCTCAGAAGGCCCGTGCCTGCGGGATCCACTTGATTATTGCGACACAGCGGCCGTCCGTTGATGTCATCACGGGGCTGATCAAAGCGAATGTACCGACAAGGGTTGCATTCTCTGTTTCTTCAGGGGTCGATTCCAGAACGATCATTGATGGAAGCGGTGCTGAGCGTCTGCTCGGTAAAGGGGATATGCTGTTCCTTGAAAATGGGTCTTCCAAACCTGTAAGGCTGCAAGGTACCTTTGTATCAGATGACGAAATTGATGAAATCATCAATCATGTAAGGGATCAAAGAGAGCCGGATTATATTTTTCAACAAGATGAACTGATTAAGAAGGCGCAAGTGACGGAAGAAGAAGATGAATTGTTTTTCGAAGCATGCGAATTTGTCATCGATCAGGGAGGGGCTTCTGCTTCCAGCTTGCAAAGACGGTTCAGAATCGGGTATAATCGCGCGGCAAGATTGATGGAAATGATGGAAAAGAGTGGAGTCATTTCAGAATCAAGAGGCAGTAAGCCAAGGGATGTCCTGATTTCCGAGAGCGAACTGGAGACATTGGCATAGACTAGTACAAACATGTAATACATGGTATTCTGTTTATGATATAAACAGAATACCTATTTTTTTGGTAAGCCATTAAGGAGCTTTATGATGAAAGAAATCGAATTGAAACTTCAAGGGGAAATCAAACGATTAACCAACCATACATTTAAATTTGACGAAAGGATCAAGGAAGGATGGTTTTCCGCAGTCTACTTTTTAAAAACAAGGGAAATTGCGCGAAAGTATAAACCTGATGCTGTGGTGACGATGCAATTTTTTCAAAAGAACCACTCCGTATTATGCGGCACTGATGAAGTCATTGCTCTTCTACATACGTTTGCCGATCAGCCGGAAAACCTTGAAATCCATTCGTTGAAAGATGGAGATCAAATTTCTCCATTTGAAACTGTGTTGACGGTAACTGGACGCTATCAGGATTTCGGTTACCTCGAGGGAATCATTGATGGGATTCTCGCCAGAAGAACATCCGTTGCAACAAGTGTATATAACGTGATGAAATCAGCTGCTCTTTCTGGTGAACAAAAGCCCGTCATTTTCATGGGTGATCGTGATGACCATTTTACCCAGCAGGCGGGGGATGGATATGCTGCTTTTATCGGTGGATCTACCGCGCAGGCCACCCATGCCATGAATGAATGGTGGGGAAAAAAGGGAATGGGGACAATGCCTCACGCGTTGATCCAGTTATTTAATGGGGATATCGTGGAAGCGGCCAAGGCCTATAAGGAAACGTTCCCTGAAGATGAACTGATTGCACTGGTCGATTACAATAATGATGTCATTACTGATGCATTAAAAGTGGCCAGGGAGTTTGGCTCTGAACTAAAAGGGGTACGAGTAGATACGTCCCGGATGATGATCGACAAATACTTCCTCCGCAATCAGCATGTGCTGGGAACATTCGATCCACGGGGAGTAAACAGTGAACTGATTTTTGCCCTCAGAAAAGCATTGGATGAAGAGGGATATCAACATGTAAAGATTGTCGTTACAGGAGGCTTCAACGAAAAGAGGATCCGTGAGTTTGAGGAGAGCAGGGTGCCGGTTGACATGTATGGAGTAGGCAGCAGCCTTTTGAAGATTCATGTCGGATTCACTGGTGATAACGTTGTCCTTGACGGTGTGCACCAAGCAAAAGCCGGAAGAAAGCTTAGACCTAATCCACGGCTTGAAAAAGTTGAATTCGAATAGGTGAGAGGATGCAGGATAAGGAACTCTTGGATTTAAGTCAATATCGGATGAAAAAACAGCGCATTGCACAAGAGCAAGTAGATGAATTATATCACCAGGCGTATCAATACGCGTTAAAAGAAACCAATATACGTGAAAAAGTAAGAGCAAAGATGATATTTGCAGAACGCTTTCAATTAAAGGAACCATCGCGTGTTTCAAAAAAAGCAGAAGAAGTTTTTCACGAATGGTTTCTTTTTGATTATAAGACAATAAAGGGTCAGACATTATTCTTTCAATTTCTGCAATCCCGAATGGTTAGCGAGCCGGTTAAGATGATGGGAGCCCTGCTGCTCTCGGCTGCTCCTGAACCGGTGATCGTCTCAGAAATCCATTCTGAGGGTAATGAAGTTTTTATTAAGGGTGAAAACATCATCCATGATCAAAAAGAATGCGTAAAAACATCCTTGGAGCGTTTAAACGTTGAAATACAGAAAGGATCGCTTTATTTTATGAGAAAAGTCCCTCTCGTCACAGATCCATGGCTCATAGGCCCTGTGTTTGGAGCAGGGAACAGCGATTTGCCGGCACTGATAAAAAAACATTACCATCAAAAGAATCATGAAACTGGAGTATTATGGAGAACATTTTTAAAAGAAGAAGCTCCTTCTTATATACTGAAGGGGGATTCATAGCTCGTTCATGGTCATAGGGTTTAAAAAATGATATAATGTTCAAGTTGAATGAAACAAGTAATCTTTTAAATAGGATGTCAGAAGATAGCCATTCTTCTTGAACTACCTTATACTTAAGAAGACAGCGGCAATTTGCCGCAGGGAATATTATAAGAAAATATTACTTCAATTCGAGAAATGGCCAGCTCCAGCGCCCAGCCCCTCGAGACGTTTCGGTCCGCCCAATGAAGTCAAAGAACGACTTCACCGGTCGGCCCTAAATCGTTTGCCGGGGCTGAACAAGGCGCTTGCGCTTTTCTCTGTAGCTCAAGTCCATAGCCATACGGATAGCAAAATAATATTCATTTCATATAATGCTTTAGATAGATGATTGTTGGAGGTTCTATTATGACTATATATCATTTCGTAGGAATCAAGGGTTCGGGTATGAGTGCATTAGCCCAAATACTCCACGATATGGACTACGAGGTCCAAGGATCTGATGTAGATAAATATTTCTTTACTCAAAAGTCTTTAGATGAATCAAATATAAAAATCCTTCCTTTCCAGAAAGAAAATATTGGAGGGGATATGCATGTGATTGCAGGGAACGCATTTCCCGATACACATGAAGAAATTGAAGCGGCAATCGAACAAGGGGTACCGATTACCAGATACCACAAATTCCTTGGTGACTTCATGCAGAAGTTTACAAGCGTGGCAGTTACCGGGGCGCATGGTAAAACGTCCACGACCGGTCTTCTGGCACACGTGATCAGCGGTGCAAAGCCTACTTCATATTTGATCGGCGATGGTACAGGTAAAGGGGAAGTGGATGCTCAATACTTCGTATTTGAAGCATGCGAGTATCGACGTCATTTCTTATCCTATTATCCTGACTACGCCATCATGACGAATATCGATTTTGATCATCCTGATTATTTCGCAAATGTCGATGATGTCTTTTCCGCCTTCCAGGAGATGGCGATGCAAGTGAAAAAAGGTATTATTGCTTGTGGCGATGATGAACAATTACAAAAGATACAGGCTCAGGTTCCGGTCGTATTTTATGGTTTCGCTGAAGAAAATGATTTTCAGGCAAGAAACGTGAACCGTGACCGCGAAGGGACTTCCTTTGACGTATTCGTACGGAATGAATTCTATGCAAGCTTTAAAATCCCTACATTCGGTGATCATAATATCCTCAATGCGCTGTCTGTCATCGCGATTTGCCATTATGAAGAATTGGATACAGCCGTCGTACAGGATAGACTCAGCAGCTTCAAGGGTGTAAAACGCCGTTTCTCTGAAAAAGAACTCGGGTCCCAGATTTTGATCGATGACTATGCCCATCATCCGACGGAAATTAAAGCGACGGTGGATTCCGCGCGCCAAAAATATCCGGAGAAGGAAATCATCGCGGTATTCCAGCCGCATACTTTCACACGTACGCAAACATTCCTTACCGAGTTTGCTGAAAGCCTTGATATGGCGGATAAAGTGTACTTATGTGAGATTTTCGGTTCAGCAAGAGAAAATCATGGCAAACTGTCGATCAATGATCTGCAAAGTAAAATTGAAGGATCTGAAATCATCGATGAACATGATACCACCCCTTTATTGGACCATGCCAACGGTGTCCTGATCTTCATGGGAGCGGGAGACGTCCAAAAGTTCCAGGAAGCATACGAAACGACACTAAAAGAAAAACTAGCAGAAAACTAATCAAATGATGCCGGCTCCTATGGGGCCGGCTTTCCATTTTAAAGGCCCTTTTTTCACTGCTTAAAGCAGTGAGAAAAGGGCCTTGATAGTGTCCAGCTGCAGGACTTAGAGGCACATGTCATAAGCTAAATGGTCCATGAAGGCAAAGATCGCCTTCCCGGCCCATTCATCTTATGCTTTGTCGCCTCTGAGCGAGCCGCCTCCGCTTTTCTAGTTATTTTAGATTTTCCGGGTTCAAAACTTCGAGTTCAGGAAGGACGAATTTTCCGTCTTTGCGGACAAGTACGTCGTCGAAGTAAATCTCGCCTCCACCGTATTCAGGCCGTTGGATCATGACCATGTCCCAGTGGATGTTTGAATGATTTCCGTTGTAGGCATCTTCATAGCATTCACCAGGAGTGAAGTGGAAGCTTCCATCGATTTTCTCATCGAACAGGATGTCCTGCATCGGATGCTGGATGTAAGGGTTGACTCCGATGGCAAATTCACCGACGTACCTTGCGCCTTCATCCGTATCGAATATTTTATTGATTCTTTCCGTATCATTTGCGGTCGCTTCCACAATCTTTCCATCTCTGAATGTAAGCTTTACATTCTCGAAAGTGAACCCGTTATATGGGGATGGAGTGTTATATGATATGGTTCCGTTTACAGAATCCTTGACAGGGGCAGAATATACTTCACCATCAGGTATATTCAATCTTCCTGCACATTTCACCGCCGGAATATCTTTGATTGAGAACGTCAGATCGGTCCCTTCTCCAACAAGACGGACTTTATCCGTTTTGTTCATAAGATCGACGAGGTTGTCCATTGCCTTGTCCATTTTACTGTAATCAAGGTTGCAGACATCAAAGTAGAAGTCTTCGAATGCTTCCGTGCTCATTTTTGCAAGCTGAGCCATTGATGAGTTCGGATAGCGCAGGACTACCCACTTTTTCTTCGGAACACGGATTTCCCTATGTACTTTCTTGCCGATCGTATTTCCGTGGATTTTCATTTTTTCATCAGGAACGTCTGATTGCTCGCTGATATTATCACCGGAACGGAGGCCGATATACGCGTCCATTTCCTTCATGACATTCGCCTCGAAACCAGCCATCATATGGTATTGCTCTTCCTGCGCCCCCATCAATAATGCCCGGTCCACCGAGTGATCTTTGATGGATACAAACGGGAAGCCTCCTGCAGCATATGCTTCTTTAACGAGTGCAGTGACCAATTCACGCTGCAGGCCGAAGTTTTCAATCAGCACTTTTTCACCAGGCTGCAATTGAACAGAGTATTGTATTAAATTCCTTGCCAGTTTTTCAATTCGCGGATCTTTCATTTGTGTGAACCCCCTTATATGAATATCATTCTTTATTGTACCCTAAAAATTACCGTGATGATAAACATGAAAATAAGAAAAGATAAAAAAGTATTTTTGAAATTTAGCAGGAATTTGCCTCCCACAGGAAGAAATCCTAGTATAATGTTTTATTTGTGTTTAGGGTGGGTAAAGAATTTTTATATATGGAGGTGTACTATATGGAAATAATTCTTTATCTAAGTGTAGCTGTCATAGCAATCGCATTTTTCATTTTAGTTATCAGCGTTATGAAAACCTTGAAATCACTGGGGACTACACTCGATAGTGTATCGACGACCTTGAACGGTCTTGAAACCCAGCTTCAGGGAGTGACAAAGGAATCTACTGAATTACTACATAAAACGAATTTGTTGGCCGAGGATATCCAGCGTAAGTCTGAGGATCTGAACACCGTTGTTTATGCAGTAAAAGATGTAGGTCATTCCATTCAAAACCTTAATAACTCGGTAAAGAAGGTAAGCACTTCAATCTCGACTGAACTTGAAAGGAATCAGGGTAAGATTTCACAGGTGGTTCAGTGGGGCAATGCGTTTATCGAGTTAAAGGACAAGTGGAAGCGAAAAAAGGATCAGCAGCCGACTCATTCCGATGAAGCTGTTCATAATCAACCCACACCCGAAGAAGTTCAATCTCGAGAAAAATTGATTAAAAGAGCAAGATCTTATAACAATTAGGAGAGGGGAATTTTCAAATGACACAAAACCAAAACCAAAATCAAAACCAGCAAACAAACGACAGCAGCAACATCAACTCAAAGGACTTCATGATCGGTACATTGATCGGAGGGATTGTAGGAGCTGCAACAGCGCTGTTACTTGCTCCTAAGTCCGGGAAAGATCTACGGAATGATCTTAATGAACAAGCAGTCGTAATAAGAGAAAAGTCAGGTCAGTGGAAAGATACAGCGGTTGAAAAGAGCAATGAGTTAGCGGCGGTCGCTAAAGAAAAGTCTGCTGCACTTTCAAAGACTGTTCAGGAGCAATCCAATACAGTGAAAGATAAGTTCAAATCTTACCGTTCAAAGAACAACAGCGAAGATGTAAATGACGAGCTTCAGGAAGTGCCTGTGGGAGATGCGACTCCTGTTCAGGAAACTGATGATGTAAATCAAAAGCTTGAGGAAACGAAAAAAGCTTTTGATGAAACAGAAAAAACGTATAACCAATAATAGTTGTCCTGACGAGCGGTGAAGTGATATGATTACTTCGCCGCTTTTTTGTGCAGGCTATTCTTGATGCAGCCATCTGTATAAGGATATGTGAAAGAAAGGATGAATACTGAAAATGCAAAAAATCGATACGGTACAGCAATTCGAACAACTTATAGAAACAAAGCCCCGCTTTTTCTTTATGAAGCATAGTTTGACCTGTCCGATCAGTTCAAGTGCGTTTAATGATTATCAAGCGTTCTTAAACAATAATAGGGAAGAAGAAGGATATTATCTTGCGGTACAGGAATCAAGGGAACTCTCAAACCATATTGCCGAGAAATACGCCATCAAGCATGAATCCCCGCAAGCATTCCTATTCATCGATGGAAAACCCGGCTGGAACGCATCCCACTGGAACATCACCGAAAAGGAACTGAGTAAACTATAAAAAGAATCTGCATGTGCAGGTTCTTTTTTTGTATGTGGTTTTCGCAAATTTGGCTGTGAATGATGATTATAGTTGAGAATACTCAAGGGCTTGACCAGGGTAATGGGGAATTCCTTCTCAAATTTGAATGGCTACCGAGTAAATTGAATCTTTTTTAAAAGCGTATAGTTGTTATTACTTGTTGCCAGCTTTTGATTGGAGTGCAAGGCGAAGACTCCTGCGGGAGAAGTGGCCAATGTGAGACCTGTCCAGCTACGGGGCTTAGAGGCATATGTCATAAGTCAAACCGACCAAGAAGGCAAAGAACGCCTTCGTGGCCGCTTCGCCTTATGCCAGCCGCCTCCTGAGCAAAGCCCCTCCGCTTTTCTGCCCGCAGGCGAAGCCGAGGAGGCTCACGGTCACCCGCGGAAAGCGAAGCCTTGCACGGAAATCAAAAGCGATGTTAACTGTCTACGCTCAAATACTAGTAAGAAAAGAAACCAACATCGGTAATAATAGGAATTTCCCCAATAATAGTTTATTTGCACCGGGAAGGGGAATTAAACGTAATAACAAATTAATCACACTATAGGAGGATCATTCAATATGGTACAGCCTTACCCAAATCGAAATACTGAAACGAACAATGTAGATCAAATCCCTACCTTAAAGGAAAAAAGAAGCGGCAAGCTTGTAAAAGGAATCGTACTCGGAGCCGTCGTTGGCGGAGCGGTTGCCATGATGGACAAGAATACGAGAAAGAAAATTTCAAACAATACGAGCTCAATGAAGGACTCCACAATGGGCATGGTTTCGAAGGTGAAAGAAAATCCATCAGGAGTCATGAATGACTGGCAGGAACGAATCAAGTCCGCTTCTTCTGTATTGAAAGAAGCGATCAATGATGCGCAAAAGCTTTATGAAAAAGTAAACGGGGAAGTCATCGATCAAGTGAATCAGGTAAAAGATGACTCTTCCGAAATCATCGCGACTACAAAAGAAGCGGCTGAAGATCTGAAGGAAATCGGCAGTAAAGTAAAGGAAGCGGGTGAAGAAGTGACATCTGAAGCATCACAAACTTCATCTGCATCGACGTCCATTCCATCTTCTAACAGAGATAATGTCCACAGCACGAATAAGCCGAGCAGTGTCCCTGGACAGATAGGATCATAATATAAAAACTGGCGCTTTACGCCAGTTTTTTTGTGTCCACTATCAATTTTTATAAGCATTTGTCCATCGTATCTCAAGACTGTCTCCAGCTTGTATTTCCTCATAGAAAGTGGTTTCTTCTCCATTTCGTATTAACTGAAAGGAAGCATTTCCGTGTTCAGGCATGGAAACTTCCACGTGATTAAAGACATCCTGGAAAATGAATGAATGACCAGCTTTTTCCTCGATCGTTATCGTATCTCCAGCATGGACGGTGTCATTTGAATTCAATGGTTTGCCTTCTTTATACACCTTTGCCGCTTCCTGCTTTAACATCACCGGGCTGCCATTAAACACGATCTCAATCGATCGTTCACGGTAATCATTTATTTTCATCAATAATTGTCCGACTGAAGGGTACTCAGGGGACTTTAACATGATTTTATCATTATGGGAAATGGCCGCAGAAGGTTTAGCTTCCAAATTATTAATGAATACCTTTCCTCCAAAAGACGGGATGAAGGTTTCTTTGCCGTTGATGGTGAGACGGAACGGTTTACACTTTTCCAGCCACTCATCGAGCCCTAACTTTCTCAATGCATCGGCAATCGTTTCTCTTGCTTCATAATGAATGGTGTCCCCGTCTTGGATCGTTTCATCCAGGGTGACATTCTTTCCGTTTCTTAATAGATTGGGTGACAGGGTATGAGATTTTTCATTGATTGACACTGTTTTATCCGGAATGTCATCCACTAACTCTCTTATTCTTACAGTGGGAGAGGCCCCGTCTGCGCCTTTTATGACCGTGATTCTGTCATGATTCATCAGTCTGTCGTCCACGGATGCTTCTTTCCCGTTCTTGGAAATGAGAGGGGGATGACCGTATCCTCCGGGGAAGGTCACTTTCTGTCCGTTGACGGTGATAAAGTAGGCATTACCTGGTTTTCCATACAATTTGTTTATTTTCAGGCCAGCAGCAAGCAGACCATCCCCGATGGTTAGATCCTTGACCTCGAACAGGCGGATCGGCTGGTCATTGACGTGAATGGTTACGTATTGGACAGGCGTTTGTTTGGCCGCTATTGCAATGCCGACAGGTGTAACCAGTTCCGGCCCTTTTGCGGAAGGGTCTGTAAACGTTAAATTCTGAATGGCTTCGATCCCTCTTACGGCTACTCTGTTTTCAGGCAGGTTCAATGATTTTGCCAACTCAACATTCAATTCTGGCGTTAAGCTTCCTCCACCGACGAGCATGACGGCCTGCGGGGACTTTTGATGGTTTAAGAGAAGAATTTCATGCGAGATCTTCCCAGCAAGATTTTCAATGGAAGGGTGTATCTTATCCACTACTTCCTGAACGGAAAGCTCCGATTCAAATCCTAAAATGTCCGTCACAGAAATGGTCTCGGATTGATGAAGTTCCCTTTTCGCTTTTTCCGCCAATGGGAAATCGAGCAGTAATACATCACTTATGGCCTCAGTGATTTCGTCCCCGGCGGTCGGCACCATCCCGTATGCGGTGACGGTTCCCTTATTTGTCAGAGCGATATCAGATGTTCCCGCTCCGATATCCACCAGGGCGACATTTAATCTTCTCATGGACTGAGGGATCAGGACATTGATTGCCGCGATTGGTTCAAGCGTCAATGCCTCCATTTCAAGGCTCGATCGACTTAATGCAGCAAGTAGTGATTCGACTACTACTCTCGGAAGGAAGGTAGCAATGATTTCCACACTGGCCTTATCCCCCTGCTGGTCGATCAGGCTGCCGATTTCTTCTCCGTCCAACCGATAATATAATACCGAGTAGCCGACACAGTAATAGTGATAGCTTTTGTCATCGCTCTCGTTTTCTGCTGCCTGCGTCTGCGCTTGCTGGACTGCGCTTAGTTCCAAATGGAGGATATCTTCTTTTTTCAGGAGAGGTTTTCCTTTAATGGAAAACGCGGCAACTGACTTTTCAGTTTTCAACGCTCTTCCAGCAGCAGCGACACATACTTTATGAAGCGGTCCATGCTTTTCTTCGAGCTTCTTCTTAATGGATGAAATGACATCCGAAACAGCGGGGACATCATGAATTTGTCCGTCGAGCATCGCCCGTTTTTTGTGCTCTTCCACTTCAATGTCGGATACGTGGTAATTCCCGTCTTTTTCTTCTAAAATGATGCCGACGACCGAACGCGTTCCTATATCTAATGAAAAAATTTTTTGCAAAGTAAACACCTACTTTTGATCAGTCTCATAAGATACTAAAATACTTTAGCGCTTAAAAGCGTTTAATTAATAAAGAAATTTATCGTGACATTTGGGAATTCTTCTATTATAATTAGTTTCAATATCTATAAAAAATGTATCATACTTTTATAAAACTAAAACAGTTTTTTATGTATGAACAGGATAAAATCAAGAAAGGGTGCTGTATTGTGAGTAATCAAGAGCTCGATCAATTACGAAAAAAAGTCGACGAGATGAACTTAAAACTATTAGACACCATTAATGAACGTGCTAAACTCGTTCAGGAAATCGGGCGTGTGAAGGAAAAGCAAGGAGTATACCGATATGATCCTGTTCGTGAAAGAGGAATGCTAGACCTGATCAAGGAAAATAACAATGGTCCTTTTGAAAACTCGACTATTGAACATATTTTTAAAGAGGTCTTCAAAGCTGGTTTAGAATTACAAAAAGATGATCATCGTAAAGCATTATTAGTATCCCGTAAGAAAAAGGCAGAGGATACGATTGTGAATATCAATGGAGATGCAATCGGTGATGGAAATCCACATTTCATCTTTGGTCCATGTGCAGTCGAGTCCTATGAGCAAGTGGCGCAAGTTGCGCAGGCTGTCAAAGCGAAAGGCTTAAAACTGCTTCGAGGCGGGGCGTTCAAACCAAGAACCTCTCCATATGATTTCCAGGGTCTTGGAATCGAAGGATTGAAAATCCTGAAGAAGGTTGCGGACGAATATGATTTGGCTGTTGTCAGTGAAATCGTAAATCCTGCAGATATCGAACCTGCCATTGAATACATTGATGTGATTCAGATTGGTGCGAGAAACATGCAGAACTTCGAATTGTTAAAAGCTGCCGGTGCCGTGAAGAAGCCGGTATTATTAAAAAGAGGTCTGGCTGCAACGATTGATGAATTCATCAATGCAGCTGAATATATTATTTCTCAAGGTAATGGGGACATCATCCTCTGTGAACGCGGTATCCGTACGTATGAGAAGGCGACACGAAACACGCTGGATATTTCAGCTGTTCCGATTCTTAAACAAGAGACTCACCTTCCTGTATTCGTGGATGTCACTCATTCAACGGGACGCAGGGACCTTCTGCTTCCGACTGCAAAAGCAGCTATCGCCATTGGAGCAGACGGCGTAATGGCAGAAGTACATCCAGATCCGGCTGTAGCCCTATCCGACTCAGCCCAGCAAATGGACCTGGACCAATTCGATCACTTCTACCAGGAACTATTAAAAGGCCGCACAATCAACGTTTAACCAACCCAAAGCGGGGTATAGAAAAAGGCTGGACTTTCAATGCAAAGTCCAGCCTTTTTAGGTGTTAATAAGACTTATATTTATTGTCAGTTAATATTAAAGGGAAAATGAATTGTTAAAACTCAGAGTGGATTGGAGCGGAAGGCATTTGACTCCGACGGGAGATAGAGGAAAAGTCGAGACTTGTCCAGCTCCGGCGGTTAGCCCCTCGAGGCCATAAGCTAAATGGTCCAAGAAGGCAAAGTACGCCTTCCCGGCCCATTCATCTTATGCTTGTCGGGGCTGTACGAACCGCCTCCGCTTTTCTAACCCACAGGCGGTACGCCGAGGAGGCTCGACTTCCTCCCAGCGGAAAGCAAATGCTGCAGCAGAAAGGAACGGTCTAAGTTTATTCGAAAAATTAATTAACAACTACTTAAAATAATCCCCAATCATTGCAGTCCAACAAACTCTGTCGTATGATAATCAACATAATTGCAGATAAATAGACTAAACACTGTTATAATGAATATTTTAACGCTAAATATGTGCATTTTTTAACAAACCAATGTAATCGCTTTTTTCTTATGGATTGTTTAGTGTAAAATAACAGTAATAAGTTGAGAAGTTAAAGGAGTGTCAGTAATGAATATCACAATATACGATGTAGCGCGGGAAGCTAATGTCTCGATGGCCACTGTATCACGCGTAGTAAACGGAAATCCGAATGTAAAACCGGCAACAAGAAAAAAAGTACTTGAGGTCATCGACCGCTTGGGGTACCGTCCAAATGCAGTAGCTAGAGGGCTTGCGAGTAAAAAAACGACAACAGTCGGAGTCATCATCCCTGATATTTCAAATATCTTTTATGCTGAACTGGCACGAGGGATCGAGGATATTGCGACCATGTACAAATACAATATCATCTTGAGCAACTCCGATCAAAACTCTGAAAAGGAACTTCATTTGTTGAACACAATGCTTGGAAAACAAGTGGATGGAATCCTGTTCATGGGAGGACACATCTCTGAAGAGCATGTTCAGGAGTTTGAACGTTCTCCGGTTCCGATCGTCCTTGCAGGTGCAGTTGAAGAAACCAATACAGTTCCATCTGTGAACATTGACTATAAGGCTGCGACATACGACGCGGTGAAGGAACTGCTTGATAAAGGACACAAACGAATCGGATTCGTGAGCGGTCCGTTCCACGATACAATCAATATGAAGTTCAAACTCGAAGGGTATAGAGAAGCATTGGCTTCTGCCGGAGTGGAATTCAGCGATGACCTTGTGGTAGAAGGCGAATACACATATGATTCCGGTCTTGAAGCTTGGCAGAAATTCTCGGAGCTTGATGACAAACCGACAGCGATTTTCGTCGGGAACGATGAAACTGCTCTTGGCGTGGTGCATGGAGCTCAGGACAGCGGTGTAACGATTCCTGAGGATGTGGAGATCATCAGCTTTGATAACACAAGGCTAGCACTCATGGTAAGACCTCAACTGACTTCAGTCGTACAGCCGCTGTATGACATCGGTGCTGTAGCGATGAGACTTTTGACGAAATACATGAATAAAGAAACGGTTGAAGAAGAAACCGTCGTATTACCTCACCGCATTGAACATAGACGCTCAACAAAATAAGGTATTTGTCGATAAAATAAATAAGACAAAAAGAACTTATTTACAGGGAGAGTCAAAATGAAGAAGATTGATGTTCTTACGCCTATCGGAGTAGTAGTAGGCTTTCTATTTGTAGCGTTTGCCATCATAACAAACGCAGGGCTTTCAGGATTTGGTTCATTTGTGGACCTACCCTCTATTTTTATTGTCATCGGCGGTTTGATTGCCGCCATGCTGGTCAGCTTCTCACTCAAAGAACTAAAAGCTCTTGGAAAAGTCATTCGTGAATCCTTCCGGGACGAGGATTATGACATTCATGGATTGATTCGCACCTTCATCATGCTTTCTGAAAAAGCCAGGAGAGAAGGCCTCCTGGCTTTGGAGGCGGAAGTGGAAGAAATTGAGGACCCTTTCATTCGAAAAGGGGTCCTTTTAGCTGTTGATGGGATCGAACCAGATGTGATGACAGATATCATGGAAGCTGAAATCATCGCACTCGAAGAGCGCCACCGCAAAAGCAGAAGCTTATTGGACAAAGCGGGGGAATATGCACCTGCGTGGGGGATGATCGGGACCCTGATCGGTCTTGTCCTGATGTTGAAGAACCTGAACGATCCGTCTTCCTTAGGGCCCAATATGGCGATTGCCCTCCTGACGACCCTGTATGGATCATTGCTTGCCAATCTTGTGTTTATCCCAATGGCATCCAAGTTAGCGATGCGTACGGAAAAAGAAGTGTTCATGAAACAAATCATCATTGAAGGCGTAGTGGGGATTCAATCAGGTCAGAATCCAAGAATACTTGAGGAAAAGCTCAAAGTCTTTCTGTCACACGACGAACTGCTGAAATATGCGGAAAATCTGCAGAAGGGGGCAACCCTTGATGAGGCGTAGGAGAAAACCGTCTGAGCCGAAATCAAATGCGCCGCGGTGGATGGTGACCTTTTCGGATTTGATCACTCTTATTCTCGTATTCTTTATTTTGCTTTTTTCAATGTCACAGATTGATATCGTGAAATTCCGCGCCATTGCCGATTCGTTTCAACAGAAGCAGATTCTTGAATTCTACCCATCTGTCATTCCTTTTGAAAAACCGTCAAGCGAGCCTCAAATTGAAATGAACGACGATCAACAAGAATCAAGAGCAGAGCGGGATAAAGACTTGCAGGAATTACTGATTGATATTCAAGCTTACTTAAAAGAAAACAAATTAAGTGACATCGTAATTGCGACAAGAACGGAAAGAGGAGTCGTCCTTGTCCTTCAGGAGCAGGCACTCTTTGCCTCTGGAGAAGCAGGAATCCTTGAAACGTCCTATCCGTTTTTGAATAAAGTAGGAGAACTGATATCTCAAATCCCCAACTTTGTAAAAGTGGAAGGGCATACGGACAACAGACCTATTTCTACATATCAGTTTCCTTCCAACTGGGAGCTCTCATCTGCGCGTGCCAGTGCTGTAATCCGATATTTGATCGGGGCCGAAAACCTGGATCCCAAACGATTCATTGCAGTAGGGTACGGCGATACTCGTCCGATTGCACCGAATGATACGTCGGAGAATTTGCAAAAGAATAGAAGAGTGGAAATCATCATCAGTGATCCTGCTTATGAAGAAGAATAGAAAAGAAGAAACCAGTCCAACAGCAGTTGGAGTGGTTTTTTGCTGCGGGCAGATCTGAAGGAGACGTAAAATAGTAAAGGCTCAGAGTAGACAGTGACTCTGAGCCTTTATTTAGAAAAAACGATACATGCCCCTCAACTTCCAGGTTTCTGTTTAAGCTGCTGGCGGAGCGGATAGAGGGCTTTTTCAAGGGTATGTCTATTCTTTTCAGTGATCTCACCTTTACGCGGTATCGCTGGATAGATATCTGGAGCGTCAGTCCATTCAGTGGGTAATGGGACACCAGCTTTGCTTTTCCACCGTTCGGTCCAGGCAGATGGAAAGGTGCCGGCTGCATCCGTTCGTCCGGTCATTTCGAGCCAGATCAAGGACCAGGCTCTTGGGACGACCCGCCAAATATCGTATCCGCCGCCTCCTACTGCAATCCATTTACCGTTGCAGTATTTCTCAGCCAGCTCGTGGGCGATACGGGGGATCTCCTTATAAATGTTCATCGTTGCAGAAAGATGTGTCAATGGGTCATAGTAATGGGCATCTGCACCATTTTGAGTAAGGATGACGTCGGGCTTGAAAAATTCCACGACCTCCCGGAAGCTCGTTTCGTATGCTTCGAGCCAGGATTCATCCTCTGTGAATGCATCCAATGGGATATTGAATGAAAATCCATACCCTTTCCCATGGCCGCGTTCATTGATATTGCCTGTACCAGGGAACAAGTATCTGCCGGTTTCGTGGATGGACAATGTACAGACATCGGGATCGTCATAAAAAGACCACTGCACACCGTCTCCATGATGGGCATCCGTATCGACATACAGCACTCTTGCATTATATTTTTCCTGTAAATACCGGATGGCAACTGAACTGTCATTGTATATACAGAAACCGGAAGCCTTCCCTTTAAAGCCGTGATGGAGCCCGCCGCCGAGGTGAAGCGCATGTTTCGCTTTTCCCGTCATTACATAATCCGCTGCTGTAAGTGTCCCTCCGACAAGAAAGGCGCTTGCTTCGTGCATTCCATCGAACATCGGGGTATCTTCAGTACCGATTCCGTAGCCTTCTGCCTGTTCAGGAGGGAGCTGGCCTGTACTGGCTCTCTTGACAGCGTTTACATAGTTAGGGTCGTGGTTAAGAAATAACTCTTCATCCGTAGCCATTCTTGCAGGAATGATTTCCTCTGGGTGAAGAGCCTGGATTTGCTTCAATAAATCGATCGTCAGCGTCAACCGGGTCTGGTTGAAAGGATGCTGATCATTGAAGCGGTACCCGAGAAGTTCATCGGAATAGATAAATACTGCATCTTTCATCATGAAGACATTCCCGGCATGTTTGGCCATAACACGTCATATCCTTCTTTCTTCAAATCTTCTATCACGTTCATCGGATTCATCGTTCTCACCCGGAAGACAAGTATTTTATATGATTCATCTTTTTTATCGGGGTATACAAGTACACTTAGAATATTGCTGTTATGGCGGCGGATGATACCTGCAACATCATATAATATCCCTGCACGATGAGGGACCTTTACCTCGATCTGTGAACCGGGCTGATTGGCTCCGGTCAGCTGGATCAGCGTGTGCAGGAGGTCTGTTTCCGTAATGATCCCAATCAGTTTGTTTTCCCGTACAATCGGAAGGCAGCTGATATGATGTTCATAGAATAAAGCGGCGACTTCTTCGACGAAATCCAGCGGATGCCCGGTTATGACATCCGTTTTCATAATATATTTAAGGGGTTTCTTAAGCTCTGGGGCTGAAGAATCCTTATCGAAAATGGACGGGGTGCCGTCTTTTACATCCCGGTCACTTACAATCCCGACGACTTCTGAATTCTCGTTCGTAATCGGTATATGCTTGATTTTCTTGTCCCTCATTAATTGAATGGCTGATTCGATTGTATCTTCCGGGTGCAGGACAGCCACGTTCGTTTTCATAATTTCCTCTACTATCACGGTTTCCACCTCTTTTTAGAAAGCTGTATTCTAATAGAATGTTATACCTTAAGAAAACTAAAGGGTTAATACATAAAACGGTTCATGAATCGAAGCTGATCGAATCTCTGGATCGACTCGGAATCGACCCTTTTTCCGATTCTCGCCATCAGGCAGTTGGCTGGATGGGAGCTGATTTCAGGATCGTCCGTCGCGTAATATTCCAGACCGCCGGCATTCATCATTTTCTCCATGATTTTGCGGTACTCCCAAACATTCAGCCCTGTCCCTTTCAAGTCCCAGTGCCAGTAATATTCGGTTGTAATGACGATGAAGTCTTCCATATTGTCATCCATCATTGATACTTTTAAAAGGTGTTTTCCGACCGATGCCCCCCGATACTTCGGAATGACTTCAATCGCACCAAGCTCGATCAGATTCTCCATTTTCCCTTGAGACCACCGTTCAAGCGGATCAGGGTATAGATATGTAACATAGCCTACAATCGTATGGTTATCCCTAGCGATAATAATTCTTCCTTCAGGCAACCCTGCAATCTCTACAAGCGCTTTATGCTGCTGTGCAGGAGGTCTGAAAGCGATCAAATCTTCATGAAAGTCAAGACGTGCCAGTTCCTCTGCATGAATAGGCCCTTCAATGATCAAATTTCCTTTTGTTGTCTTTAACTCAGTTGCATTATAGGTTTTCTTCAATTTCATCTGGACACCACCTAAAGATATTCCTCTCAATCTATTATACATGAAATAGAAAAAAGTAGAGCGCTTTCACGAAATTTTCAGACGTTTGAAATAAATTTTTGTCTGATTAACATTATTGTGAAATACCTATAAATCAATGATTTAAATGGGATCAACCCTATATACTATGAGGATAAACGATACAACTGATTTTTTAAAAAATTGAGAAAATATAATTTATATACTATAATAAGGTTGTAAATTCTTACATAAGGGGGATTCGGTATATGAAAGTGGAAGCGTTACCAGTCACGAAGGGGAACTATAATCTGGAAAGCTATGAAAATACGTATGATTCTTTTGATTGGAAGGAAGTTGAAAAAGAATTTTCATGGCATGAGACAGGACGGGTGAATTTAGCGTATGAAGCGATTGACCGTCATGCTGAATCATTCAGGAAAAATAAAGTTGCCCTCTATTATCGGGATCCTGAACGTGATGAGAAATATACGTTCACTGATATGAAGAAATTATCTAATAAAGCAGGAAACGTCTTGAAACAATACGGTGATGTGGAAAAAGGCGACCGTGTGTTCATCTTTATGCCAAGATCTCCGGAGCTGTATTTTTCCGTCCTTGGAGCTGTGAAACTGGGCGCTATTGTCGGTCCTTTATTCGAAGCGTTCATGGAAGGCGCAGTAAGGGACCGCCTGGAGGACAGCGAAGCAAAGGTGCTAATCACGACTCCTGAACTTCTGGACCGTGTTCCTGTAAGTGAACTGCCTCATCTTAAACATGTATTCCTGATCGGGGACAATGTGCAGGAAGACGATGTCCATGTTGATTTCAATGCGAAATTCAAAGAAGCAAGTGACAAGCTGGCTATCGAGTGGGTGGACCGAAATGATGGTCTGATCCTGCATTATACTTCCGGCTCTACAGGAAAGCCTAAGGGAGTGCTGCATGTTCACAATGCGATGCTTCAGCACTACCAAACGTCTAAATGGGTGCTGGATTTGCAGGAAGAGGATGTGTATTGGTGTACGGCAGACCCGGGCTGGGTAACAGGAACTTCATACGGAATCTTCGGCCCATGGCTGACAGGTACCTCAAATGTGATTGTAGGAGGTCGCTTTAAACCTGAAAATTGGTATAAAACAATTGAAGATTTCGGAGTGACTGTATGGTACAGTGCCCCGACCGCTTTCAGGATGCTGATGGGTGCCGGCGATGAGGTCGTTAAACAGTTCGACCTAAGTTCGCTTCGTCATATCCTTAGCGTGGGAGAGCCGCTTAACCCTGAAGTGGTGCGCTGGGGAATGAAGGTCTTCAACCTGCGCATCCATGATACGTGGTGGATGACTGAAACAGGGGGTCAGTTAATCTGTAATTATCCTTGTTTGGAAATCAAGCCGGGATCGATGGGTAAACCTTTCCCTGGAGTTAAAGCCGCGATTGTAGATGACCAGGGGAATGAGCTTCCTCCGAACCGCATGGGGAACCTGGCAATTAAAAAAGGCTGGCCGTCCATGATGAACCAGATCTGGAACAACCCGCAAAAATATGAATCATACTTCATGCCGGGTGATTGGTATGTATCGGGAGATTCTGCTTATATGGACGAAGAGGGCTACTTCTGGTTCCAGGGCCGAGTGGATGATGTCATCATGACATCCGGAGAACGTGTCGGTCCGTTCGAGGTGGAGAGTAAGCTTGTTGAGCACCCTGCAGTCGCTGAAGCCGGTGTCATCGGTAAGCCTGATCCTGTACGCGGTGAAATCATCAAGGCCTTCATCGCACTCCGTGACGGCTATGAAGTGACAGATGAGCTGAAAGAAGAGATCCGCCAGTTTGTCAAAAAAGGATTGGCAGCACATGCTGCTCCACGTGAAATCGAATTCCGTGAAAAACTTCCTAAAACACGAAGCGGTAAGATCATGCGCCGTGTCTTGAAAGCATGGGAGCTGGACTTGCCTACTGGTGATTTGAGCACGATGGAAGATTAATCGTTTGTTAGAAAACCCCCGCTTGTTGTTTGAAGCGGGGGTTTTTTTGCATCACTTTTCCAAAAAAAACGAGCACAGAATCAAATCTGTGCTCGTTTTCCATTTGTTATTCTGCACCTTCTTCAGGCGGTTTAGGATCTGTTGGCTCATCATCACCCGGAGGCTCAGGTGTGGTGCCGCCGTCAGTTGGAGGAGGTTCAGGTTTATCAGGCTCGGGAGGCTTTGGATCTGTCGGTTTATCCCCTCCTGGAGGCTTAGGCTCAGGTTTTGGCTTTTCAGGCTTAGGTTCTGCCTTTCCGACTTGAACCGTGTTGGAAGGAGACGATTCTTTACCGGCCACATCGACTGCCTTGACGAAATATTCTCCGTTACCCACTGAAACTGAATAGTTATCACCTGATTTGACGCTTCCTACTTTACTTCCGGATTTAGAATATACACGGTAACCGACGACATCCCCGCTTCCGGAAGAAGTCCATGTAATCTTATTTCCGTTCACTGAAGCTTTCACCGTACCTGGTGCAGCTCCATCATCTGAAATTTTATTCTCTGCAATCAGAACATTTTTGAAACGCTCATCTTCCTGAGGAATCAGTTTTGAAGCATCCCCAGGCACTTTACCGAATACATTTTTCACAAAATCAGGGTTTAGGATAACCCCTGGCTGTGAAAACTCTTCCGGTGTATTAGGAAGGGCCAGATATTTCTTTCCGTTGACCATCACGTAACGGCTCATCAGTAAGCTGTCATCCGTTTTGGTCGGTACAAATTTGGCATTGAACAAATCACTCTTGACCAATCCGGCTTTCGTACATGCTTCTGAAGGAAGCAGTCCGGAGATGGAACAGAATGAACGTCGTACGATTCCGCCCGGTTCTTTAAAGGAGCCTTCGGGATCGATCAGGCTTGGTGCAAGGTCTCTTGTATCATTCAGCAGGAAGGACCATAAACGAATGTTTCTTAGTCCGTAATGTCCATACTGCGCGCGGGATGCTGCCGTATTTAAATCTGAAGGTGTATCATACCCAAACCAGGTACCAAAGGTGATGCTCGGGTTGGAAGCGACAAACCAATGATCTTTATAGTCTTGGGAAGTACCTGATTTTCCTGCCCAATCCGATGAAAAGTTCAGGAATCTTTTCGCGTAGCGGCCAGTTCCAAGGGAATGGTCGAGCGTATCTCTCATCATATCGATCGTCAGGTAAGCAGTCTGAGGACTGTATACATCCACAGCTTCTGATTTATGCTCAAATACGATGTTTCCATCTTGATCGACGATCTTATCGATCATATAGGCGTCGACAAACTTTCCTCCATTGGCGAACGTTGCATAAGCATTGACGTTTTCTTCGACCGTCACACCATCTGTGGTGGCTCCGAGTGCAAGGGACAAGTTGTTATCAACCCGGCCCAATCTAGCAAAATCCATCTTCATCAGGAACTCATTGAATGGATTGCGGTCATATATGTTTGCATACGTTCTGACCGCCGTCAGGTTCAAGGACTCTGCAAGTGCATGTCTTGCAGGGAATAGTCCCCGCTCTCTCAATGAGTAGTTTTCCGGTGTCCAACCATTAATATTGACTCCGACATCAGGCAGGGGAGATCCCGGTGAAATATAGCCATACTCCAATGCCGGTGCATAAGCAAGCAGTGGCTTCATTGTCGAACCGTTAGAGCGGTAGGAAGAAGTTGCGTGATTCAACTGCTCAATTTTAAAATCACGGCCCCCGATGAAGCTTATGATTCTTCCAGTCTTGTTCTCTATCATGATGGCCCCGACTTGCACGGGTTCCTCAACTTGGACTTCTTCACCCGTTTCAGGATCGGTTGTTGTGACCGTTTTTGATGGACCGTACATGCTGTATGCATTTTTTGTCTTTTGCATTTGGTCATAGATTTTTTTATCGATGGTTGAATGGATTTCATACCCGCTTTGACGGACATTGCGGTCAGCCAGTGTGTGGTATTTCTCTTCCAATTCATCATTATTTTCAAGATCCTGCTTTGAATAGCCGTCTCTCTCGGCAAGAACCTCCGTCATGATGTCGATGGCCCTGCTTTCAAGTTCGGCTGTCAGCCAAGGATACTTTTCATTTGGAGAAGCTTTCGGTTCTATGAAATCCTTTGTTAAATCATATGCGACTGCGTCTTCATATTCCTTGTCGGTAATGTAACCTTCTCTATGCATACGATAGAGAACGGTGTTTTTACGTGACATACCCGGCTCCAGGTTCTCTTTGAGTTCTCCATTATTCAAGAATGGTGTGTAACTGAATGGAGCCTGAGGCAATCCGGCTATGAATGCTGACTGTGGAAGGGTCAGGTCTTTTGCATCCACACCAAAAATTCCCTGTGCGGCAGATTGGACTCCGCCGATATTACGGCCTGATGAATTTCTTCCCAATGTTGCAACATTGAGATAGGCTTCGAGGATTTCGTCCTTTTCAAAGAATCTTTCCAGTCGCAGGGCGAGAAGGATTTCCTTAGCTTTTCTTTCGAAGGATACTTCATTTGTCAGGATCTGGTTTTTGATGAGCTGCTGTGTGAGCGTGCTTCCACCAGATTGAGTGGAAGCATTGGTGAATTCCTGCAATACTGCACGCATAATCGCTTTTGGAACCACTCCATTATGCTCTTTGAAATACTCATCTTCAGTGGCGATGACAGCATTTCGCAGATGCTCAGAAACATTCTCAAGTTTCACTTCTTCTCGTTCAAGGTCCGTCCTTAATTTTCCGAGATAGACATCATCAGCGAAATAAAGCTGCGAGGTTTCTTCATAATTGTAGATATCCTTTTTCATTTGGTCGTAAGAACGAACCGGTTCTTCCTTGACGAGCGATGCGAAATAACCGGCACCCACACCACCGGCGAATGCCGTCCCGAGTACCAATACAACAAGGGTGATCAGTGCAAGGTTCCAAAATACTCCGTATGTAATTCTTGCTCGTTTTTGAACTTTGGTATTTGTAAAGAACCTGATGGCAGGATCTAATTTTTCAAGTAATTTGTTCCACGTTTCTCTCATATTTTCATTCCCCCTAGAACATTCCTATTATAGCATATCCGAGAGAACACTGTCGTAAAAAGTCATATAAAAAAGGTATTTTGACATAAAAAAATCTTGACTTTATTGACTAAAATCGTGCATTATGGTAAAAACCTAATATAGATTAGTATTGATTTTTCAATTCATTTGACATAAAAACCTTACCGCAATGAGAGGATCAAGTAGTTTGCATTCCCTGTTACCCAGAGAGTCAGTGGCCGCTGAAAACTGACACAAAATGCAGATGAATTACATCCTGGAGCTTTTGCTGTGAACTCATAGTAGCAGCAAACGGTGAAAGCCGTTATCTTTTTTGAGTGAAGGATGTATTTTCCTTAATTTGGGTGGTACCGCGCGACAGCGTCCCTGCATTTATGCAGGGACTTTTTTGTTTTTATGCGTGTGTGTTAAATGGATTGAAGAGAAGAAGGAGGAAGATTGGACATGGAATTATTGAAGGATTTAGAGTGGCGTGGAATTACGTACCAGCAAACAGACGCTGAAGGGTTGATGAACCTTTTAGATAAAGAAAGCATTTCCATTTACTGCGGAATCGATCCGACGGCAGACAGTATGCACATCGGTCACTTACTGCCATTTTTAACTCTTCGCCGCTTTCAGAATGAAGGGCACCGTCCGCTGGTTTTAGTCGGAGGGGCGACTGGTTTGATCGGTGATCCAAGCGGTAAAAACGAAGAGCGTAAACTTCAGACAATCGATGCAATCCGGCACAATGCAGCAAGTATCAAAAATCAGCTGGAAAGCATTTTCGATTTCGAAGGGGAAAACGGAGCGGTCATGGTGAATAACTACGACTGGATCGGCGCGATGGATGTCGTGACATTCCTGAGAGACTTCGGTAAGCATGTCGGTGTCAACTACATGCTGGCAAAAGATACAATCTCATCCCGCCTGGAATCGGGGATCTCATTCACTGAGTTCACATACACGATTCTTCAGGCGCTTGATTTTAATCACTTATACGACAACTACAATTGTAAGCTTCAGATCGGCGGAAGCGACCAATGGGGGAATATCACTACCGGTCTTGAGCTGATCCGCAGAACTCATGAAGAAGAAACAAAAGCATTCGGCTTTACGATTCCGCTTGTAACGAAAGCAGATGGTACGAAATTTGGTAAAACGGAGAGCGGAGCGATCTGGCTTGATCCGGAAAAAACGTCTCCATACGAGTTCTACCAGTTCTGGATCAACACAGCTGATGCGGATGTCGTGAAATACCTGAAATACTTTACATTCCTGTCTCATGAAGAGATCGAGGCACTTACTCAGTCGGTAGAGACGGAACCGCATTTACGTAAAGCACAAAAAGCACTTGCCGAGGAAATGACAAAAATGATCCACGGTGAAGAAGCGTTGGAACAGGCAATCCGTATTACCGCAGCACTATTCAGCGGAGACATCAAGTCATTATCTGCATCTGAAATCCTGGAAGGTTTCAAGGATGTGCCGTCATTCGAACAGCCTAAAGGAGACGCGATCGGTCTTGTTGATTTGATCGTGAGTGCGAAAATTTCACCTTCGAAACGCCAGGCGCGTGAAGACGTAGGAAACGGCGCCATCTACATCAACGGAGAACGTGTGACAGATCTACAGCATGTGATCGATGAGAAGGATATGATCGAAGGACAGTTCACGATCATCCGCCGAGGGAAGAAGAAGTACTTTAAGATTCAGTACGTGTAAGAAATGTTTGGTTGGGAGGACAGCGTAATCTCGAGTTTGGAGATTGCGCTGTTTTTTGTATGAATTCGGATGGAGGCAGGCAGATTTTAGATGATTTTGATTGAGGGAAGCTTGATTTTATTTGAAAGGGAGAGTTAACACAGGAGAAATGGGTCCGGAATGGGAGAATATAACTATATTCATATTTATTGCGCCGGATTCTGAATAATTGCGCCTCTTTCAAGATAATTAAGCCTCTTTCAAGATAATTAAGCCACTTTTAAAATTATTGCGCCACTTATTTCATAATTGAGCAACTTGTCGGATTTTCTTTATTGCCTGGATCCTAACCTTATCCAACTTGTCGAATTTTGATTTTTAAGTTGATCTTAACCCCTATCCCAAAACCGAAATTCCTGAAAGATGCGGATCCTCTTGCCAAAATAACAAAAAAACCCTGCCCAATAGGACAGAGTTTCTTCTTCACAAAGATTAACGAGAGTAGAACTCAACGATAAGAGCTTCGTTAATTTCAGCTGGTAATTCAGAACGCTCAGGAACGCGAGTGAAAGTACCTTCAAGTTTGTCAGCATCGAAAGTTAAGAACTCAGGAACAAAGCTGTTCACTTCAAGAGCTTCTTTGATGATGTCAAAGTTGCGTGACTTTTCACGAACTGAGATTGTTTGTCCAGGTTGTACGCGGAAAGATGGGATATCTACGCGAGATCCATTAACCGTTACGTGACCGTGGTTAACAAGCTGACGAGCTTGACGGCGAGTACGCGCTAAACCTAAACGATAAACAACGTTATCAAGACGAGACTCAAGTAAAGCCATGAAGTTTTCACCGTGTTTACCTTGTAATTTGCCAGCTTGGTCAAATAGGTTACGGAATTGACGTTCAGTTACTCCGTACATGTGACGAAGTTTTTGCTTCTCTTGAAGTTGTAAACCGTATTCAGAGATTTTTTTGCGTTGGTTAGGACCATGAGGACCTGGAGCGTAAGGACGCTTTTCTAATTCTTTACCCGTACCGCTTAGAGAGATTCCAAGACGACGAGATAATTTCCAACTTGGACCAGTATAACGAGCCATGAGAGACTCCTCCTTTATTGTTTTTATTTTGTTGTAAAATAAAAACACCTGTGAATTAACAATTATGTGTATTTTGTTTTCATGTACCTTCGCCCTAGCAGCAGAGGGTTACAAGATACACCTCAGTACAGAGGAACAAAATACGGACATAAAGGACTTCACTGAAGCTGCATTATTTTACACAAAGAACATTATATGACGTAGAAGAATATAAGTCAAGGAAGTATTTTAGATTCGTATAGTAAGACTAGATGATCCAGTATAGAAAAATACTTTTTCTTTATTAGGAATTTAAAACTTATCATTACCTTCTTCCGTCTAATATAGTGTTGCTTGTCATCAGTCTAATGTCCATGATCATACATTGCAAATAAAAATTGGCGGTTAGAACAATTGGGAATATTTACATAGTGCTGAACTGCAATTACCAATTCTCTACCTAAATATTGCAAAAATTTTCAGTCATACGGTTCTTCGTATGTTATAATAAAGAGTGGTAAATAAGTTAGTCAGGTGAATGCTTTTGAAAGAAACAAAGCGTGAAAAATACATACGATTTATACTGATTGCTTCATGTTTGCTTGTCGTGGCAATCGGTTTTGTATATTCTGCATCCTCCCGGGAGGTGGAATATAGTGAGGAACCATTTGTTTCCGCGCAGGTCCTCAAGAAACAGGATGGTGAACAAAACGCCGTTGCAGCAGTTGCTAAAATGTCCGGTGATCAGCCGGTTCTTGTATTATATGAAATAGAAAAAGAAGATAAGTTCCATTTTAACGTGCTTCACAGCGCAGCAATGAAGGAACATATCGAGGAAATGAAAATCCATGGTGACGGGGATGGCCTATGGGTAAAAATCAAGAAAGATGAATGGGTCCTTTTTTCAAATGGTTTAGAAGTGCTGACTAGAACAGAGCAGCCTGAAAATGGTCATTCAACTCGTCAATCATTTCGTTATGAGAAAAGCAATCATAAAGCCAGTGTGGCGATTAATCAACAAAAAATTGAATTACAACTGTTAAAAGAAACAAAGCCATTGGAAATACATCCGCTGTCCGCTGATGACTCTTTATGGCTCATCGTATATGAGGACGAACTGGTCCTTGCGAAATCTCATTAATCTTAGATTCACAAACCTTTTAAGGTACGGGTGAGGAAATGACCATTCTAACTGATAAATTACATGCTTATAAATCTAAATTATTCGATTTGATTCATGATGATATGTCTGACGGGCTGCAATCAAAATATGTTGATAACTGGCTCGAGTTGTTAAAGGAATGCCTGGGGATTGAAACAGCTTTCCTATATAAAAACAGAAAGGAGGGATTCTGCCTGCTTCAAAGCACCGAAGAGGGGGAGGTTCCTCTGGTACTGAGTGAGGGCTGCATAGGGAGATGTTTTGAAGGCGCTTCATATTTTGTCATGAACTGCAGTGATTCTGTTTTCCATTCAGGCTTCCGGTTTCAAACGGATGCCGAAGAGACGTACGTGTTGTTAATCCAAGGACAGGATGCAATGGAAACAGCTGAACCGGAATGGCTTTCTTCTTTCTGGAAAGCGAACGATCAGTTCCTGAAACATGCATCCAAGGTACAGAATGTGTATGAAGAAGAAAGGCGTTACCGGGAATTGTTTAAGGTAACGGAAGTTTTTCATTCCAACAGGGATGTACAGACGTTATTGGTGCAGATTATCGAGACGCTGTGCGAGGTTTTTCCGCAGGATACGTTCCAAATCCTTCTATCGAATGACCGATATGACTTCGGCTCTCTTCCGATTAAATGCTTTGATTTTGATAAGGCTAATCCTTTTGCCATGCAGGCTTTTGTAAATGGGAATATTGAGCTGGATGAAGAAACCATGCTTTATGCCCCATTGAGAGGGAAACAGGGGATTTATGGCGTTTTGGAAGTGGGAACAGCGTCTCATATGCTGTTTACTGAACAAAAAATCGAGTTTATCAAATTACTTGCTTATACAGCAGGAAGTGCGCTGGAGAATGCCAAACTGTATGAACAGTCGAAAAGGCTGATCAGTGATTTACAGCTCATCAATGAAACCTCCCATCAGCTGAATTTGGAGTCCCGATTATCCGATACCCTATTATTTTTGAAGAAACAGATACAGCGGTCATTTCATCCCAGCGCAATCGGATTCGTATTAAATGAAAAGAATGAACCAGTGATTCTGGAGCAGAGCTCTTCCGTGTTTTTTACAGATGAAGGACAGAAATACATTTCCTATGTAAAAGAACGGATCAAAAAGGAGCGGGATTCAATCTTTCTCGGAGACGTCAGTGACCGGATTGCTGCACCTGATTATTTATCTCTTATGGCTGTGCCAATGACCCAAAATGAAACACTGATTGGTTTCTGTGTCGTCCTACATATAGAGGCGTATATGTTTTCGTTTGATATGTACAAGCTCCTGCAGTCGTTTATTCATCATTCAGCCCTTGCGATCACGAATGCGACACTTAGAGAAGAGCTCGAGCATCTGGTCATCACCGATCATATGACGAAATTGTATGCCCGGCATTATCTTGATGAAAAAATGGAAACGGCGATGAAAGAAGATGAACTCGGCACGCTGCTGCTGATCGACATCGATGACTTTAAAGCGGTGAATGATAATTATGGCCATCAAATAGGGGATGAAGTCCTGATCCAGGTAGCCAGCCTCCTTAAGGTTCATGTAGCCGAGGATGGGTTAGCCGCGCGCTGGGGTGGAGAAGAAATGGCTGTTTATCTGCCCCGTTTTGAACGAAAGGATGCACTCATCATTGCTGAAGCCATTGTGGAAGAGATCGCCTGTAAAACACAGCCAAGGGTAACGCTCTCTTGCGGGCTTTCATCATGGGGGAAATCTGACAGCGCCGGCCCTGAATCAGTAAAGGAATTAGTTAAGAAAGCGGATGAAGCTCTATATATTGCAAAAAATCATGGGAAGAATCAAGTGGTGGAAGATCTGGATACACGTCTTCTAATAAAATAATCCCATAGGAATCCGGCGGCTTTTAGAGCTGCCGTTTTTTTGTGTGTCAATTTTAAAGAAGTAGTTCCTCTGACACCTATTTTTGAGATGAATCCTTTAACACTTTAATGTAAACGCTTTCTTTTTTAGTGGGATTATCATATTCTAGAATAGAAGAATAACAGAACTTAGAGGGAACATAGTGGGAGGAATACTTGATGAAAGATGAGAAACATTTTGAAACACGTGTGATTCATGAGGGGTATAAATCTTCTCAGCATTTTGATAGTTTAGCACCCCCTTTATATCAAACTTCAACCTATACTTTTGCCAATGCGAAGCAGGGAGAAAATCGCTTTTCAGGTGAAGAAGAAGGATATATCTATTCTAGGCTCGGCAATCCGACGGTAGGCATTTTAGAAGAAAGAATGGCATCTCTTGAAGGGGGAGAGGCGGCCCTTGCTTTCGGTTCCGGGATGGCTGCCGTTTCAGCGGTCCTTTTTTCATTGACCAAAGCAGGAGATCATATCCTTTGTTCTCAAGGAGTATACGGCTGTACGTTCGGCCTGCTCGAATTAATGAACGAGAAGTTTGCGATTCAGCATGATTTTTCTGCAATGGACACAGAAGAAGAAATCAGGGCAAAAATCAAAGACAATACAACATGCATTTATGTTGAAACACCGATCAATCCGACAATGCAATTGATAGATTTAGAGATGGTTGCCAGGATAGCCCACGAAAAGAGGATCCCTGTGGTTGTAGACAATACCTTCTGTTCTCCTTACTTGCAAAGGCCTCTGGAACTCGGCTGTGACATTGTGATCCATAGTGCGACGAAATACATCGGCGGACACGGTGATGTCATTGCAGGAATTGTGGTCGGTTCACAAGAGAAGATGGCTGAAATCAGAATGACGACACAAAAGGATATCGGCGGAATTATTTCTCCATTTGATGCCTGGTTATTATTAAGAGGATTAAAGACCCTGGCTGTGCGTCTGGATCGTCACTGTGAAAGTGCCGACAAGATTGCAGGTCTATTAGCAACACATCCTGCTGTGGAACAGGTCATTTATCCCGGGAGATCGGATCATCCCCAGCATGAAATCATGAAGAAGCAGATGAAAAAGCCCGGCGGCATGATTTCTTTTACCATTAAAGGATCGAAGGAAGATGCCCAAAGGTTCATGGATGATTTGCATATGATTAAGATCGCCGTCAGTCTGGGGGACGCAGAGACATTGATTCAGCACCCCGCTACGATGACACATGCAGTCGTTCCAGAAGAAGCGAGACAGAAGATGGGTATCACTGATACACTTCTCAGGCTTTCTGTCGGTCTTGAATCGTCAGAAGATATTTGGGATGATCTTGAACAGGCATTGAATAAAGTGAAGTTTCCAAGTGATGTGATGTAAAGTAAAATAAAAAAGAAGCGTGCAGGATTTAAATTCTGCACGCTTTTTTTTGTATTATAGGTGTTTCAGCAGCTCCTCGGTAAATGCTTCTAAATATTTCTGATCTTCTTCATCAAAACGGGCTTTTTCAGGGCTGTCGATGTCAAGTACCCCCAGAAGCTTTCCGTCTTTAACAAGTGGGATGACGATTTCGGATTGGGAGGCAGCGTCACATGCGATATGGCCTGGGAAGCTGTGGACGTCTTCAACGACAAGTGTTTTTCTTTCACTGGCGGAAGTACCGCAAACGCCTCGTCCCAATGGGATGCGGACACATGCAGGAAGACCCTGGAATGGCCCCAATACAAGCTGATCGGTTTCTTCTTCGTATAAATAAAATCCGACCCAATTGATTCGATCCAAAAATTGATTTAATAGCGCAGTGGCATTGCTTAAGTTAGCGATTTTATTCGGCTCACCTTCAAGCAGTGCACTAAGCTGCTTCGTTACAAGTCCGTAATTATCTTTTTTTGTTCCTTGATATTTTTCTGCTTGAAACATCATCATTTCCCCCAATTCTACAAAATCAGTGTGAATTCCTTGCAGTATCGCCTCTAGACAGGAAAAACTGTCGAGAAATACTTAAAGGAATTCTTCAGGTAAAAGCGAAATCATTGTTAAACACTATGTGAATACTCTATTAGAACATTTTTAGCATACTTTCAATGAAGCTTCAATAGATTCGATTTTTAACCGGTACATTACATTTTTGGGAAAACTTAAAAGAAGAGAAAAGAGGGAGAATATGAAAAAGGGACAAACCTCTACTTCGCCAAAGGAAGCCATTTTTCAAGCAGCCGTTTCATTGTTTTACGACCAAGGTTATGACGGGACCTCCGTGAGGGATATCGCCGGCAAGGCGAAAGTGAATCCAGCGACCATATCATACTATTTCAAAGGTAAACAGGGGCTGCTAGAGGCGTGCTTTACACATTTCTTCGAACAATACCTGCATTTCCTGCAAGAAGAAGTAGATGCACTCAAATACATCCGTGCAGATTTATGCCTGAAGCGTGCAGTATTCAAAATACTTAAATTCCAAAGTGAACATCATCAATTATCCCGCTTCATCTGGCGGGAGGTATCCATCGACTCGCAAATCGTAAGGGAAATCATTTCTTCCTATCTCATGAAAGAAAGGTTTTATATGAAATGTCTATTCGAGCAGGGGATGGTTGACAGGTCCTTTAAAAAACAACCGATCAGCTTCCTCGTCATTCAATTGAAATCGATGCTGACGATGCCATTTTTAAACAGCCAGCACTTGAGGGAAGTATGGCAGATGTTTCCACAGGAATATTATTTTGTCGATCAGTATTATCAGAATATCGATCAATGGATCAACCTGCTGCTGTCTCAGGAAGATTCAACGGATTTCAAGAAGGAACTCATCATTTGAATAACGAAAAAAAGAGATTGTCCAAACAAAGGGCAATCTCTTTTTGCTGTCTTACAGCTTCATGGCATGTCTTCCCTGATCGATGCCGCTTGCAGTATGGGCATCGGATCCATATACGGTCTTGATGCCGAGCGAACGAGCGCGCTCGATGATTTCCTTCGGAGGGTATGACTCCCCGCAGTGAGGTTTGATGACTCCTGCCCCGTTATAATCGAGTTCGAATCCTCGCAGTGCCACGGACTCAAGAATTTGATGGACTTCTTCAGTGAATGGCTTTGAGGCAGGATAAAGCTTTTGAAATTTTTTGACGAGCGTGATATGTCCGATGCGTTTCGGTTTGAAAGCACCGAGATCGGCATCGATGGATTTCTTCACTGTTCTGTAATAATGAGCATAGACAGCGTCTACTGAACCATACCGATCGATCATGCTGTGAAAAACCTCAGGACTGAAATCAAGGCAGTCCCACTTATTTTTATAATGTAAGAAATGGACTGAAAGGATGCTGTCATCCAATCGGGAACCCCATCTATTCAATAAATCGGCCGTTTCTTTTTCAAATCCTTCAATATAATCGACTTCCAACCCGGAGCGGATTATAATCTGATGTCTGTATTTCTCTTTCAGTTCCTCTATAGTATCGAAGTATGATGGAACATCTTCTTCAGCCATCGCGCTGTCCTGATCTGGCGTTGTATCTTTAAAGCCGGCAGGAAGGGGGGCATGCTCGGTAAAGGTGAGGTGAGTATATTGAAGGGAGATGGCTCTTTCTATATATTGACGGAAGGAATCAGAACTTCCATGAGGGCAAAAAGGAGTATGAATATGTCCGTCGACCTTTTTCATCATAAAAACACCTCCTTCATCCAAATTCATCAACTTCTTGTATGAATATTTCACTATTTTTAGAGAAAACACTAAAATTTAACTTTTTACAGTTGAAAAAATAGAATTTTTTAGTCAAAAAATGTCGTTCTCATGGTATCATTATAACAATGAGTATTTATTAATGAAACTTTCAAATTCATATAGATGTCTACTGAATAGTTGAACAGGGGGCTTAAGATGCAATATGTCATCGCTGGAATCATACTAATCTTGATTTTATTCCTTATAGGAGTCTTATCCAGAAAAAAATATTATACGGAAATTGACCGGTACGAAGCGTGGAAGGTAGATATTATGAACCGGCCGATTCCTGAGGAACTGTCTAAAGTCAAACAGCTCAATATGACTGGTCAGACTGAACAGCTTTTCGAAGGCTGGAGACAGGGATGGGACGAAATCGTGGCTGTGCAGCTTCCTGATATTGAAGAATTGCTATTCGATGCAGAAGATTACACAGATAAGTTCCGTTTTAGGAAAACAAAAGAGACACTGTCTAAAATCGATGGGGTTCTTACCGACACTGAATCCAAGATCGACAAGATCCTTCAAGAGCTGAACGAATTGGTCGGCAGTGAAGAAAAGAACAGGGAAGAGATCGAACTTTTACAAGAAGAATATCGTGGCAGCAAGAAGCAGCTGCTTGCATATCGTCATACATATGGTCAGGCGGCTAAGAAAATAGAAGTTGTACTGGACACGCTCGCAAAAGAGATCGAACAATTTAACGAACTGACAGATCAGGGTAACTATCTGGATGCACGTGAAATCGTATTGAACCTGGGTCAGGAAATGAAATCGATCGCCTATAAGATGGAGAGCATTCCTAAGCTGACCGCAGACTGCGAGAATATTCTTCCTTCACAGTTATCTGAACTGGAAGCCGGTTATGCCGAAATGACAGAGCAAGGCTACATACTCGATCATGTAGAAGTAGAAAAAGAAGTGAAGGCATTAAACGAAACGCTTGCAGGGTTCACTGATCGTCTTCAGTCTTTAGAAGTCGAAGAAGTGGAGCAGGGATTGCAGGAAATCAAGAGTAAAGTTGAAATGCTTTATGATTTATTGGAAAAAGAAGTACATGCCAGACATTTTGTTCTTCAATACAAGGACGAGACGACCGAAGGATTGATAAAAGCAAAAGAAGAGAATGATGATATTCAGTATGAAGTGAATCTGGTGCAGCAAGGATACCATTTGCATGAAACCGATCTTAAGGCACCGCAGGAGCTTCATAAGAAAATCATTCAATTATCAAAGCGTCATGAATTGGTTATCAATAAAGTTGAAAGCAATCAGACTGCTTACTCAGCGCTGAGTGAAGAACTGAAGGAAATCAGAAACGCACTCGAGGTACTTAATGGGGAACAGACGGAATTTGCCATATTCCTGCAGAATTTAAGAAAAGATGAATTAACGACGCGTGAAAAAATTGCAGAGCTCAAGAAAAAGACGGCAGAAGCTAGCAGGATGATCGCTAAAAGCAATGTGCCGGGTCTGCCTGCTGATTATGATGACCTTCTGAATGAAGTTCACCGAAAGATCGAACAAGTGAACGCAAGCCTGACAGAAAAACCGTTAAATATGAAATTCATCCAGGAAACGCTGCTGGAAGCGGCCGATACAGTTGATCATTTCTTTAACAAGACACAAGAGCTGATCGAGAATGTCCTGCTTTCAGAGAAGATCATTCAGTACGGAAACCGCTACAGAAGCCGCTATCATTCTGTACGGGAAGGGCTTCAGGCGGCAGAAGAAGCCTTCAGGCAATATGACTACCGCAAAGCTCTTGAAGAAGCAGCCACCACGATTGAAAAAGTAGAGCCGGGTGCTCTGAAGAAAATAGAAAAGATGATTAACCTCGAAGAACATTAATCATGTAAGTCAGTATGCCTTTTGGTGTACTGGCTTTTGTTTGTTACTGGGAAAACTCTGATTGATCTTGATGATATAAAAATCAAAAAGACCGTTGAAGAAGTGTAATCTTCTTCAACGGTCTTTTTCAATGGAATCAAGCTTCGATAATACGTTTTGATGCACCAGCCAGAACAGCTATGACGTATCCGATGACAGCTCCCGCTAATGCTGGGACGAGCCAGCCTATTCCTTCAGCATAAAAAGGAAGGAAGCTCAAGGCGCTGCTCACTCCACTTACATCCATTCCAGCTGTCTTAAGGCCATCAATCAAACTGATCAGTCCTGTCGGTATCAAAGCACCAACATAAACCATTGAGTAGCCATTGAACCAATTATGCATGAATGAAAGCAGGATCAATACGATCGCCAATGGATAAATCATGATCAGTACCGGCAGTGAAACGGCAATCAGCTGAGTCAATCCGATGTTGGCAATCAGCATGCTGAACGCAGACAAAATAATGACAAGCTTTGGATAAGATACGGGTAAAATCTTCGTGAAGTATTGTGCACAAGCCGATACCAATCCAACAGATGTAGTGATGCAGGCGAATGTAATGGCAAGCCCGAGAATCACAGCGCCTAAAGAACCAAACAAGTAGTTTGCGGCTGCAGAAAGAATCGCGCCCCCATTAGCCTGAACCCCGATCGATTCTGTACTCGTGGCTCCGATATAGCTAAGGGACAGATACACAAGGGCCAATCCCGATGCAGCGATGAAGCCCGCGATGATCGTGATCCTTGTCAAGGTTGTCCTACTTGTAATGCCGCGGTCCTTTATTGCATTGATGACGACAATCCCAAAGACTAGCGCTGCAATGGTATCCATCGTCAAATAGCCTTCGATGAATCCTTTAAAGAGCGCACCATCCTGGTAGGCAGGATTCGGTTCTCCGAAACTGCCCATTGGAGTTACAATGCTTTTCACCACTAATATTGTTAGAATGATGAGCAGAGACGGTGTCAAAATCTTTCCGATTCTGTCAACAAGCTTGGAAGGATTCATCGCAAGCCAAGCTGTAATTGCAAAAAAGATGATCGAATAGATAAGCAGGGAAATCCCGTATTTTGCTGCATCTTCAGATAAGAAAGGAATGATGCCAATTTCATATGCAACTGTACCTGTTCTTGGAATTCCGAAGAAAGGGCCGATCGCAAGATACATAATAATGGTGAAAACTAACCCATATATAGGATGGACACGGTTTGCCAGAGTTTGAAGATCTCCGCCGGATTTGGCGATGGCGATTACCCCCATCAATGGAAGCCCCACTCCTGTGATTAAAAACCCGATAATACCTGTCCATACTTGATCGCCTGCCTGCTGACCAAGGAATGGCGGGAAAATCATATTTCCAGCTCCTAGGAAAAGAGCGAAGAGCATAAGCCCCACAGTTAAAACACCGCTAAATGACAGCGCTTTCTCGTTCATATATACCCCTCCGTTTGTAAACGTTATCATGAGCAAAACTATCTTACCATATACGTGTAGAAGAATGTCGAAAAACTAAATAATCTTACAATTTAGTATATTTAAATAACTTCCTCCTTTTATTACCTAAATGATTGTCGCAAATTTTGTTAGAGTTATCAATGATTATTTTTATAAAATAATTAAAATTTGAAAGTTTTTCTCTAGTATCATTATTGTCATAATAATATTGGGTGTACATTTTTTCGATTTCATTTGGGAAAAAATGATTTTGTGATAAGATTAATGATTGGATAGAACTAAAGAAGGTGTATAACGTGATATATTTTGATAACGCTGCAACCACAAGACCATATAAGGAAGCTTTGGATGCTTATTTGAAAGTAAATGAAGTCTACTATGCCAATCCCTCATCCATTCATTCATTTGGTGGCCGGGTGGAAAAATTAATCGCACAGTCGAGGAAACAAATTGCCGGTCTTATGAAAATCAAGGAGAAAGAAGTGTTTTTTACTTCTGGTGGAACGGAATCGAATAACTTGGCGATCAAAGGGACGGCTTTACAATATCGAAATAGGGGGAAGCATATTATTTCCACCAAAATCGAACATCCTTCTGTATCCAATACTATGAAGCAATTGGAATCAATCGGTTACTCTGTAACCTATCTTGATGTCAATGAATCAGGAATTGTCGATCCTCAAGATGTGAAAAAAGCGATTCAGGGAGATACGATCCTCGTTTCGATCATGCATGTGAATAACGAAGTGGGTTCGATCCAGCCAATTGAAGAGATCGGCTCCATTTTAAAACATCATCCCAAAACCCTCTTTCATGTAGATGGTGTGCAGGCGTTCGGGAAAATTCCGGTTTCGCTGGAGGATAATCATATTGATTTATACAGTATTTCTGCCCATAAGATCCATGGAGTTAAGGGAACAGGGCTCCTTTTTGTAAGAGATGGTGTGGACATCTCTCCACTACTTTCCGGAGGCGAGCAGGAAGGGAATGTAAGAAGCGGCACAGAGAACACTGGGGGCATCGTGTCTTTTGCAAAGGCGATGAGGATGTATAGTGAAGAAAGCCATGAAAACCTGAGAAGAATGAAGGATATTCAAAGCTATTTACGGAAAGAACTAGTCAAAATAGACGGAGTGAACATTCATACGCCACAAGAGAAAAATGCACCACACATTCTTAACTTCTCCATTAATGATTTCAAAAGTGAGGTTGTGGTACATGCTCTAGACCGGCATGAGGTGTACGTCTCCACTACAAGTGCGTGTTCATCAAAGAAAAGCAAGCCTAGTCAGACACTCCTATCAATGGGAGTTGGAGAAGACCTAGCAGACCGGGCGATCAGAATAAGTTTGTCCTTTCAAAATACCATGGGAGAAGCAGAGCAATTTGTTCAGCTGCTAAAACAAGAAACAGCCCAATTACAGAAAACAATGAGGAGATCACGATGAAATACAATCGAATTCTAGTCAGATACGGTGAAATTTCTACAAAAGGAAGAAACCGCAAAAAATTCACATCAAAGCTTAGAGAGAATATTGTTCAGGCGTTAAAGGATTTCCCCGGGGTCTCAGTGTCTGCGAGCCGTGACCGTTTGCACATCCTATTGGGAGATGAAAACGGGGAAGAAATCATCCCGCGTCTCCAGAAAATCTTTGGCATTCAATCATTCAGTCCTGTAGTAAAGGTAGAACGTGATATAGAGGAAATTTGTAAGGCGGGAGCAGCTTTGGTGCATAAGAGCTTTGAACCCGGCAAAACCTTTAAGGTGTCGGCCCGCCGTGCAGATAAGCATTTCCCTCTCGAAACCAATGAAATCAATTATGAAGTCGGTTCCTACGTTTTAAGGAATACTGATGGACTGACAGTAGATGTCAAAAATCCCGATATTAAATTGAATGTAGAAGTTAGAAAAGAAGGCGTTTATCTTTCCTCAGAAATTTATCCCGGTTCCACAGGCATGCCCGTAGGAGCTAGTGGAAAGGCGATGCTGATGCTGTCAGGTGGAATCGACAGCCCCGTTGCCGGATATTTAACCATGAAGCGAGGCGTGGAAATTGAAGCCGTCCATTTTCACAGCCCTCCCTTCACAAGTGAACGTGCAAAGCAGAAAGTGATTGATCTTTCCAGAAAGCTTTCAGCTTTTAGCGGCAGTATCAAATTACATGTGGTGCCTTTTACAAAAATTCAGCAGACGATTCACGATCAGGTGCCTGAGAACTATACCATGACATCAACAAGACGAATGATGCTGAAGATAGCTGATAAAATCCGTCAACAGAATGAGGGTCTAGCCTTGATCACCGGAGAAAGCCTAGGACAGGTAGCAAGTCAGACACTCGAGAGCATGCAGGCGATCAATGACGTCACGAATACCCCGGTCTTGAGACCGCTTATCGCCATGGATAAACTGGAAATTATTGATATCGCCCAAAAAATCGATACTCATGATATATCGATCCTTCCATATGAGGATTGCTGTACAATCTTTACACCGCCGGCACCAAAAACAAGACCAAAAAAGGAAAAGGTTCAATATTATGAAAGCTTTGTTGACTTCGATATTCTAATAAATGAAGCAGTCAATAATACAGAGACAATCACCATTAGCGGAGCAGCAGATTCTGCAATGGAAGAAAGCTTTGATGACCTGCTTTAAATAGGAACATTTACCAGTGAGTTTCGTTGCATGAAGCCATGTGTTTTCGCACAATCTATACTCAACAAGCAACGAGGAGGTGAAAACACATGGCAGACAACAGAAGTTCTAACCAACTAGTAGCTCCTGGAGCTCAACAAGCAATCGACCAAATGAAATACGAAATCGCTTCTGAATTCGGAGTTCAACTTGGTCCAGATGCAACTGCACGCGCTAACGGTTCTGTAGGTGGTGAAATCACTAAGCGTTTAGTCCAAATGGCTGAACAACAAATCGGTGGCGGATACCAAAAATAATTAAATACAATGGCTACAAGGAGCGGGGCCTACCCGCTCCTTTTAATTTGTCCACTAGTGTAAATACCGCAGTTGATTTCCGTGGAAGACTTCGCTTTCCGCGGGCGGTTGGTGAGCCTCCTCGTCGCGATGCCGAGGAGGCTCGACTTCCCCCCCGGGGAATCTTGTGCCTGCAGCGGAAAGGAACGGTCTCCGATTAATCAAAAACGCTATTCAGCCCCCGGATAGTAAATTCTGATTTGTATTTTATAAATGAACAATTTAAAAAATTTGAATTATTTTGTATAATGGAGAAGTAAGTACAAACAAGGGGGAATTCGGATGAACAGACATGAACTAATTGCACCTGAAAAGTACAACTTGGTTGAGGAAGTGGAAAAGTTTGCAAGTGATGACACTAAACTCGCGATAAAATGGGAGAATGAAGCGGGGGAAAAGAAAGAAATCACTTACAAAAACCTGATGAAGGACGCAAATAAAATTGGAAACGTTTTCTCGGGATCCGGCCTTGAAAAAGGTGACGTCATCCTGGTGATGGTCCCAAGATTAGTCAAAGCATATGCCGTTTATTTAGCTGCTCTAAAATCAGGAATGATTGTCATACCAAGCTCTGAAATGCTTCGTACAAAAGACCTTGAATATAGAATTGAACATGGGGATGTAAAAGGGATCGTTGCGTATTCTCCATTCATCGGACAATTTGAAAATGTCCGCGGAATGGACAAGCTGAAAAAGTTTGTCATCGGCGATAAACAAGAGGGCTGGATAACAGTAGAGGAAGAAATGAAGAGTGTCTCTGACGAAATGACATTTGCTGACACGGCAAGGGATGATATGGCTTTCTTATCCTATACATCAGGCACGACAGGTAATCCTAAAGGGGTAGTACATACACATGGATGGGCATTCGCCCACCTGAGAACGGCGGCTAAAGGCTGGCTGGGAATCGAAGAAGGAGATATGGTTTGGGCAACGGCTGGTCCAGGCTGGCAGAAATGGATTTGGAGTCCGTTCATGTCCGTTCTAGGGTCTGGTGCAACGGGTCTCGTTTATCAAGGGAAGTTCGAACCGAATAAATATTTGCAATTACTTCAGGATAACGGCGTAAACGTCCTTTGCTGTACGCCGACAGAATATCGGCTGATGGCCAAGGTTGATAATCTGGGAACTTATGATCTTTCCCCGTTACATAGCGCCGTCTCGGCGGGAGAACCATTAAACCGGGAAGTCATTGATGCATTCAAGAAACATCATGGAATTGAAGTCCGTGATGGTTACGGGCAGACAGAAAATACCCTGCTCGTCGGAATCATGAAAGGCATGGAACTAAAGCCTGGTTCCATGGGCAAGCCGACACCAGGTAACCGTGTGGAAGTCATCAACGAGGAAGGGTTACCTTGTGAAGTTGATGAAGTAGGGGATATCGCTGTCCATGTAGAAACACCTGCCTTATTCAAGAACTATTATAAAGATCCTGAAAGAACCGCTATGCAGTTCAGAGGTGACTACTATATCACCGGGGACAAAGCGAAGAAGGATGAAGATGGATATTTCTGGTTCGAAGGGAGAGGAGATGACATCATCATCTCTTCGGGATACACAATCGGACCATTCGAAGTAGAAGATGCGCTTGTGAAGCATCCATTCGTTCAAGAATGTGCGGTAGTGGGAAGCCCTGATGAAGTACGCGGATTAATCGTAAAAGCTTTCGTCGTACTGCGTGAAGGAGTCAACCAGAATGATCCGGACCTTGTGCCGCAACTTCAGGAGCACGTAAAAGAATTAACGGCACCTTACAAATACCCTCGCAAAATCGAATTCGTCAAGGAACTGCCGAAAACAACATCCGGTAAAATCAGAAGAATCGAACTGCGTCAGAAGGAAATGAGCTCGGTTAAGAACTAAAGGTGGTAAGCAGGGAGCCTGTTTGATAGGGGCTCCCTTTTGTATGGTGACATATTGTCAATTTAATCCTTCTACTTCCCGATTCCTCCTATAATATGGTACATTTGAAAGAACATCTTAAAAAATAGTAGAAAGTAAAAATTTAATTTGAGAAATGGCTAGCTCCAGCGCCTAGTCCCTTGAGACGATTCGGTCCGTCCATTGAAGTCAAAGAACGACTTCACCGGTAGGCCCAAAAGCGCTTGTCGGGGCTGAACAAGGCGCTTGCGCTTTTCTTAGTAGAAAGGAAGCTTCTTAGATGGGTACGTTATGGACAAATGGAAAAATCTATACGATGCAGTCTGAAGGCCATTTGGTCGAAGCTGTATATACGGAAAATGGATACATTATGGAATTGGGTTCTGCAGAAGAATTAAGGAAGAAATACACAATAGAAGAAACCGTTGATTTAAATAATGGGGTCATGTTCCCCGGTTTTGTAGACAGCCATATGCATTTGATCGGCCATGGGGAGACATTGCTTCGCCTTGACTTGTCCCAGATGACGAGTAAGGAAGAGGTGTTGAATGCCGTTGCTGAAAAAGCGGAGAAACTTCCTGAAGGGCAGTGGATTTTTGGAGAGGGATGGAATGAAAATCTCTGGTCGGATGCGGAGGTCATTACAAAGAATGAATTAGACGCAGCCGTTCCAAATCATCCTGTTCTATTAAAACGCATCTGCCGGCATGCCATGGTCGTAAATTCACTTGCACTAAAACAGGCAAACATCGATGAGAGTACACCAGACCCTGCAGGCGGATTAATAGAAAAAGATGTTGAAGGTAATCTGAATGGATTATTAAAAGATAAAGCCCAGGACCTTATGGTGGAGGCTTTGCCGCCGATTTCCCCGGCTTATTTAGAAGAAGCTCTTTCAAAAGGGATTGAAAGCTGCTGGGAAAACGGCTTGGTCGGAGGTCATACGGAAGACTTAAGCTATTACGGTAATTTCAACAAAACGTATAATGCGTTCAAACAAACGATTACCGGTGATAAAAAATTCAGGGCGCATCTTCTCGTCCATCATGAGGTCATCAATGACTGGCATGCTGAAGGTCATCATTTCCTTGGAGGGAATGAATTTATCGAATTTGGCGCCATGAAGATTTTTGCGGATGGTGCATTGGGAGGGAGGACTGCTTTACTCAGCTATCCTTATGCAGACGATCCAAGTACAGAGGGTGTCAGCATACATTCTCAGGAAAGGCTCCTCAAACTTGTTGAAAAAGCGAGAAGCCTGCAGTTGCCTATTGCGGTGCACACGATCGGGGATCAGGCCTTCCAGAATGTCGTAGATGCCATCAAAGTACATCCTTCAGGGGAATCAAGGCGTGACCGCTTAATTCATGCACAGATCCTCAGGGAAGAATTAATAGAGGAAATTAAAGGTCTTCCACTGATTTTGGATATTCAACCGCGTTTTGTAGCATCTGATTTCCCATGGGTCATCGATCGGCTTGGTAAGGAAAATATGAAGTACAACTATGCATGGAAGACATTGCTGGATAACGGCATTCCATGTGCAGGAGGGTCTGATGCACCGATTGAGCCGATCAACCCTTTATGGGGGATTCATTCCGCGGTAACAAGGACCAATCCGCTCGATCCGGATAAGACCGTCCATATTCCTCAAGAAAAGCTGACGATGTACGAAGCGATTTCTCTTTTTACAAAAGGAAGTGCGTATGCATGTCACCATGAAGATGATCGTGGAATGATCAAGGAAGGGTACACGGCTGACTTCACCGTCCTTGAAAAAGATCCATTCGAATCTGATCCGGATGAACTTCTTGAGAAAATCGTGTCCATGACGATAGTGGACGAAACAGTTGTATTTAATAAAAAATAAAAAGATTGCCCTCAAAACTTTTCCCCGATATAATGAAGTTATTTCGGAAACAGAAATAGTTTTGGGGGTGTTTTTTTGAAGCAGAATGAACAGACAGGAATATTATACACAGCATTTTCCTATTTTCTCTGGGGAATACTCCCGATTTACTGGAAATGGTTAAACCATGTGTCTGCTGACGAAATATTGGCAAACCGGATTTTTTGGTCTTTCTGGTTTATGCTGTTATTTTTATTTTTCACGAAGAGATGGAAGACATTCACTTCCTACATAAAGTCTTCATTGACCAAGAAAAAACAGCTGCTTGCATTATTGCTTGCCTCGTTATTGATCAGTGCCAACTGGTTCATCTACATTTGGGCAGTGAACACGGATCAAATGGTGGAAGCGAGCCTCGGATATTATATTAACCCTCTTGTGAGTGTCCTTTTAGGGGTGTTCATATTAAAAGAAAGCCTGTCAAAAGCGCAGATTCTGTCCTTTGTTCTAGCCGCTGCAGGTGTAATGATCCTTACGCTTTCGTACGGGGAATTCCCATGGATTGCAATAGGGCTCGCATTTTCATTCGGCTTATACGGTCTCGCGAAGAAGCTGATCAAAGTGGATTCAGCAATCGGATTGACACTAGAAACGATGACGATCGCACCGGTTTCATTGATTTATATGGGATATATGTACGGCGCCGGAACGCCGTCGTTATTCACCATTTCTTGGGGGACGGATCTTCTCTTAATCGGAGCAGGAGCGGTAACCGCCATTCCATTGCTGTTCTTCTCGAAAGGTGCACAACAGATTCCGCTCTATATGGTCGGATTCCTACAATATATCGCACCGACTATCACATTGATCCTTGGAGTCACGGTCTATGGTGAAACATTCTCTGCAACACATCTGATATCGTTTATCTTCATATGGATTGCGTTGGCAATATTCACAGCATCCCGCATTCAGTTTGCCAGAAAACGAAGACGTGAAGCGAAGTTGTCAGCATGATAATGAAAAAGCTCCGGCACATTGCCGGAGCTTTTTACTAAGCCGCCTCCGCTTTTCATATCATATTGTCCAGCTGCGGCGGCTAGCCCCTCGAGGTCATAAGCTAAATGGTCCAGGAAGGCAAAAAAGCGCCTTCCCGGCCCATTCATCTTATGCTTGTCGGGGCTGGACGAGCCGCCTCCGCTTTTCTTATTATAAAAACGATCTCTTTACTTTTTCCCAGAAAGAGTTGTCCTTCAGTTTTACTGTTTTGATTATCTTATCACTTAACTGGGCTTCCACTTTCTCGACATGCTGGATGCTCAGTGCCTCATTGTCCATTCCCATCGCAGGATAGTCATTGCCATCCTGGACGATTTTTAATTCAAGGCTTCGTTTATCACTGAGGATGAATGATGATCCGAGTGTACGGTACCGGTTGTTGTTAAGGGAAGCCATTTCGCTGACCTGCAGACATGGGATCATCGGATCGACGACTGCTCCGTTAACCGATTTGTTATAAGCGGTGCTTCCCGTCGGAGTGGCAATGATCATACCGTCCCCCCTGAACGTTTCAAAGTGTATATCGTCAATGAAGACATCCATCACGAAGGTTTTGATGAGGCCGGAACGGATGCTGAATTCATTCAAACAAAGAAAAGATGTCTGCTCGTCCACCGTCACTTCGATGGTAGGATATTTTCTTACTTCTATTTGTTCTTTCGTCATCGCATCGATCATTTTGGACGTGTCGTCAATATGGAAATCACAATACATGCTCAGGGTTCCGCCTGTGGAAATACCTGCGTACAGACAGTCCTGCCTGAATCCGGTTTTGCGGACAGCCTGAAGGAATGTGCCGTCGCCGCCAACACTTACGATGATATTTGCATCTTTTGGGGATGTTACAATGGAAAAGTCGTAGCGTTTGGCAAGATCATATAATTTTTCAAGCTTGGGCTGGATGGCTTCATCTTTTAATACGTAAAAGTAAATATTTCGACGATTGTTCATTCTATGTACCTCCCAAAATTTAGTAGGATATTTTTTCCCATTCCATCAAAAGTCTGCTAAAATAACTTTGTGAATATTCTATCATGTTTTGACATGAGAATGATATTCATATCCTTACATAAGATAGGATAAACGAGGGAGGAATATACAGATGAATGCGAAAAGATGGATCGCACTGGCGATTGCCGCGGGTTTGTTCTTTGTCTCTGTTGTGGTGAACTTCGCCACTTCTGCTTTGACTGGGGATTTTAACAAGGCATTCGATGAAGTGCTCGGCAGTACGGAACAGGCTTTCGGGGAAGAAATCATTGAAGATGGAAATATGCAGAAGAGAATCGCGGTCCTTGAGGTGGACGGGGTCATCCAGGACACGGGTGATGCAGCGTCCATGTTCCAGAGTCCGGGATATAATCATGAACTTTTCATGGATAAGCTTGATGCCGTTCAGGAAGATGACTCAGTAAAAGGAATTGTCCTTAAAGTGAACTCCCCTGGCGGAGGAGTGGTGGAGAGTGCGCAAATCCATTCCAAGCTGGTTGAAATCATAGAGAAGTCTAAAAAGCCTGTCTATGTTTCAATGGGGAGCATGGCGGCTTCAGGAGGATATTACATATCTGCACCGGCAACGAAGATCTTTGCAAGCAAAGAGACGCTGACCGGCTCATTGGGAGTGATCATGCAAAGTATCAATTACTCCGAACTTGCTGAAAAGTATGGTGTGGACTTCGTCACGATCAAGAGCGGTCCTTATAAGGATATCATGAGTCCCACCAGAGACATGACTGAGGAAGAAAGAAAGATTCTTCAAACAATGATCGATAATTCTTATGAAGGGTTCGTCGAAGTCATCGCTAGCGGTCGTGACATGTCTGAAGCGCAAGTGAAAAAGATTGCAGATGGAAGAATTTATGACGGCCGACAAGCAAAAGAAGTAAATCTGATTGATGATTTTGGGTATGTAGAAGATGTCATTGCAGCACTGAAAAAGGATCATAAACTGAAAGGTGCACAAGTATTTGAATATACAAGCGGCGATCCCTTCTCTGAGTTCTTCAGTATGAGTGCGAAGAAAGTGATCGGCCAGGACTTTGAAGCGGCAGCACTCGTGAAGCTTCTGTCCAATCCGAATTCACCACGATTAATGTATCTATATTCTGAGTAAGGAAGGTGAATGAAGTGAGTGAAAATCAAGATACCTCTCGAGTAAACGAGGAAGGAATAGAGAAACACGAGGCAGACGATAAAGATATGACTGTGCAGCACTCCAATGTTCAGGCACCTCCTCCTTACAATCAAACAAAAGGATTTTTTCTAGCGGGTTTCTGGCTGAGGGTATGGGCATATCTGATTGATTTAATCGTCATCGGCAGCATTACACGCCTCATCGTCAAGCCGGTTTTCAAAGTGCTGGATATCTCGTTGGTGGATGGTTCGATGTTTGCGCCGATTTCCATTCTTTCTGCCATCGTTTTTTACAGCTATTTCGTCTTGATGACGAAGTTCTTCAGTCAAACAATCGGCAAGATGGTACTGGGAATTAAAGTAATAGATTTGAAAGGCCGCCGCCCAACCTGGGGGACCGTTATCTTCAGAGAGTTAATCGGCCGCTTTATTTCGTCTACCATTTTCATCTTATATATCGTGGTGGCGTTCACCACTAAAAAACAGGGGATACATGACTTATTTGCCGACACGACAGTTGTTCAGGAAAAGAAGAAACTGGAATTTTCACCTGCCGTATAGGTATCCGGAACCCGCTCTTTTAATAGAGCGGGTTCTTTTTTACATTGAGCTTCAAATACCAGCCAGGCAGAACATCATCTCACCATCTGATAAATAATTCACTCAGCACCGTTTATTTTTCCTTCCTTCGGCCATAATGAAAAGTTGAAGGGTTGTGAAAAAATGAGTGGTTGGGTATGGGCTTTACTCATTATTTTGGCATTTATATTTGTCATCATTATTCTTATTCTCATAACTAAATTAACCATCACCCTATCTTTGTACCACGGTAATGACAATGATCATTTCAAGGTAAAGCTGAGGGCTTGGTTCGGGTTGTTAAGATATACGATTGATGTACCATTGGTCAAGCTTGATGACGATGGCCCAAATATTGTAGTGGAAGAGAAAAATATCCGCGGGAAGGAAAACGAACCTTCCAGTGAAAAAGAGTCTAAAAAGAAGATTACACCAAAAGATTTCATAAACAGTTTAAATGACACAAAAGAAATTCTTACCCATGTGCAGGAATTGCATAAAATCATCCGCAGGTTTTTGAACAAAGTAAAAATAGATCATATTCATTGGAAGACGTTATTCGGCACTGGGGACGCCGCCTCTACAGGGACGATGACAGGGACGATCTGGGGGTTGAAGGGAAGCATCATCGGACTGATGAGCGGTTATATGAGACTTCAATCACATCCATCGATTGAAGTGATTCCTTCCTTCCAGAAAGCCATTATCCAAACTCATTTTTCATGTATTATCCAGTTTCGGGTAGGGAATGCTATCCTAGTAGGTTTCAAGATACTTCGGTACTGGAGAGGCGGGAAGGCGGACTTTAAAACAAAGCCTCTTTCCAAACTCTCAGAAGAACAACAACAATCAGTTTAATGAGGAGGACTTGTCATGTCTGAACATCCTATTGAAGGTCTAATGACCACTGCAATGGAAAACTTGAAAGAAATGATCGACGTAAATACCATCATCGGAGATCCCGTTGAAACACCGGATGGAAGCGTCATCCTGACGGTATCCAAGGTTGGCTTTGGTTTTGCTGCAGGCGGAAGTGAATTCAGCATCGATGGCAAAGGCAAAAACAGTGATTCGGAAGGCGGCAAAAGCGGCAGCGACGGTGGAGGCGGAGGCTCATCCAAAAAGCAGCCGTTTGGCGGCGGTAGCGGTGGAGGAGTATCCATCACACCGATTGCGTTCCTGATCGTCAGCTCAAGAGGAATCAAAATGCTCCACCTGGATGAAAGCACACATTTATTGGACCGTCTGCTCGACCTCGCCCCGGGTGCCATCGAAAAAATCCAGGGCATGATGAAAAAGAACGACCAGGGTAATCAAAATCAAAACCATAATCAAGGAAACGGATCAAAACAGAATATGGATTTCTAGAACCAGATGTAAGGGGCTGACTCCCATCAGGAAGAGTATTGTCAGTCCCTTTTTTAATGTGAAAAACATATCAAAATTGCACCACAGAGTGGATTGGAGCGGAAGGCACTTGACTCCGACGGAAAATAGAGGAAAGGTCGAGACCTGTCCAGCTCCGGCGGCTAGCCCCTCGAGGTCATAAGCTAAATGAGCCAAGAAGGCAAAAAGCGCCTTCCCGGCTCATTTAGCTTATGCTTGTCGGGGCTGAGAGAGCCGCCTCCACTTTCCTTGCCCGCAGGAGCGCAGCAACGTGGAGGCTCGACTTCCTCCCTGGGGAATCTTGTGCCTGCAGCGCAAAGATACGGTCTATGTTTTGGGGTAGGGTTAGGATAATGATAAGGTATGGTCAACCCTTATCATTTGCTTTGACCATCCGATTTTCTGTACTATAAACTTGTACATATTATTCATAGAGGAGGAACAAATAATGGCAAACATTACATTTAAGAACAACCCTGTAACACTGCTCGGTAATGAAGTAAAGGTTGGAGATAAAGCACCTGATTTCACGGTACTGGCAAATGATCTATCAGAAGTGACTCTGAATGACTCAAAGGGTAAGGTTCGTTTGATCAGTGTCGTTCCTTCAATTGATACTGGCGTTTGTGATGCGCAAACAAGAAAATTTAATGAAGAAGCCACTAAGTTTGATAATGTCGAAGTGCTTACGGTATCTGTCGATCTGCCATTTGCACAAAAACGCTGGTGCGGTGCGAACGGAATTGAAAATGTCCAAACACTTTCCGATCACCGAGACCTTTCATTCGGTGAAGCATACGGCGTGCATATTCAAGAACTGCGCTTGCTTGCCCGTGCTGTATTCGTTGTGAACAGCAACGATGAGGTCACCTATGTGGAATATGTGAGCGAAGCAACTGATCATCCTGATTATGATGCTGCCGTTGAAGCAGTGAAAAATGCTAAATAATACAACCTACTACTAGAACAAAAGACATGCTGACCTGCCGACTGATGTATGGTCAGCATTGTTTTTTTACAAAGTGCCCGTCGATGGGTAAAATAGAGGACAGAAAACGTTGGTAAAGGAATGAATGCATATGATGAATTCGCCAGTCGAATCTCTCTTCGGGATCATCGATGAAACATCCCAGCTTCTTAAAGAAGAGCTTGCATGCAGCTATTTAGAAGCCGTTGCAGAAACAGGGGAAAACCTTTTTCAAGATGATATCCTGCAAGATGAATTGAGCGAACTGACAAAAAAACGTCTACATAAAAAATATGAAGAAATAAAGATTGGCAGCATTGAAAATGAAGATATCCGCAAAGCCTTTCAATTTGCCATTTTAAAAGGCATGAAGGAAAATGTTCAGCCGAATCATCAAATGACTCCGGATTCTCTGGGATTATTTATCAGCTTCCTGGTCAATAAATTCACTCAGGGCAGTGAGAAGCTGACTGTTTTAGACCCTGCAATCGGCACAGGGAACCTGCTGACAACCGTGTTGAATCAGATGCCTCACGTCGAATCCCAATCCATTGGAGTTGAAATCGATGATGTATTGATTAAATTAGCTTATGTTGGTGCGAATCTTCAAAAGCACCCGCTGCAGCTTTTCAATCAAGATGCATTGGAGCCTTTGTTTATAGACCCTGTCGATATCGTCCTTAGCGATCTTCCGGTAGGATATTATCCAAATGATGTCAGGGCACAGGATTATGAGTTAAAAGCTGAAGAAGGCCACTCCTATGCACATCACTTATTCATCGAACAAAGCATGAAACATACAAAAGAAGGCGGATACCTGTTCTTCATCGTTCCAAATGGACTATTCGAATCACCACTCAGCAGCCAGCTGCATTTATTTTTAAAAGAAAAAGTGAACATCCAAGGCTTCCTTCAGCTGCCTCTTTCTCTATTTAAAAATAAAAACTCGGCGAAAAGCATCCTGATTCTTCAAAAGAAGAAAGAAGGTCTGAAAGCCCCGAAAGAAGTCCTGCTTGCGAATCTTCCAAGCCTTTCAAACCAACGGGGCCTTGAAGATATCCTTGCAAAGATCGATCAATGGCTGATTGAAAATAAATAACATCGTAAAAAGACTGCTTACAATTATTGAAGCAGTCTTTTTTCTTGCGTTTATTTTGTTTAGCAGGCAAGGTAATGCGGTAATATGAGAAAGAGCTTCCTTTTCGAATTTTGTGAAAATATTTAATTTAACATGAAAACGATGTCATTTCAAGCTTTTTCTTGAAATCGATAGTGTACAGTGATTAAATGGGGAATTGAGAGATAAAAAGTGATTCAATGAACACAATATAGATAGTTAAGATCCTATAAATTAAAGGAGCGATACAACGTGGCAAACAAAATCATTGCTATCAATGCTGGAAGCTCTTCGTTGAAGTTTCAGCTATTCGATATGCCTGAAGAAACAGTCATCACAAAAGGTCTTATTGAGCGTATTGGCTTGGACAATGCGGTTTTCAACATATCAGTGAACGGTGAAAAGAAAGAAGAAGTAACAGATATCCCAGATCATGAGGTAGCGGTCAAAATGCTTCTGGAAAAACTGACTGGCTTTGGTATCATCAATTCTCTTGATGAAATCCAGGGTATCGGCCACCGGGTCGTTCACGGCGGAGAAATTTTTAATGAATCTGTCCTGATCACAGATGAAGTGATTGAAAAGATCGATGAGCTTTCAGATTTGGCTCCGCTTCATAACCCCGCGAATATAACAGGTATCAAGGCATTCAAGAATGTGCTTCCGAATGTACCAGCAGTAGCGGTATTTGATACAGCTTTCCATCAGTCCATGCCTGAAAGCTCATTCTTATACAGCCTCCCGTATGAGTATTATGAAGATTTCGGAATCCGTAAATACGGATTCCACGGTACTTCACATAAATACGTATCCGAAAGGGCGGCTGAAATGCTTGGACGTCCGAAAGAGCAAGTACGCCTCATTTCTTGTCACTTGGGTAATGGTGCCAGTATCGCTGCCATTGAAGGCGGAAAGTCAATTGACACATCCATGGGCTTCACACCGCTTGCTGGAGTAGCCATGGGGACACGTTCAGGAAACATCGACCCTGCATTGATTCCATTCATCATGGAAAAAACAGGTTCAACAGCTGAAGAAGTCCTGAACATCCTTAATAAAAAATCAGGTATGCTTGGTGTATCCGGATTCTCAAGCGACCTTCGTGATATCGAGCAGCAAGCTTCTGAAGGAAACGAACGTGCTGAACTGGCCCTTGAAGTATTCGCGAATCGTATTCACAAATACATCGGCTCCTATGCTTCCCGCATGTACGGAGTAGATGCGATCGTCTTCACTGCCGGTATCGGTGAGAACAGCAGCCTTGTCCGTGAAAAAGTACTTCAGGGCCTTGAATTCATGGGTGTATACTGGGATCCTGCACGCAACAACGTGCGCGGAGAAGAAGCATTCCTCAACTATCCGCACTCCCCGGTAAAAGTCATGATCATCCCGACAAACGAAGAAGTCATGATCGCACGCGACGTAATGGAAAAAGGAAACATCTAATTTTTAATTTCAAAACAGGATCGCCCTCTATCGGTGATCCTGTTTTTTGTCCAATATTATAGAAGGAAATGACAGAAAATTCACATTGCAATGCTGATGAACGGAAAGCAATGAACTTTTTATGATATACTAAAATTAATTTTACAACTGTAAGGAGTGGGAAGTCATGAGCTGGTCAGATCGGGATAAACAAATTTGGCAGTCAATCAAAGCTTGGAAAGAAGACTTGTATGAATATGAAGCGAATGATTTGGAACATACATATGTTAAATGGTTAGATTATGCATTTGAATCCATCCCGCAAGATGTTCAGGAACAGTTCTTTCAGCGCCTGGACGGCTGGCTGTTCCACATGCATTCCCTCATCCAGGGGTCCCAGATGCAAAACGATGCGCGTGAACGGATTCTTGTGACAGCACGTGCTTTCAATCAGGAGATTCAGACGATAGAAGATCTTCAATACCTCACGATCGATCAGCTTCACTATATCGCAGAGCAGCATGCAGGACGCCACCGCATCTACTCATTATTCCAAGGCGGGATTACGGGAACAGGCGGCATTGTGGCCCTCGGTTCTGATTTGCCGGCAATGGCGGTAATCAATCTGCGTTCTGTCCAGCTGATTGCCATTACCTACGGATTTGACGTCCAGACCCCGTTTGAAATGATGACGGCATTGAAAGTGTTCCATGCATCAACCCTGCCTTCACGACTCCGTGCGCTGGCCTGGGAGGATCTGATGGAGGATTTAAATAAGAAGGATACGAATTATTTTTACGACGGATCTGAACAGCTGACTGATTATACTTGGCTTGAAGGACCGATGAAGCATGCGCTCAAAGGACTTGCAATCACGATGTTCAAAGGTAAGAAGTGGTCCGGTCTTCCGCTTGTCAGCATGGCGATCGGTGCCGGAGTGAATTATCAGCTCTCCCGTAAGATCACCGATTTTGCAGAGAAGTATTATCAGTATCGTTATCTGCGTTTGAAGAAAAATCAATAAATGAAAGAAAGCGAAGGAGCTGGAAGTGCTCCTTCGCTTTTTTTGAATTCAAGAGAGAATGCCTATTTTTTTTTCGGCGTTGTTCGATACCATAGCCACAAGTCATTGATCTCGGAAGCCCTCTCGGATATCTCGCTGTTCAGTCTGCATGATTCCTCAAAATCATCCTCTTGTCCAAGAGAGGACAGCAGCTCTTCAATATCCTTTTCAATTTCTCCAATACGATCAGGAATAGTGCCTCTTACCCTTTCCCACTCGAGAAGTATGGTTTCCTGAGTTTGAGGAGGATATGCGATCCAATCCTCTAACAGGCAAGGCACATCTATTTTTAAGCGCGGGTCGAAGGTGAAATATTTTTTTATTGTGCTCATATATGCTAGACAGTTCTCCTTTTCTGGTTGTATCGATACCATAAATCCTACATCAAAATCCCTCCAAAATCCATTCATCCCAATATTTCCAGCTTCGCTCGATAAAATATTTATACAAATTTATGAATAAGTATTGATAAACACAATAGAAGTTGTTAATATAAATTCATTCAAAAGAATAATTATTCATTTAAATGCTTTTATTAATCTCGATTTATATAAAACAACAACTGGAGGGAATACGATTGAATAAAAAAGTGGTTTTGGCTTATTCAGGAGGATTAGATACGTCAGTGGCAGTGCAATGGTTAAAGGAAAAAGGGTATGAAGTCATCGCCTGCTGTTTAGATGTCGGAGAAGGAAAGGACTTGGATTTTGTAAAAGAAAAAGCATTGACGGTCGGCGCGTCAAAAAGCTATGTGATCGATGCAAAGGAAGAATTTGCGAAGGATTATGCACTGCTTGCTTTACAAAGTCATGCTTTATATGAAGGGAAATATCCGTTGGTTTCAGCTCTTTCAAGACCATTGATTGCAAGTAAGCTTGTTGAGGTGGCTGAAAAAGAGGGAGCAGCAGCAGTGGCGCACGGATGTACAGGTAAAGGAAATGACCAGGTGCGTTTTGAAGTTTCCATTCAGGCTTTGAATCCGGATCTTGAAGTGATTGCCCCCGTACGTGAGTGGAAATGGTCCCGTGAAGAAGAAATCGAGTATGCAAAAGAGAAAGGCATTCCGATTCCAATCAACCTTGATTCACCATATTCCATCGACCAGAACTTATGGGGAAGAAGCAACGAATGCGGTGTATTGGAAAACCCTTGGACGGCTCCACCGGAAGATGCATATGATCTCACATGCAGCATTGAATACGCACCAGATGTGGCAGATATAGTGGAAATCACATTTGAGCACGGAGTTCCGGTTGAATTGAACGGCCAGGCGTACCCGTTGGATCAATTGATTTCTGAATTGAACGTCGTTGCAGGAAAACACGGGGTAGGGCGCATCGACCATGTGGAAAACCGTTTGATCGGCATCAAGTCCCGTGAAGTGTATGAGTGCCCGGGTGCTGTTACATTGTTAAAGGCACATAAAGAACTTGAAGATCTTACATTGGTGAAAGAATTAGCCCATTTCAAACCGGTCATTGAGAAAAAAATGACGGAATTAATTTATGAAGGCCTGTGGTTCTCACCATTAAATAAAGCACTAAAAGCATTTCTTGATCAAACTCAGGTGTATGTAAACGGAGTCGTTCGCGTGAAATTGTTCAAAGGTCATGCCATCGTGGAAGGAAGAAAATCCCCGAATTCTTTATATGATGAAAATCTGGCTACCTATACAAAAGCGGATGAATTCGATCATGATGCTGCAGTTGGTTTCATCAAGCTTTGGGGTCTGCCTACGAAGGTTTCTTCCGTGATTAACAATGAGAAAAAGGAGAAAGTGACTTTATGAGTAAGCTCTGGGGCGGAAGATTCACGAAAAAGCCTGAAGAATGGGTGGATGAGTTCAACGCATCCATCTCATTCGACCAGGAATTGGTCCTTGAGGACATTGAAGGCAGCATCGCCCATGTGACCATGCTGAAAAAATGCAGCATCCTTTCTGGAAAAGAAGCCGAACAAATTCTTCAAGGGCTCCAAACGTTATATCAAAAGGCTGTTGATCAGGAACTCGATTTCTCTGTGGAGTATGAAGATATCCACTTGAATCTTGAGAGACTATTGATCGACGAGATTGGTGAAGTCGGCGGTAAGCTTCACACAGGAAGAAGCCGGAATGACCAGATCGCTACGGATATGCATTTATTTTTAAAACGCAGAGTGCAGGAAATCATTGAATTGATCAATGAACTGCAGGAAGGGATCCTCCTCCAATCCGAGAAGAATGTGGAAACGATCATACCCGGTTATACCCACCTGCAGCGTGCTCAGCCGATCTCTTTTGCTCATCATCTAATGTGTTATTTCTGGATGCTGCAGAGGGATAAAGAGAGGTTATCAGATTCACTGAAGAGAATCGATATTTCGCCTCTCGGGGCCGGTGCGCTTGCAGGCACGACATTTCCGATTGACAGAGCGTATTCAGCTGAACAGCTTGGTTTCGGTTCCTATTACGAAAACAGCCTGGATGCAGTGAGCGACCGCGATTTCATCGTGGAGTTCTTAAGCAACAGCTCTCTCTTGATGACACATCTTTCCCGACTGGCTGAAGAGTTCATCCTCTGGTCGACGGAAGAGTTTCAATTCATCGAATTGGATGACAGCTTTACGACGGGAAGCAGCATCATGCCACAGAAGAAAAATCCTGACATGGCCGAGCTGGTCAGAGGGAAAACGGGGAGAGTGAATGGAAATCTCGTCTCACTTCTGACCGTACTGAAAGGCCTTCCGCTCGCGTATAACAAAGATATGCAGGAAGATAAAGAGGGCATGTTCGACACTGTCAAAACAGTTGTCGGTTCATTGAAGATTTTCAATGGAATGATCCGGACGATGACGGTCAAACAACAGAGAATGAAAGAAGCCGTTTCGAATGATTTTTCGAATGCAACCGAGCTTGCTGATTATTTGGCAGCTAAAGGCGTCCCTTTCAGACAAGCTCATGAGATTGTGGGAAAGTTGGTCCTGCACTGTATCGAGGAAGGGTATTATTTAAAAGATGTTTCACTGGAGCATTATCAGCGATATTCGGACCTTATCCAAGAGGATTTATATTCAATCTTGACGCTCTATGCAGCGGTTGAAAGAAGGAATTCATACGGCGGGACAGGGTTTGAACAAGTGAAACTCCAAATCGATAAAGGTAAATCACTTTTAAAAGCAGATGAAATGATAAAAACCAAATAAAGAAAAAGAGGCAGGATCTGGCGATTCCTGCCTCTCTTCACTTTCTGACGTCATAATTCATATTAATCTTCTTTGTCTTCTGTCCGTACAACAAGGACATCACAATGCGCAGCACGTGTAATATGTTCTGATACGCTTCCGATCAGAAAGCGTTCAACGGCATTTAAGCCGGTTGCCCCGCATATGATCAGGTCTGCTTTAATGTTCTTGTTTGCTTCTCTGGGGATGATAACTTTAGGAGAACCATATTCAACATACGTTTTTACCTTTGTTGCTCCTGCTTCGGCCGCTTCTGCTTTATATTCTTGCAGAAGTTCTTCAGCATAATGGATCGCTCTTTCACCGACTGTGCGATCATATGACTCAATCGCTGCAAAAGAGCGGGTATCGATAACATGAATCAATGAAAGTGTAGCATCATTTCGCTTAGCGATCGCAATCGCTTTTTGGAAAGCCCATTCCGCTTCTTTAGATCCATCTACGGCTACTAATATGTTCTGATATTTTAAACTCATTGTTATCCCCTCCTTACCTTTATCATACTACATTTTTCCACTTATAGCTTGTGGCAGATAATCGAACAATATAGAAGAAAAAAATCTCATGATAGGGGGATGTCCCATGAAGAAAAAGAATCCGCAGGAGCAGTATACGTACGATGAGCAGGGAAGCGAGCAAGTAAGCCAGCAAATCATGAATTCATATACGAGTGGTGTGATCGATACGGAGAATGGCCATTACAACACGTATGAAAATCACGGGGAAGATAATCAGTAATCGCCAGGAAAAAGGCTGATCCGCACGGTAGGATCAGCCTTTTGTTATCCAAGCTTATTTTCAAGTGAAGGAGAGTGTTCACCTGAATACGAACGCTGCTTCACAATCGAATAAACAACCGATGTCAAGATGAAAGATAGAAAGCCGGGGGAATAGGTTTCGGGGATGAGTATATAGGTTATCATCCCGGTGACAAGCACCCATAAAGCTTCTTTATTATAGGTTGATGTGCCATTCATAAGCTGAAGAAGAGAGCTTTCGGTCAATTTTCCTTTTTTTACGAACAGATAATCAGCTGTCACGATTGCTGAAATGGGGATGATCAGAATGCCAAGGAATGATATGTAGCCCTGTGCATTGAGAACGAGAGATGGAATACAGCTTAAAAAAATACCTGCAGCTCCAAAGGCAGCAGCACATTGAATCCTCGAGAGCCTTGGCAGGGCATTCAGTAAGCTGTAGCCCCCTGTATAGGCATTGCTGAGGTTGATAGAAATCATGGAAACCATCGCACATAAGGTAATGATTATTAAAAGTATCAGAGAAGAAGTAAGCTCACTTGCGACGACAAATGGATTAAGTTCCCCGAACAAGCTTGCGCACAAACCGCCTAATAAAGCGGTCATCATGAATCCCACTACATTTCCTCCATACAGACCCCAAAATCCGTGGGAACTGCTTTTACTGTAGCGTGTAATATCGGCGGATGCACTGACACCGGATACATATTGAACGAACACTAAACTGGAATAAAAAAAGAATGCAGCAGCCCCCGACTCTTTTGTTCCTTCTGTTAAAACAGACAAGTTTCCAGGTAACAGCCCTTTCGTTACAAACAAATAAAGGATGACCAGCTGGCCGAGTACAAGGACCGGGATGAAATATTTCGTCGCTTCTTTCACTGCTTGAAATCCGACTAAAGCGAGAAGCGTCATGATGAGCGCCAGACCTGCTGCGATGGGGATGAAAGGCAGTGACACGCCTGAAACCTTTTCAACGATCGACAAAAAGACATACGTACCACCGATCGTCTGTACACTGAACCAGTAAAGGGATGTCAGTGACCGGATCGGGGAAGCGATACGCATTGAAAGCTTTGTACCGAGCAGGGTCCTGAGTACATATTGTGCAGGCAGTCCATACCTGGATCCCGGAAGCGACAGAAAAGACACAAGCAGAAACGCAGCTAGCGCCCCTATGACTGTACACGTGAATGCAGCTGCAAAAGACAAGCCTCCTTCAAGCACAGCCAAAGCGGGAAGCAGGAAGTTGCCGGCATTGACCGAAAAGGCTAGCTGAATGATGAAATATTCTTTCCATGTCGTATTTTTTTGATCTATTGGAACCGGCTCCAGACCAAGCCGTTCAATCACTGGTTGTTTCACCATTGGAGTCTCCTTTGTACGTTTATTTCATATCCATCCTATTTTATAGAATTTTTGCAAAAAAGCGAAGAAATAAACATTAATAATTTTAGTGGAAAGTAGAGATATTTTGTTGTTTATTTGTTAGAATGTAAGTGCTTACAGGGATGCGAAATTCTCTTAGCTATTATATATGGAAAATGTTATATTTATGAAGTGATGCTCTGAAGGAGCAATAGTGGAAATAGGAGGTAGGCATATATGCGTATTGGTGTGCCAATGGAAATCAAGAATAATGAAAACCGTGTAGCGATGACTCCCGCTGGTGTCGTCAACCTTGTTCAATTTGGACATGAGGTTTATATTGAGTCCGGAGCAGGGATGGGATCTGGTTTTACAGATGAAGACTACACTGCTGCAGGCGGACATATTGTAAGAACTGCTTCAGAAGCATGGTCGATGGATATGGTCATGAAGGTAAAAGAACCACTTCCAAGCGAGTATTCTTATTTCCGTGAAGGGCTGATTTTATTTACATACTTACATCTTGCACCAGAACCGGAACTTACAAAGGCTCTTATCGATAATAAAGTAGTAGCGATTGCTTACGAAACTGTCGAAGTGAATCGTGCGCTTCCACTGCTGACTCCAATGAGTGAAGTGGCAGGACGCATGGCTACCCAGATCGGTGCTCAATTCCTTGAAAAGATTCATGGAGGTAAAGGAGTGCTTCTATCAGGAGTCCCAGGTGTGCGCCGCAGTAAAGTAACGATCATCGGCGGAGGGGTTGCCGGAACGAATGCAGCGAAAATGGCTGTCGGATTAGGGGCGAATGTAACCATCCTTGATCTGAACCCGGACCGTCTGCGTCAGCTTGATGATATTTTCGGCAGCGATGTGACTACGCTTATGTCCAACCCGTTAAATATCGAGCAGGCAGTAAAAGAAGCCGACCTGGTTATCGGTGCCGTTCTGATCCCTGGAGCCAAAGCACCGAAACTGGTAACAGAAGACATGATCAAATCAATGACTCCTGGATCGGTTGTAGTTGATATCGCGATTGATCAAGGTGGTATCTTTGAAACGACAGACCGCATCACGACTCATGATGATCCAACGTATGAAAAACATGGTGTCGTTCACTATGCCGTTGCGAACATGCCAGGAGCTGTACCGCGTACTTCTACGATTGCATTAACAAACGTAACTGTGCCTTATGCAATCCAAATCGCTTCTAAAGGCTACAAGAAAGCATGCCTCGATAATGAAGCACTTCTTAAAGGTATCAATACCTTGAACGGATATGTAACATATCAAGCTGTTGCAGAAGCACACGGCCTTGATTACTCAGATACAAGAACACAATTAGAACAGCTTTAATACACCCATGCCGGCCGCAGACGAATTTCTCTGGGCCGGTTTTTGTTTATCCATAGTTAAATACCGCAGTTGATTTCCGTGCAATACTTCGCTTTCCGCGGGTGACCCCTGAGCCTCCTCGGCAAGCCTGCGGTGTCTCACATTGGCCACTTCTCCCGCAGGAGTCTTCGTCTTGCACTCCAATCAACAGCTAGAACGACTCAAAATCTTAAGCATAATCAGTGTTTTTATTAATGCTAAGTAACGCACATTAGTGAGTATATTAATCTTGTTTTATTGAATGGCTGTTTGCATTTAATACTATTCTTAAAACTTAGAGTGGATTGGAGCGGAAGGCACTTGACTCCGGCGGGAAATAGAGGAAAAGTCAAGACCCCACAGGCGGAACGCCGAGGAGGCTTGACTTCCTCCCCGCGGAAAGCAAGTGCCTGCAGCGGAAAGGAACGGTCAAGGATATTCAAACAACAATCCATTTAGTAATTCAACTTTTAAAAACTTGAAAATCAGGGTATATCAAACTATATACAATAATAGATCATGCAGGAGGAGATACAATGAAGATTTCTTACCATGGACATTCAGTAGTGAAAATTGAAACGAATGACAAAACAATCTTGATCGATCCATTCATTAATGGAAATGAACTGACAGATCTTAAGGTAGAGGACGAAAAGCCGGACGTGATCATCCTGACACACGGTCATAACGATCACGTAGGAGATACAGTGGAACTGGCAAAGAAAAACGATTCACTTGTGATTGCCAACCATGAACTCGCGACGTACCTCAGCTGGCAGCTTGTCAAGACCCATCCGATGCACATTGGTGGAGCGTATGAGTTCGATTTCGGGAAAGTGAAGTTGACACAGGCTTTCCACGGTTCAGGACTCATGACAGATGGAAATGAAATCATCTATATGGGCATGCCGGCAGGTCTTCTTTTATTCATCGAAGGAAAAACGATCTATCATGCAGGAGATACGGGATTATTCTCGGATATGAAACTGATCGGTGAACGTCATCCGATTGATCTGGCATTCCTGCCGATCGGGGATAACTTCACGATGGGCCCTGAGGATGCAGCAGAAGCCGCTCGATTCCTGAAACCGAAGAAGGTGGTACCGATTCATTACAATACCTTCCCTCCTATCAAACAGGATCCGCATCAATTTGTGGAGATGCTGGATGGCTGCGAAGGACAGGTCATGTCTGCAGGAGACGTAATCGAATATTGATGGAAGAAGAGAGTGATGTATAGAAGTTGGATGTGACCTATGCGTCACTCTCTTTTCAGTTTTCACACAATATCTTGTCCTTCTCTGCATATACATGAAACATGCTTAGAGAGGAGGAATAATGTGAAGAAACAACGTTATATTCTTTGTTTATTATTGACGGGGGCATTATTGTATTATGCAGCTCCACGATTATCGATCGAAGCCGGGGGACTGGAGGGGGCATTCGCAATCGGCTGGCTCGTATTGGCCACATTTGTGATTGCCGGCAACCTTGCTGCACTCCTTTTCAGCCCTGCTAAAGCATCTAAAGGTACAAAGGCTTCGACGGTACGAAAAAAGAGGCTGCGCTCCTTCGGTTGATGGATAAACAGCCGTAAACCCTGATAAAATTGAAACCCCAAGCTTTTCACATTATAATGATACTATTAAGCAGGACGTAAAAAAGAAGGGTGAAAAGCTTGGCAACCAAACATGAACAAATTTTAGAATACATAGATTCCCTCCCCGTTGGAGAAAAAATATCCGTCCGCCAAATCGCAAAAGCACTGAGCGTCAGTGAAGGAACAGCTTATCGAGCGATTAAAGATGCGGAAATAAAAGGCTACGTGAGTACGATCGAACGTGTCGGAACGATCCGGATCGAACAGAAGAAAAAAGAAAATATCGAGAAACTGACATATGCCGAAGTGGTAAATATCATCGATGGACAAGTTCTCGGCGGAAGAACGGGTCTTCACAAGATGCTCAATAAATTTGTCATCGGTGCTATGAAGCTGGAAGCGATGATGCGTTATACCGAAGCGGGCAACCTGCTGATCGTCGGAAATCGTACAAAAGCCCATGAGCATGCATTAAGAGCGGGAGCTGCCGTCCTGATCACAGGAGGCTTTGACACTGAAGATGAAGTGAAGAAGCTTGCTGATGAACTGGAACTTCCAATCATTTCCACCTCCTACGACACGTTTACAGTGGCGGCAATGATCAACAGGGCGATTTATGATCAACTGATCAAAAAGGAAATCGTCCTCGTAGAAGATATTTTGACGAAAGTGGATAACACGGCTTACTTATATGTAAATGATACTCTTGAAGATTGGTATGAAAAAAATCAATACACATTCCACAGCAGGTTCCCGGTCGTCGATCAAAACCTGAAAGTGCATGGGATGGTGACGTCCAAGGATGTAATGGGACAGGAAAAGCATATCGGGATTGACAAGATCATGACCAAGCAGCCGATCATGGTCAGTTCGAAGACAAGTGTTGCCTCGGCAGCCCATATGATGATCTGGGAAGGAATCGAGGTCCTGCCGGTCGTAAATGAACAGAACAAGCTGCAGGGGATCATTTCACGCCAGGATGTCCTGAAGGCGCTGCAAATGATCCAGAGACAGCCCCAGGTGGGAGAAACGATCGATGACCTGATCAGCAATGGAGTGGAAGCGGGTGAGAAGAAAGGAGACAAAGAAATCTATCACTTTGCGGTCACCCCCCAGATGACAACAGGGCTTGGAACCATGTCCTACGGGGTCTTCACCACACTCATGACAGAAGCTGCCAACCGGGTATTGAAGCCATATAAAAAAGGTGATCTCGTTGTCGAGAACATGACCATCTATTTCATCAAACCGGTGCAGATGGAAAGTATGCTTGAAATTCATCCTAAGGTCCTTGATGTCGGGAGAAAGTTCGGTAAAGTGGATGTTGAAGTATACAGTGACGGGGTTCTTGTCGGTAAGTCCCTTATGATCTGTCAATTGATAGACAGACATTAAGAAAAAAGATTTTTATAAAAGGTACAGCTTGAAATACAGAGTGGATGTGACCAGGGAAGATGTGATGTGTACGAGCGGAAAGAAAAGTCAACTTTTATCCCGGCAGCAGCATGCTTGCAGAAAAAAAGACCGGGAATGACGATCCCGGTCTTCATGGCCTTAGTTGCCGTCCAGTTCTTTGGCTTCACGTTCCGCATAGGGAAGCACATGCTTATAATATTTATAGCCTGTCCAGCCGCTTGCGAATCCGATCAAGATGAACAGGGCCCCCACGATATATGTCACTGTACCTGGAAATAATACAAGCTGATTGACACCGAATAAAGCGACGAACAAGCCGAGAGCCATACTAGCCTTTGCAGAAAGCCACTTCTTCTCCATCGGCCGATTGCTTCTGACTTGCTTAACTTTATAAAAAATATAAAAAGTAAAAGCTAATGTAATGAAAAATGCGAGAAAATACATAGTCCTTATCCTCCAGTGCTGGCTTTCTCGCTACTATTTTACAGGTAAGAGATCAGATTGCCAAATGAAAATTTCGTGAAAAAAGGAGATACTTATGAAAGAACAGATCCTGGAATTAATCAAACAATATGAAACCATCATCATCCATAGACACGTCCGTCCAGATCCCGATGCATACGGTTCACAGGGCGGACTTGCTGAAATGCTGAAAGCTTCTTTTCCTGAAAAAAACATATATGCTGTCGGATTGGAGGAAGAAACTCTTCATTATCTGAACCGTCTTGATCCGATAGAAGATGAAGTCTTTGAGGGAGCCCTGATCATTGTCTGCGACACTGCCAACGAAGAACGGATCTGCGACAGCCGCTACAAACTGGGGGAAAAGCTTGTGAAAATCGATCATCATCCAAATGAAGATGCGTATGGTGATCATTTGTGGATCGATACGACTGCCAGTTCCGTCAGTGAGATGATTTATGAATTCTATCAATTCGGCAAAGACAAAGGGCTGGTTCTTCCGGATAGCGCAGCGCGTCTGTTGTTTGCCGGCATCGTCGGAGACACGGGAAGATTCCTTTATCCGAGCACCACGCAGAAAACATTTGATATAGCAGGTGAATTGATCCGTTTCGATTTTGACCGGAACGAACTTTTCAACAGAATGTATGAAGTCGATCCGAATGTAATGAAGCTTCACGGATTTGTTCTCCAAAACTTCGAAATGGATGAAGATGGATGCGGCCAGATGGTGATGTCCAAAGAAATCCTTGAACAGCATGGAGTGGTCCCTTCGGAAGCCTCCCTATTGGTAAGTACGCTAGGCAATGTGAAAGGAATCAAAGCATGGGTATTCTTTATCGAAGAAGATGACCAGATCCGTGTACGCCTGCGTTCGAAAGGACCAGTCATCAACACCATCGCCAAAAAATACAACGGCGGCGGACACCCGTTGGCGGCAGGCGCTTCGATTTATTCTTGGGAAGAGAAAGAGGATGTGCTTCGGGACCTGCGTGAGGTTTGCAGGGCTGATTGAATTATTATTGTTAATAAATAATTGTAAAAGCTCCCTGTTTTAGGGAGCTTTACATATGCTTGCCGCCTCCGCTTTTCGTATTGTCCAGCCCCAGGTCTTAGATGCACATGTCATAAGCCGAAACGTCCAAGAAGGCAAAAGACGCCTTCATGGCCGCTTCATCTTATGCCACCCGCCTCTGAGCAAAGCCCTTCCGCATTTCGTATTGTCCAGCTCCAGGGCTTAGAGGCACATGTCATAAGCCGAAACGTCCAAGAAGGCAAAAGACGCCTTCATGGCCGCTTCATCTTATGCCACCCGCCTCTGAGCAAAGCCCTTCCGCATTTCGTATTGTCCAGCTCCAGGGCTTAGAGGCACATGTCATAAGCCGAAACGTCCAAGAAGGCAAAAGACGCCTTCATGGCCGCTTCATCTTATGCCACCCGCCTCTGAGCAAAGCCCTTCCGCATTTCGTATTGTCCAGCTCTGGCGGCTAGAGGCTCGAGGTCATAAGCTAAACCTGCCAAAAAGGCAAAAAGCGCCTTTCCGTCAGGTTCATCTTATGCTTGTCGCCTCTGGTCGAGCCGCCTCCGCATTTCTTTTAATCCTCATATTTTAGCTCCAGCGTAATTTGAGTGGTCGTCCAGAAATACATCTCCCGCACTTTAAAGGTGAAGTCTTTTTCATTCAGTTTCACGGTTTTATTCTCGATGATTTTCTTGATCAGGTCCCGGTTTCCGTATACGGATTCCAAATCATTATTGATCAGGCTTCGGAGGTCCCCGCTCAACCGATCCTCAGTTTCATGGATGCTTAGCAATTCAACTTTTGTTTTAGTAGGATTTACAATTTTGATTTTCACTTCCTGAATGGTTAACTGTTCTTCGTTTTCTTCATTCAATTGTTTGTATTCTTCCTGCAGGTAGGAGAGGGTGTTTTTATATTTGCTGATTTCATTTTTCTGCTCTTCAATCAGTTGCGTTTGCTTTTCGTGCATGGCCCCGAACATGTAAATGAAGATCATCCAGCTGACGATGCCCCCTACAACCATACCGACAAAAAAACGCTGCCATGATGGCAGTTTGTAATATGGCGGGATCCTCATGACGATATATGCTCCTGTGTCAGCCAGGAAATAATCAGTGCGGCAGTGTTGGCTCCGCCTAAAGCAGAAAGAATCAATAGGAATTGTTTAAACACTTCTTTTGTTTCTCCATTTAAGAATCCCTTTTCAACATTGTATACCGTATCGAACGTACCCCCGATTGCAGCGATGATTGCCCAGATCCGCAAGAAATTGGAAAGGCGCCACATCTCGATGAACAAAGGCTGTCCCATCATAAACGAAGCCAACCCGCCCATTAAGGACCCTCCTAATAAAACGCCAAAAGCGATAAAGAAACTTTTAATCAATTCAGGAAAAAAGGCTTCAGCCATTTCATCAACTCCATATGAGCAAATCTTCTCTTACGATAACTATATGGGTTTCTGGGACAGGATATGAGGGAGAACATATTTTCTTTTTTTGCTTTTCTTACCTATAATATAAGTATATTGAAACTAAAAGGGTGTGCATAATATGTCGTTTGTTCATTTGCAGGTAGCAAGCGCTTATAGTTTACTTTCCAGCACAATCTCCATAGATGGACTTGTACATAAAGCGAAAACGCTCGGATATAAAGCATTGGCGTTAACTGATAAAAATATGATGTATGCTGCCATTCCTTTTTATAAGGCGTGCTTGAAGGAAGGGGTCAAGCCGATCATTGGATTGACGGCAGATGTGGCTGTCAGTGAAGATCAGTCTTTTCCCTTGGTGCTTTTAAGCAAGAATAATAGAGGATATCAGAATCTATTGAAGATATCGAGTGCGATCGGAGCCAAATCCTCAAACGGAATTCCACTGAAATGGCTCAATTCCTACAGTGAAGGTTTGATTGCCATCACTCCAGGTCCTCACGGTGAAATAGAAACCCATCTATTAAATGATGAAGAGGATAAGGCGAAGGAAGCCATACATACCTATCAACAAATGTTTGGACAGGATTCTTTTTATATAAGTCTGCAAAAACACGGATTGAAAGCAGAAGAAGCACTTATCCCGCTACTTAAAAAGACAGCCAGGGAATCCGGTGTGAACATGGTCGCGGCAAACAACGTCCAATATTTGAACCAGGAAGATCATTTTGCACATGAATGCATGGGTGCGATCAGGGATGGAGTCAAGCTTTCAGAAGATGAACGGGTGGTACTTGAGACAGAGGAGTACTATTTCAAGACTAGAGAGCAAATGGTCGATCTTTTCTCAGAAGAGGTGGAAGTGCTTGAGAACACATTGAAGATCGCGGACGAATGCAGAGTGCGGATCCCCTTTCATCAGCAGCTCCTCCCAAAATATCCTCTGCCTGATGGAGTGACCGCTCAGCAGGAACTGACCCATCTTTGTGAAAAAGGATTGAGTGAAAAGGTTGATGAAATAACCCCGGAGTATCTCGAGCGTCTTGATTATGAACTCGATGTTATTGGAAGGATGGGGTTCAGTGATTATTTCCTCATCGTCTGGGACTTTATGAAGTTTGCAAGGGATAGAGATATCCTGACCGGCCCGGGAAGGGGATCTGCAGCGGGTTCACTTGTTTCCTACGCCCTCAGTATCACCGATGTCGATCCAATCAAACATCATTTACTCTTTGAGCGTTTTCTTAATCCTGAAAGAGTATCGATGCCTGATATCGATATTGATTTTCCGGATCACCGCCGGGATGAAGTGATTGAATATGTGGAAGCAAAATACGGATCTCTTCATGTCGCGCAGATCATTACATTCGGTACTTTTGCAGCGAAGGCTGCCTTGAGGGATACAGGCAGGGTCTTCGGCTTGAATATGAAAGAACAGGAGCAGCTTTCCAAACTGATTCCGAATCAACTGGGCATCACATTGAAAGAAGCCTTTGGAAAATCAAAAGAGCTGCGTGAATTCATAGAGAATAATGAGTTATATAAAAAGCTATTCGAAACAGCCCTGAAGCTTGAGGGTCTCCCGCGCCATACATCTACCCATGCCGCCGGCGTTGTGATCAGCGAAGATCCTTTGGTGCAGTGGATCCCGATACAGGGAAGTGCTTCAGGGATTCACCTGACCCAGTATTCAATGGATATCCTTGAAGAAATCGGCTTATTGAAAATGGACTTTCTCGGTCTCAGGAATCTAAGCATCTTGGAGAGGATCGTAAAGAATATCAGGAGGGGAAGAGATAAACGGTTTTCATTGGAAGAGATTCCGGTAAATGATTCCAAGACATTCGAGCTGCTGAGTAAAGGGCAGACCAATGGAATTTTTCAACTTGAATCAGAAGGTATGCGCAATGTATTGACCAGGTTGAAGCCGACTTCATTTGAAGATATCGTAGCTGTCAATGCCCTGTACAGGCCTGGCCCGATGGAAAACATCCCGACCTATATTAATCGGAAGCACGGAAAGGAAAGCGTGGAATATCCACATCCTGACTTAAAACCGATCCTTGAAATGACGTACGGAGTCATTGTCTATCAGGAACAGATCATGCAAATCGCTTCGAAAATGGCAGGATTCTCCCTAGGGGAAGCCGATCTATTAAGAAGAGCCGTTTCTAAAAAGAAAAAAGACGTCCTTGATCAGGAGAGAGAGCATTTTGTGAAAGGATCCATTCAAAAAGGATACACAAGAGAAGTGGCGGATGGCATTTATGACCTTATCGTCCGGTTTGCGGATTATGGATTTAACAGGTCCCATGCTGTCGCATACAGCATGATCGCTTATCAATTGGCCTACTTGAAAACTCATTATCCTGCTTACTTTTTATCTGCCCTTCTTACTTCGGTCGTTGGAAATGAGACGAAAATCTCACAGTATATCAGGGAAGCAAAACAATATGGCATCGACATTCTGCCTCCTTCCGTAAATAGCAGTCAATTTGTTTTTTCTGTAGAGGGAAAAGACAGGATCCGTTACAGTTTAGGTGCGATCAAGGGGATCGGGGCACAGGCTTTGAAAGAAATCATCGCTGTGAGGAATGATAAACCCTTTGATGATTTGTTCGATTTCTGCATGAGGGTGTCTTCAAAAATCATTAACCGAAAGATTTTGGAGAATCTGGTTCTTGCCGGTGCCTTTGATGAATTCAATATAGACCGGGCAACGCTTTTAGCAAGCCTTGACGTCGCTATCCAGCATGCAGAGCTCGTCAATCCTGAGGATGACCATGATTTGTTCAAAGAAGAAGATGTGTTCCTGCTTAAACCGAAATATGTAGAAGTGGAAACCATGAATGTGGAAACGAAATTAAGTTTCGAAAAACAAGTATTGGGACTGTATCTGTCGAATCATCCTGTATCATCCTACAGGCCTCTTTTTGAAGACGTTGGTGTGACATTGATTACTGATTCCAGGCAGGGATCAAGAACGTCAATAGGAGGCTATATTACTTCTATCCGTTCGATACGCACTAAAAAAGGGGAAGTCATGGCTTTTCTCGAAATCAGTGATGAAACAGGAGAACTGGAAGCAGTCGTATTTCCTGCAGTCTATCGTCAAATTATGACACACTTAAAGGAAGGAAATGTGTTATGGTTTGATGGAAAAATGGAGGAAAGGAACAATAAGCTGCAGCTAATTATCAACAATGTGCAAACCATCGAAGATATAAAAGAACGAGCGGAAAAGCGGGAGAAGAAATTATTTTTAAAAATACCTTTTCACAGGGAACAGGATGCAGTCATGAAGGACATACAACAGATCATTCAACATAACAGAGGGACACATCCTGTGATTGTCTATATGGAGAAAGACAAAAAGAGTATAAAACTGTCTGATTTTTATAGAATCGCACCGACCCGGGATGTGCTGAATGAATTAGAATCGTTTTTAGGAAAACCCAATGTCGTTTTAAAATAACATACTTTACTTCAACCGATATTTATATTATTGTTTAATAGAAAAAGGTGGTCTGACCACTAAATTTCTGAATGCTATAGGAAGATATAGCCTTTGATGAATCGAAAAAAAGACCATATAGCACGGAAAATGATAAGGAGTGAATGATTTTGTCATTACGCGAAGAAGCTTTGCATATGCATCGAGTAAATAAAGGGAAATTGGAATCCAAATCAAAGGTAGAGGTACGAAATGCTGATGATTTAAGCCTGGCATATTCTCCGGGCGTCGCAGAACCTTGCAAAGTAATCTATGACAAACCGGAAACGGTATATGACTATACGATGAAGGGCAATATGGTGGCAGTCGTGTCAGACGGGACGGCTGTACTTGGTCTTGGAAATATCGGTCCGGAAGCCTCACTTCCTGTAATGGAAGGGAAGGCTGTTCTGTTTAAGAGCTTTGCAGGAGTCGATGCATTTCCTATCTGTTTGAATACAACCGATGTGGACAAGATTGTTGAAACAGTAAAGCTTCTTGAACCAACTTTCGGAGGAGTGAATTTAGAGGATATTGCCGCTCCGAATTGCTTTGAAATCGAAGAACGCCTCAAGAAAGAAACCAATATACCGGTGTTTCACGATGATCAGCACGGTACTGCGATTGTCACGGTCGCTGGCCTTGTTAATGCACTGAAGATCGTCGGCAAGAAAATGTCTGAAATCAAAGTGGTGGCCAATGGTGCCGGAGCTGCCGGAATTGCCATCATCAAACTGCTTTATCGTTATGGTGTAAGAGATATCATTATGTGTGATTCTAAAGGAGCGATCTTTGAGGGGCGCTCACAAGGAATGAACACGATCAAAGACGAAGTGGCAAAATTCACGAATCGTGACCGCATTGAAGGCGGTCTCAGTGACGTATTGAAAGATGCAGATGTATTCATCGGAGTTTCTGTCGCAGGTGCATTGACCGAGGAAATGGTGTCATCCATGAAAGAAGACCCGATCATTTTTGCAATGGCGAACCCTGTTCCGGAAATCATGCCGGATCTGGCAAAAGCTGCAGGGGCGAAAGTGGTAGGCACCGGCCGCTCTGACTTCCCGAATCAGGTGAACAATGTACTTGCCTTCCCAGGGATTTTCCGGGGGGCTTTGGATGTGCGTGCCACTCATATCAATGAGAAGATGAAACAGGCTGCCGTTGAAGCGATTGCTGATTTAATCAGTGAAAGTGAATTGAATGCAGACTATGTCATCCCAGGACCGTTTGATAAACGTGTAGCACCTGCTGTTGCAGCTGCAGTAGCGAAAACGGCAATGGAAACAGGAGTAGCCCGATTGAAGGTCGATCCTGAGGAAATCCGTAAAAAGACGGAAGAATTAGCCGTTATCGGGAAGAGTGAATGATGGCGAAAGTGAACTCTCTCCATACTCAATCAAAAGTATACATTGGAATTGTTCACCAACTTAGAGAAATGATATCGAAAGATGGCCTCAAGCAGGGGGATAAAATCCCTTCTGAAAGAGAGCTTTCTGAAAGGCTGAATGTCGGCCGCTCTTCCGTCAGGGAAGCACTGAGGGCCCTTGAACTATTAGGATTGATTGAAACCAGGAGAGGCGAAGGAACATTTCTGCGGGATTTCCGTGATCATCACCTGATTGATCTTCTCGGGATGTTCATTCTCCAGGATCAAAAAGCCCAGGAGGATGTCAAGTGTACGAAAACGATGATTGAAAAAGAAGCGCTTCGTACCATATTCTGCCATAATCTTGATGTGTCTAAACTGATTTCTAAGGTTACAGAAGACAATGACACTCTTACCTGGAGAGAAATATTTGAAGAAATCATTCTCATAAGCAACAACTATTTGTCACATAGAATCTGGAACGTCCTGAATGATTACGAAACTTTAATCATCGGAGAGAAGAAGATAACCCCTGAGATAAAAGAAAAGCTTTTAAGCCTGCTTCAAGGATTAGAAAAACAAGATAAAGAATCGGTGCAGACTGCCTATAAACAGCTCTCGGAAATCGGCGATCGCGAGCTGACAAATTCCAACATCTTTTTATAAACTCTTCAGTTAAACTGGGAGACAAGCATTTAATGGAATTCACCTGCACCTTGCACTTATATATTTCTAGCATCCAAAGAATACGAATACAAAAGCGACTGTAATTAGTTAAGGAGGTTTCAACCTTGCTTAAGGAACTTTTCAATAAATCCAATAAACCCAAAAAGAAAAAATATGCCACCATTCCTTCCGAAGCATCCAAACAGGATGTTCCTGAAGGGATCATGACCAAGTGTCCCAATTGTAAAAAAATCATGTACACAAAAGAACTGCAGAAGAACCTGAAGGTCTGTATCCATTGTGGACACCATCATGGGATGAGCTCGACGGAGCGAGTCGACTGTTTCATCGATGATGGGACATTTGAAGAAATTGATGCGGGCCTTGTATCCGTGAATCCGCTCGGCTTTCCCGACTACCTTGAAAAAGTGGAAAAAGATCGAAAGAAGACCGGTTTAAACGAAGCAGTACTTACAGGATCGGGGAAAATAAATGGTATCGACGTCGTCGTTGCGATCATGGATTCCAGATTCCGAATGGGAAGTATGGGATCAGTGGTCGGTGAGAAAATCACGAAAGCCATTGAGGAAGCAGACAAACGACACGTCCCGTTCATCATTTTTACAGCATCAGGCGGTGCCAGAATGCAGGAAGGTGTGCTGTCCCTTATGCAGATGGCCAAAACCAGTGTCGCCCTTAAACGATTCAGTGAAAATGGAGGTCTCTTCATTTCGATCATGACTCATCCGACGACAGGGGGAGTATCTGCAAGCTTCGCTTCTGTAGGGGACTATAATTTCGCAGAGCCGGGTGCATTGATTGGTTTTGCAGGAAGAAGAATCATTGAACAAACGATTCGGGAAGATCTCCCTGAAGACTTTCAAACAGCGGAATTCCTTCTCAAGCATGGTCAGCTTGATGGAGTCATTTCCCGGATGGAAATGAAAGAGAAGATAGGTTTAGTACTAGATATACATCAGTGGGATGGTGATCTGCCATGGTAAATGAGCTCGAGTTTGAAAAGCCTGTAGTAGAACTGAAAAAGAAAATTGCAGAGCTTAAAGAATTCACTCAGAATTCGGAAGTGGATTTATCAAAGGAAATTGAAAAATTGGAAGCTAGATTACAAAAGCTTGAAAATGATATATATGAAAACATGAAGCCATGGGAGAGGGTACAGGTTGCCCGTCATCCGAATCGACCGACAACCCTGGATTATATCCGCTATCTGTTCACAGATTTCATGGAGATGCATGGTGACCGTCTATACGGTGATGATGAAGCAATTGTTTCTGGGCTTGCCAAATTTGATGGTGTACCGATCACGATAATCGGACACCAGCGCGGGAAGGACACAAAAGAGAATATCCGCAGAAACTTCGGGATGCCTCATCCGGAAGGATATCGTAAGGCGCTAAGATTAATGAAACAGGCGGAAAAGTTTAACCGCCCGATTGTTTGTTTCATCGATACAAAAGGGGCCTATCCCGGGAAAGCAGCTGAGGAACGCGGACAGAGTGAAGCCATCGCCAGAAACCTGGTTGAAATGGCCGGACTGACGGTTCCTGTCGTTTGTATCGTCATCGGTGAAGGAGGAAGCGGGGGAGCATTGGCTTTGGGTGTCGGCAATCACATTCACATGCTTGAAAACTCCACCTATTCCGTGATTTCGCCGGAAGGTGCTGCAGCCCTTTTATGGAAAGATTCCACTCAAGCGAAGAGAGCGGCAGAATCCATGAAAATAACGGCTCCAGACCTTAAAGAACTCGGAATAATCGATGAAATCATTACTGAAGTGACCGGGGGAGCACATAAGAATGTGGAAGAACAGGCTCACTTCATGAAAGACGTATTAAAACAGTCACTAAAAGAACTGATCCCAATGAGTAAAGAGGAATTGATCCAGCATCGATATGAAAAATTCAAAGCGATGGGTGATTATTCTGTTTTAAATGAATATATTGGGGTACAATCATAATGAAACCACTGGACTGACAAATAGGAACCTGCCTTTTGTCAGTCCTTTTATTTAAAATGCATTTTGTGAAGGCTGTGCTTTTTACATGATTGAATCTTAGAGTGCAGCGGAATGGAACGGTATACGTTAATTTCTTTTTACGAAACTATATATAAGAAACCCTATTAAAAAGTATAGTATTCGATTTTTTGAAAGTTTTAACAATTAAAACGCTTTCAGTTAAAAGATTATTTCGTCTATTGTATTTACAATGGGGAACTTGTTGAGATGCTTGACTCTTCGTGTTATTTTAGAAATAATCAATAGTCTATTGGTCCATAATAAATGGGAATAAAGATATTCCATAATAATGTTAACTGATGATATGTGAAACCATTAACAATTTGGTGAATTATTCCTTTACATATTAATTTATCTTCATGAGGTGATGAAAGTGAAAAAGATAGGAGTACTAACAAGTGGCGGAGATTCTCCGGGCATGAATGCCGCTGTACGTGCGGTCGTTCGTAAAGCTATATTTCATGGGGTTGACGTGTACGGTATTTACCAGGGATATAACGGCTTGATCAATGGCAACATCAAAAAGCTGGAGCTTGGTTCTGTAGGGGATATCATTCACCGGGGCGGAACGATGCTGTATACTGCCCGCTGCGAAGAATTCAAAACAAAAGAAGGTCAGAAAAAAGGGATCGAGCAGCTTGAAAAACACGGTATTGAAGGTCTTGTCGTAATCGGCGGCGACGGTTCTTATCAAGGTGCCAAAGCCTTGACTGAGTGGGGATATCCTTGTGTTGGAGTACCTGGTACGATTGATAATGATATCCCGGGTACAGAGTTTACGATCGGTTTTGATACAGCACTGAACACAGTGATTGATGCGATTGACAAAATCCGCGATACTGCCACTTCTCATGAGCGGACATTCATCATTGAAGTCATGGGCCGGAATGCAGGAGATATTGCTCTATGGTCGGGGCTTGCAGGGGGAGCAGAGACTGTTCTTATTCCTGAAGAAAAATTTGACATGGACGATATCGTCAGCCGTTTGAACAAAGGTCAGGAACGCGGTAAAAAGCACAGTGTCATTATTGTAGCAGAAGGTGTTATGTCCGGTAACGAATTTGCAAATCGTTTCACAGAAGCGACAGGCATGGACACAAGAGTTTCGGTTCTCGGCCATATTCAGCGCGGAGGAACTCCGACAGCTTCTGACCGCGTGTTAGCCAGCCGATTGGGTGCGCGTGCCGTTGAACTCTTGATGGCCGGAAAAGGCGGAAGAGCCGTAGGGATCGAAAAGAATGAAATGGTTGATTATGACATCATCGAAGCACTTGCAAAGCCTCACAAAATTGACTTAGATATGTACCGACTTTCAAAAGAGCTTTCTATATAAATAATTGCTGAAAGATTCAGGAGGTAAAAAAATAATGAGAAAAGCAAAAATTGTATGTACCATTGGCCCTGCCAGTGAAAGTGTAGAAAAATTATCCCAGCTGATCGAGGCGGGAATGAACGTTGCCCGTTTGAACTTCTCGCATGGTGATCATGACGAGCATGGACAGCGAATTAAAAACATTCGCGAAGCAGCTTCAAAAGCAGGTAAAAACGTAGGGATCCTTCTTGATACAAAAGGCCCTGAAATCCGTACAAACAACATGGAAAATGATGGGTTCGAACTAAAGCAGGGAGATTCCGTCATTGTATCCATGAAAGAAGTATTGGGTACTCCTGAAAAATTCTCCGTTACATATGAAGGATTGATCGATGACGTACATGTCGGTTCTAAAATTCTTTTAGATGACGGACTGATTGGACTAGAAGTGACAGACATCGATAAAGCGAACGGTGAAATCCATACCACTGTTGCAAACAGCGGCATGCTGAAAAATAAAAAAGGTGTAAACGTTCCTGGTGTTTCTGTTAACCTGCCTGGAATCACTGATAAAGACGCGAAAGATATCATTTTCGGTATCCAACAGGAAGTTGATTTCATTGCAGCTTCATTCGTACGCCGAGCATCAGACGTACTTGAAATCCGTCAATTATTGGAAGAACATAATGCATCACACATTCAAATCATCCCTAAGATCGAAAACCAAGAGGGTGTTGATAATATCGATGAAATCCTTGAAGTGTCTGATGGATTGATGGTTGCCCGTGGAGATCTTGGTGTCGAAATCCCGGCAGAAGAAGTACCTCTTGTACAAAAACAATTGATCAAGAAATGCAACTCACAAGGGAAGCCTGTCATCACAGCTACTCAAATGCTTGACTCCATGCAGCGCAACCCAAGACCGACAAGAGCGGAAGCAAGTGACGTGGCCAATGCCATTTTTGACGGTACGGATGCCATCATGCTTTCAGGTGAAACAGCAGCAGGTACGTATCCTGTAGAAGCGGTTCAAACAATGCATAACATTGCTTCAAGAGCGGAAACTGCACTTGATTTCAATGAAATCCTTTCAGCACGCAGCAAAGAAAGCGATCATAACATGACAGATGCCATCGGTCAGTCAGTGGCTCACACTGCAATCAACCTGGATGTCAATGCCATCGTAGCACCTACGGAAAGCGGTCATACAGCACGCATGATTTCTAAGTATCGTCCTAAAGCTCCGATCGTAGCTGTAACTGGAACGGAATCTGTATCCAGAAGACTTGCTCTTGTATGGGGCGTGTATCCTACAGTCGGACGCAGAGTATCCACAACGGATGAAATGCTTGATATGGCTGTGGAAGAAAGCATGAATTCCGGAATGACAAAACACGGTGACCTGATCGTGATCACTGCAGGGGTTCCAATCGGTGAATCAGGCACGACCAACCTGATGAAGATCCATGTAGTGGGTGACATCGTCGCTAAAGGACAAGGGATCGGACGTAAATCTGCTTACGGAAAAGCTGTCGTAGCTTCAAACGCAGAAGAAGCAGTGAAAAACGTTCAACCCGGCTCAGTACTTGTGACGATCGGTACTGATAAAGACATGATGCCTGCCCTTGAGAAATGCTCTGCATTGATTGTAGAGGAAGGCGGATTGACAAGCCACGCAGCTGTAGTAGGGATCAACCTTGGTATTCCTGTGGTTGTTGGAGTGGAAAATGCAACTTCCATGTTTGAAAATGGACAGGAAATTACAGTGGATGCCACTCGCGGCGTGATCTATAACGGTCATGCAAGTGTACTTTAATATTTAAAAAATAACCGGGGCCTCTTTATGGGGCTCCGGTTTTTTGTTTTAGAGGATGTTAGAGAGGGCTGTTTGCAGGGATTCGATTTTCATGTGAAAAGGCTGGAGTATAGAAATGATTGAGTTTTTTCGTGGGAAGAAGGGATGTTTTGTTAGAAAAAGGGCCGTGCTTTGACGGAAATGGAATAGGAGACGTTGTTACGATCCATTATCAAGGGATGTGAGGCTGTCATTTTGAAGAAATAATTTTTTTGGAGATTTATGATCCTGTTTTGGAATTTATGATCCTATTTTGAGATTTATGATCCCTGTTTTGAGATTTATGATCCTATTTCAAAAAATACGATCCTTTTTAGAATTTTATGATCTATTAATAATCATTCTAATTAGTATCTGAATCCCGATCCCAATCCCAATCCCAATCCCCACTACTAACAATCATCTAACCACGAATTTCTCTGCGAATTTAGCAGAATTGCCGTCATTAGCTCATAAATCCCAAATCAGCACAATACTACCTTTTGGACGATGCTTAATCAACAGGAATAATACCTGTCCAGCCCCGATATGTTATAATAAAGAAGCAAGTCATACATTACAGGAGGAATTCCTCGTGAGATATATTCTGCCGTTTTTAATTGTAGTGCCTGCTTTGGAAATCGGGATCCTTATACTGGCTGGACAAACAATCGGTGTGATACCGACCGTATTGATGATTATAGCAACCGGGATTGCCGGAGCATATTTGGCGAAGAAACAAGGTCTTGAAACAATCAGGAGAGCTCAGCAGGACATGCAATATGCCCAGTTCCCAGGTGATGTCATCATCGACGGTCTATGCATATTGGTCGGCGGCGTGCTGTTATTGACCCCTGGCTTCATTACAGATGCAACAGGCTTTTTATTGCTGCTTCCTCCGACGCGGAAACTATTCAAACCTTTTATCTACAAGTTATTTAAGAGATGGTTCAATAAAGGGAACCTAATTATTTATCGATAATATGAAAAAGCACCGCCTCGGCCAGTGAACCGAAGCCGTGCTTTTTTATTTGTCCAGCTCCTGCGGCTAGAGGCTCGAGACATAAGCCATGCCATCCAAAAAGGCAAAAAACGCCTTTATGGCTGCCCTGTCTTATGCTTGTCGCCTCTGAGCGAGCCGCCTGCGCTTTTCGTGTTGTCCAGCTCCTGCGGCTAGAGGCTCGAGACATAAGCCATGCCATCCAAAAAGGCAAAAAACGCCTTTATGGCTGCCCTGTCTTATGCTTGTCGCCTCTGAGCGAGCTGCCTGCGCTTTTCGTGTTGTCCAGCTCCAGGGCTTAGAGGCACATGTCATAAGCCAAATCGTCCAAGAAGGCAAAGTGCGCCTTCTAGGCCAATCCGTCTTATGCCACCCGCCTATGAGCAAAGCCCTTCCGCTTTTCTTATTTATTCCCCATTATAAATCTCCATGTATCTTCAAAAACCCCTGCACGCCTTAATGTGGACAGGATGACAAGGACGACAGGGCCCACGATCAATCCGAGGAACCCGATCAATTTGAACCCTACGAATAAAGCGATCAATGTAGCGAGGGGGTCCAAGCCGATGCTTGAAGACAGCACTTTTGGTTCCATGATCTGGCGCTGAACGACGACGACTAAATATAACACAGAAAGCCCGATGCCAAGTCCGACATTTCCTGTAATGAATTCATAAGCAATCCACGGTACAAATACCGCTCCAGTTCCTAAATAAGGAAGGATATCCACCAGGCCGCTTACTAACGCGATGGTTATGGCATAATCGACCCTTAGAATGATTAACCCGATCAATACGATTATGGCCGTAATCGAAATCAATGTAAATTGAGCTCTTATAAAACCGAACAGAGCTTTTTTGAGATCCATGAACACGGTTCTTCCACTCGTCATTGCTTTCCCAGGAACGAATCTCTCTGCTTTTGCCGATAATTTATACCAATCTTTACTGATAAAAAAGGTTGCTAACGCTGAAAAAATTAGTACAGACGCAGCATTTGGTATCCACGAAATAAGTTGAGGAAGCCTCTGGAAGAAGTTTTGAAGAAAATCACCTGCCGATTGGGCAATCTTGCTGCCTGCTGTTTCAATGTTTTCCAGGATGGTATTCTGCTGTCCCGCATCTAGATTTTTGAAAAGTCCAGCAATCTGGTGGTAAAAAGGAATCACCTGCCCGACAATGAAGTTCTCTGCATAGGTTACGAGAGTCCTGACGTGTTCAGGCAGCACTTCTGATAGATAGTTTGCTCCGGATACAATTTCTGCAATCAATAAGGTGATCAGACCGGCAAATATCCCCACAATCAGAAATAGGGAAACGACTACTGCCCACACCCTCGGCAGCCTGCCTTTCGTTTCAAGCCAATTGACGAAAGGATTGATCAGTAGAGCGATTCCAACGGCAATGACGAAGGGGTATGCGAGTTTCCATATGTAGTACAAAGCGAATAATGAAAGAAAGATGATAGCGATCACAATAAGAAAGCGAATGGTTCTATACACATATTCCAAGTTCAACTGAGTTCCCCCTGACCTGTCTATTACTACCTATTTTATAAGAGACTGGAAATGAAAGAAAGTTCTAATTTTAATAAAATTGTTCTATTTGCAGCAGTAGTTTAGTAGGGGGGATATACAAATTTTCATGGAGTTCCAGCACCGTGAAGTCAGATAGGTTTATTTTTCTAGTAAAATAATTTTAGATAAATTCGAGCGTTTTCATTCACAAATGTCAGATAATTGTTTATAATAGAAAATGTAAGCGCATCCCAAGCTCTATTTCCCTGCTGGTTTTTCAACGTACAGGGAATCATTTTTTGTGCAGGGATTGAGCAATCGCTCAACATACGAAACGGAATGATTAATAGCCCTCAACAAGTGATCTACTTGCTTCTATTAAACAAGCCCGCTACAAATTTTCGTGCAGGGTTTTATGCTCATAAGAAAATGGGTAAAAGGGAAATACATTCAAAGGAGAGATTATTATGACAGCGACTCGCGGACTAGAAGGAGTTGTAGCTACTACTTCATCCATCAGTTCAATCATTGATGACACTCTTACATATGTCGGTTATAACATTGATGATTTAACAAACAATGCTACATTTGAAGAGGTAATTTATTTGCTGTGGCATTTGAAACTACCTACTCAATCAGAGCTTCAGGAGCTGACAGATCAATTAGCGGAAAACATGGCTCTTCCTCAGGAGGTTCTTGATCACTTCAAGATGTACAATATCAAAGAAGTGCACCCGATGGCTGCATTGCGTTCTGCAGTATCTTTACTGGGCTTATATGATGAGCAGGCAGATGTTATGGAAGAGGAAGCAAACTACATGAAAGCCGTTCGTCTTCAGGCGAAGATCCCTACGATCGTAACGAGTTTTGCGAGAATCCGTAACGGCCAGGAGCCGATTGCCCCTCGTAAGGACCTTGGTTTTGCTGCTAACTTCCTATATATGCTGACAGGTAAAGATCCTGAGCCTATCGAAATCGAAGCATTTAATAAGGCGCTTGTCCTTCATGCGGACCATGAGTTAAACGCTTCCACGTTCACTGCACGTGTGTGTGTAGCTACACTTTCAGATGTTTACTCTGGTGTTACAGCTGCAATCGGAGCGCTTAAAGGACCTCTTCACGGTGGAGCCAACGAGCAGGTTATGAAGATGCTTACTGAAATCGGATCAGTCGATAAAGCGGAATCCTATATTTTAGATAAGCTTGAGAAGAAAGAGAAGATCATGGGCTTCGGTCACCGTGTTTATCGTCAAGGAGACCCGCGTGCCAAGCACCTTAAAGAAATGTCCAAAAAGCTGACTGAGCTTAGAGGAGAAAGTAAATATTATGAAATGTCTGCGAAGATCGAGGAAGTCTTCACAGCAAATAAAGGGCTTCCGCCAAATGTTGATTTCTATTCAGCATCTGTGTATCACAGCCTTGGCATCGATCATGACCTGTTTACACCGATCTTTGCTGTAAGCCGTGTATCCGGCTGGCTGGCTCATATCCTTGAGCAATATTCAAATAACCGTTTAATCCGCCCGCGTGCTGATTATATTGGGCCTGGCAAACAGAAATATGTGCCGGTTGATCAAAGAGGTTAATCATCAATATTTACAAATAGTGAAAATATTGGTGTAATAAATAAGAAGGGGAATGACTCTGAATGCCAAGATGCAGTTATGGGTCATCCCCTTTGATAATGAATGAAAATGGAGGTTACATAATGACACAAGGTGAAAAGATTACAAACCAAAACGGCCAGCTGAATGTGCCAAACAATCCAATCGTTCCATTTATCGAAGGTGACGGGACAGGTCCTGATATCTGGGCTGCAGCGCAGCGCGTATTAGATGCATCTGTTGAAAAAGCATATAAAGGTGAGCGTAAAATTGAATGGAAAGAAGTTTACGCGGGTGAAAAAGCATTCAACAAAACAGGTGAATGGCTTCCAAATGATACCCTGGAAGCGATCCGTGAATATTTCATCGCCATCAAAGGCCCTCTTACAACTCCTGTCGGCGGCGGAATCCGTTCATTGAACGTGGCTCTTCGCCAAGAGTTGGATTTATTCACATGCTTGCGTCCAGTACGCTACTTCGAAGGTGTTCCTTCTCCGGTTAAGCGTCCTGAAGATACAGACATGGTCATCTTCCGTGAAAACACTGAGGATATCTATGCAGGTATCGAATATGCGAGTGGTTCTGATGAAGTAAAGAAATTGATCAGCTTCCTTCAAGATGAAATGGGAGTAAATAAAATCCGCTTCCCTGAAACTTCAGGAATCGGTATCAAGCCTGTATCAGAAGAAGGTACTTCCCGCTTGGTTCGTGCGGCAATCAACTATGCCATCACAGAAGGCCGTAAATCAGTGACGCTTGTACACAAAGGAAACATCATGAAATTCACTGAAGGTGCTTTCAAGAACTGGGGTTACGAGCTTGCTGAGAAAGAGTTTGGCGATAAAGTATTCACTTGGGCTCAATACGATAAGATCAAAGACGCTGAAGGCGTTGAAGCAGCGAACAAAGCACAATCTGAAGCAGAAGCTGCAGGCAAGATCATCGTTAAAGACTCAATCGCTGATATCTTCTTACAACAAATCCTTACTCGTCCGGCTGAGTTCGATGTAGTTGCAACAATGAACTTAAACGGAGATTATATTTCTGATGCCCTTGCTGCACAAGTAGGAGGAATCGGTATCGCACCAGGAGCGAACATCAACTATGAGTCCGGACATGCGATTTTTGAAGCAACTCATGGTACTGCTCCTAAGTATGCAGGTATGGATAAAGTGAATCCTTCTTCAGTCATCCTTTCAGGAGTGCTTATGCTAGAGCACCTTGGCTGGTCTGAAGCTGCAAACCTGATCACGAAGTCAATGGAAAAAACCATTGCTTCAAAAGTCGTAACGTATGACTTTGCCCGTCTGATGGATGGCGCGACTGAAGTGAAATGTTCTGAATTCGGAACAGCTCTAATCGAAAACATGGAATAATTTAACCCGCAGAAGCATTCCTTTTAGGAGTGCTTCTGTCTTACATATCAATTGAACAGGGGGAACCATGATGACAATTAAACGCAGAAAAGTTTCAGTGATAGGCGGAGGTTTTACAGGTGCAACGACTGCACTCATGCTGGCGCAAAAAGAACTTGGTGATGTGGTGCTCGTTGATATTCCGCAAATGGAAGATCCAACAAAAGGAAAGGCTTTGGACATGCTTGAAGCGAGTCCGGTTCAAGGGTTTGATGCAAACATCATCGGTACTTCAAACTATGAAGACACAAAGGATTCTGATATTGTCGTCATTACTGCAGGAATCGCACGCAAACCAGGGATGAGCCGTGACGACCTGGTTCAGACAAACCAAAAAATCATGAAATCTGTGACAGAACAAATTGTCAAATATTCTCCAAACTGCTATATCATCGTACTGACTAACCCCGTCGATGCGATGACCTACACGGTCTTCAAAGAATCAGGATTCCCTAAAGAACGAGTAATCGGTCAATCGGGTGTCCTTGATACTGCCCGCTTCCGTACGTTCGTTGCACAGGAATTGAAGCTGTCTGTGAAAGACGTGACAGGTTTTGTACTTGGTGGACACGGAGATGACATGGTTCCATTAATCCGTTACTCCTATGCGGGAGGAATTCCTTTAGAAACCCTGATTCCGAAAGAACGCCTAGATGCGATCGTTGAACGTACCCGTAAAGGCGGGGGGGAGATTGTCGGTCTTTTAGGCAATGGATCTGCATACTACGCTCCAGCTGCTTCCCTCGTTCAAATGGTGGAAGCAATCCTTAAAGATCAACGCCGCGTAATCCCGGCAATCGCCTACCTCGAAGGCGAATACGGCTTCGAAGGAATCTACCTTGGAGTCCCAACCATCCTGGGAGGCAACGGCCTGGAAAAAATCATCGAACTAGAACTAACAGAAGAAGAACAGTCAGCCCTAGCAAAATCAGCTGACTCTGTTAAGAACGTCATGTCATCTTTGGCGTAAGTTATATTTAGCCGGTTCCTATAATAGGAACCGGCTTTTTTTGTACATTTTAATGAAGATACAATTTAATACGTTTTGTAATTTTAAACCGGATCTAGCTGTTGATTGGAGTGCAAGACGAAGACTCCTATCAGAAAAGCGGAAGGGCTTTGCTCAGAGGCGGGTGTCATAAGACGAATCGGCCGGGAAGGCGCTCTTTACCTTCTTGGTCGGTTTGGCTTATGACATGTGCCTCTAAGCCCTGCAGCTGGACAGTTATCCTCCTGATATGAATTTTCAGGCTCACCAACCGCCCGCGGAAAGCGAAGTCTTGCACGGAAATCAACAGCGGTGTTAGAAGTGGAATAATTATGTGTAAAATCCCTTTGATTGGAAAGCCTATAAGTGATATTATAGTAATATACAGATAATAATGACTATTTCTATTATTGTAAATTGTATGCGTTTACATACGGAGGTGCTTCTTATGTTATTAGGGAAGAAAAGAAAACTAGGAAGAAAAATAGAGGAAATGACAATCGGAGAAAAATTAACATTAACAGAAAAAATAGAAGATAATGATCTGCTGCTGTATTTGGGGCTGACGAATGATGCCAACCCTTTGTACATCCAGCATGATTATGCTTCCCAGACCCCATTTAAAAAACCGATTGTTCCATCCATCATGCTGACAGGTATCATAACATCTGCCGTTTCGAAGTATTTACCCGGACCAGGTTCACACATCATCGAACAGAATATCGACTTTCCCAGACCCGTTTATCATTATGCAACGATCCAGTTCCTTTTTGAAGTCACTGAAGTCGAACCGGTATCCCATACCGTCACAATCAGCGTAACAGCAGTGAATGAAGAAAATGAAAAAGTCATAAACGGATTAATCAAAGTGTGTCCGCCTCACAAGCTTGAAAAAATGAACAGCCACGCACTGGAAAACTTCTAATACTAGTCGTAAAGCTATAAAATCCATTTGGATTTTATAGCTTTTTTTTATATGCATATACTAATACTATCTTTATGGTATAGTCAGGACATACAATTGTATTATAATGAAAGTATAATTACATAATATCGTTGGATGATGGGGTTAATTTCTTTTGTATGGAGGCACATTAAATGAGCAAAAAAATCCTTGTAGTAGAAGATGAACAATCGATCGCCACTTTGTTAAAGTACAACTTGGAGCAGTCGGGTTATTCGGTCATCACCGCACAAGATGGTGAAGAGGGAAGAGATATGGCTGTCGATCAGCTCCCTGACTTGATGATCCTGGATCTCATGCTCCCTAAAATGGATGGAATCGAAGTATGTAAAGAATTAAGGCAGAGGAAAGTGAATATTCCCATCCTCATGCTGACAGCGAAGGATGATGAATTCGATAAAGTCCTCGGCTTGGAGCTTGGTGCTGATGATTATATGACAAAGCCATTCAGTCCGAGAGAAGTGGTGGCAAGAGTAAAAGCAATCCTGCGTAGAAGTCAAACGATTCAGAACGCCGGGGAAGTAGAAGAAGAACCTGCTGATTATAAAGAAGTAGGAGAACTGAAAGTATATCCTGAGCAATATGAAGCGTATTTCCAAGGTGAATTATTAGAATTGACGCCAAAGGAATTTGAACTTCTCCTTTATTTGACGAACAACAAAGGGAGGGTGCTGACCCGGGATCAGCTTCTTAGTGCCGTCTGGAATTATGATTTCGCAGGCGATACTAGAATCGTCGATGTCCATATCAGCCACTTGCGTGAAAAAATTGAATCCAATACAAAGAAACCTGTTTATATTAAAACGATCCGCGGACTCGGTTATAAGCTGGAGGAGCCAAAGGTTCGATGACGAAGTTCAGAACGAAACTTCTTTTTGCACTGATTACGTTAATCATTCTCGTTTTGATCGGCCTTGGCCTCGTATTGGGCCAGATATTCAAAAACTTCTATTTGGACACCTTTAATTCAAGGATCCAAAAGGAATCAAGATTATTGGCAAGCTCAATCGAAGAGAACGGAAGCTTAAGTGACATCAACCCTTCCATGATTGAAGAACTCAGCGATATACTGGACGTCCGGATTACAATCCTCAGTGATTCCGGCAAGGTCATTCATGATACAGAATCGGCTGATTCGCTCTTGGACGTCCATCAGAAGCGGATGATCAATGAAATCGGTGAGAACTGGGATGTCAAAGATAAAAATAAAAAACTTGTGTTAGCCGGAAAGGAATACCGTTATTATTGGTATCCACTCAGAAAACAAGACGAAACGATTAATGGACTCCTGATAATGAGTACTGAAGTAGACGCACTAGAAAAAGGTACAGGACAGATTTGGCTTGTCCTGACGGTTTCCCTCGGTCTTGCGTTGATACTCATCATCATTCTGGGTTCAAGGATCACGGTACGCTATACGAGGCCCATCGAGTCTGCCACTAAAGTGGCGATTGAACTTGCAAAAGGGAATTTCAGGGCAAGGACCTATGAAGATCGATTGGATGAGACCAGCATGCTGAGTACATCCATTAATATATTGGCTCGTAATCTGCAGGAGATGGTTACTTCACAAGAGATGCAGCAGGACCGGCTGACTACTCTGATCGAGAATATGGGAAGTGCTTTGCTCCTCATCGATCAGCGCGGGTTTGTTGTGTTGACGAATCGCACATTCAGGGAGTTCTTTAATCTGAAAGAAAGCCAGTTGAAGAAAGTGCGCTATCATGAAGTGATACACTACCAGCAGGTCAATAAGCTGGTGGAAGAAATCTTTATGACGGAAGACCGCGTAAGAAGGCAGATTCTCCTTCCCCATCGGATTGAAAGAAAGCATTATGAAGTGTATGGTGCGCCGATCATCGGTCAAAACGATGAGTGGAAAGGGATTGTCGTCGTTTTCCATGATATTACCGAACTCAAGAACCTGGAGCAAATGAGAAAAGACTTCGTAGCCAATGTATCCCATGAATTGAAGACCCCTATCACTTCAATCAAAGGATTTTCTGAAACGCTTCTTGATGGTGCCATGAAGGATGAGGATACGTTGAAGTCTTTCCTTGAAATCATCCTGACTGAAAGTGATCGCCTTCAATCCCTGATACAGGATCTATTGGAGCTATCAAAAATCGAAAAACACGGATTTGAGTTATCTTTGGAAAAGCAAGAGATTTCAGAGCTTGTTGGAGAGGTCCTGCCGATCCTGAAAGACAGGGCTGAGAAGAAGGAGATTTCAATCCATACCCGATTTGAATCTAATGGAGAAGCGGAGATTGATACTTATCGGTTGAAGCAGGTATTCATCAATCTGATTTCCAATGCTATTGTTTACACTCCGAAAGGCGGAGATGTCACCATAACCATTACGGAAGATAAAGAAAAGGTGCACGTTTCCATTAAGGACAATGGGATCGGGATAAGTGAAGAAGAGCTGCCGAGGATCTTTGAACGTTTCTACCGGGTAGACAAAGCAAGAAGCCGTAATTCAGGTGGGACCGGACTTGGCCTTGCCATTGTTAAACATATAATCGAAGCCCATGAAGGGAAGATCGAAGTGGAGAGTGAAGTGAACAAGGGTACAACATTCACGGTCTGCCTTCATAAAAAATTTCCTGAACACTCATTCGGAGAAAATAGTAGAAAATAATCCAACCTCTTACTCATTTTTTACATTCTATTTACAAAGGGTTAAACCAGACTTAATAAAGAGGTGCTACCATAATAGATGAAACCCCTTCATCCAAGGAGTGAAGAAAAGACGAGAACCAACCCCGTTCTCGTCTTTTCGCATTGGCTGAACTTTCTCCCCCGCTTATCTGTTTTTTTGTCATAAACTTGAAACCTTTCTGTATTCCAATCGTATATATTGTTATCAACCAATAGTATAGAGATAGGTTGCTTTTAAAGAAAGGGGAGGAAGTTTATGAGTCTAAAACGCATTTATATGATTACCGGAATGGTAGTTGCCGCTCTCATATTAATCCTAGTATTAGTCACATCCTGGTACACCGTCGATGAATCAGAGCAAGCGCTCGTCTTGACATTCGGTGAAGCAGGTGAACCTGTTGTGGAACCCGGGCTGCATTTCAAAATGCCCTGGCCGATGCAACAGGTAGAGGTACTTTCAAAAGAAACATTCAGTCTTCAGTTCGGTTATGAAGAAAAGGATGGAGAAATCAAGGAAGTTCCCAAAGAAACAAAAATGATAACGGGTGATGAATACATCGTCCTTGCCGACCTCGTTGTCCAATGGAAGATCACGGATCCCGAAAGTTACCTTTATAACTCGGATGATCCCAAGGAAATCCTGTATGATGCTACTTCTGCTTCGTTAAGAAGTATTATAGGAAGTTCACTCATCGATGATGCATTGACTTCGGGAAAAGCAGAAATCGAAGCCAATGTCAGGGATTTATTAACGGAACTGATCGATAAGTATGATATCGGTATTTCCATACTGGCTGTCAAACTGCAGGATGTAGAGCTTCCTAATGAAGAGGTCCGCAGTGCTTTTACAGCTGTTACAGATGCTCGTGAAACGATGAATACGAAAATCAACGAAGCCAAAAAATACCGCAATCAGCGGACGAATGAAGCGCAGGGTGAAAAAGACGCGATCATCTCGAGAGCCAAGGGGGACAAAATTGCCCGCGTAGAGCAAGCACGCGGTGATGTGGCTGTCTTTGATAAGCTGTATACGGAGTACAAAAGCAATCCTGAAATCACCCGAAAGCGTTTAGTCCTCGAAACGCTTGAAAATGTCCTGCCTGACGCTGAAATATATATCATGAAGGATAATGGCGACACACTTAAATATTTTCCTATCAGACAGCTTGAAAATCAAACACCACCGGTAAAACAGGAAGGGAGTGAGGAATAATGTCTGATCAAAATGTCTATGATTTCAAATCAAAACAGAAAGATCCGGTTGAATGGAAAAGATATAAGAAAATGGGCATTTTCCTTGTCCTCCTTCTTGCTGCTCTTCTCCTTCTTTTCACCAGTCTTTACATTGTGAAAGAAAGTGAATATAAGGTGGTAAGGCAATTTGGTGAGGTGGTTAGAATTGATAAGGAACCAGGTTTGAAGGTGAAAATCCCGTTTATTCAATCCGTCACTACGCTGCCAAAACATCAAATGACCTACGATGTAACCGAAGCAGAAATCAACACGAAGGATAAAAAGCGGATCTTGATTGATAATTTTGCTGTATGGCGCATTGAAGACCCCCTGAAAATGATCAAGAATGCAAGAACGGTGGTCAATGCTGAAACTAAGATGGAAGAGTTTATTTACTCGGTTGTCCGCGCAGAGCTTGGCCGCTTGAAATATGATGAGATCATTGATGATGAAAAGTCATCGCGGGGAAGTCTCAATGATCAAATCACCAAGAAAGTAAATGAACTGCTGGCAAAGGATGAATACGGAATTGTCGTAAAAGATGTCCGCATGAAGAGGACCGATCTGCCTGAAGCCAATGAAAACTCTGTTTATACTCGTATGATTTCTGAGCGTGAATCGAAATCCCAGGAATATCTATCGATGGGAGACGCAGAGAAACAGAGGATCACAGCCGATACGGACAGGGAAGTGAAGGAGCTGCTTGCCAAAGCAAGTGCAGATGCAAATGTCATCCGCGCAGAGGGAGAATCGGAGGCAGCCAAAATTTATAACAATTCATTCTCGAAAGACCCTAGTTTCTATGATTTATATAAAACCCTGGAAACATATAAGAAGACGGTAGATGATAAAACGGTCATCATCCTCCCTTCAGATTCACCGTATGCCAGATTACTGATGGGCTATACGGAATGACAAATGAGCCTTTCCGACAAGGAGATTCCTCCTCGGAAGGGCTTATTTTTTTCTGAGGGTCACCCGCTTTTTCCTTTCTCCCTTCGACATGATAGAATAAAAGTGGATGACATAGAAAATAATGGCCAATCAAAGGCCGGCATAAATAAAAGTTAAAGTATACTCAACCCTTTTTATAGGAGGTTCGTTATGACGAAGAAGTTAGTATTGATTGATGGAAACAGCATTGCTTACCGGGCATTTTTTGCCCTGCCCTTACTGAATAATGATAAAGGTGTACATACAAATGCAGTTTACGGGTTCACCACAATGCTGCAAAAGGTCCTGGAAGACGAAAAGCCCACCCACATCCTGGTTGCCTTCGATGCAGGCAAAACGACTTTCAGACATAAGACATTCAAAGAATACAAAGGAGGGAGGCAGAAAACTCCACCTGAGCTGTCAGAGCAATTTCCGTATATCAGGGAACTCCTTGATGCTTACGGCATCAAACGCTACGAAAAGGAAAATTATGAGGCTGATGACATCATCGGGACGCTTTCCCTTCAAGCTGAATCAGACGGCTATGAAGTGAAGATCTTTTCAGGAGATAAAGACCTCACTCAGCTCAGCACGGATAAAACGACCGTATGCATCACTAGAAAAGGGATTACGGATCTTGAAGTCTATACTCCTGACCATATCAAGGAAAAGTGGGAGATTTCGCCTGATCAAATCATTGATATGAAAGGATTGATGGGGGACAGCTCCGATAATATTCCAGGCGTTCCCGGCGTTGGGGAGAAAACAGCGATCAAGCTCCTGAAGGAATTCGGTTCGATTGAAACCCTCCTTGAATCCATCGACAAGGTAAGCGGAAAAAAATTGAAAGAAAAGCTCGAGGATAATAAAGAATCAGCCGTCATGAGCAAGGAGCTGGCTACTATCCTCAGGGAAGCACCGATTGAGCTCAAAGTGGACGAGCTGAACTATGACGGCATGGATACAGCCAAGCTGAAAGAAGTTTTCAAAGACTTAGGCTTCAATTCACTGCTCGAAAAAATGGGCGATACGCCTCAGGAAGAAGCACAGGATCTAGAAGCAATTTCTTATGAAACACTTCAAAAAGTGGAAGAAAAGCACCTTGCAAAAGAGAGCTCATTATATATCGAGATGCTCGAAGACAATTACCATCTCGGGTCCATCATTGGATTGAGTCTGCATAACGATAAAGGTACATTCTGTTTTTCATTGGATACCGCACTGGAGTCGGAAGATTTTAAAAAATGGGCGGAAAGCAATGAAAATATCAAATATGTATACGATTCGAAACAGACCGTCGTTTCTCTAAAAAGGTACGGCATCGATGTAAAGGGAATCGAATTCGACTTATTATTGACCTCCTATATCCTTAACCCATCCACTTCAGGTGACGATTTTGCTGCAATCGCGAAAGCACACGGTCTTCCTGCAGTGGATACCGATGAAGCGGTTTACGGTAAAGGAGCGAAACAAAAAGTGCCGTCAGAAGACATCCTTTCCGAGCACTTGGCGAGAAAAGCAGCTGCCCTCTATGAACTTAAATCTGTGTGTACGAAAGAGCTCGAGGATAACGATCAATTAGAATTGATTACGGAGCTCGAGCTGCCTTTGGCACTGATCTTAGCTGAAATGGAGCATACCGGAGTAAAGGTAGATCAGCAGCGACTAACCGATATGAAAGAAGAACTTGGAATCCGGATTGAAGAGCTGGAGAAGAAGATTCATGAATTGGCCGGTGAAAATTTTAATATCAACTCACCGAAACAACTTGGTGTCATCCTCTTTGAAAACCTGGGACTGCCAGTCGTCAAGAAAACCAAGACTGGGTATTCAACATCCGCGGATGTACTGGAGAAACTCCAATCAAAGCATGAAATCATTGACTACATTCTGCACTATCGTCAATTAGGAAAGCTTCAGTCCACTTACCTGGAAGGTCTTTTAAAGGTGGTACATGAAGACTCGAGCAAAATTCATACACGATTCAATCAAGCACTGACGCAAACGGGCAGACTAAGTTCGATCGATCCGAATCTGCAAAACATTCCGATCAGGCTTGAGGAAGGAAGAAAAATCCGCCAGGCGTTCATTCCATCAGAAAAAGGATGGGTGATGTTTGCAGCAGATTATTCTCAAATCGAGCTCAGGGTGCTTGCTCATATCGCAGGTGATGAGAAACTCATCGAAGCGTTCCGGAATGATATGGATATTCATACGAAAACAGCGATGGATGTTTTCGGTGTGTCGAAGGATGAAGTGACTTCCAATATGAGGCGTCATGCGAAAGCGGTCAATTTCGGTATTGTATATGGTATCAGTGACTACGGCCTTTCACAGAGCCTTGATATCACCCGTAAGGAAGCCGGCGAATTCATCAAGAAGTACTTAGAAAGCTTCCCGGGGGTCAAAGAATATATGGATGATATCGTTCAGGAAGCGAAGCAGAAGGGGTATGTTACGACCTTGCTGAATCGACGCCGCTATCTGCCTGAAATCACGAGCAGAAACTTCAATCTGAGAAGTTTTGCAGAGCGGACAGCCATGAATACACCGATTCAGGGAAGTGCAGCTGATATTATCAAGAAAGCGATGATTGAAATGGCCGCCCGTCTGAAAGAAGAAAACCTTCAATCACGTTTATTATTGCAGGTGCATGATGAACTGATTTTTGAAGCTCCTGAAGAAGAGATTGAAACATTGAAGAAGATTGTACCGGAAGTGATGGAAAATGCGATGGAACTGGAGGTTCCTCTCAAGGTCGATTATTCTTATGGACCTACCTGGTACGATGCCAAATAACCAATTCTAGGAGGTGCCCGGCATGCCTGAGCTTCCTGAAGTAGAAACCGTCAGAAAGACGCTGGAGATGCTTGTCATCGGAAAAAAGATAAAGGAAGTTTCTGTTTTCTGGCCTAAAATGATTAAACATCCTGAAGATAGCGAAGAATTCATTCATGCTCTCAAGGGACAGGAAATACTTGAAATGAGACGAAGAGGAAAATTCTTGATTTTCTATATGAACGAAGTGTCCATGGTATCCCACTTAAGAATGGAAGGCAAATATGGCCTGTATGTTGAGAATGATCCCATCGAAAAACATACCCATGTCATTTTTCATTTTTCTGATGGTACAGAACTCAGATATCGGGATGTCCGTAAATTCGGAACGATGCATCTTTTTAAAAAAGGGGAAGAACTCGTGCATCGGCCGCTCCTCCAATTAGGGGCTGAACCTTTTGATAAAGAGTTTACCGTTCAATACCTCCAGCAGAAACTGAAGAAAACGGAGCGAATCGTAAAAGCTGCCCTGCTGGATCAGTCTGTATTGGTGGGCCTCGGAAATATTTACGTAGATGAGGCACTGTTCAGGGCAGGGATTCATCCCGATCGAAAAGCAAAATCGCTTACCAGGAAAGAAATGAATGAATTACACCGCTGTATTATCGAGACGCTTAGAGAAGCTGTCGAGATGGGCGGCAGCACAATCAGGTCGTATGTGAATTCACAGGGACAAATGGGAATGTTCCAGCAAAACCTGTTTGTATACAGTCGAAAAGACGAAGACTGCAGAATTTGCGGCACTCCCATCGAAAAGAAGGTATCAGCCGGCAGAGGGACCCATTATTGTCCCCGCTGCCAGAAAGCTAAATAAGCCTAAAGACATTTAACATCTGATAAGCCCTTGCCATATAGTATTGTAATGATTTTTGGGAGGGCTTTTAGATGACTGAAACATTCTCCTTGTTACTGCTTGCGTTTGCTGTAAGTCTTGATAGCTTTAGCACCGGTTTAACTTATGGATTACGAAAAGTAAAAATTCCTTTAAAATCAATCAGTATCATATCTGTCTGTTCGGCAAGTTCCCTTCTCGCGGCCATGATGGTCGGCGGTGCGATTCAATCATTCATCACCCCTGTTTGGGCGGGCAGAATAGGCGGCCTCATCCTTGTCGCTATTGGTGCAGCTGTCCTGTATCAGTTTTTCAGACCTGAAAAAGCGGCAGAGCATCACCCATCTGAAGAGAAGACGCTGATCAATTTTGAAATCAAGTCCATCGGATTGGTGATTCAAATTCTGAGAAGGCCTTTGACAGCTGACTTTGACCGATCAGGTACGATTACCGGAATCGAAGCGTTCATGCTCGGGATCGCGCTGTCGCTGGATGCATTCGGCGCTGGAATCGGCGCGGCTCTATTGAATTTCTCCCCACTTCTATTAGCCGTGGCCATTCTTTGCATGAGCTTCATTTTCTTATCTTCGGGCTTGAGAATGGGGCAGTTTTTTTCCCATTTAAAATGGATTCACCGGGTCTCTTTCCTGCCGGGCGTTTTATTGATACTTATAGGGATTTTGCGTTTTTAAGAGAATAGGAAGTGTAGAAATTATGGCAATAATTTTAGGTTTAACAGGCGGTATCGCGAGCGGCAAGAGTACCGTATCAAGTATGCTTGGGCAAAAAGGGTATACAGTGATCGATGCGGATCTTGCGGCACGCAAGGTTGTTGAGGTCGGACAGCCGGCTTACCTCGCGATCGTAGAAGAGTTCGGTAAGAGCATTCTTCATGAGGAAGACGAAACAATCGACCGTATAAAGCTCGGTAATATTGTGTTCCATAACGAAGAATTGAGAAAAAAATTGAATGGCATCGTCCATCCTGCAGTACGCGGCCTGATGCTTTCAGAAAAAGATCAGGCCATTAAGTCGGGGAAAAACACGATCATCATGGACATCCCGCTTCTATATGAAAGTGAGCTGACATGGATGGTGGATCGGACTATCGTCGTATATGTAAATGAAGAAACCCAATTATCGAGGCTGATGAAACGAAACCAATTCACCGAACAAGAAGCATCATCACGAATCGCTTCCCAATTTCCACTGAAAAATAAAGTCGGCCTTGCCGATGCCGTCATCGACAACAACGGAACCATTGAAGAAACAGAAGAACAGCTCGAGAAGATTTTAAAAGATTGGGATTTGAGACCATAATACTTAACCTAAGCCGACAGGAATTTTGTTCTTGTCGGCTTTTTAATTTTGGGCAGGTATAAATTATTGTTAATTGTAGAACGGCGCCAGCTTTTGATTGGAGTGCAAGACGAAGACTCCTGCGGGAAAAGTAGCTTATGTGAGACCCCGCAGGAGCGAATGCGACGAGGAGGCTCACGGGCTACCCGCGGAAAGCGTAGTCTTGCACGGAAATCAAAAGCGGTAATCAAGGCTTGATTTATTTCTGCTCACATTCATTTTCCGGAGAGAAAAAGAATATACATTTGTCAGAATAATAAAACATTTAAAATCCGCAAATTACTTATTAACTATTTCTCTAAATATGTTATACTATTTTTAGTTAATAAACATATAAGTATAACATTAATATAGAGGGGAGCCGGATTTATGAAGGCGAAAATTGCGATTAACGGTTTTGGACGTATTGGAAGAATGGTTTTCAGAAAAGCGATTATGGAAGATAACTTAGAAGTTGTGGCGGTTAATGCGAGTTACCCAGCTGCGACACTGGCACATTTGATTAAGTATGACACAAATCATGGAACATTCGAAGCAGAGGTACTGACTGAAGAGAATGCCATCATCGTAAATGGAAAAAGAGTTCAATTATTAAGTAATCGTGATCCAAAAGCATTACCTTGGAACGAAATGGACATCGATATTGTCATCGAAGCAACCGGGAAATTCAATTCCAAGGATAAAGCGAGTCTTCACCTGGAAGCCGGCGCTAAAAAAGTAATCCTTACAGCTCCAGGAAAAGATGAAGATGTTACGATTGTCATGGGAGTAAATGAAAGCGCATTAAATATCGAAGAGCATTCGATTATTTCAAATGCATCTTGTACGACTAACTGCCTGGCTCCGGTAGCCAAAGTACTGGATGAACAGTTCGGAATTGAAAACGGACTGATGACAACTGTCCATGCTTATACAAATGATCAAAAAAATATCGATAACCCACATAAAGATCTGCGTAGAGCAAGAGCATGCGGACAATCAATCATTCCTACAACAACCGGAGCTGCAAAAGCATTGTCGCTTGTGCTTCCTCAATTACAAGGAAAGCTGCACGGGATGGCTCTGCGTGTTCCTACTCCAAATGTATCACTTGTTGATCTGGTAGTGGATGTGAAGAGGGATGTAACAGCAGAAGAGATCAATGAAGCGTTTATCACAGCATCATTGGGGTCACTGCAAGGAGTTTTGGAATATACTACTGAACCGTTAGTATCCATTGACTTCAACACGAATCCGCACTCTGCCATCATTGATGGACTATCGACAATGGTGATGGGTGACCGCAAAGTGAAGGTCCTTGCATGGTATGACAATGAGTGGGGCTATTCCTGCCGCGTCGTCGATCTTGCTAAATACGTAGCATCAAAAATGAATGTCAAAACTGAAGTAAACGTTTGAAAGAACCGAGAAAAATAATAAGTAACATCATTCGAACGTCCTCCGGGACGTTCTTTTCTTTTGAAGTAATTTCTTCTAGCTCTGCTTGGTAAGGATGATTTAAGGCAGCTTTTTTATGTTTTTTTGTTAAAGGATTCGCTGATTTAAGGTGACTTCAGCTGTTGATTGGAGTGCAAGACGAAGACTCCTATCAGAAAAGCGGAAGGGCTTTGAAGAGAGGCTTATGACATGTGCCTCTAAGCCCTGCAGCTGGACAGTTAAGTCGACACTTCAAGGCTAGCCTCAGGAGGCTCACCGGCCGCCCGCGGAAAGCGAAGTCTTGCACGGAAATCAATAGCGGTGTTTAAACAGGTTCATTAAAAAAGTTTTAATAAACTTATTGCAAAAGAATATTAAACAAAGTATACTATTTTTCGTGAACTTCTTAATGGCAGATGAATACTGATTTAGCTACTTAAAGGGTTAGGACCTCTTCGGACTAACTTTCCCCCGTGGTAGTTAAGATTTTGCTAAGGGATTCGTTCATTTTGACGAAAAAAATTATGTCAAAGGGGGAAACGATCAATGGAAACAATGGGTCGTCATGTAATCGCAGAACTTTGGGGCTGTGATTTCGAAAAGCTTAATGATGTTGTAGGAATTGAAAAAACGTTTGTAGATGCTGCACTTAAATCAGGTGCTGAAATCCGTGAGGTAGCCTTTCATAAATTCGCTCCTCAAGGTGTGAGCGGTGTTGTGATCATTTCTGAATCACACTTAACCATCCACAGTTTTCCTGAACATGGTTATGCAAGTATTGACGTATATACGTGCGGTGATTTAGATCCAAACATTGCTGCTGAATATATAGCAGAAGCTCTTGGTGCAGATACTCGCGAAATAATCGAGCTGCCTAGAGGAATGGGTCCGGTTCAAGTGAAAAAATCACAGGCTCAAGCACTTTAATAGTGATAACGTAAAGAGATGCATGATGGTGCATCTCTTTTTTGATGTGTTTTACTGAGGATTGATCTTGTAACTAGCGTTAATTGGGACTTGGAAGGTGCTTGAATTGAAAAGCTGGGGCTTTGTATGAAGCTGAAGCCTTCTTTAGGTGGGATATCTGCCTTTTTATCATTTTATCTGCCATTATTTTCGTTTATCATCCAAAAAAAAATTTTATCTGCCATTTTAAAATTATATCTCCCATTCTACAAAAAACGACAATTCTCGCGAAGCAATTTCCGAATCCGCAACCTGCTCTTCCCCACACGCACTTCCATACTCATCAATCTCCCCGCCATTCACCATCAACAATTTCCATCTCTCTATTTTTCGTGTAAAATAAGGGTAAATAAAGGGAGGCAGTTAAATGAGTGGATTAAAAACCCTGTTAAGAAGATTTCAATCAGAATGTGAAACATCCGATCAGCATGAAGATTCTGATTTACGTTCACACTATTATAAATCGATGCATGGAGCTGCATATACTTCGGTTCTTGATTTATTCTCATCTTCAGAGTATGAGGTCATTTCAGAATCAAAGGAACGAGGAGAAATAACGGTCCGCAAAAACGGGACTCCGCGTCTTTTCATCGTCGCAACCGTGATTACTGTCCGCCCCCTTGAAACAGCTGTAGACTTCAAGGTAAGTGCAGATAAAGGAAAAATCTTTGGTACATATACAGTGTTGAAAGCTCAAATCAGACATTACTATGGAAGACTGGAAAGTCAATTGACAAAGGTAAAATAACGGTAATTCCGTCATTTGCTTGTTTAAATGACAGCTTTTTAATATGATAAAAGTAATAGTTTGTTAAAACGGAGCTGATATTATGAAATGCCCGTCATGCCAGCATAATGGGACGCGTGTAGTCGATTCCCGTCCAGCTGACGAAGGACGCTCGATCAGAAGACGGAGAGAATGCGAAGAGTGCAATTTTCGGTTTACGACATTCGAAAAAGTGGAGGAGCTTCCATTGATTGTCGTAAAAAAAGAAGGCGTTCGCGAGGAGTTCAGCCGTGAAAAGATCCTCAGGGGATTAATCAAGGCTTGTGAAAAGAGACCTGTCCCTCTGGAGAGCTTGGAGAAAATCTCTATGAATATCGAGAAGGAGCTCAGAAACCAGGGTGCGTCCGAAGTGGAATCTGTCAAAATCGGCGAAATGGTGATGGATGAGCTAGCGAAAGTCGATGAAGTGGCATATGTACGTTTTGCATCTGTTTATCGACAGTTCAAGGATATCAATGTATTTATAGATGAATTAAAAGAGTTAATAAAAAAAGAGTAAAGTGTTGAGCTGAAGAGACATTCTTTAGCTCTTTTTCTCTTTATTATTTTGAAGGCTATGTTAAAGAACCGTAAGCAATCAGCAGCGGAGTTTAATAGAGTAATTTTGAAAGGTAGAATCAGATGATGAAGAAGCATTGGAACGAAATACAGCCGATCGATCACTACACCGTAGCGACAAATGGAATGCTTCAGGACTATGACCGGAAGATTATCACGTTTCTTTATCAGCCGTTAATCGGTGCAGCTCCCTATAGCTTGTTCATGAGTCTATGGGGTGAGGTAGAGGAAAACAGGCTATGGTCCATAGAATCTGCTCATTATCATTTAATGAACGTTCTTTCTGTGAATCTCCAGGAAGTATATGAAGCAAGACTGAAGCTCGAAGGTATCGGTCTTTTGAAGGTGTATGAAAAAAAAAGCGACGGGGAACGCAGATTTGTGTATGAATTGCAGAGACCGCTTTCACCTCAGGAGTTCTTTCATGATGGCATGCTAAATGTGTATCTTTATCAGAAAATCGGCAGAACCCATTATATGCGTTTAAAGAACTTCTTTACCGACCAGGCTGTCGAAAAGGATCAATTCAGTGAAATCACCCGTTCATTTCAGGATGTCTTCACTTCAGAACAGAACATCAATTTCCTGCAGCATGATGCAAATGCAGATTCGGAAACTGACTCCGGCCGGCAGTTCATTCAATATCAGGACGGATCCGGATTGCCCCTGGATGAGGTGGATTTTGATTTTCATTTATTACTCTCGGGCCTTTCAGAGGCAATGGTACCGAGAAAGGCTTTCACTGTGAAGGTTAAAGAAACGGTTATAAAGCTAAGTTATTTATACGGGATCGATCCTCTTCAGATGAAGAACCTTATATTAAGCTCCATGGATTCGGAAGATGAAATTGACCTCGAAATGCTAAGGAAAGCTGCGAGGGACTGGTATCAGCTTCAAACGGGAGATCAGCTGCCAGATTTGGCTGCACGCGTCTCGACTGCGAGAGAGGTTAAAACAACGGATAAGCCGCTTTCGAAGGAAGATGAGCTCCTGGAATATCTTGAAACGACTTCACCAAAAGATGTATTGGCGGATATTTCAAATGGAAGCAATCCTTCCAAGTCTGATCTTCAAGCGGTCGAAGAAGTATTGATGTCACAGAAACTTCCGATCGGGGTCATGAATGTACTCATCCAGTATGTGTTGCTGAAAACCGATATGAAGCTCACCAAAGGCTACATGGAGAAAATTGCTTCTCACTGGGCACGCAAGAAAGTGACGACAGCCGGACAAGCAATGGAGCTCGCGAAAAGAGAGCATCAGCAATACCTTGAATGGGCGCAGGGCAAAAAAGAAAACAAAACGAGAAAAAGAAAACCGATACGTACAGAAAAGCTTCCTGAGTGGTTCCAGGAAGGGGGAAGTACGGGTGATAAATCTTCTTCAGACAATGAAGATTACGACTTTGAAGCCGAAAAGAAAAAGCTTGAAGAAGAATTGAAAAAATTCAGGAAGTAGGTGAATGACAAGATGGAAAGAATCAACAATACGCTAAAGAAACTGGCGGCTTCGAGTTCATTTCAGCAGCGCTATGAAAAAATGAAAAAAGAAATCCTTGAAAATCAAGATGTAAGAGATTTCATCAGCAAACATCGGGATCAAGTCACATCTGACATGGTGAATGAGAGCCTGATGAAACTTTATGAATACATTTCTCAAAGTAAGGAATGCAGGGAATGTCCTTCTCTTCAGGAATGTAAAAATATGATGCAGGGATACGACCCTCATCTCGTCATCCGTGGGAACACGATTGATATCGAATACCACCGGTGCCCGCGAAAAGTAGTGCACGATGAACGGACAAGTTCTCAAAAACTCATAAAGAGTCTTTATGTACCGAAAGATATTCTTCAAGCTTCATTCTCCACTCTCGAACTTGATTCGAAGAGCCGACTGGAAGCCGTGCGACAGGCGAAGAATTTTGTAGAAAATTATTCACCTGATGACCGGTTGAAAGGATATTATTTTTATGGGAAGTTCGGTGTAGGGAAGTCCTATATCCTCGGTGCGATTGCAAATGAGCTTGCTCAGAATAAAGTGGCATCGATGATTGTATATGTTCCGGAGTTTTTCCGTGAAATCAAGCAATCTCTTGGTGACAACTCGCTTAACGAAAAACTTGATGCTGTTAAATCAGCACCTGTCTTAATGCTGGATGATATCGGGGCAGAAACGATGTCAAGCTGGGGAAGGGACGAAATCCTCGGCACCATCTTGCAGTACAGAATGCTTGAAAACCTGCCTACATTCTTCACATCAAACTTTAACTTTGACGAGCTGACGCACCATTTGACCTACACACAACGTGGGGAAGAAGAGAAACTGAAAGCTGCAAGAATCATGGAAAGAATAAAATACCTCGCCAGGCCTGTCCTCATCGACGGCAGGAATAGAAGAGAATAGAATCAAACAAAAAGAAAAGGTGCGATTGCCTTTTCTTTTTTTATCCATTCAATTAATAAATTGTAATTGGATTGATGGTATGAATGTTTTTGATCTTAGCACTATCCAGCGGTTGACTGGAGTGCTAGACGAAGACTCCTATCAGAAAAGCGGAAGGGCTTTGCTCAGAGGCGGTTAGGCTTATGACATGTGCCTCTAAGCCCTGCAGCTGGACAGTTAAGTCTACTTCAAGGCTTGCCCGAGGAGGCTCACCGGCCGCCCGTGGAGAGCGATGTCCTGCACGGAAATCAAAAGCGGTGATAAAAGCACAACAAAACATTATCAAATAATTCACAAACAAACTTCTAATTCATACAAGCCCCCCATATATATAAAGCAGGGATTCCGGCTTTAAGGAGGGGAGCAAGTTTGATTGAATTCATTTTCAGACAGAAAAATGATGCATTAAAGCTTCAACAATGCCTGACCAAGTTTGATCTGCAATCATGGTTTCATGAAACGCTTTTTCAACATAAAACCCATTATAACCTTACTATAGATAGTTCAACTCCGTATAACGGAAAAGAACGGCTTTTAAAAGGAACAACAGAGTTCATCCTTTTTGATAAGTGCATCGATTGGGCGGAAGATATTCTGCGGACCCAATTTTATTTCGAAGATGTCCATGAGATTGAGCAGATTCTGGAAATCGTTTCCGATATGAGGATGGGAGAACGTCCCGAACTGGATCAGCTCCTGGAAAAGTGGGACGAAACGTCCTTTGTCAGTGAGAGTCTGGATCTGTTACTGGATGGAAATACACCTGTATCGTTTGATTCTTTCAGCACTTTCAGGTTGAAGAAGCTGCAGCTCCGGATTACCGAAATGGTGGAACTGGCGATTGATGAATATAAGATGGAACAGGAATATCAAATGTTCATCCATATGCTCAGGGAATATTTAGCTTCAAGAGAGAAGAAGCTGGATACGATTCATCTTTACTCCACAGGATTCGGATTTCGGTTTTTTGATGAAAATATGAAGGAAGTATCAAGAAAAGAGCTTGCCAAGTTCATTGATAAGCGGCTTTTGACCAATCATCCTCTGTATGTGGATTCCTATACGATTGCGCCGCTATTGTCTATTGCTCCTGAAAAAATATATGTGTATGGGAGCGGGGAGCATAACCTGGTAAGAACACTTCAAAATATTTTTGAGGAGCGGATCGATCTTCTTCCTCTCCACTATTTTCCGGAAACACTCCTGTATCCTTCTATTGACATCGCAAATGAATAGGAAGTCTAATTCTGCCTTTTACCCCCTTGCTTTTGCCTGCATAACCGATTATAATACCTACATAATAAGTCTATAAGGTAAAGGTTATGAAGAGGACAACAATATTCCTATTCGATTCACAGAGAGGGAAGTCACGGCTGCAAGCTTCCTAATTCGACAGTAATATTTACCGCCTCGGAACTTCAATCCTGAAAAGGCACAACTGCCTCGTTAAGGGTTGACGGCTAAATGTCGTTATTCGTTTTCAATGAAGTCATTCTTTGCATTGTGCAGAGGATGAGAAGTTGGGTGGAACCACGAGTATATCTATAAACCTCGTCCCTTCAATTATGAAGGGGCGGGGTTTTTTATTTTTTTACCCCCGAAAAATTTAAAGGAGTGAACACAAATGTCTGAACAGATTAAAATTACGTTCCCGGACGGAAATGTGAAGGAGTTTCCCAAAGGGACAAGTACTGAGGACATAGCTGCATCGATCAGCCCGGGCCTGAAGAAAAAGGCGATTGCGGGTAAGATAAATGACGAATTGATTGATCTTCGTACAGGGATCATGGAAGATGGGGAAATTGAAATCATAATGCCGGACAGTAAAGACGCACTGGAAATCCTGCGCCACAGTACGGCCCACTTAATGGCACAGGCAATTAAACGCCTGTACCCGGAAACAAAGCTTGGAATCGGTCCTGTCATCGAGGGCGGCTTCTACTATGACGTGGATTCCGAACACACATTTACTCCTGAAGATCTTCCTCTTATTGAAAAAGAAATGAAGAAGCTCACAGGTGAAAATCTTGACGTTATCAGAAAAGAAGTAAGCCGTGATGAAGCGAAGAAAATCTATGAAGAAGTCGGGGATGAATACAAGCTTGAACTTCTTGAAGCGATTCCTGAGGGTGAGCAGGTATCGATTTATGAACAGGGAGAGTTCTTTGATCTTTGCCGTGGTGTCCATATCCCATCCACTAATAAAATTAAAGAATTCAAGCTGTTGAGCATTGCAGGTGCCTACTGGCGTGGAAACAGTGACAATAAGATGCTTCAGCGTATCTACGGAACTGCCTTCTTCAAGAAAGCAGATCTGGACGAGCACCTGCGCCTATTGGAAGAAGCGAAAGAGCGTGATCACCGTAAAATCGGTAAAGAACTGAACCTGTTTATGAATTCACAAAAAGTAGGTCAGGGCCTTCCGATGTGGCTGCCAAAAGGTGCGACAATCCGCCGCATTATCGAGCGCTATATCGTAGATAAAGAAGAACGCCTGGGCTACGACCATGTTTATACTCCGGTGATGGGAAGTGTAGAGCTTTACAAAACAAGCGGACACTGGGATCACTACCAGGAAAACATGTTCCCAGTCATGGAAATGGACAACGAAGACCTTGTTCTCCGCCCAATGAACTGTCCTCATCATATGATGATTTACAAAAATGATATCCACAGCTATCGCGAACTGCCAATCCGTATCGCAGAACTTGGTTTGATGCACCGCTACGAAATGTCCGGCGCACTTTCAGGCCTTCAGCGTGTTCGAGGCATGACGTTGAATGATGCTCATATCTTCGTCCGCCCTGATCAAATCAAGGAAGAATTCAAGCGAGTCGTCCGTCTGGTCCAGGAAGTGTACAAAGACTTTGATCTTAAGGACTATTCATTCCGATTATCGTATCGTGATCCTGAAGATACTGAGAAATACTTCGATGACGATGAAATGTGGAACCGTGCACAAGGAATGATCAAAGAAGCGATGGATGAACTGGATATTGAATATTTTGAAGCAGAAGGTGAAGCGGCATTCTACGGACCAAAGCTTGATGTACAGGTGAAGACAGCTCTTGGAAAAGAAGAGACGTTATCCACTGTTCAGCTTGACTTCCTTCTCCCTGAGCGATTCGATTTATCTTATGTCGGAGAAGATGGTAAACAGCATCGTCCGGTTGTTATCCACCGCGGTGTGGTATCGACAATGGAACGCTTTGTTGCTTTCCTGATCGAAGAATACAAAGGGGCATTCCCGACTTGGCTCGCACCTGTACAGGTTCAGCTGATCCCGGTTTCTCCTGACGTACACTTCGACTATGCAAAAGAAGTGAAGGAGAGGCTTCAAGCCGAAGGCCTTCGTGTTGAAATCGATGACCGCAACGAAAAAATGGGTTATAAGATCCGTGAAGCTCAAATGAGCAAAGTTCCGTATATGCTTGTACTGGGAGATAATGAGATTTCAGATCGAGCAGTGAATGTCCGTAAATACGGCGAGCAAAAGTCTGAAACAATTTCATTGGATCAGTTCGTGGAAGAAATCGTGAAAGAAGCAAAGCGATAATAGATTATTGAGGACGGACCTGGTTTGGGGTCCGTTCTTTTTCTAGAGAACAATCATTTCAAAAAAACTATTGCACGAAAAAGAGATGTCTGCTATTATAAGAAACGTTGTGACATCAGAACGATAGTTTGACATCACGTATGTCATGTGATATAGTATCTAAGGTGAATTGAATACAGTTTGGTACAAGAAGAAGCTACCCGCTTCTCACCTGAATGACGCTTTTATAGCAGTTGCCAGGTATGATAATGACTATTAAAGCTTTATTATATATGCTTAATAATCAGATGCGGGTGTTTCGACACTCGCATCTTTTTTTGTGCAAACAAAAAATGGGCGGGTGCCTGAGACCAAAGCCGTTGTATTCTTTTAATAAACCTTGGAGGTGGCTAATTATTAGCAAAGACATGATCTTAAACGAAACCATTCGTGCCCGTGAAGTACGTCTTATCGATCAAAATGGCGAGCAGCTTGGAATCAAATCCAAGAATGAAGCCCTTGAAATCGCTGAACGTGTAAATCTTGATCTTGTTCTTGTTGCTCCAAATGCCAAACCACCCGTTGCCCGTATCATGGACTACGGAAAGTTTAAATTTGAACAGCAAAAGAAAGAAAAAGAAGCGCGTAAAAATCAGAAGATCATCAACCTTAAAGAGGTGCGCCTAAGCCCTACGATTGATGAGCATGATTTCAATACTAAGCTTCGCAACGCCCGCAAGTTCCTTGAAAAAGGAGACAAAGTAAAGGCGTCAATCCGATTTAAAGGCCGTGCGATCACGCACAAAGAAATTGGTCAACGTGTGCTGGATCGTTTCTCAGATGAGTGTAAAGATCTTGCAACTGTTGAATCAAAGCCGAAAATGGATGGTCGCAGCATGTTCTTGGTGCTAGCACCAGTTAACGAAAAATAAAGGACCCGAGGAGGAAAAGCACATGCCAAAAATGAAAACTCACCGCGGCTCAGCTAAGCGTTTCAAGAAAACAGGTTCTGGTAAACTTAAACGTTCTCACGCTTACACAAGCCACTTATTCGCAAACAAATCTACTAAAGCGAAGCGTAAACTTCGTAAAGCGGCTGTTGTCTCTAAAGGAGATTTCAAACGCATTCGTCATATGCTTGACAACCTAAAATAAGAAGTAATAGAAACAGGAGGGAATTATTATGCCACGCGTAAAAGGCGGAACAGTAACACGCAGACGTCGTAAAAAAGTTCTTAAATTAGCCAAAGGTTATTTCGGTTCAAAACATACTTTATATAAAGTAGCAAATCAACAGGTTATGAAATCATACATGTATGCTTATCGTGACCGTCGCCAAAAGAAACGTGATTTCCGTAAACTATGGATCACACGTATCAATGCGGCTGCACGTATGAACGGTCTTTCTTACAGCCGTTTAATGCACGGATTGAAGCTTGCTGGTATCGAAGTAAACCGCAAAATGCTTGCTGAGCTTGCGATTGCTGACGAAAAAGCATTCAACCAATTAGCAGAAGCTGCTAAAGCTCAACTTAACAAGTAATATCTAATTGCATTCGTGCAAGCAGATTAAAAGGACTGGCCTGATGGGTCAGTCCTTTCTTCATAATCAGCTCAATTTTATAATAGGAGGTTTCAAAATGGAATCTTTATTGAGTCTTCTTTATGTGTATATCCTGATCATCAATATCTTCGGCTTCGGTCTCATGAGGAGCGACAAAAAGAAAGCAGAGAAACATGAATATAGGATCAAGGAGCGGACATTATGGACAATTGCAATCATAGGTGGAAGCATCGGCTCTTATATTGCCATGAAGGCTTACCGGCATAAAACCAAGCACAGATTATTTGCAATGGGCTTTCCCTTCCTTGTCATCGTACATAGTGTTCTGTTTATCTGGATCAATCAAGGGATTTAATAAAGAGGTGAGTTTGATTTCCTTCTGTACCCTTCCCATAGGTGGACAATCTCCAGTCTGCCATAAATCTTCTCCATTTGTCATACAGTGTAGACTGTATGTATAAACTGTAGAGAATAGAGGTAACAGAAGGAGGTCTGCATTAGCTATGGACGACCGATTAGTAGCAGCATTCGCCATCATGGAAGCTAGTGGATATATCGCTCCTGTTCTGTTTATTTTGTTTCATGTATTGAGGCAGTTTCTTTTTATTCCTGTCGCCCTGGTGTGTATGGCTGGAGGTATACTATTCGGCAGTATTCTGGGTACGGTGTACTCGCTGATCGGATTAACGCTTTTATCCATCATTTTTTACTTTGCCATTAAAAGTTTTACGTCATTTTATGAACGCCTGTTGAGATTAAAAGAAAAATGGTTCGGGAGAAGTGCCGATTTGACAACGGGGCAGATTGCGGTATTACGGCTGATTCCCTTTATACACTACCAATTACTCAATCTCTGTTTGATGCAGAAAAATCCACAGTTCAAGCCTTTCGTTCGTGCCACCATCATTTCCAATATCCCTCTCGCTTTTTTCTACACAGTATTCGGCCAATATATCAAGCAATTCTCCCCTCCCATACTTGTCATGATTCTGCTGGCTTTGGTTGTACTTTTCTATTTGTTAAGAGAGAAAGTGAGAGTCATTGGATGGAATGAGTTTTTTCCTGAGAAAAGCCGTATGTAATCAAAATCTCGCTGAGTAACAAACGCTGCATGCAAAAAAGGGAACCTGTCAAGGTTCCCTTTTTTCGTATACGTCTTTATCGTTATTTACAGTGTTCATATCTGCTAAGTTACCATTTTCATTTATTGGTTTTCTCATAAACTCGTGAATCGGACTCTTCCAGTCAATTTTTGCGTTAGGGTAGCGTTCTTTAATTTCATTCTGGACATAATGAAAATCCTCATACCCCAGACCTTTCAATGACGAAATATTATTGGCCCATACAAAGATCGATACCACTTCAAAGGACCTTTCCGTTGTCCCCAGATATTTTTCACCTTCAAATAAAACACCTTTATATGTTACATAAAAGTTCTTTCTGACGTTTTCCTGGTCATCAAGGAAATAAAAGCGTTTCTGTTCTTGAGCAAGCTCCAGCTTTCGTTTAGGATCAATGATATATTTTATACTGCGGTAAAAAAGGTAGATGATAAGCACAAGAATGAATAAGCGAATGAGCCATAGCATGTAAATTACCTCCATAGGCATAGATCTTCTATTATTATTTACGGCATAAAAATAAAAAGGTTTCATTTTTATTTAAAAAATATCAAAAAGTTTGTCATACTAAACTAAGAAAGCGAAAAAAGAAAGGAAGAGGAGATCAGTTATGAATATAGAAAAGCTATTACATATGCAAAAGAAGCTGGATCAACATATTGAAAGTGAGCATGGACTCGAAAATGAGGATTTAGTCGATAAAAAGATATTGGCTTTATTGGTGGAAACAGGTGAGCTTGCGAATGAAGCGAGAAGCTTCAAATTCTGGAGTAAGAAGTCACCTTCGGCAAAGGAGGTCATTTTGGAAGAATACGTCGATGGTATCCACTTCATCCTGTCCTTAGGTCTTGAAATGGGTCTGAAGGAGATTGACTTGGATGAAAATCATACTGCCAGTGAGGACTTGAATGAGCAGTTTCTTCATGTGTACAAAGCGATAATTGATTTGAGGGAAGAGCGATCGGTTCGCCACTTTTTTACGCTGCTTAATCAGTATTTATCACTGGGAGAAATACTTGGTTTTTCCAGCGGAGACGTATTTGATGCGTATGTGGAGAAAAACAACGTGAATTATGAACGTCAAAAAGAAGGATATTAAGCTTGGTTCATTAGCTTATTTTGAAGTATTAGTAAGATTTTAGTATAATGGGAATAGTTTAAACATTTAGGGGGTCGAAAGAATGACAAAATTAGACGAAACTTTAACCATGCTTAAAGATCTGACAGATGCAAAAGGTGTTCCTGGAAATGAAAAAGAAGCAAGGGACGTAATGAAACGATACATAGAACCATTTTCAGACGAAATCACAACAGATAACTTAGGCAGCCTTATCGCAAAAAAAGTCGGGGATGAAAACGGTCCTAAAATCATGGTGGCTGGACATCTTGATGAAGTCGGCTTCATGGTCACGCAAATTGATAAAAAAGGCTTCCTGCGTTTCCAGACGGTTGGCGGCTGGTGGTCACAGGTCATGCTTGCCCAGCGTGTGACAATCGTGACAAGCAAAGGGGAAGTAACGGGAGTGATCGGCTCCAAGCCTCCTCATATCCTGCCTGCAGAAGCACGCAAAAAGCCTGTTGATATTAAAGATATGTTCATTGACATTGGGGCATCAAGCAGAGAAGAGGCCCAGGAGTGGGGCGTTAAGCCGGGGGATATGGTCGTTCCATATTTCGAATTCACTGTGATGAATAATGAAAAGATGCTCCTTGCCAAAGCATGGGATAACCGCATCGGATGTGCGATTGCGATCGACGTCCTGAAAAATCTTAAAAATGAGCAGCATCCAAACGTCGTTTATGGCGTGGGTACAGTGCAGGAAGAAGTAGGCCTTCGCGGGGCAAGAACGTCTGCAGCGAAGATCCAGCCTGATATCGCATTCGGTGTTGATGTGGGAATCGCAGGGGATACACCTGGAATCTCAGAAAAAGAAGCCCAAAGTAAAATGGGTGAAGGCCCGCAGATCATCCTTTATGATGCATCCATGGTCTCTCATAAAGGGCTTCGTGACTTTGTGACAGATACAGCAGACGAGCACAATATCCCTTATCAGTTCGATGCGATTGCAGGCGGCGGAACGGATTCCGGTGCCATCCATTTAACGGCAAACGGTGTTCCTGCACTTTCAATCACGATCGCCACTCGTTATATTCACTCTCACGCTGCAATGCTTCATCGTGATGACTATGAAAATGCAGTTAAATTGATTACCGAAGTGATTAAAAAGTTAGACAAAGACACAGTTGCTAAAATTACATTTGATTGATCGTTCAAAAAAGACCCTGTTCGATGCAGGGTCTTTTCGTATGGTGGATTAAAATTCTATCTCAGTTGATCCGGCCATATCGGCATCGATCGTTTTATTGATGATATGAATGGCGCTGTCATTATCCTCCTTGCGTTCGGATGCGATACAGTCACTTGGGATGCTGACTTCGTATTCTCTCATATATGCATCGTTAGCAGTAAATAGTACGCAGATATCACCGGCGATTCCAGTTAAAATCAAATGGTTCACTTCCAGCTGATGAAGGAGGATTTCAAGCTGGGTACCGAAGAAACAGGAATGCTTCGGCTTTACAATAAAGTAATCATCTTCATCAGGATGGATCTTTTCAATGATGGATTTACCCTTACCGTCTTTACACTTGTTGATGATATCATTCATATTATCCTGCCAAAGGCCGTAATTGTCGTTTACATAAATGACTGGGATGTCTGCTTTTTTAGCCTTCTTCTTCAACTTCCTGATGGGTTGGACGATGTCTTCTGTATTTGATAGTAATTCGTCTCCACCGTTAAAATCGAATGTATTGATCATATCAATGATTAATAAAGCCTTCTTGTTACTCAAACAAAGCAATCTCCTTTCTTGGAAATCAGACTATATCATCGGTGATTATTCCGACATGAAATATGTTGGGGTTTGTCGAATTGTCGGCAAATCCCTTAAAAATGTCCGCAAATCCAACTTTTCGTCCGAATATCAAAAAAAATGTCCGATCCCCGTTTTTGTGAAGGTTATTCTTCTCTTTACCACGTAAAAGCGGGAGGTAAAACAGCAATAATGAAAAACGGGTGACCCAGCTGGGTCACCCGCTTCATTATTGCTGTTGTTGCTGTAATGACTCTTCTAACGTTTCGAGCAGCATTTGTTGTTCCTGAGGGTCGGCATTTTGCCAGAACACTTCAAGCAGAACACCTAAACCGGGAAGTGTTTTCTCTTCTCCGCCTTGAATGGCATCGACGATTGTATCCTTTATTTCTTCCTGGCTGTTTCCAGAAACGTTGTGTATAATCGCTTTTCTCAAGTTAAGGTTCATCAAGCATTTCTCCTTTTGCTTTAGGATGAGGAATTCATTGTTATCTTGTCTCAAATTGAATTTATTATGTATATAAGTTAAGGTATAATGAAAACTTGAAATGTAAAATGAAGGAGCGGGTACGATTGAAGTATATTCAATCCTCTAAAAACCCTGTCGTGAAGCAGTGGAAAAAATTATTGACTAAAAAGGGAAGAGATCAGTCCCTTACATATATTGTAGAAGGCTTTCACCTCGTTGAAGAAGCATTGAAGCAAGACGATACCGTGATAGAGCTGATTTTTGTCGAAGGCATTGCACTTCCGAATAAATGGAATCTCGATGGTGTCGAGTTGACACAGGTTTCAGAGGAAGCAGGGAATGCACTGGCTGATACTGAAACGACTCAGGGAGTGTTTGCGGTATGCAAGCAGAAAGATACAGCATCCATTGATGAATACAAGACATTTTTACTCCTTGATGGCCTCCAGGATCCGGGGAATATCGGAACGATCATCCGTACGGCAGAAGCTTCCGGTATCGAAGCAATCATCCTTGGGAAAGGAACCGTCGATCTATATAATCCTAAGGTGCTCAGGTCCGCACAGGGAAGTCATTTTCACTTGCCGGTCATCAAGGGTGAGCTTCCAGAAATTATTTCAGTCCTTAAAGAAAAAGGGATACCTGTCTATGGTACGGCACTGGAGAACGGTGAAGAATATACGACCGTGAAGCCGCGGGATGAATATGCACTGATCGTAGGGAATGAAGGAAACGGAATGAGTTCTGAAATTCTTTCCCAAACCGATCAGAATCTGTATATTCCGATCTACGGGAAGAGCGAATCACTGAATGTCGCAATTGCGGCAGGCATCTTGTTATATTATTTTAAAAATGGGCAATAATTTTTCTTAAATGGTTTGAATTATTGAGAATAATTCACTATAATTATGCACATATACTTTTAAAAACGAAGACAGAGGAAAGTAACGCATGAAGATCTTCAAGGGAGAGAATGCCATCAGACTGAAAGCATTCTTAAGAAAAGCATGACGTGAACATTTCACCTCTCGAGTTGGCATCGGGACCATTTCATCATTGAAATGTAAAGATGCACCGGCAAAGCCGTTATCCGAATCAAGTGAGTGTATCAGTATATCGATACGCTTATAAGGGTGGTACCGCGATCACAACCTCGTCCCTTTCCAGGGATGGGGTTTTTTTGTTTTTTATAAAGCTGCCTGATTCACGACCATAAAGGAGGAAGAAACATGGAGGATAAATTACGATCCCTTCAGACCGAAGCAATTGAAAAGATTAACGAAGCACAGGACTTAAAAGAACTGAACAACATTCGTGTTGCCTACTTAGGAAAGAAAGGTCCTGTAACCGAAGTATTGAAAGGTATGGGAAAACTCTCTGCAGAAGAACGCCCTAAAATGGGTGCACTTGCGAATGAAGTCCGCGGTGCAATCACCGAGAAGATAGAAGCGAAGCAGGAGAAGCTTGAAAAAGAAGCAGTGGAGAAGAAGCTTCAATCAGAAACGATTGATGTGACACTGCCGGGCAGACCTGTCAGAAAAGGGAATCATCATCCGCTTACGATGATCATCGAAGAAATTGAGGACTTATTCATCGGTATGGGGTATACGGTTGCAGAAGGTCCTGAAGTCGAAAAGGATTACTACAACTTCGAAGCGCTGAACCTTCCGAAAGGACACCCTGCCCGCGATATGCAGGATTCCTTCTACATCACAGAAGAAACATTGCTTAGAACCCATACATCACCGGTGCAGGCGAGAACGATGGAACTTGCTAAAGGTAAAGGCCCTATTAAAATCATCTGTCCGGGTAAAGTATACCGCCGTGATACAGATGATGCGACGCATTCTCATCAGTTCATGCAAATCGAAGGACTTGTCGTGGATAAAGATATCCGAATGAGTGACCTGAAAGGGACGCTGAATGTATTCGCGAAGAAAATGTTCGGTGAAGACCGTGAAATCCGTCTGCGCCCGAGTTTCTTCCCATTCACGGAACCTTCAGTAGAGATGGATATCTCTTGTAAAATCTGCGGGGGAGAAGGCTGCCGAGTATGTAAAGGAACGGGCTGGATCGAAATTCTTGGAGCGGGAATGGTTCATCCGAACGTTCTTGAGATGGCAGGATTCGATCCTAACGAATATACAGGTTTCGCATTCGGAATGGGACCTGAACGAATCGCGATGCTGAAATACGGAATCGATGACATCCGTCACTTCTACACGAACGATACCCGTTTTGTAACACAATTCAAAGTGACAGAGTAATGCAACACTATTATCGAGCGGAGGTAAAAACATGTTTGTTTCATATAAATGGTTAGAAAACTATGTGGATCTGTCAGGAGTCACTCCTGAAGATCTGGCTGAAAAAATCACAAGAAGCGGGATCGAGGTTGAAGGCGTCGAAAGAATCGGTGAAGAAATCAAGAACGTCGTTGTCGGGCATGTGCTCGAGTGCGAACCGCACCCGGACGCAGATAAATTGAATAAGTGCCAGGTTGACGTTGGTGAAGAAGAGCCGGTTCAGATCATCTGCGGTGCTCCGAATGTCGCCAAGGGCCAAAAAGTGGCTGTCGCTAAAGTTGGCGCGGTGCTCCCGGGTAATTTTAAAATCAAAAAAGCAAAACTTCGCGGAGAGGCATCTCATGGGATGATCTGTTCACTTCAGGAATTAGGCGTTGAAGGAAAACTTGTGCCAAAAGAGCATGCTGAGGGCATTTATAACTTCTCCAATGATGCAGAGGTTGGCAGCAATGCAGTTGAATTACTGAATTTGGATGATGCAATTCTTGAACTTGGCTTGACGCCAAACCGTTCTGACTGCTTGAGCATGCTTGGCGTTGCGTATGAAGTGGCTGCCATTTTAGACCGTGAAGTAAAGCTTCCGGAAGTCAAGGAGACAGCAGGAAACGAAAAGGCATCCGATTACATCACTGTTAATGTGGAAGCAAAGGAAGATAACCCGCTGTACGGTGCGAAAATCATTAAGAATGTAAAAGTGGGTCCTTCACCTATATGGATGCAGAATGCGCTGATCGCTGCAGGGATTCGCCCTCATAATAACGTGGTAGACATCACGAATTATATTCTATTGGAATATGGTCAGCCGCTTCACGCATTTGATTATGACCGCTTGGGATCTAAGGAAATCCTTGTCCGCCGTGCGAAAGATGGAGAAACATTCGTCACACTTGATGATGCTGAAAGAACCTTATCTTCAAGTCAATTGGTGATCACGAACGGAGAAGAGCCGGTTGCCCTTGCAGGGGTAATGGGCGGAGCCAATTCCGAAGTCCAAAATGATACGACGACAGTTCTTCTGGAAGCAGCTTACTTCACAGGTGCAATTGTCAGAGGTGCCTCAAAGGATCACGGTCTGCGAAGTGAAGCAAGTACCCGTTTTGAAAAAGGAGTAGATCCGGACCGCGTCCTGAAAGCAGGAGAGCGTGCAGCTGAATTGATGGCAGAATACGCAGGCGGCGAAGTCCTTGAAGGAACAGTTCTATTCGACGAACTGACCGTTGAGCCTGCAGTCGTGGAAATCACGCTTGAGAAAATCAATTCTTCATTGGGAACTTCGATTACCGCTGAAGAGGTGAAAGACATTTTCCGCCGCCTTCAATTCGAAGTAAGTGTGGATGGAACGGCAATTACTGTCACGGCTCCAACGAGAAGGGGAGACATCACCATTCCTGAAGATCTGCTCGAGGAGGTTGCCCGTCTATACGGATATGACAATCTTCCGCTTACTCTGCCTAAAGGAGAAAGTACTCCGGGAGGATTGAATAATCATCAGCTGAAGCGCCGTACAGTCCGCCGTTACTTGGAAGGTGCCGGACTTCTTCAGGCAATCACATATTCATTGACAAACGACGAGAAGGCGACGAAATATGCACTTGATGTAAAAGATCCGGTCCGTCTCCTGATGCCGATGAGTGAAGAACGCAGCAACCTGCGTTTGAGCATCATTCCACAGCTTCTGGAGGTAGTCTCCTATAATAAAGCACGTCAAAATGATTCTCTTGCTTTCTATGAAGTGGGATCCGTGTTCTTGAAGGAAGACGGGGAAGAGCTTCCATCGGAAGAGGAGCATATCGCAGGGGTGTTGACAGGCTTATGGCATATGCACCCATGGCAGGGAGAAAAGAAGGCTGTCGACTTCTATGTGGCTAAAGGCATTCTTGAAGGACTGTTTGAAGAATTGGGTGTTACAGAAGCTGTATCATTCCGCCAGGCAGCAATAGACGGCCTGCACCCTGGAAGAACAGCTGAAATCCTCTTGGACAATGAGGTAATCGGCATGATTGGAGCGGTCCATCCTGAGGTAGAAAAAGAGCTCGATCTGAATGAGACCTATGTATTTGAACTTAAAGCGAAGCCGGTCTTCCATTATGAAAAGCCGGCATTGAGCTACTCACCGATTCCGCGCCATCCGTCTATCACGAGGGACATCGCTCTTGTTGTAGACACGGAGGTAAAAGCAGGTGAACTGAAGGCTGTGATCAAAGAGGCTGGTGGCAAACTTCTTAAAGAGGTATCCGTATTCGACCTTTATGAAGGCGAACATATGGAACCTGGCAAGAAATCGCTAGCATTCTCACTTAAATACTTCGACCCTGCAAAGACACTGACTGATGAAGAGGTCGTTAAAGTACATGACGGCGTCCTTGCTGCAGTGAAGGAGAAAGCCGGAGCGGAATTAAGAGGATAATTTTAAATATTTTATAAAGATGTCTGGCCTGTAAGTTGGTCGGGCATCTTTTTTGTTTGGAAAAATATTAGAAACTCTTTTCGAAAATTGTGTAAGAGCAGCTCATTATTTAACAAACTGGCCATATTACTGGAATATCCTTAACATTTATAAATGTGATCATAATGTTGCGATACCCCATATACTGCATAAAATGTATGAAGTGATTAATGAAAGTTATCTTAAAATGCATGCCAAGAAACTACATTTGGAAAAAAAGATGAAGGAGGAAAATATGATTAGGAAAAGTAATTTACCATTTGTAAAGTGTGGTAAGGTATTCAATCCTGATTTGCCATTCCATATAGATGCAAGTGAACCTCCAATAGTATTAGCTGTGGTCAATGTAAATCCAAAGTCCGTCACAAGACCATGTGTACTAGTAAAATACTCGCAATTTATAAACTTTTCGTTATTAGGGTTGAACCCTAAGATAAATATATTTTACCGACTAGTCAGAGAAAGCAGCAGAACAAAGGATGCACAAATTTTACAGGAATGGGAACTTGGAATTGAATCATTAGAGTTACTAGAAGTTGCTAATGTGGATACTAATCAACCAACAGTTCTTAATTTTTGTGATTGTTTAGATCATTATGAAAGAGAAAGCCTAACTTACAAGCTGGAAATCGTTCAAATCGAAACTAATAATGTTAGAAGATTTGGTATTACGAATAAAAGTATTACAGCTACAGTAATTAGTGAGGCACCTGAGTGCGAATAAAAGGGCTTGTTAGTAAAAGGAGGTGATAAGTTGAAAAAACGTGGAGATGCTCCTAAACCTCTAATGTATATTGATCAAGGACATAAAAAAAGTGCAGATGGAAAGAGGCTGGAACATGATAAAAGTTTTGTGCCTTTTGTAAAGTGTGGAAAAGTATTTAATCCTGTCTTACCACTTCGACTGAGCAAAGAAGATCCGCCTGTCGTACTGACGCAATTAAAAATTAATACAGAAAAAATAAGTAATCCATGCATTTTAGTGAACTTTTCTTGCTTTGTCACTTCTATTTTAAAAGTAGAACGATTCAATAAATTAGTATTCAGGCTGGTAAGTACTTGTACTGAAAACTCAAAGACAGAGGTTCTTGAAGAATGGCCGTTTAAAAGGGAATTTGTAAATGATACGAATATTAAAGAACCTGTCGTGTTTAACTTTTGTAAATGTTTAAATACGAACAATGAAAGGTGTTGTACGTACACCATCGAATTGGTTGAGGTGAGGTTATCAGAACAATCATCATACAATATCACTCAAAAAAGTATGACTGCTCAAGTTTACAGTAGTTCAGGTAAACAGACTTAGGCATTATTTTTGTAAGGAGGATTTACCATGCAATCATATTCGGGTATGCCTTTTTTAAGTTGCGGAAAAGTATTTAAAGGTAATTTGCCAAATGTGTTAACTAGAAGTGATCGACCAATTAACTTAGCTGCAGTAAAAGTAAATACAAGGAATATAGAAATGCCTTGTGTTCTTTTTAATTACTCTCAAATATTAGAGTTTGAGATTTCTGGCTTTAATCCAGAATTAACTATATTGTATAGACTAATTCGTAGTTCTAATCAAACAAATAGAATAAGAGTACTGGAAGAATGGACTTTTAGAGCAGCAGAGGTCTTTCCAACTATGGTACAGGATATCAATACAATTGAACCTTTAGTTCTTAACTTCTGTGATTGTCTGGATAGAAATAGTAATGAATCATTAACTTATATTTTGCAAATTAAAGAAATAGTTGAAAATAATACTACTTTTAAAATAACGAACCAAGAGATTTCCGCAATTGTAAGTAGCGGAAAATCAGAATGAAAAAAGTTAATCTGTTTTTGTGTGTAATAAAGTAAAACTTTAAAAACTGAAAAACATAGCATTAATTAAAAAGCAGCCTGAAAGCGTGATACTAAATCTTCATAAACAAAAACCCCTGCCGTCCGAAAAACGGTAGAGGTTCCCTTCTACTTTCCTGCCAGCCGGATGGCCTTCTCGCTATTCGCAAAATGCCACTTCGTCATCGATTTCAACTCTTCAATCCCTTTACGCTTAATGATTTTTGCAGCGGCAACATCCACCTGCTTGCCTGCACCTTTGGGAATGTCCACGCCTGCTTTGGCACTGAGCTTATCCATCTCCTTCAGGAAGGCGTACCTTGCAATGATGGATGCGGCAGCGACCGCGATATGGATGCTTTCCCCTTTTGTACTGAAGTAGACACGGTCACGCTGAATCTTCTTTTGGGCGCTGATATGCTTGAAGTATGTGTTCTTTTCGACAAACTGGTCGATCAGAATGCCTTCAGGCTCTTGGGGTGCCATTTTGTCCAGTAAATGAAGGATGGCCTGGTTATGCAGGATGGCTTTCATCTTTCCTTGGGTCATTCCGCCGCTTTGTAGCGAATTGTATTTTTCATTATGCAGGACCAATAAGCTGTATGGTATGGTCTTGACCAGATCTTTTGCAATGGAGATGATCTGTGGATCGTTTAAGTTCTTAGAATCCTTTACGCCAAGCTCTTTCATTAAAGGGATTTGCTCTTTCTTCACATAGGCACTTACGACTGTGATGGGGCCGAAGAAGTCGCCTGTCCCTACCTCATCCGAACCTATAACGGACCAATCCGCAAAGTTTTCAGGCAGTGTCGTCGTTCCTTTGGAAGGTGATTTCACCTTTGGTGCCTGGACACTGCCCCATTTCTTTGCTTCTGCTTCCCCGTTTGCCCCTTGAAACAGGACTTTTCCAGATTTGTAAGCCGTCACTGTGCAGCCGGCGGGTTTGGCAGAAAAAACGGCACCGGGGGGCAGCTTGCTGACAAGAGTATCCTTATAGTAATCTTTCATTTTTGTTGTTAATGCACTGTTTGCTTGAATGACTGTATTCGCCAAATAAACCTCTCCTCATGACAAAATTCTATGTAATAACAAAAAATTAGACTATAATTGACAATTTCTTTTCAAAACAAAAAGATTTCATGGTATGATATTGTTTAGGATTCTTATGAACAGGGGGTACTCAGATTGTCAGAAGAACAAAAAAGTCGCACAACTGTAGACATATATGGTCAACAATACACTATTGTCGGAACTGAGTCGACAAGTCAAATTCGATTTGTTTGTTCGAAAGTCGATGACAAAATGAGAGAAATCAAATCTATGAATCCATCTCTTGATACTGGTAAGCTCGCTGTGTTGACAGCCGTTAATGCAGTCAATGACTATATCAAACTGAAAGAGCAGTTTGAGGAGCTGGAAAGAGAAATTAAACGCTTAAAGGGTTGAAAATGACATGCTTGATTTAGTTTTACTGATTATCCTGTTAGTGGGATTCTTCACCGGTCTAAAACGCGGTTTTATTCTGCAGGCTGTCCATATGACAGGTTTTATCATTTCTTTTATTGTAGCATACATATATTATGATCAGCTTGCACCAAAACTTACTCTCTGGATTCCATATCCAGTACTTGATGAACAATCAAAATTGAATATGATCTTTGAAATGACCAACATGGATCAGGCGTATTATCGGGTAATCGCTTTTGCCATGATTTTCTTTGCGGTCAAGATCATTGTTCATATTTTTGGATCAATGCTCGACTTCGTGGCACATCTTCCGATTCTGAAACAATTGAATGTCATTGGCGGAGGACTCTTGGGGTTGATCGAAACGTATCTTATCATTTTTATACTATTATTTATTGCCGTACTGCTGCCAATCGATACGGTACAGTCTTTTATTAACGATTCATTTATTGCACAGGCGATGGTCAAGCATACACCTGTATTCTCTGAAATGGTTAAAGACTGGTGGATTGAAAACGCAGCTTGATTGGAAGGCTGACTTGAAGAGGATGGAATGATTGATGTTAAGTAGGATACTCTTAACATCATCGCTCTTCCTTGAAAAGTCAGCTTTTTTTAAGGTAAGAGTCCTGATTTTTGGCTTATCGAGTGAAACGAATGTTTCACTCGCTTTTCAGCGAAGCTGAAAATTCGTCAGTATGGAAAGACCCTGAAGCATAAATGTATTTATGCTTCAGGGTCTTTCCATACTGACGGAATAAGCCAAAAATCAAACGGATTCCAGGTGCATCGCTTTCTTTTTTTGGTTATTTTGCTACTATATAATAAGAGAAGTATGACGGGATTACCTATTTATATAGAGAGAAGCAGGTGAATGGGATGAATAAGAAGGATATTATCAAATTGTTGGAAACGATAGCTATTTATATGGAACTTAAGGGTGAAAACTCTTTTAAAATATCAGCATACAGAAAAGCGGCCCTTGCGCTGGAAAATGACGACCGCAGTTTAAGTGATATCAGTGATTTTACCAAACTGAGCGGAATCGGCAAAGGAACAGCGGGGGTCATAGAAGAGTACATTAACGAAGGTTCGTCTTCTGTTCTTGAGGAACTGAAGTCAGAAGTGCCCGAGGGATTGATCCCTCTTCTTCAGCTTCCCGGGCTCGGAGGCAAGAAGATCGCCAAACTGTATAGCGAGCTAGGTGTTGAAGGGATTGAAGATTTAGAGGAAGCCTGCCGTTCGGAGAAAGTCCAGGGTCTTCCAGGGTTCGGCAAGAAGACAGAGGAGAAGATACTGGCTGCGATCGCTCAGGCAGGTAAACGTCCGGACCGTCTGCCTATTGCGTTCATGACTGGCATAGCGGAAGAAATCGAAGCTCATTTAACCAATATACAGGAAATAGGCACCTACTCAAGAGCGGGAAGTTTAAGAAGGATGCGGGAAACGATCAAGGACTTGGATTTCATCATTTCAACAGAGGAACCGAAGAAGGTAAAGGACGCGTTACTAAAGCTGCCCAATATTGTGGAGACGATCGCAGCGGGCGAAACAAAAGTTTCACTGACCCTTCAATACAAATGGGATGTCAGCATCGATTTTCGTATTGTAAAACCGGAAGAATTCGCGACCACGCTCCACCATTTCACCGGATCTAAAGAGCATAATGTCCGGATGAGGCAGCTGGCAAAAGAACGCGGAGAGAAAATAAGCGAGTACGGCGTAGAAAATAGTGAAACAGGAGAGATCAAAACGTTCGAGACCGAAGAAGAATTTTATTCCCACTTCAATCTTCCGCTCATTCCGCCTGAACTAAGGGAAGACGGGAAGGAAGTCGATGAGTACCATAAAGGCTATGACTTGATTGAATCTACGCATATCAAAGGTGATTTGCACATGCATACCACATGGTCGGATGGAGCCTATTCCATTGATGAAATGGTACAGGCATGTATTGCCAAAGGCTATCAATATATGGCCATCACCGATCACTCCAAATATTTACGTGTGGCAAACGGCCTGACGGATGAACGCCTGTTGAAACAAATAGAGGAAATCAAGCAAATCAATGAGAAGTATGACGAGATTGAAGTACTGTCGGGAATCGAAATGGATATCCTTCCGGACGGCACCCTTGATTATGGTGATGAAATCCTTGAAAAAGTCGATGTCGTCATCGCTTCCATCCATTCAAGCTTTTCACAATCGCAGGAAAAAATCATGGAACGCCTCATAAATGCACTCCATAGTGCGCATGTCGATGTCATCGCCCACCCGACAGGAAGAATCATCGGTCGGAGAGAAGGGTACGATGTAGACATGGATCTGCTAATCGAGCTGGCAAAAGAAACGGATACGGCGCTGGAGCTGAATGCGAATCCAAACAGGCTCGATCTCTCTGCCGAAAATATACGGAAAGCCCAGGACAACGGTGTAAAACTTTTTATCAATACCGATGCACACAGCCATGAACATCTTGAGTTCATGAATATAGGTGTGGCTACCGCAAGAAAAGGCTGGATCAAGAAAGAAACCGTCATTAATACATGGGGCAAAGAAGAACTATTGAATTTCTTAAGAAGGAATAATTGATTAATTAAGGCATAAAAACATTACTAAATTTGAGAAAGTGCCAGCTCCAGCGCCAAGACCCTCGAGACGTTTCGGTCCGCCCGGTGAAGTCATAGAACGACTTCACCAGGCGGCCCTAAAGCGCTTGTCGGGGCTGAACTAGGCGCTTGCGCTCTTCTTATAAAAGGTGGAATAAAGTCTGTGAATTCTAAAGTACTGAAAACATTGGAATTTGATAAAATAAAGGAATTGTTAAAAGAGTTTGCTGCATCTGCACTCGGTCATGCAAGGGTTGCAGCACTGACTCCATCCATTGATTTTGAAGAAATTACCGGTATGCACGAGGAAACCGATGAAGCGATGACGATCCTTCGTTTGAAAGGCCATGCACCTTTAGGGGGAATCTTTGATATCCGTCCACACGTGAAACGTGCCGGAATCGGAGGAATGCTCTCTCCAGGTGAATTGGTGCAGGTAGGCAGCACGATACGTGCGAGCAGAAAACTTAAGACGTTTGTGGAAGAATTAGTGGACGATGAAGTTTCCATTCCCCTTCTGCAGGCTAAATTAGATACAGTGATACCGCTGCCCCATTTAGAGCAGGAGATTCGCAATGTCGTGGATGATAACGGTGAAATCCTCGACTCTGCAAGCGACACATTGCGCACGATCCGTACACAGCTTCGTGCGAATGAAGGAAGGATCAGGGAAAAGCTCGAGCGCATGATACGTTCTTCCAATGCGTCCAAGATGTTATCTGATGCCATCATCACCATCCGAAATGATCGTTACGTCATCCCTGTAAAGCAGGAATACAGAGGTCACTACGGAGGGATCATCCATGATCAGTCGTCTTCCGGTCAGACCCTATTCATCGAACCGGAAGCGATTGTTCAATTAAATAATCAACTTCGCGAGCTGCGGTTGAAAGAACAGAATGAGATTGAAAAAATCCTTCTTGCCCTTTCTCAAAAAGTACAAGAATCAGGAGAAGAATTGCTGTTAATCGTAAGTGTCTTATCAGATATTGATTTTATGTTCACAAAAGCAAAATTCGGCCAATCCATCAAGGGTTCGAAACCGATCATCAATAACGAAAGGCGCATCAAATTGAATAAAGCCCGCCACCCGTTATTGCCGATAGAGGAAGCAGTCGCCAATGATATTGAATTAGGCAATGAATTTTCATCCATCGTCATCACAGGTCCGAATACAGGAGGAAAAACTGTCACACTTAAAACGCTTGGGCTAACGAACATCATGGCGCAGGCAGGCCTTCCGATCCCTGCGCTGGATGGATCCGAGGTGGGAATCTTCCGTTCCATCTATGCAGATATCGGAGATGAACAATCGATCGAACAAAGTCTAAGTACATTCTCCTCTCATATGGTCAACATCGTGGAAATTCTAACTAAAGTGAATCATGAGAGTCTTGTCTTATTTGATGAGCTGGGAGCAGGTACCGACCCTCAGGAAGGTGCCGCACTTGCCATCTCCATCCTTGATGAAGTCCATGGCAAAGGGGCAAGAGTGCTGGCGACAACCCACTACCCCGAATTAAAAGCATATGGCTATAACCGGGAAGGTGTCGTCAATGCAAGCGTCGAGTTTGACGTTGAGACATTGAGCCCGACCTATAAACTACTGTTGGGTGTACCGGGAAGAAGTAACGCGTTCGACATTTCTAAACGCCTTGGCTTATCGGACACCGTCATCCATAGGGCCAAATCACATATCGGCACAGACAGTAAAGAAGTCGAAAACATGATCGCCTCTTTGGAAGAAAGCAGACGCCAGGGTGAAAAAGAATTGGAAGAAGCCCATGAGCTGTTAAAACAAGCAGAGAAAATGCATAAAGACATGCAAAAGCAAATGATGGAGTACTACGAAAAGAAAGATCTAATGTTTGAAAAAGCTCAGCAAAAAGCCGAAACAGTGGTTGAAAAAGCGAAAGAAGAAGCAGAGCAGGTCATCAAAGACTTGCGAAGAATGCAGAAGGAAAAATCTGCTCAAATCAAGGAGCACGAACTGATAGAAGCCAGAAAGCAGCTGGAGGAAGCAGCACCATCCCTTCCTAAGTCATCTCGACAAAAGAGTAAGGTTGCGCAGAGCACAAAACGTGAGCTGCATCCGGGAGACGAAGTTAAGGTATTGAGCTTTGACCAGAAAGGCCACCTCGTTGAACGAGTGTCCGACAAAGAGTGGCAGGTTCAAATGGGGATCATGAAAATGAAAGTAAAAGAATCCGACCTTGAATTCATCCAAACGCAGCAAAAGGTTGAAACCAAGCCGTTGGCTGTGGTTAAAGGAAAAGATTTTCACGTAAATGTCGAGCTTGATTTAAGAGGGGAACGATTCGATAATGCCATCTCAAGGGTTGAGAAGTATATCGATGATGCTCTTCTCGCCGGATATCCTCAAGTGTCGATCATCCATGGAAAAGGAACCGGGGCTCTAAGACAAGGTGTTCAAGAATATTTAAGAAATCATCGGGCGGTCAAAGGGATCCGTTTCGGGGATGCCGGTGAAGGTGGAACGGGTGTCACGGTAGTTAAGTTTAAATAAGGAAGAAAAGGGAGCAGGGAAATGGAGAATTTTTGGGAGAATGAATACATTCAAACAGCAGGAAATTATAGTGTTGTCATACTATGTCTCATCCTTTTCTTAACTGTATTCGAATTGGTCACAAAATATAAAAATTGGGAAGAGATCAAAAAAGGCAACCTGGCCGTGGCAATGGCTACAGGTGGGAAAATATTCGGGATTGCGAATATTTTCCGGCATTCCATTCAGCAGCATGAGACGATCCTTGCAACGATCGGTTGGGGGGTATTTGGTTTTTTCCTGCTGCTGATCGGCTATTTCATTTATGAATTTTTGACCCCGAAGTTCAAAATAGATGAAGAAATTGCAAATGATAACCGGGCGGTCGGTTTCATTTCACTCGTCATTTCAGTCGGATTATCGTTTGTCATAGGAGCAGGGATTTCTTAAGGAGAGGAATTATGGAAACATTAGCGAAAGTGTTACTTGTTTTATGTGCAGGGTTTATCATGGTCGGTGTTATTTATATGGTGTTTTTTGCTTAGCAGGAGGACTGTCTCGTTGGATGAGGCAGTCTTTTTATGTGCGCTCTTATTACCGCTAATGATTTCCGTGCAAGACTTCGCTTTCCGCGGGCGGTTGGTGAGCCTCCTCGTCGCATTAGCTCCTGCGGGGTCTCACCTAACTCGCTTTTCCCGCAGGAGTCTACGTTTTGCACTCCAATCAACCGCTGGAACAAGCATAAAACTAAAAAAAAGCCCGAACTAATTTGAATCCTTAAAGTCAAATTAGTTCGGGTTTTATTAAACTAAAATACTTTTCTCCCGGATTCCACTTCAATTACATCATTGAATTGAAAAAGCTTCCTTCTTCAGCAGCTCTTCAGGGTTCTTGCCGATCGGATCCTGATGGAAGTGATCACGGATCACTCCATCTTTTAAATAATTTGCGATTGACACCATGATCATCCCTTGATCGAGTGCCAGATAAGCTTTCGCAATTTCACCTGTTTCGACGTTGACGGAATCATAAAAGCCATATTTTCCGTAAGTATTCATTTCTTTTAACGCTTTGATGTTTTTGCGCACTTCGTCTGGAGCATATTCAAGAGCGAGGAAAGTCGCATGAGCTGTGACGGTTGCTTTGTCGCTGTAGCCGGAAGTTCCAAGCGGCGTAGCGGCAAATTCACTGTAGCCGTCTGGTGACGCGGCTGGTGAGAAGCCCCACGCTTTGTATCCTTTATCTTTGGCATATTGGATCTGAAGTTCGACGTGTCGCTTATTATTCAGTCCCAGTGCCTGTTTGCCAATTTCTTTTTCTTTTAATACGATGCCAGGCATCAGAGCTTCGAACATACTGCCTCCCCAGCTTGGAACAAATTTCACTCCATTGTATTCATAGTGGCCCTCGAATACGGAAACACCGTCATATTCAGCATACTCACCCTGAGGGACTTGAGACTGCCAATCCAATTCGGCTGGAATGGTGCGCTCCATTTTCCACCAGTGCTCGCTCGGGACATCGCCTTTACCGATTGAAATATAACTTGCCACGCGCGGTTCTGTATAGAGGAGACCATAATGATGATCCGTCATTTTTCCCTGAGCGACATCGTATCCTCCCCGGAATTGCCCTACTTCAGGATCATAAAGAGTAGTATAATTCATATTCTCGACCAATTCGCTTGTCTGGTCATTCAATTCATCATATGCCTGTCCGACAACGATCAATCCTGCAGACAGCCATCCATTATCGACCTGGGAAATGAATTGTCCCCAGTCTTTTTTCAGTGAACCGTCTTCAGTATAGTACCAGTTATAAAATAAGCCATTCCATTTTTCTAATGATTCTAGTGTATCCAATGTAATTTGGATACGGTCGACCGCTTCTTCTTTTGAAATGATCCCCATTTCTTGGGCAGATACAGTACTCATCATATACATACCGATATTTGTCGGTGAGGTGTGTGTTGCATTTTTCTTGCCTTCATCGGTGTAGCGGGTTTCATCGAACGTAAGGCCAGTATCGGGATCGGTGTGATCCTCATAATATTTATACGTTTTCTTTGCAATCGCTTTCAATTCAGCGCGTAAAGCTGTGTCCTGATCATTCTTACCATGTGCAGAAACAGCCGGGATGTACAGGAGACTGGTGATAAGACAAAAAATAGTGAACAGACTGATTTTCTTTTTCAAACTCAATACCCCTTTCAAAATTGGAATCGAAACGTTTCACCAACAGTGTAACACGTTTATCTCCAAAAAAAAGCCTGTTTCTGAATATTCGGTCATATGGTACAGAAGCTGTTGATTTGTTGGGTAATAAGACGGGGTGAAAGGATTAACAGTCTAGAGGTATGTGGGAAAGGCCTACTATCATATCTTTTAAAGTAAGGAACTTTTAAAAGGACGTTTCCTTACATCCTCTAATCAACGAAGTAGTAATTAAGTCGTGGTTGAAAGGTAATTCAAATTGTAACTGGTGTCCCCTTATATTATAATAGTAAAAAGAACTAAATTTTCTAAAAATTCTGGAGGAGGGATAACAATGACAAAACCTTGGCTTGCAGAGTACCCTGAAGAAATACCAGGTGAATTGACACTACCGGAGAAACCATTGCACTCTTTTTTGACTGAGGCAGCTGAACTTTACGGATCGAAATCGGCCATCCACTTTATGGGGAAGGAATTGACGTTCAGGGAAGTTTATGAATCGGCATTGAAGTTTGGCAATTACTTGAGAAGACTGGGAATTGAACGAGGGGACCGGGTAGCAATCATGCTTCCGAATACACCTCAATCAGTCATCGCGTATTACGGCGTCCTTTATGCCGGGGGAGTGGTGGTGCAGACCAATCCGCTGTATACGGAGAGGGAGATAGAATATCAAATGAAGGATTCGGGTGCAAAAGCGATCCTCACGTTGGACATTCTCTACCCAAGAGTATCAAAAGTCATGAAGGAAACAGACCTTGAGCACATTATTGTAACCGCTATCAAAGAGTATCTTCCATTCCCTAAAAACATGATTTACCCATTCATTCAAAAGAAGCAATACGGAATAGTCGTTAAAGTGGAACCATCTGAGCAGAATCATTTATTCCCAGACATCATGGCTTCCTCTTCACCTGAACCGATTCCTGGTGAATTTGATTTCGAGAATGATATAGCCCTGCTGCAATACACCGGAGGCACAACTGGGTTTCCAAAAGGAGTCATGCTTACTCATAAAAATCTGGTGGCAAACGCGGCGATGTGTGATGCCTGGCTGTATAAGTGTAAAAAAGGCGAAGAGAAGATCCTCGGCATTCTTCCATTCTTCCATGTATACGGGATGACAGCCGTGATGATCCTTTCAATCATGCAGGGATATAAAATGATCCTTCTGCCGAAATTCGATGTTGAAACGACACTGAAAACGATCCATAAGCAGAAGCCAACATTGTTTCCTGGCGCACCGACGATATACATCGGTATTTTGAATCATCCTGAACTGAAGAAGTATGATCTATCATCCATTGATTCATGTCTCAGTGGGAGTGCCCCCCTTCCAGTGGAAGTGCAGCAGAAATTTGAAGAAGTCACCGGCGGGAAACTGGTAGAAGGATACGGCTTGACTGAATCCTCTCCTGTCACTCACGCAAACTTTCTTTGGGATAAAGAAAGAATTAAAGGAAGTATCGGGCTGCCATGGCCTAGTACAGATAGTGCTGTCTTCTCACTTGAAACAGGCGAACCGCTGCCTCCAAATGAGATCGGTGAGATTGCGGTCAAAGGTCCGCAAGTGATGAAAGGGTATTGGAACCGTCCAGAAGAAACTGAGCATACGTTAAAAGACGGCTGGCTGTTGACAGGAGATTTAGGGTATATGGATGAAAGAGGATATTTCTACGTGGTGGACCGTAAAAAAGATATGATCATAGCGGGAGGCTTTAATATCTATCCAAGGGAAATAGAAGAAGTATTGTATGAACATCCGGCTATACAAGAAGTGGTTTCTGCGGGAGTACCGGATCCATACAGGGGAGAAACGGTCAAAGCATACGTGGTTCTTAAAGAAGGGGAGACCCTCACAGAAAAGGAGCTGGATGAATTTGCACGGAAATATCTAGCCGCCTATAAAGTGCCAAGGATCTATGAATTCAGAAAAGAACTTCCTAAAACTGCAGTCGGAAAAATCTTGAGAAGAGCGCTTGTGGACGAAGAACGGAAAAAGATAGAAGAAGAACAGAAATTAAGTTAAAATGAATTAGGGAATCTTCATATAGATTCGCTTTCTTTTTTAACAGAATCGGACAAGGGTCCTTCTTGACAATTATACTCAACCATTTTATTATAAAAATATGAATGACCATTCATTCATATTTTGATAAGGCAGGTCAACTATCTATGAAAAGAAATAAACCGAAATACAAACAAATCATTGATGCTGCCGTCGTCGTTATAGCGGAGAATGGATATCATCAGGCGCAGGTTTCGAAGATAGCCAAACAAGCCGGCGTCGCCGATGGCACCATTTATCTTTATTTTAAAAACAAGGAAGACATTCTGATATCTTTATTCAGGGAGAAAATGTCCATCTTTGTTGAAAAAATTGAAGAAGTTATAGCAGGAAAACAGACGGTTTCAGAGAAGTTATATGTGATGGTGGAAAATCACTGCAAGCTTCTATCAGAAGATCATCATTTAGCAATAGTCACTCAGTTGGAGCTCCGCCAGTCCAATAAAGATATCCGGGTAAAGATCAACGATGTGTTAAAAGGATATCTGCAATTGGTGGATAAGATACTGATCAGCGGAATCGAGGCCGGTGAACTTCCCAAAGATCTTGAAGTGCGGCTTGCACGTCAAATGATCTTTGGAACACTGGACGAAGTCGTCACAACCTGGGTAATGAATGATCAAAAATATGATATAGTGGCTCAAGTCCCTGCTATACACAAGCTATTACTTCATGGATGTGGAGGCAGGAACTAATTACGTATAGGAGGATGACACATGGAAAATTTATCTTGGACACTAGAAGGAAAGGTAGCGCATGTTACCATTCAGCGCCCGCCTGCGAATGCACTGGCAAGCGGTCTGATAAGAGAAATCGATGCCATCCTTGACGAACTTGAAGGAAATACGGAAGTCCGTGTCATCCTGCTGAAAGGCGAAGGCCGATTCTTCTCGGCGGGAGCGGATATAAAAGAATTCACAACAATCGAAACAGGTGAAGAATTTTCTCAGCTTGCTAAAAAAGGACAGGATGTTTTCGAACGGATGGAAAACTTCTCGAAACCTATCATCGCAGCCATTCACGGTGCTGCTTTGGGAGGCGGTCTGGAGCTTGCAATGGGCTGTCATATCCGCCTTGTCAGTGAAAATGCCAAACTTGGCCTGCCGGAACTGCAATTAGGTCTTGTACCGGGATTTGCAGGTTCGCAGCGTCTGCCAAAACTTGTCGGAAGGGCAAAAGCGGCAGAAATGCTCCTGACAAGCGATCCGATAAGCGGTACGGAAGCAGTTCAATGGGGACTTGCCAATAAAGCATACCCTGAAGATGAACTTTTTGCGAAAGCTGATGAAATGGCACAAAAGATCGCCAAGAAAAGCCCGGGAGCCATGAAAGCGGCAATCGAGCTATTAAGCTATACAAAAGACGACCGCTTCTATGAAGGGGTTATGAGAGAATCTTCCCTTTTTGGCGATGTCTTTGTTTCAGATGATGCGAAAGAAGGCATTTCAGCTTTCATAGAAAAAAGAGAACCTGAATTTAAAGGGTAGAAAACATTCTACTAATATAGTAAAATCAAGACAAGGGCAGTGTGAAAACGTTATCATTTTTTCGCACTGCCCCTACAAAGGGGTTAAATTTTCAAAATCTTTTTAAGGGAAAGAATGTTTTAATTATTAGGAGGGACTTAGGAATGAACATCTATGTACTTTTGAAAAGAACGTTTGATACTGAGGAGAAAATTTCTATCCAAAACGGTCAAATCGCAGAAGATGGGGCTGAATTTATTATAAATCCGTACGATGAATATGCGGTGGAAGAAGCGATCCAAGTCCGCGATGCACATGGCGGGGAAGTGACAGTCGTGACAGTCGGCGGAGAAGAAAGTGAAAAGCAATTAAGAACTGCTTTGGCAATGGGAGCAGATAAAGCTGTATTGATCAATACAGAAGATGATCTTGATTATGGAGATCAATTCACAACGGCATCGGTTCTATCACAATACTTAAAAGATCAGGAAGTTGATTTAATCCTTGCTGGTAATGTGGCGATTGATGGCGGTTCAGGCCAGGTCGGCCCGCGTGTAGCAGAGCAATTGGATATCCCATACGTAACAACCATCACAAAACTGGAAATCGATGGTGAAACAGTGACAGTCACACGCGATGTCGAAGGTGACTCTGAAGTGATTGAAACTTCACTTCCTTTATTGGTGACTGCGCAGCAAGGATTAAATGAACCGCGTTACCCATCTCTGCCTGGAATCATGAAGGCGAAGAAAAAGCCTCTTGAAGAATTGGAACTTGATGATTTAGATCTGGATGAAGATGACGTAGAAGCGAAGACCAAAACGATTGAAATCTATCTGCCGCCTAAGAAGGAAGCAGGAAAGGTATTGGAAGGCGAGCTGGATGCACAGGTTTCAGAACTTGTACAGCTTCTTCGCAACGAAGCGAAAGTAGTATAATTTCGGATCGAATTCCTTAGAAACGTATCTAATCACAATCAACTAACACTCAGGGGGTATATAACATGGCAAGAAAAGTATTGGTACTAGGAGAAGTTAGAGACAGTTCATTGCGTAACGTTTCTTTTGAAGCGATTGCTGCAGGTAAAACCGTTGCAGAAGGCGGCGAAGTCATCGGTGTTTTAGCGGGTAAAGAAGTAAGCGCTTTAGGCCAGGAAATGATCCAGTATGGTGCAGATAAAGTGATTATTGTTGAAAACGATAAGCTTGAACAATACACTTCGGATGGGTATGCGCAGGCATTGATGGCTGTCATCGAGCAGGAGAAACCGGAAGGAATCATTTTCGGTCACACTGCATTAGGAAAAGATTTGTCACCAAAGCTTGCCAGTAAGCTCAGCACGGGGCTGATCTCTGATGCAACGCACTTGGAAGAAGCGGGTGGAAACCTTGTTTTCACACGTCCTATCTACTCCGGTAAAGCATTTGAAAAGAAAATCGTCACTGACGGTTTGATCTTTGCAACAATCCGTCCAAACAATATTGAACCTTTGGTAAAAGATGAGTCACGTTCCGGCGATGTTTCCTCATTGTCTGTGGATGTGAAAGACTTACGTACAATCATCAAGGAAGTAGTACGCAAAGCAAGTGAAGGTGTAGACTTGTCTGAAGCGAAAGTCATCATTGCGGGCGGACGTGGAGTGAAAAGTGAAGACGGCTTCGAGCCGCTGAAGGAATTAGCTGACGTTCTCGGCGGAGCTGTAGGTGCATCGCGCGGTGCCTGCGACGCCGATTACTGTGATTACTCTTTACAAATCGGACAGACAGGTAAGGTGGTTACACCTGACTTATACATCGCATGCGGAATCTCTGGAGCAATCCAGCACTTAGCGGGTATGTCAAACTCCAAAGTAATCGTAGCCATCAACAAAGACCCTGAAGCGAATATCTTTAACGTTGCAGACTACGGTATTGTCGGTGACCTTTTTGAAGTTGTTCCAATGCTGACAGAAGAATTCAAAAAGCTTAAAGTCGCTTCTTCTTAATCAGTAAGTTTTAAAAGCAAATGAATGGGTAATTGAATAATATAAGAATAAAATAAGGAAGTAGCCCCATGTGGTTACTCCTTATTTTTTGCTTTGTTAAAAGGTGTTCTTATTATATAACCTGTTCTAGCTGTTGATTGGAGTGCAAGACGAAGACTCCTGCGGGAAAAGCGAGACAGGTGAGACCCCGCAGGAGCAGAGCGACGAGGAGGCTTACCGGCCGCCCGCGGAAAGCGAAGTCTTGCACGGAAATCAACAGCGGTTTTTAAAGAGCAATATTTTGAAGGCTTGAATAGAACGGTTACGGAAGGGTATATTACCAACGAGCAGATTTATAGCATAGCAATGTTATCGGTGATATACTTACGCTATATTCATTGAAATTAGGAGGCATATACTTATGGCAATTACAAACGCTACAGATCAAAATTTCGTAAATGAAACAAACTCTGGACTCGTATTGGCAGATTTCTGGGCACCTTGGTGCGGACCTTGTAAAATGATCGCTCCAGTATTAGAAGAGCTTGACAGTGAAATGGGCGACAAAGTTAAAATCGTCAAAGTTGACGTTGATGAAAACCAAGAAACAGCTGGGAAATATGGTGTAATGAGCATCCCGACACTAGTTGTCCTTAAAGACGGCGAAGTGGTGGATAAAGTAATCGGATTCCAGCCGAAAGAAGCACTTGCAGAACTATTAAATAAACATGCTTAATGAGCATTGATTGAAAAGCCGAGGCCGCATTCAGCCTCGGCTTTTTTTATGCATGTAAATCGTATTGTCCTGTATGTGGTTTTCTGTTTTTTATGGCTAATGAAAGATGATGTAAGCAAATACATTTTCAAATAATCGTTGACTCTGAGAATCGTTCTCGATATAATGTGAATGAAAATCATTATCAATTATTTGCTGGGGGTACATACATATGAGAAAGTCAGAATTAGCTAAAATCTTTGGAGCATTTCTTTTAACGGGTTCAGTATTGGCAGGATGTTCTAGTGCTTCAGACGAACCGAAAGAAGAAAAGTCTGCTGAAGAAAGCAAGGAAAAATCAAATGAAGATCAGAAAGAAGAAGCTGCTCTGACATCGGAAACTCAGGTTAAAGCCTATTCAGATATGAAAGCAGAACTGGAGAAAATGAAAGAAGATCAAGAAGTCGATTGGGATAAAGTGAATGAAATCTACACTTCTGATTTGCAAGCACACGTAAATGAAGTGGATGGTGAATTTTCACAAGCGATCGAAGCCGCTATTTCAGGCGGACAGTCAGGGGATCTCGACAAAAACGTTGCACGCCAGATTATCGATAAAGTGACTCAGTCCTATTTCTATCAAATGCAAAAAGGCCTTCAAGGGCAAGCGGCTGAAGACCTGAAAGCAGACAAAGGTGAAGATGCAGCAAAGAAAATGGATGAAGTAAAATACCTTGCTGATAACGTCTTTATCCCAACTGCGGAAAAGCGTGACAGTTACTATGAGCTATCCGGAGAATCAAGCATGGTTGAAAACATCAAAAATGGCCTTTCTTTACAAGAAGAGGCGATCGCCAATTCAAATGCAGAAGATTTTTCAGTATACAAACAAGTGACGGATAAATCAATCTATCAAAGCTATTATATGGCTTCTAATTCCTACGGTGAGAAAATCAGCAAGGCAGTCGAAGAAGGGAATACAGAGGAACTTGCCATCATGCAGGCAGAAGGATATGGATTCCTGCAGGCAATCAAAGGTTCTTTATCTGGTGGAGACGAAGCGGCTGCTGCCGAGCTGAATGACATTTTCTCTTTAGAGAATGACCCGGCAACAATCGATGCTGAAAAAGTAAACAGCCTTTACACGAAAGCCATTACAGGAAAAGTGAAAGGGTACCATGAGAAAGTGACAGAATCACTTGAAAAAGGTGAAGTAGCTTCAGCTAAGGAACAGGCAATGGAAGGTAATATGTTCAGTAAAATGCTCGAAGTGAACATCAAGAACAAGCTTGGGGAAGAGAAATCCAAAGAGTTATTCGATCACTCACAAAAATGGTTCGAAGCAGTTTCTTCTGAAAAAGGTGACGAAGCAAAACAGCATAGTGAAGCTATTCTAGATATCCTGAACCAGCTTTAATACAGATTGAATGGAGGCTGACCTTTTGCTGAGGGTCCGCCTCTATTTTTGTGTCATCTTCTTTTCATATCTATGCTAAACTAGAGCTATTGTAAAAAAGCGAGTGTGATAAACGTGAAAATTGTACTGACAGGCGGCGCGGGATTTATAGGCATGCATCTGGCCGGCAGACTGCTGAAAGAAGGTCATCAAGTCATCATTATTGATTCCCTGCATTCCTATTACCCAGCCGCAAGAAAGAAGCATCATTTAGAGGTCATCAACTTTCCGATGGAAGATTTTTATAAAGTGGACTTATTGGATCGTGAAGCGATCAAAGCCCTTATTAAAGAAATCCATCCCGAGGCGGTCATTCATTTGGCAGCCCTGCCGGGGGTCGCATATTCAATTGAAGAACCGCTGAAATATGTAGATTATGATATCAAGGCGACAATCAATATATTGGAAGCATGTGGAGAAGCAGGGACAGATCGATTCCTGTTCGCTTCTTCATCATCTGTTTACGGTGATAAGCCTGGAGCTGCTTTGAAAGAGGAAGATGCAGATGGGAAGACCGTATCCCCGTATGCAGCTTCAAAATGGAGTGCTGAAAGCTTTTGCCATATGTATGCAGGAATGTACGGAATGAAGCTGAATACCATGAGGTTTTTTACTGTATACGGACCATGGGCAAGGCCGGATATGGCGATTCCAAAGTTCATTAAGATGGCAATGAAAAGTGAGACGATTTCTATATTCGGTGCTGACAGCGGAAGGGATTATACATACATTGATGACATAGTGGAAGGAATACACCTGACACTGCTTCATGGCAGAAATGGAGAAGCGTATAACCTTGGCAGTGGACGAGAGGTGAAAATGCTTCAATTATTGGAAGAATTGAAGAATACTTTTCCCACAATGAAACTGGATTTTACCGATTATCGTTTAGGGGATGTATTATCCACTCATTCAGATATATCAAAAGCAAAGAGTCACCTCAACTATTCTCCGAAAACGACCATTGAAGAAGGATTGAAAAAAACGATCCAATGGGCTAAGAACAATGAAGATCTTCTATAAACTGATCAAATTTTCGGTGGGTATAGGGATTGCAGGCTGCTTTATATGGTTAATAGCGATGGGATGGGATGGAGAACAATTCTTGATTCTGATTGACAACCTGGCAGAGCATCCGCTTATCATTTTATCAGGGGCAGGCCTTTATGGCACATCCTTCTATCTAAAGGGTTTCGCCATACGAATATTACTTCACCGTTCCATCCGGCTTTCCAGTGCGATGTATGGGTTATGGTACAGTCTTGCATTAAATCATTTGTTACCTGTAAAGGTGGGGGATATTGTCCGCTCCTACATCTTTTTCGAGCGTGAGAATTTAAGTAAATCAGTGTCCGCCCAATCTGTTATCATTGTCAGGCTGATGGATATTTTCAGCCTGTTTATATTGGCTTCTTTGGGAATGACCTTTACCTTTTGGATGGCGTCACCACTGGTCATCGCAGCGGCTGGTGCTGCGGGTATTCTTTCTGTAGTATTTGTTTTTCTCTTGAAACGGGAATTCATCATTGAGCAATGGAACGTCCTGATCTCCCTGTCAAAGGGGAGAATGTTCTTTTACTCTTTCTTTCTGGTATTTTTGAGCTGGATCCTTGAGGCTGCTTTGCTGTTTTCTGTTTGTATAGCTGCTGCTGTCGATATTACTACACTGGAAGCGATATGGGTGAACAGCTTGACTATTCTTGGACAAGTTTTTCAAATCACTCCTGGCGGGGTGGCGAATTATGAAACGATCATGGCTTTTGGTCTGAACAGGTTCGATATACCGTGGAAGGAAGGACTGCAGCTGGCCATTGTGACACATTTGATTAAATTCCTGTTCTCGTATGCGGCAGGTATTTACGCACTGATAAAATATCCAATTACATTTAAGAAATTGACTAAGCTAGTGAGAGAAAGGAGAGACTTCAATGAAAAGCGCATCTAAGTTTGAAAAATTTGCTGCCCGCTGCTGGAATCTACTGAATGAGGGAAAGCCGTTCACGCCCATCTTCACAGTTGGAACGATGCTTCTTTTTCATATCGGAGACATTGCTTCACCAGCATTCTGGCTGAGTTTTCTGATTGGCTTGGCAGTTACACTTCCTCTATTTGTTTTATATTTCATCTATGACTTCCCTTTGTTTTTAAGGAATTACCTTTGGATCCCTGTCGTTGCCTACTCGATTATAGGCTGGGAATGGAACCTTTCCTTGATGCTTTTTGCAGCAGGGCTGTATTTCTTCTTTACGATCCTCTTCTGGGGGACCTTGTATTATCATCTGCGAATCGGCACTTCGTGGTTGAATTTCACCCGATTCTGGAAGCTGGTGTTGAAAAACAGTGACTCAACAAGCGGAAATGCCCAGGAACAGCTGCCTAAGTTTCTGTTACTGCTGTCGATTTGGGAATATACGGTTTCGCTTCTAAGCACGGGTCAGCAGCTCCCTGCCATGACTATTTTAAGTTTTTATGCAGCGTTGTTCCTGTTCACGTTTATTCTCCATCGCTATTTGTTCGACTGGAAGCCGAAGATGTATGAAGAATATGCAGTTGAATCAGAAGGAGGCCGCGAAGAGCTAACGAATAGAGTCGTAGTCATCGTGGTGGATGGTATGAGGAAAGAACGTTTTCAGGATGCCGAGACACCTTTTCTTGATTCATTGAAAGCAGAAGGAACCGAATACACGAATATGGAAACCGTCTATCCTGCGAGAACGGTCGTCTGTTTTTCTTCCATGTTCACAGGAACTTATCCTCATGAGCATGGCATAACGTCCAATATGGTGTGGAAGCTCGGGGTCAAAGTAGAAAGTATTTTTGATTCATTGCGGAAGGTAGGAAAAAAAGGAAGGCTGCTCGGTGTCGCTCATCTCGTGGATTCCATGGGGGAAGACGTAGAAACGTACACCGCCGTTATGCACAATGATAAGGCTGATCCCACCATTATGAAAAAAGCCAAGCATATCATGAAAGAGCAGGATCCTGATTTGTTCATCGTCCAAATGATCGGTACAGACCAGACCGGGCACAGCCGTGGTGTGTTATATGATGAGTATTTGCAAAAGATAAAAGAAGCGGACAGCCTGATTGAGGATTTTGTGGGCTGGATGAAAGAAGAGGGAAAGATGGAAGATACGACATTGATCATTTGTGCCGACCATGGCCAGGCTGATGGTATCGGAGGGCATGGGCATCTCGATGAAGGCGAACGTTTCGTTCCGTTTATCATGCATGGTCCTTCCATTCACAAGGGACGTAAGGTAGAGGAAAGACATAGTCTTGTTTCGATGGCGAGTACAATCGCCCATCTTCTTGGAGCCCCTTTCCCGAGTCATGCGCGGGGGCCGGTATTGGAAGAAGCATTTAAAAGAAAGGAAGAGCATCATGAATAAGCAAAAAGTTATTGTTTTTCTGCCTGCTTACAACGAAGAGGAAACGATAGGGGATGTCATCAGGGACATTCCCAGAACGTTTCATCCCGATGTAACGGTTGAGGTGATGGTCATCAACGACGGATCAACTGATCAAACCGTTAACGTCGCAAAAGAAGCGGGTGCGGATTTTATCATACATATGGACAGGAACTCAGGTCTTGGGGCAGCTGTCAGAAGAGGATTGAAAGAATCGTTGAAGGCCGGCGCTGATATAGGTGTCATGATCGATGCGGATGGGGAATATCCTGCCGATCAAATTCCGGATATCCTTAAGCCTATATTCAATAATCAAGCCGACTATACGATGGGTTCGAGATTCAAAGGCACAATTGACGGCATGAGAATACACCGCCGGCTGGGGAATTATTGCTTTACCCTTTTACAATCCCTTTTGCTTAGAACCTGGATTTATGATGGCCAGTCCGGGATGAGAGCATTTTCAAAGCAAGTGATGGAACATGCCGAAATCATCCATGATTATAATTATGCTCAAGTTGTTACATTAAACATCATGCGAAAAGGGTTCAGGATGAAAGAGATTCCGATCACCTACAAAGTCCGGACAAAAGGCCAATCGTTCATCAAGTTCAAAGCCTATATGTTCAATGTCATTCCGGCCATTCTCAAAGAGATGAAAAGGCCGGTCAAAAAGGTGAAAGTGGAAGAAAACGTTCACAATATGACACAATCAAGGGCAGAAAGCCTTTGATACTGTATTGACAACCATAATGATAATCATTATCATTGATATGACAGGAGGATTTTCGTATATGAAAAAGAGTCTTTTTTTTAGTCTTTCGCTGATATTTATTCTCAATTACATATTTGTTCCTTCTGAAGCTTCAGCCTACTCCTATGGAGATCCAGGGGAAGAGAAAATTGCAGAAGCTTATAAAGAGCTTGAAACAAGCTTGGAAAATAATGATTGGGATAACGCCCAAAAAATATATGATTCCTATGAAAAAGATTTTGACTTGTATTTTTCAAAAGTTAAACCTGATATAAATAAGGCATTTGAAGAGAAGGATAAGGAACTGCTATTAAAAAGCTGGAGAGCTGCCTTGATGCTCAATATCGAAAGAAGGCTGCATTTTGCCCAGGAACAATTCGATGATTACGGGCAAGCCAAACTCCTTCTGGCCAAAGCGAGAGGAACGTTCAACGTTCTGGAGCCTTTTGTAGTGGAAAATGAGAATCAGGAACAAGCAGACAAAATCTATGCATCATTCGATTCTGCATTGAAATCACTGGGGAATCCCGGGTTGTTCGGGATCGGCAGCAAAGATAATGATCCTGAGGCATTCAATAAAGAAGTTGAATCCATTATCGATGAGCTGAGGCCGATGTTTCCGATTCCTTCTGAAGAAGGAGATCAAAGCCACTTGAACGAAGAAAACCTTGGATTGCTGGATGGTTTAGCTGAAGGAGGAAGTTCAAGCTTCTGGCTGTTTTTCTCGATAGCACTTATCCTGCTATTAATCGTTCTTATTGTTCTTAATAAACGTAAAAATAGAAATTAATGCAGCTACAAAGGGGGAAGGAAGTTGGATTTTCAGGCATTTTTGATTACTTTGAGGGAATGTTTAGAAGCCATTCTCATTGTCGGATTAATTATTTCATATTTAACAAGGCTAAACGCCGATCGTTATAAAAAATGGGTGTATGTAGGGGTTGCCCTGGCTCTTGTATCGAGCTTTCTAGTTGCGCTATTATTCCAAGTGGTCCTCACCGGCTTCTCAAGTTTCGGAGCGGAGGTTTATCTGAAGGTCGGAATCATGTTTGCTTCGGTATTCCTTTTGACACATATGGTTGGATGGATGAAGAAGCAGTCTAAAGGCATCAACACGGAAATGGAGAAAAAAATAAATGCCGCTCTGACCGCTGGAAGTGTTTCGGCCATGATCATTCATTCTTATCTGATCGTTTTACGTGAAGGGGTCGAAACAGTGTTTTTCTTTGCGGCTATCAGCGGCGGAGATGTCACCAAGGTATTCACGAGCTATGGAGCACTGAGCGGGCTGCTTCTGGCATTGGTTCTAGGTTATGCTTTCTTCTCGGGTACAATGAAGTTCAAGCTGAAAACATTCTTTAATGTAACCGGAGTCCTGATCATGCTGATTGCAGCGGGATTACTCGTTCAGGGAGTGGGGATACTTCAGGATCTTGGAAAAATGGGCTCACTTTATACAACGGCAGAAGGCAAGCCGGCAGCTGTATATGATATTGTCGAAATCATGCCTGAGCATTTTCAGGATGAGCTTCATTACGAACGTGATACCGGGGAAGAAGTCCTCATAAGCGGGCAGGTAGGGCTGTTCATGGCAGCTATGTTCGGTTACAGCCATAACCCAACCATTGAACAGATTCTGGCTTACTGGTTCTATTTTGGCTTTGTGTTCTTATGGATGTACTTGATCAGGACAGATAAAATCATCAATCCTTTCAGGAAGTCCTCGGTACCTGCTGGACCTGAACAACAGAAAAAGACGATAAAAAAGTCCGATGATATGAAATCAATAAATGCTTGACCCCTTTAAACCAACTCATGATTGGAAACAATCCTTCGAAAGCCTTACAATAGGCTAAGAAGCTTGTTTCTGGTCTGGTTGGTTTTTTATTATTGTCATGCAGTATAGGAGAAGTAGTCATGAAGAATGAAAATCACTTGAAAAGTTGGATGATTGCTGCGGCTGGTTTGTTTTTGGTGTATGCTGCTTCTAAGCTTTATTTCCTCCCTTCCTATGCTTCAAGCTGGGATGAAGTGGATTATGCTTTAGGGGTGATGGAATTCGATGTATTGAAGATGCAGCCTCACTTTCCCGGTTATCCATTTTATATATTGGGCGGAATGCTGTTTCATGTATTCATAGAAGACCCGGTGCGTTCCTTGCAAGCATTTAATACGCTCTTATGGATCAGTTCGATCCTTCCTGTGTTTTGGCTTTTTCGCAGTTACCTTTGCAAGATAAAAGCAACCATCGCTGTTGTTCTGCTCTTTTCACTTTCCTATCCAGGCATCATGATGGTACAGGCCATGAGCGAAGGGGCTGCCATTTCGATAATGTGGTGGTATCTCTGGAGCCTTCACCGCGCCGTTACGCTTAATACAAAGGATGCAGCCATACTCCCGATATTGTTATTTTCCCTTTTATTGGGGGTAAGACTCTCTTATATAGCATTTGGATTGGGCTTTCTCTATTATTGGTTCCGTTTTTGGAAAGGAAATGAAGTGCTCTCCTTTAAGATAAGGGCTATTTGTTTTCATCTTATTCTGATTGTCATTTCCCAAGGAGTATGGGTAACTGCCTTAGCAGCCAATACAGGGAGCCTGACAACATTGATTCAGATTGCCTTCGGCTTTACCGGGGGGCACTTCACCGAATGGGGCGGTGCTGCCGAATCCGGTACTAATATGTTAAATCGGACTGGCACGTATATCTTTACGAACATGTTCTGGAATGGCCTATTCACCCAGTCTGTATTGATTATGATGATTTCCATTGGTCTATCTTTACTAACGATCAGGCATTTTAAAAACTTCCGATGGAAAACTATCGATCGAGGTACCTTTTTGATCTTTGTTTGCTTTTTATCTTATTTATTCTGGGGGTTGTTTGCCCAAAATATTGATAAACCGAGACATATACTTCCCTTAGCTTTACTCCTCGGCTTTTTCTTGATCGTCAGCTGGTTAAGAAACGCAACCAAAATCACGGGAGGTTTATTGATCATCTGGCTGATCATTCATATGGGTAAAGGGCTGGAAATATTGAACAAATATAATGCCAATCCCCCTGCTGTCTACCAATCGGCAGTTTTCTTTTCAGACATCAATGATGAATCTCCTATAATGGTGTATACATGGGAAGAAACGAGGGTATATGCGTACCTGGATGTTGATTTTTCACATAAGCGGGTCTTAACGTACTCACAATTCCTGCAGGATATCAGACATTCCGGAAAGGATATATATATAACCAATCAAGTTGTAAATGGATTTAAACAGCAAGGGGTGGATATCGGGTCCAGGGTTAAAGAAGTGAAGACATTTCATTCACAGGAGATGCTGGACCCAGTATACTCCACGATTAAAATATATAAATGGGAAGATTTGAAGGGGGAGAGAGAGTGAATCGTGTCATTACAAATAAATTAGCCTTACTGCCCGATCAGCCTGGATGTTACTTGATGAAAGACAGGCAAGGCACGATTATCTACGTAGGCAAGGCAAAAGTATTGAAAAATCGTGTCCGTTCTTATTTCACAGGTTCCCATGATGCGAAAACACAGAGGCTGGTAGGGGAAATCGAAGACTTTGAATATATCATGACCTCTTCGGACCTGGAAGCTCTAGTACTAGAGATGAACCTGATTAAAAAATATGATCCTAAATACAACGTGATGCTGAAGGATGACAAAAGCTATCCATTCATTAAACTGACAAATGAACGCCACCCCCGCTTAATCACGACTCGCAAGGTGCAGCGGGGAAAAGGGAAGTACTTCGGGCCTTATCCGAATGTAGGTGCAGCAAATGAAACGAAAAAACTGCTGGATCGTCTATATCCACTGCGAAAATGTACAACCCTGCCTGACAGAGTCTGTCTCTATTACCATATGGGGCAATGCCTCGCCCCTTGTGTAAAAGAAGTAAGCAAGGAAACGTACAGGCAAATGACCGATGAAATTGCCCGATTCTTAAACGGGGGATACAAGGAAATCAAGAAGGAATTATCCGGAAAAATGAAGGAAGCTTCTGAAAACCTCGAGTTTGAACGAGCAAAGGAATTCCGTGATCAAATCCTTCACATAGAAGCAACGATGGAAAAGCAGAAGATGACGATGACGGATTTTACCGACCGTGATGTATTCGGTTTTGCAGTCGATAAAGGCTGGATGTGCGTACAGGTATTTTTTGTAAGGCAGGGGAAACTCATTGAACGCGATGTTTCGCTATTTCCTCTTTACAACGAACCGGAAGATGAATTCCTTACATTCTTAGGTCAGTTTTATTCAAAAGCGAACCATTTTAAACCGAGGGAGATCTTTCTTCCTGAGGAAATCGATGAAGAGCTGGCAGCGAAATTATTGGAAGTCAAAATCACACAGCCGAAGAGGGGAAAGAAAAAAGAACTGGTAAAATTGGCTGAGAAAAATGCCAAGCAGGCGCTTGATGAGAAATTCGCCTTGATTGAGCGGGACGAGGAGAGAACCATCAAAGCAATCGAAAGGTTAGGCGAGCAAATGGGAATCTATACGCCATTCCGGATCGAAGCATTTGATAACTCCAACATCCAGGGTTCCGCTCCTGTGTCGGCCATGATTGTCTTCATAGACGGAAAGCCTGCGAAGAAAGAATACCGAAAGTATAAAATCAAAACAGTTAAAGGGCCGGATGATTATGAATCAATGAGGGAAGTGGTGAGGAGAAGATATTCAAGAGTATTGAAGGATGGTCTTCCATTGCCGGATCTTATCATCATTGACGGGGGTAAAGGACAGATTGAAGCTGCGCGTGATGTGATTGAAAATGAACTGGGTCTAGATATACCTCTCGGCGGTCTGGCGAAGGATGAAAAACATCAGACATCTGAGCTGCTGTACGGTAACCCGCTGCAGGTCGTCCCTCTTGAAAAACGGAGTCAGGAATTCTATCTGCTTCAGCGGATCCAGGACGAAGTCCACCGCTTTGCCATCACCTTCCACCGCCAGCTCCGCGGGAAAAGCGTCTTCCAGTCAATACTGGATGAAATCGATGGTATCGGCCCCAAACGGAAAAAGCAGCTACTAAAGCATTTCGGTTCGATGAAGAAAATGAAAGAAGCAACTGTGGAAGAATTACAGGATATCGGTATTCCGGAGGCTGTTGCGAAGGTTTTGCATGAGAAGCTGCAGGAATGAAATAGATGTGTTTATTGCTCATTCGGGTGAAACGTTCGTTTCACCCGCTTTTCAGCTAATGCTGAAAAGTCCCAGATAAAATAAGAAAGCCAGAATCAAGCAAGCTTGGTTCAGGCTTTCTTATTTTATCTGAGAAATGAGCAATAAATTAAACGGAACTATTCTGAAAAAACTCATTGCTTCCATTTTTTTCGTGTGCTATAATTATCGATAATTTAAAACATTATCACTTTAAATAGTGGTGATAGAGGTGCGAACTTCAAGAGTACAGGCAAAGAGGAGTATGGGCTCCGTCGAGATGTCTGGAAAGGGGAGAGTCGCCGAAGTGGTGTTAGGCTCATACTAATTCCGCTGGTTCTGCGTTTAAGAAATGCAGGATTGTCAAGATGAATCAATCTTGGAGAGCTATCTCACAATGCCGATGAACGATTAAGTATTTTTTACTCTAAGTTCATAAAGCAATGAGATATCCGTCTCATTGCTTTTTTTATTATTTGGCATGGGACTGCCGGCGTTTAAGTCATTCAGCAGGCGCGGGATTTGTGCAGCAGTCAGATGATTCTCTTCAGAAAAAGATTTTATTTTTACACTCAAAGAGAAAGAAGGAGAAGCTGTGAGTATTATCGTTCAAAAATTCGGTGGAACTTCAGTAGGTTCTGTTGAAAAAATTCAAAATGTTGCGTCAAGGATTTTGGAGGAGAAGAATCGGGGAAATGATGTTGTCGTTGTCGTGTCCGCAATGGGTAAAACAACTGATACATTAGTCGGTTTAGCGAGGGAAATCACTTCTCACCCAAGTAAAAGAGAAATGGATATGCTTTTATCCACGGGCGAACAGGTGACAATTTCTCTATTGACGATGGCATTGCTGCAAGCCGGTCAGGAGGCCATTTCGTATACTGGATGGCAGGCCGGGATCGAAACAGAATCTGTTCATAGTAATGCACGTATCACCAATATCCATACCGAGAAAATGACAACACAGCTTCAGAGCGGAAAGATCGTTATCGTAGCAGGGTTCCAGGGAATGACGCCATCCGGGGAAATCACCACACTTGGGCGCGGAGGATCCGACACGACAGCAGTGGCAATCGCAGCTGCATTAAAAGCTGACCGCTGTGATATTTATACCGATGTCGACGGCGTCTATACGTCTGACCCGCGGTATATCGAAGGTGCCCGAAAACTGCCTTCCATTTCGTATGATGAAATGCTTGAGCTAGCCAATTTAGGTGCAGGGGTCCTTCATCCGCGGGCGGTTGAATTTGCAAAAAATTATCAAATCCCATTAGAAGTCAGATCTAGTCTTGAAAAAGTGGAAGGTACGTATATTGAGGAGGAAGCAAGCATGGAACAGAATTTAGTGGTAAGAGGTGTCGCATTCGAAGACGAAATTGTACGGGTGACTGTGTTTGGACTCGGAAATGCCCTGACAGGCTTGTCTTCAGTATTCACCACACTTGCTAAGAATCATTTGAACGTAGACATCATCATCCAGAGCCAGACAGACCGGAATACTACAAATCTATCTTTTTCAATCAAGGAACATGACCTCGATGATGCATTGGCTGTATTGGATAAGAATCAGGGAGAATTGGGGTTTACTCATATCGAACATGAACGGGATCTTGCCAAGGTATCCATTGTCGGATCAGGGATGATATCAAATCCAGGAGTGGCTGCAGAAATGTTCGAAGTCCTTGCTCAAAATGACATTGTCGTCAAAATGGTCAGTACGTCTGAAATCAAGGTGTCGGCTGTAGTCGATCAGAAAAATATGCAGAAAGCTGCAGGAGTCTTACATACGGCTTTCAAACTGGATGCCGTCCAAGTTGAAGAAGTGACGCTGTAAACTAAAAAGGGTTGACTCCTCATCAGAGTCAACCCTTTTCCCATTCATCTATTCGTTCATGCGCCGCTATTCAACTTTATCTTTTTCATCCCAGCGGGCGGTGATCTTCACGGATTGATTACGTTTATGTATCTCGTCTGCTGCTTCGGTCGTGCATTTCTTTTGGAGCTGGATCTGCTCTGCAAGAAAGCCTGCTTCCAATTTGAATGTAACGTCTGACTGTAGTGATAAGCGTCTTTCGACAAATGAACCGCGCAGTTCAAAGGTCATTTCGTTTTTCTTTTGTTCGACAACCGTTAACGTTCCCCAGCCTGCCTCATCAAAAAAGGATGAGCATTCATCCATTGATTGAAGGGGGAATTTTCTGGAGAGCTGCTTGCCTCCCCAATATAAAATCTCGGGAGTATGTTTTCCTAAAATATCCGGGAGCAGGATGTCCCTTATCATTTCATAGCCGAAAATTGGAACGGTTGGTTCGTAGATTTCTTCTTTTTTCTGTTCCAAGTAAATCCCCTCTTTCTATAAAACTATTATATACATGTATGGAAGAATAATCATCCCAAACATGTAAAATGGAAGTTGGGATATTTTGGTGGTATAATGATTTTGTTTAATAATTAGAATTTTCTAACTATTAAACATGGATTTAACTGGTTTTATTCATTATCTTTTTATTAAAAATATTTTAGCGATATTGTCGAATTTATGTATCCGTTTTCTTGACGCTTCCACTCTATGGGAGTAAAATGAAACTTGTCACATAATTGTTACAACATAAAATATGTATCGTAGTCTAATGAGGATGTTGATTAGAAAACGGCCTCATATTTTATGATTAAGGGGGGTAAATCATGGCTGGAAATCGAGAATTCAATTATCGCAGGCTTCATTCATTACTAGGTGTTATTCCAGTTGGATTATTTTTAACTCAACATTTAGTCGTGAACCATTTTGCAACAGGCGGGGAAGAATCATTTAATCAAGCGGCACATTTTATGGAAAGTCTGCCTTTCCGTTATTTCCTTGAAATCTTTATCATCTTCCTACCATTGTATTTCCATGCAATCTATGGAATTTACATTGCGTTCACATCTAAGAATAACGCCACTAAATACGGCTATTTCCGCAACTGGATGTTCCTGCTTCAGCGTGTTTCAGGGGTAATCACGTTTATCTTTGTGACATGGCATGTATGGGAAACAAGGGTTGCTGCTGCATTCGGAGCGGAAGTGAACTTTCAAATGATGGAAAACATTTTATCTAATCCACTCATGCTCGTATTTTATGTTATTGGTGTACTATCAACGATCTTCCACTTTGCCAATGGCTTATGGTCATTCTGTGTAAGCTGGGGAATCACCGTTTCACCGCGTTCTCAATTAATAGCTACATATGTAACAATCGGAATTTTTGTAGCGTTATCGGTAGTTGGTATGCGCGCAATCTTCGCATTTGTATAAGAGAAGAAAATATAGAAGTCTGATAGATATCAGCTGGCAACTTTGGTAGGAAAAGGAGTGAGTCACGATGAGTAAAGGCAAAATCATTGTAGTCGGCGGCGGATTAGCCGGCTTGATGGCCACAATCAAAGCAGCAGAAGTTGGAGCGGAAGTAGATTTATTCTCACTTGTACCCGTTAAGCGTTCCCACTCTGTCTGTGCTCAAGGTGGTATAAATGGAGCCGTTAACACGAAAGGAGAAGGGGATTCTCCTTGGGAACATTTTGATGATACTGTATACGGAGGGGACTTCTTAGCGAATCAGCCTCCTGTTCAAGCAATGACAGAAGCAGCACCGGGTATTATTCACCTGCTTGACCGTATGGGAGTCATGTTCAACCGTACGCCGGAAGGTCTGCTCGATTTCCGACGTTTTGGAGGAACTCAGCATCACCGTACTGCGTTTGCCGGTGCAACAACAGGGCAGCAGCTTCTTTATGCATTGGACGAGCAGGTCCGCCGTCATGAAGTAGCGGGTCTTGTGAACAAATTTGAAGGATGGGAGTTCCTCGGAGTGGTCGTGGATGACGAGGGAATTGCACGAGGAATCGTTGCCCAAAATCTTCAGACGATGGAAATCAAGTCGTTTGCAGCAGACGCTGTGATCATGGCGACAGGGGGACCTGGAATTATCTTCGGTAAGTCCACGAACTCTGTCATCAATACCGGTTCTGCGGCATCCATCGTGTATCAGCAAGGTGCTTACTATTCAAACGGTGAGTTCATCCAAATCCACCCGACAGCGATCCCTGGAGACGACAAACTGCGTCTGATGAGTGAATCTGCACGTGGTGAAGGCGGACGTGTATGGACGTATAAAGATGGTAAGCCGTGGTACTTCCTTGAAGAAAAGTATCCTGCATACGGAAACCTTGTACCTCGTGATATCGCAACACGTGAAATCTTCGACGTATGCGTAAATCAGAAGCTTGGTATCAACGGAGAAAACATGGTATACCTTGATTTATCTCATAAAGATTCCAAGGAGCTTGACATCAAACTTGGCGGAATCATTGAAATCTATGAAAAATTCATGGGTGATGACCCACGTAAAGTACCGATGAAAATCTTCCCTGCCGTTCACTATTCAATGGGTGGACTATGGGTTGATTATGATCAAATGACGAATATTCCTGGTTTGTTTGCAGCTGGTGAGTGTGATTATTCCCAGCATGGTGCTAACCGCTTAGGAGCTAACTCACTACTGTCAGCGATTTACGGAGGTATGGTGGCAGGGCCTAACGCTGTTAAGTATATTTCTGGACTGGAGAAAACAGTCGAAAGCGTTCCTTCTTCCGTATTCGACCGCTACGTGAAGCAAGAAGAAGAAAAATGGAATAACATCATGTCCATGGATGGTACCGAAAATGCATACGTGATCCATAAAGAGCTTGGTGAATGGATGACAGATAATGTAACCGTTGTACGTCACAATGATAAGCTGAAAGAAACGGATGCCAAAATCCTTGAACTGATGGAGCGCTACAAAAACATCAATATCAATGATACGGCTAAATGGAGCAACCAAGGGGCTATGTTTACCCGTCAGCTGTGGAATATGCTTCAGCTTGCACGTGTAATCACAATCGGGGCACTTAACCGTAATGAAAGCCGCGGCGCACACTATAAGCCGGAATTCCCTGACCGTAACGATGAGGAGTTCCTGAAAACGACAATGGCCAAATATAACGCATCAACGAATTCACCTGAATTCCATTATGAAGAAGTCGATACATCCATGATTGCACCTCGTAAGCGTGACTATTCTAAGAGTAAAGGGGGAAATAAATGATGAGTGAAAATAAAAGAGTCCGTTTTATCATAACTCGTCAAGACAGCCCGGAATCAGCCCCTTATCAAGAAGAGTTCGAATTAGCTCATCGTCCGAATATGAACGTGATTTCCGCTCTTATGGAAATCCGCCGCAATCCGGTCAATGCAAAAGGTGAAGCGACTACGCCGATCAACTGGGACATGAACTGTCTCGAGGAAGTCTGCGGCGCTTGTTCAATGGTCATTAACGGGAAGCCGAGACAATCATGTACGGCTCTTGTCGATCAGCTTGAACAGCCGATCCGCTTGGCGCCTATGAAGACATTCCCGGTCGTGCGCGACTTGCAGGTCGACCGCAGCCGGATGTTTGACAGCCTGAAAAAAGTAAAGGCATGGATTCCGATTGACGGGACATACGATCTTGGACCTGGTCCGCGTATGCCGGAGAAAAAGCGTCAATGGGCATATGAATTGTCCAAATGCATGACTTGCGGAGTATGTTTAGAGGCTTGCCCTAACGTAAACAGCAAATCCGAATTCATCGGACCTGCACCGCTTTCCCAAGTGCGTCTTTTCAATGCACATCCAACAGGTGCCATGAACAAAGACGAACGCCTGGAGTCGATCATGGGAGACGGAGGCCTTGCAAACTGCGGTAACTCACAGAACTGCGTGCAATCTTGTCCTAAAGGTATTCCTTTAACGACATCAATCGCAGCACTAAACCGTGAAACATCTTTCCAAATGTTCAAAAACTTCTTCGGAAGCGACCATATGGTAGACTAATATCAAAAGCACTTTCCTTCGGGGAAGTGCTTTTTTCTTTCGTTTAAAAATAAAAGGGTCTTTAATATAGTCTGTTCGAAATCTCAGACCGTTTCTTTTCGCTGCAGGCATTTGCTTTCCGCGGGGAGGAAGTCGAGCCTCCTCGTCGCTGCGCTCCTGTGGGGTCTCGACTTTTCCTCTATATCCCGTCGGAGTCAAATGCCTTCCGCTTCAATCCACTCTGTGTTTTTAATGTAGTATTGGAATTTTATTGAGTTTTCTCTAAAAAGCACTTTTAAATATATCATTACATAGTTTCAATTCAGTGCTTACAATATATTGTGTGCTAACCACAAGAGAGATTTTTTGCCTTCGTGCTGTGTTCTTACCTTCTGTTCCATCAAAGAAAAAGGAGGAACCAGACGAACTAAGATAAGCTGCCACCCATAATTTCAGGATTTATTTGTGTAGTCTTATCCAGATTCATAACCGATTCCAGCGGTTGATTGGAGTGGAAACGAAGACTCCTGCGGTAGAAGCGTGTTAGGTGAGATCCCGCAGTAGCATCGCGGCGAGGAGGCTCACCAACCGCCCGCGGAAAGCGAAGTTTTGCACGGAAATCAATAAGCGGTTTAAATGGATCAACCCACTGAGAAGTTTTTGGAGCTTAACGGTTCCTATATGAAGGAAAAAAGATTATAATAAACAAAAAAGAATGAATATTCATTCATTTTTAAAATGTACAGAAGGAGGAGCCATTTTGAAACATATTACATACATTAAAGATATAGACACATGGCAAAAAGAATTTCATTTCTCCATAGAGGTAAAGGTTCGTTTTTCCGAAACGGATATGTTTGGACATTTAAACAACACGATTCCATTTACATATTTTGAGGAAGCGAGAACCGACTTTTTTAAATACAAGGGATTCATGCAGGATTGGGTAAAGGCCGATCATGATACGATTCCGGTTGTAGCAGATCTGCAATGCGACTTCTTGAAACAAGTATACTTTGGCGAACGTTTGAATGTTTATGTCAAAGCAGCCAGTGTAGGAAACTCTTCAGTCGATCTGCATTATATGGGCGTAAATGAAAAGCAAGATGTCTGCTTCGTTGGCAGAGGAACGATGGTACAGATTTCACGTAAGACGGGAAAAGGTGTTCCTTGGACAGAAGAGATGAGAAAGAAATTTGACTGCCCATCAGTCATGTCCCCATCATCATAAATCGTGTGTGAATGAATCACTGCCTATTTTTTAAATTACTTCTTCTCTATGTCACTCTAAACCGTACCTTCACATATGATATTCTGACGACCGACAATACCCATCCCCGCGGTTTAAAGCTGGCGAAGGCAAGGAGGGTTACCATAATTGAAGGACAATGATTTTACACACAAACCGTTGCTCACAAAGAGAGAAAAAGAAGTATTCGAACTGTTAGTCCAAGATAAAACAACAAAAGAGATAGCAAGTGATTTATTCATCAGTGAAAAAACAGTTCGAAATCATATTTCCAACGCCATGCAAAAGCTTGGAGTGAAGGGGCGATCACAGGCTGTTGTAGAGCTTCTTCGCATGGGGGAACTCAAGCTTTAAAGTAAGGGACTGATTCTTATGAACAATTACCCGGTTATCACAAACCGTTATTGTGCCAATAAGAGTCAGTCTCTTTTAGTTTATATGGTATTTATATTGAACCTTATCCCGAACTTTTCTTGAAATTTCCCTTGAAAAAGGAGAAAATGCTAGTAGGTAAACTTGCGAAGATGATAAGTGACAGATAACGATCACTTCATGAAAAAGTGATGAAGTCAAATAAGTAATAGTCAGTCAAAGGAGAATTATTATATGAATAAAGAAGAAGTCCAGCTAAAATCCGATTTGCAAGTGGTAGCGGATATAGAAAAAGACTTGAGATACATATCTTCCATAATTAAACAAAAGGGACGCGAGATTTTAAGTCAATATACACTTACACCTCCTCAATTCATTGCACTTCAATGGTTATTTGAATATGGAGACATGACGATCGGCGACCTTTCAAATAAAATGTATCTTGCGTGCAGCACGACGACGGATCTTGTTGACCGCATGGAGAAAAATGAATTGGTTGAAAGGGTCAAGGATGAAAATGACAGAAGGGTCGTCCGCATTCATATGCTAAAAGAGGGCGAAAGAATTATTGAAGAAGTCATTGAAAAAAGGCAAAATTATTTACAGAGTGTCCTCGGGGATTTTTCAGAGGAAGAGGTACTTGGATTGAAGAGAAATTTAGCTAAACTTCATCAAGAAATGAAACCAGAGTGAGGGAATAAAGTGATTCAACCAATTGGCATCATTGATTCCGGTGTTGGCGGATTGACGGTGGCAAAAGAAGTCATGCGCCAATTACCTAAAGAAACGATCTATTATCTGGGTGACACAGCAAGATGTCCATACGGACCCCGGTCGGCCGGGGAAGTGAAGAAATTCACGTGGCAGATGACAGAGTATCTATTGCAATATGATATGAAAATGCTAATCATTGCCTGCAATACTGCGACTGCAGTAGTACTGGATGAAATCCAGACGCAATTGGATATCCCGGTCATCGGCGTAATCCATCCTGGAGCCAGGGCGGCGATCAAACATACGTATAATAAGAAAATCGGTGTGCTTGGAACCGTCGGGACGATAAACAGCGGAGCATACGAAGAAGCTCTTCATTCGCTTCATGGAAGTCTGGAGGTAAGTCCTTTAGCCTGTCCTAAATTTGTCCCTTTGGTAGAAAGCGGAGAGTATAACAGTGCTACGGCTGATTCGATTGTCAAGGAGACATTGGCTTCCATGAAACAAACAGACATTGATACATTGATCCTTGGCTGCACCCACTATCCCCTCCTTCAGTCAAAAATACAGGTGTTCATGGGGGATAAAGTGAGTGTCATCAGCTCCGGCGATGAGACCGCCAGGGAAATCAGTACGATTTTGGACTATTACAACCTCCTATACCGAGGAATCAGAGTGCCAGAGCACCGATTCTTCACAACAGGTTCTTCCATTTTATTTTCACAAATCGCCTCTGATTGGCTGAATATAGGGAAAGTCCATGCTGAAACCATCCGGCTTCAAGACTGAGTGTCTTGGCTGGATGGTTTTAATTATTTTCTCCTAAAAAAAGTTTGTCTGCTTTTCTAAAAAGTTTCGGTCTATTTCATTACGAAGGCTCGTATACATGTAGTACAAACTGTCTTTTAGGAGGTTTCGCGATGTCAAAAAAAGCGAAAGTATCAATTGCTGTAACGGTGTTAGCATCTTCAGTATATCTTTCAGGTTGCGGACTGTTAAGTTTTGGGGAGAAGGAAAAAATTGATCCGCCGCAGGAAGTATCACACTTAAAAGAAGGTGAGCAACTAGATACGGCAAAGAATGAAGAAGGTAAAGAGACGGCAGGCAACGATGAAGCCGTGGAAAAAACAGTGATGACAGAGCTTTATTTGATCGATAAGAATGGATATGTGGTTTCCCAGTCGTTACCTCTTCCGAATAATGAGAGTGTCGCCAAACAGGCGCTTGAATATCTGGTGGTTAACGGCCCTGTTCAGAATGTCCTTCCTAATGGATTCAGAGCGGTGCTGCCGGCAGATACCCAGGTCACAGTCAACATCCAAGATGGGAAGGCAATCGCCGACTTCTCACCTGAATTCAATAACTATCAGCCCGAAGATGAGCAAAAAATCCTTCAATCAGTCACTTGGACGCTGACTCAATTTGATTCAGTTGAAAAAGTCGAGCTGCGAGTAAACGGTTATCCGTTAACGGAAATGCCTGTTAACGGAACACCGATCGATGAATCCGGCTTATCCAGAAAAATGGGGATAAATGTAGATACAAGCGGAGTGGCCGACCCGACCAGTACAAAACCGGTAACTGTCTATTATGTTTCTCAGACTGATTCTGCGACGTACTATGTGCCTGTAACAAAACGGGTAAGTTCAAACGAAACGGATGAAGTTAAAGCGGTCGTAAAAGAACTCATCGAGGGACCGGGATACGGTTCGTACCTGGCAAGTGATTTTACCGGGGCGGAACTTTTGGATGATCCATCTCTGAAAGACGGGACAGTAACCCTTAATTTCAATGAAGCGGTGTATGGAAGCCTGGAAGAAAAAATAGTATCCGAGCATATGCTGAATTCACTCGTTCTTTCCTTGACGGAACAAAAAGGGATTAAAGGTGTGTCTGTACTGGTCAATGGTGAAGCGACCACAGTAAGCAAAGATGGAGAACCGGTCACTGAACCAGTCACTCGTCCTGAAAATGTGAATGCAATTAGTTTTTAAATGATCATTTTTTGATATACTATTATAGAATCATGAAAAAGAGGTTGGCTGATGCCGCCTCTTATCTTTTTGAGATGGACTATTTACATATGAATGAAAACGAGTTATGTAGGAGGATAAGATATGAGAGCTGATGGAAGAGAAAAGAATCAACTGCGTGAAGTGAAAATCGAAACGGGGTATGTGATGCATCCGGAAGGGTCTGTACTGATCACTGTTGGAAATACGAAAGTGATTTGTAATGCAAGTATTGAAGAGCGCGTACCTCCTTTTATGAGAAACAGCGGCAAAGGCTGGATCACCGCGGAGTATTCCATGCTGCCGAGAGCCACGGAAACAAGAAATATCCGTGAATCTTCCAAAGGGAAAATTTCTGGAAGAACGATGGAAATCCAGCGTTTGATCGGGCGTGCATTACGGGCGGTAGTGAATTTGGATGCCATTGGTGAGAGAACGATCTGGATTGATTGTGATGTCATCCAGGCGGACGGTGGTACCAGAACGGCTTCCATCACAGGAGCGTTCGTGGCAATGGCCCTGGCACTTGGGAAATTACAGGATAATAAAAAGATTTCCCGTTTTCCCCTTAAGAGCTATTTAGCTGCAACGAGTGTAGGTATCATTGAAGATCACGGCTCAGTGCTAGACCTTAATTATATTGAAGACAGCAAAGCCCTGGTTGATATGAATATCATCATGACCGGTGAAGGGGAATTTGTAGAGCTTCAAGGAACAGGCGAAGAAGCTACTTTCACCATGAACCAGCTGCATGAGATGCTGGAGCTGGGGCAAGTTGGAATCCAGGAACTATTCGAAATGCAAAAAAGTGCGCTTGGCGAATTGGCGCAAAGAATTCAATAAAGGGATGACACAGTTATGACAAAACGTGTAATAATCGCTACAAAAAACAAGGGGAAAGCAAAGGAATTTCAAAATATGTTTGCTCCCTATGGATATGAGGTACAAACATTACTAGACTTACCTCAAATCGAGGACGTTGAAGAAACAGGAACGACATTTGAGGAAAATGCCATATTGAAAGCTGAAACAGTAGCGAAAGAATTGGGTGATCTGGTGATTGCTGACGATTCCGGTTTAGCGATTGATGCATTGGATGGCAGGCCGGGAGTCTATTCCGCCCGCTATGCAGGGGAAGAAAAAAGCGATGAAGCCAACATGGACAAGGTGCTGGGGGAATTGAAAGATGTCCCTAATGGCGACCGGAATGCACGCTTTCACTGTGTACTGGCGATTGCAGGTCCAGGTATGGAAACACGCACAGTAAACGGCACCTGTGAAGGGCAGATCCTTCAGGAAAGACGGGGAACAAACGGATTTGGCTACGATCCGATTTTCTTTGTTCCTTCCCTGGGGAAATCGATGGCCGAACTCACACCGGAAGAAAAGAGCAGCATCAGTCACCGGGGCAACGCTCTGAAAAAATTGGGAGCACTGATTACAGACTTCGTTTAAGAGGGTGAGGAAATCATGAAGCTTTTAGTTGTCAGCGACAGCCACGGTTCGAGAAAGGAAATTACAGAACTGGCTGAGAAATATGATGGTGAAGTAAACGCGATGATCCATTGCGGTGACTCAGAACTAAGTGCCGATGATGAAGCACTTTCAAACTATTTAGCGGTTCGCGGAAACTGTGATATGGATGCCCGTCTCCCGGATGATTTAATAGAAGAATTAGATGGTGACACCATTCTCATTACACACGGCCATTTGTACGGCATCAAAATGTCATTGATGAAACTTCGCTACAGAGCAGAGGAAGCCGGTGCAAAATTTGTCTTCTTCGGACATTCGCATACACTCGGAGCGGAAATGGCGGGCGGTACGCTGTTTTTAAATCCTGGAAGCATTTTGCTGCCCCGTGGAAGACAGGAGCGGACATATGCTTTGGTGGAAGCTTCGGAAGAGATGGTCAAGGTGCAGTTTTTGGCTCATGAACATGAAGTGGTTGAGGAGCAGGAGTTCACGCTTTAGAAATTGATTATAAATGCATATGAACGATTGTTTAAAGAACCTTCTATTTAGAGGGTTCTTTTGCTTTTCAAACAGGAAGGCAAAGGATATAATAAATTGGTAGAGAGGTTAGCGATCAGGTTAAAAGTATTTCAGAAAACTTTTTTTGAAAATGTATTGACTTCTTTATGCTATGTGAATATAATAAATATTGTCCTTGAAAAACGGATGTTTAAAACTGAATTGTCCCAGTAGCTCAGCAGGATAGAGCAACGGCCTTCTAAGCCGTCGGTCGGGAGTTCGAATCTCTCCTGGGACGCCACTATCATTACATACATACCTTGGTTTAACAGGGTTTTGAACAGATAAGGGATACTGACACAGATAATTAGAATGTGTGAGTATCTCTTTTTTATCCTAACTGAACCGGATCCCTTGTTATTTCAATTATAAGGGAAAAGAAAATATTTATTAACGTTACCGCTTTGTGAAAATATTGATTAAATTGTCCCAGTAGCTCAGCAGGATAGAGCAACAGTTTCCTAAACTGTAGGTCGGGAGTTCGAATCTCTCCTGGGACGCCATTGAACCTACATACATCGAGTCTGCCGATCGGCAGGCTTTTTTTCGTTCTTCATATTGTTGAAGTATAGACCGGCTCCTTATAATCTTTGTTTTCTCCAACCTCTCATGCTACACTATTACCATCTTTAATACGTATAGGCGGGTACAAAACATGACAAAGAAAAACAATGAGGAAAAAGGAAAGGTCCTGCAATTTCCCGGATTGAAGGAGAGGCTCCTTGAAAAAGGGGTTCAGTCCCTCGAGAACGGGGATATCCAGGAATCAGCAGACCTTTTGACCCAAGCGTATGAAATGGATCCGAAGAATCCTGATATCAATACAGCGTTGGTATTAGCCCTTTATGAAAATAAACAATATGATGAAGCAAAAGTGATCTGCAAAGAAATGCTTCTTGAAGGGATTGGGGAATATTTCGAGGTGGTCGATATGTACCTGATGATCCTCATCCAGCTTCATCAGCATCAAGATGTAATTGATACGATACACGCACTTTTTGACGAAAAAGAGGTGCCTTTTGAAAAGGAAGAGCATTTCAAGAAACTGCTGCACTTCAGTGAAAAAGTAAGGGATGGAAAAGAGCCGGATAGCGAGACGAAAGTAACACCTGAAATTCCGGAGACCTCCATCCTGAAAGATAAGAGTCTCGAGGAACAGACCCTGATCGCAGCCCAGCTGGTTCATCAGAATATCCGTCCGTATCTGCCTGAGCTCCTTTCTTATTTAGGGGACGGGGATTCGCATCCATTTCTGCAGTCCATGATCCTGAATGTATTACGTGAACATGGATTTGATAAGGGAATTTTAATCAGTAAGTTGAATAAAGAAGTGCAGGTCGCTCCTTCTTCACTGCAGGATGTGTTTGAAACCGACTTTTTTATAAAAGTGACGGAAGAGCTGGAAGACCTATTATCACAGCGGAATCCCACACTATATCAACATGCCCTTGAATTGGTTAAGAGACATTCTTTCCTTCTGTATCCATTTGAACTGCAAGGGGGTCCGAGCAGTGCGTCCATCGTTTACGGATATTATACAGCGGGAATGTTTGCCGATACTATTCTCCAGGAAGAATTGAAGGAGAAGATCGAAGAATGTGAGGAATGCCGAAGCCTGCTTGAGCAGCTGAATGAGCTAGAGGAAATTTCTTCACCGATAATTTAATTGCTCTCTGTTGAAAGAATGAGGCTGTATGTTATAATATAATGGTTGCAATAGAATAGATTTTTATATATTTACGATGATAGTGCTAGATTCATACACGGGACTATCTACTACTATGCGTAAAAAATTAGAATCAAATATAGATTGTTGGAGGGAACAGTATGTCTGCAAAATGGGAAAAGCAAGAAGGTAACCAAGGAGTACTTACAATTGAAGTAGAAGCTGCGAAAGTAAACGAAGGTTTAGACGCTGCGTTCAAAAAAGTTGTAAAGCAAGTAAATGTACCAGGATTCCGTAAAGGGAAAATGCCTCGCGGTATGTTCGAAAAGCGCTTTGGTGTAGAAGCTCTATATCAAGATGCATTAGACTTCATCTTACCTGAAGCTTATGCTCAAGCAATCGAAGAAACTGGCATCGAGCCAATCGATCGTCCGGAAATCGATGTTGAGCAAATGGAAAAAGGCAAAGAGTTGATCTTCACTGCGAAAGTACAAGTGAAGCCTGAAGTGAAACTTGGAGACTACAAAGGTCTTGAAGTAGAAAAAATGGAAACTGAAGTAACGGCTGAAGATGTTGAAGCTGAACTTACTTCACTTCAAGAAAAACAAGCTGAGCTTGTTGTGAAAGAAGAAGGAAAAGCTGAAGAAGGCGACACAGTAACAATGGATTTCGAAGGATTCGTTGACGGTGAAGCGTTCGAAGGCGGACAAGCTGAAAACTATTCTCTTGAATTAGGTTCTGGACAATTCATCCCAGGATTCGAAGAGCAATTAGTTGGAGCAGCTGCGGGTGTTGAGAAGGATGTTGAAGTTACATTCCCTGAAGAATACCATGCTGCTGAGCTTGCAGGAAAAGCTGCAACATTCAAAGTGAAACTCCACGAAATCAAAACAAAAGAACTTCCAGCATTAGACGATGAATTCGCGAAAGATGCTGATGAAGAAGTTGAAACATTAGCAGAGCTTAAAGAAAAAATCGAAAAGCGTCTTCAAGAATCCAAGAAGAACGAAGCTGAAACAGCAGTTCGTGAAACGCTTGTAGAAAAAGCTTCTGAAAATGCAGAAGTTGAAATTCCTGAAGTAATGGTAAACAGTGAAGTAGACCGCATGATGCAAGAATTCGGTCAACGTCTTCAAATGCAAGGTATGAATCTTGACCTTTACTTCCAATTCTCTGGTCAAACAGAAGAAGATCTTCGCGGTCAAATGCAAGAAGATGCAGGCAAGCGTGTACGCACTAACCTTACGTTAGAAGCAATCGCTGCAGCTGAAAATCTTGAAGTGACTGATGCAGAAGCAGAAGAAGAAGTAAATAAAATGGCTGAGCAGTACAACATGTCTGCTGACAACATCAAGCAAGCCCTAGGCGGTCTTGACACACTTAAAGCGGACCTGAAAGTTCGTAAAGCAGTAGAATTCCTTGTTGATAACAGCAAAGAAGCATAATAATAATAAATAGGAACAAGGCGCGATTCGCGCCTTGTTTTGTACAATTAATAGTTGATTTTCAATCGTACAAAAGAATAATAATCTGCAATTTTGGATAAACCTTAATAAGCAGGGGTTAAATTTCTGACAATGCTTGCAGTCTTCTTCCATACTGATATACATAAAAACATGTAAGTAAAATATTTGCTAAAATGTCCGATACATAATAAGATGATTCTTAAGAATCGTATAATTTTTTTACAAACATATACTGTGCTAAAATGCAATACATAACTTAGTGGTGAGAAGAAGCAAGTACACGGTCGTCCATAATCAATTTGTGATTGATTGAAGCAGTATTAATGAAGGGGTGAAATACATTGTTTAAATTTAATGATGAAAAAGGACAATTAAAATGTTCTTTTTGCGGAAAAACGCAAGATCAAGTTCGTAAATTAGTAGCAGGACCTGGTGTTTATATATGTGATGAATGTATCGAGCTTTGCACTGAAATCGTGGAGGAAGAACTCGGTACGGAAGAAGAAGTTGAGTTTAAGGATGTTCCGAAACCAAAGGAAATCCGTGAAATTCTCGACGAATACGTCATTGGACAGGAACAGGCTAAAAAGTCTCTTGCTGTCGCTGTGTACAATCATTACAAACGTATCAACTCAAGCAGCAAAGTAGACGATGTAGAACTGTCAAAAAGTAACATCGCGATGATCGGACCTACAGGAAGCGGTAAAACATTACTTGCTCAAACTCTTGCCCGTATTCTTAATGTGCCATTCGCAATCGCGGATGCGACATCTCTGACTGAAGCAGGTTATGTAGGTGAAGACGTTGAAAACATTCTGTTAAAGCTGATTCAAGCAGCCGATTATGATGTGGAAAAAGCCGAAAAAGGCATCATCTACATCGATGAAATCGATAAAGTGGCAAGAAAATCAGAAAATCCTTCCATCACTAGAGACGTATCAGGAGAAGGTGTACAGCAGGCGCTGTTGAAAATTCTTGAAGGTACAGTGGCAAGCGTGCCTCCACAAGGTGGACGTAAGCATCCTCATCAGGAATTCATCCAAATTGATACGTCGAATGTACTGTTCATTTGCGGTGGTGCATTTGATGGTATCGAACAAATCATCAAACGCCGCCTCGGCCAAAAGGTCATTGGATTCGGTTCCGATCCTAAGAGTGCTGAAGTAAAAGAAGATAAATCTCTTCTATCCAAAGTGGTACCTGAAGACTTATTGAAATTCGGTCTGATCCCAGAGTTTATCGGGCGTCTTCCAGTAATTTCGAGTCTAGAGCCGCTTGACGAAGAAGCGTTGGTTGAAATTCTGACAAAACCTAAAAATGCATTGGTGAAACAATACCAAAAAATGCTTGAACTTGATGATGTAGAATTGGAATTCACAGAAGAGGCCCTTCTTGAAATTTCCAAGAAAGCAATCGAGCGTAAAACAGGTGCCCGCGGACTGCGTTCCATCATCGAAACGATGATGCTTGATGTGATGTTCGATCTTCCTTCACGTGACGATATCAAAAAATGTATCATCACAAAAGAAACGATTCTTGAAGATGCAGTACCACAGCTAGTCCTTGAAGACGGCACCATCATCGATCCAAACGAAGAAAAAACATCTGCTTAACAGCTTCTAAAAGCCCGGAATGGTTTATCATTCCGGGCTTTGTTTTATGTCTGTTATTTTTTTGTTTATTCCCACAACCTCAAGGAGATACTAACCCGTAACAACATGTATCTACTTGGAGGGAGACGAATGAGCTTTACTAGCATCGCTTTATTTATCCAATTGTTCTTCGGAATCATCATTGGATTGTATTTCTGGAACCTTCTTAAAAATCAACGAAATCAAAAAGTGACCATTGACCGTGAATCGAAAAAGGAAATGGAAGAACTGAGAAAAATGAGATCCATCTCTTTGACAGAGCCGCTGGCAGAAAAGGTAAGACCGACGAGCTTCGATGATATCATCGGTCAGGAAGATGGAATAAAAGCATTAAAGGCAGCCCTTTGCAGCCCGAATCCACAGCATGTAATCATCTATGGGCCTCCGGGAGTGGGAAAAACGGCAGCTGCCCGTCTGGTGTTGGAAGAAGCAAAAAAGAACTTCAAATCCCCTTTCAAATCAAGCGCAGTTTTTGTGGAATTGGATGCTACCACTGCCCGATTTGATGAAAGAGGCATTGCTGATCCATTAATCGGTTCTGTCCATGATCCCATCTATCAAGGTGCCGGTGCCATGGGGCAAGCGGGAATCCCGCAGCCGAAGCAAGGAGCGGTAACAAATGCACATGGCGGTGTGTTATTTATTGATGAAATAGGAGAATTACACCCTATTCAAATGAATAAACTATTAAAAGTATTGGAAGATAGAAAAGTTTTCTTGGAAAGTGCTTATTATAACGAAGAGAATCATCAGATACCCACCCACATACATGATATTTTCAAAAACGGCCTTCCAGCCGACTTCAGGTTGATCGGAGCCACTACTCGTACACCAAATGAAATTCCTCCTGCGATTCGATCACGGTGCATGGAAGTGTTTTTCAGGGAGCTTGAGCAGGATGAAGTAAAGAAGGTGGCTGCTCGGGCAGTGGATAAAATCAATATGAAAATCAGTGATAAAGGCCTAAATACGCTTGCTTCGTATTCCCGCAACGGACGTGAAGCAGTTAATATGGTTCAAATCGCAGCAGGTGTAGCCATCAATGAGAACAGAAATGACATGTATGATCATGAACTGGAATGGATCATTCAGTCCAGTCAGTTGACACCGCGCTATGAAAAGAAAATCAATGAAGAAGCAACGATCGGGGTTGTGAACGGTCTGGCTGTAACGGGTCCGAATACCGGGTCTCTGCTGGAAATCGAAGTGACCGTGATTCCTGCACAAGACAAAGGACAAATCAATGTAACGGGTATCGTTGAAGAAGAAAGCATCGGCGATCGAAGTAAATCAATCCGCCGTAAAAGCATGGCAAAAGGTTCGATTGAAAATGTCATCACGGTACTTCGCTCGATGGGGGTGCCGGCGGATCAATATGATATACACGTAAACTTTCCCGGAGGAATACCTGTGGATGGACCTTCTGCTGGAATCGCGATGGCGCTCGGCATTTACTCGGCTATTTACCGTATACCAATCAAACATAACCTCGCTTTAACCGGGGAAATCAGTATTCATGGATTTGTTAAACCTGTCGGAGGGGTATTTCCGAAAGTGAAAGCGGCGAAATTAGCAGGTGCCGAGGTCGCAATCATTCCACATGAAAATCAGCAATCCATGATGAATGAAATCGAAGGAATTGAAGTCATTCCGGTCAAACATTTGAAGGAAGTACTGGACCTGGCTCTAGTGAAAGATCAACTAAGCACAAGTGAGACAGCACTGTTAAACGAATCAAATAAAAAAAGCGTATAGACTATGGCCGATTCGGGTCTATCCGAATCGGTTTGTCTTTGAGTAAGAGAGGCTAATTTTTCTAGAGTATTGTCCAGCTCCAGCGCCTAGCCCCTCGAGACGTTTCGGTCCGGCGGGTGGAGTCAAAGAGCGACTTCACCGGCCGGTCCAAAAGCGCTTGTCGGGGCTAATCAAGGCGCTTACGCTTTTCTAATTAATAGACACTACCTAGTAAATAAGTTAGAATTGTACAAAGGCTAAGAGCCTAATTTTGGAGGTGTTAGATTTGGCAAAGCAAAATAAAATAACGGTTCCCCTCCTTCCATTAAGAGGCTTACTCGTATATCCGACAATGGTCTTGCATTTAGATGTTGGGCGTGAGCGCTCCGTACAGGCTTTGGAAAAAGCCATGATGGATAACCATTTAATTTTCTTAACAACCCAAAAAGATATGAATATAGATGAGCCTGAACAAGAAGATTTTTATGAAATGGGAACACTGACCAAGGTAAAGCAGATGCTTAAATTGCCTAATGGAACGATCCGGGTTCTCGTGGAAGGGTTGAATCGTGCCTCGATTGCCGCATTTACTGACGAGGAAGAGTATTATGAAGTAGAAGTGGAAGAGCTTCATGATCCCGTCGAGAAGGAATCCGAAACGGATGCATTGATGAGAACACTTTTGAATTATTTTGAGCAATACATAAAGTTATCGAAGAAAGTATCAGCAGAAACATATTCCACTGTCTCTGATATAGATGAACCAGGCAGACTTGCCGATATCGTCGCTTCGCATCTGCCTTTGAAAATGAAGGAAAAGCAATCTGTGCTGGAAACGCTTGATATCAAGAAGCGTCTTCAGATGGTGATCGAAACCATTAATAATGAAAAAGAAGTTTTAAGCCTGGAAAAGAAAATCGGCCAGCGGGTAAAACGTTCAATGGAGCGTACCCAAAAAGAATATTATCTGCGGGAACAGATGAAAGCAATCCAAAAAGAGCTTGGCGACAAAGAAGGAAAAGCCGGTGAGATTGATGACTTGACGTCGAAGATCGAACAGGCAGATATGCCAGAAGAAGTGGAAAAGACCGCACTAAAAGAGCTGGCACGTTATGAAAAAGTTCCTTCAAGCTCTGCGGAAAGCTCTGTTATCAGGAACTATATCGAATGGCTGGTTTCATTGCCATGGTCGACAGAAACAAAAGACCAGCTGGACATCAAACGCTCAGAAGCCATCCTGAACCGCGACCATTATGGACTCGAGAAAGTAAAAGAGAGAGTATTGGAATATCTGGCTGTCCAGCAGCTGACGAAATCGTTAAAGGGACCGATTCTCTGTCTTGCAGGACCTCCTGGAGTCGGGAAAACGAGTCTGGCACGCTCTGTCGCTGAGTCACTCGGAAGAAACTTCGTCCGGATTTCCCTGGGGGGAGTCAGGGATGAGTCTGAAATAAGAGGTCACCGCCGTACCTATGTAGGTGCAATGCCGGGAAGAATTATCCAGGGGATGAAAAAGGCAGGTACTGTCAATCCGGTTTTCCTGCTGGATGAAATCGATAAAATGTCAAGTGATTTCAGGGGCGACCCTTCTTCTGCGATGCTAGAAGTCCTTGATCCCGAGCAGAACTCCAATTTCAGTGATCACTACATCGAAGAGACGTATGATTTATCGAAGGTCATGTTCATTGCAACGGCGAACGATCTGTCCACGATACCCGGCCCGCTCCGAGACCGTATGGAAATCATCACGATTGCCGGCTATACCGAGCTTGAGAAGATGAATATTGCAAAGCACCACCTGTTGACCAAGCAGATTAAAGAACACGGCCTGACCAAGAATCAAATGCAGGTAAGGGATGAAGCGATTGTTGATATCGTCCGTTATTATACGCGTGAAGCAGGGGTACGGAGTCTGGAGCGGCAACTTGCCTCCTTATGCAGAAAGACGGCAAAAATCATCGTATCAGGCGAGAAGAAACGCGTCGTGATCACAAGCAGCAATATCGAAGACTTCTTAGGTAAGAAAAAATTCCGCTACGGACAGGCGGAAGTGGAAAATCAAATCGGGGTTTCCACCGGCCTGGCTTATACATCCGTGGGAGGGGATACGCTCCAAATTGAAGTGTCGCTCGCTCCAGGGAAAGGAAAGCTTGTCCTGACAGGGAAGCTTGGGGATGTCATGAAGGAATCTGCCCAGACTGCCTTCAGTTATGTACGGTCTAAAGCGAAAGACCTCGGAATTGATGAAGAATTTCACGAGAAATGGGATATTCACATCCATGTCCCTGAAGGAGCGGTGCCAAAAGACGGCCCATCAGCAGGGATCACGATCACTACAGCCCTCGTTTCTGCCCTTACAGGTAAATTTGTAAACAGAGAAGTGGGAATGACAGGGGAAATCACCCTCCGCGGAAGGGTTCTTCCAATCGGAGGTCTAAAAGAAAAATCATTAAGCGCTCATCGTGCTGGAATCAAAACGATTATCCTGCCGAAGGATAACGAGAAGGACATTGAAGACATTCCTGAAAGTGTTAGGGAAGATTTAACTTTCATTCTTGTATCCCATATAGATGAGGTCTTAGAGAAAGCATTAGTAGGTGAAAAGAAGTGAAAGTAAATCAAGTTGAATTAGTAATCAGTGCGGTCCGTCCGGAACAATATCCGGAAGGGGACCTGCCTGAATTTGCACTGGCAGGACGTTCGAATGTGGGGAAATCATCCTTCATCAATAAAATGATCGGCCGGAACAGCATGGCAAGGATTTCATCCAAGCCGGGTAAAACCCAGACGCTTAACTTTTATAAAATCGAGGAAACACTGTACTATGTAGATGTTCCTGGATACGGCTATGCAAAAGTATCCAAAAAAGAGCGAGAAGCATGGGGGAAAATGATCGAAACGTACATCACTTCCCGTGATCAGCTTAGAGCCGTCATCCTCATCGTCGATCTTCGTCATCCTCCTACAAACGATGATGTAGTCATGTATGAATTTCTAAAGCATTATGGCATTCCATGTATTGTGATAGCCACAAAAGCTGATAAAATACCAAAAGGGAAATGGCAAAAGCACCTTAAGGTAACAAAAGATACACTAGAAATGGATAAAGAGGACGAATTAGTCTTATTCTCCTCGGAAACTGGCTTAGGAAAAGACAAAGCATGGTCAGCAATTAAATCGTTTTATAAATGAACCTATAACACAAATTTTGTTAAAGGCACTTGTTGATATTTAATCCTCTCCAGCGGTTGATTGGAGTGCAAGACGAAGACTCCTGCGGGAGAAGCGAGACAGGTGAGACCTGTCCAGCTGCAGGGCTTAGAGGTACATGTCATAAGTCAAATCGGCCAAGAAAGGCAAAGAACGCCTTCGTGGCCGATTCGCCTTATGCCACCCGCCTCTCTTCAAAGCACTTCCGCTTTTCTAACCCACAGGAGCGCAGCGACGAGGAGGCTCACCGGCCGCCCGCGGAAAGCGAAGTATTGCACGGAAATCAATAGCGGTGTATCACAGCCATTAACTCTCTGTCTAATAAAAAAGAACTGCTTCAATAGTGAAAGACAAACTATTGAAGCAGTTCTTTTTGTTATGAGTGGTCTAATAAGGGAGTAAATACCTAATCGTATTGAGTATTATTAAGGATATGAAAGGGATATGTCGCATCCTTGTTTATAGTCAAGCTCAGTTCATGTCACCATTAATTATGCGTCATTATAAATAATTATAAGAGTATTTGAATTTTGAGAATTTTCTCTTTTGTTGATACAATTGTGAAAGATATACAGTAATACATACTAAAGGGGGACTTCGAAGAGTGAAGAAATTGACAGGATTATTAGTATTGGCATTAGTGCTTATCCTTTCTGCATGTGGGGGGAAAGCGACAACCGAAAGCGGAGCAAAGCTTGTTGAAGAAGGAAAGCTGATTTATGCAGCTTCAGGAGAATTTAAGCCATTCAGTGTAACCGAAGATGACGGTACGATGTCAGGGTTTGATATCGAGGTCGCCGAAGCGGTTGCCAAGGAATTGGGACTGGAGCCTGAACAGAAGAAATTCAAGTTTGCCGGAATCGTCGAAGGTGTAAAATCAGGACGTTTTGATGTGGCGGTAGCAAGTCATACGATTACAGAAGACCGTTTGAAAGAAGTGGACTTTTCTACTCCTTATTACTACTCAGGTCCACAGATTTTTGTCCGTCCGGACAGTTCGGTAGAGACGCTTTCTGACCTTGAAGGGAAAGAAATCGCGGTTTCAAAAGGATCTACCTATGCGGACACTGCGAAAGAAGTAACAGACAGTATTCAACAGTATGATAGTGATGTCGTCGCACTTGAAGCGTTAAATAAAGGAAAGCATGATGCAGTCATCACAGACTTCATCACGGGTAAAGAAGCGATTGCTTCCGGTTTGAAGCTCGAAGCACGCGAACTGATCGGACGCAGTGAACAGGCAATCGCTGTTGGAAAAGAGAATGAAGCACTGCTTGAAGATATCAACAAAGCACTCGAAAAGCTGAGAGAAGATGGAACACTGAAGAAAATCAGTGAAAAGTACTTTAATACAGACATCACAACAGACCCGGAAGAGTAAGCGCAGCATGATGGAAAGCGAATGTGCTTCGTGTGCACATTCGCTTTTTTTATCGGCAGCCTGCTTGGTTCAGTCTAAAGCAAATAGTTGAATGGAGGGACATTCATGCATTTTCTCGAAACCTTTGCAGATACATATGACATCTTTTTGAAAGGGATGCTGTTAACATTCCAATTGACGATCGTATCCGTACTGATCGCCATTGTAATCGGACTATTCTTTGCCTTTTTAAAGATTTCCAAGGTGAAGCCGCTGGAGCTTTTGGCAGATTTATATATCTTCGTCGTCCGCGGTACACCGTTGATCGTACAGATCTTTATTTTCTATTTCGGACTGACCGCACTGCACATTTCAGGATTCTGGTCCGTCGTGTTAGGTCTTGCCTTCCATAACGGGGCCTATATTGCGGAAATCTTCAGGGGAGCCATTCAATCCATTGACCGCGGTCAAATGGAAGCAGGTCGTTCCCTGGGGATGTCAAACGGTCTGACAATGAGAAGGATCATACTCCCGCAGGCCTTCAGAAGAGCCCTGCCGCCACTTGGAAATCAGTTTATCATCGCGCTGAAGGATTCATCCCTTGCTTCCTTTATCGGTATGTTTGAACTCTTTAGTGTCGCGACGACCTTGGGATCAAATAATTTCGACTATATGACGTACCTGCTGATCGTTGCAATCTACTACCTGGTTCTTGTCCTGGTATTCTCAACGATTGTGAATATTATCGAAAAACGTATGTCGGTCAGTGATTAAATCGATGCTGGAGGGATGAATATGAGTCAGGAAATGATCAAGGTAGAAAAGTTGAATAAATCCTTCGGGGACTTACATGTACTGAAGGATATCGATATGAGTGTGAGGGAAAGTGAAGTTGTCTGTTTGATCGGCGCCAGTGGATCAGGCAAAAGCACCCTGCTTCGCTGCCTGAACTTCCTGGAACTGAAGGATAACGGCCAAGTGGTCTTTGAAGGGGAAGAAGTCAATCAGGATACCCATGATTTAAACAAAATCCGTCAAAAGGTGGGAATGGTATTTCAGCACTTCTATCTGTTTCCTCATATGACCGTTTTGGAGAACGTTATGGAAGCTCCTGTTCACGTGAAACGGGTACCAAAAGCAGAAGCCAAGAAGAATGCAAAGGAGCTCTTGAAAAAAGTAGGGTTGGCTGAAAAAGAAAATGTCTATCCTTCCAAGCTTTCAGGTGGGCAGAAGCAGCGTGTCGCCATTGCAAGGGCACTTGCGATGAAACCCGATATCATGCTCTTTGATGAACCCACCTCAGCCCTCGATCCCGAATTAGTCGGAGAGGTACTGTCTACAATGAAGGAGCTTGCCCTCGAAGGGATGACGATGGTCGTCGTCACGCACGAAATGGGGTTTGCCCGGGAAGTGGGAGACCGAGTGGTTTATATGCATGATGGAAGAATCGTGGAAGAAGGATATCCGAAAGAAATGTTCTCGAATCCTAAGCAGCAAAGGACTAAAGAATTTTTGGATTCTGTACTCTAAAGCGATGAAGAGAAGCGTCTCAATTTAATTGAGGCGCTTTTTGTATGTAATGGAAAAATGCGTAATCCATGACACTTGGCATAACAATCATAAATGTTCCTTTCTTCCGCTTTTTCTCATTTTCTTGTTGGACATGCATATGATGGTATAAACCTCTGAAAGGAAATATTGAATATGAATAAGGCGACTATCGCAGCATCTTTCTATGCAGCAATCTCGATAAGTTTCTGGGGGATATCGTTTGTATCAACCAAAGCTGTAGTCGATACCCTTGAGCCATATACCCTTCTTGTTCTCCGTTTTGCAATCGGTGCACTATTTTTATTAGCGGTATTGGTTATAAAACGTTCCTTCCATTACGCTATATCCCGCATCTTATTGTGCTGTCTGTACTGGGGGTTTTTATACATCAGGTCATACAGGCAACGGCCTTATTATCCATAGATGCGTCTGCTGCAGGATGGATGATATCTTTTTCCCCTGTTTTCACTGTAATCCTATCGATGCTTTTTTTACATGAGAAAATGACGTGGCTGCGTACGGCAGGTATGCTTATTGCCATCATAGGGGTGTTGATGGTGACAAGTGCAAGAAGCGGTCAGTCTCCGGGTTTTGAAGTTAATTTCGGCTATATACTGATGGTTCTTAGCACATTGAATTGGGCTGTGTACTCGGTCCTATTAAAAAGATTGAGGGTTCCTCTCCCGTCGCTCATTGTCACTTTTTATATGAGTCTGCTTGGATGTCTGTTGAGCATCCCTTTCCTGCTGAGGAGTAAGGGGTGGGAAAACATGTCTCTCCTCACTAATACAGAATGGGCGCATATATTGTTTCTTGGGATTTTTGTCTCAGGTGTCGGATATTGGTATTGGGCAAAAGCACTGGAGATAATGGAAGCATCGAAGGTTTCAATGTTTCTCTATTTAGAGCCGCTTGTGACGTTCATCGCAGCAGTCCTGTTGCTGCATGAAAAGATTTTTTTCATAAGTATACTGGGAGGGATCATAATCATAGTAGGGGTCATCATAGTGAATGGTCAATTAGTGCCGGTTATTCGCCGCATCATTTGGGCAAGGAAGTAATCCAAGACTAACCCTGGAGAGGGAGAGTTAAGTGGAATGACCAGCTCCATGTATGAAAGGAGAGTATCTATGACATTGAATGAACGTATTGAGAGAACATTGGCTGGGATAGCGTCTCCTTCAGCACTTCAGCTGAAGAAAGCACTGGAATCGTTGGAAATCAGCCTTGAAGATTTGAAGCCGTTTCTTCACTCACCTGAAGGAAAACCATATTACCGCCGCTTATTGTATAAAAACGAAGAGGCAGAACTGCTGGTGATGAACTGGTCGGATATCGAATGCGCCCCGCATGACCACGGGAGTTCCAAAGGCTGGATTCAAGTCATGGAGGGAGGGGCATTGAATACAGTGTATGAAGTGAGGGATGGTCTACTGCCGAGAGAGATATTTAATCGAACCTATCATAAAGGTTCATTCTTTTTTGCCCCAAAAAGCGGGATTCATAAAATGAAGAAGGGAGGATCTGGAAATCTTGTCACCCTGCATTTGTATTCCCCGCCTATAGAAGGAATGAAGGTTTACAATTTGGAAAAATGCGCTGCTTGTGTTGTTTCAAATGAATGTGGTGCATGGTGGCCGGACGATCAAAAGCAAAAATTAAAGGATATCAGAATAAGTAGGCGCTAAGGGAGGAGGATTGAAGCATGCAATTTCCCTCCCTTATTACAACAAATGGTCCACCTCATAAGTACTTTACATGATAGCTGACCGGGGTGAATTACAGATAAAACCCTACTTTTTTCTGATAAACAGAAGGTATACGCCAATCGCAATGATGAAGATCGGCCAGAACTCCCAAGCTGAACCGACTCTTCCCTCAATCAGCCCAAGCCAGACTGCTGCCTTATCAGAGAATAGGAGAATAATAGAAAGGGCGAGAAAAAGAATTCCATGGAACAAGCCGTTCCTTGTCTTCTGGTACCGCAGTAAAAACCCTAGTGCTATGATCAAGATGAAGGTCCCCATATGATCAGGCCATATTTCCAATTTATTTACTACGTGAAAATGAAGTCCAAAGCCGACCAGGATGGTTCCGGGAAGAATGGCTTCATTTTCACGCCCCCTATATCCCTGCCCGAGAAATGCGATCCCCACGATGATAAGAAGAGTGGGCCAGGTGAAAAAGTGCTGGAATAAGACAATATTTGCTTGCTGAAGATAAAAGTATAATCCGAATCCTATCAAGATCAATCCAGGGAAAATTCTTTGCTGTTTCATGTTAATCCTCCAATAAAACAAAATTTCTGTGTACAAGCCCGGTATAAAGAAGGTTCAATATGTATCTGTTGTTACTTTTACCCTGTCCATTGCAGGGAAAACTGATTTTGTTTTGCATTACCTAAGGAAAAAACAGGCATGTAGAGATTCCCCGTTATCTTCCTCAATTAACATCATAAGAGTCAGGAGTAAGCCAATAGTGTTATTAAACCATATCCTACTCGATTCAGAGTGAGGATTAAGGTTTATTTTATCCGGATTGAGGAAAAATGATAGAAAGAAGCTTTTATCATACTATATACGCCGAAAATAGTGTGAATCCTTTCCATCACTTGATTCTTTCAGCTTGTTTTGATAACCTACATTAGTAGGAAATGTCGAAATTCAAGAGAAATGAAACGGTTTTCATTGATGACCCTATGAAAGTTCAACAATTCCTGTTGATTTTTAATATGGTACATCATAACATAGTCAGGTTTCAATTTCTGTTCACATTTACGGACAAAGGATACTTAACGGACATGTTATAATAAGGGTAATGATTTTATTGGGGGTGTAGTGCATAGCATGTATACGATTGTCGTTGGTTTAAATTATAAAACGGCCCCTGTTGAGATTCGTGAGCGTTTATCATTTAATGAAACTGATCTGCCATTTGCTATGAGAGCATTGAAGGAAAAGAAAAGCATTCTGGAGAATGTGATCGTTTCCACTTGTAATAGAACGGAAGTATATGCAGTAGTTGATCAGCTTCACACAGGTCGTTATTATATAAAAGATTTCTTATCACAATGGTTTGATATAGATAAAGAGGAGTTCACCCCGTATTTGTTCATTTATGAACAAGAAGGAGCGGTCGAACACCTTTTTAAAGTGTCTTGCGGTCTGAATTCAATGGTTCTTGGGGAAACGCAGATACTTGGCCAGATCCGTACAAGCTTTTTGACTGCACAGGAAGCGGGAACAACTGGAACGGTATTTAATCATTTGTTCAAGCAGGCTGTGACCGTGGCGAAAAAAGCTCATTCAGAGACGGAAATCGGTTCAAACGCTGTATCAGTCAGCTATGCAGCGGTCGAGCTTGCCAAAAAGGTATTTGGCAGTCTCGAAAACAAACACGTACTGATTCTTGGAGCAGGTAAAATGGGAGAGCTTGCTATCAAGAACTTACACGGCAGTGGTGCTACAAAGGTAACTGTGATCAACCGTACCTTTGAAAAAGCCCAGACGCTTGCCGGACGTTTCGATGGTAAGGCAAAGACTCTGCAGGAACTGAATTGTGCACTGGTCGAAGCGGATATTCTGATCAGTTCCACTGGAGCGAAGGACTTTGTCCTTACGAAAGAAACGATGTCTTATGTGGAGCGCATGAGAAAAGGGCGTCCACTTTTCATGGTGGATATTGCAGTGCCTCGTGATCTGGATCCTTCCATCGGTGAACTGGAAAGTGTTTTCCTCTATGACATCGATGACTTGGAAGGTATTGTCCAAGCTAATTTAGCGGAACGTAAAAAAGCTGCTGAACAGATCGAATTGATGATCGAAGCTGAGATTGTTGCGTTTAAAGATTGGTTGAATATGCTTGGGGTCGTACCTGTCATCTCAGCGCTTAGACAAAAAGCATTATCGATTCAGGCGGAAACGATGGAAAGCATCGAGCGCAAAATGCCCAACCTGACCGACAGGGAACGGAAAGTATTGAGCAAACATACGAAGAGCATCATCAATCAATTGCTGAAAGACCCGATTTCACAAGCAAAAGAACTTGCTGCCCTGCCCGATGCCGAGGATAAATTGGATTTATTCGTTTCGATTTTCAACATCGAAAAGCAAGTGCAGGAACAGACACAACTAAAAGCAGCCAATGAGAAGAGTGAGAGCAAAAAGAGCTTCACTCCACAACCTTCTTTTCATGCGTAAGTGAGGTTATTGTCTATGTTTGAACAAACGATGACTAGGCTGCACGAACTGATGATTGTTCTGTATGCTATTAGTATTCTGTTTTATTTTATAGATTTCTTAAACAAAAACCGGAAGGCAAACCTTTTTGCCTTCTGGTTACTTGCAATTGTTTGGGTCCTTCAAACAATTTTTTTATTTCTTTACATGATCAATACAGGCAGGTTTCCAGTCCTCACGATTTTTGAGGGGCTTTATTTTTATGCCTGGGTATTGATTACCCTGTCATTGGTGATCAACCGGCTGCTGCGGGTTGATTTCACTGTCTTTTTCACCAATGTACTGGGATTCATCATCATGGCCATCCATACGTTTGCGCCCGTGCAGGTGGAGTCACGCGCGATGGCTGAACAGCTGGTTTCAGAATTGCTTCTGATTCACATCACGATGGCCATCCTATCATACGGGGCCTTTACATTATCCTTTGTTTTCTCTCTTCTCTACTTATTGCAATTCAAACTTTTGAAAGAAAAAAAGTGGGGAGAAAGATTATGGAGGATCAGTGATTTGTCCAAACTTGAGAAGATATCTTATATTTCGAACTCGATCGGAGTGGCCATGCTTCTGCTCAGTTTGATCCTTGGCATGCAGTGGGCTTTTATTAAATTACCAAACTTCATTTTGTATGACCCGAAAATTATAGGATCATTCATTCTATTAATTTTATACAGTACTTACTTATATCTGAGAATCAAGAAGAACGTATTTGGAAAATCATTGGCAATGCTTAATGTAGCTGCTTTCTTGATCATCTTGATCAATTTCTTTTTGGGAAGCCGGCTTTCATCCTTTCATTTCTGGTATTCATAAGCTTTCAGGAGGTAATTATGAGAAAAATCATTGTAGGATCAAGACGAAGTAAATTAGCACTTACACAAACAAATTGGGTGATCGATCAGTTGAAGGCAATCGATTCCTCTTATGATTTTGAAGTGAAAGAAATCGTGACAAAAGGGGATCAAATCCTGGATGTCACACTTTCCAAGGTAGGCGGAAAAGGCTTATTTGTTAAAGAAATCGAGCAAGCCATGCTTGATAAGGAGATTGACATGGCTGTGCACAGCATGAAAGATATGCCTGCTGTACTGCCTGAAGGTCTTACAATCGGATGTATACCAGAACGTGAGGATCACCGTGATGCGTTTATCAGTAAAAATCATGTTGCGCTGAAGGACCTTCCTTCCGGTGCCATTGTCGGTACAAGCAGCTTGCGAAGAGGGGCACAGATTCTATCCGTGCGTCCCGACCTCGAAATCAAATGGATTCGCGGTAATATCGACACACGTCTTTCCAAGCTTGAAAATGAAGACTATGATGCCATCATCCTGGCAGCTGCAGGCCTTTCACGCATGGGCTGGACAAGTGATGTTGTGACTGAATTCCTTGATCCGGATCTTTGTCTGCCAGCTGTCGGCCAGGGAGCACTGTCAATCGAGTGCCGCGAAGATGATGATGAGCTTCTGGGCTTATTGAATCAATTTTCTGATGAAGAAACAACTCAAACCGTGACTGCGGAAAGAGCCTTTCTGCATAAGATGGAGGGCGGATGCCAGGTGCCGATTGCCGGATATGCGGAGCTTAAAGACAACGGTGAAGTGGCGCTGACAGGCCTTGTGGCATCTCCTGACGGCCACACGATTTATAAGGAATATATGTCAGGGGCAGATCCTCAAACTGTTGGTGAAAGAGTAGCGGAAAGCTTGACTGAGCTTGGTGCTAAAGCACTGATTGACAAAGTGAAAGAGGAGCTTGATCAATAATGAACGGTGAAAAGCCTTTAGATCAAATAAAGGTACTCATCACAAGGGGAAAAGAGGGAGCCAAGGATTTGAGCTCCCTTATTGAGGGATATGGAGGGGTTTCTGTAGTGATCCCCCTCCTGGACTTCAAATCATATGATGATCCACGGGGAACGTCCCTGCTATTATCGATACATAACTATGAATGGATTGTATTCACCAGCAGAAATGGTGTTGCATTTTTTCTGGATCAATTAGAAAAACATAAAATAAAATTATCTTCGCTGTTTGCCAAATTTGCTGCAGTAGGGACAAAAACAGAAAAATATTGTGAAAATCGCGGACTGTCCGTTTCGTTTGTTCCAGATGATTTTACAGGGGATGACTTTGTACATCAGTTCATCTCTGAGAAGAAGCCGAACGGAAAAGTGCTGGTTCCAAAAGGGAACCTGGCAAGGGATGTCATAGCGAAAGAGCTGATTGAAGCAGGGGTCCGCTGTGATGAGTGGATCGTATACGAAACGATCTTACCTGAAGAAAGCATTGGTAAGCTAAAAGGAGTAATCGCAGAGGGCAATGTCGATATCTTGACTTTCACGAGTTCCTCTACCGTCCATCATTTTATGAAGGTGATCGATAGGTATTCCCTGCACTCGAATATCCGGAACCTTCCGGCAGCGTGCATCGGCCCTCTTACCAAAAAGACGGCAGAAGAGTACGGATTACATGTAAAAATTTGTCCAAACACGTATACTGTAGATGAGATGGTCGCGGAAATGATAGAATATGCGGCTGCAGCCAGAGATAAATCATAATCATACCGATCCAACGGAGGTTTTAAAATGAAAGATCTAACATTTAATCGCCATCGTCGTTTAAGACAATCAGAAAATATGCGTTCATTAGTAAGGGAAACATATCTTAGAAAAGAAGATTTGATCTATCCTTTATTTGTTGTAGAAGGAGAAAATATCCGTAAGGCAGTACCTTCCATGCCGGGAGTGTTTCATATTTCCATGGATAATCTCCATGCGGAGATGGATGAGATCGTCTCATTGGGCATTAAATCAATCATCCTGTTCGGTGTGCCTGCAGAAAAAGATGAGCTTGGGAAACAGGCTTATCATGAGCATGGAATCGTGCAAAGAGCAACCCGCTTCGTGAAGGAACTCTACCCTGAAATGGTTGTCGTAGCAGATACCTGCCTATGTCAGTACACGAGCCATGGCCACTGCGGAATTGTTAAGGAAGGAAAAATCCTGAACGACCCGACTCTTGACCTGCTTGCAAAAACGGCCGTCAGCCAGGCGGAAGCGGGAGCGGATATCATCGCCCCTTCTAATATGATGGACGGCTTTGTCGCTGCCATCCGTCATGGCTTGGATGAAGCAGGCTTTACGGACGTACCGATCATGTCCTATGCAGTGAAGTACTCTTCAAGCTTCTACGGACCGTTCCGTGATGCAGCTCACTCAACACCTCAATTCGGTGATAGAAGAACATATCAGATGGACCCGGCAAACCGTTTGGAAGCATTGCGCGAAGCACAATCCGATATCGAAGAAGGAGCAGACTTCCTGATTGTGAAACCGGCTCTTTCTTATATGGATATCATGAGAGAAGTGAAGGACCGTTTCAACGCACCGGTTGTTGCCTATAATGTAAGTGGAGAATACAGCATGGTCAAAGCCGCTGCAGAAAACGGCTGGATCAACGAGCAGGAAATCGTGATGGAAAAACTGACAAGCATGAAGCGTGCTGGGGCAGACCTGATCATTACGTATTTCGCAAAAGACGTAGCAGGCTGGCTGTCTTAAAACAGTTCAACATTCCTGAATATCATTAAAGGAGGAGAACGGACATGCGTTCATTTGAAAAATCACAAGAAGCGTTCAAAGAAGCAAAGAAGTTAATGCCAGGCGGTGTAAATAGCCCTGTCCGCGCATTTAAATCAGTCAAGATGGATCCCATCTTCATGGAAAGAGGAAAAGGGTCCAAAATCTTTGATATCGATGGAAATGAATATATCGATTATGTACTTTCATGGGGTCCCCTTATTCTTGGTCACAGCAATGACCGTGTGGTGGAAGCGATCAAGAAGGTGGCTGAAAGCGGGACAAGCTTCGGTGCACCAACTGAAATCGAAAATAAACTGGCTCAATTGGTCATCGAACGTGTTCCAAGTATAGAGATCGTTCGTATGGTTTCTTCAGGGACGGAAGCGACCATGAGTGCACTTCGTCTTGCACGTGGTTATACAGGACGAAATAAAATCATTAAATTTGAAGGCTGCTATCATGGCCACGGAGATTCGTTGCTGATTAAAGCCGGCTCCGGTGTAGCAACCCTTGGTCTCCCTGACAGCCCAGGAGTACCTGAAGGCGTCGCGCAAAATACGATCACCGTTCCATACAACGATCTTGAAAGCATCCGTTATGCATTCGAACAGTACGGTGATGATATTGCAGGAGTGATCGTCGAACCTGTTGCGGGAAATATGGGAGTTGTCCCACCTCAGCCAGGCTTCCTGGAAGGACTGCGAGAAATAACGGAGCAGAACGGTTCACTGTTGATTTTCGATGAAGTCATGACTGGATTCCGCGTAGGATATGGCTGTGCTCAGGGGTATTTCGATGTGACTCCTGATCTGACTTGCCTTGGAAAAGTGATCGGCGGCGGACTGCCTGTTGGAGCGTATGGCGGAAAAGCCGAAATCATGGAGAGAATCGCTCCGAGCGGTCCGATATACCAAGCAGGAACCCTGTCAGGAAATCCGCTGGCGATGACGGCCGGTTACGAGACACTCAGTCAATTGACGCCTGAAAGCTATGAAGAATTCGGACGCAAAGCAGATCTTCTTGAAGAAGGCCTGAAAAAAGCGGCTGAAAAACACAGCATCCCTCACACGATCAATCGTGCAGGCTCGATGGTCGGATTATTCTTCACAAATGAAGAAGTGAAGAATTATGAAGGGGCAAAATCCTCCGACCTGGAAATGTTCGCAGACTACTACCGTGAAATGGCGAATGAAGGAGTATTTTTACCGCCTTCCCAATTCGAAGGGTTGTTCTTATCAACTGCCCACACTGATGAAGACATCGCCAAGACGATCGAAGCTGCGGAAAGGGCGTTTGAGAAGATTAGTAAAAAATAAAAAAATTAAGGAAGCCGGCCTTTTTATAAAAGGCTGGCTTTTTTGATTCATTTGGACAATTCAAAAGGAAATAAAATTATTCGAGATACAAAGCTTTTTGGAAATAAACCGTTTCCAGCTTTTGATTGGAGTGCAAGACGAAGACTCCTCCGGGAAAAGCGAGACAGGTGAGACCTGTCCAGCTCCGCCGGCTAGCCCCTCGAGGTCATAAGCTAAATAGGCATAAAAGGCAAAACGCGCCTTTTCAGCCTATTCATCTTATGCTTGTCGGGGCTGAGCAAGCCGCCTCCGCTTTTCTTCCCGCAGGAGCGCAGCGACGAGGAGGCTCACCGGCCGCCCGCGGAAAGCGAAGTCTTGCACGGAAATCAAAAGCGGTGTTAGAAGGACACTCAATTTTTCAAAACTTAAGCATCTCTATCATATTTCTCCCATCCAAATCATAAAGTGATAATGACATTGTCATATATTTCTTAGGTTTGGAACTTGAAAGGAGGAATTTCTTTGTCACAAGATCAACAATCGTGCCTGCGATTTTCTTTGGAAGAATCAATTTGGTTCAAAAAAGGACAGGAAGTTGAAGAACTGCTATCTATCTCCTTAGATCCACATATAACGATACAAGAACAGGAACAGTATGTACTCATCAGAGGGACGCTTGATTTATCCGGGGAATACCTGCCGAGCACTCTCAGGGATGATGAAGGTGTAGACGAGTTTGAGGCGAGCGGTAAATTCGTTCAGACAGTTGAAAAAAGGGAAAAAGGGGAAAATGAGTTTGTCCACCGCTTCCCGGTCGATGTGACGATTCCAAAAAACCGCATTGCCAATTTAGGGGACATCGATGTGTTTGTGGAATCTTTTGATTATGTCGTTCCTGAAAATGCTTGTTTAAAACTGAATGCAGATTTGACCATCACAGGAATTTACGGTGAACAGCAGACTCATACACCACTTGAAGTGGAGTACAGCGAAGAAGAGGCCTATGCCCCCCTTCACCGTTCTGCTGCCGTTCTTGACGCACCTGTTGAAGAAGAGGAAGAAGCAAGTCCTCAATACTACGATCATGATGAAGATGAGAATGAATCATATGATCAAGACGATTATGAATATGATCTCACAGATGATGAATCTACGGATGATTCAGAGGATGATGAGTATCAGCCGTTCTCATTGGAAGGAAGAACCCCTCCTGCCGGGGAAGAAGATGAGATTCCTGTTCATATCCAGTATGATTCACATTCAGCACAAGAAGAGAGCTACTATAGAAAGGAAAATGTGTTTGAACTTCCTGAGCATGAATTAAGCGAATCCTCGCAGGAGCAGGAAGTGACACAGCCTGCCAGTGAACAAATGAATATGCAGAAACCGGCTCCGGTTCAAGAGGAGCAAGAAGAAGAATCTTCCTCAATGGAAGCGGAATTGGAAGCTGAAAGTGAAGAAGCGGCCGATAAAAAGAAAAAAATCAAAGGGAAAAAGAAATATGAATCCATCTCCCTCACCGATTTCTTCGCACGTAAAGAAGAGGAAAGAGCAGCAAAGCTTAGAGTTTGCATTGTGCAAGAAGGGGAAACACTCGATAACATCGCAGAAAAATATGATTTGACGATTGCCCAGCTATTACGGGTCAATCATTTGGAAGCGAATCAGGATGTGTACAACGGCCAGGTTCTCTACATCCCAAATGAAGAGCCTGTGTTCAAGGCGTAATTTAAAAATGAAGCAGAACGATTGAATATTGACGATGAATCAGGACTGACACCAACTTACTGGCGGCAGTCCGTTCTTTTTTTACTTGGCGAAATTAACTAGTGGAATAGCCGGAATGCCAATCGCGTGGCTGAATTGCAAATCAATATCACACTTTAATAGATCAGCTTTGATACCTTGTAATAACGGGGAGGTGCAAAAATCGTGCAAACCATCGATAGTCTAAGACCTGTGCTGCAGCCATATGGGGTAGAGCCCTATTTTGTGGAAGACACAGGGAAAGTAAGCAAAGTGTACTCGAATAAAGGGACCCTTGCTGTAAAGCATATATCCGCTCAGACCGGAGTCGATTTCGTCCGGAACGTCCAGACCCTTTTTCAACGGGGGTATAACCGAATCGTGCCCATCTATCCGACAATGGACGGGCGTTATGCTGTCTGGCACGAGGGGGAACTTTACTATGTGATGCCGTGGCTGAACAACCAGGAGAAGGAAGACCGATTCGAAAAGCACCAGAAGCTGTTCCGTGAACTTGCCAGGCTCCATACGATATCCTCACAGGATGTGAAAATAAACAAAGAAGAAAGAGAATCGCATTATGAACAGCTGACTTCACGCTGGGAAAAGGAACAGCAGTTTCTGGATGAATACGTGGAGGAATGTGAAAAAAGCGTTTATATGTCACCGTTTCAATATCATTTTTGTATGTTTTATAAGGATGTGTCCCAGGCTCTCAAATTTTCAAGGAAAACGCTCGATGAATGGTATGAAAGTACGAAGGATCTTGAGAAGGTCAGAACGGTCATCATCCACGGCAAACTGTCAACAGAGCATTTCTTGTACGATGACAGGGGGCTCGGGTATTTCAATAACTTCGAAAACTCAAAAATCGCGTCTCCTTTTCATGATTTGCTGCCGTTCCTGTCCAGAACCTTGAAAACCTATCCAAAGTATTATGACGAATGTGTAGAGTGGCTAGAAACATACTTTCAGCACTTTACTGCCCGCAACGAAGAAAGGCTTCTGTTTATGTGTTATTTAGCCTACCCAAGCTCCGTAATCGCCATTGTTGAAAAATATTTTCATACTCCGAAAGGCAAAAGGAATGAGCGTAAATCACTAAAAAAACTTCAGCGTCATTACTGGCTGCTGAAAAACACGGAATACGTAGTCATGCGGCTCGACGAAATCGAGCGGAAGAAAAAAGAAGCAGCCGAGGCAGAATCGGAGGCATAAAAAAAGGACTGACGAAAACGAAAGTCCATGTTTCGTCAGTCCTTATATCCAATCAAAATAGATGGCAAGGGCGATGCCGATGAACAGGGTCAAGAGAAGAACATCAAATGTGGTGGGAAGCAGAATGGTCCGGATGGCTTGAAACACAGAAAAAGGGATGATGAATTGCTTACAGATCAAGCGAACATTACGCAGCCATGGGGGCAGGGTGTATGGATTGTACTTTCGCATACTTTTCACTCACTTTCTGGGTAGATTCACTACTATATCCTATGAAAAGAATGAAAATTGGTTCTCGGGTAAACTATAGAGAGATACTGAAGAATATTTTTTATGAAAATGGGCGATAATGATTGACGAAAGTTTAGTGAATCCTATACTATAATGAGTACATAAATAATTTAAAAAGCGTTGAACAGGAAGAGTACATTGCCCCCCGCTTTCAGAGAGGAAAATCATTTGCTGAGAGATTTTCCAAGCGAAGACGATGGAAGGTCGCCTGAAGAGCTGCTTCTATGAAGACAGTAGTAGAAGCCGGTTAAAAGCCGTTATTGTTCATTGAGAGTTCAGGGGTCTGTACGGCTTCTGAGAAAAAAGGTGGTACCGCGAAACGAATCCTTCGTCCTTTTACAGGGCGAAGGATTTTTTGTGTTTTAAATCACCTTTCTAAAAACCTACAATGATTAAGGGAGGATATACAATGGAAACTCAAGATCAATTATCGATGCCGACCAAATATGATCCGAATGCCATTGAGCAGGGAAGATACAAATGGTGGCTGGAAGGAAAGTTTTTTGAAGCGAAAAGCGATAAAGAAAAGGAACCGTATACAATCGTCATTCCACCGCCGAACGTAACAGGCAAACTTCACCTCGGCCATGCATGGGATACGACACTTCAAGATATCCTGACGCGAATGAAGCGTATGCAAGGCTACGATGTATTATGGCTTCCAGGAATGGACCATGCCGGCATCGCCACTCAGGCCAAAGTGGACGAAAAGCTGCGCAGTCAAGGGATTTCGCGTCATGACTTGGGTCGTGAGAAATTCGTTGAAGAGACATGGAGATGGAAAGAAGAGTATGCAGAGCATATTCGCAAGCAATGGTCAAAAATCGGGCTGGGCCTTGACTATAGCCGCGAACGCTTTACGCTGGATGAAGGTTTATCTGAAGCCGTTCAGAAAGTATTCATCGATCTGTATAATAAAGGCTTGATTTACCGCGGTGAATACATCATCAACTGGGATCCCGCGACGAAGACGGCCCTATCCGATATTGAAGTTATCCACCAGGATGTCCAGGGTGCCTTCTATCACATGAAGTATCCACTGGCTGATGGAAGCGGACATATTGAAATCGCGACAACACGTCCTGAAACAATGCTTGGTGATTCAGCAGTCGCTGTACATCCTGAGGACGATCGCTACAAGCACCTGATAGGTAAAACGGTCATCCTTCCGATCGTTGGACGCGAAATCCCGATCGTCGGTGACGATTACGTAGACATGGAATTCGGTTCAGGTGCTGTGAAAATCACGCCTGCTCACGACCCGAATGACTTTGAAATCGGGAACCGCCACAATCTTGAACGCATCCTGGTGATGAATGAAGACGGTAGCATGAATGAAAAAGCAGACAAATATAAAGGGATGGACCGTTTTGACTGCCGTAAGCAGATCGTCAAGGACCTTCAGGAAGCTGGCGTACTGTTTAAAATTGAAGAACATATGCACTCGGTTGGACATTCTGAGAGAAGCGGAGCGGTTGTAGAGCCATACCTGTCCACGCAATGGTTCGTCAAAATGGATCCGCTCGCACAGGAGGCAGTCAAGCTGCAGGAAAAAGAAGGCGAAAAAGTAAACTTTGTTCCTGACCGTTTCGAAAATTCATATCTGCGCTGGATGGAAAACACCCGTGATTGGTGCATTTCCCGTCAATTATGGTGGGGACATAGAATCCCTGCATGGTACCACAATGAAACCGGTGAAGTATATGTAGGAAAAGAAGCGCCGGCTGACAGTGAAAATTGGTCGCAGGAAGAAGACGTCCTTGATACATGGTTCAGTTCAGCGCTTTGGCCTTTCTCCACAATGGGCTGGCCTGATATGGATGCGGAAGACCTTAAGAGATATTATCCGACAAATACGCTTGTAACTGGCTACGATATCATCGGTTTCTGGGTATCCCGCATGATTTTCCAAGGACTAGAATTTACAGGAGAACGCCCATTCAAAGATGTTCTGATCCACGGGCTTGTTCGTGCTGAAGATGGCCGCAAAATGAGTAAATCCCTTGGAAATGGTGTCGATCCGATGGATGTCATCGAGAAGTACGGTGCCGATTCGCTTCGATATTTCTTATCGACTGGCAGCTCACCTGGTCAGGACCTGCGATTCTCATTTGAGAAAGTGGAGTCCGTTTGGAACTTTGCCAATAAAATCTGGAATGCATCCCGTTTTGCCCTGATGAATATGGATGGAATGACCTATGAAGAAATCGATTTGAGCGGAGAAAAATCCGTTGCTGACAAATGGATCCTTACCCGTCTGAATGAAACAATCGAAAACGTGACACGTCTTGCCGACCGCTATGAATTCGGTGAAGTGGGAAGAATCCTTTATAACTTCATCTGGGATGACTTCTGTGACTGGTATATCGAAATGGCGAAGCTTCCATTATACGGGGAAGATGAAGCGGCCAAGAAAACAACCCGTTCGATTCTTGCATACGTGCTCGACAACACAATGCGACTTCTGCACCCGTTCATGCCGTTTATTACCGAGGAAATATGGCAGAACCTGCCGCATAAAGGCGAATCGATCACTGTAGCAGCATGGCCGGAAGTGAACCAAGACCTGACGGACGCCGATGCTTCCGAGGAAATGAAGCTTCTTGTAGAAATCATCCGTGCTGTACGAAATGTCCGTGCAGAGGTAAACACGCCGATGAGTAAACAAATCAAGCTTATCCTGAAAGCGAAAGATGAAAAGATCTTGAACATTCTCGATAAAAATAAAGCTTATATCGAACGTTTCTGTAATCCGGAAGAATTGGATATGGGAACGGATATCACTCCACCGGAAAAAGCGATGACTGCAGTAGTGACAGGAGTAGAGTTATTCCTGCCATTACAAGGACTCATCAATATCGATGAAGAGATCGCCCGTCTTGAAAAAGAACTTGAAAAGTGGACGAAAGAGGTAGCTCGTGTTCAAGGAAAGCTGAATAACGAAAAATTTGTAAGCAAAGCTCCTCAAAAAGTGGTAGACGAAGAAAAAGCCAAAGAAAATGATTACCTGGAAAAGCAGGCAACGGTAAAAGCGAGAATAGAGGAACTAAAAACCGTATAAAAACTATTTGAGAAGGCTTAGGAGCAGGAGTCTAATTGTATAGGGAAAACCACCCCTAAAGCAGCTAGGCTCCGCTCCGGCCTTTTTTTGATGGGAGTGAATCAGACATGTTTACATATGAAGAAGCGGTAGGGTGGATTCATGCCAGGCTGAGACTCGGGATAAAGCCGGGACTCCAAAGAATGAATCATTTATTAGAAGAGCTTGGGAATCCCCATGAGAAATTAAAGTCCGTCCATATCGGCGGAACAAACGGGAAAGGATCGACGGTCACTTATATACGCAATATCCTCCAGGAGGCAGGCTATACGGTCGGTACTTTTACTTCCCCGTATTTCGAACGTTTCAATGAGCGTATATCTGTAAATGGACAACCGATTCCTGATGGTGATCTTATTTCACTTGTTTCTCTCATAAAACCGATTGCAGAGGCGATGAAAGACAGCGAGTGGGGAGAGCCATCCGAATTTGAAGTCATCACAGCGATGAGCATGGTGTATTTTGCGGAAATAGAAAGGCCCGATCTTGTTCTATATGAAGTGGGACTTGGAGGAAGACTGGATTCCACGAATGTGATCACCCCTCTTGTATCGGTCATTACAAGTATCGGAATGGATCATATGAATTTTCTAGGGGATACGATTGAGGAAATCTCGTTTGAAAAAGCTGGCATCATCAAAAGAGGTGTTCCGGTGGTATCCGGTGTATCACAGCCTGAAGCAAGAAAGGTCATTCATGATGCGGCAGAGGTAAATGGAAGCCCTGTATATCAATCTGGACAGGATTTTCAAATTCACCGGGATACAGTTTTGGATAATGGAGAAAGATTTCATTTTGAGTCATCTGCACAAAATGGCACCTATGAAATTTCCATGTTGGGGGCACATCAAGTCCAGAATGCAGCGCTCGCCTTAAAAACGGTGGAATTACTCCAATCACAAAGTGAGATTGAAATTACGGACTTGCACCTTGTTGCTGGATTAAAAAAAGCCTATTGGCCTGGAAGGATGGAAGTGGTCAGCGAGAAGCCGGCTGTCATTCTGGATGGTGCTCATAATCCTGAAGGGATCAAAGCCTTGGTGACGACGATCAAGGAACGATTTACAACTAAAAGAGTGACGATTCTATTTTCGGCTTTGAAGGATAAAGAACTGAAACACATGATAGGGATGCTAGAAGAAGCTGCTTCGGCCATAAGCTTCACATCTTTTTCCTTTCCGAGAGTGGCGGATGCAGATGAATTATATTCCTTATCCGATCATCCCCACAAAATGAAAGCAGGGGACTGGCAGCATTATATAGAAGAAAAACTGAAATCTATGGGGAATGATGAAGTATTATTTATCACAGGGTCGCTCTACTTTTTATCAGAAGTCAAACCAGTGCTTCTTCAAAAGTTAGAAAATTCCAGAAAAAATAAGTGACTTTATCCTGCTACTCTGATAAAATATTCTTAAACTTGTGACTATTTAACTATTTTTCATTATAGATGGCAGATGAAGGAGGAGAGATATGCAGCTTTCACTTAAAAAGAAACTATGGATCCTGTTTGCATGGCTGGCAATCGTGCCTGCCGGATTGTATTATACATATCAATTCTATCCTCCTCAAAATGTGGAAGGAAACGGATGGGAACTGCTCACTCTGGTAGTATTTGCCACAGCCATCCCACTCATGCCAATCGTCATCAATGGCTCCACCATCTTCTTTATTCAATGGGTAACCCTTGTGGGATTCTTGAAATACGGTTTGTTTGTAGAAATCGTTCTTATGCAGTTTTCAATTATCCCCTTGCTGATAAGACTTCGAATGGCTAAAACAGATTGGCACAGGGCGCCATTAAATTCCCTCATGTTTTTTCTTGTTTCTTTTTCAAGCGGGTTGATCTATTTTCTGCTTGGCGGTGAAACGGGTGCGACAAGTATAGGGGAAATGCTTCCTGCCGCCTTGAGTTACCAAGTGGCATCCATCATGATCAATCAATTCCTTCTATTAGCCTACCAGCGTTATGTAGTCGTGAATGATATACGTTTTTACAGCAAAGATTTCATATGGGATTTTATTGCAAATATGATCATGTTCCCGATGTCCCTTTCACTGTATTTTCTCACTTTCCAAATAGGTCCATTCGCATCGCTGCTGATTGGTATCCCATTCATTAGTTTATCGTTGATATTGAAGATGTATAATTCCTCTGAAAAAATCAATGAATCTCTTCAAAAAGCCGGGGAAATAGGACATCAGCTGACAGAGAGCCTGAAGGTGGATGAAGTACTCGATATCTTCCTTGAAAAGATCATCGAAACCCTGCCAGTGGAATACGCGTACATATTGGACTGCAAAGGTGATGAACTGGTTCTTTTGAGAAGCGTCGAAAGCAAGCAGAAAAATGTGCATAAGTTCCCGACTTTGAGGCAAGGCCAGGGAATCAGCGGTATGGTGTGGGAGTCAGGAAAGTCGGTCATATATGACTCCAGGTCTGAATGGGTCGGACTCGCAGACGCATATATGCCCGCCGGGGTGGAAAGCGTCCTGTGCGTACCGATTGTGAGAAGCCAGAAGGTAGAGGGAATCCTTCTCTTGGCGTCTTCGAAAAAACGGGCATATGAGAAATTTCAATTGATGATTGTAGAAATCCTGTGCTCCTATTTCGGGGTTGCAATTCAAAATGCAAGACATCATGAAAAAACAAAGCAAAACAGTGAAAGATGTGCGCTCACGAATCTTTATAATTACCGATACTTCGAAGATATGCTGTCACTTGAGTTCAATGAACTTGAAAAGGGTGGGAGAACATCCTTATCCCTGATCATGCTGGACATTGATCACTTCAAGGTCATCAACGATAACTACGGTCACCAGAGCGGCAATGAAATATTGATCCAGCTCGCCGGCCGATTGTGCAAGCTGATCGGATCCAAAGGCACTGTCGCAAGATATGGCGGTGAGGAATTTGTCATTCTCCTCCCGGATACAGAAAGAGCAGAAGCCCTTACGCTGGCGGAACGCGTGAGGAAGATCATTGCCCACCGTCCATTCTTCCTACACGATTCGCTGCAAGCATCCAACAGAAAACTAATGGTCAGGATCACCGCGAGTATCGGAGTCGCCACTGCCCCTCAAGATGCAGACGATACAATGGCCTTGATCCGCCATGCCGACAGGGCGCTGTATACAGGTGCAAAGCAGGCCGGGCGGAATCGTGTGGCGGAATATGTGAAATAGAGACACCTTCCTTCACGGGAAGGTGTTTTCTTGCTATTGCCGCATACTTTGTTGTGTATGTATATAAGTGTATTTGGACAATCAGTGACTAACTTTATTTTTTCTCCCTTCAATTGCAATCATATTGTTTCAATTTTAATGTCTTTGTAATAAAATAGTAATAGTCGAATTTTGTACGATTCTAGCGATTTTAGTCTGAAAGTGGGAGGTTTGTGATGAACACTTTACTATTTGCTTCCGGTGCTTTTCTCCTCTTGCTTCCGTTCCTGAAATTCATTCCTTTAAAGCTCGCGTTCAAAAAGAAGGTGTACATTTCTTTCATCTCTTTTTGTATAACGATCCTGGCTTTAATAGGCAGTGATTTTCTTCCGTTTATAAGTGTGCTTGCCGTATTGGTTCTCTTGACAGGTCTGACTGCCTATTTAGCCGAGTCAAGAATCCAGAATGGGATAAATGCCCAGCGCGCCGAACTTCAACCAGAACCTCTTTCACCCGCCGCCCAGTATCATGAACCCAAAATCTATGAAACTACTATTGAACATAATGTCGATGCCGTTGATGATGAAACAGAATCAGAAGACGATCCCGAAAAGGATATAGAAGACGATTTTATTGAGGAAGAACAGCAGGACTACATAAAAGAATTGGATTGGGAAGACATTCAGCCTGTGGTTTCTTATGAAGCTGAGGGGCAGGACGCATTTGAATTTAATGAGGCGGTCGCAGAAGAAGAACTGCCGTCAATCGAGGACGGGATACCCGATTCCGTCAAAAGTCCTTCACCTTTTCAAATGGAAGAAGAAGAAGAAGAATACAACCGATTATTTTCCGGGAGAAAAAGGTAAAATCACAGTCAGGGAGGAGGTCCCTCATTGAAAAAATCATCTTATACTATTTCTGTTTTTTTAGTGCTATGCACAGTGTATCTATTCGGTTCAGCGCATGCAGGGGCCTATCTGTATGACCGTATTTTTCAATCGGAAAATGTTTCAGCCAATGGAACGAAGATAGCAGGTATAAACATTTCAAATGAAAGAACCAAGGAAATAAAAACAAAACTGCAAGAAGAAATACTCTTGTGGAAAGAGAGTCATAATCTCAAGGTTACCTATTTGGGTGTGGAGGAACGCATCCCTTCCCAAGTATTTCAGTTTGATGTTGATGCCACTGTAGGGAATGCGGCTGAAGGGGGAGATTCCCCGCTCCATTTACAATTGGACGAAGAGTTGCTTCTGCAATTATTAAAATCCTTGGGGATGGATATTGAACGCATACATATCGACAAGCTCAAAGATGCTGTACTGCAAAGAGCTTCAATGCTTGATGAGGATGAGCTGGAATTCTCGCTTGAAGACTATCTGAACAGCATGGAGGAAATGCAGGTATTGGCTGTAAAAGAGATGGGGAAAGTTGAAGTGACTCCGGGGCTTGAAGAATTTCTCTCTTCTTTTTCAGAGATCGATATCGAACCCATATCAACTTTTTCACTCTTGAAATTCGTGGAAGATCAACACATCAATAGCCTGACTGATAAAGAGCTGAGCTTGATTTCAACTGGTTTATATGCAATCCTGCTCCACTCCGACCTAGACGTCATTCAGCGCCATCAGGGCCGTTCACTGCCGGACTATGCTGAGCTTGGATTCGAAGCAAGAGTGGATAGGGGACTGCATCAGGACTTCATATTTGCAAATCCGAACAGCAAGTCATACAAGATACGCTTTCAGATGACCGGGGATTCTTTTTTTATTGTTTTAGAAGGACCGGAACTCCCTTATGAGGTGGAAATCTCCTTGCAGAACAAACAAACGGTGGAACCAAGGGTGATTAAGCAATTCACCCCTTACCTCGATAAAGGACAAACAAAAGTAAGGTCAGAAGGGGAAGATGGCGTCCAGGTTGAGGTATGGAAGAGCATGTTGGATTCCACGGGTGCGGTGTTGAAAGAAGAATTGCTTTCACGAGAGTATTATCCGCCTGTTCACAGGGAGGAGCTCGTCAGTCTCCAAGACTACATCGACAGCAATGGGGATAGTGGAACAGCAGGAGAAGCTGCCGTCAGTTCCCCTGGTACAAATGATGGTAAAGCCGGGGACTCCAATCAGCAGGAGAAGAATGAGGCTGACAGTCATGAAGAAGACCAGGATGAACAATCAGGTCCCCAGCAGCAGGAGAAACCTGAAAACCAGCCTTCCTCAAGCGGGAATATTCCGAATCCAAACATGAAGTAGTAGTCATATAAGAAGAGGGTGTATTGAAAATGGCACAAGAACGGAAACGATTAGGTGACTTATTAGTGGAAGCAGGCCTGCTTACCGAGGAAAAGCTTCAGCAGGCCCTTAAAGAGAAAAGCAAAGATCAAAAACTTGGTGATGCCATCCTGCAGAAGGGGTACATCACGGAGCAGCAATTGATCGAAGTGCTCGAATTTCAACTGGGCATCCCTCATGTAAGCTTATTCAGGTATCCGTTTGATCAAAAGCTATTTCACCTGATTCCTAAAGATATGGCGAAGCGGAACTTGATCATCCCCTTGAAAAAGGAAGGAGACAAGCTGTTTGTCGCGATGGCCGATCCAATGGATTTTTATGTGATAGAAGATCTTCGCTTATCAACAGGATTTTTCATTGAAGCAGCGATAGCGACCAAAGATGATATCCTCAGGTCGATCAATAAATTTTATGACATGGATGAGAGTTTTGAAGAGTTAAAAGGATTGGGGAACGAACCCCAGGCCGAGCAGGATGAAACGATCATGGATCAGGATTCACCGATAGCCCGGCTCGTAAATCAGATCCTCTCAAATGCAATGACCCAGAAAGCAAGTGACATCCATATAGACCCCCAGGAAACGAGAGTGCTGATACGGTATCGTGTCGACGGTATCCTCCGGACGGAAAGAGCGATACCGAAACATATGCAGAGCATGCTGACAGCGAGGATTAAAATCATGTCCCAACTGGATATCACAGAGCACAGGATTCCCCAGGATGGACGGATCAAGACGAATATCGATTTCCGTCCGATCGATCTGAGGGTATCGACTTTGCCGACCATTTACGGTGAAAAGATGGTTCTCAGGATCCTTGACTTGAGCTCCTCGCTAAACGATCTTACCCAGCTCGGATTCAATTCGCTTAACATGAAACGGTTCCAGTCCCTGATCGAGCGTCCTACAGGCATTGTCCTCATCACAGGGCCCACCGGGTCAGGTAAATCATCGACACTATATGCAGCTTTAAACAGGCTGAATAGTGAAGAAGTCAACATCATCACAGTCGAAGACCCGGTCGAATATCAGCTCGAGGGAATCAACCAGATCCAGGTGAACGCCAATGTCGGGCTCACTTTTGCAAAAGGACTGCGCTCGATCCTCCGTCAGGATCCAAATATCATCATGGTCGGGGAGATACGTGATAAAGAAACGGTGGAAGTGGCTATCCGTGCTTCCCTGACAGGTCATTTGGTACTGAGTACAATCCATACGAATGACTCGCTGACGACGGTCACACGCCTCATCGATATGGGGGTGGAGCCGTTCCTGGTGGCGACATCCCTCAGTGGAATCGTAGCACAGCGTTTGGTCCGGAAGGTATGCCGTGACTGTGCAGTCGAAGAGACCCCGACCAGGAGGGAACTTGATATTTTCAAGCGCAGAGGGCTCTCGGTCGAGAAAATCAACCGAGGAAAAGGCTGTGCTGCCTGTAATATGACGGGATATAAAGGCAGGCTGGCGATTCATGAAGTCCTGGTCATCAATGAAGAAATGAAAAAAATCATCATGAACAATGAACCGCTGTCAACCTTGAGGGAAGCGGCGTACAGATCGAAAACGATCTTTCTGCTGGATGATGGTTTGTTGAAAGTGAAGCAAGGGATTACCACGACGGAAGAAATTCTCAGGGTTGCAATCGAGTAAAGAAGGTGATCACGATGAAAGAACGCATAGATCAATTATTAAGAGCAGCATTTGAACTAAAAGCTTCCGATATCCACCTTACCGTCGGTTCATCTCCCGTTTTTCGCATTCACGGAGATTTGAAACGGTACGGCCAGGATGTCTTGAAGCCGAATGATACAGAACAAATGGCAAAAGCCGTCATCCCCGAAGAGCTCTGGGGTGAATTCAAAGAACGCGGAGAGCTTGATCTTTCGTACGCGATTCCGGGCGTCTCGCGATTCCGGGTGAATGCGTACCATCAGCGTTCATGCATTTCTATTGCACTGCGTGTCGTACCGACGAAAATACCTACGCTTGAAGAACTGAACCTTCCGGATGTACTGATGAGGATTGCCGAAAAGCCTCAAGGTCTGGTGCTCGTGACGGGACCGACGGGAAGCGGGAAATCGACCACATTGGCTTCGATGATCCAATACATGAATCGAACGATGAGAAAGCATATCATCACACTTGAAGATCCGATTGAGTATCTGCACAAGCACGGCTCTTCGATCATCGATCAGCGTGAAGTCGGCTTTGATACGAAGTCATTTGCATATGGACTTCGCAGTGCATTAAGGCAGGATCCAGATGTCATCCTGGTGGGGGAGATGCGTGATCTGGAGACGATCCATACGGCGATCACTGCAGCTGAAACCGGTCACCTCGTGCTCGGCACACTCCATACATCCAGTGCGGTGTCTACGATTGAACGGATCATTGACGTCTTTCCTTCCGTCCAGCAGTCGCAAATCAGGGTGCAGCTCGCATCGGTTCTTCAAGGGATCATCGCCCAGCGCCTTCTGCCGACTGCAGATAGACAGGGGAGAGTGGCTGCGACAGAAGTGCTGTTGAATAATTCAGCAGTCGCAAACCTGATCCGTTCCGAGAAGATCCACCAGATTCCAAGCGTGATGCAGACGTCAAAAGCGATGGGGATGGAGCTTCTTCATTCGTCGGTCAAAAGATACGTGGACATCGGGATGGTCTCACGTGAAGCTGCTCAGCCGTACATGCAGGAGACCGTTTCTGTATGACGCGGTTTAAATATGAAGGAAGGGACAGGAGCGGCAGGAAGCGGGGAGTCATCTCCGCCCCTTCGAAAAAAGAAGCAATGCTGAGACTGAAGAATCAGGGGATACGTGTCATCTCTGCAGAAGAGGTTCCGGAAACGCTTCTCACGAAAGAAATCACACTTGGAAACCCAGTGAAGCTTCAGCAGATGGTCGTATTTCTAAGGCAGTTTTCCACGCTTCTGAAAGCAGGGGTGACCGTCGTCGATGCAACGAGGATCCTTTCCGCCCAAACAAGCAGTAAAGCGCTAGCGAAGGTACTGTCGGAAGTTGAGTTGGAATTGAAAGAGGGGAACCCGCTGTCAGAAGCTTTTGCCAAGCATCGAAAGGTCTTTGAACCTTTGTTCATCAATATGCTGAAAGCAGGTGAAGCAACGGGGAGCCTCGATGAAACGCTCGAGCGACTCGGTGATCACTATGAGAAGCAGCATACGACCCGGCAAAAAGTCATTGCAGCCCTTTCTTATCCTGCAGTGGTCGGAGTCATCGCAATCGGCGTTGTCGTTTTCCTGCTGCTGGCTGTCGTCCCTACCTTCGTTGATATGTTTGCCGATATGGGAAGCGAGCTGCCGTTGATCACAAGAGCAGTGCTTGGCGCCAGTGAGATCGTGCAGAAGTATTGGTATGTTCTGTTGCTTCTCGTCATCTTGGCTTCAGTCGGGATCACCTTACTAAGGCGCAAAAAGGAAACGAAATATTATCTGGATTATATGATTTTACGGATTCCGATTTTCGGGAGCCTTATTCAAAAAGCAGTGCTTGCAAGAATGACAAGGACATTCAGTTCTTTATTTTCCAGTTCCGTACCCATTCTTCAGTCCATGGTGATATTGGAGAAAGTAGTGGGAAACGAAGTGATTGCAAAAGTCATAAAGGAAGCAAAGGACTCCCTTGAGAGCGGAGGCTCGCTTACTGAACCGATGAAAGATCATTGGGCCATCCCGCCGCTTGTTTCACATATGATCTCGATCGGGGAAGAAACGGGTTCGCTCGACGGTATGCTCTCTAAAGTCGCAGACTTCTATGAAAAAGAAGTAGAAAACACCACGGATCAGTTGAAATCACTGATCGAGCCGCTGATGATCGTCGTACTGGCGGGCCTTGTAGGGACTATTGTCACAGCTATCATGATTCCGATGTTTGAAATGTTTAACAATGTTCAAAATTTCTAGCATTTCTGATAAAATATTACACATTCTTACTATTTTTTTAATTGTTCTGCTGTATAATGAAAGTAGATTGATAGAGTACAAAAGTACTACATAAAAACCAAAAGGGGAGGAAGAAAGATGTTGAAAAAGTTTTTGAAAAATGATAAGGGTTTAACTCTTGTCGAGTTGCTTGCTGTTATTGTGATTTTGGGGATTATTGCGGCGATTGCGGTGCCGAGTATTGCAAATATTATTGAGAATTCTCGTGCGGATGCCGTTAAGGCGGAAGGACTTCAAGTCCTGAACGCTGCGAAGTTGTATGTTGCATCTGAGGGTGTTCCCGCAGACGGTAGTGATTTAGATGCTACTGATTTAGCTGATTATCTTACTGAGAATGACGAAGATATTTGGACCGAAGCATATTCTGTGACAATTACAGATGCAAACACTTTTACGATAACCGGTACTGGAACGAAGGGTAGCGTTAGTATAGAATTTATTAATGCTTCAATAAATGAAATAAATGATGCAGCTAAAGATGATAGAGAAATAGGTACGGCTCCAGATTCAGAGATATAATTTTACTATGCTACTTATAATTTGTATGTACGCACTCCTCCTAGGCTCCTTCTACAACGTAGTCGGCCTAAGGGTGCCGTTAAAGAAATCAATCGTAAAACCCAGGTCGAGCTGTCCTTACTGCCGTCATCAAATGACGGCCCTGGAGCTCATACCTGTATTTTCATATCTCATCCAAAAGGGGAAATGCCGCCAGTGCAAAGGGCGCATTTCTCCTTTATATCCATTTATGGAAGCTTTGAATGCTGGGCTATTTGTACTAGCCTATCTGCAGTTAGGGATGCAGTGGGAGATTCTTGTCGCTTGGACCATGATTTCCATGCTCGTCATCATTACGGTTTCCGACCTTAAATATATGGTCATCCCCGACAAAGTCCTTCTCTTTTTCCTAGTGCTTTTCATCATCGAACGCCTATTCATCCCCCTTTCACCATGGTGGGACAGCCTCGCAGGCGGTGCGCTCGGATTCGGACTGCTTCTGCTTATCGCGATCATCAGCAAAGGCGGCATGGGCGGAGGAGATATCAAGCTTTACGGAGTCATCGGTCTTGCCGTCGGTGTGAAGATCACGATTCTCTCCTTTATGATTGCTACATTCCTGGGAGCGGTTATTGGACTGACAGCCCTGGTATTCAAGCTGATTGAAAAAGGTAAGCCGATCCCATTCGGCCCGTTCATCGCAGCTGGGACAATATTAGCCTATCTGTTCGGCGACGCGATTATTTCTCTTTATCTATCATTATTCTATTAAAGTATTGCAAAGAAAGGATCCGGTCCATGGGTTTTCTATCGTTTCTCTCAAGTTCTCATAAAACAGCAAATATTGTATTCACCGACCATTGCATTCGATTTCTCGAGTTGAAACAGACTTCCCCGCCATTGGTGGCTTCGCTGGACGAGCGTCAGCTCCCGGATGGCGTCATCAAAGGGGGAAGGATCGTCGATAAGGAAAGCCTTTTGTTCATATTGGAAGAATGCATCGACGAATGGAAAATCAAGCGCAAATCTGTGCGATTCGTGGTTCCGGATCCGTTCGTCGTCCTGAGAAAAGTATCCATACCTTCTGACATCAGGGAAGATGAGATGGAAGGCTATCTCTTCCTCGAAATAGGATCAAGCATCCACTTGCCGTTTGAAGATCCGGTATTCGATTATTCCTTATTGGGAACTTCAGGAGAGAAACAAGAGGTTTTATTGGTTGCATCACAGGAAGAAATCGTTGACAGCTATAAGAGTTTGCTTGAGGAAGTGAAGTTGAAGCCTTTCGCTGCAGACATTGCCCCTCTGGCCCTGTATCGCTCTGTTCTACATGAAGGAAAAGCTTCGCCACATGAACACATGATGCTGCTTCATATGGATGAGCAGCTTCTTACGGTTTCGATCTTTAATAAGCATGAACTCATCTTCACGAGGCCGATCGTACTGGAAAGTGAATTGGAAGACCGTGCATCAGAAGATGAATTTCCAGTGAATGTGCTTCAGGATACGCTTAATGAAATCGAAAAAGTAATGAATTTTTATCGTTACTCGCTGAATAAAGGCGAGCAATTGGTTGAGAAAACGGTTATCAGTGGAGGTCACCCCCGCTTGCAGCAATTAAAAGAACAGCTGCAGGAAAGGGTTTCGATACCGGTTGAATTGCTTCAATTGAAAAATGTCCCGACACTCCATGACGAAAAGGTGTCATCGGAATATGCCATCGCGTTAGGTCTTGCTTTAAAAGAGGTGCAGCTCAGTGAAACTTATTGATATTAATCTTTTGCCTCAAAAAGAAACGAAACGAAATGCTTTTACATATAGTGTCCTGGGTACTGCAGGGATGATCATCCTCCTTGCAGTTTTCATGATGCTGTCATGGCAGGGCACCATCACAGAAACGAAGAGGACGGATGAAAAGATCAAGAACACCAAAAAAATAATCGAGGCCCAGCAGGCGAAAGTCCTTGGTGCAGAAGCGTCCAACAGTATCGGTGAGCTGAACAAAGCGGTCCAGAACATGGTGGACTATCCAGTGAAAACTGTTCCACTATTAAATGAATTGATCTCTCTTTTACCTGAAAGAGGGTTTATTCAGGAATTTGAGTATAGTGACAGAACGATCATCAACCTGTCCGTACAATTTGACTCCTCAAGGGAAGCAGCATTTTACCTCTCCAGGTTAAAAACGGTGGAGTGGATCGAGGAAGCCGAAATCCTTGAAATCACGACTGAAGAAGTAGAGGAGTCCGAAGAAGAGGATATCCTCCCGAGATATTCGGCTATGTATGCCCTTCATTTCGACTCAGACAAGCTCGCAGCACTTCTTTCTGAAGAGGGGGAAGAAGAATGAAAATCGATTTCACAAAAAAACAATGGGCAATACTGATAAGTCTGATTATGACCGGCATGTTAATCTTAGCGGCTGTAAACTTCGTTGCATTGCAGCCAGCTGAGAAAAGACTGCAGTATAAAAAAGATGAACTGGGGATTCAGATGAAATTACAGGAAGCGGTCGAGGCAAAGGTGAACAGTATCGGGGAAAATGAGACACCGGATTCCACCTCGCTGCAAAAGAAAATCCCTGTAGACCCATTAACCGAGCGAGTCATATTGGATCTCGAAAAAGCAGAACTGCTCTCTGGGAGCACCATTCAGTCTATTAACTTTGAGAAAACCGACGGAGCCATTGCACCCAAAGAGAGTGAAGAGACAGAAGCTGCACCATCCGGCGAAACCCAACTTCCTTCTCTATTAAATAGGCTTCAAATGACGATGACGGTTGAATCACCGACCTATTTCGAAATGGAAAAATTCCTCGAAGAAATAGAAAACCTTGAAAGGATCGTCGAAATCAACGGCCTGTATTTCGAAGGTGAACAAGAACTGAAGGAAAACATGGAAGGCTACAGCGAAGATACCATCACCTTTGAAGTAATCGCATCTGCCTTCTACATCCCTGAACTAAACGATCTCAAAGACGGACTTCCTGTCATCGAAAGCCCATCACCCTCCCTAAAAAAGAATCCCTTTCCTCAATTCCCAGAGGAAAAGGAGAACGAATAACCATTTTTTTTAATAGTTTAAAGCTGGAGACCAATAGATAAAGCTTGAGTGTAATGGAGCGGAAGGCACTTGACTCCGACGGGATAAAGAGGAAAGGTCGAGACCCCGCAGGAGCGCAGCGACGAGGAGGCTCGACTTCCTCCCCGCGGAAAGCAAGTGCCTGCAGCGCAATGAAACGGACTAGGTTATAGCAAGAATCAACAATATTGGAAATCAGTTTTCTATTAAAAAATTTGACGAAAACCTCTTAGGACAAGACGACAAAAGTCTTGTTCTTTTTTTTATGGGATGTGATAGCATGGAAAAAAATAGATGAAGAGGGTGGCGATCGTGGACAAACCTAACGGCAATAAAAAAATCTCCATCAAAATAAATGGTGAGAGTACTGAGTTCGAAGAGGACTACCGTGTACACGATTGGAAGCTGGGTAAAGCAGAAACAGCAGCAGGGGAAGAAAAACTCGAGGATCAGGGCTTTGATTGGAACCTGCCTGATGAAACTCCTCAGCCTCCAAAGGAATACAAAAAGATTAACTACGTGGGCGGCAAGAAAAAGAAGAATCGGAAATCATTCAAAAATCCTTTCCATGATTCGGTCAATCTACTTATGTCCATTATCGGTGCGGTGGTTGTCGGTGCCGTTCTTGGATTCGGAACGTTGAAGGTCATCACCAATACAGACGGGGGAGCTGTGCCTGCGGCAACCTTGCAGGATGATACTGCCGCTGATGAGACGGGTGGACGTTCAGCAGCGGGTCCTGTTCAGCTAAAGGGGTTTTCGACTCCGGTCGTTCAGGGAGGCTTCTTTTCATCTAAAGAAACCATAACAGCTATGCAGGATTCACTGACTTCCAAAGGAATCGCGAGCGCGTCAGTTGAAAAAGACGGACAATGGTTTTTGCTGCTCGGGGTTTCGGCTGATGTCGAAACGGCTAAACTTCTTGGGGAAGACATGAAAGAAAAAGGTGTGGAAGTATATGCCAAAGACTTCGAGCTGAATGCCAAAGAAATCAAGGCAAGCAGTGAAGAGAAGACATTTCTGGAAAAGGCAAATGGCCTCTATGCCATCCTTGCTGAAGAGAGCAGTAACGGGGTATTGAACGAAAAGACGAATGAGTCTGCGGCTGGTTCCATTGAAGCCAGCATGAAAGAAATAGAAGGCATCAAAGTGGAACAGGAATCGATTTCACATATGAAAGAATCGATAAAGAAGGCAGCCAGTCAGACACTTTCCATCAAGACGTCAGAGGATGCAGCGAATGTCCAGGGAGAATTGCTCGCGTATCTGGAAACATACAGCCGTTTACAATAAACACTGATATACGACTATTTTCTAGGAAATAATTGATGGGGCGACAGGTATCGAACTGCTTGTCGCCTTCTGCTTGTTTAAGGAGGCAGGATTTGGTACTATTATTTTGTATCTCCCAATCTATACTCCGAAAGGACTGGTATGCTATGTCCAACCTCATACTTGCTTCACAATCACCTCGCCGAAAAGATCTTCTTCAACAGCTTCAACTATCTTTCACCACCATAAGCAGCAATGTCGATGAAACGGTTGAGCCTCATTTGAAACCCCATGAAGTGGTCATGGAACTCGCGCTGAAAAAAGCAAAAGAAATTTCAGGAAAACACCCTGAGTCTTACGTGTTAGGCTCAGACACGGTGGTAGCCCAGGGGGACTCTATCCTTGGAAAGCCTCAATCAGAGGAAGAAGCCAGAGAGATGCTTGTCATGCTGTCTGGCAAAACGCACTCGGTGTATACGGGTGTCGCGATTCTTAATGGCGATAATCAAACTCTATTTTATGAAAAAACAGATGTTACGTTTTGGGAGTTGACACCTGGAGAGATCGACGATTACATCGCTTCTGAAGAACCATTTGATAAAGCGGGAGCCTACGGGATTCAGGGACTTGGGGCAAAGCTGGTAAAGGAAATCAAGGGAGATTATTTCTCCGTTGTCGGCTTACCGATCTCTAAAGTATACCGGGCTCTCCGTGAAATGGGCTACCTTCAATAAGAACGGCTCCTTTGACTGACAAAGGAGGGCCTATGGAAAAAACAGTGGAAAAGCCTAACAATTTGATGATTCGTGATTTCCCGCAGGATGAAAGACCGAGGGAGCGTCTCATCCAAAGCGGGGCCGCCAGTCTCTCCAATCAGGAATTATTGGCGATCCTGCTCCGGACAGGTACAAGGGCGGAATCTGTTCTTCAGCTATCTAACCGTCTGCTGACCAGCTTTGACGGACTGAATCTATTAAAAGATGCGTCCCTGGAAGAAATCACGAAAACGAAAGGCATCGGACTCGCCAAGGCTGTTCAGATCATGGCTGCTGTCGAACTGGGCCGCAGGATCGGCAATCTTGCCTTCGATGACCGCTACAGCATCCGGTCCCCTGAAGATGGAGCGAATTATGTCATGAATGACATGCGTTTTTTAGCTCAGGAACATTTCGTCTGTCTTTACCTCAACACCAAAAATCAAGTTCTCCACAAACAGACCATTTTCATCGGCAGTCTGAATGCTTCAATCGTCCATCCGCGTGAGGTGTTCAAAGAAGCCTTCCGCCGGTCGGCAGCATCGATCATCTGCATCCATAACCATCCTTCCGGTGACCCGACCCCGAGCAGGGAAGATATCGAGGTTACAAAGAGATTGGTAGAATGCGGGCGGATCATAGGGATTGATATACTCGATCATCTTATTATAGGAGAGAAAAAATTTATCAGTTTAAAAGAAAAAGGGTATTTATGACACTAGGATTTTTTTAATGGGTACGATATAATTATGCTTATGATTTTTACTCACAATATGCTGATTCATTAAGCGTAGCTCATTGAAAAAAGAGTCGTTCTTTAAAGGATGAGTCTTTTCGTTATGTCATGAAGTTTCAACTATTGTAAAAATACGAGGATGAAGAGTTTGGACAACTCTCCTGTTTAACCAAATAGAGACCAGTCAATTTGTATCAGAAAGGGAGATACCATTAATGTTTGGAACGAAAGATTTAGGAATTGATTTAGGCACAGCCAACACGCTGGTGTATGTAAAAGGGAAAGGCATCGTTGTACGAGAGCCTTCCGTTGTTGCACTTCAAACTGACAATAAACAGATCGTTGCTGTCGGAAACGATGCAAAAAATATGATCGGAAGAACACCGGGGAACGTAGTGGCGCTCCGCCCGATGAAAGACGGAGTCATTGCGGACTACGAAACGACTGCTACCATGATGAAATATTACATAAAGCAGGCGACCAAAAACAAAGGTCTCTTTTCAAGAAAGCCTTATGTAATGGTATGTGTCCCGTCAGGAATCACAGGTGTGGAAGAGCGTGCTGTCATTGACGCAACAAGACAGGCGGGGGCAAGGGATGCGTACACAATCGAAGAGCCTTTTGCAGCTGCGATCGGAGCCAACCTCCCAGTGTGGGAACCTACGGGAAGCATGGTCGTTGATATCGGCGGCGGTACGACAGAAGTTGCAATCATCTCACTTGGCGGGATCGTAACAAGCCAGTCAATCCGTGTAGCCGGTGATGAAATGGACGACAGCATCATCAACTACATCCGCAAAACATACAACCTTATGATCGGTGACCGTACTGCTGAAACCATCAAGATGGAAGTTGGTTCAGCGGGAGATCCTGAAGGGATTGAATCGATGGAAATCCGCGGGCGTGACCTTTTGACAGGGCTTCCGAAAACGATTGAAGTGACGGCTGCTGAAATTGCTTCCGCTCTTCATGATACGGTATATGCAATTGTCGACGCGGTTAAGAGCACCCTGGAGAAAACGCCTCCCGAGCTTGCTGCGGACATCATGGATAGAGGGATTGTGCTGACTGGCGGAGGTGCACTGCTCCGCAATATGGACAAGGTGATCAGCGATGAAACAAAAATGCCTGTCCTTATCGCAGAAGAACCGCTGGACTGCGTAGCCATCGGTACAGGCAAAGCACTTGATCATATCCACCTATTTAAAAATCGCGGTAAATAATCAGTTTAAATGAAGTGGGGACTGTTCCTTAAAGTACTTCACCATAGTACATTAAGGCGTCCCCATCTTTTTTGCGCTTCATGAATGTCGAAAAAAGTAAATAATTTGATGAATGATATCAATATCTAAAAGATTTTGATATAGTATTTAATAGAATTAGGGATGTTACAGCTAGTTGAACTGGTTCAGCTGTTGATTGGAGTGCAAGGCGTAGACTCCTGCGGGAGAAGTGGCCAATGTGAGACCCCGCAGGCTTGCCGAGGAGGCTCGCGGGTCACCCGCGGAAAGCGAAGTCTTGCACGGAAATCAATAGCGTTGTCTAACATCAGAAATAATAAAGGTTGAGGTGTACAGCATGCCACAATTCTTCCTGAACAAACGATTAATCATCCTGCTTGTCAGCATTATCGTTCTCGTAGCCTTGATCGGATTTTCGTTACGGGAAAGAGAGAGCATCAGCTGGCCCGAGCAGTTCGTGAAAGATATGGTAGGATTCGGACAATCATTGATTTCAAAACCTGTCAATTACACAGGCGGAGTCATCGAAAACGTGAAAGATCTTCAAAATACATACACAGAAAATGAAAAACTGAAATCCCGCCTCGATGAGCTCGTCAAGCTCGAAACGCAGGTAAGGGACCTTAAACAGGATAATGAAGAACTAAGAGCCGTTTTAGAGAAAAAAGAAGATTTAAGAAGCTATGATACGATCCAGGCAACGGTTATTGCCAGAAACCCTGACCGATGGCAGGAGCTGATTACGATCGACAAAGGTGAAGTCAACGGGATCAAATCAGATATGGCCGTCATTTCTTCCGCTGGATTGATCGGAAAAGTCAAAAGTGTGAACGAATTTTCATCAACCGTGGAGCTCATCTCAACGAACAACACGAAGAACCGGATCTCGACCGTCATTCAAGGAAAGCAAGATATCAATGGCTGGATCGAAGGCTATGACAGTGATAAAAAAGAGATACTGGTCAAACGGATACCGAATGATCTGAAAGTGGAGGAAGGATCCAAAGTCATCACATCGGGACTCGGCGGAGTATTTCCAAAAGGGCTGGTGGTCGGTGAGGTAAAAGAAGTTAAACCGGATCAATACGGCCTTACACAAACAGCACATGTCAAACCGGCAGCCGATTTCTATCATTTGGAGCATGTGATGGTGATTGACCGTGAAATGAAGGGTCTCACCGAGGCTGAGGCTGAAGAGGATAGCGGGGAGGAAGAGCAATGATCAACAGGCTCATCCTTCCTTTAGTGACCCTTCTTATCTTTTACAGTGAAAGCCTTTTTGTCATTCTTTTTCCCAATTTGGAAATGGTCGATCAGCGTATCCTGGTGCCTCATTTCCTGATCATTTTTATTCTTTTTATTTGTGGTTTCTTTCAATATAAAACCGCCTTATTATATGGATTTATCTTTGGGTTCCTTTTTGATATTTTTTACACGGAAATCAACGGGATTTATTTAGTATTTTTTCCATTCGTCGTATTTCTTGCGCACGCAATGATGAAGGTACTGCATAATAATTTATTCGTGTTCGCACTCATTGTACTGGTGAATTTGTCGGTGCTCGAGTTTCTTGTGTATCAAATCAATGTCATCATACAGCGCACAGATATGACGCTTATTCAGTTTGCCGACTTGCGCCTATGGCCGACACTGGCTCTGAACGCAATTTTTTATATCATCTTTGCTTATCCCTTTAAGGTATTTCTTCAAAGAAAACAGAAGCAGCTTCTTGAAGATTGATAGGGGGATTTTAAAAGAAAAAGAGAATTCATATCTGTGCTTGATATTCGCGAAAATTGTCCTATAAAAAAAGGATATATACATGCTTATGTCGAATTTATACACGACTGAGGTGAAAAATTGCGCCATGAAAAAGAAACCAAATGTAATGATCAAGGGTACTAAAGAAGGACTCACCCTTCATCTCAATGATCAGTGTTCGTTTGATGATCTGAAGAAAGAGTTGGACGAAAAGCTGTCGGCTCATTACCGTGAGACCGAGGGGACCCCTTTACTCACTGTAAATATCCAAACGGGGAACCGTTATCTGACAGAAGATCAAGTTGAAGAGCTGAAGGAGATTGTCAGGCAAAAACGCAATCTGGTTGTAAACGAAGTATGGAGTAATGTAGTCACAAAAAATGAAGCAGAAAAATTAATGAATGAAAGAAATATAGAAACCATAACGGGTGTCATTCGCTCAGGGCAAGTGATCGAAACACCGGGGGATATCCTGATTGTAGGTGATGTGAACCCCGGCGGAAGGATCCTTGCAGGAGGGAATATCTACATATTAGGTGCTTTAAAAGGAATTGCCCATGCAGGCTGCACCGGGAAAGAAGAAGCGGTCATCGTCGCTTCGAAAATGCTCCCCTCCCAGCTGCGTATCGCAGACTTTCTGAATCGTGCTCCTGATCAGCCGCTTGATGAAGATCAGCATGATATGGAATGTGCCTATATTGATGAGCACGGGCAGATCGTGGTCGACCGCCTGCAGGTACTAAAGCATCTTAGACCAAATATTACGAGTTTTAAAGGAGGAAGCTAATGTGGGTGAAGCCATAGTTGTTACTTCAGGTAAAGGTGGAGTGGGTAAGACGACTACTTCTGCCAATGTTGGTACAGCATTAGCTCTACAGGGTAAAAAAGTTTGTCTGATTGATACGGATATCGGTCTCAGAAATCTCGATGTTGTCATGGGACTGGAAAACCGAATCATTTACGATTTAGTCGATGTCGTGGAAGGGCGCTGCAAAATTCATCAGGCGCTCGTGAAGGATAAGCGGTTTGAAGACAAATTGTTCCTTCTGCCAGCCGCACAGACAAGTGATAAATCAGCGGTAAATCCCGACCAGATGAAAAAATTGGTCCTGGATTTAAAACAGGATTATGATTACATCATCATCGACTGCCCGGCAGGGATCGAACAGGGCTACAAGAACGCGGTAGCGGGTGCGGACCGTGCCATCGTTGTAACAACTCCTGAAATCTCAGCAGTACGTGATGCCGACCGTATCATCGGACTGCTTGAGAAAGAAGATATCGAACCGCCTAAACTGATCATCAACCGTATCCGCAGCCATATGATGAAAAATGGCGAAGCACTGGATGTGGACGAAATCACAGCACATCTGTCGATCGATCTCCTCGGGATTGTAGCGGACGATGACAATGTCATCAAATCCTCCAATAAAGGAGAACCGATCGCCCTTGATTCAACAAGCAAAGCTTCGATTGCGTATCGGAATATCGCGAGGCGCATCCTCGGGGAATCCGTTCCTCTGCAATCGCTTGAAGAAAACAAACCAGGCATGTTCTCGAAAATCAAAAAACTCTTCGGCGTCAAGGCTTAATAGTTTAATAGAAATGAAAGAGACCTGATAAGTGTTCATTTGAATGCTTATCAGGTCATTTTTGTTTTATGAATAGTGGATACTATTTGAAGCCAGGCACAAATGGTCTGTTTTGAGCCAGGCACAAATGGTCTGTTTTGAGCCAGGCACAAATGGTCTGTTTTGAGCCAGGCACAAATGGTCTGTTTTGAGCCAGGCACAAATGGTCTGTTTTGAGCCAGGCACAAATGGTCTGTTTTGAGCCAGGCACAAATGGTCTGTTTTGAGCCAGGCACAAATGGTCTGTTTTGAGCCAGGCACAAATGGTCTGTTTTGAGCCAGGCACAAATACCCCATTTTGAGCCAGGCACCCACCGCTTCACCCCATCCCCCATTCCACGCATTTTTGTTTTCTATCATGAATATTCCTTTCGGACAAGTCATACATTGTAGCATGTGAATAGAACAGGCTCGTTTGGCGCGGAGCCGGACAATACCTTATAAAAAGGAATGGTGTTCATGGGGAATCGAGCGGATGAAATAAGAAAGCGAATAGCTAGAAGAAAGAAAACAAATAAAATGACCACTCAGCGCGGCTACACAAACAGCTCATATTTTCTGCCGAGTGATGAAGAACGTTATGGGGCAGAACGGTATTCGAGCTTTGAAGGCGGACCTCCCCCGGAAGGATTTCATCCGTTATTTAAAAAAGAGACCTTCATGATGAAGATTTTGGGTGCCGGCATCATGGTATTGATCACAGCGATCATGTTCAAAAGTCCTTCGCCTGTTTTCGATGAAGCGAAAACGGTGGTCAATCGTACGATGGAGACCGAGTTTCAATTTGCCGCCATCTCGTCCTGGTACGAGGATCAATTCGGTAAACCCCTTGCATTGCTGCCCGGCGGCACGGAGGATAAAGACTCTTCCTCCGTTGTTAACACTGAAGAATACGCCCGGCCAGCTTCCGGAAAAGTCGTAGAGAATTTTAAAACGAATGGACAGGGCATCATGCTTGAAACCGGTTTTGGCGAAGATGTTGCCGCTATGAAGGGTGGTCTGATCATTTTTGCAGGAAAGAAGGATAAGCTCGGGAATACCGTCGTCATCCAGCATGAGGATAAAACGGAATCCTGGTATGGCCATCTCGAATCGATTGATGTGAATCAGTATGAATATGTAGATAAAGGGTCTGCAGTCGGGCAAGTTTCAACAAGCGGGGAAAGCGACGTCTCAGGGGAATTTTATTTTGCCATTAAAATGGGTGATGAATTCATCGACCCGATACAGGTGATATCATTTGACTAATTTTACTTCGGCAGTAAAGAAACTCTATATTCATCCATTGCTCTGGCTTGTCATGGCCATCGGCATTGCGACGGCTCATTTTCTCGAACTGATCATGCTGCTTCTGATCATCACCATCCACGAATTGGGGCATGGGGTGACTGCTCACTATTTTTCGTGGAGAGTGAAGAGGATCGCACTCCTTCCTTTTGGGGGAGTCGCTGAAATGGATGAACACGGTAACCGCTCCCTTCGCGAGGAGTTCTGGGTGATTGCATCAGGGCCGCTTCAGCATGTCTGGCTTGTTGGGGCAGGGTGGCTTTTGATGAAAGGAAGTTTCATCAGCGGAGACTTATTCACGCTGTTTCTTCAATTAAACCTTATGGTGCTGCTGTTTAATCTGCTGCCGATCTGGCCGCTTGACGGCGGAAAGCTGATTTCATTACTGCTGTCACTTAAATTCAATTACTTGAAAGCATATGAAATGACGCTGATCAGTTCATTTTCACTCCTGATCCTGTTTCACATATCCATCCTGGTGATTGCACCTCTTCATCTGAATCTTTGGATTGTGCTTTCGTTTCTGTATTTTTCATTATGGATGGACTGGAAGCAGAGAAGGTATAACTTCATGAAATTCCTGTTGGAACGTTATTATGGGAACAGTCATCAATTCGCTGATTTGAGACCTCTGCCGATCGAAGGGGATGACACACTGCTAACGGTTGTGGAACGGTTTCATCGAGGTGTGAAGCATCCGCTCGTCGTCCTTGAGAAGGGGGCTGAAGTCGGCAAGCTTGATGAATATGAACTTCTACATGCTTTCTTTGCTGAAAAAATGACAAACGCAAAAACGAAGGATCTTCTCTACCTTTATTGACGAATGGGGAGAGACTGTATAAAGTGAATAGTAGAAAATACACAAAGGTTTGACGTCACGTCATTCCTTTTCTTTTTGTCCCGGGAAAAATGACGTGTCCTATAGAAAAGAGGGATCCTGCGTTGGAAGAAATCATTGTGCATGGAAAAAGCAGAGAAAAACGATGGGTTCTGCGTAAAGATCAAAAGATCGGCGGGCTGTACACGTATCAGCCGCAGGAAGAAACGCTGACAGGGAATATTTATTTTGGCAAGGTGGTCAAGGTACAAAAAGGCCTTGGTGCAGCATTCGTTGATATCGGCAAGGATAAAAACGGCTATCTTCATGAAAAAGATTTCCCCCTGAATGTTGCAGCGTATCACACTGGCGATGCGGCTGTGCCGATCGCAAAATGTGTACATGAAGGCCAAAAAATCCTAGTGCAGGTGACGAAAGATGCGGTCGGAACCAAAGGCCCGAAATTATCTGCAGTCATCGAACTCAAGGGTGAGCACCTTGTTTATATGCCCGAGGGCCATTATATCGCCGTTTCAAAAAAATTGGATGAAACGATAAGGCGAGAATTGAAACGTACCGGGAAAGAATGGAAAACCGACGCGGAAGGAGTAGTCTTCCGTACGAATGCTTCAAGCGCTGACAGTGAAGCTTTGATAGAAGAGCTGAACACATTGAGAACCAGATTTCAGGCTCTCGAGGGATTGAGTCGTCGAAGCAAGGCTCCCTCCTTACTATTTAAAGAGGATGCGTTCTATAAGGATCTCTTTGAACAATTGAAAACAGGCGAAGGCGGACATATAGTTGTCGATGACTTTGAGAGCTTTGACCATATAAAAGGCTGGATAGATGCTCATTACAGCGGCAAATGGACGATTGAGCTGTATCAGGATAGAGAAAATATTTTTCAGCATTTCGGCGTCTCTTCTGTTTGGAAAAACGCGATGAAAAAAGTGGTCTGGCTTGATAATGGCGCATTTCTGCTTATCGAATCGACCGAAGCGCTTACAGTGGTGGACGTTAATTCGGGCAAATTCACAGGTAAAGATGACCTTGCACAAACCGTATTGAAAACGAATATACTGGCAGCCGTGGAAATGGCGAAGCAGTTGGTCCTAAGAAATATCAGCGGCATCATCCTGATCGATTTTATTGATATGAAAAAAGTGAGTCATCAGGAGGAAGTTTTGTCAGCGTTTAGTGCGGCCCTACAGGATGATTCACAGCGCACGACCGTTTTGGGCTTTACTTCGCTTGGCGTCCTGGAGCTGACGAGAAAAAGGACAAGGCCGTCTTTGAATGAATATTTGACAGTCCCCTGTCCTGTGTGCAGCGGAACCGGGCGGATCGTCAGTCCAGAAAGCAAAGCGTTTCAACTGGAGAGAGAGCTGTGGGAATATCAGGGTACAGACACATCGCAAATCGTAATAGAGGGAACAAAAGATGTGCTCAACGTATTTGCCGGCAGCGAAAAGCACCATCTAAAAAGACTCGAGCAAGCATTGAAGATAAAGCTTGATCTTTATGTCATCGATCATTCACATCCGTATTATAAAATCACAAAGATCATATGAATTTCTCGAATTATATTGACACCCCCTCTCAAATTGTGATAGGATTCTAATGTTATTGATTGTAGCACCCGTGCTACAACCGCTCAGAACAGGTCTTAAAGTATGGAGAAATCCAACACCTGTGATTGGCGAGTCTGAGTTTATTAAGGAGGTGCGATTATGTACGCAATTATCGAAACAGGTGGTAAGCAAATCCGTGTAGAAGCTGGTCAAGAAATCTACATCGAAAAGCTAAACGCAGGTGAAGGTGATACGGTAACATTCGACAAGGTTCTTTTCGTTGGTGGTGACGATGTGAAAGTAGGAAGTCCATTAGTGGGTGGAGCTACTGTAACAGCGAAGGTTGAAAAACAAGGCCGCGCGAAAAAGCTTGTAGTATTCAAGTACAAGCCTAAGAAGAACTACCGTCGTAAGCAAGGTCACCGTCAACCTTACACAAAAGTTGTAATTGACAAAATCAACGCGTAAGGCGTGATTGAATGATTAACGTTTACGTTGAGAAGTCCGGCGAAAGAATTCGTTCTTTTTCTATGGACGGTCATGCAGATTTTGCCGAACATGGGCAAGATATCGTTTGTGCCGGTGCCTCTGCTGTTTCATTCGGAAGTGTCAATGCCATTATGTCATTGACCGGTGTTGAACCTGCTATCGAGCAATCTGCCGATGGAGGTTATCTAAGCTGCGTCATCCCTGACGGCTTAACGGAAGAAACGGACATGAAGGTCCAGCTGCTACTCAGTGGCATGGTGATCAGCCTGCAAACAATTGAAAGAGACTATCGTGATTTCATTAAAATAACCTTCAAAAAGTAGGAGGTGGAACAGATGTTAAGATTAGACCTTCAGTTTTTCGCGTCTAAAAAAGGAGTAGGTTCGACTAAAAACGGTCGTGACTCTATTGCTAAGCGTCTTGGTGCTAAGCGTGCAGACGGTCAAATGGTTACAGGTGGATCTATCCTTTACCGTCAACGCGGTACAAAGATCTATCCTGGATTGAACGTTGGCCGTGGTGGTGACGATACACTTTTTGCTAAAACAGACGGTGTTGTTCGTTTCGAACGCATGGGTCGTGACAAGAAAAAAGTGAGCGTATACCCTGTTGCGAATGAAGCTTAATCGCATATCTTTAACGAAAACTCTAACCGACTTTCGGTTAGAGTTTTATTTTTTGTCAATGATGTGAAAAGCTCATTCCGGGTGGCAAGTGCTGCATTCGAGGAGATCGTTGAAGACACGCGGTTTTGATATTAAAAATGGATTTTTGATAATAAATATCCTGTTTTTGATAATAAAAGCCGAATTTTGATAATAAAAAGGCCATTTTTGATAATAAACCTTTTGATTTTGATAATAACAGCTTCAGGCAAGCACGAAATAGCTTTCGAAGAGGTCTACAGTAACCGTATTACGGGGCATTTTTCAACTATTGAGGTTTTATTTTCAACTTCCAGGCATTTATGATCAACTTTACCTGATTCATTTTCAACTTTATCATGACCAGCTCAGCACCACATACCGGTTCCATCCACTCAACCAGCCACCCAGCCAATTCCCCGTCCTTCGACACTTTTTTCATAAACAATATACGCGGATGGCTTATCTTTGATATACTAACTAATAGCACTTAAAGTATAGGAGTTATTATATGAGCGAAAATTGGAGTATTTTGGACGCACTGAGACATGCTCGTCATGATTGGATGAACGATCTGCAGTTGATCAAAGGCAATCTTGAATTAAATCGGATTGAGCGTGCGAAGCAAGTCATAGACACCATGGTTCTCACAGCGCAAAATGAATCTAAGTTATCGAATCTAAAACTTCCATTATTGGCTGAATGGATTTTAACATATAACTGGGCAACACATTTCGTAAAATTGGAGTTCGAAGTGGGGCAGACCGGGTATACCGGCAAGCTGAATGATCAAAAGCTCGTTCTCGTATGTAAAGAGGTAATGGGACTTCTTGAATCCAATACAGAGGCCAACACAGAAAACCAACTCTCATTAATCATTAACCTTTCTGAGGAACATCCCCGTTTTATATTTGATTTCACAGGTATACTAAAAGAGACGAATGTTTTGGAAGAATGGATTAACAATAAACAAAAAAACGGACAAAATATAGAGACAGAACTGCTTCAAAAAGAAGCGTTTGTGATTCATCTTTCTGTTGCATAACATTTACATAATGATATCAACGTGATGGATAAGTTAGGAGTGAAAGTATGTTTGTCGATCAGGTCAAGATTTATACAAAAGGCGGAGACGGCGGTAACGGAATGGTTGCTTTCCGTCGTGAAAAATATGTACCGAAAGGCGGCCCAGCAGGCGGAGACGGCGGTCATGGGGCAGATGTCATTTTTGAAGTGGACGAGGGCCTCAGAACGCTGATGGATTTCCGTTATCAGCGTCACTTTAAGGCACCGCGCGGAGAACATGGCATGAGTAAGAACCAGCATGGAAGAAATGCTGAAGACATGGTTGTAAAGGTGCCGCCGGGTACGGTTGTCAAAGATGATGATACCGGCGAAACGATTGCTGACTTAACGCAGCATGGACAGCGCGCGGTCATCACTAGAGGCGGGCGCGGAGGACGCGGAAATTCACGTTTTGCCACACCGGCCAATCCTGCTCCAGAACTTTCAGAAAAAGGTGAGCCCGGTCAGGAACGCTATATCGTCATGGAATTGAAGCTGCTTGCCGATGTCGGACTTGTCGGGTTCCCGAGTGTGGGGAAATCAACGTTATTATCCGTCGTATCTGCAGCAAAACCGAAGATTGCTTCGTATCACTTCACGACGATCGTCCCGAACCTTGGAATGGTTGAAACGGCTGATGGGAGAAGCTTTGTCATGGCAGACCTGCCGGGATTGATTGAAGGAGCGCATGAAGGAGTGGGTCTCGGTCATCAATTCCTTCGCCATATCGAGAGAACGCGTGTCATCGTCCATGTGATTGATATGAGCGGTATGGAGGGGCGCGACCCTTACGAAGATTATCTGACAATCAACGAAGAGTTGAAGCAATATAATCTTCGCCTTACAGAACGCCCGCAAATCATCGTGGCCAACAAGATGGACATGCCTGAAGCAGAAGAAAATCTGGAAGTATTTAAAGAAAAGCTTCAAGATGATTATCCTGTATTCCCGATATCAGCATTTACTCAGCAAGGCCTGAAGGAGCTGCTGTTTGCCGTTGCTGATAAATTGGAGACTACAGAAGAGTTCCCGATTACAGAAGAAGTCGAGGAAACAGGTATACATCGTGTGGTTTACAGACACGAGGAAGATCAGCGTGACTTTGTGATCACTCGTGATCCTGATGGAACCTTTGTTGTCAGCGGAGCGAAAATCGAACGACTATTCAAGATGACTGATTTCACTCGTGAAGACTCTGTCAGACGTTTCGCAAGGCAGCTGCGTTCTTACGGTGTGGATGATGCACTCCGCGAACGCGGTGCTGAAAACGGCGACACGGTCCGCTTATTGAAATATGAATTTGAATTCGTTGATTAAGCCTGGTCATATTGGAGGAGTAATCATTGGGAAAAAAATTTCAGGACGGTAAATTTTATTTAGTCCGTGAAGATGTTCTGCCTGAGGCGATGAAAAAGACGCTTGATGCCAAAGAACTGATCGAAAGAGGGAAGGCCGATTCCGTATGGGAAGCGGTAAATCGAGTGGATTTAAGCCGGAGTGCGTTTTATAAATATCGTGACACGGTCTTTCCTTTTCATACGATCGTGAAGGAAAGGATCATCACGTTATTCTTTCATTTGGAAGACCGCTCAGGAACCCTGTCTCACCTTCTCAGTGAAACAGCGAAGCACGGATGTAATATATTAACCATTCACCAGACGATTCCGCTGCAGGGGAGAGCGAATGTCACGCTGTCCCTGAATGTGACGGATCTTACCGTTGGCTTAGAAGAATTACTGTCAGTGTTAAGACGCCTTGAATTTGTCGAAAAAGTAGAAGTGTTGGGCTCCGGTGCCTGACACTTCTTTTTTTTGCGGTTTGGCTCACCGGCCGCAAAAGCGAAGTCTTGTTCGGAATCGTGCAGCGGTGGATTGACCGACCAACTTTTTAAAAAGATGTATATACAAAACCATCAATCCCATGTTAGAATGTTCAATAAATTTCTCGAGAGGAAGAGACCAATTGAAAATTGCTTATCTAGGACCTCAGGCATCTTTCACGGACCTGGCCGTGAAGAAGGCTTTTCCGGAAGAACATCAAGTACCATGTGTGACGATACCAGATTGCATTGAAGCGGTCATTGAAGAGGAAGCTGACTATGCGGTGGTCCCCCTGGAAAACGCGCTGGAGGGATCTGTACATATTACAGTTGATTATTTATTTCATGAAGCGGATTTATCCATCGTTGCAGAGCTTACTTCCCCGATACAACAGCATCTGATGGTGCATCCGGAAAACACCGGTGCTGAAAGTGAGATAGAGAAAATCCTGTCCCATTCCCATGCACTGGCTCAGTGCCATAAATTTCTTCATCACCACTATCGCGGCACGTCACTGGAGCAGACGACTTCAACCGCGGCTGCAGCCAAATACGTGAGTGAGCACTCGCAGAAAAAGCTGGCGGCCATCGGTAATGAATTAGCGGCACAAGAGTACGGGCTCAGGATTATCGATGAGAACATACACGACTTTGCTTATAATCACACACGTTTTATCGTACTGCATAAGCAGAGTGATGCGCTTACGATTGACCTTGAAAAATCTTCAGACAAAACGACGCTCATGGTGACTCTTCCTAAAGATCGTTCGGGAGCTCTTCATCAGGTTCTCTCCACGTTTGCCTGGAGACAGCTTAATTTAAGCAAGATTGAGTCAAGACCTTTAAAGACCGGTCTGGGTGACTATTTCTTCTTAATTGATGTTGCTCATGGAATGGACGAGGTGCTGCTTCCGGGAGCGATCAGCGAGATGGAGGCGCTTGGATGTGAAGTGAAGATGATCGGAACGTATTCATCGTATTTGCTGGATGAATAAATGGAAAAGACAGCCCCTTTTTTTGAGAAAGGAGCTGTCTTCTTTCATTCATGAGCAGGAATCATTTAAGAGCATTTCGTGGCCGGGTATATGATTGTTGCAAGATGCAGGATATTTGTAAGTGAAAAGGGTGACTGAAAAAAGTTTATGCTCGATATCTCAGATTTATGCTCGAAAATCTAATTATATGCTCGAAATCGGTCCATTTATGCTCGAAATTCCAGATATATGCGCGAACCCGAGATCCCATTCCTTACCTTCATGAATACACCCAACTGTATGCACCGCTGCCAACCATACAAAAAGTACCCGTGCCTATATTAGGCCGGGTACTTCCATCAACTATACGACTTCATCAAAAAACCAGCTTCCTTTAGTGCATTTTCTGCATTCACCAATGTTTCCTCATTGTGGGCCATCAGTGTATGTAAATGCACACCGTCCGTTAATTCGGATAAGTAGGCTGCCTGAGTTTTTTTGATTTTCGTTAAAAATTGTTCCACTTCTTTTCGATTGGAGACCATGATGGATGCTGTTAGGTCACCGTAAACGCCATGTTCGATTTTAACGTCCTTCACTGTGACGCCGTGATCGACGAGTAACAATAGTTCCTCTTCGGCTCTGTCGGGAGAGTGCTGACAGGCTACGATCCGTTCCACCATGGAATCGCGATTTGAGCTTGGCATATAGAGATATCCTTGGCTGGTAGCGATGATCGGTTCTCCTTTAGCCTTCAGTAAGGTAATATCACTGACGATGACCTGCCGGCTTACATTGGCAAGCTTTGCAAGGTCGCCTCCTGTTATCGGGGCTTGTTTTGTAATGAGGTGATCGAGAATGACTTGTCTTCTCTCATCTCCAAGTATCTTTTTCCCTGCCACTGCTATCTCCTCCGCACCTATTTTATATAGGAAATCATACCACACCTGATTCATCAAGTTAAGAAATGTATGCTTCCTGCCGAAAATGGGACAGGACCTCTGCCAGTTCTTCGACATGTTCACGAGTTGTATCCCGCCCAAGGGAAATCCGGATAAACTCTTTTCCTTCCCTTTCTCCTATCCCCATCGCATCTAGGGTCTTAGGAATCGAATGCTTCCCTGTCTGACAGGCACTTCCCGTTGAGATGTGGATGCCTTTCCGGTTGCACTCAAGCATGAGCCATTGACCTTCCACCCCGTTGATTCTCATTCCTATTACATGTGGAAGCTGATGCGCGGCTGGACCACCATATGCTGTGTAATGATTTTCCAATAAGCTGTTCAGCTTATTGAAAAAATAGTTTCGCAGCGAAGAGTAATGATCATCCTCCTCGTGAGGCGAGGTCTTTAGTGCCGCCGATACAAAACCTGCAATCCCGGGAAGGTTGACTGTGCCACCCCTGAAACCACCTTCATGCGTCTGATGCGGCATGAAAGGCTGGATATCAGATTGGGGATGAATATAGACGGCACCGGCACCTTTTGGTCCATAGATTTTATGAGAAGAAATCGTAAAACTGTCCACAATCGAAGCGGCTTCCTTTATATCGAGCTTGCCAATGGATTGCACCATATCACTGTGAAATAAGATACCTTTCCCTTGCAGCAGTTTTTTTATTTCAAGGAGAGGCTGGATGGTGCCGATTTCGCCATTTGCATGGCAGACGGAGACGACCGTCGTTTGATCTGTAAGGGCCCTTTCCAAGGACTCCAGGTTTATAAGTCCTTCAGGGGTATAAGGAATCTTCGTTATCCGGAATCCCGCCTTCTCCAAAAAGGCAGCAGCACTGTGGATGGACGAGTGTTCAGCCCCGCTGATGATGATATGTTTCCCCTTCTTTTCATAACTGAATGCGAGTGAGAGAAGGGCCACATGATTTCCTTCTGTTCCACCGGAAGTAAAAGATATTCCCTCAGCTGGGACCCCCAATACACCTCCAAGCCTCTTTCGGCAATTTTCCAGAAGCAGCTGAGCTTTTCCTCCGGTATCATGAAGGCTGCTGGCGTTTCCCCAACAGTCTTCACTGACCTTCGTATAAATCTGTAAACACTCCGGATCGACAGGTGTCGTTGACGCATAATCAAAATAAAGCATTGTCATTCTCCTTTAAACGTTTCAACTTTAGCAATCTATCAAGCTCTTTATACAAAATCATTTCAAATGTAAAATCCTAAGCCTTTTAGTCTGAGTACGAATGGGGCAAGTGAACGCGACCCATCCGGAAAACAGATGAAAAACAACGGCCATAAAAAATGCCATCCATAAAAAAACTCTTGTCATTAGTTTAATAATGTGTAAATATATGTGTCAAGACACCTGTAAATAATCAGGAGGATTTTAATATGATGAATACCGATGTAATCATTGTGGGAAGCGGGATTGCGGCATTACAGCTTGCCCGTCAGCTTCAGGAGCATTTGAATGTGATAATTATCACAAAGAATAAAGTCAAAGACAGCAATTCATATCTTGCCCAGGGCGGGATTGCTGCACCGGTCGGCAAACTGGATAAAGTCGAGCTTCATACAAGAGATACTATGACAGCAGGCTGCCACCATCAGTCCGAGGAGATAGTGAAGAACGTTATAAGGGATGGTAAAAGAATCATAGAATACTTGATCAATGACGGGGCTCCTTTTGACAGGAAGGCTGCGGGGGACCTTGCGCTCGGGATGGAGGGAGCACACAGTATGGCGCGCATCCTCCATAGCGGCGGCGACCAGACAGGGAAATACATCGTCGATTATTTATTGAATGCACTTGAAAAAGTCAGCTTCGTTCAAGAAGAAATGGTTTTCGAACTCATAAAAAATGAACGGGGTCATTGCTGCGGAGTCAAAACGATGAAAGGTGACGGGTCCATTCATCACTATTTTGCTCCTCATGTGGTCCTTTCCACAGGAGGCGCGGGCTCGATCTATTCATTGAGCAGCAATGCACCAACGGTTACGGGCGACGGTATGGCACTGGCCTTTCTAGCGGGGGCTGCGCTGTCTGATATGGAATTCATTCAATTTCATCCTACTCTTCTGTCCTTGGGCAGCACTTCCGGCGGGCTCGTTTCAGAAGCAGTCCGGGGAGAAGGGGCACTCTTAATCAATGATTCAGGAGAAAGAATCATGGAAGGTGTGCATCCACAGCTAGAGCTTGCCCCGCGCCATATCGTGGCAGAGAGGATCAATCGTGAGCGAATGGAAGGGAAAACGGTCTTCCTTGATATCACTCCGGTAAAAGATTTTGAAACGAAATTTCCTTCCATCACAAAAATGTGTGAAAACCATCATATCTCCTTATCAGAAGGGAGAATCCCGGTTACTCCGGGATGTCACTTCACGATGGGGGGAGTTGTGACAGATGAAGAAGGAAAAACCACGGTCCATGGTTTATATGCAATCGGGGAGGTAGCCTGCACAGGATTACATGGTGCAAACCGGCTTGCGTCGAACTCCCTGCTCGAAGGTCTGGTATTTGGAGAAAGACTCGGACATCATCTGATTAAAACTAAAAAGAATGCTGCTTTTTTCAAGGCAGCTTATCACGTTCCGAAATATAGAGGAACTAATACGGAAATTACGTTTGATCCCGCTGAACTTAAAGAGCGGATGATGAGGGATGTAGGGATCATACGAAATGAACAAAGTTTAACCAATCATTTGAACTGGCTGAAAGCCCAATCCTTAACTTATAAAACAGACCTCGACCAATTGTCTCAAGGTAAGGTGCAAACATACTTAATGTGGGTGGTCAGTATGTTGATCACACAGTCAGCCCTCATAAGGACGGAAAGCAGGGGCGGGCACATCCGATCCGACTATCCTGGAGAGAACAATACAGATTGGTTTAAACGTTCGATTTTTTTAATAAATGAAAATCATCAACTGAAGGTGGTACATGATGAACAACATCAAATTGAAATCTATGCTTGAAGAATTTCTAAAAGAAGATCTCGGTGACGGTGATCTTTCATCAGAAAGTGTATTTGCGGAAAGCGATGAAGGAACGTTCTACTTAATGGTAAAAGAAGAAGGGATTTTCTGCGGAAAAAGCGTGATTGAAACGACCTTCTCATTATTGAGTCCGGAATCAGTCGCCGAGGTGCTAGTGGAAGATGGAGAACCCGTGAAAGAAGGACAGCTGATTGCTAAAGTGACCGGGAGCATGAGGTCTCTTCTTCAGGGGGAGAGGGTCGTACTGAATCTTATTCAGCGAATGAGCGGGATAGCGACCTCAGCACACCGGGCAGTCCAGAAAGTAGAGGGAAGCGGAGTTCGGATCTGCGACACCAGAAAGACGACGCCGGGACTCCGGATGCTTGAGAAATACGCTGTGCGAACAGGCGGAGGCTTCAACCACCGAAACGGTTTGTATGATGCCGTGATGTTAAAGGATAACCATATTTCATTTGCAGGATCTATTTCGGCGGCAGTAATAAAAGCGAAACAGCAGTGCGGTCATACAGTGAAAATTGAAGTGGAAATCGAAAGTGAAGAGGGTCTGATAGAGGCGGTCGCCAGCGGTGCCGATATCATCATGTTCGATAACTGCAGTCCACAGCAAATCAAGGAGTGGATCCAGCACGTCCCTCCTCAGATAGTGACGGAGGCTTCAGGGGGGATTACGGAAGAAAATCTGAGAGAGTACGCACAAACCGGTGTCGGGTACATTTCACTCGGATACCTGACTCATTCAGTAAAGTCTTTGGATATAAGCGCAAGAGTATTAAGGCAGGAGGGGATTTATAATGGGATTACTTGAAGAACTGACAGTCGAAACAGGCGCCCTGCCTGAATCAATCACATCCCTTACGAAAGAAGAAATGGAGAATCGGGTAAGGGAAATCAAAAGAGTGCTGGGAAAAAAACTGTTTATTCCCGGTCATCATTATCAGAAGGATGAGGTAATACAATTTGCCGATGCAGTGGGTGACTCCCTTCAATTGGCGCAAATTTCATCCCGAAACCAGGAAGCGGATTTTATCGTGTTTTGCGGGGTTCATTTCATGGCAGAAACGGCCGATATTTTAACACAGAATCATCAACAGGTCATTTTGCCCGATATGAGAGCAGGATGCTCCATGGCGGATATGGCTGATATTTATCAAACAGAGAAAGCCTGGTCAAAGCTTCAGGAATCATTCGGGGATACGATCATCCCTCTCACCTATGTCAATTCAACCGCAGCCATAAAAAGCTTTGTTGGAAAAAATGGCGGAGCCACAGTCACTTCATCCAACGCACACAAAATGGTGGAATGGGCATTGGGGGAAAAGGAACGAATTCTGTTCCTTCCTGATCAGCATCTCGGAAGAAACACAGCGGCAGACCTAGGGGTGGCAAAGAGTGAAATGGCCGTTTGGGATCCGATCCGAAATGATTTGATATATGGGGGGAAACTGGAGAGTATTAAAGTCATCCTTTGGAAGGGACACTGTTCCGTTCATGAGAATTTTACAGAAAAGAATATTGAACATGTACGCAGCACACATCCTGAAATGAAAATCATCGTGCATCCTGAATGCCGAAGGGAAGTCGTTGAAAAATCAGACATGAACGGGAGCACGAAGTTTATCATAGATACAATCAGCAATGCTCCAAAGGGTTCATCCTGGGCGATAGGGACAGAAATGAATCTGGTCAAAAGGCTGATTGCACAGCATCCCGACAAGCACATCATTTCCCTTAATCCATATATGTGTCCATGCCTGACAATGAACAGGATCGATTTGCCTCATTTACTTTGGTCGTTAGAAAATATAATCGATAAGAAACCACAAAATATAATAAAAGTGAACATGGATATCGCTGATAATGCCACGTTGGCATTAGATCGAATGTTAGCCCGCGCGTAGAGGTCAAGAGAAAACGGCGGTTTTAACATGCAGACCCTTGTACATTCGAAAATCCCTTAAAAAAAGCAAGCAGTGAAAAATTATTCTTTTCTGCTTGTTTTTTGTTTATTGAAGAGTGTTCCCAGCTGATGGCAGGTATATTTTTTTTCGCCCATTCATAAGTTTTTATGTAGATGATTAGCAATTTGCCTATCTTGTCATAGGATATATAGACTTATGCCTGAGGAGGGAAAAAGAGTGAAAATCCATATTGTTCAAAAAGGGGACACTCTTTGGAAAATCGCCAAGAAATATGGTGTGAATTTCGAAGAGTTAAAGCAAATGAATGCCCAGCTATCGAACCCTGATATGATAATGCCGGGAATGAAAATCAAAGTTCCGACGACAGGGGGGTCCGTAAAAAAAGAAGCACAGATAAAGTTCGGATCTAAAGAAGCTCCTAAGAAAGAAATGCCTATGAAGGAGATGCCTAAAGCAGAGCATCCTTTTAAAGAGCAGAAACCGATCACACAGCCTGTTGCCGAAGAAAAGCCGAAGGAAGCACAAAAACCGTTTACTCCGAAGATGCCGAAGCCGGTCATCCCGGAAATTGATATCAATAACTATTACATGATGAACATGGCGAATATGCAAATTCAGCAGCCTATGCAGAAGCCGATGCAAAAACCGGTCCAGCAGCCTAAACCACAGCCCAAACCACAGCCTAAAACTCAACCAAAAGCGAAAGCTCAACCAAAAATGCCGCCTAAACCTTCCAATATTCTTCCGCAAGCCAAAGATAAAAAATCACCAAAAGCTGAAAAGCCCAAGCAAAACAATGTAAAAGGAATTCAGGATGAAGAAGAAAGCTTACAAATGCCGGCTCAACCGGCACAATCAGCACAACCACAAGGAGGGTACAATCAGCCTATGTATTTCAACCCCTATAATTGCGTACCTGTATCACCTGTTATGCCAGGATCCGGATTTGGGCCTCATGGAGGAATGCAGCCGGGTTATGGAATGCCGATGGGTCCCGGAGGTCAGGTCCAAGGTGCGATGATGCCTGGAATGCAGCAAATGCCAATGATGCCTGGTATGGGCTATGATGATGATGAATCTTCTATGATGCCTTATATGCCGCATCAAAGTCCGATGGGTCAGCCGTCCGGCGTAATGGGAGCCCAATCACCAATGGGTCAGCCATCCGGCGTGATGGGAGCCCAGTCACCGATGGGTCAGCCGTCCGGTGTAATGGGAGCTCAATGGCCAATGGGTCAGCCGTCCGGTGTAATGGGAGCACAATGGCCAATGGGTCAGCCATCCGGTGTGATGGGAGCCCAGTCACCGATGGGTCAGCCGTCCGGTGTAATGGGAGCACAATGGCCAATGGGTCAGCCATCTGGTGTGATGGGAGCCCAGTCACCGATGGGTCAGCCATCCGGTGTAATGGGAGCACAATGGCCGATGGGTCAACCATCAGGCGTAATGGGAGCACAATCGCCGATGGGTCAGCCATCCGGCGTAATGGGAGCCCAATCACCAGTGGGTCAGCCGTCCGGCGTGATGGGTGCGGCGGATGAAGAAGATGGATATCCATCCGTTCAAATGCCTTCACAAACTGCTCCAGGTCAATGGATGCCTTATGATAATTGCTATCCGGTATCCCCTGTAATGCCGGGATCGGGATTCCCTGGAGGCATGCATGGTCAGCCGATGTGGCCTGGGCAGGTTCAAGGAGCGATGGATGAGTCACCTTCTTCAGGACAATGGCCGATGGGTCAGCCGTCCGGAGTGATGGGGGCACAGTCACCGATGGGTCAGCCGTCCGGAGTGATGGGAGCACAATCACCGATGGGCCAGCCGTCCGGAGTGATGGGAGCACAATGGCCGATGGGTCAGCCATCCGGAGTGATGGGAGCGCAGTCACCGATGGGCCAGCCGTCCGGAGTGATGGGAGCGCAGTCACCGATGGGTCAGCCGTCCGGAGTGATGGGAGCACAATGGCCGATGGGTCAGCCATCAGGAGTAATGGGAGCGCAGTCTCCAATGGGTCAGCCATCAGGGGTTATGGGAGCTGCCGATAAAGATGACTGCGGATGCGGGGGACCTAAAGGATATGGTGCGATGCCACAAGGAATGCAGCCTCCATACGGGTATGGTCCTGGAATGATGGGTCAGGGTATGCCGATGGGTCAAGGGATGTTTGGACCAAGAGCCTTCTCCATGCCAAACTTCCAAGATGATGATCTTGACAGCTGATATCCATCCGAGAGGAGACGATTATACGTATCGTCTCCTTTCTTTTTTAAAATACAAATTAAATGATCAATCCGCATCCCTAAAAAAATTAAAAGAAGGAAAATGGGTGTTATACAGTAATGGAGTTAAGTGGTTTGTAAAAAAATATTCCAGCCAGAGCAGATTCATCATGCAGGAAACTTTGGTAAGAATGTTAGTACAGCAGAATTTCCCTCACGTCCTGCGATTTCACCCCATACACCAAAGAGAAATACTTATATTCGAAGGTCATCCCATCGGATTGACGATATGGCTGGAAACCAGTGAACCAATCAGCTATGGAAATGCACAGGACAGGATGGACGTTTTGTTTGTGCTTAAAATGTTCCATGCATGCACAGGAACAATGCAAGGGAAGTGGCTGGAGGAACTTCCGAGATACAAATGGGTGAAGAAGTGGAAGAAACGTTTGAGTCAATTTGAAAATAATATCCCCTTTCTTCAATCCTTTATCCAGCCATATTATCTCTATACTTATTTGGAATGGGGAAAGCGGGCGGTTGAACAGCTGGAAGTGCTGAATATGGTGGAGAAGCCTTCTTGCATTACACATGGAGATGTAGCCCATCATAATTTTTTAAGAGGAAAGAATGGGAATGTCTATTTGATTGATTTCGATTTGATCGCACTTTCTACGCCTTTAATGGATGATTTGCAATTTTGTAACCGCATCCTTCCATTTATCGATTGGTCGTTGAATGAAATAAAACAGCTGAATGTTTATCAACCTTATCTCAATCAATCTGTCTTTTACCTGGGATTACTATACCCTACAGATATTTTCAGGGAGTGGAATCGGTTCCTCAGGGAAGATTACAATTATAAACAGAGGGCATGGAACTATCTCATTCATTTGACAATCCATCAATTTCCACAAAGAATGCAATTTTCTCAAGAGGTGCATCAGGAAATGAATCGCCTCCTTAATCCATAATGTAGGAGAAGTCTCCAACTACTTGAAGGAATGAAGACTGCCTCTCCTTCACACCCTAATGATGAGCATGTAATATGCTCAATCAGCGGGTTGAAGGAGGAAGCACCATTGAATAAAAAATTATTCATGGTACCAATGGCAGCCGTAATGACGATGGGTCTGGCAGCTTGTAATACAGGTGAAGAAGAAGCTCAGAACCGGTATACAGATTCCTATGAACCACTCGGATTCTACTCCAACGAAGGCCACGGTGGAGATGAGCGGGACGAGAGGGATGGTCCACTGACTGAAATGTATGACCATTCGCCGATTGGCAGGGAAGGACAGGATATCCGTCAGAAGAAACGTGAATACCTTCAAGTCAAGGACGAAAATGGAAATCCAAGGAATCCTTCTGCTCCACTGGCGGATTATGACAAAAGCTTTCTTGAACAGGATGGCCGTGCCAGTCATGGAGACGCAAATTATCATGGGCATTTAGATGATAATACCAGAAAAGCCAACAGATCTTACTACACTGCATACGAAGGCGACCTTGCCGAGAAAATTGGGGAGGTTACCGGTAAAGTAGAAAACGTAAGTGATGTCCGTGCAGTTGCCTACGGTACGGATGTGCTGATAGCGGTCGAACTCCAAAATCACAGCAAAGATAAAGAAGATGAAACAAAAGAAAGAATAAAGAGAGCTGTAAAACCATATCTTAACGGCCGATCAGTAAAGGTTGTAACTGATGAAGGAACGTTCAGCCGAGTCCGGAATATCGATAATGACCTGCGTGACGGCGGGCCTTTTGAAGGTATCAACTTAGATATCGATAATATGTTCAAGGCACTTAAGAATAATGAATGAAAATAAAGGTCACTAAAAGAGTATCCCTCTTTGGTGGCCTTTTTTTATTGCATATAGTAACAAAAAAATAATCTATTGGATATTCTTAGCAGGGTTTGGCAACACTAGTTATTGAATAAGGCTCTGCTTACTCTATCCGTAAAGAGCTTTTAGGAATGACATAAAACGAGTACGAGGTGATCACGATGACGATGAAGATTCGAATCGTGTTTATGGTAATGCTGCTATTGGGTGCATTTTATTTCACTTTCTTTTATACAGAAGAAAAACAGGCTGCCGATCGTGAAAACGTTCAACAGACTGAGACAGGGGAAGACCCGGTTGATGTTGTTTCAGCGCATACTGTTACCGTGAAATTGGAAAGAGTGTACCTGGACGGAGAAATCAGTGAAGAAATTGTACAGGAGACAATCTGGAGTATGGAAGATTTCTGGGCGGCCTATGCTGACTGGCAGTTGATTGACATGACTGAGGAAGAAGTCGTATTCCAGAAGCAAGTGGATGATATTTCGCCTCTGTTAAAAACGAACGGCTATTTCGGTATATCAGAAAATGGGGTGCTGTCCATCTTTAATGGAAAACCCGGCCAGGCAGAGATCATACAGTCTTTCTTTCAGATTGATGTCGAAAAGCTTGAAAGCAACAGCCATGAGACTTTACTCAAAGGTATCCCTGTGAAGTCCAAACAGAAATTCGAAGAGGTTTTGGAAAGCTTTAAACAGTATTCCGTGCCGGAATGAAGAGCACTCAAAATTGTAACTGTACTAAAGGAGACAACTTAATATACTATAGTATAACAACCAGAAGGAAACGGGATTCTGGTTGTTTTTTTATATATGGACCAATTATTTAAACATCGTATTTCTGCCTTTCTGTTTTATAAAATTTCTCTTCCCATTTGCGTTCACAAGCGACCATTTTTTGATAAAATAAGAACAGATGTTTCTCTGTGCGGAGGGATTTTCCGCCCTATTTCATCAAGATGTGATACAATGAGTATTTAAAATGAGGAGAGAATTCAATGTATGAATATATAAAAGGGACTGTTACTCAGGTTGGTCCCGAGTATGTAGTTATAGAAAACAACGGTATCGGTTATCAACTCTATACTGCCAATCCATTTCTTTATTCAAAATATCAAAATCAGGAGATACAGATTTTTACATATCAACATGTGCGGGAAGATCTCATTGCTCTCTATGGGTTTCTTGCATTGGAAGAAAAATTATTGTTTATGAAATTATTGAATGTATCTGGCATTGGCCCCAAGGGAGCTTTGGCCATTTTGGCATCGGGTGCTCCGCAGCAGGTCATTTCCGCGATTGAAGAAGAAAATGAAAGCTTTCTGACGAAGTTTCCGGGGGTCGGGAAGAAAACCGCCCGCCAGATGATCCTTGATTTGAAAGGGAAGCTCCAGGATGTCGTGCCGGATTACTTCCCGAATCTGTTCAATGAACACGAAGGAACTCCAACAGGAGGAGCAGATAAAGATGAAGCGTTTGAAGAGGGCATCCTTGCTCTTAAGGCCCTTGGTTATTCTGACAGGGAGATCAAGAAAGTGACTCCAAAATTGAAAGGTCAAGGTTTATCAGCGGATGAGATTATCCGGAAAGCCCTTCAGCTGCTGCTAAAATAATAAGATATCAAGAAAGGAGGAAGGGTAGATGGAAGAAAGAATTGTATCAGGGGAATCTGAACTCAATGAGGATTCTTTCGAGTATTCACTGAGACCTCAGACGATTAAGCAATATATCGGCCAGGATAAAGTGAAACACAATCTGGAAGTGTTTATTGAAGCGGCGAAAATGCGGCAGGAAACCTTGGATCATGTTCTGCTCTACGGGCCGCCGGGTCTGGGGAAAACGACGCTGGCAGCGGTCATAGCCAATGAGATGGGCGTGAATCTGCGGACGACTTCCGGACCGGCAATCGAAAGGCCGGGAGACCTTGCCGCTGTCCTTACAGCACTGGAGCCGGGCGATGTACTGTTCATTGATGAAATTCACAGGCTCCCCCGCGCGATCGAAGAGGTCTTATATCCCGCCATGGAAGATTTCTGCCTCGATATTGTGATCGGCAACGGCCCGAGTGCACGGTCCGTCCGCTTAGATCTTCCGCCTTTCACTCTTGTTGGAGCGACGACACGGGCAGGTGCTCTTTCAGCACCTCTCAGGGACAGGTTTGGAGTTTTGTGCCGTTTGGAATACTATAATGAAGAGCAATTAAATGAAATTGTTCAGAGAACGGCGGCAATTTTGAATACGAAGATTGAAGAGGCCGCATCAGCTGAGCTGGCAACTCGCTCAAGGGGGACCCCGCGAATAGCGAATAGATTGCTTCGCAGAGTGAGGGATTTTGCTCAGGTCAAAGGAAACGGTGATATCACCTCAGAGCTTTCGAAAGAAGCGCTCGAACTGCTTCAAGTCGATAAACTGGGTCTTGATCACATCGATCATAAGCTGCTCCGCGGCATCATCGAACGCTTCAGGGGCGGACCGGTCGGTCTTGATACCATTGCCGCAAGTATTGGTGAAGAATCCCATACCATCGAAGATGTGTACGAACCCTATTTGCTGCAGATCGGCTTCTTACAGCGCACACCAAGGGGGAGGGTCGTGACGCATCTTGTGTATGAACACTTTCAACTGGAGGTGCCGTCCAAGTGACAGGTCTACCTAAGCTGCTGATGATCATCGGAGGAATCATACTGATCATCGGCTTCCTGATGCAATTTATAAAAATTGGGAAACTCCCTGGTGACATCGTCATCAAAAAAGAAAATACAACATTTTATTTTCCACTTATGACTTCTATTTTGTTAAGTGTTATACTTTCTCTTGTCTTTTATATCATTGGACGTTTTAAATAGACCTCATATGTGAGATTGAAAAGCTGGGTGACATGAAGTGAATGTAGAAGATTTTGATTTTCACCTGCCTGAGGAATTGATCGCTCAGACACCGCTTGAGCATCGGTCCGAAAGCAGGTTGATGGTATTGGATAAAGAAGATGGATCCATTGAACATTACCGTTTTAAACATATCGTCGATTTCTTGAAGGAAGGAGACTGCCTTGTACTGAACGATACGAGGGTGCTGCCTGCACGGCTCTTTGGTCAGAAGCAGGATACAGGCGCCAATATCGAAGTCCTGTTATTGAAACAGGAAGACGGGGATCAATGGGAAACACTTGTAAAGCCTGCAAAGCGGGTGAGAGTAGGCACGGAAATTGTGTTTGGCGATGGAAAGCTGAAAGCGGTATGTGTCGGATTGAAAGACCACGGTGGGAGAATACTGGAATTCAGCTATGAAGGTATTTTCTATGAAGTGCTTGATGAACTCGGTGAAATGCCTCTGCCGCCTTATATCCGGGAACGCCTTGATGAACAGGACAGATATCAGACCGTGTTTGCAAGGGAGAGGGGATCTGCGGCAGCACCGACGGCAGGCCTTCATTTTACAGAAGAGCTTTTAGAAGAATTGAAAGCAAGAGGGGTACATATTGCCTTTATCACTCTTCACGTAGGGCTTGGAACATTCAGGCCCGTATCAGTGGATAAAATTGAAGAACATGACATGCATGCCGAGTTTTATCAGGTTTCAGAAGGAACTGCACGGCTTTTGAATGAAGTGAAAAGCAAGGGCGGGAGAATCATCACCGTCGGAACCACATCAACACGGACGTTGGAAACCATTGCTTCGAAGCATGGAAAATTCGTCGAAGAAAATGGATGGACCAATATCTTTATCTATCCCGGTTATGAGTTCAAGGGAATTGATGGGCTAATCACGAATTTCCATCTCCCGAAATCCACCTTGATCATGCTTGTCAGTGCTTTAGCCGGTAGGGAGAACGTTCTAAATGCTTATGAAACGGCAGTGAAAGAAAAGTACAGATTTTTTAGTTTCGGCGATGCCATGTTTATTAAGTAATCCTTTTCTAAAACTTTGTTAGCGTAGGAAAAGCAGCAAACGATTAGAGAACAGCCTTAAAGTAATCTAAGCTTTACCTAATTTGGAAGGAGAATTACCACCTTGACTGCAATAAAATATGAATTGATCAAAACGTGCAAACAAACCGGGGCGAGACTCGGGCGTGTTCATACACCGCATGGATCCTTTGAAACACCTGTCTTCATGCCGGTCGGGACCCTGGCCACTGTGAAAACGATGTCCCCGGAAGACCTTAAGTCAATGGATGCAGGAATCATACTCAGCAACACGTATCATTTATGGCTCCGTCCTGGTCATGAGATTATCAAAGAGGCAGGCGGCCTGCATAAATTTATGAACTGGGACCGCGCCATTCTTACAGACTCTGGTGGATTCCAAGTATTCAGTCTGAGCAAGCTTCGTCAAATCGAGGAAGAAGGAGTCCATTTCCGTCATCATCTGAACGGTGATAAATTGTTCCTCAGTCCGGAAAAAGCGATGGAAATCCAAAATGCCCTTGGCTCGGATATTATGATGGCGTTTGATGAATGTCCTCCATATCCTGCAGAATATGAGTATATGAAGAGTTCCGTGGAAAGGACGTCAAGATGGGCTGAACGCTGTCTTGAGGCTCATCAGAGACCGCATGATCAAGGGCTGTTCGGTATCGTGCAAGGGGGAGAATACGAAGAACTCCGTAAACAAAGTGCACGGGATCTTGTTTCGATGGACTTTCCGGGATACGCTGTCGGAGGACTTTCAGTAGGCGAACCGAAAGATGTCATGAATCGCGTGCTCGATTTCACCACCCCTCATCTGCCGACGGATAAACCTCGTTATTTAATGGGAGTAGGGTCGCCGGACTCGCTCATTGACGGCTCTATCAGAGGAATCGATATGTTTGACTGCGTACTTCCGACTCGCATTGCACGTAATGGTACACTAATGACGAGTGAAGGTCGCCTGGTCGTGAAAAATGCGAAATACGCAAGGGATTTCCGTCCAATCGACGAAAATTGTGATTGCTATACGTGTAAAAATTATAGCCGCGCATATATCCGTCATCTCATCAAATGTGATGAAACCTTTGGGATACGTCTTACGACTTATCATAATCTTCATTTTCTGTTAAAATTAATGGAGCAGGTCAGACAAGCGATTCGAGAAGATCGACTGGGGGACTTCAGAGAAGAATTTTTCGAGCAATATGGCTTTAACCGTCCAGATGCGAAAAACTTCTAAGCTATATAGGAATTGAAAGGAGGGGAAAGGAATGGAAGGTTTAGGTACGATTTTACCGTTGATCCTTATGTTCGTACTGTTTTACTTTTTACTGATTCGTCCGCAGCAGAAGCGCCAAAAAGCAATCACGAAAATGCAGAATGAACTGGCGAAAGGTGACAGAATCATTACGATCGGCGGGTTACACGGAACGATTGATGCCATTGAAGAAGGCAAGATAGTCATCCTGTGCGGAGACGGAAGCCGACTTACATATGATCGCAATGCAATCAGAGAAGTAGTCAGCGTGTAAAAGACTCTAAAAAAAGCTGCTCCAATATGTGCCATGCACATGGGAGCAGCTTTTTTATTTATGTTCTCGAGGAATCCTGATTTAATCGCCTGAAGGGCCGCCGCTCAAATTGACCCCTAGAATGCCCCCCATCATTGCTGTCAGGATATAACAGCCATGATAGACCATTTGTTCGATTGAAAAAAGACTGTCGTATCCCAAATATTGAAACAAGAAAACGATGAGCGTGTAAATCAGTCCGGTTGATCCCCCAAGCATCCATCCTTTCATCTTCCCTTTTCCGCCTGACATGAATCCGCCGATGAATAGTGCTAAAAACGAGACGATTGTGACAAATAGCGATATCGAACTCTCAGTTAGCTCGGTAAATCGAAGCATTAATGAAAATACAAGACTTGCCACAACTGCTATAAGAAAAATGGTTAAAGTTCCGTAAAGTACGGCACCTCCGATTTTTTTCGCTTCGATGATGGTTCTCCCCTTTCTGCCTCTGTTATTTAATTTTCTACTAGTACAAGCATATTCACCTGGTATCGAAAAAAGACTAGATATTTTTCATGGTCAAGCCTCATAGACTTATTATGAAACTTGACTTCGGGCAGAAGGAGCTTGATTATGTCACCGACTCTAGTGCTTATCGTTTTTATCGTTGTATACATTCTGTTGATTTCAGAAAAATGGAACCGCGTCCTGGCTGCGATGGCAGGTGGGGCTGCCATGCTTTTGATAGGAGCATTCCCTATAGAAAAAGCTCTCTTTACCTATATTGATTGGAAAACCATCGCTCTATTGTTTTCAATGATGCTCATTGTCACGATGACCAGTAAAACTGGTTTCTTCGAATATATCGCGATTCGTCTGGCGCAGTCCGTAAACGGGAACGGGCTTGCCTTGCTCATTCTTTTCTCGCTGCTCGCGGCAGTGGGATCCGCTTTTTTGGCGAATGTCACAATCGCGATGCTGCTTGTCCCCATATTGTTTAAGCTTACCAAATTACTTGATCTTCCCCCGATCCCGTATCTGATCATGACCATACTCGCATGCAATATAGGAGGGACCGCGACACTCATAGGGGATCCGCCGAATATGATGATCGGCCAGGCAGTGAAACACTTCACATTTAATGCATTCATTGAAAACCTTCTTCCGGTGGTGGTGATTGTATATGTTGTCACTCTATTGATCATGGGGACGGTGTACAGGGAGGTCCTTCATGTGAAGGAAGACCGTAAGCTTCTTCTCAAAGGAGTGGCTGCAAAGGATTATCTGAAACGAAACAATGGTTTATTTCAATCGATTGCTGTGCTTCTGATGGTCCTCACAGGCTTTTCGCTATATCCTATGTTCCATCTTGATGTGACAACAGTGGCAATTGCAGGAGCCGTGCTTTTGATGTTGCTGCTTGAAAAGATTTACCCGCCGGAAAGTATTTTAAGAGAAGTGGAGTGGGGTACATTATTCTTCTTTATAGGGTTGTTCCTGCTTGTAGGTGGGATTGAAGAGGCGGGATTCATCGATGAAATTGCGCGTGAAATCATAAGGGCGACTGATGGGGATATGCAGAAGACATCCTTTGTCATTCTATGGGGTACGGGAATCCTTTCAGCCGTTGTTGATAATATACCGTTTGTGGCTGCCATGATCCCTGTCATCCAGGAATTCGGTGAATTTGGAATGGTCAATATGGATCCGGTTTGGTGGTCGCTGGCTTTAGGCGCATGTTTGGGCGGTAACGGCACACTCTTGGGATCTTCATCCAACTTGGTCATAGCGGGGCTTGCATCGAAAGAACATGTACATATCAAATTTTATCAATATTTGCTCATCGGCGTCCCCATCACCCTGATATCATTGGCTGTATCAACTGTGTATGTATATTTTAAATATATCCGGCCATTCCTGGGTGGATAAAAATTCCTCCGATTATTTTTTCAAGAAGGTTCATACTAATAGGTGAAATGTTTTTTTGAGGGGGAAAAGTGGTGGAGGAATATGGAGTCATAATAATACGCACACTTTTTCTTTATTTATTGATTACGTTCATCTTTAGAATCATGGGAAAACGGGAGATAGGGGAACTGAGCATTTTGGACTTGGTTGTCTTTATTATGATTGCCGAGATGGCTGTATTGGCTATTGAGGAGCCCACAGATCCAATCATTCACACGATCCTTCCCATCAGTGTGATGGTTCTCGTTCAATTTGCATCTGCATGGCTTTCATTACGGTCGAAATCATTCAGGGAGTTTGTCGATGGAAAGCCGACCGTACTGATCCATAATGGAAAAATAGATGAAAAAGAGATGAAGAAACAGCGGTATAATTATGATGATTTATTACTCCAGTTACGTGAAAAGGATGTTTTCAACCTGGCAGACGTCGAATTTGCCGTTCTTGAGCCGTCAGGAAGCTTGTCGGTTTTAAAAAAAGAAAGAAAATCTACTGGCTCGCTGACACTCCCACTGATTCTTGACGGGCAGGTCCAAAGAAACCATTTGGAGATGATGGGAAAAACCCCATTCTGGCTGCGGAAAGAACTGCGGGAAAGAGGATACAAAGAGATCTCGGAAATTTCCTTCTGCAGCTTCCATAACGGACAGTTTTATATTGATTTGATTGATAAGTGATCTTTTAAAATGAAAACCCCTTTCTGATATTCAACATCAGAAAGGGGTTTATTAGATTAAACAATGAATCTGCGTAAAAACGGGATCCGCTCCAAGTCATTTTTCACGATAAGCTTCAACGCGAAGGAAAGTCCGGTGTAAACAATCGTTGTGGAAAAGACTCCGAACAGGAGTCTCCAGATAAGACCTTCATTCGTAAAGAGAGTAAGGAACGAATAATGACCCCACAGTCCTGAAAGAGCGAGGACCAGGATGACCTTTAAATAATCCCTGAGATAAATGGTCATCGGTATATATTTAAGAATGGTCATGAAATGAAGCAGGGTGACCAGCATGAAGCCAGTGACGATTCCTAAAGCGGCACCGTTGATCCCGAATGCCGGCTGGGAGGCAAGGATGAAAATCACCGCTGTCTTTACGACTGCTCCTATCAAGCTGTTGACCATGGCTGCCCGTGCGAGATTCAACGCCTGCAACACCGCTTGCAGCGGGCCTTGATAGTAATAAAACAAGAAGAAAGGGGCCATGATCATGAGGAATGCCGCACCGCTTTCACTGCCATACATGACCTGCATGAGAGGCTTTGCGTATATATACAAAACGACGACCGAAATACCGCCAGTGATAAGGCAAAAGCGTAAAGCCTGCTGCAGCCTGTGCTCAATCAACGAAAAATTTTTATTAGAATTTGCTTCACTGATAGCAGGCACCAATGACTGGGACAGGGATAAGGTGACGAAAGATGGCAAAAACAAGAGAGGGAGAGCGTAACCGGTCAGTGAGCCGTACTGTTTTGTAGCCATCGACGCTGCCACTCCTGCAATGGCAAGGCTGTGTGCGACCACGATCGGTTCAAAAAACCAGGCGATGGACCCGATCATCCTGCTTCCAGTAGCAGGGAGCGCAACGCTCATCAATTCATTGAAGGTGTGCCGACCGTCTTTAATCGATTTAAAGAAGTTCTTTCTCATTTTAAATTTCTTTTTTAATTTAAAACTTGCAAACAAATAAAGCAGCGAGGCAAGCTCTCCAAGTACCGATGCCGCCATGGCCGCAGCCGCGGCGTATTCAATGCCATATGGAAGGAACGTTTTCGTCAATACGGCAATGAACGTGATGCGGACGACTTGTTCTATCACTTGTGAAATGGCAGAGGGTTTCATATTTTGCCGGCCCTGGAAGTACCCTCTGATCACGGAAGAGATGGCCACGATCGGAATGATCGGGGCGATGGCGACTAGAGGATAATAGATGCGGTCATCCGTGAACAGTGTTTCGGTTAAATAGGGAGCCAGTAAGATCAGGGCAGGGGTGAATATCAAAGATAGGAGTAAAGTAGTGGATAGGGAGACAACCAAGATTCTTTTGACTTTCCGGATATCCCCTTTCGCTTCCGCCTCTGCAACATTCTTAGATATGGCTACAGGGAGGCCCAGCTGTGTGATGGTGATGACAAGAATCAAGGTCGGGAATGCCATCATGAAAAGCCCTACGCCTTCTTCACCGATGAACCTGGCGACGACGATTCGATTGACAAAACCCAATATTCTTGTAATAAAGGCTGCAACCATGAGGATGATTGTTCCTTTAAGAAACTTTGACATAAAATTCCCTGCCTTCTCAAAATTGGTATTATCGTATACAATAATGTATATGCAGGCATGTGGACAAAGCATGACAAGTTGTACATAATTCTGGCTAATTGTGATAGGTTAGCCCTAGGCGGTGACGAGGAATGAAAGCGAATCAGCATCCTTACGATCGTTTTTATGATTCATTAGAACCAGCACTTTCAAGTAAAGTAGAAGAATTTGAGATATTGGGATATGGCAAGGCGAATGTTGAACGGCTTTGGGCTTATTTGACTAAAAAGAAGTGGAAGAAGCCTGAGGTGGACGTGAAGTTTTTTCAACTGGTAAGTGACGTCCTTTCAGTCAAGCCGGGAGAATATATGAGTTTTGAAACGGTGGAAGCGTATCGTTCTCCTAATTGGTTCGAGGATATTAATGAAGAGGAATTGAATGCACTTTTGCGTCCAGGAAAGAAAAGGTAAATTGTCTGATATTTAATTGACACTCCTTTGATTCTCATAGATAATGAGTATGGATTTATCGGGAATATAATAGAATAATTTTTATCATGTGGTGAAAAACGGCAAGGAGGATTTATACATAATGGTAAAGCGCGGCCGAATAATCGCCTTCTTTTTACTTGTATTTTTACTTGCAGGTACTATGGGAGGAACAGCAAAAAACATCCTGGACAACATTAAATTAGGATTGGACCTGCAGGGTGGTTTCGAAGTACTATATGAAGTTAAGCCTCTTAAAGATGGGCAGGAAATAACGAAAGAAACAGTCTCCAATACCGCGGATGCGCTGGACAAGCGTATTAACGTACTCGGTGTCAGTGAACCGAATATCCAAATTGAAGACGGAAACCGTATCCGTGTTCAATTAGCCGGTGTAGAGGATCAGAATCAAGCGAGGGAAATCTTGTCTACCCAGGCAAACCTGACTTTCCGCGATGTAAATGATAAGGTGCGCCTTGACGGGTCCGATTTGGTCTCCGGTGCGGCGAAACAAACCTTCGATGAACAGAATAATCCGATCGTTTCCCTGAAACTGAAGGATCGTGAAAAGTTCTATCAACTGACAAAAGATATCCTGGCAATGGCTCCCGAAAATCAGCTGGTTATCTGGCTGGATTATGAAGAGGGGAAAGATTCTTATAAAGAAGAAGCGGGTAAGCAAGATCCCAAGTTCTTATCTGCTCCTGGTGTAAGCAAGCCGATCAACTCGGATGAAGTCATCATTGAAGGTAATTTCACAGTGGAAGAAGCACAGAATCTTGCTTCCCTGTTAAACGCAGGAGCACTTCCTGTTAAATTGGATGAAATCTATTCCACTTCCGTCGGGGCACAATTCGGTCAGCAGGCCCTGGATAAGACAGTGCTGGCGGGAATAATCGGCATCGCGATCATTTTCTTATTCATGATTGCATATTACCGTTTCCCGGGTCTTATCGCTACGATAACGCTGTCGGTTTATATTTATCTGGTTCTATTGATTTTTGATCTTATGAACGGGGTATTGACGCTTCCGGGTATCGCAGCCGTCATTCTCGGTGTCGGTATGGCAGTCGATGCAAATATCATCACATATGAAAGAATAAAAGAAGAGATGAAGGTCGGTAAACCGATTCGTTCTGCTTTCCAAGCAGGAAATAAATCTTCTTTCTTAACGATTTTGGATGCAAATGTAACCACGATTCTCGCTGCTTCTGTACTATTCATGTATGGTACAAGCTCAGTTAAGGGATTCGCGACAATGTTGATTGTCAGCATCCTGACAAGCTTTATCACAGCTGTCTGGGGATCACGTCTATTACTGGGACTGTGGGTGCACAGTAAATTCTTTAATAAGAAGCCGGGCTGGTTTGGTGTGAAGAAAAGTGAAATCAAGGATTTAGCTGAGAATTATGATACTCTCGACCTGCCTACCAAATTTGATCGTTTCGATTTTGCTAAGCAGCGCAAAAAATTCTTTGCTTTATCAGGAATCTTGATATCTGCGGGTATCCTGATCCTTGTCATTTTCAAGCTGAACCTTGGAATTGACTTTGTCAGCGGATCACGAATGCAGATCCTGGCAGATGAAAGCCTGACAAATGAGGAGATCAAGAAAGAATTGGAAGAAGTGAAGCTGACTTCTGACGATGTGGTGATTTCAGGGGATAAAGATAATATTGCAGTCGTCCGTTATACGGAAGATCTCAGTAAAGGTGATATTGCCAAGTTAAAGGATCATTTCAATGGCCTTTACGGGGCAGAGCCTAGTATCAGTACGGTATCACCTGTCATCGGTAAAGAACTTGCCAAAAATGCAATGATTGCCGTTGCGATCGCATCAATCGGTATCATCATTTATGTAACGTTCCGCTTTGAATGGAGAATGGCACTGGCATCCATAGCAGCCCTCTTGCATGATGCATTCTTTATCATCGCTTTCTTCAGTTTGACGAGGCTTGAAGTGGATATTACATTCATTGCCGCAGTATTGACGATTGTCGGGTATTCGATTAATGATACGATCGTTACCTTTGACCGCATAAGGGAAAATCTTCGTAAAAAACGCCGTCTGAAAACGGATGAAGATATCGAAGATGTTGTAAATCAGAGTCTTCGCCAAACGATGGGACGCTCTGTGAACACCGTCCTTACTGTAGTCTTCGCCGTCATTGCCCTCTTGATTTTCGGAAGCGAATCAATTCTGAATTTCTCGATTGCATTATTGGTAGGTTTGATTGCAGGTACTTATTCTTCAGTATTCATCGCGTCACAGCTGTGGCTAGTCATGAAGAAAAAGGAACTGAAGAAAAAAGGTACGATCAAAACGGTAAAAGAAAAGAAGAAGTGGTCCGACGAACCACAAGTTTAATAGTAAGAACTGAAGAGATCCAGGGTATCCCTGGATCTTTTTCTTTGTTTCTGAATTAGCGTTATTTTACGGTGTTAGGTTACAATAGAAAAGTAGTGGAAGGAGGTTACTTCATGAATCCTGAAGATCGCTTTAAAAAAGCTGAGTTCGCTGCTATGGTTGGAATTGTCGGGAATATACTGCTTGCCCTCATAAAATGGGGAGCGGGAATAGCCGGTAACAGCCGTGCACTGATTGCGGACGCCGTACATTCCGCTTCGGATGTAGCGGGATCCCTGGCTGTATATATTGGGCTGCGTGCAGCAAAGCAGCCTCCAGATCAGGATCATCCCTATGGTCATGGAAAGGCAGAATCGATTGCAGCGATCATTGTCGCAGTCTTATTATTTTTAGTGGGCATTGAAATCGGGAAATCGTCAATAGAATCTTTTTCACACCCTTTAACCCCTCCTGGGATGATCGCGATTTATGCCGTCATATTTTCGATTATAGTAAAAGAAGCGATGTTTCAATATAAATATCGTTTGGGTAAAAGGTTAAAGAGTGATGCCTTGATTGTGAATGCATACGAGCACCGCTCAGATGTGTTTTCATCAATCGCTGCACTCATCGGGATCTCAGCTTCCATTCTGGGCGGAAAGCTGGAGATTGGGTGGCTGGTTTACGCAGATCCGGTAGCAGGGTTGTTTGTCGCGCTCCTCGTGCTGAAAATGGCTTGGCATCTGGGCAAGGAATCCATACATAATACACTGGATCATGTCCTTCATGAAGAGGATATCATCCCATTACGAAAAATCGTTGAATCCGTGCCCGAAGTAAAAGAGATAAACGAATTGCATGCGAGGGAGCATGGACATTATGTCATCATCGATTTGAAAATCAGTGTAGATCCCTTTATGACAGTCGAAGCCGGGCATCGTGTGGGGAAAGCCGTGAAGCAGAAACTCATGGAAGAATCAAATGTAAATGACGTATTTGTTCACATCAACCCATATAATCCAACAGAAGGGGAATCCAAGGATTCGGTTGATCTAATGTAGGAGGAGATAGGATGAAATTTCAATGGACATTACTTTTGGGGATATCTTTTGCGCTGATCGTTGCGGTCTTTGCGGTCATTAATGTTGATCCGGTAACCGTCAATTATTTATTCGGCCAGTCTGAATGGCCGCTTATCCTCGTTATTCTTGGCTCTGTATTGATGGGTGGTATCATCATCGGCTCCGTCGGTCTTTTCCGGCTATATGTTGTGCAGCGTAAAGTCAAAGCGCTGGAAAAAGAGAATCTCCTTCTAAGGGAGCAGGCGGAAAAGAAGCATACCGATAAAAAGAAAGAGACTTCCCTGAAGAAGCAGGCACCGGATTCAATAGGTGAAACCGGTGAGTAACAAAACCAGTGGCATGTGCCACTGGTTTTTGTTTTCTTTTCGAACGGAAGATAGATTGAAACCCCTCCCTCATTTTTGTATAATTAGTAAGGCTGAGGAGTGAACGTATGTTAAATTCTAAAACACGCTGGATGATTGCAGAAAATGACCAGCAGAAGATAGAAGAACTTGAAAGAGAATTAAAAATACCATCGCTTGTAGCGAAATTACTATTGAACCGAGACTTGAAGAATGTAGAAGAAGCTCGGGATTTTTTGTTTGATAAAGGCGATTCTTTCCATGACCCATTTTTATTCAATGATATGAAAAAAGCGGTCGGGCGCATTCAAGATGCGATAAATAATCAGGAGAGAATCCTTGTATACGGTGATTATGATGCCGATGGAGTGAGCAGTACATCGGTGATGATGACTGTTCTGCGTGATATCGGAGCCCATGTGGATTTCTATATTCCAAACCGCTTCAGCGAAGGATACGGTCCGAATGAAGCGGCATTCCGCTGGGCAAAGGATGAAGGATTTACACTGATCATCACGGTTGACACTGGAATATCAGCCGTACATGAAGCACAAGTAGCTAAAGAGTTGGATATTGATTTGATCATTACGGACCATCATGAACCGGGTCCTGTCCTGCCTGAAGCACATTCCATCATCCATCCTAAGATAGAAGGCTCAGAGTATCCGTTCGAAGACCTTGCAGGAGTAGGGGTAGCCTTCAAGCTGGCCCATGCTTTATATGGTGAACTTCCCGCTCATCTGCTTGATCTTGCTGCGATTGGGACGATTGCTGATTTAGTGCCCCTCCGCGGGGAAAATCGGATACTTGCAAAGCGGGGGATTGCTAAACTCCGTGTAACGGAACGAAAAGGCATAAAAGCTTTATGCAAAGTGGCGAATTCCCATCAGCATGAAATGACTGAGGAGTCGATCGGCTTCATGATTGCTCCCCGCATCAATGCGGTTGGACGTTTGGGCGACGCAGATCCGGCAGTGGACCTCATGTTGACGGAAGATGAGGAAGAAGCGAAAGCACTGGCTGAAGAAATCGATTCGTTGAATAAGGAAAGACAATCCATTGTGAACACGATGACCCAAGAAGCGATAGAAATGGTGGAGAACGATTTTCCTCTGGATGACAACTCTGTTCTCGTGATTGGCAAAGAGGGATGGAACTCAGGAGTAGTCGGCATCGTGGCATCAAGATTGGTAGATAAATTCTATCGTCCTACCATTGTGCTGAGCTTTGATTCTGAAAAAGGAATGGCAAAAGGATCAGCCAGAAGCATTGTCGGCTTTGATTTATTCAAGAGCTTATCGGAATGCCGTGATATCCTGCCGCATTTTGGCGGACATCCGATGGCGGCCGGTATGACATTGGAGCTCGATCACGTAGGTGAGCTAAGGAATAGACTCAATGAAATAGCCGGGAGTGAATTGACGGAAGAAGACTTTATCCCAGTCACGGTAATGGATGCAGCAGTCAAAATGGAAGAAATCACAATTGAATCGATTGAGAAGCTATCACTTCTTGCTCCGTTTGGGATGCAGAATCCAAAACCAAAGTGGGTAATCGAAAATGTTTCGATTGAACACTACAAAAAAATCGGGTCCAATCAAAATCATTTAAAAGTAGTACTTGGGGATGAGAACAATAAATTGGATGGAGTCGGTTTTGGACTTGGGGAACTCGCTGACCATATCACCCCGTTTTCGGGTGCTTCTATCATTGGTGAATTATCGATCAATGAGTGGAATAATCGGAAAAAACCCCAGATCTTCCTGCATGATATTAAAATCGACCAATGGCAGCTCTTTGATGTGCGCGGTATCAGACAGGTCGATAAATGGGAAAAGCTTGTTCCGGAAGAAAACAAAAAGATCTTTTGTTTTCATTCAACCACCCTTGAAAAGCTGAATATGAGAGATCGGGAGGATGTTCTTCTAGTAGAAGGTGCTGAATCACTCAGTGATGTATCTACAGACGGTGCAAGCATCGTTTTCCTGGATATGCCTGCATCTAAGGAGTTGGTGAAAGCCATCGTTGGAAAAGGGCAGCCGCACCGCATTTACGCTCATTTCTTTCAGGATGAAGATCATTTCTTCAGTACGATGCCGACCCGCGATCATTTCAAATGGTACTATGCCTTTCTCACAAAGCGAGGTTCATTCGATTTAAACAAGCACGGCGATGATCTTGCAAAATATAAAGGATGGTCGAAAGAAACAATAGATTTCATGTCACAGGTGTTTTTTGAATTGAAGTTTGTTACAATAGACAATGGATTTATTTCTCTTAATCCCGTTAAAACCAAGAAAGACTTATCAGAGTCCCCGGCGTATCAGAAGAAACAGCAGCAATACGAACTTGAAAACGAGTTGTTATATTCTTCTTACAACGAGTTGAAGGCTTGGTTTAATGAGAGGATAAAAGAGTCCGTTACATTTGAGGAGGAAGTAGAAGCATGGACTTAAAACAATATGTTACAATCGTTGAAAACTGGCCTAAAGAAGGAATTAAATTTAAAGATATCACCACACTCATGGACAATGGTGATGCCTATAGATATGCTACAGACCAAATTGTAGAATACGCCAAGGAAAAAGAAATAGACCTAGTAGTGGGTCCTGAAGCAAGAGGATTCATTATCGGTTGTCCAGTAGCGTATGCATTGGGTGTAGGTTTTGCACCGGTACGCAAACCAGGTAAACTGCCTCGTGAAACGATCAAAAAAGAGTATGGATTGGAATATGGCAAAGATGCACTGACGATTCATAAAGATGCAATCAAACCAGGTCAGCGGGTACTTATCACGGATGACCTCCTTGCAACAGGCGGTACAATCGAAGCTACCATCAAGCTTGTAGAAGAACTGGGCGGCATCGTGGCAGGATGTGCATTCCTCATTGAACTCACATACCTCGACGGCCGTGATAAACTTGAAGGATATGACGTCCTTACACTAATGCAATACTAATCGTTTACATTCTTTCAACAAGGTCAATACTACAATAAACGAATCCATAAGGGACTGGCATTGCGAAATGTCAGCCCTTTTTTATATATGGTAATTTAATGAATTGTTTTCAAAAATAAGATTGTTAAAGTCTATGCTTTTATCACACAGATAAAAATGTGGATAGGTACACTCTAAATTCAGCTAAGTTTATGAGAACTTCGATATTTAGTCTTTCCAGCTGTTGATTGGAGTGCAAGACGAAGACTCCTGCGGGAAAAGCGCGTAAGGTGAGACCCCGCAGGAGCGAAGCGACGAGGAGGCTCACCAAACGCCCGCGGAAAGCGAAGTTTTGCACGGAAATCAACAGCGGTATTAGAAAGACTATTTAATACTAATTAGAAAGTTAATCTATCGACTCATTTCGACAAACTTTGATGAAATCTGAGAATTTTACCCTAAACCCTTTACAGAACCTTAATTTTTTTTGATAATAGTAACAATCATTAAAATTGAAACAGCACTGAAAATTTTTAAATATAAAGGTGATTTTGATCATGTCCAAAGATCAAGTACTAACCCCTGAACAGGTTATCGATAGAACAAAAGAATATCTGAATGATGAGCACGTGCAAATGGTACAGAAAGCGTACGATTTTGCCAAGGAAGCTCATAAGGAACAATACCGGAAATCCGGTGAACCGTATATCATTCACCCCATTCAAGTTGCCGGAATCTTGGCAGACCTGGAAATGGATCCGTCCACTGTCGCTGCCGGGTTTCTTCATGATGTGGTGGAAGATACCGACATCTCACTGCCCGAGATCGAAGAGGCATTCAACGCAGAAGTGGCCATGCTCGTAGATGGGGTTACAAAGCTTGGTAAGATCAAATATAAATCCCAGGAAGAACAGCAAGCTGAAAATCACCGGAAAATGTTTGTTGCAATGGCTCAGGATATCAGGGTCATCTTGATCAAGCTTGCCGACCGTCTGCATAATATGAGGACGCTGAAGCATCTGCCTCAGGAAAAACAAAGAAGAATCGCGAATGAGACACTGGAAATCTTCGCTCCCCTTGCCCATCGATTGGGGATTTCAAAAATCAAATGGGAGCTTGAAGATACTTCCCTGAGGTATTTAAACCCTCAGCAATACTACCGGATCGTCAATTTAATGAAGAAAAAGCGTGCGGAACGTGAAGAGTATCTGGATGATGTAGTGAATGAAGTGAAGGACCGCCTTGGTGATGTACAAATCGAAGCGGAAATTTCAGGACGCCCGAAACATATATACAGCATCTACCGGAAGATGGCTCTTCAAAATAAGCAGTTCAATGAAATTTATGATCTTCTGGCCGTCAGGATCGTTGTAGACAGCATCAAAGATTGTTACGCGGTACTTGGGATCATCCATACATGTTGGAAACCGATGCCTGGCAGGTTCAAGGATTATATCGCCATGCCCAAACCGAATATGTATCAATCTCTTCATACGACCGTCATCGGACCTAAGGGAGATCCTCTCGAAGTACAGATCAGGACGCTTGAGATGCATGAAATCGCAGAGTACGGGGTAGCGGCACATTGGGCTTATAAAGAAGGGAAAAGTCTCGATGATAAAGTTTCATTCGAAAAGAAACTTTCGTGGTTCAGGGAAATTCTGGAGTTCCAGAATGAATCGGCCAATGCTGAGGAATTCATGGAGTCTCTTAAGATTGACCTTTTTTCCGATATGGTGTTTGTGTTCACGCCAAAAGGGGATGTTCTCGAGTTACCGTCTGGATCAGTTCCAATCGACTTTTCCTACCGCATCCACTCGGAAATCGGAAATAAAACGATCGGCGCAAAAGTGAATGGGAAAATGGTGACACTTGATTATAAATTAAAGACGGGTGACATCATTGAAATTCTTACGTCCAAACATTCATATGGACCTAGTCAGGACTGGTTGAAGCTAGCTCAGACTTCACAGGCCAAGAATAAGATAAAACAATTCTTTAAAAAGCAGAGAAGAGAAGAAAACATTGAAAAAGGCCGCGATCTGGTTGAAAAAGAAATTAAAAATCAGGACTTTGATTTGAAGGAAATCCTAACTGCAGAAAACATCCAGCGTGTGTCAGAGAAGTTCAACTTCTCGAATGAAGATGATATGTATGCCGCAGTCGGCTACAATGGCATCACGGCAGCCCAAATTGCTAATCGCCTGACAGAGAAAGACCGTAAGAAACGTGAACAGGAAGATAAGCTCGAAGAAACCATGAAAGAATTGAATGCTCAGCCTGTTAAACGGAAAAAGGATGCCGGGGTACAAGTGAAGGGAATCGACAACCTGCTTATTAGGTTATCGCGTTGCTGCAGTCCTGTGCCCGGGGATGAAATTGTCGGGTTTATTACAAAAGGCCGCGGAGTTTCCGTACACCGGGCAGATTGTACGAATGTCCAGACGGAAGAAGTTGAACAGCGCCTCATTCCGGTTTCATGGGAAGGTGACGGCCAGGATCGGAAAGAATATAATGTCGATATTGAAATATCAGGCTATGACCGCAGAGGTCTCTTAAATGAAGTACTGCAAGTGGTAAATGAAACGAAGACAAATATTACTGCTGTCAGCGGTAGATCGGATCGAAATAAAATGGCAACCATCAATATGTCTATTTCGATACAGAATATCTCCCACCTTCACAGGGTTGTGGAGAGAATTAAACAAATATCTGATGTATACGCTGTACGCAGAATTATGAACTAGGGGAGGTTTTCTTTCATGAAAGTCGTTCTGCAGAGATGTAAAGAAGCCTCTGTGACTGTCGGGGGAGAAGTGACTGGACAGATTCAGTCAGGCTTTGTTCTGCTTGTAGGCATCACCCATGAAGATAAAGAAGAAGACGCCCGCTATATAGCAGATAAAGTGGTGAATCTGAGGGTATTTGAAGATGAGGACGGAAAGATGAATCATTCCCTGCTGGATGTAAAGGGTGAAATCTTATCAATTTCTCAATTCACATTATATGGTGACTGCCGAAAAGGAAGAAGACCGAATTTCATGGATGCAGCAAAGCCCGGTCATGCACTCCCTCTTTATGAACATTTCAATCAACTGTTGGAAGTAAAAGGTGTTAAGGTGGAAACAGGTGTGTTCGGGGAAATGATGGATGTCAAATTGACAAACGACGGACCTGTCACGCTGATCCTGGAAAGTAAATAATCTAATGAAAAAGCTGCCTCATATGGGGCAGCTTTTTCATTGTTAGTTTAATGTGCTCAGGACCTATCAATTAGAGAAATAATCATTCAGCCCATGATAGATCGCTGTTGCAGCCAAATCTTGATAATAATGAGAAGTCATATTCGCTTCTTCAGCCGGATTGCTTAAAAATCCTAATTCGAGCAGGATGGCAGCTTGTTTGTTTTCGCGGATGACATGATAGTCCCCAGTGCGGACTCCGCGGTCTCTTGATGGCAGTCTGCTTGCAAGGCTTTCGTGCACATCATACGCCAGATCTTTTTGATAGCTTTTATTATAAAAGGTAGTATGGCCGGCGACACTGCTGTCATAAATACTGTCGAAGTGGATGGAGATAAACGCATCCGATTCATAATAATGTGACAGTGATACGCGCGAAGGAAGTGACACATATTCATCGTTTTTCCTAGTGAGGACGACTTCTGCACCCGCGCTTCTAAGCTTATCTGCCAGAAGCTGTCCGGTTTTCATTGTAATCAGCTTTTCAAGCGTCCCCCTCGTACCGATCGTACCGCTGTCACGGCCACCATGTCCTGGGTCAATAATGATGACTTTGTCTTTTATCCCTCCGCTTGTGTTCCTGGAAGGAGTGGTCTCAGAACCATTCCCCGATCGTATAGATACGATCCATCCTGCAACATAAGCGATCGTTCCATCCTCCAATTTGATTTCATACCAGTCTCCTTTTTTTTCTGTGACAGAGAAGGTTTCTCCGCTGTTCGCCCGTCGGACGACTTCAGACTGAACATCGGCACTGCTTCTGATATTGGTCCCGTTATGAAGGATGGTTACCTTCTCACCTGAAGGCTGTGCTGAAGAGGTTGCTTTTTTCTGTTCTTCGGCTACCGTTTTTTGCACAAACCAACCGGCAATCCAACCAGATTTACCGCCGGAGAGTTTGATCTGAAACCAATTATTTCGCTCTGACAATATAGGGTACTTCTCTCCTTTATTGACCTTGCCGATGATATTCCCGTTTAAAGAAGCCTCACTTCTAACATTTAATGAATTTACGGTTATCATTCCTGTGAAGCTCTCCGAAGTGGAAGGAGCATCAGCCGAAGTGCTGGATATTTCAATATAATTATCTGAAATCCAGGCTTTCGTATTTCCAAATTGAATCTCATACCAGCCGGAGACACTGCCGGTGATCGATACTGTATTGCCTCTGTGGACAGCACCAGCAATGGGACTCCCAAGTGAAGGTGATTTTCTGACGTTTAACGTGCCTGTGGTAATCACGCCCTGCTTCGCTTCCTGTTTTTTAGAAGGAGAAACAGGTGTACTTGAACGTTCGCTCAGATTCACGTAATCCTTATGGACCCATCCGCTCACATTCCCCGATTGCACGGACAGCCAGCTGCCGCTCGATTCGGAGATCGTAACCTTGTCCCCTTTATTTAAAACTGAGACGACCGCCTCGGACGTGCTCGGGCCTTTTCTTAACCGCAGTCCATTGGTACTTACAGTTCCCTGTTGCCCGGTTTCGTCAGATGATATTGATTCACGGGTGACGAGCCAATTTGCCACCCAGCCTTCTCCTTTGTCTGTGGAGATCTTGTACCAGTCATTCTTCGTCTCAACAATACGGAACGTCTGATTTCTATGTACTTGTGTCAAGACTGGATAACTGAGGCCAGGTCCTGTACGGACATTAAGCGTTGCCGTACTGATGGACACTCTTCCTTCGTCGGCATGGACGTAGGATTCCGTCAACGGCTGAAAAGGGAAAATTAATAATAATGCCAGGATGACTGCTGTGACTTTTTTAATTGCCTTCACCACCTTCTGTTGATTTTTCTTACTCCTTTATTATCGGAGATTTTTCAGGAACTTTTATTTCATCCGATGAAAATTCCCATTACCGTTTAATACGATAAAAAAATTAAAATTCCTCCATGACGATAGAAATTTGGGTAATTGGAAATGATAGTAGATATGAATGTTGGAAAGGATGGTCTGCATGAGGTCCAGTGATAAAAACTTTATGAGTGCCAATGGGGAGAATCAGTTATTCGGAGTGAATTTTCATCATTTTGTAGAGCGGGAGAAAGATGCGATGAATGTTGAACTCGCCTCTGAATTTGGGCTTTCCTTAAGGGAAGTCAAATTATTGAAAAAGAAAATGGAAAGATCCTGAGAAAAAATTCATTCAGCCTCTTGACATGAACTTATGCCATACGTATCATTATAGAAATAAAATAACATTTTATATTTAAAACCGATGATCGAGAACAGTAACTAAGCAAACACTTGGATAAGAGAGGAAATGCCGCGGCTGAAAGCATTCTGCAAAGTGCCTTAGTGAATGAACACTCGGGAAGGTTTCGCTCTGAACGTTATACTAGTAGGAGATGAACGTACCAGGCGTTAACTGGCTGAGTGGAGGTCTTTATTGATCTCAATTAGGGTGGCACCACGGGAATAACAGCTCTCGTCCCTTGTTTTTTATGACAAGGGATCGAGGGCTTTTTTTATTTACATAAATTAGTTAGTTTCATTGAAGGAGGAATTCAACTTGTCCATTCAAATACCAAGAGGTACACAGGATATATTGCCTGGGGATGTGGAAAAGTGGCAGTACGTAGAGGAAGTGGCGAAAAATCTATGTCATGCCTATCAATATAAAGAAATTCGCACACCGGTCTTCGAATCGAGCGAACTTTTTACAAGAGGCGTAGGGGATACGACGGATATTGTTCAAAAAGAAATGTATATGTTCGAAGACAGGGGAGGGAGAAGTCTTGCCCTTCGTCCTGAAGGAACGGCATCTGTCGTAAGATCTTTTGTCGGCAATAAGATGTTTGGGAATCCGAGTCAGCCGGTGAAACTGTATTATTCAGGACCCATGTTCCGGTACGAACGTCCTCAGGCTGGACGATACCGCCAGTTCGTTCAATTCGGAGTCGAAGCACTCGGGAGCGAGGATCCGGCTATCGATGCGGAAGTCCTTTCCCTTGCAATGAGCATTTACAAAGAACTAGGTTTGAAACAGTTAAAGCTGGTCATCAACAGCCTCGGTGATTCGGGAAGCCGAAATGCGCACAGAGAGGCTCTTATCAATCACTTTAAGCCAAGAATCAACGAATTCTGCGGAGACTGCCAGAACAGACTGGAGAAAAACCCATTACGAATATTGGATTGCAAGAAAGACCGCGATCACGAATTGATGTCTACGGCCCCATCAATCCTTGAATATTTAAATGATGAATCGAAGGATTACTTTGAAAAAGTCCAGCGCTACCTGAAAGACATGGATGTAGAGTTCGAAGTGGATCCGACTCTCGTAAGAGGGCTGGATTATTATAATCACACGGCCTTTGAAATAATGAGCAATGCGGAAGGTTTCGGAGCGATCACGACGCTTTGCGGAGGCGGGCGTTATAACGGTCTTGTTCAAGAGATTGGAGGACCTGAAACACCCGGTATCGGCTTTGCATTCAGTATTGAAAGACTGTTGTCCGCTTTGGATGCAGAAGGAGTCGAACTTCCAATCGAAGAGGGAATAGACCTCTTTATCGTGTCTCTTGGTGAAGAGGCCAAAGATTATGCAGTGAAGCTTCTTCACACGGTAAGAAAAGAAGGTATTTCTTCCGAGAAGGATTATCTTGACCGGAAGCTGAAAGCCCAGTTCAAAGCAGCAGACCGTCATCAGGCCAAGTATGTCGCGGTCATCGGAGACGACGAGCTGAAGGAAAACAAGATTAATTTAAAAGATATGGCGACCGGAGAACAAGAAGAAGTCAATCTTGACCAGTTTGTCGATACGATTAAAGGAAAATTATCCTAGTGGAAAAAAGATGGAGAATTTCATCAAGGAGGAGAACGAGATGACAAAAAGAACAGCATACTGCGGTGAAATAACAGAATCATTCATTGGTCAAAAAGTGACCATCAAAGGATGGGTTCAAAAGAGAAGAGACCTCGGCGGATTGATTTTCATCGATCTTAGGGATAGAGAAGGGATTGTGCAGGCTGTTTTCAATCCGGATCTCTCAGAAGAAGCCCTTGCTCTTGCAGAGAAAATCCGCAATGAATATGTGTTAAGTATTACCGGTACGGTAGTAGAAAGAGGAGAAGGAACAGTCAATCCTAATTTAAAGACCGGTAAAGTCGAAATCCAGGTTGATAAGGTGGAAATCATAAATGAAGCGAAAACTCCTCCATTCATGATTGATGACCAAATGGAAGTGTCGGAAGATGTCCGTTTGAAATACCGCTATATCGATCTTCGACGCTCTGCTGTGGCCGACACCCTTAAAATGCGCCACAATGTAACGACATCGTTCCGTACATTTTTAAATAATAATGGCTTCTTGGATATCGAAACGCCGATTCTGACAAAAAGTACTCCAGAAGGCGCGCGTGATTATTTAGTGCCAAGCCGTGTACATCCGGGAGAGTTCTATGCTCTGCCTCAATCACCGCAGATCTTCAAACAATTGCTGATGGTTTCCGGGTTCGACCGCTATTATCAAATTGTACGCTGTTTCCGTGATGAGGACCTTCGAGCAGACCGCCAGCCGGAATTTACTCAGATTGATATGGAAATGAGCTTCATGGAGCTGGATGAAATCTTGGCCCTGGTCGAAGATATGATGAAAAAGCTTATGAATGACGCAAAAGGCATTAATATCGAAACACCATTTCCGCGCATGACGTATGATGACGCCATGAGCCGTTATGGTTCGGATAAGCCAGATACACGATTCGCGATGGAACTCATCGATGTATCGGAAATCGTGAAGGATTCCGGTTTCAAAGTCTTCTCCGGTGCTGTCGGGTCCGGCGGTCAAGTAAAGCTGATCAATGTGAAAGGAGCTGCATCTGAGTATTCACGTAAAGATATAGATGCATTGACTGAATTCGTTTCTCGTTACGGTGCAAAAGGACTTGCATGGCTGAAAGTAGAAGAAGAAGGATTGAAAGGTCCGATTTCAAAATTTGTGACCGACGAAGATGCCTCTCAACTATCAGCTGCAGCTCAGGCCGAAGCTGGAGACTTGCTTCTATTCGTAGCTGATAAAAAATCAGTCGTTGCTGACGCATTGGGTGCTTTGCGTTTGAAATTAGGAAAAGAGCTTAAACTGATTGATGAGAGTAAGTTCAATTTCTTATGGGTGACGGATTGGCCGCTCCTTGAATTCGATGAAGAAGAGAACCGTTATTACGCAGCACATCATCCATTTACAATGCCAGTCCGTGAAGATATCGAAAAGTTCAATTCTAATCCTGCAGAAGTACGTGCTGAAGCATATGACCTAGTCCTCAACGGATATGAACTTGGAGGGGGATCGCTTCGTATTTACGAACGCGACATCCAGGAGAAGATGTTCAACGTACTAGGTTTCTCTAAGGAAGAAGCTCAGGAGCAATTCGGATTCCTATTGGAAGCTTTCGAATACGGTACACCTCCACATGGCGGAATCGCTCTGGGATTGGACCGTGTTGTTATGCTCCTTGCCGGTCGTACGAATTTACGCGACACCATTGCCTTCCCTAAAACAGCAAGTGCAAGCTGCTTGTTGACAGAAGCGCCTGGCGGTGTCAGTGCAGCTCAATTAAAAGAATTATCTTTGTCCCTTGACGTTGAGAATGAGTAAAATTTACTAAGGTCAGTTCATTGAAAATTCAAAATTCTTATGGTATGATTTAAACAATCACAAACGAGTCCTGATGTGTACGACGTTAACCCTGATAGTTTTGACCGAACACTTATAACTTTGGGAGCTTGTCGTTTCTGTTACGCGTTCATGCCTCAACGAGGACTAACAACTAGCAGAGCAAAGCACCCACCTGCCGAGAGCGGGTTCAAAACGAAGGAATCGCAGCGACGGCACGATTGGGACTTGTTTACTTCTATTAAAAAAATCATATTTGAATAAAACCAGGCTGGTTCAAAGCCTGGTTTTTTTGTTGGACCATTAATATAAAAAGCTTTATCCAAGTAGGTTGTTGCTTACCTCTTTGAAAACACAGAGTGGATTGGAGCGGAAGGCATTTGACTCCGACGGGAAATAGAGGAAAAGTCGAGACCCCGCAGGCGGTACGCCGAGGAGGCTCGACTTCCTCCCCGCGGAAAGCAAATGCCTGCAGCGGAAAGGAACGGTCTAAGTTTTAAAGATAAAGACTCTTAGAAAAACAAACGGCAGAAAAGATTTCAAGTTGATTTTCCCCCTGCTATCCTTTATTCTAATTCAGTATAAACCTAGTCGAATACTTATAATGGAGTTGATTGAATTGCTACACCAGTTTTCAAGAAATGAATTAGCGATCGGAAAGGAAGGCCTCAATACGCTGAAGAACAGTACAGTTGCTGTGCTCGGAATCGGCGGAGTGGGATCCTTTGCAGCAGAAGCATTGGCACGTTCAGGTGTAGGACGTCTTTTATTAGTGGATAAAGATGATGTGGACATCACAAATGTAAACCGTCAGATTCATGCGCTGCTCTCTACAGTAGGCAAGCCCAAAGCCGATTTGATGCGCGATCGCATTAAAGATATAAACCCAGAGTGTGAAGTGATTTCACTGAAGATGTTCTATACGGAAGAAACGTATGAAGAGTTCTTCAGTTACGGATTGGATTATGTGATTGATGCATCCGACACGATTTCTTATAAAATACATTTAATGAAAGAATGTCTCAAGAGGGATATTCCTTTGATCTCAAGTATGGGTGCCGCAAATAAAACAGATCCTACCCGTTTCCAGATTGCCGATATCAGTAAAACGCATACGGATCCGATTGCAAAGGTCATCCGGACACGTTTGAAGAAAGAAGGAATCAAGAAAGGTGTAACCGTTGTATTCTCTGATGAGAGTCCGATTGTCATCCGAGAAGATGTGAGGAAGGAAGTAGGAAAGGACGATGCTAAGATCAGGAAAGCTCAGCTTCCGCCGTCTTCGAATGCTTTTGTCCCTTCGGTGGCAGGGTTAATTGCAGCAAGCCATGTAATGAATCAATTGTTAAAAGATATTGAAATCAAAAGAGTGAAAGATAAATAAAAGAGGAAGACCCGTCTGGAAAAAAGACGGGTCTTCTTTTTTGTGAAGGAGCTTAATGAATGACCGGTGCAGAAGAAGGCTCCTCATAATTTTCGGCTTCTTTGATGATCGACAGCAATTGTTGCAGCTTCTCGTGTTTCCCCATGAGTGTAATATATCTGTCCTTTAAATGTTTTTGAACTTGGAGAAGCTCCCTCTTATCTTTTTTCAACGACTCATTTTCTTGTCTTAGGGTTTCCGGCTGCTGCGTGTCGTTTAGAAATTGGATGCAATCCTGCAGTGTGATTAGGGAGTCGTTCACCTCTGATGGTTGTGTTTTCCTTATAGCATAATAACGATGGGAGCAGGTGGCAGCTGAACGGTTTATTTTTGCAGCCACTTCCTTGAACGCTTCCTTCTTCGGAAGTCCCCGGTCCAAGTATGAGTGCACGGTGTTCATTAACAGCTTGTCTTCTGAATCTGTCCAGCTTTTTTTTGAAGAATTCATGATATCCCTCCCTGTATAAACTCTTTTTTATAGCTTTACACAACAGTTAAAATAAATGAACCCATTTTATGTAAAATGGATTGACTCTTGAACGTGTTATAGTGTACTATCTAACTAGAACACTAAAACGCTTTAGGGAGAGTCGGATATGAGCGCATTTAAAGGACTTCTGTGGAAGGATATGAAAACATCAAAAATTTGGTTTTACGGATGGCTCGCCATTATCTTATTTATTTACGCATTGGGGATGATACTCGGCAGAGTGACAGGGGAACCGACTGTTGTGATTGTGTTTGTCATTATGCTCGGGGTCTTCCATCTGGCCGTCATGCCGGTTATCCTTTTCTCCATGCTCAGGGTGGAAGGTAAGACACAGCTGTGGCTGCATAGTCCACAAAGCGGTTTTAAGCTGATCGCTCCGAAATTGATTATTGCCTTCATTTACTCAACATTGTCTTTCTTATTGGTTGATATTCTTGGGGTCATCAGTATTGCGGGACTGCCGGATGCTGAGAACTTCTTTTCGTATTGGCCGTTTAAAGAAGGAATTCTTTTTAATCTTGGAATCACTGTTGCTGCGTTTAACTTTTCCATTTGGACCTTCTTTTTTTGGACTTTTTACCACGCACTGGGGAAATTCCCGGCGATTAAAAACATTAGATGGCTGTTCATCTTGGTATTCATCATTGTCTATCAGAGCAGTACAGCAATCTTGATGAGTGTCGGATGGGTGCAGAATCTTTTTGAAGTCTGGACGATCGATGTACCGTCAGGCTTTGCGTTTACAGCCGGGCAGGGAACTGCAGAGGCAGGGTTTTATAGTGAAGTCATCCCGTTTCCTATCCTTCCCTTTGCTTTTGAAGGACTTGTCATGATTACTTTATTTATCATTTCCTGCTGGTTATTAGACCGTAAAGTAGAGGTGTAAGGAATGACAGAAGAATATACAGCATCAAAACCGATATACGTACAAATAGCAGACCGCATCATCCGGGAAATCGTCAGAAATGAATTGAATCCTGGAGATAAGCTTCCCTCCGTCAGGGAGATGGCGATTCAATCAGGGGTAAATCCGAATACCATTCAACGTACGTACAGCGAATTAGAAAGGATGGATATCGTGGAGACAAGGAGAGGGCAGGGAACATTTGTAACGGAAAATCAGGAGATTCTATCTGTGCTGAATGAGAAAGTTCAAAGGGAAGTGGTGGAGCAATTCATCCGCAACATGAAAGAACTCGGTCTATCGCAGAAACAAATGATCGAAAGCCTTGAAAAGTATGGAGAGGGGGAATAGGCGTGATCCGGTTTCAAGAGGTGACAAAAAAATACGGTCATGGGACGGCACTTCAAAACACTACGATTCAGTTTGATAAAGGGAAGATATACGGATTACTGGGCCCGAATGGGAGCGGTAAATCAACGACATTAAAGATGATTGCAGGCCTGGTTATCCCGAGCAGCGGGACAGTGACAGTGAACGAACATGAAGTAACCAGGAAAATAGCGGACAAAGTGGCTTATTTGACTGAACTGGATATGTTCTACGAAGCTTTCACCGTTGAGGGGATGATTTCCTTCTATGCTTCTCAGTTCTCAGATTTTGATTTGAAAAAGGCGTATGATCTGACCGGATTCATGGATTTGGATAAAAATAAAAAAATTAAACATTTATCAAAGGGAAATCGTGGAAGATTGAAACTTATTCTGACCCTGTCACGTAATACAGAGGTGCTTCTTTTGGATGAACCGTTTTCTGGATTAGATCCGATGGTCAGGGATTCGATTGTGAAGAGCCTGATATCGTACGTGGATTTTGGAAATCAGACGGTCATCATTGCTACACACGAGATTGATGAAATCGAAGCAATCCTGGATGAAGCCTATATAATTCATAATGGAAAGATCGAAGGTCATTGCGAAGTGGAGAGGCTGAGGGAAGAAGAGGGATTATCAGTGCTTCAATGGTTGAAGAAAATGACGGCTGGAGGGAGAAGAGAAGAATGAATACAATTGTTAAATTACAAAATGTGTCAAAAGTCATCAAGGGTAAAAAGATCATAGATGACCTGTCTTTTAATGTGTATGAGGGAGAAGTGTTTGGATTCCTTGGACCGAATGGAGCGGGGAAAACGACGACCATCAGAATGATCGTGGGATTGATGAGTATCACTGAAGGAGATGTTCTTATCTCGGGCAAAAGCATTAAAAAAGACTTTGAAGGTGCCATTGCTTCAGTGGGAGCGATTGTTGAAAACCCAGAGCTTTATAAGTTCATGTCTGGATATAAAAATCTGCAGCATTTTGCCCGCATGCAAAAAGGGATAACGGAAGAAAGAATCAAGGAAGTAGTCGAATTGGTCGGTTTATTTGATCGGATTCATGACAAAGTCAAGACGTATTCCCTTGGGATGAGACAGCGTCTGGGGCTTGCTCAGTGCCTGCTGCATAAACCGAAAATCCTTATTCTTGATGAGCCTACCAATGGATTGGATCCAGCCGGTATCCGTGAAATTCGTGCCTACATTAGAAAGCTGGCACAAGAGGAAGGAATGGCTGTCATTGTATCAAGTCACTTGCTTTCTGAAATGGAAATGATGTGTGACCGTATCGGGATCATCCAAAAAGGGAAGCTTGTCGATGTTCAGACTGTGCGTGATTTTGTGGACGGGAAGGAGCTCGTCTATCAAATTGAAGTGAATGATGAGGAGAAGGCTCGGAGTGTCATGAACTCCTTCAACCCTACTCTTGTATTCGAAGTGAAAAATAACAAGCTTCAAACAGGCATTACAAAAGAACAGGTTCCCCTGCTGATTAAAGCATTCGTGGAGAACGAAGTGGAAATATTCAGCGTTATGCAGGTTGCGAAATCATTAGAGGACCGCTTCCTGGAAATCACAAATGAGAAGGGAGAGGTCTTGCATGCTTAATCTGATAAAGAACGAATGGATGAAAATATTTAAGCGGGTAGGCACCTACGTCATGCTCGGCCTGTTGATCTTGGTCATTGGAATAGTTGGCGCATTTGAGAAATATGAGGATTCAAAAGTGAAAGAGTCTGATAACTGGAAACAGGAGCTATCCATGCAGATCGAGGGGGATAAACAAGCTCTATCCCAAGAGGGAATGAATAAATTCAGTAAAAGCATGATCGAACAAAATATTGCCCTCAATGAATATAGAATCGAAAACGATATAGCACCAAATTCGAAAGAAACGGTATGGACCTTTGTAGAAACAAATGGTTTTGCCGTGACGCTCGTCGGGTTATTTGCGATCATCGTGGCAGCTGGTATCGTTGCAGGTGAATTTTCATGGGGGACGATCAAGCTGTTATTGATCCGCCCGATATCAAGGACAAAGGTTTTGCTATCAAAATATATAACGGTCATCCTTTATGGGGCGACACTGCTTGGAATTCTTTTCGCTGTCTCATTCCTCGTAGGTTTGATTCTTTTCGGAGGAACAGGCCAATCTGTTCACCTGGCTTATATAGATGGTGAAGTGGTCGAGCAGAATATTGTTGGATACCTGATCAAAACCTATTTATTGAAATCGATTGATGTGACAATGATGGCCACGATGGCCTTCATGATTTCGACTGTTTTCAGAAGCTCTTCACTTGCAATTGGAATCTCTTTATTCCTCTTGTTCATGGGAGCGAATGCAACGGGATTACTTGCCATGAAGTTTGACTGGGCAAAATACAGCCTGTTTGCCAATACCGATTTGACTCAGTATACAGGCTTCAGTCAACCACTTGTAGAAGGGATGACGATGGGGTTCTCCATCACGATGCTGATCATTTACTTTGCCGTCTTTCAGCTTCTTGCGTTCTTCGTGTTCAGGAAGCGGGATGTAGCAGCTTAGAAAAGCGGATAGGTTTGTCTGAATAATATTGTGAGCCTGTTGAAGGCTGCTAAGTCATACTCAAAAATGACGGTCTAGATAAAGACCGTCATTTTTTTATGAGTACTTATATAGTTCTGAGAAATCAAGTCTGGTAGTCTGGTTTAATAAAAATGCAGATCTTGTTGCATTCATTCTTCGCAATGTATTCAGTGCCTCAATCATTTTATCGTGCGTGACGATTCCTATCCCGTGCCCGAAGTATTGGTCCTTCTCCAGGAAGACGGCATTCTCCCCCATCCAGATCGGGTCTTCATAATCCGGATTGGAGAAGTAATACACGTCTCCCGGTATATAGTCGATCCCTTCGTATGTCACCATATGCATGGCGTCGTTGAAGTTATGTCCCCAAATGAGCATCGGTGAATACAGACGATCGAAATATTCCGGGCTTATCATATCGAGAATGGATTTATAATAAATCAGGACGACGGTTGTCACACATTCAAAACTATACAGGTAAGAATTTTCAAATACATCCTTTATCGCAGCGGAAGGACGCCTTCCTGCCCGTAATCTATAGCCGTTCATCGTTTTTATCCAGTAGTAAGGATTGAACGAAGAATTGGGAAAGGTGGTAAACGTCGCCGCACTGCTGTTCAACAATCTGCTGTTCATGATGATTCGTTCTCTTACCTTTAATTCAAACGCAAGCTCTTTCAGGTTATTATATTCATAGCGGATTTTGCTTTTTTCAATTGCATTCAGGATCATGGATTCTGCAGGAGACAACCCTTTTAAGCTGCTGGTGGAAGAGCCGTCTTTCAGTATAATCATCGGCATGACCTCCGCGGACTTTTTATCAGTGTATGTGATGGATGCCCGAGGGGGAACTTTTTTGAAAGGGCAGAGGGGAGAGTGAGTGATGCAATCGCAGGCACGAAAGCAGTTATTGGCAAAACTAATTTTTTTCGAATATTAAGAGAGCCAGACCCTATCATGAGGGTATGGCTCAAAGACTCTATTTCATCTGTTTATTGATCTTTTCATAAACCCCGGCGATGGCCTGCTCAAACTTCCCGGTCGATTTAGGGGTGTAGTAACGGGTATTTTTTAACCGGTCGGGCAGATAGGTTTGCGGCACCCAGCCTGATTCGTAGTCATGAGGGTATTTATACTCTATCCCTCTGCCCATTTCACTTGCCCCTTTGTAATGGGCATCTTTCAGATGATCGGGAACTTCCCCGCTTTTCCCTTTCCGGATATCTGCCAAGGCACCGTCGATAGCGAGGATGGCCGAATTGGATTTTGGAGACAGGCAGAGTTCGATGATTGCATTGGCCAAAGGTATCCGCGCTTCGGGAAACCCGATTTTTTCAGCCGTTTCGACTGCCGCAAGAGTACGTGAACCTGCTGCAGGGTTGGCAAGGCCGATATCTTCATAGGCGATGACGAGCAATCGTCGTGCAATGCTCGGTAAATCACCCGCTTCCACCAATCTCCCTAAATAATGAAGGGCGGCATTCACATCGCTGCCCCTTATCGATTTCTGAAAAGCGCTCAATACGTCATAATGTGCATCGCCGTCTTTATCGTGGGAAAAGCTTTTCTTTTGCAGACATTCCTCTGCAATTCCGACATCGATGTGTATCGTGCCATCCGCATCGGGTGATGTGGATAAGACTGCCAGCTCTAATGCGTTCAGGGAGCTTCTCACATCACCGTTGCTGCTGCTTGCGAAGTGTTGGACGGCTTCATCGGATATGTCAAGGTAGTAGTCCCCCAGTCCGCGCTCTTTATCTTCGATCGCCCTATGGATGGCGGTTTTCATTTCATCAACAGTAAGGGGCTTCAGTTCGAAAATCTGGCATCTGCTTCTGATAGCGGGATTTATGGCATGATACGGATTGCTGGTTGTTGCACCGATCAGAGTAATCATCCCATTTTCAAGATAGGGAAGCAGAAAATCCTGCTTTCCTTTATCAAGACGATGGACTTCGTCGAGCAGCAGGATCACTTTCCCCGACATCTTGGCTTCTTCCGCGACGATTTGTATATCCTTTTTATTATTTGTAACGGCGTTCAACGTTTTGAATCTATATTTCGTACTGCCGGCAATCGCACTTGCAATCGATGTTTTACCGATTCCGGGCGGGCCGTATAAAATCATGGAAGAAAGCTGTTTGGCTTTTACCATCCGATCGATGATTTTTCCTTCTCCCACTAAATGCTGCTGTCCGATGATCTCATCTATTGTTCTCGGCCTCATTTTAAAGGCAAGTGGTTTAATAGCCATATCATATCTCTCCAAACTGGTGTTCTCGAGTACTCTTACTTTATCACAGGCCATGTTTAATAGGAAATGATTCCGTCTGCAAAGGAATCAAACGATCCTTTTCACAGCACATGATCGGATATGCTATAATAACTAGGGTTAATACGGATAATTCTATCAAATACCGCTGTTGATTTCCGTGGAAGACTTCGCTTTCCGCGGGCGAGCGGTGAGCCTCCTCGTCGCTTAAGCTCCTGTGGGGTCTCGCTTTTCCCGCAGGAGTCTACGTCCCCCACTCCAATCAACAGCTGGAACCAGTTAGATACAATAACAAAGTTAAATGGAGCCATACTGATAAAGTAAGGTTATACCCCTGAATGTCTAGAAAGTATTTTACACAATTTATAAGAAACACAGAGTGGATTGGAGCGGAAGGCACTTGACTCCGACGAGAAATAGAGGAAAAGTCGAGACCCCACAGGCGGAACGCCGAGGAGGCTTGACTTCCTCCCCGCGGAAAGCAAGTGCCTGCAGCGAAAAGGAACGGACCACTTATAATAATTACCACTATCAGCTAACTAAAAGAATTTAAGAGGTGCAGGAATATGAAGATTTCTACTAAGGGCCGTTATGGCTTGACGATTATGATTGAATTGGCGAAACGTCACGGAGAAGGACCGACTTCTCTCAAGACAATTGCTCAGCAGCATGAACTTTCGGAACACTATCTTGAACAGCTCGTGGCCCCCCTTAGGAACGGCGGACTTGTGAGAAGCATCCGCGGAGCATATGGCGGCTATGTACTTGGTCATGAACCATCTGAAATCACAGCCGGGGATATCATCCGTATTCTCGAGGGGCCGATCAGTCCTGTAGAAGGAATTGAAGATGAAGAGCCTGCGAAGCGTGAGTTATGGATTCGTATCCGTGATGCAGTTAAGGATGTATTGGATAATACAACGATTGAAGATTTAGCCAGCCATTCAGATGATGGCGAATCCGATGCTTATATGTTTTATATCTAGGAGGTGTACTGAAGATGGATAGAATATACATGGATCATGCCGCTACCTCACCTATGCATCCTGATGTAATAGAAGAAATGTCATCTGTCATGAAGGAGACATTCGGGAACCCATCAAGCATTCATTCCTTTGGTCGTTTCGCCCGTCATCTTGTAGATCAGGCCCGTACAAAAATCGCCAACAGTCTGAATGCGGATTATAATGATATCATTTTTACAAGCGGTGGAACAGAAGCGGATAATTTAGCCATAATCGGTACGGCACATGCAAACAAGTCTAAAGGGAAGCATATTATTACAACCCAAATCGAGCATCATGCTGTTCTCCATACATGTAAGCATCTCGAAGAACAAGGATTCGAAGTAACATACCTGCCAGTTGATGAAACAGGCAGGGTCTCACTGCAAGATATAGAACGTGCACTGCGCCCGGACACCATTTTGGTCACGGTTATGTATGGGAATAATGAAGTTGGGACGATTCAACCCATTCAGGAAATTGGGAAGGTTTTGAAAGATCATGGTGCATATTTTCATACAGATGCTGTACAGGCATTTGGATTGTTGGATATGGATGTGAGCGAACTTGGAGTCGATATGTTATCCGTTTCAGGTCACAAAATCAATGGCCCTAAAGGAGTCGGTTTCCTATACTGCCATAAGAAAGTGAATCTTATGCCCGGCTCTTTCGGAGGAGAGCAGGAACGAAAGAGACGTGCAGGGACAGAAAATGTTCCGGCCATTGCCGGCTTGGGGAAAGCAGTGGAGATTGCTCAGAATTCCTGGAAAGATAAGCATGACATGTACGAAGGCTTCAAGAGTCTATTTAGAAAGACGTTAATGGAACAAAATGTTGAACTCGCTGAGAACGGATCTCTTGAGCACGGATTACCCCATGTGCTAAACTTAAGCTTTCCTGGAACAGATGTTGAATCGATGCTGATGAATCTTGATATGTCGGGCATTGCCGTTTCAAGCGGATCAGCCTGTACAGCAGGTTCCATCGAACCTTCGCATGTATTGGTTGCCATGTTTGGAACAGACTCAGAAAGATCCAAGAACTCAATCCGGTTCAGCTTCGGGCTCGGGAATACAGAAGCACAAATCGTGCATACTGCAAACGAAGTTGCCAAGGTGGTAAAAAGGCTGGTTTCTTAAGCCTTGAATAGATAGAAAGAGTAAAGTAATTAAGGAGGTGGCGTAAATGAAAAAGGACCCAAAGGATACAAGGGTGGTCGTCGGGATGTCCGGCGGTGTGGATTCATCTGTAGCGGCTCTTCTACTGAAAGAGCAAGGTTACGAAGTCATCGGCATCTTCATGAAAAACTGGGATGACACAGATGAAAATGGTGTATGCACCGCTACAGAAGACTACAACGATGTCATTCGAGTATGCAATCAAATCGGAATCCCTTACTACGCTGTCAATTTCGAGAAACAATATTGGGATAAGGTATTCACCTATTTCCTTGATGAATACAAAGCTGGAAGAACGCCAAATCCAGATGTAATGTGCAACAAAGAAATCAAATTCAAGGCATTCCTCGAGCATGCCATGAAGCTTGGTGCCGATTACCTTGCTACGGGGCACTATGCTCAGGTTGAGTACCGCGACGGAGAATATAAAATGCTCCGCGGTGTCGACAACAATAAAGATCAAACCTACTTCCTCAATCAACTTGGACAGGAACAGCTTGAGAAAGTCATGTTCCCGCTTGGCGGAATTGATAAAAAGAAGGTGCGCGAAATCGCAAAAGAAGCAGGGCTTGCTACGGCTTCCAAAAAAGACAGTACCGGAATATGCTTTATCGGTGAACGGAATTTCAAGGACTTCTTAAGCAATTACCTGCCTGCGCAGCCGGGGAATATGGAGACGATGGACGGCAAAGTCATGGGGAAACATGATGGCTTGATGTATTATACGATCGGCCAGCGCCATGGCCTCGGTATCGGCGGTGCCGGAGATCCATGGTTCGCCATCGGAAAAGATCTGGAACGAAATGTACTGTATGTCGGCCAAGGATTTGAAAATCCTGCATTGTATTCTGATTCGATTCTTGCAGCTGATGTGCACTGGACATCCAATAGAGAAAAGCCATCTGAATTCAAATGCACGGCTAAATTCCGTTACCGTCAGGCAGACAATTCCGTTACGGTCATACCACTTGAAAATGGAGGAGTCAAAGTGATCTTTGATGAACCTCTCCGTGCGGTGACTCCGGGGCAAGCAGTCGTCTTTTATGATGGTGATGAATGCCTCGGCGGCGGAACGATCGATACCATTTTTAAAGATGAGAAAAAATTGACCTACGTCGGATGATGACCGGTTATGAATGAAATAAGGACTGTGAAGAAGCGAGTGGAAAATTCCTTCATCTCAGTCCTTTCTTTTACGCTCTTTTTGCTTGGCTGCTCTGTGGTATACTGAGTACAATTACGAAAATGAATGAAGCCATAAATGATTACATAATAGAGGTGCTAAAAATGGACAAAAACTTAAAAGGAATTGAATTATTACAGGAAGGGAAACTGGAGGATGCCGTCAAGCTATTCACGGAAGCCATCGAAGAGAATCCGAAAGATCCGGTCGGTTACATCAACTTCGGTAATGTCCTCATGTCGGTAGGGGACGGCGACAAAGCAAAATCATTCTTTGAGAGAGCGATCGCTGTAGATGAAAATGCGGCGGCAGCATATTATTCATTGGGGAATTTGTTCTTTAATGAAGGAGATTATGATTCGGCCAAGAATCAATTTGAAAAATCGGTCCAAAAGGGAATGGAAAATGCCGATGTGTACTTCATGCTTGGTGTGAGCCTTGTCAACCTTGAACAGCCTAAATTTGCCGTGCCTTACCTGCAAAGAAGTGTAGAACTGAATGAAGAAGACATTGAAGCCCGCTTTCAGTTGGGCTTGAGCCTTGCGCAGGCAGAAGCCTACGAGGAATCAATCGTGCAGCTTTCAAAGGTGATCGAAAAGGATCCTGAACATGCTGACGCATACTACAACCTTGGAGTGGCTTACGCAGGGTTTAAAGATGATGCCGACATAGCATTGGAGTATTTTAATAAAGCAGTGGAAATTCAGCCTGATCACATGCTTGCAGGATACGGAATCAAAATGATCGAGAAAATGAAGAACGAATAGTTAGGGGGTTCACAAGCCTTGAGCCAGCAAGATTCTTTGAAGCTGTTTGGAGATGAAGAAATATATATTAAGGGCAGGCATCTTGTGACGATTTTTCATAATGAGGAGAATCTTTATACGGTTGTCCGGATCCGGGTGGATGAAACAAACCATTCCTACGAAGAAAAGGAAGCAGTCATCACTGGACATTTCCCCCGCATCCATGAAGAAGAAACATATGTGTTTTACGGACGCTTTCAAGAGCATCCGAAATTCGGTATGCAATTCCATGCGAAACATTTCAAAAAAGAAATACCGCAAACAACTCAAGGTGTCGTCCATTATCTTTCCAGTGATCTATTTAAAGGTATAGGTAAAAAAACAGCGGAGAAGATTGTAGAGCATATCGGTGAAAATGCCATTTCAAAAATCCTTGAAAACCCAAGCGTATTGGATGAGGTTCCAAAGCTTCCTCCCGATAAAGCAAAAAACATCTATGATACTTTGACTGAGCATCAGGGATTGGAACGTGTGATGATCGTTCTGAATGATCTGGGGTTCGGACCGCAGATTTCCATGAAGGTTTACCAGGCATATAAAGAACAGGCGCTGGAGATCATTCAGAATAATCCATACAAACTCGTCGAAGACATTGAAGGGATCGGGTTTACAAGGGCGGATGAGCTGGGCTCGAAGATCGGGATTACCGGCAGCCATCCTGACAGGATCAAGGCAGGATGTCTTTATACCCTTGAACAAGTCTGTGTAAAGCAGGGCCATGTATATCTTGAAGCGGAAGAACTGATTGTGACGGTAAAGGAATTGCTGGAAAAGAGTCAGCCGGAAAAAATCGAGTATACTGAGATATCCAGTCAATTGGTTTCACTTGAGGAAGAAGGCAAGTTGATCGGGGAAGGCTCCAAAGTGTATGTCCCTTCTTTATATTTCTCTGAAAAAGGGATTGTGACGAGCATCGAGAAACTATTAGCGCAAAAGCAATATGAAGATCAATTTCCGCAATCTGAGTTTTTGCTGGCACTGGGTGCGTTAGAGGACCGGCTTGGCGTCCAATATGCACCTTCGCAGAGAGAAGCCATTGAAACAGCTCTGATGTCTCCCATGCTGCTGCTGACAGGGGGACCGGGTACCGGAAAGACAACTGTCATCAATGGTATAGTAGAGTTATTTGCTGATCTTCACGGATGTTCTCTTGACCCAAAAGACTATAAAGATGAGCCTTTTCCGGTTTTACTGACTGCTCCCACAGGCAGAGCGGCTAAACGCATGACCGAATCAACAGGACTTCCTGCGATGACCATCCACCGTTTACTGGGCTGGAACGGACAGGAAGGTTTCCAAAGTGATGAAGAACGTGCGATAGAAGGAAAGCTCCTGATCGTCGATGAAGTGTCAATGGTCGATACTTGGCTTGCACATCAATTGTTGAAAGCACTGCCGGATGATATTCAAGTGATCTTTGTAGGGGATGAAGATCAGCTGCCTTCTGTAGGGCCGGGACAGGTATTGAAGGATATGCTTCGGTCCGGGGCCGTCCCAACAGTCAGGCTGACGGATATTTACCGGCAGGCAGAAGGCTCCTCAATCATAGAGCTTGCTCATCACATGAAAAAAGGGAAGGTACCGGCCGATCTGACAAAGCAGCAAAAGGACCGATCCTTCTTCCCGTGCCAGACGAATCAAATAGCTGAAGTCGTCCGGAAGGTAGTCGAAAACGCTAAGAAAAAAGGCTATACCCCAAAAGATATACAGGTACTTGCCCCCATGTACAGAGGGTCAGCTGGAATTGACAACCTGAATAAGTTACTGCAGGAAATTTTCAACAGCAATGATGGTTCTCGGAAAGAAATTTCCTTCGGAGACGTTCATTACCGCATCGGTGATAAAGTACTGCAGCTTGTTAATCAACCTGAAAACAATGTATTCAACGGAGATATCGGGGAAATCGTTTCGATTTTCTATGCAAAAGAAAATACGGAAAAGCAGGATATGATCATCGTCTCTTATGAAGGTAATGAAGTTACATACACAAGACAGGACTTAACCCAGATTACCCATGCCTACTGCTGTTCGATTCATAAATCACAGGGAAGTGAATTTCCTATTGTCATTTTACCTGTCGTGAAAAGTTATTTCCGTATGCTGCGCAGAAACCTTCTATACACCGCGATCACCAGAAGTAAACAGTTTCTTATCCTCTGCGGGGAAATGGAGGCATTTAAACTCGGGGTGGAAAGAGAAGACGATTTCATGCGGAAAACTACTTTGAGTGAAAAGCTTTCCCTCATTGTGGAAGGGAATGGATATGACGGGGATGACAAGGATAATGACATTCTGACTATGGCTGAAGCGTTGATGAAGGAAGATCCAATGATTGGGATGGAAGGGATTACCCCTTATGATTTCATGGAAGTTGAATAATCTTTTTGCTTAGGTTAACAAAGAACGATAGTCTGTTTTTTGTTAACCTTTTTATGTCTTTTAAGTAAACCAAAATTAAATATTGGTTGACATTAAGTTGCGGAGAACGATATTCTTAAATAGTAATTAACTTTCAATTTGGGGGAAGAGAGACATGAACAGAAAACTAAGAACCATTGATTTGACACTGGCTGGTATGTTTGTGGCACTTATGGCTGTAGGTGCAAACATCACATCCTTCGTACCATTCCTGGTCATCGGCGGAGTTCCCATCACTCTCCAAACGTTTTTCGCAATTCTGGCCGGCGCCATTTTAGGGAGCCGTATAGGAGCTATCTCCATGGCTGTCTATGCCTTAGTCGGTTTAGTTGGAGTACCGGTGTTCGCACGTTTCGGAGCAGGTTTTTCATCGATTATCAGCCCGACATTCGGCTTCATCATTTCATTTATATTCACAGCTTATATAACAGGCAAGATTGTTCAAAAGCATAGGGGAATTAAAGGTTATATCATTGCAGCATTGGTCGGTATGGCCGTCAACTATATTGTCGGGACTAATTGGATGTATGCAGCTTACAAACTTTGGGCCCAAGCTCCAGATGGCTTGACGTACGGATTGGTATGGTCCTGGATGGTCGTTCCACTGCCGAAGGATATCATTTTAGCGGTTTGCGCAGGGATCATGGCTCACCGGTTGGAGAAATCCGTTCTGTCGAAGAGTACGTTCAGAAATGTAAATCGCGCAGCATAATAATATTTTAGGGGGATATGTTATGAACAAATCATGGAAGAGTCTAGCACTTGAGGTTCTTGAGGGGAAAGAAATCAGCGACGAGGATGCATTATCGATTTTACAAAGTCCGGACGAGGAACTGTTGGAGCTTCTGAACAGTGCCTATCATATCAGGAAGCATTATTATGGCAATAAAGTTAAACTAAATATGATCATTAATACCAAATCAGGTCTGTGTCCTGAAAACTGCGGATACTGTTCGCAGTCCATCGTATCAAAAGCACCGATCGAGAAATATGCGATGGTGGATAAGGATACGATTTTAAAAGGTGCGGAGAAGGCTCATCATTTAAACGTCGGGACATACTGCATCGTGGCAAGCGGCCGAGGTCCTACTAACCGCGACGTTGATAAAGTGGTATCTGCAGTCAAAGAAATCAAGGAAAACTACAGCATGAAGGTATGTGCCTGCCTCGGCTTGTTAAAGGAAGAGCAGGCACAAAAGCTGAAAGAAGCAGGCGTAGACCGTTACAATCATAATATTAATACGTCAGAAAACCATCATGAACAAATCACTACTTCCCATACATATGAAGACCGTGTGAATACGGTTGAACTTGCTAAAAAGCAAGGAATTTCCCCTTGCTCCGGAATCATTGTCGGCATGAAAGAGAGCTATCAGGATGTAGTGGATATGGCAAGAAGCCTGAAAGTGCTTGATGCCGATTCAATACCGGTTAACTTCCTTCATGCAATCGATGGAACACCTCTTGAGGGGACAAATGAACTCGATCCAAGATATTGCTTGAAGGTACTATGCCTGATGAGGTTCATCAACCCTACAAAGGAAATCAGGATTTCAGGCGGACGTGAAGTGAATCTGCGCAGTCTACAGCCACTTGGATTGTATGCTGCAAATTCAATCTTTGTAGGTGACTACCTGACAACAGCCGGTCAGCAGGAAACGGCCGATCACCAAATGCTCAAAGACCTCGGCTTCGAAATTGACTACACAAATGAAATCACCGCTGAAGATCTGGTGAATCAATAAATGACTGCACACCTTATTCATGAAAAACGGATGGAACTAAGTTTCATCCGTTTTTTTGCTGGCTTCTTTGGTAAAAGTATCTCCTCATGAATTAAGGAAAATATCTCACACTAAATAAGAACGGTGAACGATGAGGGTGCCGTTCAGGCGTGTTTCTTCTCGGGCAGGTATATTTTTCACTCTGGTTGGACATGATGGTAGGGAATAATCACCAGTTTTTCTGGTGCAATAGAGGTGACCTTACGATGAAATGTCCAAACTGCCAGAGTAAAGATATAGGGAAGATCGGGATCAACCAATATTATTGTTGGGGATGCTTTATTGAGCTTTCCTTGTCAAAAGGAGTCATTCACACTCATCAGGTGGAAGAAGATGGATCGTTAAGCTCTTTAGACGACTTGTTCGATGAGGAAGACCGCCAATTAATCTAGGAAGAGGTGTCTTTCTTGAACAGAACTTTTGCATCGATTGTTGGTTTTGGAGCGGGAATCGCAGCATCCATTTATTCTCAGCGATCAAATATGATGAACCGTAAACAAATGAAAAGACTTCGCAGACAAATGAAGAAAATGTTTTAACTATGTCTGACTCTCCGCCCAGGGGAGTCAGTTTTTATATTTATTGTATAAAAACCTCCCCCAACTTCTAACAATATACAATAAGAAGGAGGGGTGCAGGTGGAAACAAGAAATTATGCCAAGTGGCTGTACAGGCTGTCCATAGCACTAGTCTGTGCCGTATTCCTGTATATACTCTTTTTACTCAGGCCTGTATGGCATCCGATTTTAGATGTAGTGCTCATATCCCTTCTTCCATTTATGATTGGTGGTTTCATCGCGTATTTGCTTCACCCTTTGGTGGAGAAGCTTCATGAAGCAGGCATACATCGGGGAATCGCCATCATGCTCATATACATCCTCTTTTTCGGCGGTTTGGGGTATAGTCTTTACAAGGGAACCCCCGTCATCATTCATCAGTTGAGAGATTTATCGGAAAATGCACCTATGTTCACGTCCCAATACCAGAAGTGGCTTCATTATATACAAAGTGAAACCTCGACTTGGCCGGATGGGATTCAGACACAATTGGAAGAGAGAATTGAAGGAATCGAAGACTGGCTGACGGGTCTTGTTGCGTCGGCGCTTGCCATTCTTTTGAAGCTGATGAACAGCCTGTTGATCATTGCAATTGTACCTTTTGTCTCATTTTATCTATTAAAGGATATTACAAAAGTGAAGAAATTCTTTTGGGAGCTGACACCGCGGAGATGGAGGGAAAGTGCGCTGAGATTCTCCCAGGATGTCGATGAGTCGCTCGGCGGATATATCCGTGGGCAGCTGCTGGTCTGCCTGATCATCGGAGGACTCTCTGCAGCTGTGCTTTGGTTTTTGGATATGAAGTATCCGTTGATACTTGGTGTCATCATGGGTGTCACCAATGTCATTCCTTATTTCGGTCCGGTCATCGGTGCTATTCCTGCGGTGATAGTAGCGAGTACCTTATCATTGAAAATGATTCTCTATGTCGTCATCCTGGTTGTTGTATTGCAATTTCTCGAAGGAAACATATTATCACCCATGATTGTCGGGAAAAGTCTCCATATGCATCCATTGTTCATCATGGGTGCCCTTATAGTCGGGGGAGAAATCGGAGGCGTCATCGGGATGATTGTAGCCGTTCCTGTCCTTGCCGTGATAAAGGTGGCCATTTTACATGGAAGGACACATTTTCTTAATGCAAAAAACTGATAGGATAACATTGACAAAAGGAATGAATATTTCTATAATCCAACATATACAATAAAGTTTACAAGAAGAAAATGATGAAGGATCCAGTAGGTTATAGCCCATCTGAGTGCAGAATGCATATAAGAGAGGAACTTCCAAGGCTGAAAGGAGTTCCAGATGAAGGATGACCGAATGCTAATCCAGAGTGCAGGAAAACCCTGCCGTTGAACCGCGTTAAGGTGTATGAGGGGTGAATATAGGGATTTTCCATATTCACAACCAGGGTGGTACCGCGAGTCAGCTCTCGTCCCTGTTTTTGGGATGAGGGCTTTTTTGTATTCTTTTTTAAGTACATAACTAAAGGAGGAAATTCAAATGAACAAGTTAACCGGCGCACAAATCCGCCAAATGTTTTTAGATTTCTTTAAAGAAAAAGGTCACAGCGTAGAACCGAGTGCATCGCTTGTGCCTCATGAAGACCCTTCACTGCTGTGGATCAACAGCGGGGTGGCAACATTAAAGAAATACTTTGACGGACGTGTCATTCCGCAAAACCCGAGAATCGTCAATGCACAGAAATCCATCCGTACGAATGATATTGAAAACGTAGGGAAAACGGCCCGCCATCATACGTTCTTTGAGATGCTTGGAAACTTCTCGATCGGGGACTACTTCAAAGTAGAATCGATCGAATGGGCTTGGGAATTTCTGACTGATAAAAAGTGGATCGGATTCGACCCTGAGAAATTATCCGTCACCATTCATCCAGAGGACGAAGAAGCATTTGAGATCTGGAACAAAAAAGTCGGAGTTCCCGCTGAACGCATCATCCGCATCGAAGGGAATTACTGGGATATCGGGGAAGGCCCAAGCGGACCCAACACTGAAATCTTCTACGACCGCGGTCCCGAATACGGTGATGACCCAAAAGATCCAGAATTATATCCCGGCGGTGAAAACGACCGCTATCTTGAAGTATGGAATCTGGTTTTCTCCCAGTTCAACCATAATCCTGATGGCACGTATACACCGCTTCCTAAGAAAAACATCGATACAGGGATGGGACTTGAAAGAATGGCCTGCGTCGTTCAGGAAGTTCCTACCAACTTCGATACCGATTTGTTCATGCCGATCATGAAAGCTGTTGAAAAGATTTCAGGAAGGACATATGGCGAAAAAGAAGAAACAGATGTAGCTTTCAAAGTAATTGCCGATCATGTCCGTACGGTGTCGTTTGCAATCGGTGACGGAGCCCTTCCTTCAAACGAAGGACGTGGGTATGTCTTGAGACGATTACTGCGCCGTGCCGTCCGTTTTGCAAAGCAAATCGAGATCAACCGTCCGTTCATGTATGAATTGGTCCCTGTTGTTTCTGAGATCATGGTAGATTTCTACCCGGAAGTAAAGGAGAAGGCGGAATTCATTCAAAAAGTAGTGAAAAATGAAGAAGAACGTTTCCATGAAACGTTAAATGAAGGACTGGCGATTCTTTCTTCCATTGTAAAAAGAGAAAAGAAAGCAGGAAGCAATACAATCCCTGGTGAAGATGTATTCAGACTTTACGACACATATGGTTTCCCTGTGGAGTTAACCGAAGAATATGCTGAAGAAGAAGGACTTTCTCTCGATCACGAAGGCTTTGAAAAGGAAATGGAAGGCCAGCGTGAAAGAGCACGTGCTGCACGTCAGGATGTCGGAAGCATGCAAGTGCAAGGCGGTATCTTAAGTGATATCACTGCGGAAAGTAAGTTTGTAGGATATGACAACCTGGAAACGGATGCGACTGTAGTGGAGGTTCTCGTCGATAAGGACAGGCAGCCAAAAGTGGATAAAGGACAGGAATTCCAGTTCATTCTTGATCAGACTCCTTTCTATGCAGAAAGCGGCGGACAAATCGGTGACAAAGGATATCTTGAAGGCGATGGTGTTAAAGTTTATGTAACCGATGTTAAGAAAGCACCGAACGGACAAAATCTTCACACTGGAATCGTGGAAGAGGGCACGCTTGAAACCAATCAAAAAATTGTAGCGAAAGTATCACGTGATTCAAGGAAGAAAGTGGAGAAGAACCACACAGCCACCCATCTTCTGCACCAGGCCCTGAAGGATGTACTTGGTGAACATGTAAATCAGGCCGGATCTTTAGTGGAACCGGACCGTCTGCGATTCGACTTCTCACATTTCGGTTCGGTCACGGATGAAGAGATGGAGAAAATCGAAAGCATCGTGAATGAGCAAGTGTGGAAAGCCATTTCAGTGAATACGGATCTTAAATCCCTGGCTGAAGCAAAAGCGATGGGTGCGATGGCATTATTCGGCGAGAAATACGGGGAAGAAGTCCGTGTTGTTTCCATCGGTGACTACAGCCTTGAGCTTTGCGGAGGCTGCCACGTTTCCAACACATCTGAAATCGGTTTGTTCAAAATTGTTTCTGAAAGCGGCATCGGTGCAGGAACACGAAGAATCGAAGCTGTTTCAGGAGAAAATGCTTATAAACTGCTGAACGGACAAGTGTCACTCCTGAAAGAAGCGGCAAACAAACTGAAAGCGAACCCGAAAGATATTGTAAACCGTGTGGATGCCTTGATGCTGGAAATGAAAGAACTGCAAAGAGAAAATGAATCATTAGCAGCGAAGTTGTCTAACATAGAAGCAGGAAGCTTATCCGATCAAGTGAAAGTAGTCGACGGAATCAACGTACTTTCAGCTAAAGTCGGAGCGGGTGACAGCAATGCTTTGCGGACTATGATGGATGATCTTAAGCAGAAGCTCGGATCCGCTGTCATTGTCCTGGGTACTGCAGGTGATGGCAAAGTGAACGTGATTGCCGGAGTTACCAAGGATTTAGTGGACAAAGGATATCATGCAGGAAAACTTGTTAAAGAAGTCGCATCCCGCTGCGGCGGCGGTGGGGGCGGCCGTCCTGATATGGCACAAGCCGGAGGTAAAAACCCTGAGAAATTGGAGGAAGCACTGCAATTTGTAGAAGAATGGGTTAAATCCGTTTAACTCTGCGTTAAAGTGGTGTACAATGTAGGTAACGATTAACAATTCGTTTGTTTGAAAGACAAGCCTGAAGAGAGGTGCTAAAAATGAGTTCTTTTGACAAAACGATGCGATTTGATTTCTCTGATGAGCCATTTGAACATGACGTCAAGGAAGTTTTGCTTCAAGTTCATGATGCGCTTCAAGAAAAAGGGTATAACCCGATCAATCAAATTGTTGGGTATTTATTATCTGGGGATCCTGCTTATATCCCAAGACATCAAGATGCCAGAAATATCATCCGTCGCTTGGAACGTGATGAAATCATCGAAGAATTAGTCAAATCGTATTTGAAACAGCATAAAGAGGGATAATGAATGCGAGTAATGGGACTGGACGTTGGCTCTAAAACTGTAGGCGTTGCAATAAGCGACGCCCTTGGCTGGACAGCTCAAGGAATCGAAACAGTGAGAATCAATGAAGAAGAAGGCGACTTCCGTATTGACCGTTTAAAGGAGCTGGCCGAGGAATACGAAGTGGAAACAATCATTGTCGGGCTTCCAAAAAACATGAACAATACAATCGGACCGCGCGGGGAGGCTTCAAAGGCCTACGGCGATCTGATACAACGTGAGCTTTCCATACCGGTTAAATATTGGGATGAACGCTTAAGTACGATGGCTGCGGAGAGGGTCCTCCTGGAAGCGGATGTCAGCAGAAAGAAACGTAAGAAAGTGATTGATAAAATGGCTGCAGTGATGATTCTTCAGGGATATCTTGACAGTCAAAAATAATGAGGTGAATGTTCAATGGAACACGGAGAAAAACAAATTACAGTAGTGGACGAACAAGGAAATGAACAGCTATGTGAAGTCCTATTCACATTTGAATCAGATAAATTCAACAAGTCATATGTTCTGTACTATCCGCTTGGATCAGATGAAAATGATGAAGAAGAAATCGAAATCCATGCTTCTGCATTCGTTCCTGGTGACGAAGGTGAAGAAGGCGAATTAAAGCCGATTGAAACAGAAGAAGAGTGGGACATGATCGAAGAAATGCTGAATACTTTCCTGGATGAAGAAGAGGGCGAATAAACCTCAATAAACCTCTCAATTATAAAGGATTATAAAGACAGGGATCGGTGAAAGGATAATTTTTATTCCTTTTTGCCGGTCCCTGTTTCACTTTGTGCAAAATATTGTATAATAGGGAAGATGATGTCGAAATCAACATGACGGATATCCCGCTTTTTTGCTCGAAAGGGGGAATGAAGAGTTGGAAGATAAAAATAAAATAAAAGAAACGCTTATGAACAAACTCTTGGAAAGACAAGAAGAGGCGAAAGTCATTCGTAAAGTTGTCGGACTTATCTTTTTATCGCTTATTATTATAATCGGAGGCACGGCCGTCGGTGGATACCTTTATGTGAAGTCTGCCCTGAAGCCCGTGGAACCGGATAATAGCAAACCGGTGAAGGTGGAGATCCCGATTGGATCCGGAGTCACTTCCATTGGTAATATCCTTGAAGAAAATGGTATTGTGAAAAACGCAACAGTTTTTAAATACTATGTTAAATTCAATAATGAATCTGGATTTCAGGCAGGTTCATATGATCTGACACCTTCCATGACGCTGAATGAAATCGTCAATAGCTTAAAGACAGGCAAGGTTATGAGAAAGGCAGAATTCAAAATTACGATACCTGAAGGACTTCAACTGGATAAAATTACAGAAATTATCGCAGATAAGTCCCCATATAAAAAAGATGAAATTGAAAAGAAACTGAATGACAAGAAATGGATCGAGCAATTAAAAAAGGAATATCCGAACTTAATAACAGACGAAGTATTCAATAAAGAGATCAAGAGATCGCTGGAAGGGTATCTTTATCCGGCAACCTATTCTTTCTATGAAAAGAAACCTTCTCTGGAGGAGATACTCACGAAAATGATCGCTCAAACCGATGAAGTGCTTGCACAATACCAAGATTCTATGGCGGATAGAGAGTATACAGCACACGAATTATTAACGATGTCTTCCCTGATTGAAGAAGAAGCAACTGAAAAAGCAGACAGAGGCAAGATATCAAGTGTGTTCTATAACCGCATCGAGGAAGGGATGCCCCTTCAAACCGACCCTACCGTCCTTTATGCACTCGGAGAGCATAAATCCCGTACGGTTTACAAGGACTTAGAGGTGGACTCACCTTATAATACGTATAAAGTGACAGGCCTCCCACCGGGTCCGATCGCTAATGCAGGACTATCATCTATTGAAGCGGCACTTCAGCCGGAAGACACGAATTATTATTATTTCCTTGCTTCCTCCAACGGTTCTGTCTATTATTCAGAAACGCTTGAGGAGCACAATGAAAAGAAAGCTAAATATATTACAAATAAATCCGAATGATTCATCCTGTGAAAGCAGTTGTGAATCAACTTCGGCAGCAGGAGAAGAGGAAAGAAACATTCGCTTTCCTCTTCTCTTTGTGTTAAAATAGTACAAGTTATTTTTCATAAATGTGCGTTATCTATATGGATAAGTGTAATGAAGTAGAAAGCTCAGAGCAGCTTTCTTCTTTTCATGTTATACCGAAGTCATAAGGTAGATTACAGATGAGGATTGTGAAAACATATGATGAACGAGCAGGTTATTAACTATATAGAATCAATCACCAGAAAACGTTCCCCACTTCTGGCAGAAATGGAAAAGTATGCTGAAGAACATCATGTACCCATTATGGAGCTGGTAGGGATTGAGGCCCTTTTGGGTATACTATCCATTCAACAGCCTGCCCGTATTCTCGAAATCGGGACGGCCATCGGATACTCTGCACTAAGAATGGCGGAAGCACTGCCCGGAACGGAAATAACGACAATTGAACGGGACGAAGAGCGGTACGGGGCGGCACAGGCATTTTTGACACGTTCAGAACACAGCGACCGTATTCATACTCTTTTTGGTGATGCTCTCGAACTTCAGGAAGAGGTAGAGAAACATGGCCCGTACGATGCCATTTTTATTGATGCTGCAAAAGGCCAATACCAGAAATTTTTTGATCTTTACTCAACGATGCTTTCCGAAAACGGCGTCGTATATTCAGACAATGTTTTATTCAAGGGCCTTGTTGCAGAAGAAGAAATCGAACAAAAAAGAATCAGGAACATGGTCAAAAAGCTGCAGAAATATAATGCTTGGCTAATGAATCATGAAGATTATGAAACATCCATCTTACCAGTAGGGGATGGTATTGCCATAAGCAAAAAAAGAGGTGAACGAACGTGAAAAAGCCTGAGTTGTTGGTGACCCCGACATCCATCTCAGATATTGAACCCTTAGCCCATGCCGGAGCAGATGCATTCATCATCGGTGAACAAAAATTCGGATTGCGCCTGGCAGGGGAATTCTCAAAAGAAGACATAAAGAAAGCCATTAAGACTGCCCACAGCTACGGTAAAAAGGTATACGTCGCAATGAATGCGATTTTTCATAATGATAAAATCGAGGATCTTGAAGAGTATATTTCCTTCTTAAAAGATGCTGAGGCGGATGCCATTGTCTTTGGCGATCCTGCTGTATTGATGGCCGCAAGAGCAGCGGCACCGGATATGAATCTGCATTGGAACACAGAAACGACGGCGACAAATTGGTATACATGCAATTACTGGGGCAGAAAAGGTGCAAAGCGTGCAGTCCTTGCCCGTGAATTAAGCATGGATGCCATTATGGAAATCAAGGAAAACGCGGAAGTGGAAGTCGAAGTTCAAGTGCATGGCATGACATGCATGTTCCAATCGAAACGCTCCCTCCTCGGTAACTATTTTGAGTATCAAGGAAAAGTGTTGGAAGTAGAAAACCGCAAGGAGCAGAAAAATATGTTCCTTCATGACAAAGAACGTCATAACAAATACCCTATTTTCGAAGATGAAAATGGTACTCATATCATGAGCCCGAATGATATGTGCATCATTGATGAGCTTGGCGAAATGATGGAAGCCGGAATTGATTCATTCAAGATCGATGGAGTTTTGAAATCCTCAGAATACGTAGTTGAAGTCACGAAACTGTATCGAAAAGCGATTGATTTATTTGTACAGGATGAAGAACAGTACGAAGAAATGAAGGATGAGCTGTTAGAGGAAGCAAAACTGCTTCAGCCCGAAAATCGCCTGCTGGATACAGGGTTCTTCTTTAAAGAAACGGTGTATTGAACCAATAAAGAAAGATGATAAGAACGGAGGAGTTACGTTGACCATGGTTGTTAAAGACCTTATCTCTAACGTTGTTGACGGTAAACGTGTTATCGTGAAGAAGCCTGAGTTATTGGCTCCTGCCGGTAACCTTGAAAAATTGAAAATAGCAGTGCACTATGGTGCAGATGCAGTTTATATAGGCGGACAGGAATTTGGGCTGCGTTCAAACGCAGGCAATTTCACATTGGAAGAAATGAAAGAGGGCGTGGAGTTCGCCCGGAAGTATGGTGCGAAGATCTATGTAACCACAAATATCTTTGCCCATAATGAGAACATGGATGGTCTGGAAGAGTATTTAATGGGTCTTCAGGAAGCAGGGATTGCAGGAATCATTGTAGCAGACCCATTGATTATCGAGACCTGCAGACGAGTTGCCCCGAAGGTCGAGGTTCATTTAAGTACACAGCAAAGCCTTTCCAATTGGAAAGCAGTTCAGTTCTGGAAAGAAGAAGGCCTAGACCGTGTTGTCTTGGCTCGAGAAACGAGCGGTGAAGAAATTCGTGAGATGAAGGAAAAAGTCGATATTGAAATTGAGACGTTCATTCATGGGGCTATGTGCATCGCTTATTCCGGCCGCTGTACACTAAGCAACCATATGACTGCACGTGACTCAAACCGTGGCGGCTGCTGTCAATCATGCCGCTGGGATTATGATCTCTATCAGCTTGAAGACGGTGATGAACAAGCTCTATACAGTGAAAATGATGCTCCTTTTGCCATGAGTCCGAAAGACTTGAAGCTCGTTGAATCGATTCCAAGAATGATCGAACTCGGAATCGACAGCCTTAAAATCGAAGGACGCATGAAATCGATTCATTATGTTGCAACAGTTGTAAGTGTGTACCGCAAAGTCATTGATGAATACTGTAAAGATCCGGACAATTTCAATATCAGGAAAGAATGGCTTGAAGAACTTGAAAAATGCGCCAACCGAGAGGCCGCTTCTGCATTCTTTGAAGGGGTCCCAGGGTTTAAGGAGCAAATGTTCGGCGTTCACACTAAAAAGAACACGAATTTTGAATTCGTTGGACTTGTGCTTGATTATGATGAAGATACTGGAATGGTCACATTGCAGCAGCGAAATCATTTCAAGTCTGGCCAGGAAGTGGAATTCTTCGGACCAGAGATCTCTAATTTCACACAAGTGATCGGACAGATTTGGGATGAAAAAGGAAATGAACTTGACGTGGCGCGCCATCCCTTGCAAATCGTAAAGTTCAAAGTTGATCAGAGAGTCTACCCTGACAACATGATGCGAAAGGAGAACACATAAAAGATATGAAACATAAACCGGTTGTTATAGGTGTAGCAGGAGGATCCGGATCTGGAAAAACTAGTGTAACGAAAGCTATTTATGAGCAATTCCAGGGACACTCGATTTTAATGCTGCAACAGGATTATTATTATAAAGATCAATCACATCTGCCTTTTGAGGAACGTTTGAAAACCAATTACGATCATCCTTTGGCATTCGACAATGATCTGCTTATAGAGCATTTAAACGAACTTCTTAACCATCAGTCGGTTGAGAAGCCTGTGTATGATTATAAAATGCACACACGTTCTGATGAGACTATTTTGGTAGAACCAAAGGATGTCATCATTTTAGAAGGAATTTTAGTATTAGAAGATGAAAGATTGCGCAACTTAATGGATATCAAGCTTTATGTGGATACAGATGCAGATCTTCGCATCATCAGAAGGATGCTCCGTGATATTAAAGAAAGAGGACGTTCAATCGACTCAGTGATAGATCAATACATCACAGTGGTGCGCCCGATGCATAATCAATTCATAGAACCGACGAAACGATACTCGGATGTGATTATCCCTGAAGGCGGCCATAATCACGTGGCAATTGATTTAATGGTAACAAAAATTCAAACAATTCTTGAACAAAAGTCATTTTTGTAATACGATAACATAGATAAACATATATAGGTTAAATTCCCATCAATGTAACGGAACCGGGGAATGGAGGAGAAGAGTCTTTCCCTTCATTCCCTGCCTTTACATTTTCAAGCAAAATGAAGGACTACATAAAAAGCCTGGGAAGCTTTAAGACAGTTAAGGAGTGAAGAGGGTCATGAGTACAGAAAAAGTATACCCGATGACATTAGAGGGTAAAGAAAAATTAGAGAAAGAATTAGAGAATCTTAAAACAGTTAAACGTAAGGAAGTAGTGGAACGCATCAAGATCGCCAGAAGCTTCGGGGATTTATCCGAGAACTCTGAGTATGATGCAGCGAAAGACGAGCAGGCATTCGTCGAAGGCCGTATCTCTACATTAGAAAATATGATTCGCAACGCTAAGATCATCCAGGAAGATGACATGAATTCAGATACAGTTCAATTAGGTAAGAAAGTAACGTTCGTGGAGCTGCCTGATGGAGACGAAGAATCATACACAATCGTCGGAAGTGCAGAAGCAGATCCATTCGAAGGGAAAATCTCCAATGATTCTCCAATCGCGAAAAGCCTCCTCGGCCACAAAGTCGGAGCGAAAGTAACAGTTCAGACTCCGGGCGGGGAAATGAATGTGAAGATTGTAGAAGTAAGCTAATTATTCATCTTGATTATGAGAAAGAAACTCTTTTTAGGGTTTCTTTCTTTTTTTTGCGATGCTATTTTCCTTCCTACATCCTGTAGGAAGTTCCTAAAGAGACTTTCATTATGAAAATAGCCTTTTTACCATCTTTAATATGCCGGGATTGCATGATTTTCAATACGAAACGCTCTATATGAATGATTGCCGTGGAGATTTCATCAGATTGTTTGAGTGAGAATGTAAATATGATTCATTTCGCGAATTTATGATCCATTTTGGAAAAATACGCTCCATTCCAAGTTTTTATGATCCATTCGACAAAAAACACGCTCCATTTTCCAGATTTATGGTCCTTTAAGAATGATTCTAAATAACAGAGTCAGCGTCCCTTGCAACCTTCTTATCGACTGACCGGTTTTCTAATAGATCCCGTACTTTTACACAATCATAGAAGCCCTTGAAACGGTTAGAACTCTAAAATCTCGTCAACAATGTATACGAGGTGAAGAGGAATGATACGGAAACGAGTCGGGTTGCTTGGCATCCTGCTGCTTATCGGACTCATATTGTTATCCGCCAGATTGATGCAGCTTCAATTATTCCAAGCAGAATCGTTCTCAAAGCATAAGATCAATCTGATTGAGGAAAGTGTGGTACAACGCACACAGCAGCTCGTCATTGATGAGGGCAGGGGGCAGTTTTTGGACCGGAATGGGAAGCCGCTTACGTTCCGAGAAAAAAATGTACTGGTGTTATTTCCTTTTTTAAAAAGAATGGAGTGGCCGGTTGATGATGTGGCGCGCATCATTCATGTCACCCCTGAAATCATTGAAACTAAGCTCGAACGTGCAAAAGGCCCGATTGTATTCGGAGGCAAAGAGGCGTATCAGCTATCGGATGAACAGATGAATGAGATAAATGCATTGAAAATCCAAGGAGTATTTGCGGTTACAAGAAAATTTAAAAATGAACAAGTCCCTGCTTCCCAGCTGATAGGAATAACCGGGGAAAACGCGGAAGAATTTCATGAACGCTACCCTGACAGAGTAAAAGGGGTGCACCAGAAGATAGGTGTGACAGGGATGCAGGAGATCTTTGATGAATGGCTGATATCTGAAGAGCAGTCAAAGCTGATCTATCATGTAGATGGAATCGGAGGACCGTTATTCGGTGCGGATGTTAAGTATCTCGCACCTGCCAATCCGTTTTATCCTCTCAATGTCAAAACGACGATTGATACAGAAATGCAGGAGGCATTGGAAAAGGTGGCAGACCAGTACAATATTGAAAAAGGCGGCTTGCTGCTCTTGGATATTGAAAATAGTCACATACTTGCCAATGTGTCGCGCCCCGCGGTTAACAATAGTGATCCATTCAGCGGAGGAGCAACCAATTATATGCTGAAAGCATTGGCGCCCGGTTCTGTTTTCAAAACAGTCGTCGCGGCAGCCGCCATGGATGAAGGAATCGTGGATGAATCTCGCATGTTTAATTGTGATGAAAGCATTCGTGGGACCCCGGCTGAAAAGCCGCATGGCATGATAAATATCAAAACGAGTATCGCAGTCAGCTGTAACAGGACCTTCGCTGATCTGGCAAAAGAACTTGTGGAAAAAGATCCCAATTCCCTTGAACAATATGCAGGGAAGCTTGGTTTATTAGGTGACATCACATGGAAGGGAAACGTCTTTCATTATGAAGATTTTTCTCAGCTGCAAGTGAGTGAGGGAAGAATTTTTGTTTCGGACGATGAACGTAAAGATCCCAACTATATCTCTCAAACAGGAATAGGGCAGAAGGAAGTCAGAGTCACCCCGCTCGGTATGGCCAATATGATGGCGACCATCGCCAGGGGAGGGGAGAAATTCATGGTCAGTTCTGCAACCTCCATTGATTATCAAAACGGGACAAGCATGTTTACTTTTCCTAAAAAGAAAATGGAAGGAGATAAGATTTCCCCTTTCACGGCGATGAAACTGCAGCAGTATTTAAGGGGAGTCGTCAACTCTCCTGAAGGGACCGCCCCTTATTTAGACACAGCCCTTTATACAATTGCAGGTAAAACCGGAACCGCCCAAACAGGAAAAAAGCTTGAAGACAAGGAACTGTACAATAAATGGTTTGCAGGATATTTTCCATTTGAAGATCCTAAATACGCCTTGGTGGCTGTCAATCTGGATGTACTCCTCAGTGAAGGTGGCATTTACCCGATTTTCAAAGATAGTGTGGACGCTGTTTATAAGCTTGAGAATGAGTAATATCTCCCGTTCCGATTGGACCAATCATCCTGACAATTAGAAAATGGTATATGTTTCGCTTTATTCTTATTCCTCTATCATGTTAAAATGTTTAGGATAATGGGAGGGAATCTTATGGCGAAATATAAATCTCGATTAGACCGACGCTCTAAAAGTAAAACCAATACAGTGTTAAACATAGCGATCGCTGTTGTTGTTCTCTTGATCGTTGTGGTAGGCGCAACGATTCTGACCGGTAACGGAACTGATAAAGAAAATGCATCAACAGAGGTTGAAAACAGCGATAAAAATACAAGTGATAATAGTGCGGATCGTGATAACGATAGTAAACAAAAAAATGAAGAAAACTCTGTTTCTATGGAAGAAGAATCATCTGAATCAGAAGAAAAAGATAAGATGAAAGAACAAGAAGAAAAAGATAAAGCCAAAGAAGAAGAGAAAGAAGATGCACCAGAGGAAAAGGAATCTGTTGCACTCGATGACAGCAATGCCCAGATAGAGGAAAGCGGGGGGCCAAATGTGAAGAGAACGATCGTGCACCCAGATTGGGAGCCTGTCGGAACACAGCAGTCAGGTGAGCATGTGTCTTCATATGACATGGGCAGTCCCGACTGGCAGGAAAAAGAGAAAGCACTATCTTACGCAACCGGCATCCCTCAGGATAACATGACAGTGTGGTTCATCGAAGGAAACGGCGGTCCGCAAAAATCCATTGGTACAGTGACCGAGAAAGGCGGTTCTACAGCCTATCGGGTATATCTTCAATGGATCGACGGACAAGGATGGCAGCCGACAAAGGTTGAAGAACTGATAGAAAATGATAAAGATTAAGAATTGAGAAAGCTCCGGCGAGTGTGACCGGAGCTTTTTTTTATTTTATTTTTATTTATTCACCTTGAAATGGACGACGGCTGTAAATAGTTTTCTTCCATTTTCATCAATGGCGACCTGATGCTGTACGTGATGCACGCCGAGCATGATCGCTTTATTATGCTCGATTTGCTCCTCTACCTTTTTCTCAAGGGTTTGTAATCGATCTGCTTCAAAAAACTCCACTTTGTCCTGGATTAAATCGAATGAGATATTCATCCTTCGTCCTCCTATATATGAATGAAATAACACGTCAATTCAAACTGCTCCTCTCTCATTTTAGTGGTCAAACGGTATTTTTACAAATTTTATTTGTTGAATTTATAAAAGTAATATGATACTTTAATAACAGTTTTAAAATTAATTCATAGTATATTGATAGGAATTATAAACTTAATTTAAAACTGGGGTGCTTAGGATGGGAAGAGAATTCTTGGATTTGTTCGAAGACTGGGCAGATTCATACGATGATACGGTCGCCGGTAAAGATGAAGAGTATAAGGAAGTCTTTGAAAAATATGAAGACATCCTGGAGGAGGTCGTTTCCCGATCTAATGGAAAAGTCGTGGAATTCGGACCTGGCACGGGAAATCTGACAGTTAGGCTCTATGAAGCAGGGTTGAACGTCATCCCGTATGAACCTTCCCCCGAGATGAGACTCATCGGGCAGCAGAAGCTGGGGGATAAAGTCCCGTTTTTAGACGGTGATTTTCTTGAATTTAATTTGGATGATGATGTTGATACCATTGTCAGTACCTATGCTTTTCACCATTTAACAGACGAAGAAAAAGGAAAAGCCTTTGGCATATATGGAAACTTGCTTGCTCAAGGTGGTAAAATAGTATTTGCTGATACGATGTTTGAAACGGAACAGCATTATCAAGCCGCCATAGATCAAGCAACGGATAAAGGCTTTCTGAATCTTGCAGAAGATTTAAAACGGGAATATTATACGACTCTGGAAGTACTCCAAAGGTTATTGACTGAAGAGGGGTTTTCCGTTGAATTTCGGCAGATGAACAACTTTGTCTGGATTATGGAGGCGACTAAACAATAGAAAGAGGTTTTAATGTGAGAATCGCCATCATTGGAGCAATGGAAGAAGAAGTAGCATTACTGAGAGAAAATATTTCAAATCCGCAAACAGTAACAATTGCCGGGTGTGAATATACAAGCGGGACGATGAAAGGTAAAGAAGTGATTCTTCTTCGTTCAGGAATCGGAAAGGTAAACGCAGCTATGTCTACAGCCGTATTGTTACAGCACTTCAAGCCGGATGCCATCATCAATACAGGGTCAGCTGGAGGATTCGATCCTTCATTGAATGTAGGTGATGTCGTCATTTCAACAGAAGTGCGCCATCATGATGTTGATGTGACTGCTTTTGGATATGAATACGGTCAGGTACCTCAATTACCTGCTGCATTTACAGCAGATGAGAAACTGAAGAAGGCAGCAGTAGACAGTGTCAGGGAACTGGGAGATGCCCAGGTCGTATCAGGGTTAATTGCAACTGGAGACTCATTCATGAATGATCCTGCACGGGTAGAAGCGATTCGGGATAAGTTCACAGGGTTACAGGCCGTTGAAATGGAAGCAGCTGCAATCGCGCAGGTAGCACACCAATTCAATGTCCCATTTGTGATCATCCGCTCTTTATCAGATATCGCAGGAAAGGAATCAGACGTTTCCTTCGAGCAATACCTGGAAAAAGCAGCCCTGCACTCTGCTAAAATGGTTATGAACATTGTAGAATCCGTATAAAGTATAGAGAAAAAAGCTGACCCAAGCGCCAAGTATTCTCTTTCGTTCTAAGGAAGCTGTAGCAAAACCGCTAATGGCTTCCGTGGACTGATCGTGAGGAGAAGGTGTGCAAAGGTCAGCTTTTATTCATTTTTGGAAAAAGGGGGCAGGGTAATGGATGTATATAAAAGTGTACATGAGCTGATAGGCAACACTCCTGTTATAGAGCTTACGCATTTTCCAATAAAAAAAGGTGTCCGTCTATTTGCCAAACTGGAATTCTTCAATCCCGGCGGAAGCATCAAGGACCGGCTGGGCATCGAATTACTGAAAGAGGCAGAAGGAACGGGAAAAATCAAACGGGGCGGAGTTTTCATAGAACCGACTGCAGGAAATACAGGAATCGGCTTGGCATTGGCCGCTGTGAATTCGGGATATAAAGTGATCTTTTGTGTACCTGAAAAATTCAGCATCGAAAAGCAGGATTTGATGGAAGCTTTGGGAGCTGAAATCATCCATACACCCACTGAACTTGGGATGAAAGGAGCCATTGCAAAAGCGAAAGAGCTATCGGATCAAATCGATAACTCGTATTATCCAGGTCAATTTGAAAATGAAGCCAATCCTGCCACTTACTATAAGACATTGGGTCCTGAGGTATGGAAGCAAATGGACGGACAAATCCATAGCTTTGTCGCAGGCGCAGGAACAGGCGGTACATTCATGGGAACTTCCAGGTATCTTAAAGAAATGAATCCGAAAATCAAGACCGTCATCGTGGAACCCGAAGGCTCGATCTTGAATGGAGGAGTGTCAGGACCCCACAAAACCGAAGGAATCGGTATGGAATTCCTGCCGGATTATATGGATGCGTCATACTTTGATGCGATTCATACCGTTACCGATGCTGATGCATTCAGAAGAGTGAAAGAACTCGCGGTACAGGAAGGGCTGCTGGTGGGAAGTTCATCTGGTGCAGCGCTGCACGCGGCCTTGATTGAAGCAGAAAGAGCAGAGTCCGGAAGCAATATCTTAACCATCTTTCCTGACTCGAGCGAGCGTTACTTAAGTAAGAAAATTTATGAAGGAGGAATCTGATCATGAAAAAGAAAACACAGCTAATCCACGGAGGAGTAGGGCTTGATCCGCAAACAGGAGCGGTTTCTACACCAATCTATCAAGTAAGCACATATAAACAGGATGAAGTAGGTAAACATAAAGGATTTGAGTACTCCCGTTCAGGGAACCCGACAAGACACGCCCTTGAAGAACTGATCAAGGATCTTGAAGGCGGAAAGAAAGGGTTTGCGTTCGGATCCGGTATGGCAGCCATTACAGCCGTGATGATGATGTTTGACAGCGGGGATCATGTCGTGCTTACGGATGATGTATACGGCGGTACTTACAGAGTGATGACGAAAGTATTAAACCGCCTTGGTATCGAGTCGACATTCGTAGATTCCAGTGATATTGAAAATATCGAAAAAGCGATCAAACCGAATACTAAAGCGGTTTATATTGAAACACCAACAAATCCTTTACTGAAGCTAACTGATATTGAAGCAGCTGCAACGCTTGCCAAGAATTACAATCTATTAACGATCGTTGATAATACGTTCAGTACCCCGTATTGGCAGAACCCGTTAAGCCTTGGGGCTGATATCGTGCTTCATAGTGCTACAAAATACATTGGAGGGCACAGTGACGTAGTGGCAGGTCTCGTTGTAGTCAATTCCGAAGAATTGGCCGAGGACTTGTTCTTTGTTCAGAATTCCACCGGAGGCGTATTGGGACCGCAGGATTCATGGCTCTTGATCAGAGGGATCAAAACGCTCGGACTCAGAATGGAAGAGCATGAAGAGAACACGAAGAAAATTGTAGACTACCTGACGAAGCATCCGAAGGTTTCAAAGGTCTATTATCCAGGCCTGGAAACTCATCCTCATCATGCCGTCGCGAAAAAGCAGGCTGCCGGATTCGGCGGTATGGTATCTTTCGATGTGGGAAGTGAAGAAAACGCAGACCGCCTCCTGACCAGCACAAAGTATTTCACATTAGCGGAAAGCCTTGGAGCGGTCGAGAGCCTGATATCCGTGCCAGCACGTATGACACATGCTTCGATCCCGAGGGAACGCCGAATCGAATTGGGAATCACGGATGGCCTGGTGAGAATCTCGGTCGGCCTAGAGGATGCAGAAGATCTTATTGAAGACCTTGAAAGAGCCTTATCACACTAAATGAGTTCACTGCCTATTGGAAGAACTGGTATCAATTACATGGAAGGCTGCATACCTTCTTATGTTACCATAGAATAAGAGGTTACTAGTTCAAAAGTAGGTGATTGCACGATGAAGCAGACACTAAATAAGAAGAATTTACAGCATAAAATCAATGACTTCAAGCGGTTTGGATTCACGCTTTTAGCCCTGAGTGTGTTTATGTACCTGGGTGTTGTGATCCCTTCCGAAACCGTGACACCGGTCAAGATGATGACCCTCATGTCAGGGACAGTAATTTTACTTGGACTTTCACTCGTCTTTTTTACGAAAGCGATAAAATATAAAAAAGCTCTGCAATCTGCGGATGAATAAAAAAATGGGCCCTTCCTCAGGGTCCATTTTTTTATGTCACCCATTCTTCACGAAAATAGATTATTTGCCGTCTCACATGTTGCAATCCGGAATAAGATGATAAAGCATTGGAAAGAATCGAAATTTGTAGAGAATAAAATGTTTACAATTCATGGATAATTGGATATACTAACCAATGTAAGAAAAAATCACACTAAAAAGGAGGTCGAAAAAAATGATCATTGCTGCATTGAACTCAGGAACAACAACAGAATATTATTTTAACCATTCGACCACCAGTGGGATGATTTTCATTTAAATTCTGAATTGAAATTTTAATGAAGCCGCGGGGAGAATGTGCTTGCCTGCGGCTTTTTTGTGCCGCTCGGGGAAGAAATCTCTGTGCGGTTTTTTAATGCCTGAAAAAGGCTTTGAAAGGGGTGATAAGTATGACACTGAATCTTTTATTCATGACGGTTACGTTTAAAAAGAAACAAGAATCGTTTGAGGAAGCAGAACATAACTGCAGCGTGATGAAGCAATATGAACAAACGAAAACGAGGCAGCAATTTACAACAAACATCTATTAATTTTGATGATCATGCAAGCAAATAAGGAGAGGAGAATGAAACGATGATGAATATACAGGAGAAGAGACGAAATGCGTTATGGGTAGAGAAGGATTCTGCCTAGATAGTCGAAAGAAGGTGGAAGAATTGTTTCTGAATATTTTAGTATGGACAGCTGTCTTTCATAAGAAAAAGAAAAAAAATGACAGATGATCAAAAGGGATGCCTCTTTAAAGCGGGGCATCCCTTTTTTCTCGTTAACAGAACTAGGCAGGATAAGGCGAATCCGGTCACAATTCTGTCATTTATTAGTAAAGAGTTGTTCACGAATGCCCCGGGAATTCCGAGGCAAAAGTGATACATTAATAGTAAGAAGGAAAGTTGATTCATGATTCAAAAAAGGAGTGAATGAGATGTTTTCCATGATAATGGGTCTTGTCTTAACATCTGTCATTGGTTTGATCATTGCTGCTGAAGTCAGTGTGGAATAGGGTTAGAAAATCAAAAAAGCGATCCATCCGGGTCGCTTTTTTAAAATAATTGAATTCTTGTCTTTCCATTGTGAATGCCATCCGCTCACATATTTCTTTTTTCTTTTTCTTCACGGTAGAACTCGTGAAACATTTTCATGAGCGCCCGTTTTTCTATTCGTGAGACATAGCTTCGGGATATACCCAGTTCTTTGGCAATTTCCCTTTGTGTCTTTTCTTCTTTTAAATCCAGCCCAAAACGGCCGACGATGACTTCTTTCTCCCGTTCATCCAACACGCAGATATATTTACGGACTTTCTCGAGCTCCATACTCAATTGTATCGTATCGATGACATCGTCTGTTTCTGATTTTAAAATATCGATCAGACTTATTTCATTTCCTTCTTTATCCTGACCGATCGGATCATGTAAAGAAACGTCTTTTTTGGTCTTCTTAAGCGCGCGGAGATGCATAAGGATTTCGTTCTCGATGCATCTTGCCGCATAGGTTGCAAGCTTTGTTCCTTTTCCTTCCGAATAGCTTTCGATCGCCTTTATCAAGCCTATGGTCCCAATGGAAATTAAATCTTCTGGGTCTTCGCCTGTATTCTCAAATTTTTTCACGATGTGCGCAACTAGACGTAAATTGTGCTCGATCAGCAGATTTCGTGCATGGTCATCGCCATCAGCCATCCTGCGTAAATACTTTTTTTCATCTGCTGCCGATAAGGGTTGAGGAAACGCGTTGTTTTTTACATAAGAGACGAGAAATATTAATTCCTTGAAGAAATACCCCAGTGCTGTTAGAACGCCAGACATATTTACACCTCCATGAAGGACTTATACTAGAAGCATATGAATCAGGAAGCGAGTCCTTGCACGTCCCTAAAAAGTATACAGGCCATTTGGCCAAATATAGAGGGTGATTGCCCATACAGAAGCTCTGCGGGACACATATATTAATCATAATAAGTAAGTAAGGAGGTAATCTTATGCCATATGGTTATCCTGGTTATCCCTATTATTACCCCCCGTATTACGGCGGCGGAGGGTTCTACTTTGCACTGGCAGTTGTCCTCTTGATCCTGCTCTTCCTATTCGGTGGCTGGTGGTACTACAACAACTGTTAAAAGAAAACCTCTAACCTCTAGCCGGCGGAGCTGGACAAAAGAAAAGCGGAGGCGGCTTGCTCAGAACTTCAGGAAGGACCGGCGATCATTGTCGCCGGTCCTTCTGTTTACACCTTTTTCAACGTAAACGAACTGATCATCAATAAAGATAAAATGATAGTAAAGAATAATACCAATTCACTAGGTATATATGGAATGGCTAAGTAGCTCAATGTTAATAGACAGCCTGCAGCGGTTATGGGCAGCCCGGTAAAATACCCTGTATTATCAGAAATATTAAAGCGAGCAAGCCGGAAGGCACCGCATCCGATATAGAAAATCGTGAAAAACATTCCCGGAAAAGAGAATTCATCTAAAATAGCTGTATAGATCAGCAAGGCAGGGGCCACGCCGAAAGAAATGATATCACTCATCGAATCCAGCTGTTTCCCGAGGTCCGATTCTATATTCAGTTTTCTCGCGGCCATTCCATCAAACCGGTCTGTTAATGCAGCGATGAAGATGAGGAGCAGACTTAGATTCAATTGATTGTGAAGAGTTGCAAGAATACTGAATCCTCCGAGGGACAGATTAGTTAATGTCAAGAGATTGGCGGTTTGTGATTTTAACTTTCTTACAGTATGGTCAACGACATCGGAGAGTAACAAAATGCATTCACCTCCTCTAAATCCATTTTACAAATCCTTATGCTAGTTTCAGTTAGAAAATGAATTCCTGCAGATAAAAATCCCTTTCCATATAGTATATAATGATAATTTATTATATACTTATTAAATTGCGAAAGGTAATCGTTTGTTAACGAAGGGAAAGGGTCAATGTGAAACAATCTATCTATCGTTTATGTATTGAACTGACAAATAAAAAATGGTCATCTTTTATATTGAAAAAATTTGTGCAGTCCCGTTTGAGTATGCCGTTTATTTCAAGCTTCATCCGGACATTCGAGATCGATGTAAACGAACTTGAAGGAAGTATAAAGGAATATCGGACACTCCATGACTTCTTCATCAGAAAGCTGAAAGAGGATGCGAGAGTGATCCATTATGGAGAAAATGATGCTGTAAGTCCCGTAGACGGGCTGCTTGCCGAAACTGGCACAATATCTGACGACCTTGAAATCAGGGTGAAAGGGAAAGCTTATTCTGTTCTTGAAATGTTAGGAACTAGAGAAAAAGCTTCATCTTATATTGGAGGAGAATTTGCTGTCTTTTATTTAAGTCCGGCGAATTATCATCGCATCCACAGCCCTATCGATGGGACTGTTCTGGATAGGTGGTCACTGGGGAGGCATTCGTATCCGGTGAATGACTTAGGACTGTTGTATGGCAAGGCTGCTCTCTCTAAAAATTATCGTGAGATTACTGAGCTCCAGCATCAGCTTGGGAAAGTGTCAGTCGTCAAAGTGGGAGCTATGTTCGTAAACAGCATTGAATATGTAACCGAACGCAATTCCTGGAAGCAGGGAGAAGAAGTGGCTTATTTCACATTCGGATCAACAGTCATTCTTCTATTTGAAAAAGACCGCTTCCGGTTCTCTTCAGGTAAAGCTGTTCCGCGTGAAGTGAAAATGGGAGAAATGATAGGGAAGTTCAATGGATAAAAAAAGAGGACGGATACCTGATCCGTCCGTTTTCTTATTTAGGAAGAAGCCTTTATGCGATGTGATAGTGACCGACGGTGAATTTCCATTTCGATGAGGCGAATGAACTCAGAGTTAAGTTTTAAATGGCATGCTTTGTAATAAGAATCCAACAACAGCTCGTCCGATAATTTCCTCATTAATTTCACCTCCAGATCGTTATATATTTTTATTTTGAAACATATCGTTAGTAAGTTATGAAGTAGTAATTAAACTTTACCAAATATATTTTTTCAGAACAAGCGTTCCTTTATCCACAGTTATCGGTGGATAAGTTGTGATTAAATTGTATACAACTGGTAAAATTACCTAACTTTATTATGGGAATAATGTGAATAAGGTTATCCACAGCAGTGAGGAGCCGGGAAATTTGTCGAAAAATATTTATGAATAGTTGTAATATTCATTGACCGGACCCATATTATATGGTTTATTTTGAATCTGCAAGTAAAATTGGTTATCATTGATTTAATTAAGGTTATAGTACGTTATAAATGATATAGAAATATGAGGTGTATAGACGGTGTTAAAGCATTTTTTACCTGATGAACAGGTTCAGGACATATTCAGTATCCGTCCGGAGTACTTAAAGGAAAAAGGAATAAAAGCGATCATTACAGATTTGGATAATACACTTGTTGAATGGGACAGGCCCAATGCGACGCCTAAGTTGATCCAATGGTTTAAAGAAATGCAGGAACATGGAATTCTTGTGACGATCGTTTCGAATAATAATCAAAAACGAGTCGGGGCATTTTCTGATCCTCTTGGCGTGCCATTCATTTTCCAGGCACGGAAACCGATGGGACGTGCTTTCAGACGTGCCATTAAACAAATGGGTGTGAAGAGGGAAGAAGCAGTTGTGATCGGGGATCAGCTTTTGACGGACGTACTTGGCGGAAACAGAAATGGTTTTCATACGATCCTGGTTGTTCCAGTAGCTCAATCTGACGGATTCATAACAAAGTTTAACCGGAAAGTCGAAAGAAGAATCATGAAGTTTTTCAAGCGGAAAGGATTGCTTGAGTGGGAGGAAAAGAAGTGAGTGAAGTAGTTTGTGTAGGCTGTGGTGTAGGGATTCAGACAGAAAATAAAGAAGGCATCGGTTATGCCCCGCCTTCCGCATTGCAGAAAGAAGAAATCATCTGTCAAAGATGTTTCCGGCTGAAGCATTATAATGAGGTTCAGGACGTTCCGCTGACCGATGACGACTTTTTAAAGATCCTGAATGAAATAGGGAATTCAGAAGGGCTGATCGTGAAAATAGTGGACATCTTTGACTTTAACGGAAGCTGGCTGCCTGGGCTTCATCGTTTTGTCGGATCCAACCCGATCCTGTTAATCGGGAACAAAGTTGACTTACTACCGAAATCGGTGAAGCACTCCAAGATGATCCACTGGATGAAGCATGAAGCGAGCCAATTGGGATTAAAGCCGATCGATGTCCAGTTGGTGAGTGCAGCTAAAGGGTTGGGCGTGGAAGAGGCGATCCGGTCGATCGAGAAGTACCGCAATGGGAAAGATGTATATGTGGTAGGCTGTACAAATGTCGGGAAATCCACCTTCATCAACCGAATCATCAAGCAGGTTTCCGGAGAACAGGATGTCATCACGACTTCCCATTTTCCAGGAACCACTTTGGATATGATCCAAATTCCGCTGGATGACAATGAATCCCTCATCGATACGCCGGGAATCATCAACCATCATCAAATGGCTCATTTCGTGGATAAGCAGGATTTGAAAATCATTACCCCTAAAAAGGAAATCAAGCCGAGAACGTTCCAGCTGAATCCTGAACAGACATTATTCTTTGGAGGTCTGTCCCGGTTCGACTTTTTAAGAGGGGAACGTCAGGCGTTTACTGCGTACTTCTCTAATGAATTGACGATTCATCGGACGAAATTGGAGAAAGCCGACGATCTTTATAAGAATCATGCAGGGGAGCTGCTGCAGCCTCCTCGCAGGGAGGACATGGAGACATTCCCTGAGCTTGTAAAGCATGAATTTAAAGTGAAAGAAGCTAAGACGGATATCGTTTTCTCTGGATTAGGCTGGATTACAGTGAATGAGCCGGGAGCCAGTGTTGCTGCCCACGTACCGAAGGGTGTAAGTGTATTCTTAAGAAAATCATTGATTTAGGAGGGGTAGAGTGGATGATCTATACGGTGTAATAGGATATCCGATTGCCCACTCCATGTCTCCTGTCATGCACAATGCAGCGTTCCGGGATGCAGGGATCCGGGCGGCATATGGCAGGTTTCATGTCTCAAACGATGAATTGCCTGATGCAATCAAAGGAATCAGGGCGCTCGGGTTAAAGGGCATCAATGTGACGGTTCCCCACAAAACGACCGTCATGCCTTTATTGGATGAAATAGATCCTTTGGCATCCTCTATTGGGGCTGTGAATACGATCGTTAACCGGGAAGGAAAACTGATCGGCTACAATACAGACGGCATAGGATTTGTGGAAGGATTGAAGAAGGAATTAACAGGTGATTTATCTAGTAAGTTAGTATTAATCATAGGAGCGGGCGGGGCCGCAAAGGCGATTTATTATACGCTGGCTTCATTTGGAGTAAGGAAAATCGATATTACCAATCGTTCGGAAGATAAGGCCGTCGACATGATCAACTCTTGTCCGGTGGATATCGAGTCGCATTACTGCCAGCTGCAGGAAGCCGAGATGAATTTGCATCAATATGATATCGTTATTCAGACGACATCGATCGGTATGTTCCCTAAAGTTGATGATTCCCCTCTTAAAGTTGGCAGGGTAAAAAGGGGAGCGGTGTTCTGTGATATCATTTATAATCCGCTTCAGACTTCCTTTTTGAAACAGGCTGAACATCATGGTGCAGTCATTCAAAATGGAATCGATATGTTTGTATATCAAGGGGCGCTGGCATTTACAAAATGGACACGGGTCACTCCTAATACGGATCTGATGAAAAATATCGTTTTAAAACAACTGGGAGGTTAACAATGTTAACAGGTAAGCAAAAGAGATATTTACGTTCGGAAGCACATCATCTATCGCCGATTTTTCAAGTTGGAAAAGGCGGCGTCAATGAAAATATGATCAAACAGATTGACGAAGCATTGGAGAAAAGGGAGCTGATGAAAATCAGTGTCCTTCAGAACTGTGAGTGGGATAAAACAGAAGTGGCAGAAGCACTTGTGAAAGGTACAGGCGCTGAACTTGTGCAAGTCATCGGCAGCACGATCGTACTTTACAAAGAGTCGAAAGAAAATAAGCAAATCACTCTGCCAAGATAAGGGTGAAAGGTAAATGAAGAAAAAAGTAGGGCTTCTGGGAGGAACCTTCAATCCTCCCCATATAGGCCACCTTGTCATAGCACAACAGGTCCTGGAAAAAGCACAGCTGGATGAAATACGGTTCCTTCCTAACCATGTCCCTCCTCATAAAAAGAATGATGAGACTGTATCCGCCGAACAGCGGCTGAGGATGCTTGAGGGAGCAATTAACGGAAACCCTAAATTTCAGATAGAGAAAATTGAACTTCAAAGGCAAGGCACTTCATATACGTACGACACTGTCAAAGCCTTGAGTGAGAGAGATCCCGAAATTGATTACTCTTTCATAATCGGAGGGGATATGATTGAATATCTCCCAAAATGGTTCCGTATTGATGAGCTTATTGACATGGTGCATTTCATCGGGGTGAACAGGCCCGCTTATTCTCATGAAACCCCTTATAACGTGCACTATGTGGAAGTGCCCGATCTTGCCATTTCTTCCTCCTATATTCGTGAGTCCGTAAAGGAAAACAGATCGATCCGCTATTTGGTGACCGATGAGGTGTATCGAATCATAAAGGAGGAGAGGCTGTATGGATAGACAGAAAGCGTTGGAGACTGTGAAAGAACATTTGACAGAACACCGCTTTATTCATACGTGCGGTGTAATGGAAACGGCCATTGGGCTTGCCCGTCAATATGGCGCTGATGTCAAGAAAGCTGAAACTGCGGCGATCTTTCATGATTACGCAAAATTCCGGGATAAAAATGAAATGAAACAGATGATCATATCTGAAGGTTTGTCACAAGATTTATTAGAATATAACAGTGAGCTTTGGCATGCTCCTGTAGGCGCGATCCTGGTAGAACGGGAAGCGGGTATTTGTGATACAGAAGTGTTGGATGCCATACGTTATCACACTTCCGGATGCGAAGATATGTCCACCCTGGATAAAGTGATCTATTTAGCTGATTATATAGAACCGAACCGTCATTTCCCCGGAGTGGAAGAAGTGAGGGAGTTAGCCAAGGAATCCCTTGATAAAGCATTAATAAAGGCACTTCAGAACACCATCGTGTTTCTGATGAAAAAAAACCAGGCAATCTATCCCGACACATTCAGGTTTTATAATAAACTGGTACTTGAACAGAGGAGATGAAAATATGGAACAACGTTTATTGGAATTAGCTTATAAAGCAGCGGACGACAAACGCGCAGAGGATATAGTTGTACTTGATATGAAAGGTGTGTCAATGATTGCGGATTATTTTCTGATCTGTCACGGAAACTCAGATAAGCAAGTCCAGGCCATTGCGCGTGAACTGAAAGACAAAGCAGAAGAGAACGGCTATACTGTAAAACGTCTTGAAGGATTTGATCAGGCAAGATGGATTCTTGTTGATCTTGGAGATATCGTTGCTCACGTCTTCCACAAGGATGAGAGAGGTTATTACAACCTTGAGCGTTTATGGGGAGATGCCTCATTCGTTGAGGTAAGCGAAAGTCTTTAATGAGTTATGAGCGTTTTGCCTATGTTTATGACTATTTAATGCAGGACGTCAATTATGACGGCTGGCTTGATTTTGTCAACCGCCAGTCCGAAACCTATGCTGTAAAAGGGAAAGACATTGTTGATATTGCATGCGGCACAGGGGAATTGTCTTTACGCCTTTCAGGGGAAGGTTATGCGGTAACCGGAGTCGATCTGTCTGAAGATATGCTTATGATTGCTCAGCAAAAAGCCCAGGATAGAAACAGCAAGCTGTCCCTTTTTCAACAAGATATGGCACAGCTGGATCTGGAGAGAGAGTACGATCTGATTACAATATTTTGCGATTCCCTCAACTACTTGGAAAAAGAAGAAGATGTAATCAATACGTTCAGGCATGTATACAATCATTTAAAACAGGACGGACTTTTTTTGTTTGACGTGCATTCCTTGTATAAAATGTCGCAAATTTTCATGAACCAGACATTTACGCTGACCGATGAAACCGTATCCTATATATGGGATTGTTTTCCGGGTGAAGCTCCCAATAGTGTGGAACATGAACTTACCTTCTTTGTCCGGGAAGAAGGAACCGACTTGTATCAAAAAGTAGAGGAGCTTCATAAACAGCGGACCTATCCGGTTTTACAGCTTACGGAATGGCTTGATCATGAAGGGTTCGAGGTGCTGGAAGTTTCGGCAGACTTTACAGAATTGCCGCCATCAGACGACAGCGAAAGGATTTTCTTCACATGCAGGAAAAAATAAACCAAGGAAGTCCATCGTGACCTCCCTGGTTTTTTTGTTTTGTTTTTGTAAAGAAGCAGGAGTTTAGCTATTTGTGTCGAAATAAAAATAAGGAGTCCATTTAGACTCCAAATTGAGATCGGGTTTCTGTCAGATCATCTTCAAATTTCTCTTGTGTTGCTTGGAATAGCTTCTCAAATACCTCTCCCAATTCCTTTTCCATTACAGCGATGCCTTTACCAGTTACACCGCCTTTCACACAAACTTTCTCTTGCAATGCAGGTAATGTGTAAATGTCTTTCTTCAATAAATCCCCCAAACCGACCAGCATTTCCGATGCCAGGACCGTTGCCGTTTCTCGATCTATTTCAGTCACCTCGACAGCCGCGTTGATAAATCGCTGAGTCAGATAACTAAAGAATGCCGGCCCGCAGCTTACGATGTCAGACGCAACCCTTGTGATATCCTCATCTATAACGACAGGAGCAGACACATGTTTTGCAAGAATTGTCAGTTCCCGTTTCCACTCTTCAGAGCAACGACTTCCAAATGTCAGCAGTGAAACCCCGCTAAGCGCACGGTTCGTAATACTTGGAATAAATCGTGCACAAGAACACGGTATGATGGATTGCAATTGATCTACACTGACTGGACTCGTTATGGACACTACACATTTATCCCTGGTGAAGCAATCCTTATTTTCCTCTATGACGCGATAAACATCATGCGGTTTCACGCAAACAAACACTATGTCAGAAGACTTTATGACTTCTTCATTTGAATTCATGACATGGCCGCCGTTTTTTTCTTGTATTTCCTTCGCTTTCTCTAATGTCCTATTTGTCATATTCAGGTCGGAAGGAGAAATTGCTTTTGATTCAATAAAAGCTTCTATAATCACTTTCCCCATATTTCCAGTTCCGATTATACCTACTTTCATATGCAGCCCTCCTTCTTTTACGATTTTTTCAATAAACGCTGTTGAAGTCCCTGCAAGCCTTCGTCATCGATATTATAGCTTTAGCTCCAATCAACTGATGAACGAATCAAATTATGCAATAGCCAATTAGAAACAGTTTTCTCCTACAACTTATGAAATACCGCCAGTGAATATTCCAAACGAGGTGAATTTCAAACATGCATCCCATTGTTGAAAAATACAAAAGTATCCTGTTGATAGCGGCATTCGCTGTGATTATATTAGTATTCTATCTTCTGGATTTTTCTAAGGGAGATTCGGAAGAAGGGGAGTTTACAACACTGAGTATCCAGGCTGAAGAGCCGAAGGCGATTGAACAGGAAGTATCAGAATTGCCGGCTGCGAAGGAAGAAAATACAAGCGTGTATGTTGATGTAAAGGGAGAGGTGAAGGAGCCGGGTTTATATGAAGTCAAAAAGGGAGAAAGATTGAAATTCGTCATCGACAAGGCTGGGGGCTTCACTCCGCAAGCAGACAGAAATCTCATTAATCTTGCCATTAAGGTAACGGATGAAATGCTTATCTATGTTCCTGAAATAGGGGAGGTAACCTCGACAGTCCCAGTCATTCAAGGAAATCAAAGCACCTCTCAAGAAAAGAAAATCAACCTGAATGAGGCTTCCGAGGAAGAGTTCGAATCATTACCGGGAATCGGACCTGCAAAAGCCGCCACTTTCGTACAGTACCGAGAAGAAAACGGTCCCTTTACTAAAATCGAAGACATCAAAAACATTACCGGAATCGGAGATAAGACATTTGAAAAATTAAAGGAATATATTTTTGTACAATGAATTGACGAACCATCAAGACTATTTATACACTTATAGAAAGACATGAACATCGCTGAAGGGAGAAAGAGAATGAAGAGAATTGCATGGCATCAATATTTCATGGCTCAAAGCCATTTGCTTGCGCTTAGAAGCACCTGCACCCGGTTGACTGTGGGAGCCACCATCGTACGTGATAAACGAATCATTGCGGGTGGATATAACGGTTCAATAGCAGGAGGGGACCATTGTATAGATGAAGGCTGCTATGTCATCGACAATCATTGCGTCAGAACCATCCACGCAGAAATGAACGCACTCCTCCAATGTGCAAAATTCGGAGTCGGAACAGATGGAGCTGAAATTTATGTCACTCACTTTCCATGCCTGCAATGCTGCAAGGCCATCGTTCAAGCAGGTATTAAAACGGTCTACTACGCAGCTGATTATAAAAATCATGCTTATGCAGCCGAGTTGTTTCAGCAGGCAGAAGTACGTGTCGAAAAAGTACCTTTTCATGAAAAAAGCCTGGATCCCAAAAATAAAGAAAAATCCCGCTTTGTCTTGGAGTTAATTGAGGAACTTCGTCACAATGGCGGTAATCAGGAATTGATTGAGAAATATGAACAGCAGTACATAAAGTTGTTTAATGAATAAAGTCATTCCCTCTTATTTTCTGCTTTTTTTGGCAGTATCGACCATTTCGGGAACCCTCCTGGCACTTCAATCCTATTGGGGTGCCTTCTTTCTTGCCTTACTTCTTCCGATGCTGCTGCTCAGGAAATCCTTCATATCCACGTGGTCTTCCTGCTCCTTTATATTCATTTCTTCGTTTGTGTTAACCACTATTCATGAAGATAATCAAATTTCTATCTTATCTCCCCAAACATCAATTCATAAACTAACGATTGAATCCATCCCCTTCATTGATGGGAATTCCTTACGGGGGTTTGGCAAACTTAACGAAGAAGGGATCGCTTTTCGATATCGGATTCCGACAGAAGACCAGGTTAAAACGGCAGAAGCGCTGAAACCAGGACTGACATGCAGGGTTTACGGAGACCTTGTGGAACTTTCAGAGAACTCAAACCCCAATCTGTTCAACTATAAAAGGTATCTGTATGAACGGGATATCCATTGGGTTTTGCAAGTGGATTCTTTTGAAGGATGCAGCCAAACGAAAGATGAATGGAAATACTTACTGGTACAGTGGAGATTCGCAGGGTTAACGTATATTGAAGAACATTTTCCATCAAAGACCTTCGGTGTGACGCAAGCATTGATATTCGGTGAGACAGGCAGGATTTCAGAAGAAATGATGAACTCATACCGTGCCTTGGGCATTGTTCACCTATTGGCGATTTCAGGCCTGCATGTCGGACTTGTTTACGGGATGCTTTATTTCATACTTCTCAGGCTTGGCATCACACGGGAGTCCTCCTTATGGATATCAATCATATTTTTGATAATTTACATGGTGATAACAGGCGGAGCCCCGCCGGTAATCAGGGCTTCATCTATGCTGATCATACTAATACTTGCAAGGAAATCTCCGATTAGAATAAGTAATTTGGACAGCTTATCCATCGTTTTTATGATCCTCCTTTTTTGGAATCCTTTTTCGGTATTCAATATAGGATTTCAGCTCTCATTTACCGTCAGCTTCTGCCTGGTTTTATCTTCTGAGGCGATTCTGACTTCTTCAATTTCCAATCTGATTCAATTATTCAAAGTGACCGTTATCGCACAACTATCTTCCTTGCCTATCATCCTATTCCACTTTTATGAGTTTTCTCTCATTGGGTTCTTAACCAATCTTGTATTTGTCCCTCTTTTTTCTCTTATCGTTCTGCCGATGGCATTGATATCATTTTTGATGGAACTCTTGGTACCCGGGGAGGTGTTGTGGCTGACCCACTCATATGGGTTGATTGTCAAGGGAATCGAGGCTTTTGCTTCTTTACTCTCCGCTATCCCATTAAATACAATGATACTGGGAAAACCCCCTGGTCTTGTCATCGTTTGTTATGTTCTTATGATTCTGTACGTATTTAGAAACTTGGAGAGAGGAGTATGGCGGCTTCCGTCAGTTATTCTGTGCAGTTTCGTTCTTATACATGCGGCGTTGAATCAATTCAACCCTTACGGTGAAGTCGTATTCATTGACGTAGGACAAGGCGACTCCACCCTCATCGACCTGCCATATAATGGAGGGACCTATCTGATTGATACAGGGGGAACTGTAGAATTTCCAAAAGAAGAATGGGAAAAGAAATCAAAGTCATTTTCTGTCGGGGAAGACGTGATCATTCCTTTTCTGAAAAGTAAAGGGATTATCAGTCTTGATAAGCTTATTCTGACTCATGGTGATATCGATCATATCGGAGGGGCTGAAGAACTGATTGAACATATTAGAATAAAAGAAATCTTGATAACTCCGAACAGCCAGGAGAAAAAAGAGATGAGGGAAATCATTTCACTTGCGGAAAAAAAGGGGATCCCTGTCAAACAAGTTCGAGCTCCTTACAGATGGGAAGCAAATAACCATTTTTTTCACGTCCTTTCACCGCGGGATGACGAATATGAAGGGAATAATGACTCTCTCGTTGTTTATTCTGAAATGGGGGGGATCGAGTGGCTGTTTACCGGGGATTTGGAAGAGAAGGGGGAAAGGGAATTCGTTGATTCTTACGATATAGAGGCAGAGGTATTAAAAATAGGTCATCATGGCAGTGATACTTCTACAAGCGAAGCTTTTCTTGAGGAGATACAGCCTTCGATTGCCGTCATCTCTGCAGGCAGGGACAATCGGTTCGGTCATCCGCACCCGGAAGTGGTAAAGAGGCTGAGAAAACAGGGGGTCAGGATTCATACTACTGCCGATCATGGTGCATTGACTTATCGTTTTTTGGGAAAACAAGGAACGTTTTCTGCCCAACATCCATAGTATGTAGTACCAACACACATTAAGCGCTAAAGAAAAAAGGGGCAGACCTAGAAAGTGTCAGGCCTTCAACCCAATTTATGTTACTTAGTTCAGTACCATATATGGAAATTGAAGAAACCGATTCTTTTTGGGTCTTCCCCTTATCTTCTTTTTTTCATTAAGATCCAATCAGCTTAATGACAGTCGCGATAACAAACATCGTAGCAAAAAATCCAAAAGAAACAATAAAGCCGACGCCTGAATCTACAGCATCATTTCTCTTTGATTGTACGTTTTTTTCAAATTGGTTCACAACTACCCCTCCTATTTCTATTCTAGTATAGAACATCAGTATTAAAAAATCTATACTTTCACTGTACATTTTCCTTTACTGACAAGAGTTGTCACCTATAAGTTGCCCACTCTGGGGTGACAATAATCACTACAAAGGAATACCGTCAGCGTGAAAGGGTCCTAGGTCTTTCCCGCAGACGTTAATATAGATATAGGGGGTGTCCCTCTTTGCCTGGGCGTCCCCTTACCACTTGTCAAATCCCCAAAGCTTTTTTAACATAGAGTAGATAAAAAAGATATTGGAGAGTGCTGACTTGGTTATTGACACATGGAAGAAAATTGAGAGATCTCAGTTTGCTGCTATCTATTTAGTATATGGAAATGAATCGTTTTTAATCAATGAAACGAAGCAGCGAATTGTTTCTGCTGCCTTGACGGAAGAAGAAATGGATTTTAACTTCTCAAGGTATGATTTGGAAGAAACGCCTGTGGAAGTTGCGATTGAAGATGCGGAAACCTTCCCGTTCATGGGGGAGAAGCGGGTCGTGATCCTGGACAATCCTGTTTTCCTGACTGCTGAGAAAACAAAGGAAAAAGTCGAGCACAATATCAAGAGGTTTGAACAATACATACAATCCCCCGCTCCTTATACGATTCTTGTGCTGACTGCACGTTATGAAAAACTTGATGAACGGAAAAAAATCACCAAAGCCCTGAAAAAAGATGCCGAAGTAGTAGAAGCAAAGAAACTCAATGAACAGGAGTTAAAGGTCTGGGTGAGAGAAAGGTCAGCTGCAAATTCTGTTCAAATCGATGAAGATGCAATCGAACTGCTGCTGACATTGGCCGGGACAAACCTGATGATGCTCACCCAGGAATTGGACAAGCTGTCGCTGTACGCGAGCGATACAAACCATATCGATACTGCTGCGGTAGAGAAATTAACCGCCCGTTCCCTTGAACAGAATATCTTTGCATTGGTTGACAAAGTTGTGCAAAGAAGGATTGATGAAGCGCTTCGGATTTATTATGACCTGCTCAAGCAAAATGAGGAACCGTTGAAGATACTTTCCATTCTTGCTGGTCAATTCAGGTTGATTTACGGGACGAAAGAGTTATCAAGAAGAGGATATGGACAGCAGAAAATTGCGTCTTATTTGAAAGTGCATCCTTTCAGGGTGAAGCTTGCTGCAGGTCAGGCCAAGCATTTCGATGACAGCCAACTGGCAAGGATCATTGAGATGCTCTCGGAAGGAGACTACGAAATCAAAACCGGCAGAGTCAAAAAAGAACTCATGATCGAGATGTTTTTATTAAAACTGAATGAGATTTAGAAAAGCGAAGGCGGCTCGTTCTGGGACGACAAGCATAAGGCGATCCATCCGGAAAGGCGCACTTTGCCTTTTTGGATGGATTGACTTATGACCTCGAGTCCCAAGCCGCCGGAGCTGGACAATAGAAAAGCGAAGGCTGCTCGTTCAGCCCCGACAAGCAAAAGATTAATGGGCTGGGAAGGCGTTCTTTGCCTTCTTGGCCCATTTAACTTATGACCTCGAGGGGCTAGCTGCTGGAGGTGGACAATAGAAAATCGGAGGCGGCACGGCAGGAAAGCAGAAATTATAAATGGTAGAACCCAAAAAAAACCACTGGATAAACTCTCCAGTGGTTTTCTTAATTGTCTAGCTCCAGCGCCTAGCCTCTCGAGACGTTTCAGCCTGACGAATGAAGTCAAAGAGCGACTTCACCCGTCGGTCCTCCAACGCTTTTCGGGGCTGAACAAGGCGCTTACGCTTTTCGAATTAGTTTGCTTTTTTCATTAGACGAGATTTTTGACGATCTGCAGCGTTTTTGTGGATAAGACCTTTTTGAGCTGCTTTGTCTAATTGACGAATCGCATCGTTAGTTAATTCTTTAACGTTTTCAGCACCGTTAGCAGCTGCAGCTTCTGCTTTCTTCACAGCAGTACGCATAGAAGATTTTACAGTAGCATTTTGAGCGTTGCGCTCGTTGCTAGTTTTAACGCGCTTGATAGCAGATTTAATGTTTGGCATTCCTGTCACCTCCTAAAAAAGGATCGAGATTCTATGTGACTCGATTTAAATTCCTAATCTATAAGAACAAATGATATTTTATCAAACGAATGGTGAGATTGCAATACTAAGGAAAGAAATAAACAAGTGAATGAAGCCCTGGTGAAAAGGTAAACCTAAAAAATAATCATGAAAGATTCAATGTTTGGAGGGTGACGGAAAATGGATAACGAAAAGAAAAGAAATCAGGAAGAAATAGACTTAAGTGTATATTCTGTACGTACGGATCTCGCAGTTGAAGCAAGAGAAATGGCGGTTTCCGAAAAAGGAAAAAAAGATTCTCAAGATACAGGCGAAGTAACCTCTGAGATAAAAGGTGTTGTCATTAAAGAGAGAGAGGAGGAAGGGGTGAAAATTTCCCTTGTCACAATCACTCCAGAAGGCGAAGAAAATATCGGGAAAAAAGCAGGGAACTATTTGACGATTGAAGCCCATGGGATACGGGAGCAAAACTCAGAGCTGCAGCAGCAGGTAGAGTCTGTTTTTGCGAAAGAATTCAGTCAATTCCTGGAAAGCAACAATATAGAAAAAAACGCCAGTTGTTTAATTGTAGGACTGGGAAATTGGAACGTTACTCCCGATGCCCTCGGCCCTCAGGTATGTGAAAATGTGTTAGTGACCCGGCACCTGTTTGAGCTTCAGCCGGAATCCGTCCAGGAAGGGTACCGACCTGTAAGTGCACTTGTTCCCGGAGTAATGGGACTGACCGGTATAGAAACAAGCGATATCATCTTCGGAGTGGTAGAGAAGTCCAAACCCGATTTCATCATTGCGATCGATGCCCTTGCTTCCCGGTCGATTGAGCGTGTTAACGCCACTATCCAGATATCCGACACCGGCATTCACCCGGGATCCGGAGTGGGTAATAAGAGGAAAGGGCTCGATAAAGAAACGCTGGGTGTTCCTGTCATCGCCATCGGAGTGCCAACTGTGCTGGATGCTGTAACGATTGTAAGTGACACCGTCGACTTCTTATTGAAGCATTTCGGGAAAGAAATGAAGGAAGGTGATCGTCCATCCCGCTCGCTCGCTCCTGCCGGTCTGACGTTCGGTGAGAGAAAGAAGCTTACCGAGGAAGACCTTCCTGAAGAAAAACATCGTCAAACTTTTATGGGAATAGTGGGTACTCTTGAAGATCAGGAAAAACGGAAACTGATTCATGAGGTGCTCGCCCCAATCGGCCACAACCTCATGGTTACGCCAAAAGAGGTGGACGTATTCATAGAAGACATGGCCAACTTAGTAGCGAACGGTCTGAATGCCGCACTGCATGAGGCAGTGAATCAAGAAAATGCCGGATTTCAGACAAGATAACGGACTTTTAAAAAAGCTGCAGGAGAGTGTTCCTGCAGCTTTTTTCTATTATGCGGCTAAAGAAATGTTGATTGGAGCGAAAGTGGTAAAAACGGAGTCTTGCACGAAAAATTACTAGAAAACTTTTCTCCTCATTGTTTAATCCTTGATATAAATCCTCATAATGACTACTAAATGCAGTTCTACTTTATCTATCAACAGCATAGCTTGTACTAGAGTAGATTTTAGGAAGGGTGAGGAAATGAGATCGTATAAAGCCACTAATTATGTAGTAGCGGTTAATATGACGACCATTTTAAAAGGGGTCATTATTTTAACGATGGCCATGCTCTCGGTCTTTTCCGTAACAGGCATCCTGACCTCGATGAAGCCCGAATATAGAATTACATCCGATTCAATAAATCAAGCGGCTTCCGGTGTAAAGGGGGAAGTACTGTATAAATTGTTAGCCTTGGAAAATCGGTCCTTTAACAGCATTTTAGTCAAAGAAGAAAAAGAACTTCCAAATATATCATCTCTACTATTCAGTGTAGCGACCAATGTCAGTTTCGACGATCCGAGGAGTTTCCTTGGAAGGGAGCTGCCCGGGTTTTCAATCTTTGATGGAGATATCCTGGTAGCCGGGGAAGGTACCGATTTTACGAATATGCCGATTGAATCAGTTCCTCCTCAGGAAGCTCTCGATCCAGAAAATGAAGCGCAGCTGAAAAATATTGAAGAGATCAACAAAGGTGATGAGAGCAGGGATGCAGGTACATCCGTTCTGACCACGGGTGATAAAAAGACGGTGCATCTTTACTTTACCCATACAAGGGAATCCTATCTTCCTTATTTGGATGGAGTATCAGAACCCGACTCTGCCATGCATTCAAAGATTAATGTCACAAAAGTCGGCGATATGCTGAAGTCGGACCTGGAACACTTGGGGATCGGCACCAGCATAGATAAGACGGATGTGATTCAAAAACTGAATGAAAAAGGGCTGGATTATTATAGCGCTTACCAGGAATCACGGCCTTTGGTCCAGACAGCGATGACAAACAATAAAGACTTATTATACTTGATTGATATACACAGGGATTCCCAAAGAAAAAATGTCACCACGACAGAGATAAATGGGAAGTCATATGCAAAGCTTGCCTTCGTGGTAGGTGAAGAGCATCCGAATTATGAGCAGAATCTGAGGGTTGCAACTGACCTTCATAAACTTCTTGATTCGAAATACAAGGGGCTTTCCCGGGGAGTCATTTCTAAAAAAGGAAGCGGTACAAATGGGAAATTCAATCAGGACCTTTCCGGAAATGCTCTGCTTCTCGAGTTTGGCGGGGTCGATAACACATTTGAAGAGCTGCAGCGATCATCTATCGTTTTTGCGGAAATATTCGCTGACTATTATTGGCAGGCAGAAAAGGTAGATCACAATCTTTCTCCTAAGCCGGTAAGGCAGTAAGACAAAGGGTGAAAAAGAATGGGTAAATTTATCATTAAATGCTTCGTTCTGATCTGTTTTCTCTTTGTAGGGGTGCTGATCGGCATGCAGCATGCCAACCAGGGAATTGTGGAAATGAAAGGCCACGAAAAAGAATCATTCACTTCTCCTGTCGGGGTGACGCAGGACGAAGAAGGGAATGTCGAAGCCAGTTTCCTTGGGAATGAGGTCGAAAGCCAGACCCTATCCGAAAAAAAAGAGAAACTTGAAGAAATGAAAGCTTTCAACGCGTTTTCATCAATAGGAAAAGCCCTTGCCGACCTGATAGAAGCAATAACCGGCAAGCTAGTTGAGTTTATTGCATCATTGATTTGATGCGCAACAGGCAATGGTCACTTCCTGGAACATTTCTAGTATAAAAGAATATAGTTGATTTATGGCACATTTCCGTCAGATAGAGACGAAACCAGCGAATACATGCATTTCTTCGCTGGTTTCGTTTCTATCTGTCGACCTTTCAGCATAGCTGAAAGGCGGGTGAAACGTTCGTTTCACCCTAATAAGCCTAAAATCGTTACTTTACCATCAAGAGCCTTCCGGTTTAGATTGAATAATATATACTGTACTGCTATAATTCAACATAGTGTACATGTGTGGATATAACAGGAGTTGAACGAAGAATGAACCGTGAAGAAAAATTGAAAAGACAATCGAAAATAAGAAACTTCTCTATCATTGCCCATATAGATCATGGTAAATCGACGCTTGCCGATCGTATTTTGGAGAAAACAAAAGCGTTGACGGCGCGTGAAATGAAAGAGCAATTACTAGATTCAATGGACTTGGAAAGAGAACGCGGAATCACGATTAAATTAAATTCCGTACAGTTGAAATATCAAGCGAAAGATGGCGAAGAATATATCTTTCATCTGATCGATACACCGGGACATGTCGATTTTACATATGAAGTATCCCGGAGCCTTGCAGCTTGTGAAGGGGCGGTACTCGTAGTGGATGCTGCTCAGGGAATCGAAGCCCAGACGCTTGCCAACGTGTATTTGGCACTTGACAATGATCTGGAAATCCTGCCGGTCATCAATAAGATCGACCTTCCGGCAGCAGACCCTGAACGGGTGCGTCAGGAAGTGGAAGACGTAATCGGACTGGATGCGTCGGAAGCAGTTCTTGCTTCTGCCAAGGCAGGGATTGGAATCGAAGAAATTCTTGAGCAGGTCGTTGAAAAGGTTCCTGCACCACAAGGAGATCCCGATGCCCCGTTAAAAGCATTGATATTTGATTCCCTATATGATGCATATAGAGGGGTTGTTGCTTATATCCGTGTGATGGAAGGAAGCGTCAAAGTCGGAGACAAGGTCCGTATGATGGCGACAGGGAAAGAGTTTGAAGTAACGGAAGTGGGTGTATTTACACCAAAAGCCACTGGACTTCAAGAACTGACTGTCGGTGATGTCGGGTACTTGACTGCAGCGATCAAGAATGTCGGAGATACCCGTGTGGGGGATACAATCACTCTTGCTAAAAACCCTGCACAAGAAGCGCTGCCTGGATACCGCCGCTTAAATCCAATGGTATATTGCGGTCTGTACCCAATCGATTCAAATCGCTATAACGACCTTAGAGAAGCACTGGAAAAACTTGAATTGAACGACTCTGCTCTTCAATACGAGCCGGAAACTTCCCAGGCTCTTGGGTTTGGATTCCGCTGCGGATTCTTGGGGCTGCTTCATATGGAAATCATCCAGGAGCGTATTGAACGTGAATTCAAAATCGATCTGATCACGACTGCACCAAGCGTAATCTATCATGTTCAGCTTACAGACGGGGAAGAAGTGAAGGTTGACAATCCATCTATGATGCCTGATCCGCAAAAAGTGGATTTTGTAGAAGAACCTTACGTCAAAGCGACGGTAATGGTCCCGAACGATTATGTAGGAGCCGTAATGGAGCTTTGCCAAGGTAAACGAGGCAACTTCATTGACATGCAATATATGGATGATACCCGGGTCAATATTGTCTATGAACTCCCGCTCGCTGAGATTGTGTATGATTTCTTTGATCAACTAAAGTCAAGTACAAAAGGATATGCATCTTTTGATTACGAACTGATTGGCTACAAGGAATCTAAGCTTGTGAAGATGGACATTTTATTGAACTCTGAAAACGTAGATGCTTTGAGCTTCATCGTTCACAGGGATTTTGCATACGAACGCGGGAAACTTATAGTTGAAAAACTGAAGGATCTCATTCCAAGGCAACACTTTGAAGTACCTATTCAAGCAGCAATCGGTCAAAAAATTGTAGCGAGATCTACGATTAAGGCCATGCGAAAGAATGTACTGGCTAAGTGTTACGGCGGTGACATTTCACGAAAACGTAAACTTCTTGAAAAGCAAAAAGAAGGTAAAAAGCGAATGAAATCAGTCGGTTCCGTTGAAGTTCCGCAGGAAGCATTCATGGCCGTCCTGAAGATGGACGATTCCGAAAAGAAATAATTTTTTTATGGGTAAAGGGGGAAAGAGACTTGTGACTCACAAGTTCTGCTTACCCCCTTTTCTCTATGATTGCCGTAAAAGGAGGGGAAAGACATGGCGAAATCAGCTTACATCCATATACCGTTTTGTGAACATATTTGCCACTATTGCGATTTCAATAAAGTATTCATGCAGGGACAGCCGGTAGATGAATATCTTGAATTGCTGGGACGGGAAATGAAGCAGCGGGTAAATAAAAATAATCATTTGGACACGATTTTCGTTGGCGGCGGTACCCCTACCGCCCTGAGTGCCAAACAATTGGATAAGTTGTGCAGGGAAATTAACGAAAATCTGCCGTTTTCTCAAGGGGAGTTTACATTTGAGGCGAACCCGGGAGATTTAACGGAAGACAAACTCAGGGTCTTGAAAGAACATGGCGTTAATCGATTAAGCTTCGGTGTCCAGTCGTTCAATGATGAACTGCTGAAGGGAATCGGCAGAAGCCACAAGAGTAAGGACGTGTATTCCTCAGTGGAAGCGGCTCAGAAAGTCGGTTTTACAAACATCAGCATTGATTTGATTTACAGCCTTCCCAAGCAGACCGAAGAAGACTTCAGGGACACACTTACAAAGGCTCTTGAACTTGGGCTCCCTCACTATTCAGCATACTCGCTCATCGTAGAGCCGAAGACCGTCTTTTATAACCTGATGCGTAAGGGCAAATTATCTCTCCCATCACAGGAACAGGAAGCGGCTATGTATGAAGTATTGATTGAAACGATGGAGAAATACGGCATCAACCAATATGAAATCAGTAACTTCGCTAAAGAAGGCTATGAAAGCAAACACAATCTGGTCTACTGGGACAACAATGAATATTATGGTTTAGGTGCAGGTGCACACGGATATATAAACGGAGTACGCTATTCAAACTTCGGTCCCCTGAAAAAATATATGGAACCCATCTCAGTAGGGGATCTGCCAACAATCCAGGAACATAAAGTAACCAGAGAAGAAATGATGGAAGAAGAAATGTTCCTCGGCCTCCGAAAAGTAGAAGGAGTCAGCAAAAATGCTTTCTCCGAAAAATTCGGCTGCTCAATCGAATCTGTCTTCCAATCTTCATTAGAAGAAATGCAGAACCGGAAACTGCTTCTGGTTGACGATGAACGTGTCGCTTTAACAAAGCAGGGACGTTTCCTGGGGAACGAAGTCTTTCAAGCTTTCCTAGGAGTAATCTAATTGATGTATCTGCAAACTGAAGTTGATTATAACGATCCTTTTTGCTTGTTTTGTTAAAGCTTTTTTGTTATTACCGGCTCCAGCTGTTGATTGGAGTGCCAGACGAAGACTCCTGCGGGAGAAGTGACCAATGTGAGACCCCGCAGGGAGGAACGACCGAGGAGGCTCACGGGTCACCCGCGGAAAGCGAAGTCTGGCATGGAAATCAACAGCGGTGTTCAGTGGCGTTAATAGATATTCTAGTATCAAGTAAGAACTGCAATGAGTTTAAGAAAACACCAAATCTAATATATTGACATCCCCAATCTGATTTGATAATTTATTAATTAGATTTAGCACTCATCCAATTAGAGTGCTAACAGAGGTGATGAATGTTGTTAACAGATCGACAACTTCTAATTCTTCAAGTTATCATTGATGATTTTATTCTTTCTGCTCAGCCTGTCGGCTCAAGGAGCTTGTCAAAAAAGGATGAGATTTCATTCAGTTCTGCTACCATCCGGAATGAAATGGCGGATCTAGAGGAGCTGGGGTTCATTGAAAAGACCCATACTTCTTCAGGTCGGGTCCCTTCTGAAAAAGGATATCGCTATTATGTGGACCATTTGCTTTCTCCTCAGAAATTGCAGAAGAAAGATATGCATGCACTGCGGTCGATCTTTTCAGAAAGAATATATGAATTGGAGAAAGTCGTACAGAGGTCGGCTAAGATCCTTTCTGAGCTGACGAACTATACAACCATCGTATTGGGACCAGAATTGAAGGAAAACAAACTGAAGAAGATCCAGCTTGTCCCACTGAATAAGGAAACTGCCATTGCCATCATCGTAACGGATAATGGACATGTAGAAAATAAATTGTTCCACATTCCGCCGACGATGGATGCTGCCGAACTTGAAAAACTCGTTCATATCCTGAACGACCGTTTAACAGGAGTACCAATACACGAATTAAACGATAAAATCTTTAAAGAAGTGGCCATTCTGTTAAAAGAACACATCCAGAACTATGATTTTATCCTGCATTCGATTACGGACTCCATCAACTCAACCGTTACCGACAAGTTGTTCTTTGGCGGCAAGACAAATATGCTGAATCAACCCGAATTCAATGACGTACAAAAAGTGCGGATGCTGCTTGAAATGATCGAGCAGGAAGAGAGCATCTATAATCTCATCCGGCCATCGGCATCCGGATTGAACATTAAAATCGGGAAAGAAAATAATCATCTTGCTATGGAGAATTGCAGTCTCATAACCGCAACTTATTCTATAGGTAAAGAGCAATTAGGTTCCATTGCAATCATCGGACCGACCCGAATGGAGTATTCGAGGGTTGTAAGTTTACTTAATTTCTTTTCAAACGATATGTCCCAGGTCTTGACGAAGCTGTATCAAAGCAATGATTAGTGGACATATTGTATAAAGGATTAACAGGCCCGGAACCACTGGATTCCGCGCCTTTGTTACGGAAAATGCTTCATGTATTTTAAGGAGGTGAACGTGATGTCAGAAGAAACAAAGAATGGGCAGGAAGAACAAGCGAATGCTGAAAACGAAGAAGTTGTTGAAGAAGTATTCGCCGAAGAGCCTCAGGAGTCTGAAGGGCAAGAATCAGATGAGCTTACACAACTGCAGGAAAAGCTTGATGAATCTGAAAATCGTTATCTTCGATTACGAGCAGACTTTGATAATTTCCGCCGCCGCATGAATGTTGAAAGCGAAGCGAAGGAAAAATATCGTGCTCAATCTCTTATCACTGAACTTTTACCGGCACTTGATAATTTTGAACGTGCCTTAAATATAGAAGTTGATAATGACCAAACGAAAACACTGCTTCAAGGAATGGAAATGGTTCACAGAAGCCTTATCGACGCATTGAAGAAGGAAGGCGTAGAACCGATTGAAGCTGTGGGTCAGGAATTTGATCCGCATCTTCACCAGGCTGTGATGCAGACGGAAGATGAAAACTACGGCAGTAATATCGTCGTGGAAGAGTTCCAAAAAGGTTACAAGCTTAAGGACAGAGTAATCCGTCCATCTATGGTAAAAGTAAACCAATAATATAGAAATTACATATCAATAGGGAGGTAAAATGACGATGAGTAAAATTATCGGTATTGACTTAGGAACAACAAACTCTTGTGTATCCGTTCTTGAAGGCGGAGAACCAAAAGTAATTGCAAACGCGGAGGGTAACCGTACAACTCCTTCAGTCGTTGCTTTTAAAAATGGTGAAAAACAAGTCGGGGAAGTTGCGAAACGTCAAGCAATTACGAACCCGAATACGATCATCTCAGTGAAGCGTCACATGGGAACTGATCACAAAGTAGAAGCAGAAGGAAAAGAATATACACCACAGGAAATTTCAGCAATGATCCTTCAGCACTTGAAGTCTTATGCAGAAGACTATCTTGGTGAAAAAGTTGAAAAAGCGGTTATCACAGTACCTGCTTATTTCAATGATGCAGAACGTCAAGCAACGAAGGACGCCGGTAAAATCGCGGGTCTTGAAGTTGAACGTATCATCAACGAACCTACTGCTGCTGCACTTGCATACGGTTTGGATAAAATGGATGAAGATCAAACGATCCTTGTTTATGACCTTGGTGGCGGTACATTTGACGTTTCAATCTTAGAGCTTGGCGACGGGGTGTTTGAAGTACGCTCAACTGCCGGTGACAATCGTCTTGGCGGAGATGATTTCGACCAAGTGATCATCGACTACCTGGTAGCTGAATTCAAGAAAGAAAACGGCATTGACCTATCCAAAGATAAAATGGCTCTTCAACGTCTTAAAGACGCTGCCGAGAAAGCGAAGAAAGATCTTTCAGGTGTTACTTCAACACAAATCTCACTTCCTTTCATCACAGCTGGGGAAGCAGGCCCCCTTCACTTGGAAGTGAACCTGACAAGAGCTAAATTTGAAGAACTTTCTTCTGATCTTGTAGAACGCACAATGGGACCAACTCGTCAAGCAATGAAAGATGCAGGTCTTTCTGCAAGCGAAATCGATAAAATCATCCTTGTTGGTGGTTCGACTCGTATCCCGGCTGTTCAAGAAGCGATCAGAAAAGAAACTGGTAAAGAACCTTCTAAAGGTGTGAACCCTGATGAAGTTGTAGCGATGGGTGCTGCAATCCAAGGTGGAGTCCTAACAGGAGACGTTAAGGACGTTGTATTACTAGACGTTACACCACTTTCACTTGGTATCGAAACAATGGGCGGTGTATCGACAAAGCTGATCGAGCGTAATACAACGATCCCGACTTCTAAATCTCAAGTATTCTCAACTGCTGCTGACAACCAGACTGCTGTTGATATCCATGTACTTCAAGGTGAGCGTCCGATGGCAGCAGATAACAAAACGCTTGGCCGTTTCCAATTATCTGATATCCCGCCGGCACCACGCGGAGTACCTCAAATCGAAGTTAAATTCGATATTGATAAAAACGGTATCGTGAATGTAAGCGCGAAAGACCTTGGAACAGGTAAAGAGCAAAACATCACGATCAAATCTTCCACTGGTCTTTCAGAAGATGAAGTGGAACGCATGGTGAAAGAAGCGGAAGAAAATGCTGAAGCAGATAAAAAGCGCAAGGAAGAAGTTGAACTTCGCAACGAAGCGGATCAACTAGTATTCCAAACAGAAAAAACGCTAAAAGATCTTGAAGGCAAAGTGGACGAAGCAGAAGTGAAAAAAGCGGAAGATGCGAAAGCTGAACTGAAAGAAGCGATCGAAAAAGACGATCTTGATCTTATCCGTGAAAAGAAAGATGCACTTCAGGAAATCGTTCAAGCATTGACTATGAAGCTTTATGAGCAAGCTCAAGCAGAAGCACAAGCTGCTCAAGGAGAAGAAGGTCAAGCTGGAAAAGACGATGATGTCGTGGATGCTGAATATGAAGAAGTAAACGACGACAAGAAATAAGAGTAATGAAGCAAAAAGTCAAAGTCAGGACGGTTCTTGGCTTTGACTTTTTCTATGAGATTGGCTCTGAAAAAAGGGATTCCATGTTTTTATTGATAATCAATGGAACTCAATGTTAAAATAACCTTTATGCAAACGATTCGGGAGTGGTGTTTTCATGAGTAAACGGGACTATTATGAAGTTCTGGGTGTCGGAAAAGGCGCCTCTAAAGATGAAATAAAAAAAGCATACCGCAAACTCTCCAAAAAATATCATCCTGATATTAATAAAGAGGCGGATGCAGATCAAAAGTTTAAAGAAATATCAGAAGCATATGAAGTATTGAGTGATGATCAAAAACGTACTCAATATGATCGATTCGGTCACACAGATCCTAACCAGGGCTTCGGCGGCGGTGCTGACTTTGGCGGCGGCGGCTTCGGAGGTTTTGAAGATATCTTCAATACATTCTTCGGAGGCGGCGGAGGACGCAGAAGAGACCCGAACGCGCCTAGACAAGGTGCCGATCTTCAGTATACGATGTCACTTAAATTCGAAGAAGCGGTGTTCGGCAAAGAAACTGAAATCGAAATACCGAAAGAAGAAGAATGCGACACATGCCATGGATCGGGGGCGAAACCTGGAACGAAGGTCAATACATGTTCACATTGTAACGGATCGGGTCAATTGAATGTTGAACAAAATACTCCGTTCGGCCGCATTGTAAACAGACGTGTATGTCATTACTGTAACGGTACGGGGAAACAGATCAAAGAGAAATGTTCTACATGCGGCGGCGCAGGAAAAGTTCAGAAACGCCGTACAATCAATGTGAAAATCCCTGCAGGAATCGATGACGGGCAGCAGCTTCGTGTGACAGGACAAGGTGAACCTGGAGTGAACGGAGGCCCTCCTGGTGATTTATATGTAGTCTTCCATGTGCGTTCCCACGATTTCTTCGAGCGTAATGGAGACGACATTTACTGCGAGATGCCGGTCACTTTTGCGCAAGCGGCGCTTGGAGATGAAATCGAAGTTCCGACCCTTCATGGCAAGGTGAAACTGAAGGTGCCGGCCGGGACTCAGACAGGCACGAGATTCAGATTGAAAGGTAAAGGAGTACCGAATGTACGGGGGTATGGTACGGGAGACCAGCATGTACAAGTAAAGGTAGTCACTCCAACTAAATTAACAGATAAGCAAAAGCAATTATTAAGAGAATTTGCTGATATCAGCGGGCAGGTGCCTGATGAGCAGCATGAAAGCTTTTTTGATAAAGTAAAAAAAGCCTTTAAAGGCGAATAACTCAGAACGGAGTTGGTAGATCAATGAAATGGTCAGAAATCAGTATCCTTACTACAAATGAAGCAATTGAACCGATTTCAAATATCCTTCATGAATCAGGTGCTAGCGGAGTGGTCATCGAAGACCCTTTTGACTTGATTAAAGAAAGAGAGGATATGTTTGGAGAGATCTACCAACTCAATCCTGAGGATTATCCAAGTGAAGGTGTATTGGTGAAAGCCTATTTGCCAGTAAACAGTTTTCTTGGTGAAACAGTGGAAGAAATCAAGCAGGGCATTACAAATCTCGTTACGTATGATATTGATATTGGTGAAAACAAAGTGGAAATATCAGAAGTGAATGAAGAGGAGTGGGCCACAGCCTGGAAGAAATACTACCACCCGGTTAAGATTTCCGATAAATTCACCATTGTGCCGACATGGGAGGACTATACTCCAGTGCACAGTGATGAACTGATCATCGAACTCGATCCGGGAATGGCGTTTGGTACAGGCACACACCCGACCACTGTCATGTGCATCCAGGCACTTGAGCGCATCGTGAAGCCGGGTGACGCTGTGATAGATGTAGGAACGGGTTCAGGTGTGTTATCCATTGCAGCTGCACTACTGTCAGCTTCGGATGTAAAAGCCTATGATTTAGACGAGGTTGCAGTCAGATCAGCCCGATTAAATGTGAAGCTGAATAAAGTACAAGACAGAGTGACGGTTGATCAAAATAATCTCCTGAATGGCATATCAGGCCAGTCGGATGTGATTGTGGCAAATATATTGGCTGAAATCATTCTCCGATTTACAGAAGATGCATATGAGCTTGTGAAGCCTGGCGGATATTTCATCACTTCCGGAATCATTCAGCCAAAGAAACAGCAGGTCAAGGATTCATTGGAAGCTGCAGGGTTCATGATTGAAGAAGTGATGGTGATGGAAGATTGGGTTGCCATCATAGCCCAAAAACCAACTTTGGAGTGAAGCAGTATGCAGCGATATTTTATAAACGATCAATATAGTGAAGATGGACCGGTTGTGATTTCAGGTGAAGACTATCATCATATCGTGCGTGTCATGAGGATGAAAGAAGATGATCGCATCTTTGTGGTTTTCCCTGATAGATCCTCGGCTGTTGCCCGTATTGAAACGATTTCCAGTGACTCTGTCGAAGTCAGAGTAGTAAAATGGGAAACAGAGACAAAAGAGCTTCCTGTCAAGGTAGCAATAGCGAGCGGGCTGCCGAAAGGGGATAAATTGGAGTTAATCTTCCAAAAGGGTACGGAGCTTGGAGCGGATCAATTTATCCCTTTTACCGCGGATCGCTCCATTGTGAAATGGGATGAGAAAAAAGCGAAAAAGAAGCTTGATCGCTGGGAAAAGATCGTGAAGGAAGCAGCGGAGCAGTCTCACAGAAATGTCGTTCCTTCTGTATCCCCACCTGTTTCATTCAAAGAATTATTGACTCTGGGTAAACAATTTGATTATACACTAGTGGCATACGAAGAAGAGGCGAGGTCAGGAGAAAAAGGCAATCTATCTAATGTGCTGACTTCCGTCAAAGACGGTCAGAGTATCCTGGTTGTGTTCGGTCCGGAAGGCGGTTTAAGTGAAAAAGAAGTACAACTTTGTAAGGAAGAAGGCTTCTTAGCGTGCGGGCTCGGCCCTAGAATATTACGGACTGAGACGGCGCCGTTGTATGTCCTGTCAGCCATAAGCTATCAATTAGAATTAATGAGGTGAGTGCAATGCCATCAGTAGCGTTTCACACATTGGGTTGTAAAGTGAACCACTATGAAACGGAAGCCATTTGGCAATTATTTAAAGAAGAAGGATATGAACGTGTCGACTATGATTCAATAGCTGATGTTTATGTCATCAATACATGTACGGTAACGAATACGGGAGACAAGAAAAGCAGGCAGGTCATCCGCCGGGCAATAAGAAAAAACCCTGACGGCGTCATCTGTGTCACTGGATGCTATGCACAGACATCCCCTGGTGAAATCATGGCGATCCCTGGAGTGGACGTCGTGGTAGGAACGCAGGACCGACGCAAGATGCTTACGTATATCGAGGAATACAAAGAAGAACGCCAGCCTATCAATGGCGTAACGAACATCATGAAGAACCGTGTTTATGAAGAACTCGATGTACCTGCGTTTACCGATCGTACCCGCGCTTCCCTGAAGATTCAGGAAGGCTGCAATAATTTCTGTACATTCTGCATCATCCCTTGGGCCCGCGGCTTGATGAGGTCACGCGACCCTGAAGAAGTAGTCAATCAAGCACAGCAGCTTGTGGATGCAGGCTACAAGGAAATCGTTCTGACTGGAATTCATACAGGCGGTTACGGAGAGGACATGAAAGATTATAATCTTGCTATGCTTCTTCGCGACTTGGAGCAAAACGTAAAAGGATTGAAACGGATCAGGATTTCATCCATTGAAGCAAGTCAATTAACAGATGAAGTAATCGAAGTAATCGACCAATCCAATATCGTGGTCCGTCATCTGCACATACCTCTGCAATCGGGATCTAATACGGTCCTTAAGAGAATGCGCAGAAAGTACACGATGGAATTCTTCGCTGAAAGACTCGAGAAGCTGAAAAAAGCATTGCCAGGCTTGGCGGTCACTTCTGATGTCATCGTCGGTTTCCCCGGGGAAACAGAAGAAGAATTCATGGAGACTTATAACTTCATTAATGAAAATAAGTTTTCAGAACTTCATGTATTCCCATATTCCAAACGTACCGGCACACCGGCAGCACGCATGGACGATCAGATTGATGAAGATGTGAAAAATGAACGAGTTCACCGCCTCATCGAGCTATCCAATCAATTGGCAAAAGAATATGCTTCTGGATTTGAGAATGAAGTACTTGAAGTCATCCCTGAAGAAGTATACGATGATGGCCGCTATGTAGGTTATACGGATAATTACTTGAAGGTTGTCTTCCCGGCTACAGAAGATATGGTCGGTGAGCTTGTGAAAGTGAAGATAACTAAAGCAGGTTACCCACTGAATGAAGGTCAATTCGTACGGGTATTGGAAGATCAGAATGAAAGTACCGGTGAGAAAGCAGTAATTTGATGAATTTTCATGCAGAATTCTTACAAAAGCCGAGAGCTTTTGTAAGAATTCTGTTTTTTTTGCAACGTTTTAAGGGAAAGTGATGATGCTCTGATTGGAGAAAGAGGTATTATTGAGTGGAGATCAACTCTTTATGATCCATTCTCTGGATATATGATCCAAAATCAAGATTTATGATCCATTTCGAAGTTTTATGATCCTTTCTCGGGATATATGATTCGTTTTAGAAATTCATGATCTGATGAGAATGATTCTAAATAATAGCAGACATATAATGTAAACAGTCTCAGCCAGGATCCCGGCAGAATGAAAATGATCAATCTAACGACTTTCTAAAAATTATCTATTGCTAAGTAAGGAATAAGGTTGTAAACTAGTAATGTTCATACTAATAGATGTATTCTATTTTTTTTAACTGATTAGTGCAAACGATTGCACTCAAATTATCTATATACAAAAACGTTATTACGTATTTTCAATGAACAAAATGTAAGCGTTTGTATCTTATAATAATTCGATGAGGTGTTATGATGGAAAAGGCATGGCGTAAGGAAGCTGTAGGTTATCAAATCTACCCTAGAAGTTTTCAGGATTCAAATGGGGATGGGATTGGAGATCTTCAGGGAGTCATACAGCGATTAGATTATATTAAAGAATTGGGTGTAGATGTGATTTGGATCTGCCCGATGTATAAATCACCTAACGATGATAACGGTTATGATATTTCTGATTATCAGGATATCATGGAAGACTTCGGAACGATGGAAGATTTCGATCAATTATTGGAAGAGGTTCACCGTCGTGATATGAAACTGATCATCGACCTGGTCCTTAATCACACAAGTGACGAACATCCCTGGTTCATCGAATCGGCAAGTTCGAAGGATAACCCGAAACGCGACTGGTATATCTGGCGTGACGGTAAGGGCGGAAAGGAACCGAACAACTGGGAAAGTATTTTCGGAGGTTCTGCCTGGAAATATGACGAGAAGACGGACCAGTACTTCCTTCACGTATTTTCCACAAAACAGCCGGATTTGAATTGGGAAAACGAAGAAGTAAGGGATGCATTGTATGACACAGTAAACTGGTGGCTCGATAAAGGAATCGACGGATTCCGTATTGATGCAATCAGTCATATCAAGAAGCGCACTGGTCTGCCTGATATGCCGAACCCTAAAAAGAAAAAATATGTTTCTTCGTTTGATATGCATATGAATCAAAAAGGCATTCATACCTTCTTACAAGAGTTTAAAGATCGCACGTATGCAAATTATGATGTCATGACAGTCGGCGAAGCAAATGGAGTAAAAGCTGATGAAGCGGAGCTCTGGGTAGGCAAGGAAAACGGTAAGATGGATATGATCTTTCAATTCGAGCACCTGGGATTATGGGATGCTGAAACAAATCCGGATCTGGATATCGTCGAACTGAAGAAAGTGCTGACCCGTTGGCAAAAAGGGCTTGAAGGAAATGGATGGAATGCACTGTTCATCGAGAATCACGACAAGCCGCGCGTAGTGTCCACCTGGGGAAATGATAAGGAGTACTGGAAAGAAAGTGCCACTGCAATGGCAGCGATGTATTTCCTCATGCAGGGGACTCCGTTCATCTATCAAGGTCAGGAAATCGGGATGACGAATGTACAATTCCCTTCCATCGAAGACTATGATGATGTCGCAGTGAAGAACCTATACCGGTTAAAACGTGAAGAAGGTGTGAAGCACCAGGACATCATGGAAATCATCTGGGCTTCCTCCCGTGATAACAGCCGTACACCTATGCAATGGTCCGACGAAGAAAACAGCGGTTTTACAACCGGGACGCCTTGGATGAAAGTGAATCCGAATTACACAACCATCAATGTGAAAGCCCAGGAAAAAGATGAGGATTCGATCCTTTCTTTCTACAAGAAGATGATTTCCCTTAAGAAAAGTGCAGATGTGTTCACGTATGGGACATATGATTTGCTTCTGCCTGAAGATGAGCAGATCTATGCGTACACCCGCACAGGGGAAATGGACAAAATGCTTGTAGTTACGAACCTATCTACTAAAGAGGCTGTCTGTGAACTGGAATTAAAGGTATCTTCTGAGAATTTGCTTTTGGCTAATCATGATGCAGAAGCACATGCTTTAACAGATACGTTGAACTTAAAGCCGTACGAAGCGAGAGTTTATCGTGTAAAATAATAAATTTGAAAAGGGCTGCCCGATTGATATAATACGGGCAGCCTTTTCGAATTGCGTGAAGTTTGTCGTGCTTTTAAACCAATGCCTGTAAACACTTTCAAAAAAGATAATTACCAAAAGAAAAATTGGACATGATAAAAGAAAACCTCGTTTTTTTCCGTATGATTTGATATGATATAAGAGGTACGGACAACTGCTAAAGGAGAGATAATATGACTGTAAATATTGCAAGTATGATTGATCATACTTTACTTAAACCAGAATCAACAAAAGAACAAGTTGAAGTTCTTTGCCAGGAAGCGAAAGAATTCAAATTCGCATCTGTTTGTGTAAACCCGACTTGGGTGAACTATTCAAGCGAACTTTTAAAAGGTACAGAAGTAAAAGTATGTACTGTAATCGGTTTCCCTTTAGGAGCTTCCACTCCTGAAACAAAAGCTTTCGAAACGAAAGATGCGATTGAAAAGGGTGCTACTGAAGTGGACATGGTCATCAATATCGGTGCTTTAAAGAGCGGCGATTACGATCTTGTCAAGCGTGACATCGAAGCTGTTGTTGCAGCTTCAAAAGGCAAGGCTTTATCTAAAGTGATCATTGAAACTTGCCTATTGACTGATGAAGAAAAAGTGAAAGCTTGCGAATTATCAGTTGAAGCCGGTGCTGATTATGTGAAAACATCAACTGGATTCTCAACTGGCGGTGCGACTGTCGAAGATATCGCGCTAATGAGAAAGACAGTTGGACCTGACATCGGTGTGAAAGCTTCAGGCGGAGTGCGTTCTGTTGAAGATGCACAGGCAATGATTGACGCAGGTGCTACTCGTCTTGGAGCCAGCTCAGGAGTCAAAATCGTACAAGGTTTAACTAGTGATTCTGATTATTAATCAATAAATTTGAGCCGGATGGATTTCTGTCATCCGGCTTTTTATATTTTTCAGGTGCGATACGAGACTCGTCTTGAAGCCATGCTAATACGAAAACTGACTGAATTGACCTCATATCAAACATCCTCTAAAGTCCTCTTATCATTCCGACTCAATTCCTCAGGTGCACCTTCTCAATGAATCGGGCAAATTTATAAGAAAAAGGCAGGACCAACAGCGAACAAAGTATGTTGAAGATCACACTTGCGTGGGCGAGCTGCATATCAGGAGAGCTTGCAAGCTTCTGGACGATTGTACCCAATAAAGGAATCAGCGGGATAAAGACCAGGACGCCGATGACATTCAGCCAAATATGTGCGAAAGCGGTGAGCCGTGCTTGTACCCCTCCACCGATGCTTGCAATGAATGCGGTGATGCATGTACCGATGTTTGCGCCGAGCATGATGGCGATACCTGCATGCAGATCGATTGACTGGGCGGCCAAAAATCCCATTGTGACTCCCGTGACCACTGTACTCGATTGAATGAGTGCAGTCAATACACATCCGATGAGCAGCGCAATCAGTATATGACTGTTCATTTTTTCTATGTAAGTATGAAGAAGCGGGTGTGTGGTCAAAGGTGCTGCTACCCATTGGATCCCCTGTATGGAAGCAAAAATCAGACCAAAGCCGGTAAAGATCAAACCAGTACTCCTGATCGTCTCCTTCTTGAACGCAAGCAGTGCGCATCCGATGATAATTGAAGGTACTATAAGATAATTCATATTCAAAGTAAACATTTCAAGTGTAAAAGTCGTCCCGATATTGGAGCCGAGCATGATTCCGATGGTTTGCCTGAATGGGATGATCCCCGATGATGCAAGGCCGACAGTCAGCACCATCACTGCTGAGCTGCTGTGGATGAAGGCTGTCACGACTGTCCCAGTGACAGCACCTTTTGCAGGGGAGTCCGTCAAGAAATGCAGCCACTTCTTCACCTTCATGCTTGCAATTTTAAATAATCCCGATCGAAGCCAAAGCATTCCTAATAAAAAGCTAAAGATAAGCAGGATGAATAAGATAAGGTTCAAAATCATGCGGGTCCCTCCACTTCGGTACGTGCTTACCATAAATGTATGGGAGCAATGAGGGAGACATGCCTAATAATACAAGCAATTATGCAGAAGTTGTTGACCTATACGAAGACATATATTATAATGGCAAAGTACATGGATTTCTTTATTATATAAAGGATTCATCCAAGAAAGACATACACTTTCTGTCCCCTTGTGACAATGAAACAAGGGCTAAGCCAAACCTATTGGTAAAGTAAAGAGGCGATTTATCGTCTTGGGAAAAATGGTACTATCCATTTTCTTGACTTGAACATGTAAGTGTAGTGTGTTCGGAGGGAGGGAAAGAGAGATGTCAAAAACAGTTGTTCGTAAAAACGAATCGCTTGAAGATGCTCTTCGTCGCTTCAAACGCTCAGTTTCTAAAACAGGAACTTTACAAGAGTTTAGAAAGCGCGAATTTTATGAAAAGCCAAGCGTAAAACGCAAAAAGAAATCAGAAGCTGCAAGAAAGCGTAAGTTCTAAGAGAGGGTGTAACCATGAGTCTTCTCAATCGTTTAAATGATGATATGAAACAAGCGATGAAAAATAAAGAAAAAGAGAAACTTTCTGTTATCCGCATGCTTAAAGCGTCACTTCAAAATGAAGCGATTAAATTTGGGAAACAGGAGCTCTCTGAAGACGAAGAGTTGACTGTCCTTTCTAGAGAAGTCAAGCAACGGAAAGACTCCCTCCATGAATTTACGAAGGCCGGTCGGGATGATCTGGCTGAGAAAGTTCAAGCAGAACTGACTTACGTCGAAATATATATGCCTAAACAGCTTTCCGAAGAAGAAATTTCAGCCATTGTTCAAGAAACGATGGTTGAAGTGGGTGCTTCTTCAAAAGCTGATATGGGCAAACTGATGGGGGCTATCATGCCTAAAGTAAAAGGGAAAGCTGATGGAGCTCTCGTCAATAAACTTGTTCTTCAACATCTATCATAACAACCAAAACCGAGAAGCTGTCAGTTTCTCGGTTTTTTTATGACTTCGGATGAAAGGCTTTTCATACATGCTTGAGAAACCTTCACGATATAGCATAATATTTTTGAAAAAGATGAAACTATTAGGATGGTTCATTCGTACATAAACTAGCAAGGAATATGATTGAAACGAGGGGGTTAAGGTGAGAAGAGGTATACTGATCTTTTATATGATGATCCTTGGATTCAGTTTTCTGCTTCCGGTATCCGGACTCGCTGAACAGGATAAAAATGTATATGTCATACCCATCCAAAAAGAAGTGGAGAAGGGGCTGCATGCATTCCTTCAAAGAGCATTGGAGGATGCGGAAAACAATCAAGCGGAAACGATCATTTTTGATATCGATACACCTGGAGGCCTTGTGGACGCTGCAGGGGATATCGGCCAGCTACTCGATGGAGTGGAAGCTGATACGGTTGCTTTCGTCAATAATAATGCATTATCTGCAGGGGCCTTCATTGCGCTTCATGCAGATGAAATCTATATGGTTCCCAATGGACATATGGGATCTGCAGCCGTAATCGATCAGGCGGGAAATGCAGCAGACAAAAAAGCGCAAAGCTACTGGCTATCTGCAATGAAAAGTGCCGCTGAATCAAGTGGCAGAGATCCTCTTTATGCACTTGCAATGGCTGACGAAACGGTAGAAATTCCGGAGCTTGGCATAGAAAAAGGGGAATTGTTGACGCTTGGTTCGAAGGAAGCACAAAAAGTCGGCTACTCAGAAGGTACCGTCAATAATCTGAATGAATTGTACAAAGAGCTTGGAGTCGATAAGGCCTCGGTTCATGTCGTGGAAGAAACCTTTGCTGAAAAATTGGCAAGGTTCATCACGAATCCAATCGTGGTTCCGATTTTATTATCACTGGCAAGTTTAGGATTGGTGGTTGAGTTGTATTCACCGGGATTCGGTGTAGCCGGCTCCATCGGGTTAGCCTCATTGCTTTTATTCTTCTATGGGCATCTAGTGGCAGGGCTTGCCGGATATGAAACGATTATTCTGTTTGTGATAGGGATTATATTGATTGTTGCAGAGTTCTTCCTGCCCGGGGGAATAGCCGGGGGTCTTGGTGTCGCGGCAGTACTGGGCAGTATCATGCTGGCGGGAGGCAACCTTATGCAAATGGGGATATCCATTCTTATCGCGTTATTCATTGCTGTGATTGCCATGATTATATTTGTAAAGGTGTTTGGTAAAAAGATGAAACTATTCAATAAGATTATTTTGAAGGATTCAACCAATACCGAAAGCGGCTATGTTTCGAATGCGAACAGGCTCGAGCTCATTGGGAAGATCGGGGAAACGAAAACACCGTTAAGGCCATCTGGGACCATCATTATCGATGATGAAAGAATCGATGCAGTGACGGAAGGCGGTTATATAGCTGTAAATCAAAAAGTGAAAGTCGTGAAAGTGGAAGGTTCCCGTATAGTGGTGAGGGATCTTTCATAAAAACTGTGATTCAATCTCTTTAGTGCTTAATGGCTGCTGAAGAATCGAATATAAAAGAATCTAAAATTTTTTGCAGGAGGGTAATTACATGGTAATCGGACCTAGTACTATTTTATTAATTGTTGCCATTGTTGTAGGTTTTATTTTATTGGCTGTATTATTCACGTTTGTACCTGTCATGCTGTGGATTTCTGCTATAGCTGCAGGTGTGAGAATCAGTATCTTTACATTAATCGGGATGAGGCTCCGCCGGGTAATCCCGAGCAGGGTGATCAATCCCCTCATTAAAGCTCATAAAGCAGGGATTAGTGTAAGCATCAATCAGCTGGAAAGTCATTACTTGGCCGGCGGTAATGTCGATCGTGTTGTAAATGCATTGATCGCAGCACACCGTGCAAACATTGAATTGACATTTGAACGCTGTGCAGCCATTGACCTGGCAGGACGAGACGTTCTTGAAGCGGTTCAAATGAGTGTAAATCCAAAAGTCATTGAAACACCATTCATCGCCGGGGTGGCAATGGATGGGATTGAAGTGAAAGCAAAGGCACGTATTACCGTTCGTGCCAACATTGACCGACTGGTGGGTGGAGCAGGTGAAGAAACGATCGTTGCCCGTGTAGGTGAAGGGATTGTCTCTACGATCGGTTCTTCAGATAATCATAAAAAAGTGCTGGAGAATCCTGATATGATTTCTCAGACAGTCCTATCCAAGGGTCTTGATGCAGGGACAGCATTTGAAATTCTTTCGATTGATATCGCGGATGTTGATATCGGCAAGAACATCGGTGCAGAGCTGCAGACCGAACAGGCAGAGGCAGATAAGAACATCGCACAGGCAAAAGCGGAAGAAAGAAGAGCAATGGCTGTTGCGAATGAACAGGAAATGAAAGCAAGAGTAGAAGAAATGAGAGCAAAAGTTGTGGAAGCTGAAGCAGAGGTTCCATTAGCTATGGCAGAAGCATTGCGTTCAGGCAATATCGGTGTAATGGATTATATGAACATCAAGAATATTGATGCAGATACGGATATGAGGGACTCCATCGGAAAACTAACGGGCGATAAAAAGGATGGCAAAAATCCAAAAGGTGAATAATACCCCCGGGTGAGAAAGGAGATTTCTCCATGGAAGGTCTAATCGTTGCCGTCATAATCGGGTTACTGACGACAATTTTCAATCGGGCGAAAGAATCGTCTCCTGAAGAAAATCGGCAAAAGCCAAAACCAATTGGGACGGGAAGGCCCGTACAGACTTACAGGGAAGCACCCCGTACGAAACAGGAAGATGAACCTGTTTACACTTCTGCTGAACAGGAGCAGCCTGTCTATACTCTTCAAACCAAATTTGAAGAAAAGAAGAAGGACATCGAGAACACGTACGCCCAATTGAAAAAGCAGGAAGAGGGCTATAAAAAACAAGCCCAAAAGCAGCGGGATAAGGTGAAATCCATTAAAGAAATGAAAGAGTCACCTTACGCCATTAACTTTGAGAACAAAGACGATATCGTAAAAGGGTTCATTTTCTCGGAAGTATTCGGCCCTCCGCGCGCAAAAAAACCGCATAATCGAAAATAACAGTGATGAATCCCCTTTTCATTTCATAAATATGAGATGAAAGGGGGTTCTTTTTTTATGGCGAAAAATTGGGTACAGCAAATGCGAAAATGGATGACGCAAACCATGGACCTGCCTGAAGATGTCATGATGGACCTTCCGCGCGTCACAATGATTGGACAAATCCATATCTATATAGAAAACCATCGGGGACTGTTGACGTTCACCGACCGTGAAGTAAGGCTCCTGCTTAAACAGGGGCAGCTATTGATCAGAGGGGAACAATTTGTCATAAAAATGATTCTGCCGGAAGAAATACTACTCCAGGGGAAAATCATAGAAGTTACTTATCTAGAAAACTAGGAGGGAAGAATTTGAAAAACCATTGGATTACCTCGTTAAGGGGAAAGGTATTCGTTAAAATGGAAGGCAGGCTGATTGAGAGGGTCATCAATCAATTACTGCGATCGAATATATCCATCTGGAATGTTAAAAGAGCCGGTACAGATACGATAACGTTCTATCTAGCCTTAGAGGATGTACATAACTTCAGAAGAGCGGTACGGTCATCAGAGTGCAAGGTAACATTCCTCAGGGGGCAGGGAGGTCCATTCCTGCTGAAACGTGCGTTCAAGAATTCAGGTTTTCTCCTTGGCGGCTTATCTTTTCTCATAATCGTCATTCTGTTATCAAACATGGTATGGGGCATTCAGATCAAGGGGGCAACCCCGGAAACCGAGTATAACATCCGCAAGGAACTTACAGCGATGGGGGTCACGACCGGAAAACTGCAATTCTCGATCCCGGATGTTGAAAGCATTCAGAGAGAGCTTTCCGCGAGGATGGATAATATAACATGGGTGGGTGTCGAATTAAGAGGGACAACCTTTCATTTCCAAGTCGTTGAAAAGAATGCTCCTGAACCAATCGAGTCAACAGGTTTGCAGCACATAGTCGCGAAGAAGGAGGCTATTATCGTAAACATGTTTGTGGAAGAGGGGGATCCCCAGGTCAAGGTTAATGATTATGTAAAAAAAGGACAACTACTCGTATCGGGCGTGATCGGGAATGAAAAAATGCCTAAAGGGGTTCCCGCAAAAGCAACGATTATGGGAGAAACCTGGTATATAACAAAAGTGGAACTTCCCTTGAAAACAGATTTCGTCGTGTTCAGCGGCAATGAAAAAAGAAAGCATTATATAGAAATCGGTTCTTTGAGAATTCCGATATGGGGTTTTGGGAATCCTGAGTTTAAAGAATCCGTGACGGAAGAAACGGAAAAGCCTGTTAAGTTCCTGAAGTGGCAGCTGCCGATTGCGTATATCGATCAGAGCATGAAAGAAAAGGAAAATGTTGAAAGGTCGTATACGAAGGAGCAAGCGGTTCTGGAAGCGAAAAAACTTGCCAAAAGTAATTTGGCATCTTCCCTCCCCGATGATGCCGAAATAATCGGTGAAAAAATTTTGCAAGAAAAGGTGGAGAATGGTAAAGTTAAGGTGAATCTTCACTTCAAAGTAGTAGAAAATATTGCTGAAGGACAACCAATTATTCAAGGAGACTAATTAATGTCAGATGATATCTTAATGAAATTACAGCTGGAAAATCCGAACGAAGCAGTGGCTTTATTTGGGGTTTCAGATTCTCACCTTAAATTAATCGAAAAAGAGTTAGATGTTTCAATTGTTACAAGGGGCGAAGAATTGCTAGTTTCAGGGAAAGAAGATCGTACGGAGCTGGCCCTTGAAATTTGTGACCGTTTAGTGAGTGTCATCCGTAAAGGCATCAATATCAGCCAGAGGGATGTCCTTCACGCCATTCAAATGGGTAAAAACGGAACGTTGGAGTATTTCATTGATTTGTATAATGAAGAAATAACGAAAAATGCCAAGGGGAAATCGATTAGGGTAAAAACCCTTGGTCAAAGACAATATATTCACGCCATCAGGAAACACGATATGGTTTTCGGTATCGGCCCGGCAGGTACCGGAAAGACGTATCTCGCAGTCGTGATGGCAGTTCATGCGTTGAAAAATGGAGAGGTTAAGAAAATAATCCTTACGAGACCTGCTGTTGAAGCTGGTGAAAGCCTCGGTTTCCTTCCCGGGGACTTAAAGGAAAAAGTAGACCCGTATCTGCGCCCGCTTTATGATGCATTGCATGATGTCCTGGGGGCTGAGCATACAGCTCGTTTAATTGAAAGAGGGACGATAGAAATAGCTCCCCTGGCGTATATGAGGGGCCGTACACTAGATGATGCATTCGTCATCCTGGATGAAGCGCAAAACACCACCCAGGCCCAAATGAAGATGTTCTTGACGAGACTTGGATTCGATTCAAAAATGATCATCACCGGAGACCGCTCTCAAGTGGACCTGCCAAGAGGCGTCGAATCCGGATTGATTTCCTCGGAAAGAATACTGAAAGATGTGAAAGGTGTCTCCTTCATCTATCTTGAACAGGCAGACGTAGTAAGACATCCGCTAGTTGCCAAAATCATAAATGCTTTTGAAAAAAACGAAAAATAAAAACAGCTTATAAGATTGACTTTGCCTTTTATAGGCGGTCAATCTTTTTTGTGTGACTTAAATTCTTTTTATGGATCCTGATTGGCTCCAGCTGATGATTGGAGTGCAAGACGAAGACTTCTACAAGAAAAGCGGAAGGGCTTTGCTCAGAGGCGTGTGGCATAAGACGAATCGGCCTGGAAGGCGCTCTTAGCCTTCTTGGTCGGTTTGGCTTATGACATGTGCCTCTAAGCCCTGCAGCTGGACAGTTCCTCCCCCTGTAAAAGGACAGGAGGCTCCCCACTCACCCGCGGAAAGCGAAGTCTTGCACGGAAATCAACAGCGGTGTTCAAAGAGAAGTTTACGAAACAATCCTTTTCTATGATAAGAATAGATAATTAAGACAAAAACTGTTATGATTTTACATAATTAGAGGAATGGTTCACCATAACATATGACATAGTACGGTCAATCTTGACCCGTTAAGATTACAGGGGGTATTTTATGCAAACGCACCCATTATTACATAAAATAAGAATGTTTCTGAGTTACCGGTTATTCACTAACTTAATGTTTATCCTTCTGGGGATCATCGTATTTGGCATCCTTTACGGCAACGTTAAGCCAAATCCGCTTGATATCAGTCTATACGGGGAAGCGCCGTCCACTATCAGGGCGCCTAAAACACTCGAAGATAAGGAAGCCACAGAAAAGAAAAAAGAGGTAGCAAAAGCAGAAGTGGGAAAAGTGTACAGCACAAAAGATGGTGCTGTTAATAACGCTGTCATGCTTGTCAGTTCTTTAATCGACAGTGTCCTTGAAGTAAAAGCTGAGTCTGTAAGAGAAACCCCTCCGGAAGAAGAAGAGATCAACCCTCAGAGCCCCAATGTAAATAAGCAGCTCGAGGAACTTAAGAAACGTCTTCCTGAGAGTAACGATAATATCGTAACAAAAGCACTGACCGATAAAGTCCTGAAAACGCTGTTGTCTGCGACTGAAACTGATTTGGAAAGAGTCGAATCGATTGTAACGACCCAGCTGCAGGTCATCATGCAGAACAAAGTTAAGGAAGAAGAGTTAAGAGAAGCAAAAGTAAACCTGGAAGAACGGATAAAGAGCTTCACATTCACTGGAGACTTATCTGATGCAGCAGTCGCTCTGGGAAACGTTGCGATAGAGCCGACCGAATATTATGATGAAGAAAAAACGGAACAGCTGAAGAAACAGGCAGTTGAAGAGGTTCAGCCCGTTAAAATCCTCTATGGTGAAGTCATAGTAGAAGAGGGTAAGCTGGTCACTCCCAATATCTATGAAACATTGAATGATTTTGGTATGGTAGAAGAAGATTTTTCTTTAAAGCCTATCATTGGACTGGCTCTGTTTATCATAGTGATCATCAGTTCGCTGTATTATTTCTTTTATACACTTGAAGTAAAGGAAGAGCAGAAACAGAACTACTTAATCTTAACGAGCATTGTGTTTGTCATTTCACTGTTAATCATGAAGATAACAGGATTATTGAAGCAGCTGGAGATCAATGACATTGCGTTCTTGTTTCCTGCCGCTTTCACGGGAATGATCCTTCGCATCCTGCTGAACGAACGGATTGCCATGATGATGGTGTTTATCATTTCAGCTTGTGCGAGTATCGTGTTTAATGAAAAGTTTTCCGGTTCCATCGACATCGAGGTTGCGATGTATACCTTGTTCAGCGGTGTGGCTGGAATATTGACTCTTGTCAGCAGGAATCAGCGTACCAATGTCTTACGGGCAGGTATTTATGTGGCTTTCGTAAATTTATTGATCATTGCCTTTCTTGTACTGTTAAGTGATGTATCCTATACAAGTACTGAATATATTTACTACCTTGTGTTTGCGCTGGTGTCTGGAATCGGATCTTCCATTTTGACAATCGGATTTCTTCCATTCTTTGAAACAGGATTCGGTATCTTGTCTTCTATGAGGCTGGTTGAACTTTCAAGTCCGAATCAGCCATTACTTAAGAAATTGCTGACGGAAGCACCGGGAACATATCACCATAGTGTGATGGTGGCGAATCTTGCTGAATCTGCCTGTGAAGCCATCGGTGCGAATGGACTGCTGGCCAGGGTCGGATGTTATTATCATGACGTGGGGAAATCGAAGCGGCCGCATTTTTTCATAGAAAATCAGATGAATATTGAGAATCCGCATGATCGAATGTCTCCTGAAACAAGTAAAACCATCATCATCAACCATGCCTCGGATGGTGCAGATATGTTGAGGAAATATAAGCTGCCTAAAGAAATCATCGATATAGCTGAACAGCATCATGGCACAACGCTGCTTAAATATTTTTATTATAAGGCGAAAGAACAAGGGAAAGATGTTACTGAAGAAGAGTACAGATACCCGGGACCTAAGCCGCAAACCAAAGAAACTGCGATTATCAATATCGCTGACAGTGTAGAGGCAGCAGTCCGGTCAAAGAATTCCCCGACTCAGGAGGAAATCAAAAACCTTGTCGCATCGATCATGAAAGATCGTCTGAATGACGGTCAATTCAATGAATGCGATATTTCGCTAAAGGAACTTGAAAAAGTAAAGACAGCCCTTTGTGAAACGTTAAATGGTATTTATCATCCAAGGATTGAATACCCTGAACTTAATGCTAAAGGAGAATAAAGCATGACACTATCCATCGACTTTATAGATGAGACTGAACAACTATCAGAAGAAGAAATAGGGCAGATTGAAGAGATATTGAATTTTGCTGCCGACAAAGAAGAAGTAGAGGAACATAGTGAAGTTTCGGTTACGTTCGTTTCAAATGAACGGATCCGGGAGATCAATCGTGAGTACCGCCATAAAGATCAGCCTACTGATGTCATTTCTTTTGCCCTTGAAGAAATGGGGGAAGACGAAATCCAAATTATCGGTGTAAATATGCCGAGGGTATTGGGGGATATCATCATTTCTGTTGAACGTGCGAAAGAGCAGGCAGAAGAATATAACCATTCTTTTTCCCGGGAGCTTGGGTTCCTGGCGCTCCATGGCTTTCTCCACTTATTGGGGTATGATCATATAGAGGAGCAGGATGAAAAAGAGATGTTTCAGAGACAAAAGGATATCCTTGATGAGTATGGGCTCAAAAGAGAGTAGATTCGGGGTGAAACGTCTTAGGAAATCCTTTGGATATGCTTGGCAGGGAATCAGATTTGTGTGGTCATCGGAGCAGAACTTCAGGATACATACAGCAGCGGCGGTCGTTGCTGCTGCGCTTGGTGTGCTTCTATCCGTTTCAGTTACCGAGTGGATCATCCTTATCCTACTTATTTTTTGCATGATGGCACTTGAAACGATGAACACAGCAATCGAAAAAGCGGTCGATCTGGTGACTGACGATTATCATCCGCTCGCAAAGGCTTCCAAAGACGTGGCGGCTGCTGCTGTTTTATTATTTGCGATCGGTTCATTCATCATTGGATGCATCATATTTATTCCTAAGATATTTAATTAGTAACCAGTTTTCTCAACAGCTGTTGTTGCTTGCCGGAAGAGATTTTAACTGTTTCTAGCTGTTGATTGGAGTGGAAGACGAAGACTCCTGCGGGAGAAGTGACCAATGTAACCCCACAGGAGCGCAGCGACGAGGAGGCTCACAGGTCACCCGCGGAAAGCGAAGTCTTTCACGGAAATCAACGGCGGTGATCAACAGATTCAATTTAAAAAATGACCTTAAAGAGGCTGTGTGAAGAGGTTTTCTTCCTGCAAGCCTCTTTTTGATTTGAAAACGCTCTAATTGTTGTATAGAATAAGTTAAGCGCGCAAAAGCAAAGCACCTGCAAATAGTTTGAATTATCTAACTATTTCGTTACAAAATGATAACAGCCCATTTTCTTTTATGAAAATTATAGTAAAATGAAATATGTAAGGGTCAAAAGGAGAGTAAATCGAATGAATAAAGAACAACTAATCAAAGAAGCAAAAGCCGCACGAGAAAAAGCATATGTACCTTATAGCAAATTCAAGGTCGGTGCCGCTCTTCTTACGAAAGATGGAAAAGTCTATCACGGATGCAACATTGAAAACGCTGCATATAGCATGTGTAATTGTGCAGAAAGAACGGCTCTCTTCAAAGCTTACTCAGAAGGAGACAAGGATTATTCCATGATAGCTGTAGTCGCGGATACAGCAAGGCCTGTACCTCCATGCGGTGCATGCCGACAGGTCATATCCGAGCTTTGTGCAAAGGAAATGAAAGTGGTATTGACGAATCTTAAAGGCGATGTTGAAGAGTTAACCGTTGCCGAGCTATTGCCAGGAGCTTTTTCACCGGAGGACTTAAATGAGTAACAAAGAAAAAAACGCAGCATACAAATCCGGATTCATTTCAATTATCGGCCGCCCCAATGTAGGCAAGTCGACGTTCCTGAATCGTGTAATCGGTCAGAAGATTGCCATTATGAGTGACAAACCGCAAACGACCCGGAATAAAGTTCAAGGTGTCTTGACAACCGAACAATCCCAAATGATTTTCATTGATACTCCAGGGATCCACAAGCCTAAGCACAAGCTTGGTGACTTTATGATGAAGATCGCTCAAAACACATTAAGAGAAGTAGACATCATACTCTTCATGGTAAATGTGGAAGAAGGACTTGGGAAAGGAGATCAATTTATCATTGAGAAGCTGAAAGGAGTCAAGACTCCGGTGTTTCTCATTCTTAATAAAATAGATCAAATTCATCCTGATGAATTATTGCCGATCATTCAGCAATACAATGAACTTTATCCTTTTGCGGCTACAGTACCGATCTCAGCACTGGAAGGGAATAATGTAGAACACCTCCTTGGACTGATTCAGGAGAACCTTCCTGAGGGACCGCAGTTTTACCCTGCCGATCAAATTACTGACCACCCTGAGCGTTTTATCGTATCAGAACTGATTCGTGAGAAAGTCCTTCATCTGACAAGAGAAGAAATTCCACACAGTATAGCGGTTGTCATTGATAAGATGGAAAGAAAAGATGATAAGAACCTGATTGATGTCCTGGCCACCATCATAGTGGAACGGGATTCACAAAAAGGGATCATCATCGGAAAACAGGGATCCATGCTGAAAGAAGTAGGAAAGCGCTCACGTATGGATATAGAAAACCTGCTTGGTTCTAAAGTGTATCTCGAATTATGGGTGAAAGTTCAGAAAGATTGGAGAAACCGGGCTTCAAATCTGCGCGACTACGGTTTCAATGATGATGAGTATTGAGTTTCAGTTTTTAAGAATGTCAAGCGATATCAATTAACAATATTTAGTTCACATGCTTTTATACAAAGATGCTAACTCTAATCACAAGAAAGCTTTGAAGTCTTGCTAGTTTAAATCCAGAAAGGTGGGTTTTTGATGTTAGACTTAACTTGGAAAGTGTTTTCGCAAACAGGTAACATCGACACGTATTTACTTTTTAAGGAGCTTGAAAAAGATAGGGTTGAAGAACCATATCAATTGGAAGAAGAGATATCGGAAGTCGACTTCCCCCTGACGTAATAGGTTGTCATCACCCGGGTGGTGTAAATTCGGGAGGTGGCCAATATGCTGCAGAAGTGTGAAGGAATTGTGATCAGAACAAACCATTATGGTGAATCAAACAAAATAGTTACAATATACACCAGGGAATTTGGGAAAATCGGATTGATGGCAAGAGGGGCTAAAAAGTCAAACAGCCGTCTTTCCGCTATTTCCCAATTGTTTACATATGGTTATTTTATGTTTATAAAAGGCAGTGGTTTAGGAACTCTTCAACAAGGGGAGATTGCAGAATCACTCCGGCATGTAAGAGAAGATTTGTTTAAGACGGCATATGCTACATACATCGTGGATCTCCTCGATAAAAGCACGGAGGACCGAAAGCCTAATCCGTTTCTTTTTGAACTGCTGTACAAGGTGCTGCAGTATCTTAACGAGGACTATGATCCGGAAATATTAATGCATATCTTTGAAATGAAAATGCTGCCTGTTTTAGGTCTGCACCCTCATTTAAATGGCTGTTCTGTCTGTGGTGAGACCGAGGGGACATTCGGTTTTTCATTTAAAGAAAACGGATTTATCTGCCACCGTTGCCTGGAACAAGACCCTTATCATTTGCCTATATCTCAAGGAACCGTAAAATTATTAAGGCTGTTTTATTATTTTGACATTAATCGTTTAGGGAACATCTCTGTAAAAGACGAAACCAAAGTTCAGCTCAAACGGGTAATCAGGACTTATTACGATGAAAATTCAGGCTTAACATTGAAATCCAGAAGATTTCTTGATCAAATGGATAACCTTAAGGACTTATTCTAGTTTTAAAGCATATTGTGATTTTTGGCTGGCTCTCTTTGGGGGCCGGCTTTTTTAATGTTAGAATACTGTATGGATAGAAGGGTGAGGGGTGCTTGCTTCTCTAGTGTGGCGGGGGTATTCAGGGAAGGCATTTGTTGAAAAATCGGTAGTTCGCTCATAAATTTAAGATTTCGCACATAAAATGAAAATTTCGCACATATATCAGGAATTTGGCTCATAAAATTCCGCTCATAAATCGCCGGTAGTACCCATAGCGGTGTTGGCAATGATTCCCCCGTTCACCAATTCCACCTCACCAAAAAGCATCCAAAACAAAAAAAGCGCCCAAAAGGATAACCTTTTGGACACCATTTAAAACATATTAAAATTGAATCTTCTCCATCAAGAAGGATTTTACTTCACTGATCGGCATTCTGACCTGATCCATTGTATCGCGGTCACGCACAGTTACCTGTCCGTCTTCCACTGAATCAAAATCAAATGTGATGCAGTAAGGAGTACCGATTTCATCTTGACGGCGGTAGCGTTTACCGATTGAAGCAGTTTCGTCGAAATCGATCATCAAGTCTTTTGACAATTCTTCATATACTTTAAAAGCTTCGTCGGAAAGCTTCTTCGATAAAGGCAGGACTGCCGCTTTGAACGGAGCGAGTGCCGGATGGAAGCGAAGAACCGTTCTTGAATCGTTCTCTAATTCTTCTTCTTCATATGCATCGCATAAGAAAGCAAGGGTCACACGGTCAGCACCAAGGGATGGTTCGATGCAGTATGGTACATATTTTTCATTTGTCTGAGGATCCATATAATGAAAATCTTCATTAGAGTGTTCCATATGACGTTTAAGGTCGAAGTCCGTTCTGTCGGCAACTCCCCAAAGCTCTCCCCAGCCGAATGGGAATTTGTATTCGATATCCGTTGTGGCGTTGCTGTAGTGAGACAGTTCTTCTTTATCGTGATCACGTAAACGCATGTTTTCCTCGTTCATACCCAGGTTAAGCAGCCAGTTTTTACAAAATTCACGCCAGTAAGAGAACCATTCCATGTCCTCGCCGGGCTTACAGAAGAATTCCAGTTCCATTTGTTCAAATTCACGGGTTCTGAATGTGAAGTTACCTGGAGTGATTTCATTTCGGAAGCTCTTCCCAACTTGAGCAATACCGAATGGCATCTTTTTACGCATTGAGCGCTGAACGTTTTTGAAGTTCACAAAGATTCCTTGAGCAGTTTCCGGACGTAAATAGATCTCATTCGTAGAAGACTCGGTAACACCTTGGTGTGTTTTGAACATCAAGTCAAATTGACGGATCTCCGTGAAGTTCTGACTACCGCAATCCGGGCACTTGATCTCATGTTCCTTGATGATTTCTTCCATTTTGTCAAAAGGAAGACCATCCACGATCATTTCAATACCCTTCTCATCAAGCGCATTTTCGATAATTTTGTCTGCACGATGGCGTGTCTTACATTCTTTACAGTCAATCATCGGATCATTGAAGTTTCCGACGTGTCCGGATGCCACCCATGTTTGCGGGTTCATTAAGATGCTTGCATCAAGCCCGACATTGTACGGGGATTCCTGAACGAATTTTTTCCACCATGCTTTTTTAATATTGTTCTTCAGTTCTACGCCTAATGGCCCGTAATCCCATGTGTTTGCAAGGCCTCCGTAAATTTCGGAGCCAGGGAATACGAATCCGCGATGTTTTGCTAAATTTACTACTTGTTCCATTGACATGTAAAGTCACTCCTTTTTATTAGTTCACTCAATGTTGATTTCCGTGCAAGTCTTCGATTTCCGCGGGTGACCCGTGAGCCCCGTAGCTGGACAGGTCTCACATTGGCCACTCCCCGGCGGGCGTCTTCGTTTTGCACTCCGATGCAACAGCTGGGACCGGTCTAAACATCAATGCTCATTTCCAGCCCAAACAGTTGAGAGAATAAAAAAAGCTCGTCCCTAGGCAATTGCCTAGGGACGAGCTTGTTACTCGCGGTTCCACCCTAGTTGATATACGATGTTCTCGTATACCCACTTTCGATTCAATCTGCTCAGGACTGCCGTTTCCTTGCATTCCGGGCTTTCACCATCCCCGGTCGCTTAAGTTTGCAAGTACTTATATATCCGTCTCAGCTACTATGTGGTTGTAAGATGAAAACATTTTATCATGCCTACAATAAAATAACAACTATCACTGCACAATGATAAAAAATTTGATGTTTTAATAAAAAAAAGATACTCTTTGATAATATGCATAGTGTTGTCACAATGTGATGACAATATTCTCTTTTCATTTTCCGTAAATAGTATATAATATTTATTATAAAGTATAACATTAATCGTTTGTTCGTTAGGTGGTGAGTAACAATCGAACTAAATAAAAGGCAAGAACTAATTTTGCAGATCGTTAAAGACAATGGGCCCATCACGGGTGAACAAATCGCCGATAAATTAAATCTGACAAGGGCGACGCTTAGACCCGACCTTGCTATTCTTACGATGGCGGGTTATTTGGATGCAAGACCGAGAGTCGGTTATTTTTATACAGGTAAAACGGGTACTCAGCTCTTGACAGAAAACCTGAATAAAATTTATGTTAAAGACTATCAATCCATTCCGGTTGTCGTGAATGAGAATGTGTCAGTATATGATGCCATTGTTTCGATGTTCCTTGAGGATGTGGGTACTTTATTTGTAGTGGATGCAAATACATACTTAGTTGGTGTATTATCCAGAAAGGATCTCCTCCGCGCAAGTATTGGAAAGCAAGAACTCAGTACATTGCCTGTGAATATCATAATGACAAGAATGCCAAATATCACAACATGTGAAAAGGACGATCTATTGATCGGTGTGGCAAAGGATCTCATTCATAAGCAAATTGATTCTGTTCCTGTAGTGAAGAAGACCGAGAACGGAGATATGGAAGTCACCGGAAGGATTACAAAGACCAATATAACAAAAGCATTTGTTGCACTGGCAGAAGAAGAGTAGAAGGTGGTGAACGATCGTGAAAGAACCGATTATTTATGTTGTTTCCGACTCAGTGGGAGAGACTGCTGAATTAGTTACTAAAGCGGCCATTAGTCAATTTAATGGTTCCAATACGGTCATCAAACGCTTTCCGTATGTAGAGGACTTTGAAAATATTGATGAAGTCATTTCCCTGGCAAAACTGAATCAGGGGCTGATTGTCTACACGCTGGTCAAGCCGGATATGAGGGCGTATATCAAAGAGCAGGCAGATAAAGAAGAACTATACGCATTTGATATTATCGGTCCATTAATGGATAAGTATCAGACCATTTATCAAAAGGAACCTCTGTTCGAACCGGGTACAGTCAGAAAGCTGGATGATGATTACTTCAAGAAGGTGGAAGCAATCGAATTTGCGGTGAAATATGATGATGGAAGGGATCCAAGAGGGATCTTAAAAGCAGACATCGTGCTCGTCGGGGTTTCCAGAACAAGCAAAACCCCCCTTTCCCAGTATCTTGCCCATAAACGATTCAAGGTGGCCAATGTCCCGCTTGTTCCAGAAGTGGACCCCCCTGAAGAACTATTCAAAGTTTCTCCGAAGAAGTGTTTCGGATTGAAAATCTCTCCTCAAAAGCTAAATACCATCCGGAGGGAGCGGCTGAAATCACTGGGGCTGAATGATGAGGCGAGTTATGCCAACATCAAGCGAATAGAAGAAGAGCTGACTTACTTCGAGAAGATTTCAGAACGAATGGGCTGTCATGTCATCGATGTGACCAATAAGGCAGTAGAAGAAACAGCCAATATCATAACGAATATTTATCAGCGTATGAACAACTCTTAATTAAGAACGATCCTATCCTATAATGGGGAGGGTCGTTCTTTCATTTTGGTAAGCAAAAATCCAAAAAATTCTTTCAGGTAAATTAGTGGTCAAACTTGTCCGATTATACTATAATAAAAAATTGTGATAAAAATATTTAAAATAGGTTTAGACTAAACTCTTAAGGAATAAACTAATTATTGTGATATGTCAAGTCTCGTCTCCAATTTTTTTCGATATTCTACCTGAATTCCATGGAAAAGTTCCTGTGGAGAGAAGGATAATACGGAGTGATGTAGAATAGTTAGTAATAGCAAACAAAAATCTACAGTTTTTGTAGATGCAGATGCTTGCCCGGTCAAACAGGAAATCATTCGGATTTCAGGAGATTTTGGTTTTGAAGTGGTCTTTGTCGCATCCCATGCCCATCAGAAGAATACTCCCGATGAGGGCAGATGGGTGTACGTGGACAGTGAGAAAGAAGCGGCAGACCTGTATATTATGAACCATGTCCGGACGAATGATATTCTCGTGACACAGGATATAGGACTCGCAAGCTTGGTACTGCCGAAAAAAGTTTATGCCCTCTCCCCAAGGGGAAAGGTCTACAGAGAAGAGAGTATTGTGACGGCGCTCGATTACCGTTACGTGGCAGCGAAGGAAAGACGTAAAGGGAATTATGGTAAGGGGCCAAAGCCTTTTACGAATGATGACCGGGAAGAATTTTCATCGCGATTCGAGGAAATTTTGTCGAAGATTGCAGGAAAATAATCATTCTTACCGAATGCATTAAGAGGGAAATGAAAACCAGGTGATATACAGTGTCTGATAGGATCCCTGAAGAAACAATAAATAAAATATTATCTTCTACGGATATCGTAGATGTTGTCAGTGATTATGTACAGTTGAAAAAGCAAGGCCGTAATTATTTTGGCCTGTGTCCTTTTCACGGAGAAAACACTCCATCCTTCTCTGTATCGCCTGACAAGCAGATCTTTCATTGTTTTGGCTGCGGAGCAGGAGGGAATGCTTTTACATTCTTAATGGACGTCGACGGCCTCTCTTTTATAGAGGCAGCACAAAAGCTTGGAAGCAAAGTCGGAGAAGAAATAGCAGTCTCCACGTCTTCAAATGCACAAGATGCGCCTCCTAAAGAAGATGAAAAGCAAATGCTCCAGGCCCATGAGCTATTAAGTAAATTTTACCATCATCTCCTCCTAAACACAAAGGAGGGTCAGGAAGCCCTTGAATATTTACTTTCAAGGGGATTCACGACCGAGAGTATCAGTAAATTCCAGATTGGCTGGTCCTTGCCAAGCTGGGATTTCACCGTCAAGTTCCTGCAAAAACGCGGATACTCCCTTGATTTGATGGAAGCGGCAGGATTATTGGTAAGAAGGGAAAAAGATCAATCGTTTCTCGATCGTTTCAGAGGCAGGATCATGTTTCCCATTACTGATCCGAAAGGAAAAGTAGTCGCATTTTCAGGAAGAAGCCTTCACTCTGATGATGAACCAAAATACTTAAATAGTCCTGAAACCAAGATATTTAATAAAAGCCGCATTCTTTACAATTATCATGAGTCTAGAACGATTATTAGAAGAAAGCAGCAAGTAATCCTTTTTGAAGGCTTCGCCGACGTAATTTCCGCAAGCTCGGCATCAGTTGAAAATGGAGTGGCCACGATGGGTACTTCATTGACTGAAGGGCAAATAGGATTGATCAAGCGATTGACCGATTCCGTTGTCATCTGCTATGACGGTGATTCGGCAGGTGTGGAAGCCGCCTTCAGAGCGGGTAATATGCTTCTTAACCATCATTTATCCATCCGGGTAGCTATGATACCTGAACGATTGGACCCTGATGACTACATCTCAAAGTATGGCAAAGAGAGATTTCAACAGGATGTAATAGGGGCCAGCTTGACGTTTATGGCATTTAAGCTGCGGTATCATAAGGTGAACAAAAATTTAAATGATGAAGGAGACCGCCTTCAGTATATAGAAGACATACTTAAGGAAATTACCCAGCTGAGCAATGCGGTTGAAAAGGACTATTATATCAGGTACCTGGCAGATGAATTTGATGTTTCGTTAGATGCCCTGCAGCAGCAGCTTGCTGAAGTCGATGGGGCAAGGAACGGAAAATCGAAGCCTGCTAAACAAGCCCCGCCGCAGAAACCGCATCTTCCAAGGGTGCAGACTAAATTGCTGCCTGCTTATCAAACGGCAGAAAGACGGCTCATTGCCTATATGCTGAAAGATCCTAACACAGCATATAAGGTTCAGGACTGGCTTGCAGGAACCCACCTCAATATTGATGAACATCAAGCTATCATTACTTATTTATTCGGTTATTACGAGGAAGGGATGCCTCCGGGTGCCAGTTCATTCATCGGATATCTGCCGGATGAAAGACTTCGCAGGATCGTGACAGAAATTGAAATGATGTCCATCAGTGATGAATGCACAGATCAAGAGTTACTGGATTATGTCCAATCCGTTTTAAAACATCAAAAGATGTTGAAGATAAAAGAAAAAGAATCAGAAAGAAAAGAAGCACAAAGGCAAAATGATTTTCGTAAAGAAGCTCAAATAGCAATGGAAATCTTACAGCTGCGTAAGTCTCTATAAAGTTTTGTTTAAGGAAGTTGGAAGGAGGGGAACACATGGCTGAAAAGTCCGCGCGTTCCAAACAAATAGCGTCAGAATTATCCGTTGATCAGGTGAAAGAATTTTTAGTAAACCAAGGGAAGAAGAGAGGCGTCCTTACTTATGAGGATATTGCCGATAAACTATCCGGTTTTGAGTTGGATTCAGACCAGATGGATGAGTTCTACGAACATTTAGGTGAGCAGGGTGTCGAAATCATCAATGAAAATGAAGAAGATGACGATCCCGGTGCCGGTGAGCTGGAAAAAGAAGAGGAAGAAGAATTTAACTTAAATGACTTAAGCGTTCCTCCCGGAGTTAAAATAAATGACCCCGTAAGAATGTACCTGAAGGAAATCGGAAGAGTCGATCTTTTATCAGCAGAAGAAGAAATCAATCTTGCAAAAAGAATTGAAGATGGAGATGAAGAAGCTAAACGCCGTCTGGCGGAAGCTAACCTTCGTCTTGTAGTCAGTATTGCCAAGAGATATGTAGGACGTGGAATGCTATTCCTCGATTTGATCCAGGAAGGTAATATGGGTCTGATTAAAGCGGTAGAAAAATTTGATTACCGTAAAGGCTACAAATTCAGTACGTATGCTACTTGGTGGATTCGTCAGGCAATCACTCGTGCAATTGCAGACCAGGCAAGAACGATCCGTATACCGGTGCATATGGTTGAAACGATCAACAAGTTGATCCGCGTACAAAGGCAGCTGTTACAAGACCTCGGCCGTGAGCCTTCTCCAGAGGAAATTGCGGAAGAAATGGATCTTACACCTGAAAAGGTAAGAGAGATTTTAAAGATAGCCCAAGAGCCTGTATCACTAGAAACACCGATTGGTGAAGAAGATGACTCACATCTTGGTGATTTCATTGAAGATGCAGAAGCGCAGTCTCCTTCTGAGCATGCCGCTTATGAATTATTAAAAGAACAATTGGAAGATGTTCTGGATACTCTTACTGACCGCGAAGAGAATGTCCTTCGTTTACGTTTCGGACTTGACGATGGCAGAACCCGTACACTCGAAGAAGTTGGAAAAGTATTCGGTGTAACGCGTGAACGTATTCGTCAGATTGAAGCGAAAGCACTTCGTAAATTACGCCATCCTAGTCGGAGTAAACGACTCAAGGACTTCTTGGAATAGGATGATTTTCTGGCCTCTATCATATTAAATGGTAGAGGTTTTTTTCTTGAAATTTAAAGGGATTATCCCAAGTGCTGACGAATTACAACAGAAGAATCATTTTCAGAAAGTGAGAGCATTATGTCTAAATCTAAACACGGCAGGCAAGCTGTGATTATTAACGAAATCAAATTTTGGAAGCAGAATAATATGCTTCCGGATCATTATTGCGACTATTTACTGGCACTTTATACCAAAGGTGAAGAAAATCTTTCGAATCCATCTCATAAAAAAGGCAAAATTAAGCCGTATTACATGACCAGTCTGCTTTCGGCAGTCGTTATGTCAATTTCATTATTTGTCATTTATTTTACTGAATTGTCAGTCGTTTTGCAAACAGCGATTTTGACAGGTTTTGTCGTATTACTAATTGGATTGGGAATTTATTATTCTAAGAAAAAAATTTCTACTGTATCAATTCTTATTTCAGCAGCTTTCATCATTCTTCTATTATCCATCAGCATCACGGAAGAGGTTTTTGATGGATCTCCACTCATAGCCTATGCCGCCTTGTTTTTGAATTGTCTTCTATGGATTGTCCTCGGGTTGAAGCGAAGGCTGATCTATTTTACATTGTCTGGAGCAATAGGTGGACTATTGTTAGTAATCTCTATATTGCGATAACTTCCGAATATTAAAAAGTTTTTTAAAGTTGAGAAAATTCACCATTCCCTCTTATAATAGGAATGAGAGCGCATTCATAGAAATCTTGATAGGCTTTCGTGGTTTAAAAGTCTGAACCATTTCAGGCTTTCATTCATCAAGTTATTACAAGGGGGATAAGGATGAATTTTGACTTAACGCAAGAACAGGCAATGATTAAAAAGACGATCAGGGAATTTGCTGAGGAGGAAGTTGCTCCGGGTGCATTGGAAAGGGATCGTACAAAAGAATTTCCTAAAGAAATCTTTAAAAAGCTTTCTGATTTAGGCATGATGGGTCTGCCGTTTCCTGAAGAATATGGAGGGGCTGGAGCGGATACAGTCAGTTTTGCGATTGTGACGGAAGAGTTAAGCAGAGCTTGTGCTTCTACAGGAATCACATATTCTGCGCACATTTCTTTAGGGGGCGCACCAATCAATTTATTCGGGACCCATGAGCAAAAGGAAAAGTATCTTACACCGATTTGTACAGGGGAATCGTTCGGAGCTTTCGGACTGACAGAACCTAATGCAGGGTCTGATGCAGGAGGAACACAGACCACTGCAGAAGATAAAGGCGATAAATGGGTGATCAACGGTAACAAGTGTTACATCACGAATGCAAGTTATGCTGACCACTTGGCTCTGACTGCAATCACAGGCAGAGAAAATGGGAAGAAAGAAATCAGTGCGATTATCGCCCCTACCAAGGCAAAAGGATTCACTGTGATTGATAACTACGAAAAAATGGGGCTGCATTCTTCCAACACGACTGAATTGGTGCTTGAAGATGTAGAAGTGCCAAAAGAAAACCTGCTTGGTAAACGCGGGGAAGGATTTAAACAATTCCTTGTCACCCTGGACGGTGGACGTATCGGTATTGGTGCCATGGCAGTAGGTGTGGCACAAGCTGCGTTTGAAAAAGCACTGCAATACTCCAAGGAAAGAAAGCAGTTTGGCAAGACCTTATCAGAATTCCAGGTCACTCAGTTCAAGCTTGCCGATATGGCAATGAAGATCGAACTTGCCCGGAATATGGTCCACAAAGCTGCTTGGCTTAAAGATCAAGGCAGACCTTTCTCAAAAGAAGCGTCCATGTGTAAGCTTTATGCTTCAGAAATCAGCATGGAAGTAGCAGATGAAGCCATTCAGATTCATGGAGGATACGGCTACATGAAAGAATACCACGTAGAAAGATACCTGCGTGATGCAAAGCTTCTTGAGATAGGGGAAGGAACCTCAGAGGTACAACGCATGGTCATTTCCCGTCTCATCGGGGTTAATAATTAATTTTCTAACAAAAGAGCTTCAGGATGCGTAACAGCACTTGAAAGCTCTTTGTTTAATTTTTGGGTTAACAAGTACAAAACAAGACAGACTTGTTATTAACCGGCACCAGCTGTTGATTGGAGTGCAGGACGAAGACTCCTGCGGGAAAAGCGAGTTAGGTGAGACCCCGCAGGAGCTTTAGCGACGAGGAGGCTCACCAACCGCCCGCGGAAAGCGAAGTCCTGCACGGAAATCAACAACGGTGATTAATGGAAGTAATTTATATAATGTCGACAACAAATACAAACAAATGTGTCTAATTTGTGAGAAAGATGGAAAAGTTAATCTATAGGACTTTTCCTTTGTCGCTTTTTAAAGTAAAATATAAGTTGTTTACTAGCACTATTTTGGATGTTGTACATAAAGGAGGTTAAATCATGAATCGTAATCCAATTATTCCATTCATTCTGATCATGGCTATGGGGATCGGCCTTGTATTCTTCATGTCTTTAGAAGGCCTAAACAATGCTGATGAAAAAGCGAAAGAAGCGGAACACGGTGAAAAAGCAGGTGAGGAGGGCAAACAGCCTTCAAGCGGCGAGTTTGATCCGGAGCAAACTTACAAAGACAACTGTCTATCTTGTCACGGTGCAAACTATGAAGGCGGCATGGGTCCGGCTCTAAAAGGTACAGACAAGTCTGTTGATGAGATCAAAGAGACCATTAAAAATGGTAAAGGCGCAATGCCTGGAGGTCTGGTTCAAGACGAAAATCTTGATGCTATGGCTGAATGGATCAAATCACTTAAATAATGTATACGCTTAAAAAGGTTCTTTGTCTAATGGGGCAAAGGACTTTTTTTATTTAATAATAAAGAAGAAAATTATTTTGAGATTTGTCCAGCTCCAGCACCTAGCCCCTCGAGACGTTTCGGACCGCCCACCGAAGTCAAAGAGCGGCTTCACCGGTCGGTCCTCCAACTTGTCGGGGCTGAACAAGGCTCATCCGCTTTTCTTATTGGACAAAGTCAGATAGAATGAAAAACGTACATACTAAAAGTATCAAATCCATTAAAAAGGTGAAGACATGAATATTGAACAATTATCCAAACGTTTAGAAACAGTCGTTTCATATATCCCTGAAGGATCAAAGATAGCAGACATAGGTTCCGATCACGCATACCTGCCGTGTTTCGCGGTACGAAAAGGAATTGCAGAAAAAGCCATTGCGGGTGAGGTGGTGAAAGGTCCGTACCTTTCAGCTGAGAAGCAGGTGAAAGATGCCTGCCTTCAGGATAAAATTGAGGTTAGACTCGGCAATGGGCTTGAGGTCATCGCTCCTGGAGAAGTGGATTGTATTACCATCGCGGGAATGGGTGGCGCCTTGATTGCATCAATTTTAGAAGATGGCAAAGACAAGCTTACGGGTGTGGAAAGGTTGATCCTGCAACCTAATGTAAGTGCAAAATCAATCCGCATGTGGCTTCTCCAAAACGGCTGGGAGCTGACAAGCGAAGAGATCATAGAAGAAGATGGAAAAGTGTACGAGATTCTGACAGCTGATAGAGGGGAGCCGCAGCGTCCCTACTCCAATGAAGAGCAGCAAAAGGAACTTTTACTTGGTCCATTTTTAATGAAAACGAGAAATGAAGCATTCCGCAAGAAATGGATGCAGGAAAGTGCACAGTGGAAAAATATCCTGGCTAACATGGAGAAAGCGGCACAGACAGATGAATTGAATGAACGAAAAGATGAATTAAAGAATAAAATTCAAATGGTTGAGGAGGTTCTTTCCAAATGAAAACGGTAAATGGACATCAAATCATTCAACTCTTTGAAGAGTTTTCACCGAAATACCTGGCTGAAGATGGTGACCCCATCGGTTTGCAAATCGGCAAACTGAATGAAAAAGTAGAAAATGTCATGATTACATTGGATGTCCTTGAAAATGTTGTCGATGAAGCGATCAAGAACAATGTCAAATTAATCATTGCACATCATCCGCCTATATTCAGGCCTATCAAATCACTTAACACCGACACTTATCAGGGAAGAATGATCGAGAAACTGATCAAGAATGATATTGCTGTGTATGCTGCACATACAAATCTTGATGTTGCTACAGGAGGGGTGAATGATCTTCTGGCTGAAGCTTTGAACCTTCAAGACACTTCAATTTTACTTCCTACCTACTCAGAACAACTAAGTAAGCTTGTTGTTTACGTACCGAAGGAAAACAGTGAAGAGCTCCGGGAAGCATTAGGCAAGGCAGGTGCCGGCCATATCGGCAATTACTCGCACTGCAGCTTTTCGACAGAAGGAAAGGGAAGGTTTTTACCAGGAGACAAATCAGATCCCCATATCGGTCAGCAAGGAAAGCTGGAAGAGGTAGAAGAAGAAAAAATCGAAACCATTTATCCGCGATCACTTGAGAAAAAAGTGTTGAAAGCGATGTTCACCCATCATCCCTATGAAGAAGTGGCCTATGATATCTATACTCTTGAAAACCAAGGAGAACCTTTGGGACTTGGCAGGATCGGGAAGCTTGAGGAAGAAGTCACTCTGAAAGAGTTTGCGGAAACTGTGAAAAAGACCTTCGGCATGGACGGAATCCGGGTAATCGGAGACATGGATTCCAATGTCAGGAAAGTTGCAGTTCTTGGAGGGGACGGTAATAAATTTATTTCTGCAGCCAAAAGACAAGGGGCAGATGCCTTTGTTTCTGGTGATATTTACTATCACACCGCACACGATGCGATGATGATGGGGCTCAATGTTGTGGATGCAGGTCATCATATCGAAAAAGTCATGAAGGATGGCGTGACAAAGTATTTGGCAGAAAAATGTGCGGAAAAAGGGTATATCGTAAATATATTTGCTTCAAAAGCGGATACGAATCCATTTACTTTTATGTAATTTTAGGCGAAAGCGATCCGTTCCTTATGCAGAAAAGCCCCCTGGCAATTGCCAAGGGGGCTTTTCTTTCATTTAACTTAATTTGGACTTTTTCACCTTAGGAAGGATTTTGTTCAGTGGAACACTTTGTTCCCTGGTCCAAGTGGTTTCGTCTTCCGGATCGAAGTCCTGCAGAAACTTGATGACTTCTTTAACGATTGGAGTCGGGGTTGATGCACCTGCTGTAACCGCAGCGACTTTTGCCGATTTGATCCATTCGATATCCAGTTCGCTGATGTCTGAGATCCTGTAGGCAGGAGTACCTGCAATTTCTTTCGAGACCTGTGCAAGGCGATTTGAATTATTACTCTTAGGATCTCCGACTACAATGAGGACATCTGCGTCGCCTGCCTGCTCAGCAACAGCTTCCTGGCGTACTTGGGTAGCAAGGCAGATTTCCTTATGCAGTTCGACATGAGGGAACATCTCTTTTACTTTGTCCATCGTGTCCAGAACGTCCCACTGACTCATTGTCGTCTGATTCGTCACAATGATTTTGTCATTATCAATGGATAATTTCTCTACATCTTCGGCAGTTTCAACAAGATGTACGATATCCGGTGCAACACCTACTGCACCTTCAGGCTCAGGATGGCCTTTTTTACCGATGTAGATGACATCATATCCTTCTGCTTCCTTCGAGCGGATTAGGTCATGTGTCTTTGTTACATCAGGACAGGTGGCATCAAGTGTGACCAGCCCTTTTTTCCGGGCGATTTCTTTGACTTCTGGTGAGACACCGTGTGCGGTAAAGATGACCGTCCCTTCATTTACTTGTTCGATGATCTCTTTTCTATTTTTTCCGTCCAGCGTAATGATGCCTTCTTCTTCAAACGCATCGGTTACGTGCTTGTTGTGAACGATCATTCCTAAAATATAAATAGGGCGAGGCAGCGATTTATCGAGTGCCGCGTTACGGGCGATGACCATCGCATCCACTACACCATAACAATAGCCCCTCGGAGTTATCTTGATAATATCCATCTATGAAAATCCTCCTACATGAGAAAAGGTTGTGTCTCTATTATAAAGGAGAAAGGGATATCTGACAAAGAGTAGGGGTAAGCATATATGGATTTTATTATAAAAGAGAAGGAAAGAGGTGGTTATTTTGTTGGATTAGGGTGTTGAATTGATGAAAAAGGAAAACCCCTGCAAGTAAACACTTAGAGGGATTCGGATTAAATATATAATTTAGGCTTAGAACTTCCGGCAGAAGACTGTCTCTTTGGACGCCGTCCCTCTGCTTCTTCTTCAATAGTAACTTCCTTCTTAACTTTCTTTTTTTTCTTAGGCACCTTTACTTCTGTTTCCTCTAGTTCAGCCTTTTGTTCTGCTTCATCATTCTTTGTATCCCCTGAAGCAGCTTCATCAGCCGATAGATCCTTAAATCCACGGTAGAGCTTCCACAGTGCAGGAAGATTCTTTACCATCGGACCATATTGCTGAACCATCGGGCCGAATTGCTGGGCTGCATTCAGGACCTGCTGTGTATTGGAAAGAAAGGAGCTGATATTGCCGGGATTAAGTAAATTTCCGATAGTGGATGCACCTGCTGCTGCCGATCCTGGTCCACGTTCAAAACCAGCAGCTGCTCCTCTTGAATCACCTCTGCTGAATTGCTCAAGAATGCCTCCCTGTTGATTTCCCCTCTCACCTTTCTTTAATAATTTCGCAAGGAGTCCGCCACCGCGTCCTTTTCTCCTTCCTCCGGGCATTCCTTGCATATTCATGGGTGCGGGACCCTGCTGACCCATAAACCCGTTCATCTGCTGCTGGCCGATCTGAAATGGAGGAGCGGATTGGGATCTCATTCCGAATGGGTTTCTCATCTCACCCGGCTGCCTCAACCCGAATGGGCTTCTTCCGTGTCGGGGCATCATTCCAAAGGGATTTCCCTGCTGTTGATTCTGCATTCTCATACGTCCTCTAGGCGGCATGCTGCCTGCCTCCTTTCACTGCAAAATTCTTTGGTCTTTATAGAGTATGCAAGTTCTAGAAAAAAGGGTAATGTGTTAAATCGAGTAAATCCCTTTAAGTGTAACTAGATGTTTTGTGAAAAGTTTATTATAATGATTAGATGTTCTTTAAAAATAACGCCGACTACTTTCGTTTAAATAAAAGGATATTAAAAATAAGGAGATGAAACAGATGAAGAAGAATTTATTTTTAGATTATGACTTTCAACCTTTTATTGTCCAAGCAATAGAAGAGCTTGGTTTCTATGAGCCGACTGAAATTCAGAAGAAAATGATCCCGCTGATCCTAAAGGGACAAAGTGCGATTGGGCAATCACAGACAGGTACGGGTAAAACCCATTCATATTTACTGCCGATCATCGAAAAAGTGAATGCAGCATCCCAACAGGTACAAGCTGTTATCACAGCACCGACAAGAGAACTTGCTCAGCAGATTTATCACGAAATCCTAAAGCTCACTAAAAACAGTGACATCACTTCGCGCTGCTTTATCGGAGGGACCGATAAACAAAGAACGATTGAAAAGCTTAAAACACAGCCTCAGATCGTTGTCGGGACACCCGGCCGAGTCAATGATCTTGTAAAGGAACAAGCATTGTTTGTGCATACTTCTTCCATCCTGGTAGTGGATGAAGCAGACCTTATGCTTGATATGGGCTTTATCGAAGATGTGGATCAAATTGCCACAAAAATGCCGGAAAAGCTGCAAATGCTTGTTTTCTCTGCAACCATTCCGGAAAAATTGAAGCCATTCATGAAAAAGTATATGGAAAACCCACAGTTTGCTCATGTAGAGCCTGAGAGAATTTCGGCTAAAAATATTCAACACATCATTATTCCGAAGAAAAGCCGGGAAAAAGTGAGCGTCCTATATGATCTTTTAGTGGAAATCAACCCATATTTAGGAATTGTTTTTACAAATACAAAAGCGAATGCGGATGAAGTGGCGGATGCCTTGATTGCCAAAGGATTGAAGGTCGGCAGAATTCATGGAGATCTCTCACCGCGTGAGCGTAAGAAAATGATGAAGCAGACAAGAAACCTTGATTATCAATATATCGTGGCGACAGACCTTGCGGCAAGAGGGATTGATATCGAAGGAGTCAGCCATATCATCAACTTTGAACTTCCTCAGGACCTTGATTTTTATGTGCATAGATCTGGCCGTACAGCAAGAGCAGGAAATTCGGGAATCGCCTATACGATTTACGAGCCGTCTGATGAGGATGCATTGAATCGACTGGAAAAGATGGGGATTTCTTTCAGCCATATGGAGCTTAAGAAAGGTGAATGGATTGAGCTTCCTGCTTTGAATAAGCGAAAAAGCCGCCAAAAGACATCAGCCGATGAAATTGATGTAAAGGCAAAATCCCTTGTACGGAAACCAAAGAAGGTAAAGCCCGGTTATAAAAAGAAAATGAAATATAAAATGGAGCAAATCAAAAAGAAAGAAAGAAGAAAGAAAAACAGAAACAAGTAAGCCATATGACGTGATTCATTTTCACACATTCGATAAAATGGAGAAAGAGATTTTCTTAGGAGTTGAGGAGAATGGTCAAGATTGGATCCCACGTATCAATGAGCGGCAAAAAGATGCTGCTGGCTTCCAGTGAGGAAGCTGTTTCTTATGGTGCAAACACATTTATGATTTATACAGGAGCACCTCAAAACACAAGAAGAAAAAAGATTGAAGACTTAAATATTGAAGCAGGACGTCAACATATGAAGGAAAACAATATCGATGAGATTGTTGTACATGCTCCCTATATTATCAATATTGGGAATACAACCAATCCGGCGACCTTTGAATTGGGCGTTAATTTTCTAAGATCGGAAATCGAACGCACTGAAGCACTCGGCGCCAACCAGATCGTCCTTCACCCCGGAGCCCATGTAGGTGCAGGGACAGATAAAGGAATCGAAAAGATCATAGAAGGTTTGAATGAAGTCCTGACGAAAGATCATACAGCTCAGATTGCCCTCGAAACAATGGCAGGCAAAGGATCTGAATGCGGCAGGTCCTTCGAAGAACTGGCTCAGATCATCGAAGGAGTCGAATTGAATGACAGACTTTCTATCTGCTTTGATACGTGCCACACCCATGATGCAGGGTATAATATCATCGAAGATTTCGATGGGGTATTGGAAAAATTCGATAAGATCATCGGAATTGATCGACTTAAGGTCCTTCATATAAATGACAGCAAGAATCCAACCGGTGCAAGGAAAGACCGTCATGAAAATATCGGATTCGGTCATATCGGATTCAAAGCACTGAATTACATCGTTCATCATCCACAGCTGACAGAAGTGCCTAAGATCCTTGAAACACCATATGTAGGAGAAGATAAAAAGAACAAGAGGTCTCCTTATAAATTTGAAATCGATATGCTTCGCAGTCAACAATTTGATGAAGACGTATTAACGAAAATCGAGAATCAGTAATATGGAGGGAGGCTCTTCTGGAAATTGAAGAGGCCTCCTGTTTAGTAAGTATCTATCTGATCAGCTGCATGAAGAGCTGATTGATTTCCTTTGCTTTGGCAGGACCAATCGCTTTAGCCAGCTCTTTCACCAATTTGCTCCTGCTCCCGACATCAAAGATATTGATGTTTTTTCCCTTGACTTTGTCGACAATCGCATCGGCTTGCTTGGCGGTTAAAGAAATATTGTACTGATTGGCATACTTAAGCAATTCTGCACGGTTAATGGTGTTGATCTTGTGGTTAATCACATTTTGTAATAATTTCATCTATATCACTCCTCAAAAAATACATATGTGACTTCAGAGAAGAAAGTGACATTTTTTTGATGGGAGAAAGGGAGAATGATATGGCAAAACGAGTACATAAAAAAGAAAATCCCCTTCATTTTATTTACCGGCTGGTGTTTATCACCATCGGGGCAGCACTGGCAGGAATTTCAATTGAACTGTTTCTTATACCGAATAATATCATCGATGGAGGCATCATCGGTGTATCACTGATTCTGGATTATTTGGTCTCAGACCGCATACCCCTTCTGAACTTTTCTACATTATTGGTTCTGTTGAATCTGCCATTTCTATATTCAGGCTATAAACAAATAGGGAAAACGTTTGTTGTTTCTTCCTTGTTTGCCGTTGTGGCTTTGGCGGTCATAGAAGGATTTCTTCACCATTTCGATCCTTTTATTAAAGAAGAAATCCTCGCTACAGTCTTTGGAGGATTGATTCTCGGCACGGGTGTAGGGCTGGTCATCCGGCACGGAGGCTCTTTGGATGGAACTGAGATTCTCGGGATTCTGCTAACGAAGAAGCTTCCGTTTTCCGTCGGCGAATTTGTGATGTTCATCAATATCTTTATTTTTGGATGGGCTGCTTTTGTATTTGGAATCGAAGAAGCCATGTATTCCGTTATGACATACTACATTGCCTTTAAGACGATTGACACTGTCATTCAAGGAATGGATGAGACGAAGGCAGTCATCATCGTATCCGATGAGTATGCGGAAGTGTCAGACGCGATCCTGAACAGACTCGGACGCGGCACTACCATGTTAAAAGGCCGAGGAGGCTACACGGATCATGATAAAGAAGTGATTTATGTGGTCGTTACAAGGCTTGAAGTGACAAAGCTGAAATCGGTCGTATCTGATATCGATCCGAACGCGTTCATCACGATCATGAGTACACAGGAAACGAAAGGGGCCAGATTTAAATCTGCGATCCATTAGAAGTTCATCATGAAGAAAGCTGCTCGTTCTTATGGGCGGCTTTTTGTTTGGTAAACACAATAGTTTACAATCGATTTTCCATATTGTATACTTTCCTAAGTGCTTTAAATCGTAATGATTCTTAAAAAGAGAGTTGAGAACTATGAAACAAAATCAAGCTCCTATCATTAACATAGAAAATTTGAATTTCAGGTACGACCGGGAACGTGTACTTGAAGATATTAATCTTTCCATCCCAAAGGGCGCTTTTTTAGGTATTGTCGGTCCGAACGGTTCAGGTAAATCGACCTTATTGAAACTCATGCTGGGTTTATTGAAAATGAAACAGGGGAAAATCGAGCTGTTTGGAACCCCTCAGCAAAAATTCAGGGAGTGGGACCGAATCGGGTTCGTTTCTCAAAAAGCAAACAGTTTCAATACTGGTTTTCCTGCGACAGTGCATGAGGTGGTTGCTAGCGGATTGGCGAAAAAAGCCGGGTTGTTCAAAAGGATTTCTTCAAAGTATCGGAAAGATATACAAGATGCAATCGAATCGGTTGGAATGACCCCTTTTACCGGGAGGAATATCGGTGAATTATCCGGGGGGCAGCAGCAAAGGGTATTCATCGCCCGTGCTCTTGTCAGCAGGCCTGATGTTCTGATCCTGGATGAACCGACAGTCGGTGTGGACAGCAAAAATGTTCAAAATTTTTACGATATGCTTGATCATTTAAATAAGGATCTTGGCATTACGCTATTGCTGGTAACACATGATATCGGGTCCATTTCAAGCAAAGTGACACATGTGGCTTGTTTAAATAAACACCTGCATTTTCACGGAAGAACAGAAGAATTTGAAAAACTTAAAGAAGGTGAGATGTCTTCATTTTATGGTCATGATGTCCACTTCTTAAATCACGAACATCACTGATTGGAGGAAAAGCGGTTGCTCGAAGCTATTTTTCAATATGAATTTTTACAAAATGCTTTTCTTACAGGCATCCTTATCGGGATCATTGCTCCGCTTTTAGGAGCGTTTATCGTCGTGAGGAGACTTTCTCTTATAGCGGATGCACTGAGTCATGTAACTTTATCCGGGATTGCCGCAAGTTTATATTTGAGTAAGGCAGTTCCAGCATTCGGTGGACTCAATCCTTTGTACTTCGGAATGATTTTTTCCGTTACAGGCTCACTGTTCATTGAGAGGCTCCGCACATTGTATAAACATTATCAAGAATTGGCCATTCCAATCATACTCTCCGGAGGAATCGGGATTGGTGTTATCTTTATATCGCTAGCTGATGGTTTTACGACCGATCTATTCAGTTATTTATTTGGCAGTGTCAGTGCTGTAAGCAGAGGAGACCTTTATCTGATTGCTGCGATCAGCATCGTGGTAATCGGAGTGATCTTTTTACTGTATAAAGAATTATTCCTTCTTTCATTTGATGAAGATCATGCAAAGGCATCGGGGATCCCGGCTAAAGCGATTCATTTTATTTTCATGGTGATGGTGGCCTTGGTCATCGCTGCATCCATGAGGATTGTTGGAATCCTTCTGGTATCATCCCTGATGACTCTCCCGGTAGCGGCGAGCATCCGGATAGCAAGAGGATTTAAACAGACAATTGCCTTTTCATTAATATTCGGGGAGGTATCAGTGATCGTAGGATTAGTCAGTGCCTTTTATTTGGACCTTGCCCCTGGCGGAACCATCGTAGTCACTGCCATTCTCATACTATTGATCACAATTGCCGTCAAGAAGCTCAAATCATTCAGGCATACTGAAAAAGCAGAGGTGTAGAAAATGAATGTTACTCAAGCAATGGATCTTTTGAAATCTGAAGGATATAAACATACAGGTAAAAGAGAGGAATTACTTCAACTGTTTTCTGACTCCAATAAATATTTAACGGCAAAAGATGTCCTGGAACACATGAAAAGCGACTACCCGGGATTGAGCTTTGACACAATCTATAGAAATCTGAGCTTATTCGTGGATCTTGGAATTCTTGAAGAGACTGAGCTGTCAGGGGAGAGGCATTTCCGATTTACGTGTGAAAGCAACCATCACCACCATCATTTCATTTGCATGGACTGCGGCAAGACGAAGGAAATTCATACTTGTCCGATGGATGTCCTGAAAGAGAGCATAGAAGAGACGGGTTATGACATTTCAGGCCATAAATTTGAAATTTACGGAAAATGCCCTCAGTGCCAGTGATATACAATAGAAAAAGAGATCCTGATCGGGTCTCTTTTTTGTGTATTGTTATTGTCTCGAAAATGGTTAATTTCAAACCGTACACCTGCTAAAGTAAAAAATGACGCATGCCAATCCATGCGTCATCTGCTATGTTAAAACTTATTTCCCTTCACTCAGCCAGCCTTGAACCCACTGATTTGCTTCCATCCAGTCATTCACACGGATGACCCCTCGAGGGATAGGCTTCTGGTTGTAGGGTGTATTGAACAACACGACGGGGATGTCCAATTTTTCATGTATCATTACTGCATTATCGTGCTTATCTTCAAAAAAGATATCGACATCATATTTCTGTGCGGTCGATATTTTATTATGGGATCCAATCAATTCAATGTGATGATACATGAGATCCTTCGCGTCGAACCATTCTTTCGTCAATTGAAGCAGCTCTGAGGGACGAGCACTGATAAAATACAGTTCATGCTGTTCTTTCCAATCATCAAGGATTTTTTTTGCACCGGAAGCGAGCGGCGATTGCTTATATATAAGCGGTTCGGCTTCTTTGAACCAGGTGCCAAAGACTTTAGGGGAAATATCCAGCACTTCAGTCAACTCGTATTGCGTTATATCATTCAATGTCAGGTTCAATTTGAAATAATCATTTATGTGCGGCAGTAAAGACTCGGGGGACGTTACTGTTCCGTCAATATCGATTCCAAAGCGTTTCATGCGGTATCATGCTCCTCTTATCCAAACTTCTTCAAGTGTACCATATTACAGCTTATCCCATAAGGTTTTGTTTTGTGCAGAATAGGACAATGTTAAAGAACATGATAACAGAAATGACAAACATTAGCATAGTAAAATATGTGCGTCTACAAACAATAAGAAGGCTCCCAAACATCGAAAGTGAGGGATTGCTGTATGGCTGATGAACGACATCGAGATCGAGAAGAGATCGACGTATATTACGACAATCCGGAAGTGTTGGATAGAAATCAAGAATTCAAAGAAGAAACTGCTGCAGAAATCGCTGCTCCGGTTAACGTAAGCCGCGATTTTGAAGAAGATGCAGAAGAGGAAAACACGGCTTCGGGACGAGTACTGGGATATTCAGCACTTGCTCTGTCGATCCTTTCCTTATTCATTCTTCCAGTCATCATGGGGGCGGCCGGGATTGTAATCGGATTCGTTGCCAGAAGACGCGGCGCAGAAACACTTGGATCTTGGGCTATTGGGATTGGAGCAGTATCGATAATCGTAGGATTGTTTGTACTGCCCTTCTTTTAACAATTAAATCACTTTTTTAAAATGGGGAGCGTTTTAAAAAAGTAAAAAAAGAGGACTGAGTGATCAGTCCTCTTTGCTTTAGATTTGGGTTTCTTTCTTTTCTGCTTCTTGCTTATCATAATATTCCTGAGCGATTTTATCGATTTCCTTTTTCAGTTCTTCGACCATCGTTTCCTCAGGGACCTTACGGACGGTTTTACCCTTGCGGAACAAGAGTCCTTCACCGCGGGCACCGGCAATGCCGATATCCGCTTCACGGGCCTCTCCTGGTCCGTTGACTGCACAGCCGAGTACCGCCACCTTGATTGGTGCTTTGATGGTTTGAATATATTCTTCCACTTCATTTGCGATGGAGATCAAATCAATTTCGATTCGTCCACAAGTTGGACATGAGATCAATGTGGCCGCATTGGAAGCAAGGCCAAACGATTTCAATAGTTCACGTGCCACCTTCACTTCTTCAACAGGGTCTGCACTCAGGGAAATTCTCAGGGTGTTCCCGATACCCAGGCTCAGGATGGCACCTAGGCCGGCAGCACTTTTGACTGTACCTGCGAATAGGGTTCCTGATTCTGTGATTCCCAAATGAAGCGGATAATCAAAAGCCTGTGCTGCTTTCGTATACGCTTCGATCGCTAAATTGACATCGGAGGCCTTCATCGAAACGATGATGTCGTGAAAATCAAGATCTTCAAGGATCTTAATGTGATGAAGTGCACTTTCTACCATGCCGTCGGCAGTTGGATAACCGTATTTTTCAAGAATTTTTCTTTCGAGGCTTCCTGCGTTCACACCGATACGGATTGGAATCCCTTTTTCCTTTGCCGCCTTTACGACAGCTTCCACTTTTTCACGGCGTCCGATATTACCCGGGTTGATCCGGATCTTATCTGCTCCGCCTTCGATTGCTTTCAGCGCAAGCTTATAATCGAAGTGGATATCCACTACTAATGGGATATTGATTCTTTTCTTGATATCAGCGATTGCGTTGGCTGCCCGTTCATCTGGGCAGGCGACCCGCACAACCTGACAACCTGCTTCTTCCAGACGATGTATTTCTTTGACTGTCGCTTCTACGTCATGAGTCTTAGTGGTCGTCATGCTTTGTATAATTAATTCGTTGTTTCCGCCAATGGTTAAATCTCCGACTTTTACCGGACGAGTTTTTGAACGATGTATAATTTCACTCAAGTGTAATTCGCTCCTTTAGAAAGGTTCTTCAACTATACATTATAAATAATACGAAGCTATTGTAACAGTGTTTTGTATCAATTGACAAGAATTAGGTGCGGGAGGGTGATGAAGTCAGTCAGTATAGAGGGGGATTTTATACGTTTTCCCTATTTGGATCTTCCCGGGTGATACTTTGTTTAATTCTTCAAAGTCAGAGACGACCTGTTCAATCGAGACAGGAAGATTTCCTTGCAGAGAATCTTCTACAAGGCTTAATACGGTGTCACCAGGCTTGATTTCCCTTTCTATATAGGTTTGTGAGGATTCTGAAACGTCAGGTAAAGTAACCGTTTCGATCTTCTCTTTCTTCACGGTTTGGGGCTGGGCTGTTACGACTGTAGAGTTTGTTTTGGTCAATAGATTCAATGTACCCTTGTTTAAATCATAATAGACGCTGTAAAGAAGAATGATAATACCAAAGAAAATGATCATCCGTTTCATAAAAAAACCTCCTGTACATTTAATGGGATAAAGGAGACAAGGGCAATGGCGAATAAAAAGCTGGTGGGAGTGATCGGATTGCTCCCGATTCTCATGGTATTGGGTAACTCTATGCTGATTCCGATACTGCCCAGTATAGAGAAAGGGCTTCATATCGATGAAAGCTGGTCAGGGTGGATTTTAAGTTCATTTACGATTCCAGCTGCTGTCTGCATTCCGTTTATCGGGTTCTTATCAGATCGATTTGGCCGTAATCGTTTGATCCGTTATTCTTTATGGATCATTTTGCTTGGAAGTATTTTATGTGCAGTAAGTGCCTGGCTGAAGAACCCGGCCTTCCTCTTTATGGGAGGCAGGGGGTTGCAGGGCGTGGGAGCTGCTGGCACTACGCCGCTTGCTATTGCTTTAGCCGGTGACCTTTTCAACGGTGAAGAACGTTCAAAAGTTTTAGGGGCATTGGAAGTATTTAACGGCATGGGCAAGGTTTTTGCTCCAATCATTGGTGCAGGCCTGACCATTTATCTAAGCTGGAATAACGCATTTTGGATATTCCCATTACTCTGTCTTGTGATTTTGTTTGGATTAAAAAAATATAGCAAGATGACAGTAGATGAGAAAGGTTTAATGGGAGTAAGAAAATATGCAGGGGATCTTGCTGCTGTTTTTGCTTCTAAATGGCAGCTGCTTCTTCCGTTATTTACAATAGGTGGAATCGGTCTATTTTTATTATTCGGCATCCTGTTCTTCCTTTCCTACCATATTGAAAATACTTTTCATATTGATGGTTTTTTCAAGGGATTTTCTTTCATGTTTCCGCTTGGAGCCATGACGATTTCATCTACCTGGAGCGGCAAGAGGATAAAAACGGATGAAGAGCGGGGCTGGAACTATATCAAGTGGGGGATCGGGTTGATGACAGTTCCTCTTGGGGCATTGATTTTCTTTCATTCATTGGCTTCACTGCTTTTCTGCATTACAGTCTGTTTCGGTGGATTAGGGCTGATTCTGCCTGTACTCAATACGTTTATTACCGGTAGTGTCGATGAAGGAGAGAGAGGATTTGTCGTAAGTTTGTATGGTGCCGTCAGATTTCTGGGGGTTGCGTTAGGTCCAATTGCCTATTCGGTGTGGAAAGAAGATATAGTTGAGATGTATGGTCTCACTTTTATGTTTTCGGCATTGAATGTACTGTTATATCTTATAATAATGAAACGTAGAAATAGGGTCTTTTGGCCTGGGATTAACTAAAAACAAACACTGCATTTACACTTCCTTAACATTTTTTTGAGAAGATATCTTAGGAAATAGTTGGGAAGGATGTAGAAAAATGTCGAAAAAACCTATCTTGTTCATAAAGCGTAACGTGAATAAATCAAGCAGAATGATAAATTTTTCTTCTTTATCTTTAAAGCTCCGATTAATTATGATTATGCTGCTTACTGTTGTAGTTACGGGTGCCATCATAGGATCGATTTCGTATGTACAATCTGAAAAAAACGCCATCCATTTGATGGAGCAGCGCTTAGAGCGTGAGGTTACGTCGATCAATGATATTGCTCAAAGTTTGATGCTGTTATACATTGGAAACCCCGATCAATTCGATAAGCAGCTAAACAAAATAATAAAAAAACAGGATTCAGCCCTGATTCAGGATGATCTTAAGGGACAATATTTTCTGGTTCAGGATCAAAAAGCGATTCCATTTGCAGTCAGCAGGAATACGAAGCTTCAATTTCCTGAAGAACTCATCGAAGAAATTGAAAAGAAGGAAAAGGGTACTGCACAAACGACCATTAACGGGAAAAAATATACGCTGGCATATCACACCATTCAAGAATTACAAGGAGAATATGTCATTGTCATCCCTCAGGAGAATTATATGAAAGGGATTCACTCGATAGCGGTTTATACAATTTTTACAATCGTTTTGTGCGTATTAGCGGCATGTATCATCGTTATGATCATCGTGAATCGTTTGGTGTCTCCAATTACGGAACTAAGGGAAGCCATGAAAAAAATTCGTGATGGTGATCTGCATACAACAATCTCAATCAATACTTCAGTACCTGAAATTAAATCCCTTCAAAAAAGCTTTCAATTGATGATTGAAAAAATGAGAGGGCTTATTTTTAACATACATCAGACGACAGAGCATTTATATAACACAGGAAGTAAACTTCAATTATCTTCAGGTGAATTACTCGAAGAAAATGCCAGGATGATGGAAGTTGTCCGAATGGTTAAAAAAGGGGCTGAGGAGACAGCCGGAACGTCTGAAGAAAGTGTACATCATTTTTATGAAATGAAAGGATCTGTTGAGTCAGTATTTGCCCATATGGACAATGTACTGACGAATACGACAAACATGAACCGCTCAGCAGGTGAAGGAGAAAGACATGTTGACCAAATGGTGTATGGAATGAAGAACTTTTCGGAAGAGTTGACTTCGATGACACAAGTTATTGAAAATGTTCATCATCATTCCAAGTCCATCGTATCAGTTATTTCACTTATCCATCAGATAGCTGAACAAACGAAGCTTCTTGCACTGAACGCAACGATTGAGGCTGCCAGAGCTGGAGAAGCAGGAAGAGGGTTTGCTGTTGTAGCCAATGAAGTGAAAAAATTAGCGGATCAATCTGCGAATGCGACAGGAAATATTTCTGATACCATACATAAGATGAAAGCAATAACAGAACAGGCAGCTTCACAGTTTTCTCTCTTTTCAATAGAGTTTCATAAGCAAATAAATGAAGCAACGGGAACGAAAGAGTCGTTTGATTTAGTGAAAAAGGACATTGGAGAAGTAACACAGGTACTGGAAAGTATGAGAAATGATTTACGCTTTTTGCAAAATTCTTTGCCAAAAGTAGAAAATTCAACTGATGCTTTTTCCTCTGTCGCCCAAGAGACCCTGGCTGGTACTGAAGGGATGATGACCGCTTTTGATGAGCAGTTAAGAAAACTGAATGTCACCTTTAAAATAGGTGAGGAGCTATTAGGGAATTCCAATGATTTAAAGAAAATAAGTCAACAAATGAATGTTTAATGGAAAACCCCCTTACCCGGGAAAAGGTAAGGGGGTTTTTTTACGTTCTTTTCTGTGGCTGAGGTAATTCTTTAATGGCCAGGGCCATGATCACTGTAACCACAAACCAGTCCAATAAAGGAGCAGCAGCGATAGAGGTTTGCAAAAACTTCATCAGGGTAAAAAACAAGGTAGAAAGAGTTACGGAATACGCGGTAATCCGCCAGCTCTGGCGGTAATTCAATTTCCGCTTCATCAGGTTTGCCATCATTACACCTAACCATCCGAAAATGGTTACTTTCAAAAACATCAAACCGGAAGTGAACAGGTAAAGTATGAAAAGGGCAACAGGAAGCAGTATCCACTTTAAAGAAAGAATGGTATCGATCACATTGACCATCTTTGTTTTCGTAATGACCAAATCACTGAAAGCCGTATAAGAATTTGTCTGCATATTCCGTTCATTTATGACAACCAGGCTGTCTTCGAGGAAAGCCACTGTATTCTTATCTAATTCTAAATCGTCTCTTTGGACTTCACCCGTACTATCAAAAATGATAAGCAAATGATCTTTTTCCATTGTCAATGGCTGATCCTCTTCAGAAGAAAGCGAGCCATCTTCAATAGAGAATGAAGGAAGGTCATTGACCAAGGCGTCCTTGACTGCGTATAAAGAAGTGGAGGCGAACCCAATAAATTGTACAGCAGTCGGGATAATGGATATCAATGTTAGAAGAAAAACATAACTTATAGTTTTACCAATCCCCTGAAACCGGAATTTTACGATATCCTTCGGGGAATAAATACTCTTATACAATTGTTGGAACAGGTTCATCATCATATTCTCCTTTCAGTCAATCCCATATTAATACTAATCGCAGAACGAAACCTTATCAAGAATAATTAAAACGATAATAATTACAGTTTGTAATGTTTTTGTAACAAAAATGCACTTTTATTAACCTATTGTAAATTTGGGGTAAAAACTATTTACGAATACTCTAAAATATATTAATAATGGTATGGGGTTTTTGTTGTTTAATGTCGAAAATTTAAGTAGGGGTTGAAAAAATGGAATTAAATTGGCAAGAGATGTTGTTTCAGTTCTTTGGTGGACTGGGGATCTTCCTCTTTGGGATAAAGTACATGGGGGACGGTTTACAAAAATCTGCAGGAGAACGACTGAAGGATATACTTGATAAGTTCACAACGAATCCATTTATGGGTGTTCTGGCAGGTATTTTTGTAACGGTCTTGATTCAATCAAGTAGTGGTACAACCGTAATTGTCGTCGGGCTTGTAAGTGCAGGCTTCATGACGCTAAGACAGGCAATCGGAGTCATCATGGGTGCAAACATCGGTACGACAGTCACAGCTTTTATTATTGGTTTTGATATCGGTGCTTACGCGTTACCAATTATTGCATTAGGAACAATCTTACTGTTCTTCTTCAAGAATAAGAAGGTTCAAAACTATGGTCAATTGATCTTCGGTTTTGGTGCTCTGTTCTACGGACTTGAATTGATGGGCGGAGGAATGAAGCCGCTTCGTTCGTTGGAAGCATTTCATGACTTGACGGTCAGCATGAGTTCAAACCCGATCCTTGGAGTGGTCATCGGAACATTGTTTACGGTTATTGTACAAAGTTCTTCAGCAACAATCGGTATCCTTCAAGAACTGTACAGTTCAAATCTTGTTAATATAGATGCTGCCCTGCCGGTTTTATTCGGTGATAATATCGGTACGACGATCACGGCAGTACTTGCGGCACTAGGCGCATCAGTTGCAGCAAGAAGAGCGGCTGCGGTGCATGTTATGTTTAACTTGATCGGTACAACGATTTTCCTTATCATTTTGCCGTTCTTTGAAAAGTTCGTTTTATTCCTGCAAGCAGAGCTGAATTTAAACGAACCAATGACAATCGCTTTTGCGCATGGGACATTTAACCTGACGAATACAATTATCCAATTCCCATTCATTGCAATATTAGCGGTAATCGTTACGAAGTTGATTCCAGGTCAGGACACTTACGTAGACTCAAATTCAAAACATTTGGATCCAGTATTCATCGAGCAGTCTCCATCCATCGCGTTAGGACAGGCAAAAGAAGAAGTTCTGCGTATGGGTCAATTTGCTGTCAAAGGTTTACAGGAAACAAATGAATTCCTTAAGACTAAGAGCTCGAAAAATTCTGAGGCTGCTTATCAAATTGAAGGAGCCATCAACAACCTTGATAAGAAAATTACCAACTATCTAGTGGATCTTTCTTCTTCATCATTATCAGAAGGTGAATCAGAGCGCCATTCTATCTTAATGGACACTGTCCGCGACATTGAACGAATCGGGGATCACTTTGAGAACATTGTTGAGTTGATCGAATATCAGCAATCAAACAAAGTAAAGATCACAGATGATGCAATGCAGGACCTTGAGACGATGTTCAGCTTGACAATTGAAACGGTTGAAAAGTCTCTTAAGTCACTTGATCTCAATGACACAGACATTGCACGTGAAGTAGCTGAAAAAGAAGATCAAATTGATAAAATGGAAAGAAAGCTTCGCAAACAGCATATCCTTCGCCTGAATGAAGGCAAATGTTCAGGACAAGCGGGAATCGTATTTGTCGATATCATCAGTAACTTAGAACGTATTGGTGATCATGCGGTAAATATTGCAGAAGCAGTGTTAGGTGTAGAATAATAGAAGGTAGCAGAGTAAAGACTGACTCATAAGCTGAGTCAGTCTTTTTTTGGAAGGGAGGCAGTAAAGAATGGATGTGCTATATTGGACGATCATTATCGTTCTCATGGTTTTATCATTCGTCGGACTTGTTTATCCGATCATACCAAGTGTTCTATTTCTGTTGGCAAGCTTTTTACTTTATGGTGTCTTCTTTGACTTCTCACCATTCAATTGGCTTTTCTGGACCGTCCAGATTCTATTTGTAGTACTATTATTCGGTGCAGATTACTTAGCAAATTTAGTGGGTGTAAAAAGATTCGGCGGCACCAAAGCGGGGATATGGGGCAGCACCATCGGCCTATTGATCGGCCCATTCGTCATACCCGTCTTCGGTATCATCTTAGGGCCATTTCTCGGAGCGATCATCGGTGAATGGATCGTGCACCGTTCCTCATTCAAAAAAACCCTCAAAGTGGGAATCGGCTCAGTAGTAGGATTCATCTCGAGTGTCTTTACAAAAGGATTGATTCAGATTGTTATGGTGATTTACTTTTTTATGGTTATTTAATATCTTGTTTTAGTTTAATGGCTGTATTTGATTTTAGTTCATTCCAGCTGTTGATTGGAGTGCAAGACGAAGACTCCTGCGGGATGAGTAGCTTATAAGATAAGCGGAAGGGCTTTGCTCAGAGGCGTGTGGCATAAGACGAATCGGCCACGAAGGCGTTCTTTGCCTTCTTGGTCGGTTTGGCTTATGACATGTGCCTCTAAGCCCTGTAGCTGGACAAGTGAGACCCCGCAGGCGAAGCCGGGGAGCCTCACGGGCTACCCGCGGAAAGCGAGGTCTTGCACGGAAATCAACAGCGGCGTTCAGAACCGGATTTTAAATTGGTTAATTCCCCACAAAAAAGGGCATTTTATCTTTGTAAGAATAACCAATCAAAATATTTGAACAGATATAGGAGATTTGGTAATCTTATACTGAAACGACCTGAATTTTAGTTCAGGAAACTTACATAGGGAGGAATTTTATTATGGCTTACACATTACCTGAATTACCTTATGCATATGACGCTCTGGAGCCTCATATCGACAAGGAAACAATGAATATCCACCACACAAAACACCATAACGCATATGTAACAAAAGTAAATGATGCGCTTCAAGGACATGACGACCTTCTAAGCAAATCAATCGAAGACCTTGTATCCAACCTGGATGCAGTTCCTGAAGGAGCTCGTACAGCTGTACGCAACAATGGCGGCGGTCACGCTAACCACTCTTTATTCTGGACGATCCTTTCTCCTAACGGCGGAGGAGCTCCAAGCGGAGAATTAGCTGACGCAATCTCTTCCAAGTTCGGCAGCTTTGACAAGTTCAAAGAAGAATTCGCCAATGCCGGTGCAACTCGCTTCGGTTCAGGCTGGGCGTGGTTAGTAGTGAACAATGGTGAGTTGGAAGTAACAAGCACCCTAAACCAGGATAGCCCGTTAATGGAAGGTAAAACACCTGTCCTTGGACTTGACGTTTGGGAGCATGCTTACTACTTAAATTATCAAAACCGTCGTCCTGACTACATCAATGCTTTCTGGAATGTAGTTAACTGGGATGAAGTGGCAAAACGCTATTCTGCTGCAAAATAAATTTCATACCATTTGTTTGAAGAGAGAGGTTCTTTTTAGAACCTCTCTTTTTTCTGCATAACTTCCCGCCCTTTTTCAAAAGATAGGGGTACGTAAAAGGGGAGTTATAATGATGAGCAGCTTTAAAAAGATTTTAGGTGACATTGATTTAACAAGAGACCTTTCGTTGTTATTGCTGATTGGGGGATTATATTCACTCAGTATCGCTTTATCGAATACATTTGTGAATATCTATTTATGGAAACAATCAGGTGAATTTATCGACCTAGGGATCTACAACTTGACCGTTGTGATTTTTCAACCATTGACGTTTATTCTGGCCGGCAGGCTGGCAAAGAAAGTAGACCGTGTGATCGTCTTAAGATTCGGTGTCATTTTTTTGGCTGTCTTTTACATATCCGTCTTATCATTTGGTGAATCTGCCGAGAACTTCCTGGTTGTTCTTGGTGCCCTGCTGGGGATTGGGTATGGATTTTATTGGCTGGCATTTAACGTCCTGACATTTGAAATAACCGAACCCGAGACAAGGGATTTTTTTAATGGATTTTTAGGGACATTGACATCGGCTGGGGGGATGCTCGGCCCCATACTTGCCGGCTACATTATTTCAAGATTCACTTCTTTTAAGGGATATACAATTGTTTTCGGCATCTCCCTTACCTTATTCAGCGTTGCTGTTCTGTTAAGCTTTTTCTTGAAGAGACGCCCTGCTTCCGGCCGTTATCTGTTCATAAGGATATTCGAGGAAAGACAACATAACAATAACTGGCGGCTGATCACCAATGCCCATTTTTTTCAGGGGCTTCGTGAAGGAACCTTTGTGTTTATCATTTCCGTCTTTGTGTTTATCAGCACCGGAAGTGAATTTGCCATCGGTACTTTTGGACTGATCAATTCCGGTATTGCCTTTATCGGCTATTACGTCGCCTCGAGGGTCATAAAAAAACAATATCGTAAGCGGGCCATACTGCTTGGCGGGACGCTCCTCTATCTGTCAATCTTCCTCATCGTGTTTGATGTAACGTACACAAAGTTGTTGCTGTATGCTGCAATGATTGCGATCGCTTACCCAATCCTTTTGGTGCCCTATATCTCAACGACCTATGATGTAATCGGTACAGGGTGGAAAGCGGCGGAAATGAGAATTGAATATATAGTTGTACGGGAATTGTTTTTGAATCTTGGTAGAATTGTTTCTGTGGCAGCATTTATTGTGGCTGTGACTTACTTTGACCAGGAGCAGAGTATCCCGATTTTGCTTTTATTATTAGGAGCCGGACACACGCTGATTTACTTCTTTGTAAGAAAAGTGGAGCTGCCCATATCCTGAATATGTAAATGCATTCAAAGAGAGGGAATCATTTCCTCTCTTTGTTATGTGATTTCTGTTCCATGAGAGTAGAAAAAGCGATTTGTTTTCTATAAAATAAGGGATGGACAGAAGTTAATATGATATTTTTACATAGAGGAAGGACTGGAACGTTTGAAGAAAAGTAAGAAAAAGAAAAAGACACATGTCCCCGTAAGGATGAATTTGCTGTTTTTTGCGGTGTTCTTGTTATTTTCTCTTTTGGTTCTGAGATTGGGACTCGTTCAGATTGTGAATGGGGAAAGCTATAAAAAAGAAGTGGAACGAACAGAAGATGTGGTCGTGAAGACCAGTGTCCCCCGCGGGAAAATCTTTGACCGCTATGGGAATGTGATTGTTGATAACATCCCGTTAAATGCAATTACCTATACACGAACGAACAACACTTCGATCGAAGAGATGTTTGATGTTGCATCCAGGCTTTCAGATTACATCGATAAAGATACAAAAGAAGTAACGGAACGCGATAAAAAAGATTATTGGATCATTAAAAATAAGAAAGAAGCTGAGGCAAAGGTTTCTGAAGAAGAAATAAAAAAACTTCAAAGTAATGAAGAGTTATCAGAGGAAGAGGTAAACGCCAAGGTTTATAAAATGAGGCTGGACCGGATCACCGAAGAAGAACTTTCATCACTGACTGAAAAAGATATTGAAGTGATTGCCATCTATCGGGAATTTACGACCGGGTATGCGCTGAATCCTCAAATCGTTAAAAATGAAGGGGTGACACCCGAGGAGTTTGCAGTGGTCAGTGAACATTTAAGTGAGCTTCCAGGGGTGAACACCACAACGGATTGGAAACGGTCTTATGTATTTGATGACACGCTCCGAACAATACTCGGAAATGTCTCTTCTGCACGGGAAGGTCTTCCTAAGGATTTAGTAGATTCCTATTTAGCTAGGGACTATAACCGCAATGACCGGGTAGGGAAGAGCTATGTGGAATTGGAATATGAAGAAGTTTTGCAAGGACAGAAAGAACAGATTAAGAATGTCACCAAGGGCGGCAGTGTATTGGAGTCACTTCTGATCCAGGAAGGACAAAGAGGTAAAGACCTTGTTTTGACAATCGACATGGAACTTCAGCGTGAAGTCGAGAAAATTATCGAAGAAGAACTGATGAAGCAAGTGGTCAATCGCAGTGAGTCACCTGACCTTGACCGGGCATATGTCGTCATGATGGATCCGAACACAGGTGAAATCCTTGCAATGGCGGGTAAACAATATGTGAAAAACGCCGAAACAGGAAAATATGAGATGCGTGACGCAGCACTTGGCACCTTTACATCCACCTATGAAGTAGGTTCGGTAGTAAAGGGTGCAACCGTCCTGACTGGTTATATGACCGGAAACCTGACTCCGGGTGAAGTCCTGGTGGATGAACCGATCATCATTGGTCAAAAAGGGACACCTAAGACTTCATGGTTCAACCGATATGGCAGTATACCGATGTCAGACTTATTTGCCCTGGAGAAGTCTTCGAACTCTTATATGTTCAAAATAGCCATGAGAATAAATGGACAGAACTATGTTCCTCGTGCCACGATGAGTTTTAATCCGGACGCAATCAAAACGTTCCGCAACCATTTCTCTCAATTCGGTTTAGGTGTCTCGACAGGGATCGATTTGCCAGGTGAGGCAACCGGAATCGAAGGGAATCTGTCAAATCCCGGGCTGCTCCTGGATTTCGCGATCGGGCAGTTTGATACTTATTCAACGATGCAGCTCGCTCAATATATATCCACTATTGCCAATGACGGATACCGTGTGCAGCCGCATATCATGAAAGAAATCAGGGAGCCGACAGATGAAAAGGATAGACTGGGCCCTATTCTTTTCGAAAAAGAAACCAATGTATTGAATCGTATAGAAGCGACTCAGTCCCAGATTGAACATGTTCAAAAAGGGTTTTACCGTGTGTATCATTACCCGGATGGCACCGCCTATACACAGTTCAAGGATGCACCATATAATGCGGCAGGTAAATCAGGAACCGCCGAAACCTACATTGATGGAAAACTGAGCTACAATACAACACTGATTGGCTATGCACCTTTTGATCAGCCGGAGGTGGCCTATGCTACAATGGTTCCTGCCTCACATGTTCAGGCAAGCGGTGTCGCTGATCCTTATGTGAATAAATATATTTCCAAGCGCGTGATGGACAAATATTTTGAACTGAAGAAAGAGCGGGCAGAAGAAGTTGGCGATCCGACCTCTGTCGACAAAAAGATAGAAAATGCTGATGAAGCAGAAAAAAGGCAGGAAGAAGACCGCGAAGAAAATAACTAGGCAAAAAGATGTAAAAAGCAGATTCCAATTGGAATCTGCTTTTTTTTATAAGGATGCATAAATTGTTGGGCTTCAGAAATACTAACATCAATAAAGGTTTGAACATAGTATACTTACAGTTAAATGAGAAGATTGTCGAATTTACAAAACCTTTACAAACGGTTAAAACCCAATTAACACTCATCTATTAATCTAGTACTCGTAGGACAAAACAACCAAGTTTCTTAGGGGGAATTCAGGAATGAAAAGCTTTAAACGTTTAGCAATGACAGCAATGGTTGGATCAGCACTTCTATTAGGTGCATGTGGTGCCAACGGTGGAGCAGAAAGTAACGGAGAACAATTATCAGGAACTGTAAAAGTGGACGGTTCTTCTACAGTTGCACCAATCGCTGAAGCGATAAACGAAGAATATGCTGGAGTTCAACCAGATGTTAAAGTTTCAATCGGTGTTTCTGGTTCAGGCGGAGGATTTGAAAAGTTCATCGCAGGTGAAACAGATTTATCGAATGCATCCCGCCCAATCAAAGATGAAGAAAAGACAAGTCTTGAAGAAGCTGGAATTGATTTTACAGAGTTTAAAGTAGCAAACGATGGACTATCTGTCGTAGTAAATAAAGAAAACGACTGGGTTGAAGAGATGACAATGGATGATCTCAGAAAACTTTGGTTAGAAGATGGCAAGACGAAGAAATGGTCTGACATCAATCCTGAATGGCCGGATGAAGAAGTGAAATTCTACTCACCTGGAACAGATTCAGGAACATATGATTTCTTCCATGAAGAAGTACTGGAAGAAAAGGATATGGTGAGAGAAAACATCCAGCTATCAGAAGATGACAATGTTCTTGTAACAGGTGTGACTGGTGATAAAAATGCAATTGGGTTCTTTGGATATGCCCACTATCTAGCAAACAAAGACCAACTTAAAGTCGTTAAGATCGATGGTGTAGAACCAACAAATGAAACAGTTGAAAGTGGAGATTACCCACTATCACGCCCACTGTTCGTATATGCAAAAAATGAAGCGATGAAAAACAATGAAGCTGCATACGACTACATGAAGTACACGCTTGAAAATGCTGGTGAAATGGCAGAAGCAGTAGGGTATGTAAGCTTACAAGAAGACCAATACAAAGAAGCGTTAGAAACGTTGGAAGGTCTTAAGAAGTAATAAACGGTACTAAGTTTAATGATCAGGGGTGAGAAGCGTTGATCGCTTCTCACCTTGTCATGTGGATGAAAGGGGTTTGCAATTATGGCTTCAGGTTCAAAAAAATCATACTCGGTATCTGAGATGATTGAACAAAATAATAATAAAGGTTTTAATTTAAAAATCGAAAAAGCAATACCTTGGATATTATTTGCAATAGCAGGGGTTTCAGTATTAACAACACTCGGAATTGTTTTTACATTGATTTTTGAAACAATGACATTCTTTTCACGCGTTTCATTATTTGATTTTATCACTGGGACCAAATGGTACCCATTCTCAATCGAAAACCCAAACTATGGCATCCTGCCGTTGATTTCGGGTACATTGAAAATTACGGGGATTGCTGTTTTGGTGGCAGTACCGATAGGACTCGCATCTGCCATTTATTTGAGTGAGTATGCAACAGATCGTTCAAGAAGATTCATTAAGCCGATATTGGAGGTTTTGGCAGGGATCCCTACAATCGTATACGGATTCTTTGCGTTGACTTTCGTTACACCTTTTTTGAAAAATTTTATGCCTGAATTAAGTATTTTTAATGCTTTGAGCCCGGGGATCGTCGTAGGTGTCATGATCATCCCCATGATTGCATCCTTATCTGAAGATGCGATGTCGTCAGTACCAAACTCCATCCGGGAAGGGGCACTTGCGATGGGTGCAACGAAGCTTGAAGTGGCCATTAAAGTGGTACTTCCTGCTGCTGTTTCCGGTATTGTGGCTTCTGTTGTTCTTGCCATCTCTCGTGCGATCGGGGAAACGATGATTGTGACAGTGGCTGCTGGAGCAACACCAAGTCTCTCATGGAATCTGACAGATTCCATCCAGACGATGACATCCTATATTGTGCAGGTAAGTACTGGTGATGCCGGATATGGTACCACAATTTACTACAGTATCTATGCTGTCGGTTTCACACTGTTCTTATTTACGTTAGCAATGAACTTGCTTGCACAATACATCTCTAAGCGATTCAGAGAGGAGTATTAATTTATGAAGCATATCAATCAGGATAATGTTTTGAAAAAAATGTCTTCACGATTAGCTGTCAATCAGATATTCCGTGCACTATTCTTCCTGGCCACTTTATTTGGCCTGGTGGTATTAGCGGTATTACTATATCGGGTATTCACTCAAGGAATTGGCTATCTTGATCTTCAGTTCTTACAAAGTGTTGGGTCAAGATTCCCTGAAAAAGCAGGTATATACGCTGCATTGATCGGTTCGCTGTGGTTGATGGCAGTAGTGGTGGTCGTTTCGTTCATTCTAGCTGTCGGAACAGCCATTTATTTGGAAGAATACGCTAAGCAGAATAAAGTCAATAACTTTATCAAGGTGAACATTTCGAACCTGGCAGGGGTTCCTTCTGTTGTTTTTGGTCTGCTTGGATTGACGATCTTCGCCAGGATGTTTGCATTGGGCCAGAGCGTCCTTGCCGCAGGGTTAACGATGAGTTTATTAATTTTGCCGGTCATCATTGTAGCTGCACAGGAAGCGATCCGGGCAGTGCCGAAAGATCTGCGTGATGCTTCATATGCAATGGGTGCAACGAAATGGCAGACAATCATACGCGTTGTCTTACCTGCTGCAATCCCTGGTATTTTAACCGGGAGCATCCTCGCTTTCTCGCGTGCAATCGGAGAAACAGCTCCACTGGTTGTATTGGGCGTCCCAACGATCCTGTTATTTACACCTGCATCGATCATGGATACGTTCACAGCACTTCCTATGCAGATTTATGACTGGACGAGAAGACCACAGGCAGCCTTCCATGATGTAGCATCAGCAGGGATCATCATACTCTTGCTTCTGCTCTTATTCATGAACTCGGTTGCAGTATTCATACGCAATAAGTTTCAAAATCGCTTCTAATTTTTAAGGATGATAAGGTTTTAATTGGATGAAGGAGGCTTTCAACATGCAAACGATAAAAACAGAAATCAATGATAACATCGTTACTACAGGAACGAAAAAACCGGTCTATCAAACAAAACAATTGAATTTATGGTATGGGACACACCATGCTTTGAAAAATATCGACTTGGATATTATGGAAAATGAGGTTACTGCGATCATCGGTCCTTCAGGATGCGGGAAATCGACTTATATCAAAACATTGAATCGAATGATTGAATTGATTCCAACCGTGAAGACTTCCGGTGATATCATATATCGCGACCGCAATATCTTTGAAAAAAATTACCGTGTGGAAGAACTGCGGACAAAAGTGGGAATGGTCTTTCAGAAGCCAAATCCATTCCCTAAATCAATCTATGACAATATTGCTTACGGTCCCCGCACCCATGGCATCAAAAACAAAAAAGTTCTGGATGAAATCGTGGAAAAAAGCTTGCGCGGAGCGGCCATCTGGGATGAAGTGAAGGACCGTCTGAACACGAATGCTTACGGATTATCAGGCGGACAACAGCAGCGTATCTGTATTGCAAGATGTTTGGCGATCGAACCGGATGTCATCTTAATGGATGAGCCCACATCCGCACTTGACCCGATTTCCACGCTGAAGGTGGAAGAGCTGGTTCAGGAACTCAAGACGGACTACAGCATCATCATCGTGACTCATAACATGCAGCAGGCAGCACGTATCTCAGATCGCACGGCTTTCTTTTTAAACGGTGAAGTTGTAGAATTTGATAAAACGGACAAAATTTTCTCTACTCCTTCGGATAAGCGTACTGAAGATTATATTTCAGGAAGATTTGGATAATAAAATCAGTAATAAACAAGAAAAGTGGGAACAGGAAGGGGTATGACTATGTCAGTAAGAGGTCATTTTGATGCAAATTTAAAAGAACTTCAAACAAAGCTTATGGAACTTGGAAATATCGCGAAGGCAGCTCTTGAAAGAAGTATCAAAGCACTTGAAGAAAAAGATGTGGATACAGCACTTGCCATCATTGAAGGAGATCAGAAAGCGGATGATCTAGAAGAAGAAATCAATGACCTTGCCATTCTTCTGATTGCCAAGCAGCAGCCTGTGGCGACAGATTTAAGAAGGGTCATCGTCGCAATCAAAATTGCATCGGATTTGGAGCGGATCGCTGATTTCGCTGTAAATGTTGCGAAATCCACCATCCGTATCGGAAGTGAGCCATTGATCAAGCCCATACACCATGTCAAAGAAATGCACGGCATCACATCTGAAATGATTGGTTTGACACTTGAATCCTTTGTTGAAGAAGATGTTGTAAAAGCGAAGAAAATCGCGGAAATGGATGACAGGGTGGATGATTTATACGGCGAAACCATCCAGGAGCTTCTTGCGTTAAATAAAGAAAAGCCTGAGTTTACATCCCAGATTACACAATTGTCCTTCATTTGCCGCTACTTGGAAAGAGCGGCAGACCATACAACCAATATTGCTGAAGGTGTCTTTTATTTAGTCAAAGGACGCCGTTATGATTTGAATGAATAGAAAAAACAAGCTGTCCGGGTTTACGGGCAGCTTGTTTTCTGTATGTTTATTTCGTAATCAGTTCTGCGATTTCCTTAACTGTCATCTCAGAGTTAACAAGAAAATCACCGATTTGAATATTATCAGCATATTCATTGTCTACAATATATTGGACAAACTGTTCATCTTCACCAATGATCATTGCTTCTTGCAGTTTTCCTTCGATATCAGCAGGTGTCATTCCAGCTTTAATCGTTAATGTCAATTGATACTTTTCACTTTGAGATGGCGGTATTGTTGTGTCTTTTTCGGTCTTATATGCATCCAGCTGCTCTTTAAGTGCTGAAATTTCATCCTCTTTCGCTTTTATTTCCGATATTTTTACGAGTGTATGGCCTTCAGGTATGGAATCCGAAGATAAAAATGAAGCACTGTTAAAGTAAAAAATATATAAAAAAATGATAGCGGTGGTAAACAAAATGCCTGTTGAAAAAGCTCTGGTTGTTTGTCTGTTCATATGAGCTCCTTTCTAGAGGGTTGAAATGATGTTCTGAACATCCGATTTGGTAAGGGCTGATTGTTTGGCGATTTGTTCTAAAGGGATCCCCTGTTGATAGAGGGCGATGACTTGATTCCTTACGACTTCATGAATCGGTTTCCTAACCGGGGTAGTACGTCTCATGGAGGCATCTCCGTCCATCATAAGTTCTTCCTCCAAAACTCTCAGCCTTTTCTTCATTTGATAATTTTCCTGCAGGATTGTCATCGACAGATCTTCCACTTCTTTTTCAATTGACGCATACCGGTCTTTTTGAAAAAAAGAAAGAATGAATAATAGAATGGAGAAGCTTATTAACCCCAAAAGCAGTATTTCCAAAAATATCACCTCATGCTAGTTTGTTCTTTCTTATTTATAGCATAGAAAGGAATCGTTCTCTAGAGAAGGAAAGCATTATTTGTAAAATAACTATGTAATTTGTCAGATTGGTCACAGCTTTTCTGCTAAAAAATTGTCGTAACTCCAATGAAACCGCTTTATATGTGGTGTTTTGAATATGGTAAGTGATTTTTTGAAAGATTTTCTGCGTACATACCTCGTTGTAATCACCTTTAACAAGATACGACAAAATGCGTTTATTGTAGGTTTTTGAATAGGGTGTTACGATTAATTTAAGAATAATTGTCATAATATTTAGATGAATTCATATACTACTTGTTTAATGCTGGGAGGGTTATTTGTGTTAAATGAAATAATTAAAATGAGAGAGCAGGGAATTTCTTTCAGGAAAATTGCCAAAGAATTGGGTACGACTGTTGGAAAGGTACAATATCAATGGGTAAAGTACCAAAAAGTGATGGAAACAGGAGAGATGCAATCTGCGGAAATACAAACAGAGATAAAGCAATCGGGTAAACGAACGGGAAAGGTAAAGAAAAAGGCTGTCCTAAAAACGGGAAAACCAAAAACCAAACCGTTTATCCATGACTTCACGATTACATATTCAACAGGGTCACGAATTTATTGTTATTGGACGGTTTCAACAGAATGGCTCGATCATACGAAAGCCCACTTTAGCCTGGACGCGGCATCTCCATTCGTTCTCAGATTGTATGATATCACCTCGATCAACTTTAATGGCCACAACCATCATTCCCACATGGACACGTACGTTCCTTGTTCAGAATCTGACTGGTTCATCAATGGCCTTAAAGAAAATAGAAGTTATTGTATAGATTTAGGGCTGCGTTTACCTTCAGGCGAATTCATTGCCATCAGGCGTTCAAATGTCATTCATACGCCAAGGACTACTTGGGATGCGGAATATCATAGTTTGAGAGAATTAAAAGAGTTCGAACAAGGCAGGATGAATGAACCGAAATGGGTGGAACATGTAAGCACCTACTCTTATTATGTGATGAATCAGGAGGATAAAGCATGAGCGCCAGACAGACAGTGATGATATTACCCAAATTTCACGAACCTATTATGGATATGGAAGATAAAAAAGAATCTGAAGAAAGATGTACTGCCCTATTTAAAGAAAATTTAAATCTTATTACTCTACTGAAAGAAAATGATGGTGATCCCATACCTGTCATCATGGACCCATTGGTATTGTGTTTCTTTTCAACTGAAGAGTTCATCGATGCCGCAGATTCATTTATGCAGGGCATGCTCAGAAGGGAAGAAGAAAAAGAAAAGTGGGTCCACATTTACTCCCAATGGATGAGTTGGAACAAAAATCTTTCAGAGGCTTATAAAAACCTGATGGAGGAAGGAAGAACGATTCTCATTCCGACTGCTTTGAATTCAATTCCCATGACCCACTATCGGACATCGCGCGGAATGGAGGTCCAGGTGAAAGTGAGCATTGAGATTTTCAATAAATATTTGGGAGTAAGACCCGAATTTTTCTGGCTGCCACAAGCTGCATATTTGCCCGGGCTGGACCTTTACTTGATCAGGGAAGGTATAAAAGCCTCCTTTATCTCTATCTTTTCTTACAAGTTCAGTGAAAAAGAGAAGGAAGGTGCTGAAATTCTCCGAAGTCCAAGAGGGTTGAAATTGATACCGGTTTTTCCTAAGGATCCTCAAGAACCGTTGAGTAGAGAAACGGACAAAGGGATTTCTCTAGTCACTCTTGAACTGGCTGGCCGTGAAAGAACGGAGCTTAAAGAGCTTTCATCATCATCCATACAAAGATGGCTTAATGCCCCATCTTCGCTTGGGAGAATTGGATTCGGCTATTTAGGGATGGAAGACCAAGCTCCAATACTGCAAGACGCTGCGATGAAGAATATGAGAAAAGTACATGAAATGGAAGAAACATTGGATAAGGTGAATTCTGATGTCATAAACAGTTCTGGATTCCATCAGCTATTGAGGGAATTTATTTCTGCCCTTCAAGGATTGAATGAGAAAGAACTGGACACATCCCATTTTAATCGAATAGCCGCCATCATCTCTGATGGAAACACGGAAGATCATTTCTTTAACCATCGAAACAAAGTAAATCCACTACTTTCAGGAGAATTGCTGGACAATTGCTCTCGGGAACAAACGTCTGTTACAGGGGAGGAAAAGCGTGATGCCGTTTTGATCCTCAGCTGGGAATATCCACCTAATATAGTAGGAGGACTCTCCCGCCATGTATTTGATTTAGCTAATAACCTTGTCAAGAAAGGCAAACGGGTGCATGTTCTCACTGCAAGGTCCAAGGATTCCCTTTCTTATGAAACAGTTGAAGGGGTGACCATTCACCGTGTGCATCCATTACACCCATATGAAGAGAATTTCTTTAATTGGGTGTTCGATCTTAATCAATCTTTCATTCAGTACGCGCATGATTTGATCTCCCAGGAAAAAATCACTCATATTCATGCCCATGACTGGATTGTATCGACATCTGCAATCAAGCTGAAGGAATTTCACTCCCTGCCTTTAATCACGACCATACACGCCACCGAACATGGCAGAAATCAAGGGATCTTTACCGAGCTTCAGCAGAAGATTCATCGCGAAGAACAACATTTGATCACTGCTTCCGATCATCTGATTGTATGCAGTGATCATATGAAAGAAGAAGTAAAATCATTATTCACTTTTAAGGCACCAATCGAGGTGATCCCGAATGGGGTCGAGTTAGATAGACTTGAACATCTGCCTTCACATCATTCAATGGAGGCAAGCAGACCATACTTCTTTTCTATCGGAAGGATGGTGCATGAGAAAGGATTTGAAACGCTCATTCGCGCCGCTTCTCTTTTAAAAGGTGAAGGTCACGAGGTCTCATTCATCATTGCAGGCAAAGGACCGATGCTCGAGCAATACCGCCAGATGGTGAAGAATGAGAATCTCGACGATATGGTGTTCTTCACAGGGTTCATTTCTGATGAGAAGAGAAACAGCTATCTGGAACATTGCCAGGCAGTCATTTTCCCGAGTCTTTATGAACCCTTCGGAATTGTTGCCTTGGAGGCAATGGCTTTTAGAAAAGGGGTCGTTGCCTCAGACACAGGCGGTCTGAAAAGCATTGTAAAGCATGAACAAACAGGTTTAGTGTTTCAGCCTGACAATGAATTCAATCTATATACCCTGCTTCTTTCATTGATAAACGATCCAGGGAAATCCGAACGATTAGGTGAAATGGGTTTCAGGATGGCAAAATCCATGTTCAGCTGGGAGCGGATTGCCGATCAGACGATTCATGTGTATGAGGATGTGCTCCTCCAAACCAAAGTAGAAGGACTACGGTGATGAAGGCGGTCATTTTGGCGGGAGGAGAAGGAAAGAGGCTGAGACCTTACACGATTTCAGTCGCCAAGCCAATGGTGCCGATCCTTAATAAGCCCATCCTTGAGTACAGCATTAATCTGCTGCGTTCCTATGGTATCAAAGATATCCTCATTACGACATGCTATAAAAGCCATACCATCAAGGACTACTTCGGAGACGGAAGCAGGTTTCATGTGAATATCACCTATTTGGAGGAGAGGAGGCCGCTTGGAACCGCAGGCGGAATCTTTTTGGCAAAACATCTCCTGGAGGAGCCTTTCCTTGTACTCAGTGGAGATGCGTTTACCAATATTCCCATAGATCAGGTAATAAACTTTCACCACAGTAAAAAAGCGGCCATGACACTTGTGTCAAAAGAAGTTCCGGACCCAAGGGAATATGGAATCTGTTATACCAATGAAAGCAGAAAGCTTATTGATTTTGTGGAGAAACCTTCCATATGGGAAGGGAATGAAGTCAACACCGGAGTGTATATGGTCGAACCTTTCCTCCTTAAAAAATATTCACGGAAAGGTGCTCTGGATTTCAGTCAGGATCTTATCCCTTCCCTTCTGAAAAACGATGAAGCGGTATACGTGTTCAAAACAAATGCCTACTGGAGAGATATCGGCAACCCGGAAGAATATAAAAAAGCACGGGAAGATCTGATGAGAGGGCAGTTCACTCCGGAGAAGGCATCGAGCTTTGCAAAAAAGTCAGATACAGCCATTCTTGACCCATTCATCACCAGGGTGCAGGTAGCTTGCCCTAAAGTGAAAAAGCCATTCGTACTTGCCAAACTGTTGGAATCAATATCAGTCCCCGCCATGGATGAAGAAGAATTCATGATCGAGCACCGGGATGGCGGCTGGACAAAAATAATCAGTGATCCTGAAAGAGGCTTTATTATTTATTCAAAAGCGGATCGGAGAAATCTGGCGAGAGAGCTTGCCAGGTACTATGGGAAAAAAATAAAAACATGGCAAAAGGTGTAGAGGCTGATGAAAAATAATAATCGGAATAAGAAGTTTCATATTCAAGGAATCGCCTGGAAGGAAGCGGGTTTATATATACCACTTGGGAAAATGAGCACTCCGTTCAATGGAATAAAAGTCAATTTATCTGAAGGGAATGAGAATTGGGGGGAATCTTTATCGTTTGAATTTGAAAATGTGACGAAGGAAACCAGAAAGTTGAAAATATTCTTCCTGGTGGAATGGCTGTCCTGCTGTGAAGAGACGATAGGCGTTCTCTCCCTTTCGAAAAATGCTTTCTATAATTACAGTAAAAATGATATGGCCATGTCCAATGTCGTTTCAAGTGCAGATCATGTTAAAAAATCCGTATATCCTTTGAATTTAAAGGGTTTGCAGCTGTGGAAAAGGTCGTTGAAAAATGGCAGTCTCTCATATTATCCAATCACAAACGGTCTTCATATGATGGCTTATATGCTCGAGTATACATTCAAACCGTTTGAAGTAAAACAAGGGAAGCTTTTCGCTGTGGAAGGAACTGTGCACGGTGAAGGATTAAATTTCACCGATAGAATGAAAAACGGACTAGCATTTCAGCAGGAAAAGTGATATTATAGAAAAGTCGTATGAATAGATGAAGATTGTGAAGTTTGGAGGGAAATAATAATGCGAGTAAACATTACTTTAGCTTGCACAGAAACTGGTGAGCGTAACTATATTACTACAAAAAACAAGCGTAACAACCCAGACCGTCTTGAGCTAAAAAAATATTGCCCGAAATTAAAGCGTGTAACTCTACACCGCGAAACGAAATAAGCAGCCGGATTTTATCCGCTGCTTTTTTTTTATACATAAGTTGCTGCCTTTTAAGGAAAAACTTAATAGCCGGTTCCTCTGTTGCTATAATAGATAAAGAGGAGGAGGGATTTCATGGATAAAAAAGCAATGAGAAAAAATCAGCTTTCAGCATTAATGGCGATTTCTCCATTGGAATATGAACAGAAATGTTTTCGGATTGAACAAAGACTCTTTCAATCTGACGCATGGATAAACAGTGAAGTATTAGCGGTCACGGTTTCCAAGTCCCCTGAGGTCAATACGTGGAACATCATTAAGAGGGGCTGGGAAGAAGGAAAGAAGATTTGCGTTCCAAAATGCAAGCCTTCAACGAAAGAATTAACTTTCCATGAGTTGAATTCTTTTACTGATCTTGAAAAAGTTTATTATGATCTGTATGAACCGATTCCTTCGATTACAAATTCAGTACATAAAGAACTCATTCAGGCAGTGATTGTCCCTGGACTGGCATATACGGAAAAAGGGTACCGGCTCGGATTTGGAGGGGGTTATTATGACCGCTTTCTTTCAGGTTACAACGGACGGACACTATCTGTGGCATTCAATGAGCAAATGGTGGAGAGTCTGCCTGTTGAGTCATTTGATGTTCCAGTAGATGAAATCATCACAGAAAGTGATACGATTCAGTGTGGATAAATCGATGATGATTGCATTATTGATCGTTCTGCTTGTTTCCTATGGAGGATGGAAAACGAAGAACTTGAGTTTCTCAGGAGCACTGTCAGCCTTCCTTATGGGGTGCATCATCAGCTATTTCTATCATTGGAAAGGACTCCTGTTAATAGGGGCGTTTTTTCTGAGTTCCAGCATATGGTCAAAACTATTTTCAGCTTCAAAAGAAGGAATACAAGGGCGGCTGGCAAAAACTTCTGTTCGTGATTGGCAGCAAGTATGGGCCAATGGGGGACCGGCAGCCCTGTTTATCATTCTATTCCATGTCACAGGAAGTGAATGGTGGCTTTACTCATTTGCAGCGGCTGTCGCTGCTGCGAACTCCGATACGTGGGCTTCTGAGATCGGACCTTTGAGCAGGAAAGATCCTCTTTCAATACGATCTTTCAAGATGGTGGAAAAAGGAACTTCCGGTGCGGTCTCCGTGATTGGGACGGTCGCGGCATTAGCGGGTTCCATCTTTATATCCATGTTGTTTTTTATTTTTGAGGGATCTATTCAGTGGTCACATTTCATTCTCATCAGCGCGGCAGGGTTCCTTGGAAATATTTTTGATACAGTGGCAGGGGCATATTGGCAGGAGGAATTTACATGCTCCGTGTGTAAATCTTCCACTGAAGCTGCTCTGCACTGTGGTGCCCCTGCCGTCAGAAGCAAAGGATTTTCATGGGTGAATAATGAAAGTGTCAATTTTTTATCGAGTTTTCTGGCGGGGTTAGCCGCTCTCCTAATCATTCCCTTGTGATAATCTATGGATAAACTGAAGCCATCTGAACCAAACTATTCTCAGGAGGGATTAGTATGAACGGATGGACCAAATGGCTTGTTCTTGGCAGTTTGATTTTGTTCTTGATACCTAACCGCTATCGGATACTCAACCTGCTCCTCAGTAGTATCTTTATTCGCCGATTTGCTGTAAAAGGGGCAATGAGCATCCCGGGGATCCGCGCAAAATTCATGCAAAGTACATTCCGCTAGAAAAAGGCTGTACGGGAGGTTGTTTCCTTTCGTGCAGTCTTTTTTGCATGGAGTGCATTTAAAGGGGCCTTATAACTTTACATCATAAAAATGGAAAGGGTATAGTAGCATTAAATCAGGATGCAGTCAGAACCATCCTGCAACTTCAAAGAAAGTAGTGGATGTAGTGAATTTAAGGTATCATTACCTCTTTTGGAAAATAGCGCTTTTCCTTATTGAACAGAAACAGTATCGGATACTGACTCTATCCCAGGAACAGGACGAAATCTGGTTTGAGAACACTGCTCTGAAAGAGCCGGATATCATCAGGCTTCGCCTGAAAGATCTTGATTGGGGTTCATGGGTTGAAAGGGATATTGAACATACCGTCCAAAATGCAGAGAGAATCCGCAGAAAGAGACGTAAAAGACGTTTGAAGATGAAAAACTTGTACATAAGCACCTATCCGCCTGTAGATGGTGGGGATGGGGTTTTTAATGACCATGCCGCGGCAGAAAGTGATAAATTGATCGTAGTGTCCATGTTGATAGATGAAACGATGGGAAGAGAAAGGTTAAAGAGCGACCCTCTATTCGGCGATGGAGAATGGGACCTTCCTACAGAAGTACTCGAAGCCAACGTAGAATGGGTGAAAAGCAGGGCAGTGAATGCTTCTGCAAAACAGATTCAACGAGAAAGGCAATTGTTTGAGAAGGGGAAACCGTTTTTTACCTATCTATTCATAGCGGTGCAACTGATCATGTTTGCCGTCTTGGAGATGAATGGAGGAAGCCAGAATCCTCAAACGCTGATTGAATATGGGGCGAAATATAATCCGTTAATAATAGAGGGTGAATGGTGGAGACTCGTTACTCCGATTTTCTTACATATCGGGGTACTCCATCTACTCATGAATACTCTTGCTCTCTACTACTTGGGTAACGCGGTCGAAAAAATATATGGGCGCTTCCGTTTTGTTTTCGTCTATATGGGTTCAGGAATCGCCGGCTCCTTTGCCAGCTATCTTTTCACAGCCAATCTTTCAGCCGGTGCAAGTGGAGCGATCTTCGGGTGTTTCGGGGCCCTGCTTTATTTTGGTGTGCTGTACCCGAAAATTTTCTTTCGTACAATGGGCACCAATATCATTGCAGTCATTTTATTGAATCTGGCGTTCGGTTTTACCATTCCCGGGATTGACAACGCAGGTCACCTCGGTGGTTTGGCCGGTGGTTTTCTTGCTGCAGGAATCGTCAGTGTTCCGGGATTATTTCGCCCTTTCAGGCAGATGATCATTCTACTTGCCACCATTGTGCTGATCGGTATGATGTATGTAAGTGATCGGCAGTCTGCTCCTTCCGAGTGGGATATCACCACTGTAAACGGTGTTGCCCAGGAAAAAATCACAGCCGGGGAATGGACGGAGGCAGAAGAATTATTGAATGAAGTCATCGAAAAGGGTTCTCCGAATGCAGAGACCTATTTTTACCTTTCATATGCTGAAATCAAGCTTGGAAAAGCTAAAGAGGCCAAAGAGCATCTGTTGAGTGCCATTGAAAAAAGGGATGATTTTCACGAAGCACATTACAATTTGGCTCTAATCCTGTCTGACAGCGGCGAACGTGATGCGGCTCTTTCCCACTCCAAAAAGGCCTATAGCTTGAATGGATAGGAGGATAAATATAAAAAACTTGTCCAGGAATTAGAAGGAAACCTCTAGGAAAGTGCGATCCGCTGTCTAAGTAATGAAGGGTTTCCGTCTTTATCAATTAGAAGTACAAGAACTTCTTTCTTATCTTTTTTGACTAAAATAAGGGGGATGGTGCTGTCGAGCGAATCGATAATCGTACCATCTTCCTTTTTTATCCCTAAATAATAGTTCTTATATAAGCCTTCCCAAAGGTTTCCGACAAGTCTCTCCCATTCCACTTTGTCAAACCCCTCCAGCGGCTCTTCTTCCAGGCTTGGTAAATCCGTGAGTGGGAAAGCGGTATATTCCTCAATTGGAATACCAAGTGACTCTATCCCTTTCTCCCACAAAAAGTCCAATTGTTGAGATGAGACACGGTCCAGTATGGTCTTCCATTCTTTTTCTGCATCTGTTTCCGGCTGTCTGAAAGAGTTTAGCGGGCTGAAATTAGAATCTATTACATACAGCTTATCTTCCGTCATCTTTTGCGCACTCGTATACTTCTCATCGTTTTCATGAATTTCAGAGTAATGGAATGATAGTGCTTGTAAAAGGCTGCTCTCCTTCCCTTTGAATGATTCTTCCTGGACGATCTGATCAGTATCTTGTTCCCATTCATTCATTTTTCCTTTAAGTCTTCCATTGATAAAAAGAAATCCTACATCCTGCCGCAAGTAGGCTGGCGTATCGAGCTTGGAAGAGGTCTTCCATTTTACTTCATACACATTATCTTTTTTCTCAGGCACAAGCGTGAGAAGGGTTGATGCGGACTCATATGTAACATTTTCATTGATCGGGAAAAAAATAATGCTTTCCTTTGTCCGTGGCTGATAAATGAACTCGATTCCGATTGCTAGAATGAGCATGAGGATCAAGAATGGAATAGCATTCAGTAGCTTATGTTTCATATCGTTCACTCCAATGGTTTGTCCGGTTGTTAATTCATATGTCGCAAGCGGGGGTAATATGTTTCGATGTATGATTTGGCTGTGCATTGTCTAGTATGGTAAAGATGGTAAAACATGTTAACGGATGAGGAGTGAAGGCTCAGAATGACGAAGGAGAAAAAGCCTGTCTCTACGAGGATAGAAGAAAATACAAGTTATCTTAAAGAAGCTTTGGCTGTTGATAAAAGTTTTGATGTCATTCAACTGGATTTAGAATATGCCGAACGGAAAATGGCGATGTTTTTAGTGGATGGTTTCGTTAAAGATGATATTATGCATTATTTAATGAAGCTATTGTCAGGACTGAGTCCAGAGCAATTAGAAGAAGATGCGCTCCAGAAACTATTAAAAACATATATCCCTTATATCGAAATCGAGCAGGTAGACGATCTAAATCAAGTCATTGATTTGGTGCTGGCAGGACCTACTGCGCTCGTGGTGGACGGCATTGATAAAGTCATTATCATCGATGCCAGAACCTACCCGGTCAGAGGGCCGCAGGAACCGGATATCGAAAGGGTCGTCAGGGGATCGAGGGACGGTTATGTAGAGACGATTGTATTCAATACGGCACTAACGAGAAGAAGGGTGCGCGATCCGTCCCTCCGCATGGAATACATGCAGATAGGGAGAAGGTCGAAAACGGATATTGTCGTGTCATATCTTGAGGATATTGCAGATCCCGAATTAGTGAAAAAAATCAAGGATGCCATCTCTAAAATCGATACAGATGGACTTCCGATGGGAGAAAAAACACTGGAAGAGTACATTTCAGGGAGGCATTGGAACCCTTATCCCATGGTAAGGTATACGGAGAGGCCAGACACTGCTGCCGCTCATTTATATGAAGGGCATGTCATCATCATGGTCGACGGTTCCCCGAGTGTATTGATTACACCTACGACATTTTGGCATCATTTGCAGCATGCCGAGGAATACCGCAACAAGCCTTCAGTAGGGGCTTACCTGCGTTTTGTGAGATTTATCGCAGTGTGGAGTTCTGTTTTTTTACTTCCTCTCTACTATTTATTTGCTATCCAGCCCGAGTTGCTTCCAGATCAACTTAGTTACGTGGGGCCCAATGAAACTGGAGAGGTTCCATTATTCCTCCAGTTCTTACTGATTGAGATAGGGATTGATATCCTGAGGATGGCAGCCATCCACACACCATCCTCGCTCGCCACCGCATTAGGACTGGTAGCTGCGTTAATGATTGGGCAGGTGGCTGTTGAAGTCGGGCTCTTCATTAATGAAGTAATTTTATATCTTGCAATTGCGGCAATCGGTACGTTTGCTACACCGAGTTATGAGCTTAGCCTGGCAAACCGTCTCGTGCGTATCTTTTTGCTGGCCGCGACTTCCTTGTTCGGTGTTTATGGGTTCGTGATTGGCGTAATGGCCTGGTTAATTGCATTATCAAGAATGAAATCATTCGACATCCCCTATATGTGGCCGTTCATACCGTTCAATTTCAGGGCATTCAGGGACGTATTCCTGCGTTCGCCAATGCCCCTAAAAAACAGAAGACCGCGCTTCCTGCATCCTAAGGACCCGGATCGTTAGGTGCTTTAATTAAAAGAGGCTGAGACAAAATAGTTTAGTCGCAGGGAAATCCGAACTATTATCTTGAATTCTAGGATTCAAAATAGTTCGGATTCTTTTGTTTTTCTAAAGTATGCATTTAGTCTTTGGTCTGACCAGCGGTTGATTGGAGTGCAAGACGAAGACTCCTGCGGGAAAAGCGAGTTAGGTGAGACCTGTCCAGCTCCAGGGCTTAGAGGCACATGTCATAAGTCAACTCGTCCAAGAAGGCAAAGAACGCCTTCGTGGCCGTTTCGCCTTATGCCACCCGCCTCTGAGCAAAGCCCTTCTGCTTTTCTAACCCGCAGGAGCGAATGCGACGAGGAGGCTCACCAACCGCCCGCGGAAAGCGAAGTCTTGCACGGAAATCAATAGCTGTATTCACAGCCCTCACTTAAATTGTTCGTCTTTAGTTGTTCAAATTTTAGTTTTTCCAAAGCTGTTTGTATTCTCTATAAAATGGAATCCTTGATATTTAGGACGATTCCAGCTGTTGCATGGGATTATGCAGCGGTGGTTTAGAGTGGGTTTTATGAAGAAAGAATTGAGAACAGCCCGGATTTATCATATACTTTAGTGTGAAGAAAGAAAGCAGGTGTAAGAATGAAAACGATTTATGATATCCAGCAGTTTCTCAAATCTTATGGGACGATCATTTATGTTGGACATCGTCTTTCAGACCTGCAGCTAATGGAAGACGAGCTGAAAGAGCTGAATAAATCCCAGTTGATTGAAACGAAAGATTTCCAGACGGCTCTGTTATTATTAAGGCAGGAAATAGCGATAGAAAAAGAAAAACAAGACAAATAAGGGTGATACTATGACGGAAAAATGGCTGGTAGGGGTCGACTTAGGCGGCACCACGACCAAAATTGCATTCTTGAGCAAATACGGTGAACTGTTACATAAATGGGAAATCCCAACTGATAAATCCGATAATGGCAAAAACATCATCGTCGATATAGCCAAGGCGATCGACCGAAAGCTTGAAGAACTCGATCAGACCAAAGATAAACTAGTCGGGATCGGCATGGGTGCTCCGGGCCCGGTAGATATGGCAAAAGGTATTATTTATGAAGCAGTGAATCTGGGCTGGGATAAAAACACCCCATTGAAGGATCTTCTGGAAGTAGAAACAGGTTTGCCGGCTGTCATTGATAATGATGCAAATTGTGCAGCGCTCGGTGAAATGTGGAAAGGTGCAGGCGATGGGGCCAAAGATCTTGTCTGTGTCACGCTTGGAACCGGAGTAGGCGGAGGCGTCATTACAAATGGAGATATCGTGCATGGAGTAAGAGGGGCAGGCGGGGAAATCGGTCACATTACAGTCGTACCGCGTGGCGGGTTCCAGTGTAATTGCGGCAAGACCGGCTGTCTTGAAACGGTAGCATCGGCAACGGGTGTCGTACGTCTGGCGAATGAAACCTTGGATTCAACTTCCACTCATTCGGCATTAAGGGATCTTCGGAACGAAAATGATGTGATCAGTGCCAAGGATGTCTTTGATGCCGCCAGAAACAATGATGAATTAGCGAAAAGCGTTGTCGACCAGCTTGCTTTTTATCTTGGTCTGGCATTAGCGAATTTAGGCAACGTATTGAATCCTGAAAAAATCGTGCTCGGCGGAGGCGTCTCTAAAGCAGGTGATGTTTTATTGAACCCTGCCGCAAACTATTTTGAACAATTTTCTTTTCCGACAGTTAAAACATCTACAGGAATAAGCATCGCCACTCTCGGCAATGACGCAGGTGTGATAGGTGCAGCCTGGCTGGTGAAAAATAAAATTTAATTCATGAATAATAAGAAGCTCCCATATCGGGGGTTTTTTATTTGGATGAATGACTACTATTGTAGATGGAGTGGGACTCATGGCTTAAAAGGGTGTAAGTTCTATAGAAGTGAGATGTGGGCCAAAAGGTTCATTTTGAATAAAAATGGACAAATTGAAACTTTTAACTGTTTTAAACGTCTAATAGTATGGGTAAGAGAATAAGGTGTAAAATATCATTTTACACTAGTTGTATGAATTTGGGTTTGACGTTTTGTAAAAAAAGTATTAAGATAACTCATGGTTCTATTTTAAAAATCCCTTATTTTACCAGGGATAAATTTACATTAGGTGTTACATACGAAGGACCGGCGTAAGTAGCAAGGAGGTAACATAATGAACATAAATAAGATTCCAAAGGTTCCTTTAATCATCATTGCAGCAATACTCCTTTGGGTAAAAACGTATATTGTCTATAAAACTAGTTTTGATATAAAAATAGAAAACACGATTCAAGAAATTATTCTCTTCATGAATCCGTTAAGTTTCTTATTGTTTATATTTGGGATCGGACTATTGATGAAGAAAGATAAATCACGCACCCGCTATATCATCATCACAAGTTTCTTATTGTCCTTTATCCTCTATGGGAATGTTGTCTTTTATCGATTCTTCGATGACTTCTTAACACTTCCTGTACTATTCCAAACAAGTAACTTTTCAGATTTAGGAAGCAGCGCAAGTGCCATCATGGGCTGGAAAGACCTGTTTTACTTCCTGGATGTAATCGTATTAATCGCACTGATTAAATTCATGCCTTCATGGTTCTCAATTGGAAATTACAGCCGTGTGAGCAGAAGAGCCTATTTCTTAGTCGCTACAGCACTGGTATTCTTCAACCTTGGCCTGGCTGAGTCGGAAAGACCCCAGCTTCTTACACGAACATTTGACCGTGAAATGCTTGTTAAGAACATTGGAACATACAACTATCATATTTATGATATCTTCCTGCAATCGAAGTCTTCTGCTCAAAGAGCAATGGCAGACGGCAGTGAGCTTGCAGGTATCGACAACTATATCCGCGCAAGCTACATCAAGCCAGAAGATGAAATGTACGGAATCGGAAAAGACAAGAACCTGATCATCGTATCAATGGAATCTCTCCAAAACTTTGTAATCAATGAGAAAGTGAACGGGGAAGAAATCACACCGTTTTTAAATGACTTTATCGGTGAAAGCTACTACTTTGATAATTTCTACCATCAAACGCAGCAGGGTAAAACGTCAGATTCCGAGTTCCTCTTGGATAACTCTCTTTATCCGTTAAACCGGGGAGCAGTTTTCTTCACTCATTCAGGCAACCAGTTCGATTCAATGACGGAAAAGCTTGATGCGAACGGATACTATACAACTGCGATGCACGCCAATAATAAGAGCTTCTGGAATCGTGACATCATGTACGATTCTTTAGGATATGAGCGTTTCTACTCATTGCCGGATTATGAGGTAACAGATGAAAACTCCGTCAACTGGGGGATGAAAGATATCCCTTTCTTTGAACAATCGGTTGAACATATGAAAGAAATGCCGAAGCCTTTCAGTACGAAAATGATTACGTTAACGAACCATTATCCATTCACACTGGATGAAGAAGATAAATTAGTGGAGCCATACACGTCTAAAGACGGTACCGTAAACCGCTATTTCCAGACAGTACGTTATATGGATGAAGCATTGAAGAACTTTATTGCTGATCTGAAAGAATCAGGTTTGTATGAAGATTCCATCCTCGTCATGTATGGAGATCACTATGGAATCTCTGAAAACCACGATACCGCAATGGGTCAATATCTTGGCAAGGAAGTAACTCCTCTTGTGAGTACTCAACTGCAAAGGGTGCCGCTCATCATCCATATTCCTGGACAAGAAGGTAAAACGATTTCCAAGGTTTCTGGTCAAATCGACTTGAAACCAACGATATTACACTTGTTGGGGATTGATACAAAGAAAGACATTCAATTCGGTGGAGACCTTTTCTCCGAACAGCATGAAGATTTTGCGATCCTTCGTGACGGACGTTTCATCACAAAAGATTATGTTTATGCTGGGGAAAAATGCTGGGATAAGAATACAGAAGAAGTAACCGATATGAAATTCTGTAAACCATATCAGGAACGTGCGACAGAAGAACTCGAATACTCAGACAAGATTATTTACGGAGACCTGCTTCGCTTTTATGAAGAAACAGAGTACCGTGATGAAGACCAACAATAGCTTGTGAATTATATTCACAAGAGCTTGCGAATTATATTCACAAGAGCTTGCGAATTATATTCGCAAGCTCTTTTTTTGTCATGAAATAAAGAGTCCTTCATATGAGTAAGTAAGGATGGTATAGCAGGGAGGTTTCACAATGAAAATAAGGGTGAGAAATGGAGATACATTTTGGTATTACAGTCAGCTATTCTTTATTCCTATCGGGTTGGTCATTGATTCAAATCCCTCTCTCGACCCCAATGAATTAAAAATAGGGATGGAAGTGGAAATCCCGGGCTTTATAAGACAAAGCTATACAATCAAGCAGGGAGATACTTTCAGGAATCTCGCCGGACAGCAGAATATTCATGTAGATGCTCTTTTTTTGGTAAACGAAGAGATCGGCCCCAACACCCTGAATATCGGAACAACGATATATTTACCTTCTAGGGTCATCAACCCCATCGTAAATGGAAAACAGGGATATAGTTCAGATGTATTAGAAAGAGATCTAAAGAAACTAATAGAAATATATCCATTTATTAAATTGAATTCAATAGGTGAAAGTGTAATGGGGAAACCGATTGTTGAATTGAAAATCGGAAATGGGAGGAAAAAGGTGCACATGGATGCATCCTTTCACGCCAATGAATGGATCACGACTTCAATCCTGATGACTTTCCTGAATGATTACCTTCTTTCATTGACGAATGTGATGCCAATACGGGGTGTACAAACAATGCCGGTATACACTGGAGTGACATTGTCGATTGTACCTATGGTAAACCCGGATGGTGTCGATCTTGTCTTAAAAGGTCCTCCGCAAAAAATGAAGAAAGAACTGATGACCTTAAATAAAGGCAGCTCTGATTTTACCGGATGGAAAGCGAATATCCGTGGTGTCGACCTTAATAATCAATTTCCTGCAAAGTGGGAGGTCGAAAAAGAAAGGAAAGAAGAAAAGTCTCCAGTCCCACGGGATTTCCCAGGAGATAAGCCCCTTTCAGAACCTGAAACGATTGCAATGGCTGAGCTTGCCAAAGAAGAAGTCTTTGACCGGCTGCTTGCTTTACACACCCAGGGAAAAGAGTTTTACTGGGGATATGATGGACTGGAACCCCTTGAAGCAGAGTGGCTTGCAGAAGATTTCGAAAGGGTCAGCGGCTATAAATCTGTAAGATACGTGGACAGCTATGCGGGTTATAAGGACTGGTATATAAAAGAATTTCAGAAATCCGCTTTTACGTTAGAACTGGGAAAAGGTATAAATCCCCTTCCTCTCTCTCAGTTTGATGAGATCTACAGAGACACTTTAGGGATATTCCTCGTTACTGTTAACAGATGGTACTAAGTGAATGGGGATGGGCCAATAAATAGTTGTTTTTTCCTGTTTTTTTAGTTAAAACATAGTAGATTTTTAAGGGAAAGAGGAGTAAAATTAATCATCAAGTTCTTTACAGTGTAAGAATACCTATACCCAGATAAGCATAACGATCCTTTTAAAGGACCAGGTGATGACCCTTTGACAATGCTGTATGAGTAGTGTCAATTCAAGAGGTCATCATTTTTTGAATTTTTGTAATGTTTTTATCATATTATTGAAACATTTTCCGCGGTAATACGTACTAATTTATATGTGGATTACTGAGAGGGGGAGAGTCTATTGAAAAAACATAGCTTACTTTATCTATTCATCGTTTTTAATCTGATTATAATGGCGGCTTGTCAATCTCAGGTCACCAAAACTCCCCCTCCTGGAGAGAATAGTCAAGAAAAACAAGCATCCAAAGAGATTAAAGAAAACAGTATTCAATCAGAGGCGTTTATAGAAAATGTGGATTGGTTATCGGATACAGATGTGCTGACTGTTATAGAAGAAGAAGGGGAGACTGCCTTTTATGTCTCTGACGTTTTCGAGGGGGGCAGTGAAAAAATATACCAAATATCTTCTTCCTATGTCCATGCCGTTGTTTCCCCTGATAAAGACAAGGTCATGATTCACTCTGCACCTGCAACATATTCGGCCATGATTACCATCATCGACCTTAACGGAAAAGTGTTTTACCAGGATGAAATTCCTTCATATGAATTATCATATGAGTGGAATGAATTCAATACAGACAAACTTCTGATTACAAGCTTTGCTGAAGACTGGAGCTTTGAAGTATATGAACTGGATTTGAGTACTTCCAAATTTCAAAAGGTAGAGGTGGAACAGCCTTTTGTAAAATGGGATTCTGATGTTTCTGTTCTTTATCAGGACTGGAACAGTGAGGAAATCAGTGTTTCAGCTCCTCTCGTAAGTGAAAATATTCTGGATGGAAAAAAAGAGACTGTCGATTCATCAAGCATCCATTTTGAACGCTTCCCTGAATTTCTGCTTTCTGTTCATGAAAGTGAAGGTACAGATAATGAGTTCACATATCAGTTCATAAATGAAAACGGTGAAATCCTATCCACTTTCCAGGTGACATTGCTGAACCGTTATACTGATTGGTTCATACCTTTTTATGATATGATAGAAAACAATAATGAATTGATTACGATTCAAGCAAACGAGGCCGGTACCTTTGATACGTATTCTGGAAAATTCTCATTAAAGAAATGGGATATCGTGACGGGCAGTGAAGACATATTGGTTGAAGATCTTCCTTTAGAACCAATACAGTGTTCACCTAATGGGCCATATTGCTTGTATGGTAATCAGCTTGAAAAAGTCATTAATTTGAAAGATTCCACAATCATATCACTAGTAAAAGAGGAAGGGTAGATACAACATGGCAATTGTAGACGTAACAGTTATTCCAATTGGGACAGATACTCCAAGCGTCAGTTCTTATGTTGCTGACCTGCAGAAAATCCTTAAGAAACACCAAGATGAAGGGAATATCCGATTTCAGCTTACTCCCATGAATACCATTATTGAAGGAGAACTCCCGACATTGCTTTCGGTCATCCAGGAAATCCACGAGGCACCGTTTCAGAAAGGGATCAAGCGCGTTGCCACAAATATTAGAATCGATGATCGCAGAGATAAAAAAGGAACAATGGAAGGAAAGCTTGCATCTGTTCAAGGACATATGGAATAAGAAAATGGTGAGCAGATTGTCTGCTCACCATTTCAATTATCGTTTTTGTGAAAGTAAAAAGCCCTCACGAATGGAGGGCTTTTCCTTGTTCAATATTTTTTTAGTGACCACCTGGGTATCCAGAGTGAAGGACAGTCATAATTGTAAACCAGCCAAAAACACCAAGAGTAGCCAATGAAAATACGATTCCAAGAGCATTTTTGTTTTTGAATGTGCTTACTACTGCGAATAAAGCTAAAAGTGTAACCAATGCTGTAATAATTACAAGACCCATTTATATGACCCCTTTCATTAAAAATGCGTTTTCCTAACCGCTTACAAAAATACAAATAATCATATGTACATAAATGCACTCATTAACATTTTATATTTTTTTCCTCTGTTTGTCGAGGTCTAAAGTTTGACACTTCTATGGCAGCGTCACTTTCTATTTGTTTTTATCTCAACCAGCCTTCTGCTACAATAACAGTATCTTGTAGTTATTTAGGAGTGAAAAAATGAATTGGAAACAGATTCCTTTAGGCCCGCTGCAAACAAACTGCTATATCCTATGGAACGATAGGAAAAAATGTTTGATTATCGATCCTGGTGCTGAAGGTGAAAAATTAGTAAACTGGCTGAATGAAAATAATCTGGAGCCGCAGGCGATTTTATTGACTCATGCACATTTCGATCATATTGGCGCAGTCGATACTGTCAGGAATACATATAAAATACCGGTATATATCCATGAGAAAGAGTCTGATTGGCTGACAGATCCCGGTTTGAATGGTTCCGGCTTGTTCGGAATGGGAAGTATTCAATGCAACCCAGCAGAGAAAGTATTCACTTCTGAAAAAACGGTCACCATTGAGGATTTTACGCTTAAACTTTTTGAAACACCTGGGCACTCGCCGGGAAGTCTCTCCTATTATGTGCAAAGTGAAGGAATAGTATTTGCCGGGGATACACTTTTTATGGGAAGCATCGGACGGAGTGATCTGCCTGGCGGTAGCCATGAACAGCTGCTGTCGAGTATCCATGATCATCTCCTTACTCTTCCGGAAGAAACAGTCGTCCTTCCCGGGCATGGTCCAACGACTACCGTGGGAGATGAGATGGACGGCAATCCATTTTTGAACGGGTTTTAATTAATTGAAAGAAAAAAATTCCCTTTAGCATTGAGCTAAAGGGAATTTTTTTTAGTGTCCTCCTGCACCCGGAGTCATCATAAAGGTCGTCCAGTAAGTAAACCCAGCGAAGAACACAGTCAGATAGGCACCGAAAATATAAATATACATACGTTCGGATAATTTTAAATAGCTTAACATAATGAAGAATCCTGTTTGGCCTAAAAAGATTAATGATGTCGTTGTCATATCGCCAAGATAAAACATTACAGCAAAAATTCCAGTCCAGAATCCAAGAACTCTGTACATACGATCCATATGTAACCCTCCTTTGCACCCTAAGTCCATCATTCAATATTATAAATGAACATTACTACAAAAGTAAATATCTGTTTGATGATAGTTTGTGACGATTACGTGATATCTACTCTGAGAACTTTAAAACGTGCCCCGGTTCTTTCGGGCATGGAACTGTAGAGATTTTTGAGCTTAATTATATGATACCCTCGTTTTTTTGATATAAGCCTGGTGAAACAGATAGATTTCTTTTTTGTATAACTTTTTTATAGTTAAGAAAAAAATGTAAAACCCTAAAAACCAGGCACTGTTTGATTTGCGCCCCGGTTTTGTTTAGTTTTGAAATAAAAAAACAAATTGCTAAGTTAAAATGGTGTACAAATGCTATACAAAGGGTATACAATGCATGTAATTAATAATAGTAACTTGCTTATAGACAATAAAAGGAGGATATATAATGGAAAACCTAACGTTCTTTACTTATCCAAGCTGCACCTCTTGTAGAAAAGCAAAGAAATGGCTTAATGCAAATTCGATTGACTTCGATGAACGTCACCTATTCAGAGATACTCCTACTCATGATGAGCTGGTCCGATTACTTTCCCTTACTACGGAAGGACTTGATGAAATTCTGGCCACCCGAAGCCAGACATTCAAAAAGCTTGGAAAAGATGTGAACGACCTCCCGCTTTCCCAGGTGATTGACTTAATTGTTAAGGAACCGAAACTTCTTCGCCGCCCGTTATTAACCGATGGAAAAAAGCTGGTGGTAGGTTATAATCCTGATGGACTGAAAAGCTTTTCCGGCAAAAAGCCCAGTTTGAAAAAGAGCAGTTGATCGTCGTGAATATGAATGCAATTACAAAGGCAGGCATCTTATAGGATGACCTGCCTTTTTTTAAGCTTGTCGTCTCAGGGTAAAACCCTTCCGCTTATAATTGTGACCAGCTCCAGGGCTTAGAGGCTCGAGGTCATAAGTCAAGCCACCCAAAAAGGCAAAGAACGCCTTTCCGGGTGGCTCGCCTTATGCTTGTCGCCTCTGAGCAAAGCCCTTCCGCTTTTAATTGTGTCCAGCTCCGGCGGCTAGGAGCTCGAGGTCATAAGCCAAAAACCCCAAAAAGGCAAAGAACGCCTTTCCGAGGTATCCGTCTTATGCTTGTCGTCTCTAAACGAGCCGCCTCCGCTTTTCTTTTATCCAGCTCCAGGGCTTAGAGGCTCGAGGTCATAAGTCAAGCCACCCAAAAAGGCAAAGAACGCCTTTCCGGGTGGCTCGCCTTATGCTTGTCGCCTCTGAGCAAAGCCCTTCCGCTTATAATTGTGTCCAGCTCCGGCGGCTAGGAGCTCGAGGTCATAAGCTAAACTTACCAAAAAGGCAAAGAGCGCCTTTCCGGTAAGTTCATCTTATGCTTGTCGCTCCTGAACGAGCCGCCTCCGCTTTTCGTACTGGGCTAGCTGGATTCGAACCAACGCATGTCGCAGTCAAAGTGCGATGCCTTACCGCTTGGCTATAGCCCATTGATGTTACTACATTGGATAGTATGAGAAGACAGGCGGAGAAATATACAATGTTTTTACAAAGTTTTTTTTAGCTGCGTCCTTGAATGATGGGTAAATACTCTAGGGTTAATTAGAATAATTCTTAAAAGATCATAAAATCTGCAAATGGAACATATTTTTTGTCGAACGGATCGTATTTTCTTGAAATGGATCATAAATCACTGAAATGGCTCATAAAACTTCAGAATGGATCATAAACCGATAATCACATGTTTAATCAAAGCTCTTTAGCCTTTATATGATGTGTATTTGCAGCTCAATGACTGATTCCTCACCAGACCTGGTTAATATTATCTTTTTACAATCAATTTCTCTTAAGCTTTCGTTCATTTTCATCTAAGTATACTGATCCGCTAACCAGCCAGAAAAAAAACCATAAAGAACTAAGCTATAAAACATAAAAAAATAAAGGGTTTTGTAAACTTTTGTCGTATATATTATTTATAGAAAAAGAAAGGTGGTGCCAATCACGATATATCAATCTGTAGAATCTCTTTCAGAAGTCATGCTCAAAGATGCAATCAAGAATGATGCATCCGATATTCACCTGATTCCTAGACTCAATGATTACAACATTCAGTTTCGTAAAACTGGGGTGTTGTCTCCATTCCAATCAATTCCTCTTGAACAGGGGGAAAGGCTCATCGCCCATCTAAAGTTCATGGCGTCAATGGATATCGGGGAAAAACGCAAACCTCAAAGCGGTTCCTTCAACACGACCATCAAAAACTCACCCGTCTCCCTCAGAATTTCGACCTTGCCAACCAATCACCTCAAAGAAAGCCTGGTCATTCGGATACTCCCAACAAAGCTCCATATCCCGTTTGAAAAAATGTCGCTTTACCCTTCTTCAGCCAAAAAACTTCTTGCCCTTCTCATGTATTCTCATGGCCTCATCATTTTCACAGGACCGACCGGCAGCGGAAAAACCACTACCTTATATTCGCTTGTCCATCACTGTTCATCCGCCCTTAACCGCAATGTCATCACACTGGAAGATCCCATTGAAAAAGATCATGAGAATATGGTACAGATTCAAGTGAATGAAAAAGCGGGGATCACGTATTCAACAGGATTGAAAGCGATTCTGAGGCATGACCCCGACATCATCATGGTAGGTGAGATACGTGACAGGGAAACTGCTGAGATTGCTATCCGTGCCTCTCTCACGGGACATTTGGTTCTCACAACATTACACACCAAAGACGCAAAAAGCGCTGTTTACAGATTGATGGAATTGGGGATCCACTGGCATGATATCCAGCAGACATTGATTGCGGTATCGGCTCAACGGCTGCTGAAACTCAGGTGTCCAGTCTGTGAGCCGGATTGCAATGGTGACTGCAAAGGGCAGGAAGCAATGAAACGGGCATCTGTGTATGAAATAGTGACGGGGAGCGCTCTTAAAGAAGTCATTAAAGAAGCAAGAGGAGAAGAGGCAAACTATCACTATCCTACACTTCGCACATTGATAAACAAGGGGGTGGCATTGGGATTTGTTCCAGAAGCTGAGTTCCGGAAATGGATTCATGAAGAAAACGGATGAACAGGGGAAGTTTCTGAAACGAATAGGTGATCTTCTCCTGAAAGGATACACGTTTTCAGAAGCGATTGATTTTTTGCTTGTGCCTGGGAGGACCGGCCCAAAGAAATTAAAGAAGAGGATCACCTTGTCCCTTCAAAAAGGAGAATCACTTTCCTCCATCTTTGACCGGCAGCTGAGACTGCCCAAACAGGTCTCAGCTCAAATTTTCTTCGCTGAGCATCATGGACAGATGGGGATTACACTTATCGAAGCCGGCAACTACCTTCTGAAAAAGAATGAGGAGAAACAAAAGGTTCTCCGGGTCATTCAATATCCTGTTTTTCTGGTACTGATTGCGATTATGCTAATGGTGCTCCTTCGAAGAATCCTGTTTCCCCGCTTTCAAGCATTATACAGTTCACTTGGGTACGATCAGTCAAGCAGCATGAATTATCTACTTTGGTTTATTGAAAGCTTCCCCACTTATTTTTTTGGATTAATTCTGATTCTGGCAATCGCAGCCCCTTTCCTATATTTCTTCAAAAATAAACTCTTTCAAGTGAAGCATATCGTTATTCTTACCAAGTTTCCGCTGCTTTCCTTTTTCATAAAGCATCATCATACTCATTTTTTTGCGAGGGAACTGAGTTTTCTTCTCACAAACGGTGTGTCTATAACAGAATCATTGACAATTATTGAAAAACAGTCATTCCGTCCTTCCATGCAATACATCTCGAAAAAGCTCCTCAATGGATTGAAAGAAGGTAAACCGCTACATGAATGCGCTTCGAAGATAGCATTTTTTCAGCAAGAGTTTTCTTATGTGGTCGCTCATGGCCAAAAAAACGGGAGGCTAGCCGATGAATTGAAATTGTACAGTGAAATTTGCTTTGCGGAACTCGAAGAGAAAGGAAATCAATTATTGAAGTACATCCAGCCAACGATCTTTGTCTTTGTCGGGCTATTCATCATGGCCATTTATTTTTCAATCATGATGCCGTTATTCCAGATGATGCAAGGGATCTAATGAGAAACATTAAGGAGGAACACTCGATGCTGAATAATGAAAAAGGATTTACGATGATTGAAATGATGATTGTCCTGCTTGTCATTTCGGTGCTGTTATTTGTGACGATCCCAAACGTCACCAGCCAAAGCAATAAGATTAATTCAAAAGGGTGTGAAGCCTTCAAAAATATGGTGGAAGGACAGGTTGAAGCTTACAAAATGGATGGGAATACAGAACCTGTCAGCATGACTGAATTAGTCACAAAAGAGTACTTGAATCCAGAGTACCAAAAATGTCCTGATGGAACTGCCCTTACAATCGATGCTGAAGGAAACGTGTTAGAAGAAGTTGCGGGGAATTAAAAGCTGCCTCCACACACAAAATGGTTTCACATTCATTGAAATGCTGATTGTCTTACTTGTCTTCTCCATCCTGATAACATTCGCTGCTTTTTCAACAGAACCATTAAAAAAACAGACTGAAAAAAGTCTGTTCATTTCACAGCTCCAATCAGATCTCTACCTGATACAAAGCCACAGCATTTTCTCACAATCTTCTCTCACTTTAGTATTTTATCCTTATGCTAATAAATATGTCGCCAAAGATTATTTCGGGACGACGCTGGTTTCCAGAGAGCTCCCAGACGGTATTGAGCTTTCTGAGTTGAACAGGTTGAATGAAATCGTGTTTAACTCCTCAGGAAATACGAATCGGTTCGGTCCAGTGTATTTCAATTGTGAAGGTTCTACCATTAAACTATCATTTCAAATCGGACAAGGGAGATTTTATGTACAGGAACTCTAATGGATTTTCAATGGCTGAGAGTTTGATCGCTTTCAGCTGCTTTATGATGATAATGGCTTTTTTCCTTCCTTTCTGTATCCGGATGATCGTGACTCTGCAGGAGAAACAGCATAGGGTGGAAGCGCTGAAGTTTCTGCAGGAAGGAATGGAACAGGCGATTGTCACGAATGAATTTAAATCTGATAACCGTAAGTTTGAAGGTATCGACTACTTCTTCAGCTGGGAGGATGCCAGCGGCAAAAATGCTTGTGTCTCTTACGCAAAGGGGAGTGTCACTCATGAAGTCTGTGCTTCAGAATAATAAGGGATTTACGCTTTTGGATGCACTCTTGTCCTTATTGGTATTCTCGATTATTTCACTCACCCTTCCTATGATCATGAAGGGATTCGAATCACTTAAAACAGAGAGCGTACCGCCGCGTTATTATGAATGGAATTTGTTCAGCGAAAGTCTTAGGAATGAGGTGTGGGGTAGCGGGAAAATCATGATTTCACCTGAGCAGATCTCATTTGAGAAAGAAGGGGACAGAATTACCTATGAACGATACCAAAACTCCATCCGCCGGAAAGTGAATGAAAAAGGACATGAAGTGGTGCTGCAATCGATTCATTCGCTTGCTTTTTCACAGGTGCCTCAAGGGGTGAAGGTGGAAATCGATTTTGAAAAAGGGGAGAGGATGGAAAGTGAGTTTTATTACTTTTACAAGGAGAATTCTCCGGAAGCTCCTGGATGATGAAGGATTTATTTTGCCTTATTCTTTTCTTCTCTTAATCCTGGTGATGATGGCAGGCGTAGCTTCGACAAGTTTGTTTCTAAGCAAGTATCAATATTTAACCAATATGGGGAAAGTATATGAGAGGAAAGTAAGCATAGCGCATGGCGTGCTGCTTGGAATGGAACGCGGAACTGAGGGAACGGTTCAGCATATTGGACCTTATGGACAAACCGAATCGACGACCTCTCAACTGACTGAACAGGAAATGGCAATGGAAATCACCTATCAATCTAGTGATAAGGTTTTTAAGCCTGTCTCCGTTGTGTATAATAAGGAAACAAAACACATTATAGATTGGAAGTAATTCGGATGACGATTTTTTTGGTAGGTTTTATGGGGGTCGGTAAGACCACTGTTGGTAAAGAACTTGGGGAGCTGCAGGAGCTTCCGGTCATCGATATGGACCACTTCATAGAAGAGAAAGAAGGCAGGACCATCAAAGACATCTTCAGGGAAGATGGTGAGGATCACTTTCGTTCAATTGAAACAGAAGCATTGAAAGAACTGATCAAGAAAAAAGCGGTCATTACAACAGGGGGAGGAATTGTTGAAAGAAAAGAGAACAGAGAGATACTTGCATCCGTGGAGACCGTGTTTCATCTCTTCTGTTCTTATGAGGTTTTGTGGGAACGGCTGAAGGGAGACTCCGAACGTCCGCTGGTACAAAAAAATTCCATGAACGGCTTGCTTGAGTTATACAATCGCCGCCTCCCCCTTTATAGGAGTGTCAGTAAGATCGAAATTGATACTACGTACCAAACGATTGATGAAACGATAAACGAATTCAAGCGTTATCTCGCTTTTGATTAAATTAAGAAGCGGTGGATATACTGATAGAAGCGGAAGGTGGTGCGTTTATGTCAGTAAATGATTACGTAAAATTCATAACCCAGACATTTGTCCAGCATTATGATAAATCTCCCCATGAACGAAAATCACTCAAACATCAAAGGAAGAATCAACGCCCCCCATTTTTATTCAGATGGTTCGGGATCGTGCCTTATGCGTTTATGGTATTGTTTAAAAAACATAAAAAATAGGAACCGCCTCTGTTGATTGCAGGGCGGTTTCCTTATTGTGGGGTTAATGTGAATGCTGTAAGTAGAAAATCCCTCCATTGATGATATCAATCGATATTTTTGGTTCATATTGTTCCTTCAATGCCTGTTTTTCGAGATGATATGATTCAGGCTTTTCCTCGTGATCCCCATAGAAATGACTTAACAGCTCCAGATCCTCTTCCCATCTTTTCCGGGCATCATCCGCCCATGTGAATGATTCTTGTTCGAGCCCCTGCAGCAGATAACTTTGAATACGATTTATCCCGCTTTTAGGTTTAATGATGGGTGTCAATGTAAAAGAGAAATCGGGTATTTTAGGCGTCAGTTTTTTCGATAACAAAAAGGTATGGAAGTCTTCCTGGATATGGCCATTGATCAAATTGAGCCCGATGCTCCGAATACTGTCTTTCTTCAAATTTGTTACATGGGAGACCTTTATATTCAATCCGAGCCATGGATGAAGCGGTACTTGCTGTCCATTGACATTCATTCGCTCTTCATAAAGCCGGATGTACCCTGCCAGATTCCTCGTGGAACGGAATATCTGGTGTAAACGGGGAGAGCCGAAGTGAATGAGCTCCCCTTTGAAGTCTTCAGGTGCCCTTTCACCATTTGTCACCAATGACAGTTTCATCGGATTGGGGATACCGCCTGTCTTCTCGAGATAGTGCCAATAAAAAGGCCGATTCATCAGCTCTTTATCCAAGTCGATCGTCAGCTGGACGGTCATATAACCGTCCCCGTTTGCAACCAGCTCGCAGCCGTTTGCTGTAAAATAACGTTCAAGAAATCGATGAATTTCGTGCTGCTGCATTAGCTTGTTCCTCCTTTAGTTCTTCTGCAAATTGAATCATGCTGGTGAGGTTTTCCATTTTTATTTTTAGCTCACCTTCTGTCTTGGATGAGGAAAGGATATCTGCAACATGCTCTTCAAAATCTGCAAAATCGAGTCGTGTCAAAATCTCATCCAGCTGGCCGATCACTCTTTCGAATAGGTTTATTTTTTCATATAACAGTTTCAGAATGTGTTCTTCTACAGTATCTCTCGTGGCAAAATTATAGATATGCACATCCTCGGTCTGACCCAGACGGTGAACACGGCCGATCCGTTGTTCTAAGCGCATTGGATTCCATGGCAGATCGAAATTGATGACATGGTGACAGAATTGCAGGTTGATGCCTTCTCCTCCTGCTTCAGTTGCAATCAGCACTTGGGCGTGATTTTGGAAAAGCTGCCGCATCCAATCTTTTTTACCGCGTTTGAATCCGCCCCTGAACGGAACGGAAGAAATGCCATGCTGCTTTAAAAACCATTGCAAGTATAATTGGGTCGCCCGGTATTCCGTGAAAATGATCACTTTGTCATTTATTTTCTGAATCAGCTCCAATGCTTTCTGTGCCTTAGAATTCATCGTCACATTTTCTACTTTTTTCATAAGCGTTCCAATCGTATTCTCAAATGCTGCAGATGGATTTTCTTTTTTCTCAAGCATGTTTTTAAGTGTATAAAATACTGATTCCCTGCTGCTGCATGCTTCCCGCTGCAAGGTGAGAAGGGAAAATGAACTGGATGAGACCCAGTCATCATAGCTGCCTTTTAACAAATTGATACTGTTGTATAGATCCCGTTCCTGTTCATTGAAGTCAATGAGTATCGTTTTGACATGGCGCTTTGTCCACTCTATCCCTGTATCGCTCCTTCTATTACGAATCATGACTTTATTGATAAGATGGTTTAAGCTTTCATCATCATGAACCGTTCGGTCACCTTTTTTATACCGGTCGGTAAAACCGGATTCGTTTCCAAGGTGACCTGGTTTTAAAAGTGAAACAAGATGGAAAATTTCTTCGACCTTGTTTTGAATCGGAGTGGCTGTAAGCAATAAACAAAACTTTTTCTTCAGGTTTTGGACAAATTCATAGTTTTTGGTTTTATGATTTTTTAGTTTGTGAGCTTCATCAATGATGACGAGATCATAGTCTTGTTCATATACTTTTTCACGGTGAGGGCTCCGCTTGGCTGTGTCCATGGAAGAAACGACAATGTCACACTGATCCCAGACATAGCTTTTACGCTGTTGTACGGCGGGGATGAAGAACTTGCTGTTCAGTTCATAAGCCCACTGTGAGACGAGTGAAGCAGGTACGAGTATCAACACTTTTTTCACGAGGCCGCGTATCATATATTCTTTCAATATCAGACCTGCTTCGATGGTTTTCCCGAGACCCACCTCATCAGCCAGAATGGCTTTTCCATTCATTGATTCCACAACCTGCCTTGCAGCTTCGAGCTGATGGGGGAGAGGAGTCACATTTGCCAAATGTTTTGGTGCCTGAAGCCCTTCAAAGTTCGGAATTGCGAGATGCTGCTCGCATTCCACAGCAAGCTTATACAGCTCCCAATTCCCCCACGGACCATCATTGCTAATCAAAGTGTCAAGACCTTCGCCCCACTCCTCATTAAATAGAACATCAACATTCATGTGAAAAACATCTCCTTATTTAATAGAAAAATGATTGCCGGGAACTCATGTTTAATGGTAGGATGAGAGTAGATTACCTAATGTTTTGAAAACTACAATAATCCGAACATTCACATCAATAACATTTCTACTGTATATACTTCTAGTATGACCAAATGTTGCAAGGAATATTGGCGAATGATGGCAAGGGGAGAGACTGTAACATACAGCGCCGAAGGAGCAAACATCTTAAGTGTGAATCTCTCAGGCAAAAAGACTCTTGCCGGACGCAGCTCTGGAGAGTGTTTCCATATGGAAACCACCAAAGGGGAAAGCCGTTTACCGGTAAACTTTCAGGTGAAAGGACAGAGAAACTTCTTTTGAAAAAAGGGGTTTTTCTGTCCTTTTTTCATGCGCGGAAACTGAGTGGTAATAACTTGGCAAATGAGGCGCAGATATTTGGGGACAGGAAGCGAGCAGTAGGAAGACTTGATGAAAATAAGGGGGAAGTCTAATGGCAGATTTAAAGCAAACACCTCTATATGAAGTGTATAAAGAGTATGGGGGAAAAACGATCGACTTCGGAGGCTGGGCTTTACCGGTTCAATTCTCAAGTATTAAAGAAGAGCACGAAGCTGTCAGAACTCGGGCCGGGCTTTTTGATGTGTCCCATATGGGAGAAATAGAAGTCAAGGGCGAAGGGGCTCTCGAATACTTACAAAAAATGATGACCAACGATGTATCCAAGATCAAAGACGGTGGTGCTCAATATACTGCAATGTGCTATGACGACGGAGGCACCGTGGATGATCTCCTGATTTATAAAATAAAAGATAATGATTATTTATTGGTGGTCAATGCAGCAAACATCGATAAAGATTATGAATGGCTGAAACAGCATGAGACGGATGGGGTGGAGATCGATAATATCTCCGAGCATATGGCTCAGCTGGCTTTGCAGGGGCCGCTTGCTGAAGGTGTTTTGCAAAGATTGACAGACGAACATTCTTTACGTGACATCGGATTCTTTAAATTCCAGACCGAGGTGAATATAAACGGCCGTCATGCCCTTGTTTCCCGCACAGGTTATACAGGAGAAGACGGGTTTGAAATTTATTGTGATGCAAAGGATGCAGTCGAAATTTGGAAAGATATCCTGAAGGAGGGTGAAAAAGACGGGGTGCTTCCTTGTGGACTAGGCGCCAGGGATACACTTCGCTTCGAAGCCAATCTTGCATTATATGGACAGGAGCTTTCTAAAAATATCTCTCCAATTGAAGCCGGAATCGGTTTCGCGGTTAAAGTGAATAAGGAAATACCATTTAACGGGCAAGAGGTTCTCAAAAAGCAGAAAGAAGAAGGGGCATCAAGAAAGATTGTCGGCATTGAAATGATCGACCGGGGAATCCCGCGCCATGGATATAAAGTATTTTCCGGCGAAGAAGAAATCGGGGAAGTGACTACCGGGACGCAATCTCCGACCTTAAAGAAGAATGTAGGCCTTGCTCTATTGAAAAAAGAATTCACTTCAGTAGATACAGAAGTTCAGGTGGAAATCAGAGGGAAGAAATTAAACGCAAAAGTAGTGCAGACACCATTTTATAAGAGAACAAAATAATAGGGAGGAATGACGGTCATGAAGCATCGTTATTTACCGATGACAGAGCAAGATCAACGGGAAATGTTAGACAGCATTGGAGTAAACAGCATCGACGATTTATTTGAAGATATCCCTGAGAAGGTCCGCTTCAAAGGTGAGTACAATATTAAACCGGCCAAATCTGAAACCGGACTGGTTAAAGAATTGACTAAAATGGCTGCAAAAAATGCAGACTTGAGAAGTCATACATCCTTCCTGGGAGCGGGCGTATATGATCATTATGCTCCGATCATCGTTGATCATGTTCTTTCACGCTCTGAGTTCTATACAGCGTATACACCGTATCAGCCTGAAATATCACAAGGTGAACTGCAAGCCATCTTTGAATTTCAGACGATGATCTGCGAGCTGACAGGAATGGATGTAGCGAACTCTTCCATGTACGATGGGGGGACGGCATTAGCCGAAGCGGCCATGTTGAGCGCAGGGCAGACACGCCGCAAGAAAGTCCTCGTGTCGAGCACGGTTCATCCTGAATCACGTGATGTATTGAGAACCTACGCGAAAGGTCAATACATCGATGTCGTGGAAATCCCGCATAACAACGGAGTGACAGATGTAGAAGAACTGAAGAAATTAATGAGCAGTGAAATTGCAGCCGTTATCGTGCAATATCCTAATTTCTTCGGCAGAGTCGAAGAGTTGAAAGCGATTGAAGAGGTTGCGCACAGTGAGAAAGCGATGTTTGTAGTCTCCTCCAACCCCCTTGCGTTAGGTGCCCTGACACCTCCTGGGAAACTGGGAGCTGATATTGTAGTCGGTGATGCACAGCCGTTTGGAATTCCAAGTGCTTTTGGAGGACCACACTGCGGTTATTTTGCAGTAAGTAAAAAACTGATGCGTAAAGTACCTGGCCGTCTGGTTGGTCAAACGGTTGATGAAGAAGGGCGAAGAGGGTTTGTTTTAACTCTGCAGGCACGTGAACAGCATATCCGCCGTGATAAGGCGACTTCAAATATCTGTTCGAACCAGGCGTTGAATGCTCTTGCAGCATCAGTTGCCATGACTGCCCTCGGTAAGCAAGGTGTGAAAGAGATTGCGCTTCAAAATATCCAAAAAGCTCACTATGCGAGAGAAACACTCAAGAAAAAAGGATTTGAGATTGCATTTGATGGTCCTTCATTTAATGAATTCATCGTGAAAGTGAATGCTCCAGTAAAAGAAATCAACAAAAAGCTTCTAGGGAAAGAAATGATTGGCGGGTATGATCTGGGTCTTGTCGATGAAAGTCTGAAGAATCACATGTTGGTTGCCGTCACAGAACTTCGCAGCAAAGAAGAAATTGATGCATTTGCACAAGAATTGGGGGATTGTCATGAATAACAAACAAGATCAGCCTCTTATCTTTGAATTATCGAAAGAAGGACGGACCGGCTACAGCCTGCCAGAACTCGATATCCCGGAAGTGGATGTTTCCGAATTGATTCCTTCTGATTATATCCGTACGGAGGAGCCGGAGTTACCGGAAGTATCAGAACTGGATATCATGCGCCATTATACAGCATTATCCAAGCGCAACCATGGTGTCGATTCCGGGTTCTATCCACTTGGGTCATGTACTATGAAATACAACCCTAAGGTAAATGAAAATGTCGCGCGATTAAATGGCTTTGCTCATATCAATCCGCTGCAGGAACCTGAAAGTGTCCAAGGAGCTCTTGAATTGATGTATGATCTTCAGGAACACCTGAAAGAAATCACGGGTATGGATGAAGTGACACTTCAGCCGGCTGCCGGAGCTCACGGTGAATGGACCGGTCTGATGATGATCCGTGCATATCATGAAGCAAACGGCGATGCGAAACGCACAAAAGTCATCGTGCCTGATTCCGCCCACGGAACAAACCCGGCAAGCGCGACCGTTGCTGGATTTGAAACGGTTACAGTTAAATCGGATGAAAATGGCCTGGTGGACTTGGATGATCTGAAGCGCGTGGTAGGTGAAGATACTGCCGCACTGATGCTCACAAACCCGAATACATTGGGACTATTCGAGGAAAATATCCTCGAGATGGCTGCCATCATTCATGAAGCAGGCGGCAAGCTGTATTACGATGGAGCGAACCTGAATGCGGTATTATCGAAGGCAAGACCCGGAGATATGGGCTTTGATGTCGTTCATTTAAATCTCCATAAAACCTTTACGGGTCCACACGGCGGCGGAGGACCTGGAAGCGGTCCGGTCGGAGTGAAAGAAGATCTGATCCGTTATCTGCCTAAACCGGTTCTAGTGAAAAACGGCGATCAGTTTGAATTTGACTACAATCGCCCGGATTCAATCGGCCGAGTGAAGCCTTACTACGGAAATTTTGGCATCAACGTCCGTGCCTATACGTATATTCGTACGATGGGGCCTGATGGGCTAAAGGCGGTAACAGAAAATGCCGTCCTTAATGCAAACTATATGATGAGAAGATTGGCGCCTCATTTTGATCTTCCTTATGACCGTCACTGCAAACATGAATTCGTCATCAGCGGAAAGCGTCAGAAAAAGCTTGGCGTCCGCACGCTCGATATAGCGAAAAGGCTGCTCGACTTCGGTTACCATCCGCCAACGATCTACTTCCCGTTGAATGTAGAGGAATGTATGATGATCGAGCCGACTGAAACAGAGTCCAAAGAAACGCTGGATTCATTCATTGACGCCATGATCCAAATCGCTAAAGAGGCTGAAGAAACACCTGAAATCGTCCAGGAAGCACCACATACAACTGTAGTCAAAAGAATGGACGAAACCCTTGCAGCAAGAAAACCAATCCTGCGATACACTCCGGAAGCGGCGCAGTAACACATTAAAGCACCGCGGGACGGGCGTTTAGCGCAGTAAAGTGTGAAACAAAGAAAGGATTGCCGAATCGGCAATCCTTTTTCTTCTAATAAAAATGAATAAATTTCAGTCTGGGAATTGTCCAGCTCCGGCGGCTAGCCCCTCGAGGTCATAAGCTAAATGGACCAAGAAGGCAAAAAACGCCTTCCCGGCCCATTCATCTTACGCTTGTCGGGGCTGATCAAGCCGCCTCCGCTTTTCTTTATTTTTTATGCTTAATCTTACCTGTCCACTTCTTGAATCCGCCTTGCAGCTGGTGAAGATCACGGTAGCCTTTGCGGTGAAGCATCTGTGCTGCACGTGCACTTCTCATTCCGCTCTGGCAGTACAAGTATACAGGCTGATCATTGCGGATCTCTTTTTGTCTCATTTTCATTTGGGAAAGAGGGATATTGCGGGCTCCAAGAATATGACCATTGTCAAACTCATTGGATTCGCGCACATCGATCAGCTGAGCCTTTCGGTAGCCGGCTTTGAACTCTTCCTCTGTCAATGTGTTGACGACTCTTTTTTGATTGAAGTACGTAAATAGGGAATAAGCGATGATTCCGCCAAGTACGACTAAAAGTATAAATAAACCATCCATCTTGCTTTCATGCTCCTTTCTTCAAATGCACTATCTACTATTATATTCATCATTTAAGTCAGAATCAAAAGAAATTTACTATTTAAAGCAAAGACTTTCCAATCTGTTTTTCTTTGTTTTTGGAAGAGGATTTGGTAGACTAGTAACGGATTGAATACATAGTGATGATAGAAGCTGATAAATAAAAGAGGTATGTAAAATGTCAAAAGAAATTTGGAGATTTATCGATTCAGGCAATTGCTCCCCTTCATATAATATGGCGCTGGATGAAGCGCTCCTTGATTGGCACAGTGAAGGGAAAATTCCTCCGACGATCCGTTTTTATGGATGGGATCCGGCGACACTTTCTGTAGGTTATTTCCAGAAAGTCGAAAAGGAAATCAATATGGATGCCGTGAAGGAACATGGACTGGGCTTTGTAAGGCGGCCGACCGGAGGAAGAGGCGTTCTTCACGATGAGGAGCTCACTTACAGTGTCATTGTGTCCGAGGAACATCCGGAAATGCCTAAAACCGTAACGGAGGCATATAGAGTCATTTCGGAAGGGATTCTAAAGGGATTCCAAGGCCTTGGACTTGAAGCCTACTTTGCTGTCCCTAAAACAGCTGAAGAGAGGGAAGGACTGAAAAACCCGCGCTCCGCCGTCTGCTTTGATGCACCGAGCTGGTATGAACTTGTAGTGGAAGGCAGAAAGGTTGCGGGGAGTGCACAGACACGTCAAAAAGGGGTCATCCTTCAGCACGGATCCATCCTGCTGGACCTGGATGAAGATAAGCTTTTCAGCCTGTTTAAGTACCCTTCCGAACGGGTAAAGGAGCGTATGCAAAAAGCGTTCAAAAATAAAGCCGTTGCCATGAATGAGATTTCATCAGAAAGAATCACGATGGACATGGCAAAAGAAGCATTCAAGAGAGGTTTTGAAGATGGCCTGGATATACATCTTGAGCCCTATGTCCTCTCGGAGGAAGAAACACAATATGTAGAGAACCTGGCCAAAACCCGATATGAATCAGATGAGTGGAATTTTAAACGTTAAAAAATTTTGTTTCGAAAAAAGCGATGCGTGTCGCTTTTTTCCTATTTTACCAACTATTTCTGAATATGAAAGTTTGGCAACTCTCAAATTAATAGATTTCCGTTTAAAATAAGAATATTATCTATGAGATTCTCCGGTTTTCTATTATTTTCTGCTTATTGGGAGTTTGACAAATAAATAAAAATCTGACCTCAACACAATATATGGTGTGTCGAAAAATATATTACACACCATATATTGTGTTTATTTATTGATTTTGGAATGAGCCTGTGATAACGTATTAATTGTTAAAGTAAAACAAGCTAAAAAATGATACATGAAATATTGAAGGTAGAAGGAGCTGTCTATATGACTGTTGCGTCGAAGAAAACGATGAAATTGAACAAAGAAAGATTGAATCAGGATATCGGATTGTTCCCCCAAGTACATCCCATCACCCCGGATATGAAAACCACACATAAAGGTGTATCCCGACTGGTTATGATTGACCGCTATTCTTTCAAAGATACTGAGAAGATCACTCTATCAGCAGGCGACTTTGTCGTATTGACAATCAAGGAAGATCCAAAATTCCCTGCCAGGGGGCTGGGCTTCATTACAGCCATTGATTGGGAAAACAAAAAAGCGGACGTCTGGATCGAAGAGGAATACAGAAGTGCGATCGATAAACCGCATGAAATTGAAACGGGCGTAGTGACACGTACACTGGATGTCATTGAAAAACCATTGGAAGTCTACTATGAACAAATTGCAAAGCGAAACGCAACAGGCCTGGCAGAAGTAGAACAAACTCCTGAAAAGAAACAAGAATGGTTCGAAAAGTTTTATCATGAACTTGTCAATCTGCATTTCGTACCTGCAGGACGTGTGTTATACGGAGCAGGCGCAGGGACGGACGTTACCTATTTCAATTGTTATGTGATGCCATTCGTGCAGGATTCCCGCGAAGGGATCTCAGAGCACCGCAAACAGGTCATGGAAATCATGAGCCGAGGCGGCGGTGTCGGAACGAACGGATCGACTCTTCGTCCCCGCAACACACTGGCAAAAGGGGTCAACGGTAAATCCTCGGGTTCTGTATCCTGGCTGGATGATATTGCAAAATTGACTCATTTGGTTGAGCAGGGCGGATCAAGACGTGGGGCACAAATGATCATGTTATCAGATTGGCACCCTGATATTATCGAATTCATCATCTCTAAAATGCAAAATCCGCGCATCCTGCGTTATCTGTTAGAAAACACAGAAGATGAAAATATCAAAAAGGCTGCAGAAGATAAATTGAAATTCACTCCGCTGACAGAGCAGGAAGAAGCGATGTATCAGGGAATCATCAACTATAAGCAAATACCAGGCTACGGTGGTTTCAACGAGAAAATCATTAAAAATGCCGAGGAAAAGCTGCGGACGGGTGGTACATACAGTGTACACAACCCTGAATTCCTGACAGGAGCAAATATCTCAGTCTGCCTGACAAGTGATTTCATGGAGGCAGTAGAGAAAGATGAGGTATACGAACTGCGCTTCCCTGACGTAGAAAGCTATGATGCCGAACAAATGAAATACTATAACGAGGAATGGCATAATATCGGCGATGTACGAGAATGGGAAAAGCTCGGTTATAAAGTAAGGACATACAGGAAAATCAAAGCAAAAGAACTTTGGAATCTGATTAATGTATGCGCAACGTACTCTGCAGAACCGGGAATCTTCTTTATCGATAATGCGAACGATATGACAAACGCTAAAGCTTACGGTCAAAAGGTTGTTGCAACAAACCCATGTGGAGAACAACCCCTCGCACCATTTTCCGTCTGCAACTTGGCAGCCGTTAATCTTGCTCAATTCGCAGATAAGGAAACGAAAACAGTCGATTTTGAAAAACTGAAGAAAACGGTTGAAGTCGGCGTGCGTATGCAGGATAACGTCATCGATGCAACGCCTTACTTCCTGGAAGAAAACAAAAAGCAGGCACTCGGTGAACGCCGTGTCGGACTGGGTGTCATGGGTCTTGCGGATCTTCTTATCTATTGTGAAAAAGAATACGGATCCGAAGAAGGAAACCAGCTGGTAGATGAGGTCTTCGAGGTCATCGCTACAACGGCTTACCGCGCTTCCGTTGAACTTTCGAAGGAAAAAGGAAGCTTCCCGTTCCTGACAGGTGAAACGGAAGAAGAGACAGAAAGACTCAGAAAAGCCTTTACCAACACAGGCTTCATGAAAAAGATGCCTGAGGATGTAAGGAAAGATATTCTAACTTACGGTATCCGCAATTCTCACCTATTGACGGTTGCGCCTACTGGATCTACTGGAACGATGGTTGGCGTTTCTACCGGACTTGAGCCGTACTTCTCGTTCACGTACTACAGAAGCGGACGCCTTGGTAAATTTATTGAGGTAAAAGCGGATATCGTGGAAGATTATCTGAAACGTAATCCTGACGCCGATGCAAATGACCTGCCGGAATGGTTCATTTCTTCAATGAATCTTGCACCGGAAGCACATGCCGATGTTCAGTGCGTCATACAGAACTGGATCGACAGCTCCATTTCCAAAACGGTAAATGCTCCAAGAGGATATACTGTCGAAGAGGTACAAAAAGTGTATGAGCGCCTATATAAAGGCGGAGCGAAAGGCGGTACCGTTTACGTTGATGGCAGCCGCGACTCGCAGGTCCTAACGCTGAAAGCAGAAGAAAACAGTTTTGACGAAGAGGATGTCCAAGAGGAAGTAAAAACAGAAAACAAACCAATCGTGCTGTTGGATACTATACAGGATGTGCGTTCAACAGATGTGACCATCGGGTCTGAAGTTGGGAATACATGCCCTGTCTGCCGTAAAGGTACCGTAAAGGACATGGGCGGCTGCAATACATGTACCAACTGTGGTGCACAGCTGAAATGCGGCCTGTAAGCTGATTTTGAAAAGGAAGGGGACTTGTTCCTCTTCTTTTTTTTGTGCGTGGATACCGGCTAGCCCTTCCGGGCTTTTCTAGTGTCCAGCTCCGGCGGCTAGTCCCTCGAGGTCATAAGCTAAATTGTCCAAGAAGGCAAAAGACGCCTTCCTGGCCAATTCATCTTATGCTTGTCGGGCCTGAGCAAGCCGCCTCCGCTTTTCTAATGTCCAGCTGCAGGGCATTAGAGGCACATGTCATAAGCCAAACCGCCCAAGAAGGCAAAGAACGCCTTCATGGCCGATTCGTCTTATGCCAACCGCCTCTGAGCAAAGCCCTTCCGCTTTTCTAATGTCCAGCTCTGGCGGCTAGTCCCTCGAGGTCATAAGATAAATTGACCAAGAAGGCAAAAGGCGCCTTCCTGGCCAATTCATCTTATGCTTGTCGGGCCTGAGCGAGCCGCCTCCGCTTTTCTAGTGTCCAGCTCCAGTGTCTGCTCCCGTTTGAAAATTAACCTTCGTCTTTTGAGGCAAAAAGCGCCTCTAAAGCCGAAGAATATTTTTCAAAGGGAGCAAAACGCCCACTTCCGCTTTTCTTGTTCTAAATTCCACTTATCCAAATTAAAGATGTATAAACAGCTTTGAAGGAGTGGAGCCTGTGGACATCGATGGAGTATTTTCTGGCGGAGGGGTAAAAGGGCTCGCTTTGATAGGTGCTTACCAGGCAATTGAAGAAAGAGGGTTACGGTTCAAGAGGGTGGCAGGAACAAGTGCCGGCGCCATTATAGCAGCCTTTATTGCAGCTGGATACTCAAGCAATGAGTTGAAAGATATTATGGTAGAAATGGATATCAAGAAGGTATTGGATACCAATGCAGTCGTTTCAATTCCCGTTATTAAGTGGTTTAGAATCTATTATCGGTTAGGATTGTACAAAGGAATAGCTCTTGAGAATTGGATCGAACAAAAACTTAAAGCACGAGGGATCTACACTTTCGCTGACCTTCCTGAAAAATCTCTGAGAGTCATCGCCTCCGATTTATCAAACGGAAGGCTTCTTGTATTGCCTGATGATTTGGAGAAGTACGGGATTTCCCCTCAAACATTCCCGGTTGCCAGGGCCATCAGGATGAGTGCAAGTCTACCGTACTTTTTTGAGCCTGTGAAACTGCGTTCACTCGAGGGCACAAGTTTACTTGTGGATGGAGGGGTCCTCAGTAACTTTCCGATGTGGCTGTTTGACAGAGAAAATGTAAAAAAAGTCCGGCCGGTCATCGGAGTGAAACTGAGTCATAATTCACTCGAACGGCCAAAGAATAAAATTAAAAATGCTATCGAGTTATACAGTGCCCTTTTCCAGACAATGAAAGACGCTCATGATTCACGTTATATTTCAAGAAAGCATGAGAAGAATATTATTTTTATACCAACAGAAGGGGTACAGACGACTGAGTTTGAATTATCTAAAGAAAGAAGGAGTGAGTTGTTTCAAATGGGGAAATTTCAGGGAGAACTTTTTTTGAAACAATGGACTTATTAAGATTTCTCAGGTAAAAAACAATCGGGCGCTCATTTTAAAAGGAGGCCCGATTGTTTTTTTTATTCTTTTTTCCTTCAATGACCGTTAAGTTCGCACTTGATTTTTTTCGGTGGGCACGCTTTTTTGAAAGCGGAGAAACAGTGGGTTTTTGGGTCTTAGCGGTCGATTTTTTCTTTAGTCTCTTTTTTGATTGTTTGGCTGCTTTAAGAAACGCTCTTTGTTCGTTGCTGCCAGCACCACGTCTATGGCTGAACCATCTGCGGTAAATAAAGTAAATGATGCCGATAACGGCTGCAGTGACGAGTATTTTTCGAAGAAGTCCAAGGGGATTTCCAATCAGCCATGATCCCAATCCTACAATCGCTAATACAATCAAGGTGAATACCAAGATATTGCGAGCGTTCAACAAAGCCACCTCCTTACGATTCAATCGTTCTTTAAACCTTTATATTATTATTTTAGACAATATATATTGTTTTTAATCGTCGTTTTGGATAGATTTTCAGGTGTGGGGATTCTAGGGTTATAGGTAACATATTCACTTAATCATATTCCAATAAACATGGTGAATGATATAACCATCCTTATAAAGTATTTTACTAAAAATTCTCAAAAAGAGCCAGACTGCGGATTGGAAATGTTGAAAAATGAATTTTTACTTGAAAAGGAATTTTATGCAAGTGTTTGGTTCATTGGGACATACTATGAACGGAGGTGTTCAAGATGTCCGAAGATAATAATCAACCGGAGAAAGTGAAAGGTGACCAATCCAACCCTGAACTGGAACAGAATAAAAGTGAAAAACCAATGTCGTTCATAGGGATGGTGGTGGTGACAGGCTTTATTGGAGGTTTATTATGGAGTGCCATTGCGTATCTTTGTTATTATTTTTCCTTTACCAAGATCGAACCCAATATTATTTTCGAGCCTTGGGCGGTTGGAGATTGGAAGGATCGCTGGATAGGGATTGCTTTATCCATTTTAGCCTATGGCATCATTTCCATCGGTGCAGCACTGGTCTATTACGGGGTCCTGCGGAAGTTTAAGTCGATGTGGGTAGGCGCTGGGTATGGGATTGTATTGTTTTTAGCCGTATTTTTATTGTTAAAACCTCTTTTCCCGAGCATGAAGGCCTTGACGGCAATCGATTATCATACTCTGATTACAACAGTGTGTATCTATATTCTATATGGAGTGTTCACCGGATATTCGATATCGTATGAAGAGAATGAGCTGAGACATCAGGAACAAAAGGAAAAGACGGGGGAAGTAGTTCCATAACCTTCTTGTTATCAGATAATTTAGTAGGTATAGGTAAAAGGTTTATGTTAGAATGTTCATGTTGAACATTCTATTTTTTTAGGGGTTATCTATGAAAAAAATATTATTATTAAACGGCCCGAATTTAAACAGATTAGGAAAACGTGAACCTGAAATCTATGGTCACACCACACTTCAGGAATTAGAAACGAAACTGAAGGGACAAGCAGAAGAGAAAGGCTATCAGTTACTATCCGCTCAATCGAATCATGAGGGTGAAATAATTGATTATATCCATAAAGCTGAGGATGAAGGGTATGGAGGCATCATCTTGAATCCAGGTGCTTATACTCATTACTCATACGCTTTAAGAGATGGGGTAGCTTCTGTATCAGTACCTGTCGTTGAGGTCCACATTTCGAATATCCATCAGCGTGAAAGTTTCAGGCATCATTCCGTCATCGCGGCGGAAACGATCGGTCAAATCGTCGGTTTGGGACTTTACGGATATGAATTAGCCTTGGACGCAATCATTAATTACATAAAAGGGAGAGTGTAAGGGGATGAAGATTGAACGATTACGTAAAACATTTTCTGAAAGCGGTATAGACGGGATGTTGATTACAAGTACATACAACCGTCGTTATATGACGAACTTCACCGGTTCGTCAGGTGTGGTCCTATTATCACAGGACAAGGCATTATTCATCACTGATTTCCGATATACCGAGCAGGCAGCGGAACAGGCAGCGGGTTATGAAATTGTCCAGCACACGGGTCCGATTCAGGAAGAAGTGGCAAAACAAGTCAAGGAATTGGGAATTGAAAAACTCGGTTTTGAAAAAAACTATATGACATACAGTGCATTTGAGAGCTATCAGAAAGTACTAGAGGCTGAACTCGTCCCTGTAGCTGGTACGATTGAAAAGTTACGCTTGATTAAGACACCTGAAGAGCTTAAGATAATTAAGGATGCGGCTGACATAGCGGATGCAGCATTCAAGCACATATTAGATTTTATCAAACCGGGCGTTACAGAACTGGAAGTGTCTAATGAATTGGAATTTTTCATGAGGAAAGCGGGTGCCGCTTCTTCATCTTTTGATATCATAGTGGCATCAGGAAACCGCTCTGCTCTGCCTCATGGAGTAGCAAGTGATAAAGTCATTGAAAAAGGTGATTTTGTTACATTGGATTATGGTGCATACTATAAAGGATATTGTTCTGACATGACTCGTACTATATCTGTAGGTGAGCCAAGTGAAAAGCTTAAGGAGATTTATGATGTCGTCCTTCAATCACAGCTCCTGGCTATGGAGAAAATCAAGCCTGGAATGACAGGTAAAGAAGCAGATGCGATTGCCCGCGATTACATAACAGAAAAAGGTTATGGTGACTGCTTCGGACATTCTTTAGGACATGGAATCGGTCTTGAGGTTCATGAGGGACCTGGTCTTTCTTCACGTTCTGAAGTAGTACTTGAGCCTGGTATGATTGTAACGGTTGAACCGGGAGTGTATGTACCTGGAGTCGGCGGTGTACGTATTGAAGACGATACACTCATCACCGAGGATTCCAATGAAACATTAACTCACTCAACTAAAGATCTAATCATTCTACCATTTTAGTCCTTGCAAGAGGTCTAATTGACAATAGGAGGAACAAACATGATTTCAGTAAATGATTTTCGTACAGGTTTAACAATTGAAGTGGATAATGGGATTTGGAGAGTTATGGACTTCCAACATGTTAAACCGGGAAAAGGAGCAGCATTCGTCCGCTCTAAACTTCGTAACCTTCGCACAGGCGCAGTTCAGGAAAAGACTTTCCGCGCTGGTGAGAAAGTAGCAAAAGCCCAGATTGATAACCGCAGAATGCAGTACCTTTATGCGAACGGCGATATGCACGTATTCATGGATAACGAAAGCTACGAGCAAATCGAATTACCGGCAGGTTCAATCGAGTATGAGTTGAAGTTCCTAAAAGAAAACATGGAAGTTCAAATCATGATGTATGAAGGAGAGACTCTTGGAGTTGAACTTCCGAATACAGTTGAACTGAGTGTAACGGAAACTGAGCCAGGGATCAAAGGGGACACTGCTTCTGGTGGATCTAAACCTGCAACAGTGGAAACAGGATTAGTTGTAAACGTACCATTCTTCGTAAACGAAGGAGATGTACTCGTCATCAATACGACTGACGGTTCGTACGTTTCCCGCGGTTAATAACATACATGAAAACATAATCCAAAAGCCTAAACAGATACCACTCTGTTTAGGCTTTTTATTATTCCTTATTCTTTACCGCTTTAAATCATCGAGGGACGGGCCTTTAACTTATTGTCATATTCTATTTTCAGCAGAATACATTGTATTATCTAGGGGCTTGTACGCTCTTAATGACCCAAGCCCGGTGGAAATAGATGAGGAGGTACATTCATGCAAGAAGTTCTAGCCCTGCTACCCAGCACAATATCTGAAAGAATCCTGTCCCTTCCACAAGCCGTTCTGGATACAACCGAAGAAATCAGAGTCCGTACCAACAGGGTATTGGAAGTCACGGCAAGAGGTAAACCTTACTTTCTTCCATACAATGTCACGCCGGAAGACTCTGAACAACTGATAAATAAACTATCCCATCATTCTTTTTATACACTTGAGGAAGAACTCAAGAGAGGCTACATCACTATAGATGGGGGACATCGGGTGGGACTTGCCGGAAAAGTCATTCTAGAGTCCGGTACTGTGAAAGGGATCCGCCACCTGTCATCCTTCAATATCCGGATTGCCAGGCAAAAAATCGGAATCGCTCAGCCGCTCCTGCCGTTCGTTTATAAAGGGAACTGGAAGCACACGATGATCATCGGCTCTCCCCAAACAGGAAAAACCACTCTGTTAAGAGACCTTGCGAGAATCATATCAACAGGTGACCGTGAATGGAATATCCCTCCCTATAAAGTAGGGATCGTAGATGAACGTTCCGAAATTGCAGGCTGTGTGAACGGGGTTCCGCAGCTTTTATTTGGTCCGAGAGTCGATGTCCTTGATGCTTGTCCAAAAGCCGAAGGCATGATGATGCTGATACGTTCCATGAGCCCTGATGTCCTGATCATCGATGAAATAGGCCGTACAGAAGACGGCCAGGCCATTCAAGAAGCGGTCAATGCAGGCATTACATTGATGATGACAACACACGGGGCTTCTTTGGAGGAAGTGAAAAAGAGACCTGTCATCAGAGATATTATCGGAATGCAGAGTATTGAACGATTCATTGAGCTTAATAGAGAAACAGATCCTGGACAAGTGTCTGAAGTTTGGAATGAGCATGGAGAATCTCTATTGAACAAAGTGAGTGTGACGTAAATGATAAAAATTTTAGGTGCGATTTTCATTCTTCTCTCTACTTCATGGGCAGGTTTTGAGGTCTCGAAGTATCTGACAGAAAGACCGCGGCAGCTCCGTATGCTTAAAGTGGCACTTCAATCCCTGGAGGCTGAAATAACCTACAGCCACACACCTCTTCATGAAGCCACAAGAAAAATATCTAAACAGCTCCAGAAGCCGGTCTCTTGGTTTTTCGAAAATTTTTCAAAGAAGTTGACTGAACAGGAAATCTCAGTGAAAAAAGCATGGGAAGACAGTCTGGATGAAGTATGGAAGCTTACGGCATTTAAATCAGGAGAATATGAAATTCTTAAGCAGTTCGGTGAAAACCTAGGAAAACATGATTTAATCACGCAGCAAAAACACATTCACTTGGCTTTGAAACACTTGGAAAGAGAAGAGGCAGAAGCAGTGGAAAGACAAAGAAAATATGAAAAAATGACGAAGAGCCTTGGATTTTTATCAGGTCTTCTTCTTATCATCCTGCTGCTTTAAAGAATAGACGGCCCTGTCCGTGTTTAACCCACAATGTGCGAGTCAATTAGATCAGGAGGGAAATTTATGGGAATCGATGTGGATATTATTTTTAAAATAGCGGGGGTGGGTATCGTCGTCGCATTTTTGCACACCATCTTAGATCAAGTCGGCAAAAAAGAATACGCACAATGGGTCACACTTTTTGGCTTTATCTATATCCTCTTTATGGTCGCATCCATCGTGGATGATTTGTTCCAAAAGATCAAATCCGTCTTTTTATTCCAAGGGTAAAGGGGGAGTCAGCGATTGAGATCATCCAAATTGTCGGTATCGCCCTTGTATCCACTTTTCTTGCATTAATAGTAAAAGAACAAAAGCCAAACTTTGCCTTTTTGCTGATCGTATTTGTCGGCTGCTCCATATTCCTGTTTTTAATCGACCAGATTTATACCATCATCCATATGCTGGAGAAGCTTGCGGCAAACGCAAACGTAAATCTTGTCTATGTTGAAACGATCCTGAAAATAATCGGCATCGCTTACATAGCGGAATTTGCTTCTCATATCACGAAAGATGCGGGTCAGGGTGCGATTGCTGCAAAGGTAGAGCTTGCAGGCAAGATTTTGATTCTGGCAATGGCCGTGCCGATCCTGACAGTGATCATTGAAACAATCATCAATATGATTCCAACCGGATAAGAGAGGATGAAGAGGTGGGATACTTGCAGCAATTAAATCGAATACTCGTCGTGGCACTATTTTTCTTTTTCATTGGAAGCTCTGTAGGACAAGCCGAGGGAAACAAAGAACAGGATGATCCCGGTCTGCAGCAGCAGGTCATCAACCAGCAGCTTGAAGACTTGGGAATCGATGAACTTAAGAGCTTTTGGACAAGCATCGTGGATCAATATGGTGGATATCTTCCTGAGAGTCAAAAAGGGAGCTTAATGGATTTCATCCAGGGAGAGAAGGAGTTTTCTTTAAAAGCCTGGTTCAGCGGGGTGCTTAGATTTGCGTTTCAAGAGTTGGTTATGAACGGAAAGCTTTTGGGGACATTGATCCTGCTTACGATTTTCAGTATGTTCCTTCAATCTCTGCAAAACGCATTTGAAGGCGGGAATGTAAGTAAGGTGGCATATGGAATCATTTTTATGGTGTTGATCATCATCGCCTTGAACAGCTTTCATGTTGCGATTGATTACACACAGGAAGCGATTTCCACTATGATCAATTTCATTATCGCACTCATTCCATTGCTGCTTGCATTGATTGCAGCATCTGGAGGAGTCGTATCTGCTGCGTTCTTTCATCCAGTCATCCTATTTTTGATGAACACAAGCGGCCTGCTGATTCAAAATGTGGTCCTTCCGCTTTTATTCCTTTCCGCCCTGCTGAGCATTGTCAGTACCCTGTCGCCGCACTACAAAGTGACACAGCTTGCTCAATTATTACGCACATGGAGTATTGGACTCCTCGGCGTGTTCATGACAGTCTTTCTCGGCGTCATCTCGGTGCAAGGCGCGACAACAGCAGTCACCGACGGCATCACGATTCGTACCGCTAAATTTATTACCGGTAACTTTGTCCCAGTTATTGGAAGGATGTTTACCGATGCAACCGATACCGTCATCAGTGCCTCCGTGCTTTTAAAGAACACTGTTGGAATTGCGGGTGTGGCAATCGTCCTTATCATCGCCGCATTTCCCGCCATAAAGATCCTGATGATCGCCTTTATTTACAAGTTGGCTGCAGCCCTTCTTCAGCCGCTTGGAGGAGGCCCGGTCATTGAGTGTCTCGATACAATCGCGAAAAGTGTCATCTATGTATTTGCAGCACTGGCGATTGTATCATTCATGTTCTTCTTGAGCATTACCGTCATCATTGCAGCAGGCAATATAACCATGATGGTTCGTTGAAGGAGGATTACCATGTCATTTTTAACTGAATGGATCACTAATATTATCGTATTTGTCCTGTTGGCAACCGTCATAGACATGCTTCTTCCAAGCTCTAACATGCAAAAGTACGTAAAAATCGTGACAGGGTTATTATTGATCACCATCATCCTTACACCATTATTGAAGCTGATGACCACAGATGTTGATGCTGTCATGGATTCGTTTCGTATAAATGGGACTTCACAGAATAATTCTGTAGAAAATTTAATAGAAATGAAGAAAAAAGAAATACAAGCCTCACAACGTGCATATATTTTAGAACAGATGGCTGTCCAAATGAAACAACAAGCGGAAAAGGAGTTGATGGAGAAAAGCGGAAAAGTCATTGAGAAAGTCAGTATAGCAGCATCTGATTTGGAGAACATCCCAGATAGCATCACAGAAGTGACGGTATATCTTTCTTCGGGAGAAGAGGAAAACGCAATAGAAGCCGTCAAAAATGTGGAGATCGATACGGGAGATAAGACTAGAGTGCAGAAGACAGATGAGAATGTGTCCCTGGTGACCTCCTTACTAGCGGAAGAGTGGAACCTTTCACCTGAAAAAATAATCATAGCCGAAGGAGGGACTGGAAGCGACAATGAACTTTAGCAAAGGACCTGTAAATCTAATAAAAGAGTGGCTGTCAAAGGAAAATGCTCACACACCTCCGGAGAACAAAAAAGGAAAAAAGTTTCAGTACTTTCTGATCGTCCTTCTACTTGGAGTCGCCTTCATGCTGATCAGCGACCTTTGGAAAAACGAACCCAGTGTAGCGGTTGATCAGAATCTTCAGGAAGATGAGAAAGAAAATGTACCTGCATTCGGGACGAATCAAAACAAAGATTCTTCCATGCGGAGCTATGAAGATCAGTATGAAAACCAACTGAAAGAAGCACTTGATCAAATCGTCGGAGTAAGCGAAGCCCTCGTGGTCGTCAATGTTGAAGCCTCTGAGCAGAAAGTGTATGAAAAAGATGGGAAAACTCAGTCCCAGCATACTACCGAAGAGGACAAAGCAGGTGGAAAAAGATCGATAGAAGAAAAATCCAGCGAAGAACAGGTGGTCATCATACAGGACGGTGAAAATGAAGTGCCCGTCATCAGTGAAACCAGAAAACCTAAAGTCAGCGGAGTCCTTGTGGTAGCAAAAGGAGCCGATAACATACAAATCAAAAAATGGATTTTGGAAGCTGTTACCCGTGTTCTGGATGTACCGGTTCACAGGGTATCGGTTCTACCTAAAGATTAAGGGGGAAATGATAGATGTTATTAAAAAAACAAACTGTTTGGCTTTTAACGATGTTAAGTCTTGTGATTGTTCTTTCGGTTTATTACATTACTTCACCTACTCAGCAGGTATCTGATATGGCAGCCGAGCAAAACGAGGGAGGCGAACAAGCAAAAGATGGTGAAAATAAAGAAACAATGACAAACGGTGATGTGGAAGTCGTAACAGATTCAGCCGGTAATGAAATGTTCGAAGCGATGAGAATGGAAGTGGAAGATCAGCGAGCTCAGCTCCGCGAAGAACTTGAGGCGAAAGTAGGAGATTCTGAGTTGTCTGCAGAAGAGAAGAGTGCAGCCTATGAACAAATGGAAAATCTTCGTGAACTGGCAATGACAGAATCTGTACTGGAAACGACGATCAAGACGATTGGTTATGACGATGCACTGGTGAGAGCGAATGGAGACAGCATCCGTATCACGGTCAAAACAGATAAAGAGCACACCACGGCAAACGCCAATGAAATCATCCGCCTGGTCATGAGCGAAGTAGGAAACGTCAAGCCTGTAGCGGTTGAATTCCAGCCGTCAAATTAATAAAAATAGAAGGACCGGCCTTTATTGTGATAATGGCCGGTCCTTCTTTGTTGTATGAAAAAATAAAATACCAGTTTGATAGTAGAGAAAACCAATAGCCCCGATGAACAAAGGCGTTGAAAAATGAACCGATTCGGCACCCTTTGACAAAAATCATCTTCAATTATTTTATTTTTTTGAATAAAAGAGATAAAATAGAAGGGGAGTATGTATGCGCTTCATAGAATAGCTCGAAACACATATTGAATTTATACGAGGTGTTATCGTATGATATTAGTAGCTAGTCATAATTTTTCAAACTATAAGAGGGGTGTCCAAAGTGTTAAAAATTCAAGAAATTCGTGAAATAATAAAGCTTGTCGATAATTCAAGCGTGGATGAGTTTTCATATGAGGTTGAAGGATCAAAAATTGAACTTAAGAAAAATACGGGAGCTGCTGCAGCACCGCAATTCGTCCAAGCTGTAGAAGAAGTAAAGCAGCCGGCTCAACAAGCGGTTCAGCAAGCACCTGCCCCTGCTCAGACAGAAGCGGCGCCTGCACCTGCAGAAGAAAATAAACCCGCTGAAGCAAAAGCGGATGATGCAAACTTACATAAAATCACATCTCCAATGGTAGGAACCTTCTATAAATCTTCTTCACCTGATGCGGATGCATATGTGAAAGTCGGGTCAAAAGTAGATGACAGCACAGTTGTCTGTATCGTGGAAGCGATGAAGCTTTTCAACGAAATTGAAGCGGAAGTAAAAGGTGAAATTGTAGAAATCTTGGTGAAAGACGGTCAACTTGTTGAATATGGACAGCCGTTATTCTTAGTCAAACCTGAATAAGGAGCGATAAACTTTATGATTAAAAAGGTATTGGTTGCCAATAGAGGAGAAATAGCGGTTCGAATTATACGTGCTTGCCGCGAATTGAACGTAGAAAGTGTAGCTGTCTATTCTGAAGCGGATAAAGAAGCTTTGCATGTCCAGCTTGCAGATGAAGCCTATTGTATTGGGCCCACATCTTCAAAGGACAGTTACTTAAACTTTACTAATATTATTTCAGTAGCAAAATTGACAGACTGTGACGCAATTCATCCCGGATACGGCTTCCTGGCTGAGAACTCAGACTTTGCAGAGCTGTGCCGTGAGTGTAATATCACATTCATAGGGCCTTCTCCTGAAGCCATTTCAAAAATGGGGACAAAGGATGTCGCCCGTGAAACGATGCGTGAAGCGGGGGTTCCGATCGTACCAGGTTCGAAAGGAATCGTCAAAGACGCAGATGAAGCTGTGAAACTTGCGGAATCAATGGGATACCCTGTCATCATCAAAGCCACTGCCGGCGGAGGCGGTAAAGGGATCCGTGTTGCTAAGAGCGAGGAAGACCTTGTGAAGGGTGTCAACATCACCCAGCAGGAAGCAATGACCGCCTTCGGTAATCCAGGCGTGTATATTGAAAAGTTCATTGAGGACTTCAGACACGTGGAAATCCAAGTCATGGCTGACAATTTTGGCAACGTGATTCACCTTGGAGAGCGCGATTGCACAATCCAGCGCCGTCTCCAAAAACTTATCGAAGAAACACCATCCCCTGCACTTAACGAAGAAATTCGCGCCCAAATGGGAGAAGCTGCAGTAAAAGCAGCCCAAGCGGTTGATTATACAGGTGCAGGCACGGTAGAATTTATATATGACTACAACAATCAGTCGTTCTATTTCATGGAGATGAATACCCGTATCCAGGTAGAGCACCCTGTCACGGAACAGGTTACCGGTGTCGATTTGATCAAAGAACAGATCAAAGTGGCTTCAGGTGAAAAACTGTCTCTTACCCAGGAAGAAGTAACCTTCACAGGATGGGCGATGGAGTGCCGGATCAATGCAGAAAACCCTGAAAAGAATTTCATGCCGTCAGCAGGAAGAATAGAAATGTATCTTCCACCCGGCGGTCTTGGCGTAAGAATTGATTCAGCCGCATATCCTGGTTATATGATCCCTCCTTACTATGATAGTATGATTGCAAAGGTCATCACTTATGGAGCGACACGTGAAGAGGCAATCTCCCGTATGAAACGTGCTCTAAGTGAATTCGTTGTAGAAGGGGTGCATACGACCATCCCGTTCCATTTAAGAGTATTAGAACATGAAACCTTTGTAGGCGGAGAGTTTAATACGAAGTTCTTAGAAAAATATGATGTAATGAAATCCTAGTGTGAATTCAGGAGGTGCCTTACATGGCGGAAAATCAAAACCTTTTACAAATGTCTCACGGTAAAGACGGCCTTGGGAAAATAGAAATCGCACCTGAAGTGATCGAAGTCATCGCTGGAATTGCTGCTTCAGAAGTAGAAGGTGTATCACAGATGCGCGGAAGCTTTGCAACAGGTGTAGTCGAACGTCTTGGTAAGAAGAACCACGGTAAAGGTGTAAAGGTTGAGCTGGCGGAAGAAGGAATCATCATCGATGTTTACTGCATCATGAAGTTTGGCGTCTCAATCCCGACCGTTGCCCAAAAAATCCAGGATAATATCCGTCAAGCCCTATTGAACATGACGGCATTAGAAGCAGATGAAGTCAATGTTCATATCGTGGGTGTCCAGTTTGAAAATCAGACACTCGAAGCTGAAATTGATGAAGAGATGTAAGTTTGAATAGCAGGGGAGAACGGCCTTTTTATGGGTCGTTCTTTTTTGTTGCGAGAAAAACGTGCGTACAGGCATTGATTTGTGCTATTATCAAAGGTATGAAAAATTGACAAACGTTAAAAGGAGTAATTAGAAGATATGAAGAGAAGAGTTGCCCGTGAGAAAGCTCTGCAAGCATTGTTTCAAATAGATATGAGTGGTATGGAACCGGAAGAAGCGTTGAATAATGTGGTTGATGGAGAAGAAGTAGACGCATTTTTGAAAGATCTTGTACTTGGTTTTGTTAAGAACCAGGATATGATTGACGGAAAGATCAGGGAGAATTTAGAAAAGTGGTCTTTTGACCGCCTGGCGAAAGTGGACCGGAATATTTTGAGGATCGGCGCGTATGAGTTATTATTTGTTGAAGATGTTCCGGATAAAGTCGTCATCAATGAAGCCGTTGAAATTGCAAAAACCTTTGGTGATGATCAATCAAGCAAGTTCGTCAATGGTGTACTCTCCAAGGTAAGTCAATCTTAACAATGATAGGGGGCTGGTTGTATGTCAGCTGATCTTATTGATGGCAAGCTCATTGCAAATTATTATCGTGAACAACTGAAAGAAACAATCTCTGAATTAAAAGCAAATGATGTGATACCCGGATTGGCTGTCATTCTGGTTGGGGATAACCATGCCTCCCACACATATGTAAGAATGAAGAGAAAAGCCTGCAGTAAGTTGGGAATCCATTCAGAGCTTTATCAGTTTGATGAATCGTTAACACAGGAAGAACTGGTCGATAAAATAGAAGAATTAAATCGAATGGATCATATACATGGTATCTTGGTTCAATTGCCTTTGCCTATGCATATTAATCCGATTACGATCATTGAAACCATTTCTCCCTCTAAGGACGTGGATGGATTTCACCCGGTTTCGATCGGAAAGATGGTTACGAATCAAGATACTTTCTATTCATGCACCCCTCTGGGCATCATCAAGATGCTTGAGTATGAGAATATTGATATCAAAGGGAAGCATGTTGTGATCTTAGGCAGAAGCAATATCGTAGGAAAGCCTGCCGGTCAACTTTTCCTGAATCGTGATGCAACTGTCACGTATTGTCATTCTAAAACAACCAACCTCTCCGACTATATGAGAAAAGCGGATATTCTCGTTTCGGCTGTCGGGAAGGCGAATTTGATACGGGCAGAAGATATCAAAAAAGGTGCAGTCGTCATCGACGTAGGAATGAACCGGGATGAAGAAGGGCAATTATGCGGTGACGTCGATTTTAATGGAGTGAAGGAAGTTGCAGGGAAAATTACACCTGTTCCAGGTGGAGTCGGACCGATGACCATTACCATGCTTCTTTATAACACAGTAAAATCAGCCCGATGGTGGCTGGTTGATCGCCAAAACCGATAAAAGATAGTACACTATATACAACAACTCAGAAGGGACGGCATATCAGCTTGTCCCTTTACGTATTCCTGCATGATAAAATAAGTGCACGAAGTTGTTTAGGGAGCTATTTTCGCTGCCATCAACACAGATTGTTATTAAAGAAAATGCACGGTCAAAGGAGTCAGGTGAGCATGGAACAGGATCAGTCGCGTTATTTAACGGTACAAGCTCTGACAAAATACATAAAACGAAAATTCGATAGGGATCCTCATTTGTCGGATATTTTTGTAAGAGGAGAAATTTCAAATTTCAAGCAGCATTCGAGCGGTCACATGTATTTCACTTTAAAAGATGACCGTGCAAGGATACTCTCAGTCATGTTTTCGAGTAATAATCAGAATCTCAAGTTCCGGCCTGAAAGCGGAATGAATGTATTGGTACGAGGAGACATATCCGTCTATGAATCAGGCGGGCAGTATCAAATCTATGTGAAAGAAATGCAGCCGGACGGAATCGGTGAACTTTATCTTGCGTATGAACAATTAAAGGAAAAGCTTGAGAAAGCAGGTTACTTCGATCAAAGCAGAAAAAGAATGATTCCGAAGTTCCCAGCTAGGATCGCAGTTGTGACATCCCCGACGGGTGCTGCCATACGGGATATTATTACAACGATCAAGAGAAGGTATCCAATAGGGGAAATCCTTATCTTTCCTGCTCTTGTACAAGGGGACCGGGCTGCCGGCTCGATTTCTGAAGCCATCAGGAAAGCGAATGAATATGGGGGAATAGATGTACTGATCGCGGGACGGGGCGGCGGTTCAATCGAAGAACTTTGGGCATTCAATGAGGAAGTAGTGGCAAAAGCAATCGTCGATTCGAATATTCCGGTCATATCTGCTGTCGGACATGAGACAGACTTTACGATTGCGGATTTTGTTGCAGACATGCGGGCACCGACCCCCACTGGTGCGGGTGAGCTGGCAGTCCCTCATATCGATGACCTGCTTGAACGGATTATGAACCGTAAACTAAGGATGATTAAGTCATTCAAGACAAAGATTCAAAGTGAGCGGAATCGACTGAACAGTTTATCAAAATCTTATGCGTTAAGAAACCCGCATACCCTGTACCAACAAAAAGTTGAACATGTAGATAGGCTGACGGATCAGCTGCAAAAAAATATTACACTGCTTGTAAGGCAGCAAAAGGATACTCTTAACGGACTGCATTCCAGACTTCAGCGTGTTCATCCTTCACAGCTCCTTAAAATTCAGGAAGAACGGGTGAAATTTCTACAGGAACAAGTGAAGAAGCAGTTTAGGGCAGTGCTGAAAGAAAAGGGACATCGTTTTCAATCGGTCATATCCACCTTGGATGCGCTCAGTCCATTGAAAATCATGGACAGGGGTTACAGCCTTGTATATGGTTCAGAAGGGGAATTGATAAAATCCTCCCGGCAGGTAACGAAAGGTGATAAACTCGAAATAGATGTAAAAGACGGAACAATACAATGTGAAGTAGATCTGGTAAAGGAGCGGGATGAAAGTGGCAAAAACTAAAGAAGAACTGTCATTTGAAGATGCAATGGAGCAATTGGAAGGCATTGTTGAGAAATTGGAAGAAGGCGAAGTGCCTTTGGAAAAGGCATTGCAGTTTTATCAAAAAGGAATGGAACTTTCAAAGTATTGTCATGATACCCTGAACAAAGCAGAAAAACAATTGACGAAAATGATCACGGATGAAGGAGAAAAAACCTTCGATATCAAAGAGGAGGAATAGTGGGTGAGCCTTCATGACGATCTAGGGAACTTTCAGCAAAAGTATAAACGTAAGATTGAAGAAGCGATGATTGGCTTTGTTCAGGAGAAAGCCATGCCTTCTACAATAAAAGATGCCATGGTTTACTCTTTGGAAGCCGGGGGAAAAAGAATCAGGCCGATCCTTTTATTGGCTGTCATACATGGATATGGAAAGGATCCGCAGCTTGGAATGAAGACAGCGGCGGCACTTGAAATGATTCATACATATTCTTTGATCCACGATGATCTTCCATCAATGGATGATGATGATTTAAGAAGGGGAAAACCGACAAATCATAAGGTATTCGGTGAAGCGATGGCAATCCTCGCCGGTGATGGACTGCTGACTCATAGTTTTCAGATTATTGCTGAAGACAATCATCTTTCCAGCGATCGAAAAATCAAGTTAATGGGCCTCTTAGGTCGCTGTGCAGGGCCTGAAGGTATGGTTGGGGGACAGGTAGCTGATATCGAAGGTGAAAATAAGAAGCTGTCTGTTGCAGAATTGGAAGCGATACATGTTCATAAAACAGGGAAGTTGCTCATATTCAGTGTACTGGCGGGAGCCATCATTGCAGGTGCTATTGAAGAGGAACAAAGCAAACTTGAAAAATTTGCTTATCATATCGGGCTGGCATTTCAAATCCAGGATGATATCCTCGATATAGAAGGAGCAGAAGAATTGATCGGCAAGCGGACCGGGAGCGATGAATCCAAACAAAAAAGCACCTATCCAGGGCTCTTGTCCATGGAAGGCGCCAAGGAAAAACTCAAGTATCATTTTGATGAAGCATCGAATTCCCTGACGGGGCTCAGCATGGATACGACATTGCTTAAGCAAATTGCCCGTCTCATAGTCAACCGCAACCATTAAGGTTCTTTATTATTTGAGGAAATCATAAAATATGATATAATGTGATTATAAACATTTGGGTGGTGCAGTATTCTAGTCAACCCACCAATCCTGAAGGTGGGCCTAAAAATCCACTAAAGGGCACATCGATGAAGTTCCTGGACTTGGCTTGAGGCGCCCAGCTTTGGGTCATATCTGGGAGTAAGGCTTGAGGGCGATCCACAATGGCATGTGGGCGTTGACCCGCAAGCCGCGGAGGCTCTGTATCTTACGCTGGCATAAAGCATGTGCAATAAGTGCAGAGTATGAACCTGCGATTGTGATTCAATTGATCACTAGCAGCGTAGCCTGCCTTGAGTGAAGAGAGAGGGGATTATGGTTACAAAGTACACATCAGTTGGCCATTGATATGTGCTTTTTCGTCCATATGAAATCCTTTTTGCAAAAGAGGCTAAGGATTGTGTTAAGGGTTGTTGAGGAAAACTCCTAGACTGTTCATTGGACATATATCGGGGATTATAGTGCGGACTAAGTGGTAATCCAGTCTAGCTTGTGGTGACGCGGCTAAGTCGGGTTTAAAGGGAAACCGCCGGTATGGCAACATCCGGTACCTGATTGGGAAAACCTACTGGACCTAAGCTGCAATTTTTACCCTATATATGACCATCCAATTACATAGAATTCGAACGACATATTTACACAGTAGAAACGGTGTGTGTAGACGATAATGAATGATACATTGAAAAACTCAATAAAATGGAGTGTCAGTATTGCCGTTATCACATTCGTGTTAGCGGCTATTTTTTCAGTTACATCCAATATGGTACTAAATGGTGTTGCGTGGGGTACAGGATTATTCGTGGTGCTACTCATTGTATGTATCGGGATCTTTTTTGATATGCTTGGGATAGCCTCCACTGCTGCGGATGAAACGCCTTTTCATGCAATGGCAGCCAAGAAAGTATACGGTGCGAAATATTCAATCAAAATCGTGAGAAATGCAGATCGATTTGCAAGTTTCTGTAATGATGTTATCGGGGATATCTCAGGAATCATAAGTGGTACAGCCTCTGCCATCGTGATCATTCAATTAGCGGTTTCCTTCCAGCTGGAAGGCGGATCGATCAAGGAATATATAGTAAGTGTAACATTGACAAGTATCATAGCCTCTTTGACCGTTGGCGGAAAAGCGCTTGGGAAAACGTTTGCGATTACGTATTCAAAGGATATAATATTTAGAGTTGGTACCGTATTGCAATTTATCGAAGATCGATTCCATATCGTTCTGATTAAAGATAAAAAAGAGCAAAAAAAGAAAAAGCGCAAAACCGAGAAACAAAATATATAGTCATGAAAGTGAGTGTACCCAATGGATTTACTATCAATAAAAGAGCCTTCTTTTTTGAAAAAGATGAGTAATGAGCAATTAGAAGAGCTCAGTCAAGAGATACGCCGGTTTTTAATTGAGAATTTATCGAAAACTGGAGGTCATATTGGTCCAAACTTGGGTGTCGTGGAACTGACGGTTTCCCTTCATAAACATTTTAACAGCCCCGTCGATAAAATCATCTGGGATGTAGGGCATCAATCTTATGTACATAAGATTTTAACAGGTCGTGCCTGTCAGTTTGATACATTAAGACAGTATAAAGGATTATGCGGTTTCCCGAAAAGAAATGAAAGTGAGCATGATGTCTGGGAAACCGGCCATAGTTCAACATCTCTTTCTGCAGCTATGGGAATGGCGATTGCGCGAGATGTGAAAAAAGAAAAATCATTCATCATTCCTGTAATTGGAGATGGTGCATTGACTGGAGGAATGGCTTTAGAGGCATTGAACCATATCGGCCATGAAAAGAAAGATATGATCGTGGTTTTGAATGATAATGAAATGTCGATTGCCCCTAATGTTGGAGCACTTCATAGTGTACTTGGAAGGCTGCGCACTGCAGGTAAATACAATTGGGTGAAAGATGAACTCGAGTATATCCTAAAACGTATTCCTGCAGTCGGCGGAAAACTTGCAAGTACGGCAGAAAGAGTGAAGGACAGCCTGAAGTACCTGTTTGTATCCGGTATGTTCTTCGAAGAACTTGGATTCACTTACCTTGGTCCGATTGACGGTCATGACTTTGAGGAGCTGGATGAAAACATCCAGTATGCCAAGAAGACGAAAGGACCTGTATTGCTGCACGTCATTACGAAAAAAGGGAAGGGATTCCATCCTGCCGAGTCTGACAAAAAGGGAGACTGGCATGGTACCGGTCCTTATAAAATTGATACAGGTGATATTATTAAACCGGTCAATGCACCCCCTTCATGGAGCGGTCTTGTGAGCGAAACGGTGAGAAAGATTGCAAGGATTGACGAACGTGTAGTGGCGATTACTCCGGCAATGCCTGTCGGATCGAAACTTCTAGGATTTGCTGAAGAATTTCCTGACCGCATGTTTGATGTAGGAATTGCAGAGCAGCATGCAGCGACAGTGGCTGCAGGTCTTGCAACCCAGAATATGAAGCCGTTTCTAGCCATTTACTCTACATTCCTGCAAAGAGCATATGATCAGGTCGTGCATGATATTTGCAGGCAAAACCTGAATGTTTTCATCGGAATAGACCGTGCCGGGCTGGTTGGGGCTGATGGAGAAACCCATCAAGGTGTGTTTGATATCGCATTCTTGAGACATCTGCCGAATATTGTCATCATGATGCCGAAAGATGAAAATGAAGGCCAACACCTGGTCAATACGGCAATGAACTATGATGATGGTCCGATTGCATTAAGATACCCTAGAGGAAACGGATATGGAGTTCCGATGGATTCTGAATTAAAAACCATCCCAATCGGGACATGGGAAGTGTTGAAGAAGGGGAATGACGTCGCAGTCCTTACTTTTGGCACTACGATCCCGATGGCGCTCCAAGCAGCAAACGAACTGGAAGAACAAGGAGTTTCAGTACGTGTCGTCAATGCAAGATTCATCAAACCGGTGGATGAAAGGATGCTGAAATCCATCTTTGATGAAGACATTCCGGTCCTTACCGTTGAAGAGGCTGTCCTGCAAGGCGGATTCGGCAGCTCTGTGCTTGAATATGCTCAGGAAAACGGCTACCGAAAAGCGGTAATTGAACGAATCGGAATTCCTGATTATTTCATCGAGCATGGCAGTGTGAAAGAATTATTAAGCGAGATCGGTATGACGAAAGAGAACATCATGGATCGGATCCTTACAATCACTCCAAAAAAACAAAAAAGGGCTTAATTTATGAAGGCAAAAAAACAACGATTAGACATACTCTTAGTTGAAAGAGGACTTATTGAAACAAGAGAAAAAGCAAAAAGAGCAATTATGGCAGGACTTGTCTATTCAAACGAAGAGAGATTGGATAAGCCCGGTGAGAAAGTAAGTGAAGATGCCCAGCTAACTATCAAAGGGAAAATGATGCCGTATGTGAGCAGAGGCGGACTGAAGCTTGAAAAGGCATTGAAGGTGTTTGATATTGACGTACAAGATAAAGTCATCATCGATATCGGTTCTTCTACAGGAGGATTTACGGACTGCGCTCTTCAAAATGGCGCGAAGATGTCTTATGCCATCGATGTCGGGTACAACCAGTTAGCCTGGAAGTTAAGGCAGGATGAGAGGGTTGTTGTAATGGAAAGAACCAATTTCCGTTACGTAACACCTGCTGATTTGCCAGGTGCTATGCCGTCTTTTGCATCGATTGATGTCTCGTTCATATCACTTTCATTAATTTTGCCGGTCCTAAGAACACTTCTGGTTCCCGGCGGAGATTGTATCGCACTGATCAAGCCTCAATTCGAAGCAGGTAAAGAACAAGTCGGTAAGAAAGGCATCGTACGCGATCCCAAAATTCATCATGCTGTTATTGAAAAAATCATAAGCTTAGCTGTGAGCGAAGGATATAACATCCATGGGTTGTCATATTCCCCTATTACCGGCGGAGACGGCAACATAGAATTTCTTATCCACATCCGTTGGCCAGGTGATGAAAGCGAAGGAAAATCCCTTCTCGCAGTCACTCCTCAACAAGTCATCGATGAAGCGCACAGTCAGTTTAAAGCTAATAATCAATAAATCGCGCAGGCTGCTCCAGGATGGGGCAGTCTGTTTTTATGGATTTTTTCACAATTTTTCACTTTGTAGAATGATTCAAGTTACATAAAGGGAACGCTTTTAAACAAATTAAAACCACAGAGTGAATTGGAGCTGCAGGCACTTGACTCCTGGAGGATAAGAGGAAAAGTCGAGACCCCGCAGACGGAACGTTGAGGAGGCTCGACTTCCTCCCCGGGGAATCTTGTGCCTGCAGCGGAAAGGAACGGTCTATGTTGCCCCTCCGCTTTTCATTGTCCAGCTCCGGGGCTTAGAGTCTCGAGACATAAGCCATAGCAGCCAAAAAGGCAAAAAGCGCCTTTATGGCTGCCCCGTCTTATGCTTGTCGCCTCTGAGCGAAGCCCCTCCGCTTTTCTTATTGTCCAGCTCCGGGGCTTAGAGTCTCGAGACATAAGCCGTGCCATCCAAAAAGGCAAAAAGCGCCTTTATGGCTGCCCCGTCTTATGCTTGTCGCCTCTGAGCGAAGCCCCTCCGCTTTTCTTATTGTCCAGCTCCGGGGCTTAGAGGCACGAGACATAAGCCGTGCCATCCAAAAAGGCAAAAAGCGCCTTTATGGCTGCCCCGTCATATGCTTGTCGCCTCTGGCAAGCCGCCTCCGCTTTTCTGTTGTACTTATCCATAAAATAGGCTACTATAAGCGTAGAGGTATAAATATACAGGTTTAATTCTAGGTAAGAGGTGTGAGTTCTATGATGAACAAAGGACAAAGACATATAAAAATAAGGGAAATCATTACAAATAGAGATGTTGAAACACAGGATGAGCTCGTTGACAGCCTTAAGAGCGCAGGCTTCAATGTGACGCAGGCCACGGTTTCGAGAGATATCAAAGAATTGCATTTAGTCAAAGTTCCATTGATGGATGGGAGATACAAATACAGCCTCCCAGCTGATCAGCGGTTTAATCCTCTTCAAAAACTGAAAAGAACCTTGACGGATGCATTTGTCAAGATTGATACCGCAGGCCACATGCTGGTCATGAAAACCCTGCCTGGTAACGCCAATGCGATCGGTGCTCTAATTGACAACCTGGACTGGGAGGAAATCCTGGGTACGATTTGCGGGGATGACACATGCCTGATCATTTGCAGAACAGAAGACGAAACGAAGGTCATAACAGAACGTTTTCTTGATATGTTATAAGACGCAGTTTTCATTATTGAAAATTAATCACATTCATTATACACGGGACGGGTGGAATCAATTTCACCCGCTTTTCAGCTTTTTAAAAGTAAATCGGTTTACAATAGCGGAAAAAAGGTTAGAACTCCATAAACCACATTTTTACACGATCACACAACTATAAATAAATACCTTATTAACTGAGGTGAATGTTACTTGTTACAAGAATTATCCATTAAAAATTTTGCCATCATCGACGCTTTGGCTCTGTCGTTTGAAGAAGGGTTGACTGTACTGTCTGGAGAAACAGGTGCAGGTAAATCCATCATCATCGACGCGATCCATTTACTTGTAGGAGGAAGAGGATCTGCAGAGTATGTACGTCATGGAGAGAAAAAAGCAGAGATAGAAGGTTTATTTATTCTCGATGAGGATACGCATCCTTGTTATGAAAAAGCTTCAAGTTTCGGCATCGAGATTGAAGAAGGAATGATTGTTCTCAGGAGAGAGATATCGAATAGCGGAAAAAGTGTCTGCAGAGTAAATGGTAAGTTAGTCACTATCGCCATCATGAGAGAAATTGGCGGGTCGTTAATTGATATACACGGGCAGCATGAGCATCAGGAATTGATGAATGAACATCTGCATTTGTCCCTTCTTGATCAATTCGGAGGTAAAGAAATACATGCTAATTTAGTCTCTTACCGGGAAATCTATAAAGAATACAGCACACTCTTCAAGCAATTGACCAGATTGAATGAAAATGAACAAGAGATGGCACACCGGTTGGATCTCATTACGTTTCAGCTGAGAGAAATTCAGGAAGCTGATTTGAAGCTGAACGAAGACGAAGAGCTATTAGAAGAAAAACGGAAGCTAATGAATTTCGAGAAGTTGTATGAAGCGCTTCAAACCTCATATAACAGTATCCAGGGGGAAGGAAAAGGGCTGGACTGGACAGGTCTGGCGATGAGTCATCTGGAAACAGCTGCCGATCTTGACAACCAGTATAAAAAAACGCTCGAGGCGGTATCAAATGCGTTTTATGTATTGGAAGATGCTGTTCATCAAATAAGGGGAGAGTTGGATCAGCTTGAATTTGAGCCAGATCGCTTAGACCTTATCGAAACCAGGTTAAATGAAATCAATGGTTTGAAGAGGAAATACGGGTCATCGGTCGAGGAAATTCTTGCATACGGTTCCAAGATCGAAGAAGAAATCGAAACGATCTTGAACAAGGATTCACATATTGCAGAACTGCAAAATAATTTACAGTCACTTGAGAAAGACTTAACCATAGAAGCAAAAAACCTGACACAGTCCAGGAAGAAATGGGCCAAGAAATTAACTGTAAGCATCCATGAACAATTAAAGCAGCTCTATATGGATAAAACAAAATTTGAAGTTCGTTTCAGCCGCAAAGAAGAATCATCATTCTCCTTCTCCCATTTCAAAAAAGAAGGATGGGATCAGGTGGAGTTTTATATTTCCACAAACCCAGGAGAACCATTGAAGCCACTTTCCAAGGTTGCTTCAGGAGGAGAACTTTCAAGAATCATGCTCGCACTTAAGACTATCTTTTCCAAACATCAAGGAATTACATCCATTATTTTTGACGAAGTGGATACCGGTGTAAGCGGAAGAGTGGCACAGGCCATTGCCGAGAAGATTTACCAGGTTGCTACCCATTCACAGGTAATGTGCATCTCCCATTTACCGCAGGTTGCTGCTATGGCTGACAGTCATTTGTTTATTTCCAAGAAATTGATTAAAGGCCGCACAAGCACATCTGTCAAGCGTTTGGAGGAAGGTGAAAAGGTAAAAGAAATTTCCCGGATGATTTCGGGTGTGGAAATTACCGATTTGACACAGGAACATGCAAAAGAGCTGCTGCAATTGGCAAGCTCCATAAAAGATACATGAAAAGCTATCCATACAGGGTAGCTTTTTTTCTTTATTACCAGTTATAAATACAGCTTTTAAAGGCAAAATTAAAACTGTAGCCAAGTAAGTGAGTGTGCAATTGAAGCGAGGAGAGTGAAAATAGTGAATTTAGACTGGTTAAGGAAATGTATAGGTGGAATTCTCCTTGTTTCGCTTTGTTTTTTTGGTTTTTATGAACCTGTTCAACAATTAGTCAAGATACCGAATTCGATCAGAGTAATGGAAGGGGATCAAGTTGCTCTCCCCAAGACTGCATCCGTTACTGCGATGAGTTCGTTTACCAATAAGAATGTACAAGTCGGTGAAGAGAAGGGACTACTGTCCATCCAGGGGAAATCGGTTGGGAAAGATGAAGTAGTCCTTGAATTGGCGGGACTACCCATCAAGAAAGTCAATGTGGAAGTACTGAAGGATTTCAAAGTCATTCCTGGCGGGCAATCAATCGGGGTCAAATTAAATACTGTCGGGGTGCTGGTGGTGGGCCACCATTTGGTAGACACTGCAGAAGGTAAAGTATCTCCCGGTGAAAAGGCCGGAATTCAGGTTGGAGATATGATCACTGAAATAAATGGCAAGAAAATTGAGCAGCTTGCAGATGTTGCTCCTTTTGTTCAGAAAGCGGGCGAAGATGCCAAAAGTATGGAAGTCGTCATCAAACGTGAAGATGAAATTGTAAAAACGTCATTGCTGCCCATGAAAGAAAAAGGGGAGGACGCGTATAAACTCGGATTGTATATCCGTGATTCTGCAGCCGGTATCGGAACGATGACATTTTTTGATCCTCAGTCCAAAAAATATGGAGCCCTGGGACATGTGATTTCGGATATGGATACGAAAAAGCCGATTGTTGTGGAAGATGGCGAAATCGTTCATTCCGAAGTGACTTCCATCGAGAAAGGCAGCGGGGGGAAGCCGGGAGAGAAACTTGCCCGATTTTCGGCAGACAGAAATGTGATTGGAAACATTACACGCAATAGTCCTTTTGGAATCTTCGGGGAGCTTAATCAATCGGTGGAAAATAATATTTTGGATAAGCCGATGCAGATTGCGCTGTCTCATCAGGTAAAAGAAGGACGTGCACAGATTCTTACGGTTGTGGATGGAAATAAAGTGGAGAAGTACGATGTTGAAATTGTCAGTACGATTCCTCAAAAATTCCCTGCCACAAAAGGGATGGTCATCAAAGTCACCGACCCTGAGTTATTAGAAAAAACCGGCGGGATTGTACAAGGGATGAGCGGGAGTCCGATCATTCAAAATGGAAAGCTAATCGGAGCGGTCACCCATGTATTTGTCAACGACCCGACAAGCGGGTATGGTGTTCACATCGAATGGATGCTGAGCGAGGCTGGGATCGATATCTATAAACAAAACCACGAAAGAGCAAGTTAACTTTTTCAAACCCTTGTATAGTGCCGGTACAAACGGTGCTCTAGAGGGTTCTTTTTTTATTTTACCAAGGCTCTTTAAGCATACTTTATGATTAAGGTTCAAAAGAAAGTGGGGATCTTTTTTAATTCTTCTCGCATGACTATGCATGAACTAGTTCTAGCTGTTAATTGGAATGCAAGACGAAGACTCCTGCGGGAGAAGTGCCTGATGTGAGATCCCACAGGAGCGCAGCGACGAGGAGGCTCACGGGGCACCCGCGGAAAGCGAAGTCTTGCATGGAAATTAACAGCGGTGATTTAAAGGATCTAAAATATCGTTACAAGCATTTGTAAGAACCCCGCAATATTGATAAAATAAAGATTATTCGACAAAAGTTCACTTGAATAGCGAAAGAGGTCGAAAAATAAAGGAAAACAAAGTAAATGAGAGAAAATAATATATTTTTTGGTATTTTTTAAAAAATAAAAGGATTTTTGGTTGCATTGTCGAAAAAGTAATTTAGAATAAAAATATAGACATGAATAATATTCACATGAATTAAAATGGATTCGAGGAGGAAACCTGTAGTGAAATCAATTAAAGTATGTGTCGTGGATGATAACCGGGAATTAACTTCTTTATTGGAAGATTACATTGCTTCACAGGACGATATGGAAGTAGTGGGAATCGCCCATAATGGTCAGGAGTGTCTGGACTTATTGGAAGAAGTGGATCCGGATGTATTGGTGCTCGATATAATCATGCCTCATTTGGACGGTCTGGCTGTACTTGAACGTATTCGTGAAAAGAAGAAGATCCCAAATGTGATCATGCTTACCGCATTCGGGCAGGAAGATGTAACGAAAAAGGCTGTTGACCTTGGTGCGTCATATTTTATCCTGAAGCCGTTTGATATGGAAAATCTCGTCAGTCATATTAGACAAGTGAGCGGAAAATCAAATCCAATCATCAAAAAACATTCCTCATCCAGATTAACTACAGAATCAAAACCTAGAAATTTAGATGCAAGCATTACAAGTATCATTCATGAAATTGGTGTCCCTGCACATATTAAAGGTTACCTTTACTTGAGAGAAGCCATTTCGATGGTATACAACGATATCGAGCTGCTTGGGTCCATCACAAAAGTTCTTTATCCTGATATTGCAAAGAAATACAATACTACGGCATCCCGTGTGGAACGTGCAATCCGCCATGCCATTGAAGTCGCATGGAGCCGCGGGAACATAGATTCGATTTCTTCATTGTTCGGTTATACAGTAAGCATGTCTAAAGCGAAGCCAACCAATAGTGAGTTTATTGCCATGGTAGCGGATAAGCTGAGGCTTGAGCACAAAGCTTCCTGAAAGGATAAGTAACTAAATAGAACGAATGAACCCGATGAATCCATGATTTATTGGGTTTTTTATTTCTTTCCGCCTATGTTTATACATATAATGAAGAGGAAATAGGGTAGTCATAGTAACAAAAACTAACACGGGAAGTGAAGCGCGTGACGTTAATATTTGCACACAGGGGATCAGCTGGGACCCATCCTGAAAATACAATGGATGCTTTCTTGGAAGCCGATAGAGTGGGTGCGGACGGAATAGAACTCGATGTTCAATTGACCAAAGATGGTGAAATCGTGGTCATTCATGATGAAACTGTTGACCGTACTACAAATGGTAAAGGATATATAAAAGATTACCATTTTAAGGACCTCAGAAAATTACATGCGAATTATACATTTAAAAAGAAATTCTTCAATAAACAAAAAATCCCGACGCTTAATGAAGTGTTTGACTGGATGAAGGATAACAGCCTTATTTGTAATATAGAGTTGAAAAACAGCATCATGGATTATCAAGGACTGGAAGAGAAGGTCATTCAATTGATCAACAGATATAACTATTCAAACCGTGTCATTATATCTTCTTTCAATCATTATTCCATAGTGGCATGCAGACGTCTTGATCCGTCGATAGAAATTGCACCTTTGTACTCCACTGGTCTATATATGCCATGGGTCTATGCCAGGTCCCTCGGAGCAAAGGCGATACACCCTAATCAGAAAGTGGCAACGGATGATATCATTGCAGAGTCGATGAAAAATGGAATCGCGGTCAGACCCTATACTGTCAATAAAGCACATCAGCTTGAGCGGCTGTTCAATGTCGGCTGCTCGGCAATCGTCACCGATTATCCTGAAAAGGCAATCAAAATGAGAGCAGAGCTCTAATAAAAAGCTAGCGTGAAATTCACGCTAGCTTTTTTTATTGAAACGGTCCTGCACTTTGTTTCGTTTCCTGTCTCGATGGAGCACAAATCCTGCGATGAACCCCAGACCTGCTAAAAAGAATACCAACCCTATAATAAATTGCAGTCCCAAAAATGGAATGGGAGGCTGCAGAATGCCGAATAGCATATCTCTCATTAACTTGATACCGAGTGCTGCCAGTGCACCAGGGATCAGCATGATAATTAATGCAATAATACGTACCATTATGGACATATCTCCTTTTTTTCTCACTACTAAAAATTCTAACTTCATCTAGAAAATTGTCAAGTTGTACAACAGTGTTGTAAAATATACATTGGATATGAAATAAATTGCAGATATCCAATGATGGGGTGAAAAAAATTGCAAAAGGTTCTAATCATCGGTGGAGGTAAAGGTGGTACCGCCATTTTGAAAATCCTCCATGAAGTCTCCTTGATGAAAGTGGTTGCCATAACGGATCTGAACGAAGATGCGATGGGGCTTCGTCTGGCAAAAGAATGGGGAATTCCGAACGGCAGCGATTGGAGAGAATTCCTGCATGATTCTGTTGATATCGTGATTGAAGTCACTGGGGATCGAAAAGTTTTTGAAGACGTTAGAGAAGTAAGAGGGAAAAACACTGTTCTCATACCAGGCAGCGTCGCATTTCTAATATCTAAACTTCTGGAAGAAAAAGAAGATCTCATCCATCAATTGACGAGTGAGTCATTTAAACGGGATTTGATTTTTAATTCGACTGATGATGGAATGGTCGGCATAGATGCTAAAGGAATTGTCATGCTGTTCAATAAAAGTGCTGAACGTATGATAGGTAAAAATAATGAAAATGTAATTGGGAAACATATCAATGACGTGATACCTGAAAGTAAGCTCACCACGACCCTTGAAACCAGACGAACCGAGATTAATCAGGAAGTGGTACTGGAGAATGGATTGAAAATCATTTCCAATCGTATCCCGATGATTACGGAAAATGAAGAGGTAATCGGGGCATTCACTGTCTTCAAGGATATTACAGAAGTCGTGAATCTGGCAGAAGAAATAACGAATCTGAAAGAAATCCAGACCATGCTTGAAGCCATCATACATTCAAGTGATGATGCGATTTCAGTGGTTGACGAAGAAGGAAAAGGCATCATGATCAATCCTGCTTATACGAGGATTACCGGGCTGACCCGGGATGAAGTCATAGGAAAGCCTGCTACCACAGATATTTCAGAAGGTGAAAGTATACACTTGAAAGTACTCCAGACAAGAAGGGCAATCCGTGGAACGAAGATGAGAGTGGGACCGAAACGTAAAGAGGTCATCGTGAATGTCGCTCCAATCATAGTAAACGGTAAGTTGAAAGGGAGTGTCGGTGTTATACATGACATGTCGGAAATTCAGTCCCTGACACAGGAACTGGACAGGGCCAGGAGGATCATCCGTACTCTTGAAGCCAAATATATGTTTGAGGATATCATTGGGGATTCCGAGGAGATGCAGATTGCAATCGAACAAGCGAAACTGGGAGCGAAAACCCCTGCAACGGTCTTATTGAGAGGGGAGTCGGGAACGGGAAAGGAATTATTTGCACACGCCATACATAATGCAAGTAACCGTAAATTCAATAAGTTCTTGCGTGTGAACTGTGCTGCCTTATCAGAAAGCTTGCTTGAAAGTGAATTGTTCGGATATGAAGAAGGTGCTTTTTCAGGTGCAAAGCGCGGAGGGAAACGGGGGTTATTCGAAGAAGCTGACAAAGGCAGTATTTTTTTGGATGAAATCGGTGAACTCAGTGCCAATACCCAGGCAAAATTATTAAGGGTGCTGCAGGAAAATGAAATCGTCCGAGTCGGCGGGACGAAATCCATCAGCATAAATGTACGTGTGATTGCTGCAACAAATGTCAATTTGGAAAAAGGGATTGCTGACGGATCCTTCAGGGAGGACCTGTATTACCGTCTGAACCGGATGCCGATTCAAATCCCTCCGCTCAGAAACAGAAAGAGGGACATCCCTCTTATTACTGAAAGTCTGATCACCAAGCTCAATCAGGATTACGGAAGAAATGTAGATGGAATTACTGATAGTGCAGTAAACAGGCTGATGGAATATCACTGGCCAGGAAATGTAAGGGAACTTGAGAACGTTCTTGGCCGGGCGATGATTTTTATGAAATATAATGAAACGACAATAGACTTGCATCACCTTCCCCCGCTGGAAAGAACTGCAAAAGACGATGCAGGTAAAAAGACCGGAACTGTCCAGGTTGCAATGGATTTAAATTCTCAGCTTGAAAAATATGAAAAAAAGATAATTCAAGAAGTTTTAGAGCAGAATAATGGTAACAAAACAGCTGCTGCAAAAAAATTGAATGTTTCAGTCAGGAATTTGTATTACAAGCTTGAAAAATATAACATTGAAATAAATAGCATGAAATAAATTGCATGGTGTGAAAAAAAATGCACAGTCGTGTAACTTAAAATGAAGCGTTTTCAAGGATTAAAAAGTTGGCACGATTCTTGCATGTATTTAAAGTGGGAACAAATTTTTATTGAAGGGGTTGAAATATACATTCATGAATCTACAGTCTTTAGTGGAAAAAGCAACCCAAAAAGAACACTCTGTTGTAGCTGTAGCGGCGGCAGAAGATAAAGAAGTGCTTGGGGCTGTCGGTATGGCAGTAGACAGAGATATGGCAGAATTTATTTTATTTGGAGATAAAGAAAAGATTGAAGCCATAATAGAAGAAAATGTACCGCATTTAAAGTCGAACGGTGCGGTGAAAATTAAACATGCAGCTTCACCTCTGAAAGCAGCTGAACTGGCTGTGAAAGCTGTCAGGGAAAACGAAGCAGGTGCCTTGATGAAAGGAAATGTCCCTACTGCAGTTATTTTAAAAGCTGTATTGAATAAAGAATGGGGTCTTCGCACTGGAAATGTGCTTTCGCATGTAGCGGCTTTTGAAGTGTCTGGCTTTGATAAACTGGTGTTTGTGACAGATGCCGCAATGAATATCACACCTGATTTGAATCAAAAGACTCAAATCATTGAAAATGCAGTCAGTGTTGCATCTTCAATAGGTGTTGCGCTGCCTAAAGTGGCGCCGCTTGCTGCAGTGGAATTAGTGAATCCAGCCATGCAGGCGACTCTGGATGCTGCCTCACTTACGATGATGAGTAAAAGAGGTCAAATTAAAGGTTGTCTAGTTGATGGTCCGCTTGCTCTTGATAATGCCATCTCTCACCATGCAGCAGAACATAAAGGGATTCAGAGTGAAGTAGCTGGACAAGCAGATATTTTACTTGTCCCGAATATTGAAACGGGAAATGCTTTATACAAATCACTCATTTACTTTGCCAAAGCAAAAGTAGGGGCTGTGATTGCCGGGGCAAAAGCACCGATTGTGTTAACATCCAGAGCGGACAGTGCCGAAAGTAAATTATATTCACTCGCACTGGCAATATGCTCTGCCGATAATTAATTGTTTAAACAATACTTAATGATCCTGGGGAGGAATTCAAAATGAAAATTTTTAGCTATATGGAAAACTACGATTATGAGCAATTAGTATTTTGTCAAGACGAAGTATCTGGTTTAAAAGCAATCATCGCGATTCATGATACGACTCTTGGACCTGCACTTGGCGGAACACGCATGTGGACGTATGAATCAGAAGAGGCGGCCATTGAAGACGCTCTTCGCCTAGCAAGAGGAATGACTTACAAGAATGCTGCTGCCGGCCTTAACCTTGGCGGAGGGAAAACAGTTATCATCGGTGATCCGCGCAAAGACAAAAATGAAGAAATGTTCCGTGCATTCGGACGTTATATCCAAGGTCTGAATGGCCGCTACATTACAGCTGAAGACGTAGGTACCACTGTGGCTGATATGGACCTGATCCATGAGGAAACGGATTATGTAACTGGTATTTCACCGGCATTCGGTTCATCAGGAAACCCTTCTCCTGTAACGGCATACGGCGTATACCGCGGTATGAAGGCTGCTGCTAAAGAAGCGTTCGGAACGGATTCACTTGAAGGTAAGACGATTGCCGTTCAAGGTGTTGGGAACGTTGCATACAACATGTGTAAACATCTTCATGAAGAGGGTGCAAACCTGATCGTGACAGATATCCATAAAGAGTCTGTAGACCGTGCAGTAAACGACTTTGGTGCAAAAGCAGTTGATCCATCTGACATTTACAGTGTAGAGTGTGACATTTTCGCACCATGTGCCTTAGGTGCAATCATCAACGACGATACAATTTCTCAAATCAAGGCTAAAGTAATTGCCGGGGCTGCAAATAACCAATTAAAAGAAACCCGCCATGGAGATGCCATTCATGAGATGGGCATCGTTTATGCTCCAGATTATGTCATCAATGCCGGGGGCGTAATCAATGTAGCTGACGAACTATACGGTTATAACAGCGAAAGAGCAATGAAAAAAGTAGAACAAGTGTATAACAACGTTGAGCGAGTAATTGAAATTGCAAAACGTGATAACATCCCAACTTATGTAGCTGCAGATCGTATGGCAGAAGAAAGAATTGAAAAAATGCGCCGTTCAAGAAGCCAATTCTTACAAAACGGACAACATATTTTAAGCAGACGCGGATAAAAATACAGGACGCTTGACTTCTTCGAAGTGAAGCGTTTCTTACCTGGTAACAAGGTATAGATGGGAACAAGGGGTTATCTGTCATAGGGGGAAATTTCAATACAGAACAACACAATTACAGCTACCCAAATGGAGGTAACAGCAGTGCAGGAAACGAAACATCGAATATTAGTCATAAATCCCGGATCGACATCAACAAAGATTGGTGTGTTCGATGATGATCGATCCATTTTTGAAAAAACGATCCGTCATGAAACGGAAAAGATAAATGAATTTCCAAATATCATCGATCAATATGAGTTCCGTAAAAATACGATTCTTCAAACGCTGGATGAAGAAGGCATCAACATCAGTAAATTAAGTGCAGTCTGCGGCCGCGGCGGTTTGTTAAGACCGATTGAAGGCGGGACATATTTAGTGAACGATGAAATGCTTAAAGATCTCAGAGAGGGTTTTTCAGGTCAACACGCTTCCAATCTTGGCGGCATTTTGGCTTTTGAAATTGCATCTGGCCTGAATATCCCTTCCTATATTGTCGATCCCGTCGTGGTAGACGAGCTTCAGCCTTTGGCGAGGATATCAGGTTTTTCTTTGATCGAAAGAAAAAGTATCTTTCATGCATTAAACCAAAAAGCTGTAGCAAGAAGAGTCGCGAAGCAATTAAGTAAAAAATATGAAGATCTTAATTTAATCATTACTCATATGGGCGGCGGTATCACTGTCGGTACTCATCAAAATGGAAAAGTGGTCGATGTGAACAATGGTTTGCATGGAGACGGTCCATTCAGTCCTGAAAGAGCAGGTACAGTACCTGCAGGGGATCTGGTCGATCTATGTTTCTCTGGAGATTATTATCGTGACGAAATCATGAAGAAGCTGGTCGGACAAGGCGGACTGGTGGGGTATCTCGGTACAAGTGATGCTGTAAAAGTAGAGAAAATGATTGAAAACGGTGATGAAAAAGCGAAAAAAGTATACGATGCAATGGCTTATCAAATTGCGAAGGAAATCGGCTCCGCAAGTGCGGTGTTGAACGGTAAGGTCGATGCCATCGTGTTAACTGGCGGACTAGCATATGGTAAAGAATTCGTCAAGGCAATCAGTGAACGTATCAATTGGATAGCAGATGTGATTATTCATCCTGGGGAGAATGAACTGCAGGCATTGGCTGAAGGTGCACTAAGAGTCCTGAAAGAGGAAGAAAGCTATAAGGTATATCCAGGTACGGTAAAAGAAGAAGCAACAGTATAAGATTGAGGAGGATGCAGCATTGTCACAAGAATATGATTTAGTCATTCTAGGCGGGGGAACAGGCGGTTATGTTGCCGCTATCCGCGCATCACAATTAGGTTTAAAGACAGCAATCGTTGAAAAAGGAAAGCTTGGGGGGACATGTCTCCACAGAGGGTGCATTCCGAGTAAAGCGCTTTTACGAAGTGCGGAGGTTTATGCAACTGCGAAGCACAGTGACAGCTTCGGTGTGAAAATCAACGGAGTGGAGCTTGATTTCGAAAAAGTTCAATCCCGAAAGGATGGGATTGTTGAACAGCTTCATAAAGGTGTTCAGCACTTAATGAAACAAGGAAAGATCGATGTATATGAGGGGATCGGCCGCATCCTTGGCCCTTCTATTTTCTCTCCGATGCCAGGTACGATTTCAGTTGAGATGAACAACGGTGAAGAGAATGAAATGCTGATTCCGAAAAACGTCATCGTAGCAACAGGTTCACGGCCTCGTTCGCTGCCAGGTCTTGAGATTGACGGAGAATACGTCTTATCTTCAGACGAGGCACTGTCACTTGAACAGCTGCCGAAATCAATCATCATTGTCGGAGGCGGTGTGATCGGTATCGAGTGGGCATCCATGTTATCGGACTTTGACGTCGAAGTGACAGTGGTTGAGTATGCAGACAAAATCGTACCGACGGAAGATCATGAAATTTCAAAAGAAATGCAGCGTTTAATGAAGAAAAAAGGTGTGAAAATCGTAACGGGTGCAAAAGTGCTTCCGGAATCCTTACAAAAAGGTGATGGAACTGTAACGATCAATGCTGAACATAAAGGCGAAGAGAAATCATTCACTGCTGACAAGATCCTTGTTTCAGTTGGGAGACAAGCAAATGTAGAGGGAATTGGCCTTGAAAACACCGATATCAAAGTGGAAAAGGGCTTTATCGAAGTAAATGATTTCTTCCAAACAAAAGAATCGCATATTTACGCCATTGGTGATGTCATTGGCGGTCTTCAATTGGCCCATGTCGCTTCTCATGAAGGTATTACAGCTGTCGAGCACTTGGCAAATGAAAACCCGCATCCAATTGATTACTCACTTATTTCAAAGTGTATTTACAGCAGCCCGGAAATTGCCAGCGTAGGAATGACCGAACAAGAGGCGAAGGAAAAAGGCTTCGAACTCAAGGTAGGAAAATTCAGCTTCAGAGCCATCGGGAAAGCACTTGTATTCGGTGAATCTGATGGATTCGTAAAGATCATTGCCGATAAGGAAACTGACGATATCCTTGGCGTCCACATGATAGGTCCTCATGTAACAGATATGATTTCTGAAGCAGGACTTGCACGTGTTCTGGATGCAACACCATGGGAAATCGGTCATACCATTCACCCGCACCCATCTCTATCAGAAGCTATTGGAGAAGCTGCACTAGCAGTAGATGGAAAAGCGATTCATTCATAATTAATCACAACTTATTCAGGGGGAGAACCCTACTCCCCCATATAAAGACTTTAACCCGCAGGAGGTAAAAAGATATGGCAGAGAATCGTCATGAAGAATTAGGTCTCTCGAATGAAAAAGTTTTAGAAATGTATGAAACGATGCTACTTGCAAGAAAAATTGATGAGCGTATGTGGTTATTGAACCGTTCCGGGAAAATTCCTTTCGTCATCTCCTGTCAAGGGCAGGAAGCTGCACAAATAGGGGCAGCATTTGCATTAGACAAAGAAAAGGATTATGTCCTTCCGTACTACCGCGATATGGGGGTAGTGTTGACTTTCGGTATGACCGCTCAAGAGTTAATGCTTTCAGGCTTTGCTAAAGCAGAAGATCCAAACTCAGGCGGACGTCAGATGCCTGGTCACTTCGGTCAGAAGAAGAATAATATCGTGACCGGTTCTTCACCTGTAACAACTCAGGTACCACACGCAGTCGGGATTGCTCTTGCTGGAAAAATGGAAAAGAAAGATCTCGTCACGTTCGTGACCTTTGGGGAAGGATCTTCAAACCAAGGTGACTTCCATGAAGGCGCTAACTTCGCAGGTGTACATAAACTTCCGGTTATCTTTATGTGTGAAAACAATAAGTACGCGATCTCTGTTCCGATTGAAAAACAATTGGCGTGCGAAAATGTATCAGACCGCGCAATCGGATACGGAATGCCTGGATATACAGTGGATGGAAATGATCCTCTTGAAGTATATAAAGCAGTTAAAGAAGCAGCAGACCGCGGCCGCCGCGGAGAAGGTCCTACTTTGATCGAAACGATTTCTTACCGTTTGACTCCTCACTCTTCAGACGATGATGACCGAAGCTATCGTTCACCGGATGAAGTGGCAAAAGCGAAAACGAACGATCCGATCATAACATTCGGCGCTTACTTGAAAGAAACGGGCGTAATGAATGATGAGCTTGAAAAAGATATAAACGATCGTGTGATGAAGCAAGTGAACGAAGCAACAGACTATGCAGAAAACGCTCCATATGCTGAACCTGAATCAGCCATGAAGTATGTATACGCAGAAGAGAAGTAAGGGGGAATAGATTATGCCAGTAATTTCATACATTGATGCCGTAACAATGGCTATTAGAGAAGAAATGGAACGAGATGAGAAAGTATTCGTGCTTGGAGAAGATGTCGGAAAAAAAGGCGGAGTATTCAAAGCGACTCACGGATTGTATGATCAATTCGGGGAGGAGCGTGTCATCGATACTCCACTGGCTGAATCTGCAATCGCAGGGGTTGGAATCGGTGCTGCAATGTACGGGTTGAGACCAATCGCTGAAATGCAGTTTGCAGACTTCATCATGCCTGCAGTTAACCAGATCATTTCTGAAGCGGCACGTATCCGTTATCGTTCAAACAATGACTGGAGCTGCCCGATGGTCATCCGTGCACCTTACGGCGGTGGAGTCCACGGGGCACTATATCACTCTCAATCGGTTGAAGCTGTATTTGCCAATCAGCCAGGATTGAAGATCGTGATGCCTTCCACTCCTTATGATGTAAAAGGTTTGTTAAAAGCGGCTATCCGTGATGAAGATCCGGTTTTATTCTTTGAACATAAACGTGCATACCGTTTGATCAAAGGAGAAGTTCCTGAAGACGATTACACGCTCCCAATCGGCAAAGCAGACGTAAAACGTGAAGGTGAGGACATCACTGTCATCACATACGGATTATCCGTCCACTTCGCTCTTCAAGCGGCAGAAAAGCTTGCCCAGGATGGAATTGAAGCACATATTCTTGACTTAAGAACGATTTATCCATTAGATAAAGAAGCAATCATCGAAGCAGCTTCTAAAACAGGTAAAGTACTTCTGGTTACTGAAGATAATAAAGAAGGCAGCATCATGGGTGAGGTATCAGCAATCATTGCAGAGAACTGCCTATTCGAACTTGACGCTCCAGTCAAACGTCTTGCGGGACCTGATGTTCCTGCAATGCCTTATGCACCGACAATGGAAAAATACTTTATGATCAACCCGGACAAAGTAGAAAAGGCTATGCGTGAGCTGGCAGAATTTTAATCCATCAAACACACTGAATGCAAAACGTTAGGAGGGTTCCTCATGGGTATGGAAAATATGAAGATGCCGCAGTTAGGGGAAAGTGTTACAGAAGGTACAATTAGTAAATGGCTGGTATCGCCCGGTGATACTGTAAATAAATACGATCCGATTGCAGAAGTGCAGACGGATAAAGTGAATGCTGAAGTTCCATCTTCTTTTACAGGGACGATCAAAGAATTGATCGCTGAAGAAGGAGATACATTGGAAGTCGGCGAAATTATCTGTTCAATCGAAGTGGAAGGTGCCGGCTCTGCTCCTTCAGAGGAAGCTCCTAAAGAAGAAAAGAAGGAAACTGCAGGTGAGAAACCTTCTGCAGCACCTGTGAAATCTTCACAGGCACCTGTGAAATCTTCACAGGCACCTGCGAAATCTTCGCAGTCACCTAAAAAAGACGCCGGAAATAAAGCAAGATACTCCCCGGCTGTATTGAAGCTTTCTCAAGAGCATGATATCGACTTGAATCAGGTGGAAGGTACCGGTAACGGCGGCCGCATCACTAGAAAAGATCTTAAGAAAATCATCGAGTCAGGCAACATCCCTAAAGCAGCAGACGCACCTGCATCACAACAAGCGGAAGCAGCACCTGCCCCTCAGCAGGTACCAGTCAAAGAACAAGCACAGCCGGCTGCAGCACAGAAGCAGGCAGCACCTGCACCGAATGTACCAGTTATGCCGGGAGATATCGAAATCCCTGTAACTGGGATCCGCAAGGCGATCGCTTCCAATATGGTAAGAAGCAAGCACGAAGCTCCACACGCTTGGACAATGATGGAAGTGGATGTTACAAACCTTGTGGAATACAGGAATTCACTCAAGTCCGAATTCAAGCAGCGCGAAGGCTTTAACCTGACATTCTTTGCTTTCTTCGTTAAAGCTGTATCACAAGCTCTTAAAGAATTCCCGCAAATCAATTCGATGTGGGCAGGGGATAAAATCATTCAGAAGAAAGACATCAATATCTCAATCGCTGTTGCCACAGACGATGCCTTATTCGTTCCTGTTATCAAAAATGCAGATGAAAAAACGATCAAAGGCATTGCCCGTGAAATCACTGACCTGGCTGGAAAAGTCCGAAGCGGCAAGCTGAAGTCAGAAGATATGCAGGGTGGGACCTTTACAGTGAATAATACCGGGTCTTTCGGCTCTGTCCAATCGATGGGTATTATCAACTATCCGCAGGCTGCGATCCTTCAGGTTGAATCAATCGTTAAACGTCCAGTTGTCATGAATAACGGCATGATTGCCGTACGTGATATGGTGAATCTGTGTATGTCACTCGATCACCGTGTGCTTGACGGCCTGGTTTGCGGCAGATTCCTGCAGCGAATCAAAGAAATCTTAGAGAATACTTCTAAGGAAAACACTTCTGTATATTAATAATCGGACCTTACCTTGTAAATGAGGTAATCAGGGTTTGAAAAAGGACTAACCTGAGAGGTTAGTCCTTTTTCTGTTTTTCTTAAATGGTTATTTTTACCTTAATGGAGTTTACACTGCCCTTATATCCCGGGATAAAGTGCCGGATTATTCCCAGAAGAATAATCGTCATTGAAAACTACTTTTTCACGTAGTACTTTATTTACGATAGGATTTCCTGAATAAACAGACTTAACCCCTATTTCTTATTTTTTAAAAATAAATTTTTAGCGTTGCAGAATCCCCTCCTATTTACCCCTGTTTTTTTACCTGAAATCAAAGAATATTCCTAAAATTATGGAATATACGTGACTTTCGACCTTTCATGAAAATATTGAAATCCGACCATTCGTTCATTTTCTGAATATTCAGATTAAAATTGACAAAAAGTTACAACATTTTACAATTGCACTTGGTTATCTTTGGTGTAACACCTACATTTTACCAGGTGAATCCAAATAAGGAGGTGAATCTTGAAAGGAAACATCATTTAAATTTGGGAGGGAATTAAATGAGGGGAAGAAATAAGAGAAAGTGGTTTTCAATCGTATTGACCCTAGTAATGTTCATTCCACTAATGTTTCCATTTAACTCAAACGCAGCAAGTACATCAATGCCAAGTCTGGCAAAAGAAAAAGCTTCTACTTCAGTAAATGATACTGCAAAAGTAAGTCCACAATCGAAGATCACCACTAAACTGCAGGAGCAGTTCAAGAAAGAAAAGCACGTCACATACTTAGTGAAGTTCAAGGAGCAGGTGGACACTAAGGGCGTAGCGAAGAAAGCAGCTGAAAAAGCCGAGAAACAAAAGCTTACAGCAAACGATAAAAAGCTGCTGAAGCGGAATATGGTTGTTTCAGAGCTGCGTGCCACTGCACTTGAAACTCAAGCAGAAGTGAAAAAATACTTAAACAAAGAGAAAAAGAGCGGTGCCGTTAAAAATGTAAAAGACTTTTACGTAGTAAATGGTATGGCTGTTACAAGTACAAAAGAAGTCATGGAGAAAATCGCTAACTTCCCTGAAGTGGCGAAAATATTACCGAATGAAACACGTCAGCTCATCCAGCCGGTTAAAGCAGAAGGTTCTGCAGCAGCCCTGGATATAAAGAAGGCGGAAAAGGCGGATAATAATCCAGCTTCCATCGAGTGGAACCTTGAGCAGATCGGTGCACCGGCAGTATGGGATATGGGAATTGACGGTGCTGGTACAGTTGTAGCTTCCATCGATACCGGTGTTCAATGGAATCACCCGGCATTGAAAGAAAAATACAGAGGGTATGATCCACAGAACCCGGATACTCCGGACAATGAGTTCAACTGGTTCGATGCAACAGCAGGTCAGGGCACTCCATACGATGATCAAGGGCATGGTACCCATGTAACGGGTACAATGGTAGGTTCAGAACCGGATGGGAATAACCAGATCGGTGTAGCCCCGGGAGCGAAGTGGATCGCGGTTAAAGCATTCACTGCCAATGGAGGAACAGATGTGGACTTACTGGAGGCAGGACAATGGATTCTTGCACCAACTGATGCAGAAGGGAATCCACATCCTGAAATGGCTCCCGATGTAGTCAACAACTCTTGGGGAGGCGGACCAGGTTTAGATGAATGGTACCGCGAAATGGTTGCTGCATGGAGAGCGGCGGAGATCTTCCCTGAATTCTCTGCAGGAAACACTACCCTATTCAATCCTGGAGGACCAGGTTCGGTTGCAACACCAGCAAACTACCCAGAGTCGTTTGCAACTGGTGCGACTGACAGCAGTAATAATCTTGCAGGGTTCTCTCTGCAAGGGCCGTCTCCTTACGATGAGGTGAAGCCTGAAATTTCAGCACCTGGCGTTAACATCCGTTCATCCGTTCCAGGCAGTAATTATGAAGGCGGCTGGAATGGCACATCGATGGCTGGCCCTCACGTATCGGCGGTTGCCGCACTTTTAAGACAGGTCAATTCAGATTTGACTGTTGACGATATTGAAGAAATATTAATGGCGACGGCAATCCCATTGACTGATGGTACATTCCCTGAGTCTCCTAATAATGGATATGGCCATGGGCTAGTTAACGCATTTGATGCAGTATCGTCAGTCATGAGCGGTATCGGTAAGATTGAAGGTAACGTATCGAAAGAAGGGGATGATACTGAAGCACCTTCCATTTCACATGCTGCCCCTGCAGAAGCATTTAAAGAAATGAATTTACCGCTTCAAGCGGATGTCAGCGATAATGTCAGTGTAACGAGTGTATCACTGAACTATCAAAAGGCGGATGGTGAGTGGGTTTCTGTTGAGGCTTCAAGAACATCCGGCGACTATACAGAAGGTTCCTACGATGCTGCCATTCCTGGTGAAGATTTAACCGGCGACAGTGTGAATTACAAGTGGAGTGCGTTGGACTTCGGCGGGAACGAAGTTGAAAGTGACACATACACGGTTCCTTTATTACCTGGAATCACAGTAGGGTATGAGCAGGACTTTGAATCTTCCCCTGCAGGCTGGACTTCCTATGGAGAAGCAAACAGCTGGGAATGGGGTGTCCCTACTACAGGTCCAGAGAGCGCAGTTTCCGGAGAGAAAGTGTATGCCACTAATCTAGATGGAAATTACGATAATAGAGCGAATATGTCCCTGCAGATGCCTCCGATCGATCTGCCGGAAGGAAACAGCTACCTGCAGTTCAAGCAGTGGCATGAACTAGAACGAAATTACGATTATGGTCATGTATTTGTTTCTACGGATGGAGAGAACTGGACACAGGCTCTTCGCGTAAACAATGTGACAGACGGCTGGGTGGATGGCGAGGTTGACTTAAGTGCCTATGCTGGCCAGCGTGTCTACGTAGCATTCAATGTGACAACCGATGGAAGTGTCGTCAAAAAAGGTTGGTATCTGGATGATGTTAAACTGAGTGCAGAATCCATTATGCCTTCTGGTAAAGCCCAGTTAGGATTAAAGTCGAAGAGTGACAGCTCTTCATCGGTTTCCAAGAAACCAAGTGTGAACCCTAACAAGATTGAAATGGTGAAACCTGTTAAGAAAGAAGCACCTGTGGATGGAACTTCACCTGCACCGGTGTTGTTACCTTTACAGGCTGAGGTTACAGTACTTGAGACGGGACGCTCTGCTTACACGAATCCTGCAGACGGTTCTTATCAAATGACACATGCAGCGGGTGAATTCACGCTTCAAGCTTCAACATACGGCTTCAGATCACAGACACAAAGTGTAATGGTGGAAGCAGATTCAATTTCGACCGCTAACTTCACGCTGGAGGAAATCCCACGTGGAACGGTGTCGGGAGTCGTAACGAATCAAGTAACAGGGGAACCTGTTGAAGGGGCTACGGTATTCTTAATGGAAGATGCCGTTGTGACACCGGTAGAAACAAATGCAGAAGGTGAATATGAACTCGAAGCCTATGAAGGTGAATATACGCTTAAAGTCGTTGCTCCTTATTACTACAGTCAAGAAGTGACAGTGACAATCGATGGAGGGGAAGCTGCGACAGCGGATATCTCAATGGAACCATTCATCGGCTACCCTGGAGAAATCGGATATGATGACGGAACGGCAGAAAACGCACGTGCATTCTATGATGCAGGTAATGGGTGGGCCGTTAAAATGTCACTTGAAGAAGGAAATGATTCAGCGATGGTAACCGGAGGTCTATTCCGATTCTGGGATACCGAATGGCCGGTGCCGGGCGGAACAGATTTCAAAGTGGCCGTCTATGACGCTTCCGGAACTGACGGGGCGCCAGGTAAGAAAATTGCAGGTCCATTTGATGCAACTGCCCTGAGAAATGGCGAATGGACACATGTAGATCTTAGTGAACACGGAATCATGGTCGATGGAGACTTCTATATGGTCTACATCCAATCAGCACCAAACCCTAACGCACCTGGATTGGGTACAGATGAAGACGGCGAATATGCTGCGCGCAGCTGGCAATTCGTTGGGGGTGCATGGTCTCCTTCTCCTGAGGATGAAGGGAACTATATGATCCGTGCCACAGTAAATTATGAAGTGACTGCACCGGTCATCACATCACCAAAAGATGGTTCATACACGAAACATGAAACAGTCACTGTGGAAGGAACATCAGCACCAACGACCACTGTTCACCTCTATAATGGTGAAGAGGAAGTGGCTACAGCAGAAACAATGGAAGACGGAACGTTCACTGCAGATGTTTCCTTGAATGCAGGAGAAAATACAATTACAGCGAAAGCAGCTACTGAGCAAGGTATGACGGGTGCTTCTGAACCTATTACGATTACACTCGATCAAGTGAAACCGGAACTTGCGATCACTTCTCCTGAAGAAGGACTGAAAACAAATCGTGAGGCAATCACGGTAAAAGGAACCATTGCCGAGGATCATCTTGCTTGGGTAAAAGTGAATGGTGAAAAAGCTTCTGTGAACAACGGCGAATTCAGCCACAGACTTCTCCTGAGCGAAGGGGAAAATATCATCCAGGTCGTCGCAAAAGACAAAGCTGGAAATAAAAAGAAGAAAACTGTAACAGTCTATGCCAAGTTTGGTGATATTGAAATCGAAAATCTTCTTCCAGCTGAAGATAAAGAATTGAAAAAAGGTGAATCTGTTAAAATCGAATTTGACAGCGAACCTGGTTTGGATGCTACGTTCGTCATCCATATGCCACTGACTAATGCAGGAGGGCAATTGACTAACGCGACTGAACTTCCGATGATGGAAACATCCGAAGGTCATTATGAGGGATACTACACAGCCACTTCCAATGTTAAAGCACCTGGAGCAGTGGTTGAAGTGAAAATCTCAGACGATTTTGGAAATGTATCTACTAAACGGGCAGAAGGAAAGCTATATATCAACACCAAAAAATAACAGATTTAGAAAGGGAAGAGCCGGCATGCCGGCTCTTCTTTTTTTGCCTGAATTCAGAGAAGAATTGAAGAAAAGAGAGTTTTTTTATATACTGAAATAGTATTAGAATAAAAATTTCGAATTTTCATCAAAAAGATCAGGCGAAAAAAAGAATCAAAGGGATGAGTAAACATTATTTTGTAAACGATTTCAAAAATGCGAAGTGAAAGAGGGGTACTATGAAGCTTAGTGAGATGAAAGATCAAACATTCAATCCTCCCAGTCTGCAAGAATGGCAGGAAGCGGCTGAAAAAGCCTTGAAAGGAAGAAGCATAGAAACGTTACATACTAAAACCTATGAGGGAATCGACCTCAAACCTTTATTTACAAATGAAGATCTTCCGGCTATCAACCGTGTGGATTCTTATATACCGGATGCAAATCAAAAAATATCGACCCTTAACGAGTGGAGAATCGCTCAGAAACTAAAAAGAGGCACGTGGGAAGAATTATCCCAGGCACTGCACCAGGCGGTCTCAAGGGGACAAAACTGCTTGTCATTTTCAATGGAAGGAATGGAAATCGGAGAAGGATTTGACACCTTTATCAAAGGATTTGCAGGTGAAGACCTGCCGATTTTTAACATCGAGAAAAATAATTCTGAGGTAATCGATCGAATGGCCACTCTTGCGGAAAGAGATAAGTCCTTCAAAGAAATTAGAGGGGTCATCGGATTTGATCCACTCTCAGAAATCGGATTTCAACAAGGCGAATACCAGCTTGATGATTGGGTGGAAGCGGCCGCTGCAGCAGCCTCTCATATTCCGGAAATCAAAACCATCGTAATAAATACGTCCCCGTATCATGAAAAGGGGGCAAATGCCGTACAGGAACTGGCCTATGCTTTGAGTACAGGAGTCTATTATATTGAAAGATTTCAAGAGAAGGGCTGGTCACCAGAAGAAATTTCCAGGAAGATGCATGTTCATTTTTCAGTGGGAAGTCATTTCTTTATGGAAGTGGCCAAGTTAAGAGCATTCAAAAAGTTATGGAAGGATATTCTTTCCTCTTATGGCGTCAATAAAGAGGTGTGTGATGATTGCATCAGTATAAGTGCAGAAACCTCACAATTTAATAAATCAGGACTGGATCAGCATGTGAATTTGATCCGGTCGGGCGGTGAGGCATTTTCTGCTGTACTTGGCGGCGTCAATTACCTGGTTGTCCATCCTTTTGACAGTATAAAAGGTGAAACTACTCCTTTTTCTGAGAGGGTGGCACGTAATATACAGTTGATTCTTGGCGAAGAAGCCCATTTAAATAAAGTTTTCGATCCTGCAGGGGGGTCATATTATTTAGAGTGGCTGACGGAAGAGGCTGGCAGAAAAGCCTGGCAGGAATTTCAGCACATCGATCGCGAAGGCGGGATCGATGCTCTATTGAAGGAAGGGAAAATCCAGGAGAGCGTGAGTAAGGTGCTGGAAGAGAGAGTAGCTGATTCATCCACCCGTTCCCAGTCCATGATTGGTACCAACATTTATGCCAATCTGGAAGATTCACTATCTGGTGTGGTAACGATGAATGGAAACAGACTCTCCCTGCCATTTGAAAAGCTTAGAAGAAGAGCTGAAGAAATGGTGATGTCAGGCAGAAAACCTGTCGCCGGCATTATTGGATTGGGAGAATTGAAGAGCCATAAGGTCCGCGCAGACTTTGTAAGTGGATTCTTATCCACTGGGGGCATTCACTCTCAACTGAGTCAAGGATGTTTCACGAAAGAGGATATCCTTACATTCATTGAAGAGACCAATTTCCCTTATTATGTTGTTTGCGGAAAAGATGAAGAATATGATGCATGGCTTCCGTTGATTGTGGAGACAGCAGCCAATTATCATCCACAAATAAAAGTCGACATCGCAGGTAAACTGAACGAAGAGAGAATGAATGAATGGTTACAGCTTGGGTTGAACGGCTGTATCCATCAGAAGCAAAATATGCTCCATAAGCTAAATGATTTGCTTTCAATCTGGGAGGAGGAAAAGAAAAATGATTAAACCCGACTGGCAGGGAATGGATCCATACTCACAATCGAAGGCGGCGGGGAGTTTTTCTGCTCCTGGCAACACATATGAAACAAATGAGAATGTAACGGTCAAATCCCTCTATACAGAGGAAGATACAAAGGACATCCCCCATCGTGATGATCTGCCGGGGTTAGCCCCTTTCACCAGAGGTCCATATCCGACCATGTATGTGAACAGGCCTTGGACGGTGCGCCAATATGCAGGTTTTTCAACGGCAGAAGAAAGTAATGCTTTTTATCGAAGAAATTTAAGCATGGGGCAAAAAGGCCTCTCGGTAGCGTTCGACCTTGCGACTCACAGGGGCTATGACTCCGATCATCCAAGGGTGGTGGGAGATGTCGGGAAAGCAGGGGTGGCAATCGATTCTATCCTTGATATGAAAATACTGTTTGACGGTATCCCACTTGACCAAATGTCGGTATCGATGACGATGAACGGGGCCGTCCTGCCGATTCTTGCCTTTTATATTGTGACGGCAGAAGAGCAGGGGGTTTCCCAGGAACAACTTTCTGGAACCATTCAAAATGACATTTTGAAAGAATACATGGTGAGGAATACGTATATTTATCCACCTGGAACATCGATGAAGATCATTGCGGATATCTTTGAATATACATCCCGGAATATGCCTAAATTCAATAGCATCAGTATCTCTGGTTATCATATGCAGGAAGCGGGGGCGCCTGCCGATATCGAGCTTGCATACACCCTTGCAGATGGCCTTGAATACGTGAGAACCGGGTTGAAGGCAGGTATTGATATCGATTCTTTCGCCCCAAGGCTTTCATTCTTTTGGGCGATTGGAATGAATTATTTTATGGAAGTTGCGAAAATGCGTGCCGCAAGAAGGATCTGGGCGCAAATGATGAAATCCTTTGCTCCTGAAAATGTTAAGTCAATGGCGCTGCGCACGCATTCTCAAACATCGGGATGGAGCCTGACCGAGCAGGATCCTTTTAACAACGTGACCCGTACCTTGATTGAAGCGCATGCTGCGGCGATGGGCCATACCCAGTCGCTTCATACAAACGCACTGGATGAGGCGATAGCGCTGCCGACCGATTTTTCAGCCCGTATTGCCCGTAATACTCAGCTTTACCTCCAGGAAGAGACGTTAATTACAAAAGTCATCGATCCTTGGGCAGGATCCCATTATGTTGAATCCTTGACGAAACAGCTTATGGAGAAAGCCTGGGAGCATATAGAAGAAATCGAAGAGCTTGGCGGAATGACGAAAGCGATCGAAACAGGACTTCCGAAGATGAGGATCGAGGAGGCAGCAGCGAAAAGGCAGGCAATGATAGATTCAGGTAAAGAATCGATCATCGGAGTGAATAAGTACCGTTTGGATAAAGAGGATGATATTGAAACACTCGATATTGATAATACAGCTGTAAGGCAAAAACAGATAGAGAGAATACAGAAGTTGAAAGAAGAGAGAAACGAAGAGGAAGTTGTTAAAGCGCTGGACGCATTGACGAAAGCCGCGGAAACGGGCGAAGGAAACCTTCTTGAAAAGGCTGTAGAGGCTGCACGGGTAAGAGCCACGCTTGGTGAAATCTCTGATGCAGTCGAAAAAGTATCAGGCAGACATAAAGCGACTATAAGGAGTATCAGCGGCGTGTATAGCTCAAATTTTTCGAATGAAGACGAAATTTCAGTCGTACAGGAAATGACGGAGGAATTCTTGGAGAATGAAGGGAGAAGGCCTCGTATCCTCATTGCCAAGATGGGTCAGGATGGGCACGACAGAGGTGCGAAAGTAATCAGCACGGCCTTTGCCGATCTGGGATTTGATGTTGATATCGGTCCGCTGTTTCAAACACCGGAGGAAACAGCTCTTCAAGCGGTCGAGAATGATGTTCATGTCATCGGATTCAGTTCACTTGCAGCCGGCCATAAAACCCTCTTGCCGCAGTTGGCGGCCGAGCTCAGAAAACTTGGAAGAGAGGACATACTCATTGTAGTAGGAGGCGTCATTCCGGCAAAGGACTATGAATTCCTGCTGAACAACGGTGCGTCGGCCGTATTCGGGCCGGGCACGATCATTCCGGTCGCCGCACAGAAAGTGATAGAGGAGATTTACGAAGTACTCGGTTATGAGGAAGTGACCGAATAATGGACGCACAACACCCGGAGAAAAAGAGGAGATTTGTGAAGAAAAACCAGGATCCGATTTCCATCCCAACATTGAAGGAAGGGATTCTGAATGGAAATCGCAACTCACTGGCAAAGGCCATCACCTTAATTGAAAGCAATGCCGCCCATCATTATGAATGCGGGCAAGAGCTTCTCGGGGAAGTGATGCCCCATACAGGGAACAGCCTCCGGATCGGTATCACGGGAGTCCCGGGGGCCGGAAAAAGCACATTTATCGAGGCGTTTGGAGAGATGCTGTGCAACCAGGGGCATTCTGTAGCGGTTCTTGCAATCGATCCAAGCTCTTCCTTATCCGGGGGCAGCATTTTAGGGGATAAAACAAGGATGGAGCAGCTGTCAAAGAACCCGAGAGCCTTTGTCAGGCCGTCACCGACAGCGGGAACGCTCGGAGGTGTTCACCGTAAAACGAATGAAACCCTGCTTTTGTGCGAGGCGGCCGGTTACGACATCATCATCATTGAAACTGTAGGTGTCGGGCAAAGTGAAGTCATGGTCAGACAAATGGTTGACTTCTTCCTTTTGCTCGCCATCACCGGAGCGGGAGATGAGCTGCAAGGGATGAAAAAAGGCATCATGGAACTAGCCGATGCTATGGTCGTCAATAAAGCGGATGGAGACAATAAGCCACTCGCCGAAAAAACGAGACGGGAACTCAACCAGATTCTCCACTTTCTCGTACCGGCGACAAAAGGATGGACTTCAAAGGCATATACATGCTCAGCCCTTGAGAATAGAGGTCTGATTGAGTTGTGGGGTGTCATAAAAGAATTTGAGAAGACTACAAAAGAAATTGGCAGTTTTCAGGACAGGAGGACCTTTCAAAAGAAAGAATGGTTCTACACCATGCTAAAAGACCGTATCCTATCAGATTTCTTCCTCGATGAAAAAATAAAGCCTGCCGTTCCGCATATGGAAGAAAAGGTGAAAATCGGTGCCCTTACCACTTCGAAGGCAATCGAGGAGCTGCTACATCTTTACAGGCAGTCTTGATACTGTTAATTAGTTGAAGTCAATGCCTAAGTTCCAAGATATTCTATGGATTTATTGAAAAATTGCAGATGATTAGAGAGGACATAATTTATTACTCTCTATTTTGGATCTCTACAAAACTTTATCTTAACTCGTTCCAGCTGTAGATTGGAGTGCAAGACGAAGACTCCTGCGGGGAAAGCGAGACTGGTGAGACCCCGCAGGAACGCAGTGACGAGGAGGCTCACCAACCGCCCGCGGAAAGCGAAGTCTTGCACGGAAATCACCAATGGTATTAACAGAACTATTTTATAAAGCATTCAATTGTTTACGAGAACAATCATTTTCAATTGAAAATAAAGGCCAAAACTTGTTATGATGGTGGTACATCAAACTTCGTGAACAGTGGAGAATGATAAAGAACAAAGAGCAGTGAAAAGGAGAGTCCAACAATGGATATGGATTTCAATTTATTTATGAACGATATCGTCCGCCAGGCCCGTCAGGAAATGGAGACATCTGGTTATTCACAAATAACAACAGAAGAAGAGGTGGACCAAGCTTTCGCTAAGCCTGGTACGACACTTGTCATGATCAACTCAGTTTGCGGATGTGCCGGGGGCATTGCCCGTCCTGCAGCGGCTCATGCCATTCATTACGATAAGAGACCGGATCAATTGGTTACAGTGTTCGCAGGCCAGGATAAAGAAGCAACGGCTAAAGCGCGCAGTTATTTTACCGGCTACCCGCCATCCTCACCATCTTTCGCTTTATTAAAAGATGGTAAGCTTATGACGATGGTAGAAAGACATGAAATCGAAGGTCACGATCCAATGTCGGTTGTGAACAAACTGCAATCCTACTTTGACGAATATTGTGAAGAAGTGTAATAAATAGACAAAAAACCTGTCAGCGCATTCTCTGGCAGGTCTTTTTTGTTAATGCTTCTATATGGTATTCTTAAAGAATCATTTTAACTGTTAGGAGAAAGAAGCATGTTCCGTATAGGATATCGAACACTTAAAACCGGGATCGGGACTGCCCTGGCGATCAGTATCGCCCAACTGTTTCAGCTTGATAATTTCGTATCAGCGGGAATTTTGACCATCCTTTGCATTCAAAACACAAAGAAAAAATCCGTGCAGGCATCCTCCAGCCGCTTTATCGCTTGTGTAATCGGGATGTTATTTTCTGCAGCATTCTTTGAATTCATTGCCTACCACCCGATTGTTATCGGTCTCTTGCTTCTCGTCTTCATCCCTGTAACGGTTTCACTGCGGATAAAAGAAGGAATCGTTACAAGTTCAGTCATCATCCTCCATGTGTATTCCGCGGGAAATGTAACACTGGGACTCTTCAGGAATGAGATGGGGATCATTGTGATCGGTATCGGCATCGCACTGATTATGAACCTGTATATGCCGAGTGTGGAAAATAAACTGGCTGAGTATCAGGAAAAAATCGAAGAGAACTTTTATAAAATTTTTTGTGAACTGATCAACCATCTTAAAACCAATCGCAGTGACTGGGATGGAAAAGAAATCACCGAAACAGAAAATTTATTAAAAGAAGCAAAAACCCTTGCTTTCAAAGATGTGGAGAACCATTTTCTTCGTCATGAAGACTTGTATTATCTTTACTTTAAAATGAGGGAGAAGCAGTTCGAGATTCTGCAGCGTATTCTCCCGATTGCTGCCTCGATCTCGATAAGAGTCGAGCAAGGTAAGAAAATAGCCCAATTTCTGGAAGAGTTGAGCCAGCATATACACCCAGGTAATACCGCACTTTTTTACCTGAAGAAACTATATGATTTAAAAGTGGAATTTGAGCAAATGGATTTGCCGAAAACTCGGGAGGAATTCGAAGTACGTGCGGCCCTTTATCAGTTTGTGCAGGAGATGGAACAGTATCTGTTGATAAAAAGCTCCTTTAAAGGCATTCAAAAGAATGAGAAAAGCAAAAGAGAAGTACACTACACCTAAGATCGAATATAAAGGGTGATACGAGCAATGCGCATACTTCTTGCCATTTTGCTGATGGCTTCTCCAATCTGGCCGCTGGGTAGAAATCCCCTGCCCGGGGATCCGTTTCTCATCGTAAATAAAGAAACCAACCAGCTGGCTTTTATCAACGATGGAAAGATTGCCGGTACATATGGCGTAGCAACCGGCAAAACCACCGACTTAACACCAGAAGGCCTTTTCAACGTAACTGTCAAAGCGAAAAATCCATATTATCGCAAGAAAAACATCCCGGGCGGCGACCCCAGGAATCCGCTGGGGTCAAGGTGGATCGGTTTTGATGCGGAAGGAACGGATGGAAGGATTTACGGCGTCCACGGCACAAATCAGCCTTCAAGCATAGGGAAGTACATTTCCAACGGATGCATCAGGATGCTGAATGAAAATGTAGAATTCATCTATGACAGGGTGCCCATAGGCACGAAGATTTTAGTGGTGAAAACATCAAAATCATTTCAGGAATTAGGGAAGGAATATGGTGCATTGAAATAAAAAAAGGATTTGCTCTTCGACAATGTCGGCGGGCAAATCCTTTTTTTGTTTAGCTCCCAGCTTATAGTAAAAATGTTAGGCCAGCCATTATTGTGGAGGCAATCATCGCAAATAACATTAAATATACAACAATCTTTTGCATCTTTTTATTACCCAATAGAATCTCTCCATTCTTTCAGTAGAACATAGAATTGTTTTATAAGAATATTTTATCGTTTATACCTCGAGAATACAACCTGTCCCTTTTAAGAAAACGCTTTAATAATTCGTTAAATAAGGAGGATTTTCGACATCCCGAATCGAATTATTAGAGAGTGGGAAGCAGAACATAGTTAGGGGATGGTAAGAATGAACAAAGTGGATCACATCGGGATAGCGGTATCATCAATTGAACAAGTTCTTCCATTTTATGAACAAACGCTTGGATTGAAGCTGCTGAAACTTGAAGAGGTTGCATCCCAGGGAGTTAAAGTGGCATTTATTGATGGAGGAAATATTAAACTCGAATTACTGGAACCACTACATAAAGAAAGTCCCATTGCGAAATTCATCGAAAAAAGAGGCGAAGGAATTCATCACGTTGCTTTCGGAGTACAAGGAATCGAGGAACGAATCCGGGAATTGCGTGACAAAGGTGTGAAAATGATCAATGAAACCCCGAAACAAGGGGCAGGCGGTGCGATGGTCGCCTTCATGCACCCAAAATCATCAAATGGCGTGCTGTACGAACTTTGTGATAAATCATACATCAAGGAGGATCATGCATAATGGATATTTATGAAAAGATTAATGAATTGTATGACCGCAGAAGAGAAGTAGAACTTGGAGGCGGGGACGCAAAAATCGATAAGCAGCATGAGAAGGGGAAGCTGACAGCAAGGGAAAGAATTGACATCCTGGTAGATCCGGGGAGCTTCGTTGAATTGAACCCATTCATTGAGCACAGATGTTCGGATTTTGGGTTGAATGGAGTGAATGGACCAGGGGACGGGGTAGTCACCGGATATGGGAAAGTAGGCGGGAAGCCAATTTATCTATTTTCTCAGGATTTCACCGTATTTGGAGGGGCACTTGGGGAAATGCATGCGAAGAAAATTGCCCATGTCATGGATTTGGCCGTCAAAAACGGTGCACCTTTTATCGGATTGAACGATTCAGGAGGGGCGCGTATCCAAGAGGGAGTGGTCTCACTTGACGGTTACGGACATATCTTCTACCGTAATTCCATCTACTCCGGAGTGATTCCCCAAATTTCAGTCATCATGGGGCCTTGTGCAGGCGGAGCCGTGTATTCCCCTGCGATTACGGATTTTGTATTCATGGTCGATGATACAAGCCAGATGTTCATCACAGGTCCCAAGGTGATCGAAACCGTTACGGGGGAGAAAATCAGTTCTGAAGACCTGGGTGGTGCGAAGGTCCACAATACGATAAGCGGAAACGCACATTTCAGAGGAAAGACTGAAGAAGAGGTCCTTCTGGAGGTGCGCAGGCTATTAAGTTATTTACCGCAAAATAACGAGGAAAAGCCTCCTCGCCTTGAAGCATCCGAAGAAGATGATTACCGGGCCGATTTAACGGACCTCATCCCTTTCGATGCAATCCGTCCATATGACGTCCGTACAGTCATCAATGAAATCGTGGACGAAGACAGCTTCATGGAGGTTCAAAAGGAATTTGCCAAGAATATCGTGGTAGGCCTGGCCCGCATAAAAGGTGAAGTGGTAGGACTAGTTTGTAATCAGCCGAAGTTCATGGCAGGAGGATTGGATATTGATTCTTCCGATAAAGCGTCCAGATTCATCCGTTTCTGTGATTCCTTCAATATCCCCCTCATTACATTTGAAGACGTTACAGGCTTCTTCCCGGGGATCAAGCAGGAGCACGGAGGGATTATCCGCCACGGTGCCAAAATCCTATACGCCTATTCAGAAGCTACCGTGCCAAAGATGACGGTCATTTTAAGGAAGGCATACGGAGGGGCTTATGTGGCTCTTAACAGTAAGTCGATCGGTGCCGATCTAGTATTTGCCTGGCCGAATGCAGAAATTGCCGTCATGGGTCCGCAGGGAGCTGCAAATATCATCTTTGCACGGGAAATTGCCGGTAGCGAAAACCCTGAAGAGCTTCGTGAGCAGAAAATCGAAGAATATCGTGAAAAGTTCGCAAACCCTTACGTGGCAGCGTCCCGCGGAATGGTTGATGACGTCATCGACCCGCGCGAAACGCGCATCAAGCTTATCCAGGGTCTTGAAATGATGAGAAACAAAAAAGAAGAAAGACCTGCGAAAAAACACGGCAACATCCCTCTTTAAGGAAGTTTATTTGTCCGGTTATCACATTCACGATATACTAGAACAGTGAATACATATTGTGGAGGTCTATCGAATGATAAATCAAGAACGTTTATTGAATGAATTTCTCGAATTGGTTCAAATCGATTCGGAAACGAAAGATGAAGCAGAAATTGCAAAGGTATTGACGAAAAAGTTTACAGACCTGGGTGTCGATGTGTATGAAGATGACACCATGGGTGTGACCGGACATGGTGCTGGCAACCTGATCTGTAATCTGAAAGGAAACAAAGAAGGCGTCGATACAATTTATTTCACTTCTCATATGGATACGGTTGTTCCTGCCAAAGGGGTCAAACCAACGGTCAAAGAAGACGGTTATGTTTATTCAGACGGAACGACGATTCTAGGAGCGGATGATAAAGCAGGACTTGCAACGATGCTTGAAGCGATCACTGTCTTGAAAGAACAGGATATTACTCACGGCGATATCCAATTCATCATAACTGTAGGGGAAGAGTCAGGCCTTGTAGGTGCAAAAGCTCTGGATTCTTCTCTTGTAAAAGCTAAATATGGATTTGCCCTGGATTCTGATGGTAAGGTCGGTAATATTATCGTTGCCGCTCCTACCCAGGCAAAAATCCTTGCAACGATCTTCGGTAAAACCGCTCATGCTGGGGTTGCACCAGAAAAAGGTGTTTCCGCCATTACGATTGCGGCTAAAGCGATCGCTAAAATGCCGCTTGGCCGCATCGATGAAGAAACAACGGCCAATATTGGACGTTTTGAAGGCGGTAAAGCAACAAACATCGTTTGCGAGCAAGTTGATATTTTAGCGGAAGCACGCTCATTAGTCCCTGAAAAAATGGAAAAACAAGTAGAAAAAATGAAGAGTGCATTTGAAACAGTTGCAGAAGAAATGGGCGGAAAAGCTGAAGTTGAAGTTCAGGTAATGTATCCAGGATTCAAATTCAGTGACGGAGACGAAGTCGTTGAAGTTGCCAAACGTGCTGCCAAGAAAATCGGGCGCCCGAGTGAACTGCTGACAAGCGGAGGCGGAAGTGATGCAAATGTCATCGCAGGCTTCGGTGTACCAACCGTAAACCTAGCAGTAGGATACGAAGAGATTCATACAAAAAATGAAAGAATGCCGGTGGAAGAACTGAATAAACTTGCTGAAATGGTCGTAGCGGTCATCCAGGAAGTAGCTGAATAAGAGAAAGAGCCCGTTAACAGTCATAACTGTTAACGGGCTCTTATTTTATAAATCAAACTCTTAAACGCTCCAAACTTGTTTAAATATGGTACATTAGAAGTAACATAAACAAAGAGTTGAGAGGGGACATCACCAATGATGACAAAAGTAGTCGTTTTCCATGCCGGCAGGGAAGAGTATGCACTGCCGATAGAACATGTCGTTTCAATCGAAAAACTTGGTAACATAAACCCGATTCCACACCTGCCTTCATACGTTCTCGGTTTAGTTAAAGTTAGAAATGAACTTATCCCGGTAATGGATCTGGCCTCCATTCTATACAATCAAACATTAAACACCGAAGAAGGATTATTCTTGATTGTAGTACATACTGAAACCCTTCAAATCGGACTCTTGGTAAAAGAAGCAAAAGAAATCCTTGAAGTTGCAGATGCCTCCATTACAGACGTCGGCCTGCTTGCTTATTCAAAGACCAAATATTTCAATGGTGTGATCAATCTGGAAAATCGTATGATCACAAAGATTGATCCGGAGGTTTTAGTGGACAGCCTGGAAGGTATTAAAGAAATAAAGGAATATGTTCACAATCAAAAAATCTCACAAAACTAATGAAATGAAAGACGCGATAGCATGAATTCACATTATCCCAAGAATGGCAGAGTCATTCTTCACGTCGATATGAATAGCTTTTACGCATCGGTTGAAATGGCTTTCGACCCCAGCCTTAAAGGAAAGCCTTTGGCGATTGCCGGCAACCCCAAGGAGAGAAAAGGCATTATCGTTACATGCAGCTACGAAGCAAGAAGCTTCGGGGTAAAAACGACTATGCCTCTTTGGGAAGCCAAGAAACTCTGCCCCAACCTGATCATAAAAACTCCTAATTTCGATCGTTACCGGGCTGCATCGAAAGGTATGTTCGATATTTTAAGACAATACTCTGACCTAGTAGAGCCGGTTTCCATCGATGAAGGCTATATGGACATTACAGATTCATATGAAAAAGGCACCCCGCTGGAAATAGCATCCTCCATTCAAAACCAAATTAAGAATCAATTGGACCTCCCTTGTTCTATCGGGATAGCTCCCAATAAATTTCTTGCAAAAACCGCTTCAGATATGAAAAAACCCATGGGGATAACTGTTCTTAGAAAACGGGATATACCCATGAAGCTATGGCCGCTCCCAGTAATCGAAATGCATGGAGTCGGTTCGAAAACAGCTGAAAAGCTGAACGGTATTGGTCTGAAAACGTGTAAAGATTTAGCGCAGGCAAACGATATCCAGCTTAAATCCTTATTGGGAATCAACGGGCTGCGTTTAAAAGAACGTGCAAATGGCATTGACAGAAGAGTGGTCGACCCTGATTCGATTTATGATTATAAGAGTGTAGGGAATTCGACAACCCTCCCAAAGGATACCACGAATCAAAGTGAACTCCTTTCCACCATTGACAGGCTATGCGCCAAAGTATCCCAAAGATTGCAGCAGAAGGATGTTGTAGGGATGACAGTCCAGATCATGATACGTGATAAATACCGGAAAACCATTACAAGGAGCAGGAAGGCGGAAAACCCTGTCATAAAAAAAGAGGACCTCTTCCTTTACTCCAAGGAATTGTTTGTCAAACACTGGAATGGAGATCCCGTCCGGCTCCTTGGAGTGACCGTACAGGATTTAATGGAGAAAAATGAAGCAACAGAGCAGCTGGATCTTTTCTCTTTTGAAAGCGCCGCAAAAGACGAGCCGTTATACAACGTCCTTTCTCAATTGCAGGAAAAGTTCGGTAAGGATTCCATTTCTAAGGGAGTTAAAGGGAAAGGGAAGAAAGCTTCCTATGACTCAAAGCAGGATACAAGTTTTAATAAGGACTTTTTAAGGGATTAATGGGCATTCTAACATATGGAGACGATCAAGTAAGGGATCAGAGAAACGGATTATTTGCATCGGCAGCGTATTCTTGTTAGATTGAAAGGGATTGTCTACCGTGTTTAAGAAATAATAAATGATTTCTATAAACAACAAAACTCGCACAGAAAGGACGTTGACTGAAATGTCTCAGCAAGAAATCGGTGTTATTGGATTAGCAGTAATGGGAAAAAACCTTGCATGGAATATTGAAAGCAGAGGATATTCTGTGTCTGTTTATAATCGTTCCCGTGAAAAAACGGATGAAATGGTAAATGAATCAAACGGAAAGAAGATTGTCCCTACATACACAATTGAAGAATTCGTAAATTCCCTGGAAAAACCGAGAAAAATACTTCTTATGGTAAAAGCGGGTAAAGCAACGGATGCCACAATCGATCAATTGAAACCTTTCCTTGAGAAGGGAGATATCCTGATTGATGGAGGTAACACATTTTTCGAAGATACAAGAAGACGCAATCATGAATTAAGTGAATCCGGTATTCACTTTATCGGCACAGGTGTATCAGGCGGGGAAGAAGGGGCATTAACCGGCCCGTCAATCATGCCTGGCGGTCAAAAGGAAGCCTATGAGCTTGTGGCTCCAATCCTGAAAGATATCGCTGCTAAAGTAAACGGTGAAGCTTGTACAACTTATATCGGTCCCGATGGTGCGGGTCACTATGTGAAAATGGTCCATAACGGAATTGAATATGGTGATATGCAGCTGATTGCAGAATCTTATTTCCTTATGAAAAACGTTCTCGGACTAAGCGCAGAAGAACTTCACGAAGTTTTCGCTGAGTGGAATAAAGGAGAACTGGACAGCTATCTGATTGAAATCACAGCCGATATCTTCACGAAAAAAGATGATGAAACAGGCAAGCCGATGGTCGATGTCATCCTTGATAAAGCCGGTCAAAAAGGTACTGGTAAATGGACAAGCCAAAGTGCCCTTGATCTAGGGGTAGCCCTGCCAATCATCACAGAGTCCGTATTCGCACGCTTTATTTCAGCTATCAAAGATGAGAGAGTCAAAGCGAGCAAAATATTAAAAGGTCCTGACACATCTGCTTTCACAGGTGATAAAGAAGCTCTTATTGAATCCATCCGCAAAGCCCTTTATATGAGCAAGATTTGTTCATATGCTCAAGGATTTGCTCAAATGCGTTCAGCTAGCGACGAATATGACTGGAACCTTCAATACGGTGATATCGCAATGATTTTCCGGGGAGGCTGCATCATCCGCGCTCAATTCCTTCAAAAGATCAAGGAAGCCTATGACCGCGAATCAAGTCTGGCAAATCTATTATTGGATCCTTACTTCAAGGAAATCGTGGAAAGCTATCAGTACGCGCTTCGCGAGGTCATCTCTGTTGCCGTTCAAAACGGTGTACCGGTACCTGGCTTCTCAGCGGCGCTTTCTTATTACGACAGCTATCGTACTGAAACACTGCCTGCCAATTTGATTCAGGCGCAGCGTGACTACTTTGGTGCGCATACGTATCAGCGTGTCGATAAAGAGGGTACATTCCATACGGAGTGGATGAAATAAGAATACAAGCAAAAGCCCCGCTGATTCAGCGGGGCTTTTTGTATGATTTATAACACTTTCATTAGCATTGTTCTACATCTAAATTGGCGATTGGCCACCAGTAATATCCATCTTTCGCCAATAGATTATCGGCAGCCTTAGGTCCCATCGAACCTGAATCATAGTTAGGGAACTGTTCATCACGCGTCGTTTCCCATACTTCTGAAATTTTATCAACGAACGCCCAGGATAGTTTCACTTCATCCCAGTGAGTGAAATTAGTGGCGTCACCACGCATGCAGTCATGCAGAAGTTTTTCGTATGCTTCAGGTGTATTCATTCCATCTACACTTGTATTGGCAAAATTTAATTTAACCGGCGTCGTTTCAATGTTCTGGCCGGATTTCTTCACATTCAGATGAAGGGTGATGCCTTCTTCCGGCTGAATGTGTATAACCAGCAGGTTCGGCGCTAATGGCTTGTCTGTATTATAATAAAGGTTCATCGGGATATCTTTGAATTGAATCACGATTTTCGTCGACTTGGTAGCCATACGCTTCCCTGTCCGGATATAGAACGGCACACCTGCCCAGCGGAAATTATCAATCATCAGTTTACCGGCTACATATGTTTCAGTATTGGAATAGTCGTCCACGTTTTCAGCTTCACGATATCCATCCACAGTTTGATCTTTTGAAGTGCCCGGTCCATATTGTCCGCGTACAAAATAATCCTTCACTTCTTCTGATTCAAATGGACGAAGAGCTCTCAAAACACGGACTTTTTCACTTCTGATTTCGTCGGTTGTCAATTTGATAGGCGGTTCCATGGCCAAGAGAGCAACCATTTGAAGCATATGGTTCTGCACCATGTCTCTCAGCGCGCCGCTTTTTTCGTAATATCGTCCGCGTTCTTCAACACCCAATTCTTCAGAAGAAGTCACCTGGATGTTTGAGATATACCGATTATTCCATAACGGCTCGAACATTGCATTGGCAAAACGGATCACTTCGATATTTTGCACCATCTCTTTACCAAGGTAGTGGTCGATACGATAGATTTGATCCTCTGTAAAGGATTCACGAATTTGACTGTTCAGCTTTTCAGCCGATGGCAAATCATGACCGAATGGCTTCTCGATCACTAAACGCTGGAATCCATTCGTATCTGTCAACCCTTGAGTCTTTAATTGTTCCGTGATGGTCCCGAAGAATTCAGGAGCCATTGCCAAGTAGAAAATGCGGTTTCCTTCGAGTTGATAATGTTCATCCAATTTTTCCGACAATTGTTTTTGTGCCTGATAGGATTCACTGTTTGATAAATCATTTTGCTGGTAGTAAAAATGAGAAACGAATCCATCGATGTTTTCATCATTACCTAAAGCGTTATGTACAGATGTTCTAACATGCTCTTGAAAATCTTCATTTGACCAGTCACGGCGTCCGACACCAATGACAGCAAATCGTTCAGAGATTTTTCCTTTACGGAATAAGTGATAAAGAGATGGATATAGTTTTCTTTTTGCTAAATCCCCTGTAGCTCCGAAAATAGTGATCAGAGAAGAGGGTGTATTAGTATTTTTCACAGTCATGACCTCACTTTATCTTGTTGCTGATCTGTTTTAAAAGAATGTTTCTTCCTATTTATTATCTATTACAATTATATAATTTTAAAGATTAACCGAGCATTTAGCAAATCATATGCTGATAAACTTTTTTTCTGAAGGTGATCTTATCGAAATCATGAATGATTTAGGTTTTAACCACTCATTTCACAAATTCACGTTCTAATCTGACGAAAGATCGTCGTCTTTATGTTGGCTTAAATCTTTAATCTTATAACCTGATCGCAAAAATGTATGTAAGAGTGGAACTTTCACATATGAATATGCCACCTAATGCTTCGCTGCGCTAGGTTCGCGGATAAATATGCTATGATAGATGTATCACCGACTGCAGTAGGAGTGAAGAAATGTGGAATTGTTATTTTTGGGCACGGGAGCTGGAGTACCGGCTAAGCTCCGCAATGTGACAAGTATCGCTTTGAAATTATTGGAAGAAAGAGGTGCCGTTTGGCTTTTCGATTGCGGGGAAGCAACGCAGCACCAGATTTTACATACTAGTTTGAAACCTAGAAGAATCGAGAAAATCTTTATCACCCATCTTCATGGGGACCACATTTACGGGCTTCCTGGTTTGCTTGGAAGCAGATCGTTTCAGGGAGGGGAGTCAGAGCTTACAGTCTATGGACCAAAGGGCATCAAAGAGTTCATCGAAGTCTCTTTATCAATCAGCCAAACCCATCTGAAGTATCCCCTTCGAGTAGTGGAAATAGAAGAAGGAATTGTCTTTGAAGATGAAGGCTTCAGAGTGGAAGCGAGGGAACTTGAGCATGGACTCCCGACCTTCGGCTTCAGAGTTGAGGAAAAAGATAAGCGCGGGGAGCTTCAGGTGGACCGCCTTCAGGAAAGAGGGGTAAAACCGGGACCCATTTATAAAAAATTGAAGGCTGGAGAAGAGGTAGTACTTGATGATGGAAGCATCGTGAATGGAAATGACTACATTGGGCCATCTATCCCAGGACGTGTTGTCACGATTCTCGGCGACACCCGCACGTGTGAAAATGCTTACGAGCTTGCACGATCCGCGGATGTACTGGTTCATGAAGCTACATTCAATAAAGAACAGGAAGAGATGGCATATGAATACTTCCACTCAACGACCAAGCAGGCAGCAGAAACTGCGCTGGGAGCCGGAGTAAATGTCCTGTTCCTGACTCACATTTCTTCAAGGTTCGCTAAAGAATCGTGGCCGGAGCTGCAAAAAGAAGCTAGAGAAATCTTTCCTGACAGCTATATTGCAAAGGATTTTATGGAGCACACCATCCCTTTGAAAAAATAGGAGAGAGGAGATCAGTTCATGAAAACCATCTATATTGTACGTCATGCCAAAGCTGAAGGCCAGCCGTATCAGGCATCATTGACTGCAGAAGGAGAGGTGCAGGCACACCGCCTTGCTTCTTTCTTGGAGAAATACCAGGTTGAAGCGATCTATTCAAGCCCTTTTAAAAGAGCCCGTCAAACGATTACACCATTTGCTGAACGGACCGGCATATCAATTCAAGAAGATGACCGGCTGGGTGAGAGAATATTGAGTGGAACAGATTTTATCGACTGGAAGGAAAAGCTCCGGAAAAGTTTCGAGGATTTTTCTCTTGCCCTTCAAGGGGGAGAGTCAAATGAACAGGCAATGGGGCGTGCTGCTTCTTTTATAAGGGATGTGGTCAAAAGAAAAGAAGATCACATCGTCGTTGTGAGCCATGGCAACCTAACTACTTTATTTCTCCGTTACTTTGACGAAAAATATGGATTCGAAGAATTGTTTGCTTTGACCAACCCGGATGTGTACCGGGTGAAGGTGGATGAGGGCAGGGTGGAACGAGTTTGGGAGTCTTGACGAACCATTGATTATAAGATAGTTTGATTTTGATATTTCTGATTCATTAATGAAGCATGCTTGATGGGCAAAGACGGCCTTCAAGCATGCTTTTTTGGATGATTGAGTTTGAAATCAGAAGATCGGGAATATATATGCGTCTATTTTACAGTCTTTAATTGGTTTTTTAGGTTTTTTCACAGAGTGGAAGTTGAATGGAGTGGGGCGGGGAAGCAGTTATGATCTTCTTTCCGGATTTATGATCTTTTTTGGAAATATATGATCCCGTTTCAGGATTTATGATCCTATCTGTAAATATATGATCCTATTTCCAGATTTATGATCCTAAACTGAAATTTATGATCTTTTAATAATGATTCTAAATAAGCCTATGTTTCAAATACTTATCCAAAGAAAAAACCGAGCATACCTGCTCGGTTTATAACGAGGCCGCTTCGTGTGCCACCCGGCTCTGACCAAAGCGCTTCCGCTTTTCTATTTGTCCAGCTCCAGGGCTTAGAGGCACATGTCATAAGCCAAACCGTCCAAGAAGGCAAAGAGCGCCTTCCCGGCCGCTTCGTCTTATGCCACCCTCCTCTGACCAAAGCCCTTCCGCTTTTCTATCTGTCCAGCTCCAGTGGTCTGCTCCCGTTTGAAAATTTACCTTCGTCTTTTGAGGCAAAAAGCGCCTCTAAAGCCGAAGAACATTTTTCAAAGGGAGCAAAACGACCACTTCCGCTTTTCTATCTACCATCCACGCTCATACTGTTTCGGAGCCTGGATCTCTACCTTCAATTCTTTCGCGGCGCTGCGAGGCCAGTATGGGTCTCTAAGCAGCTCTCTGCCGAGCAGGATCAAGTCAGCACGTTCATTCTGAAGGATCTCTTCTGCTTGAAGTCCTGACGTGATTAGTCCTACAGCTCCAGTAGGGATGCCGGCATCTTTCTTTATGGTTTCAGCAAGTTTAACCTGATAACCAGGGTAAACCGGTATTCGTGCTGGGACGACTGCTCCCGAGCTGACATCGATAAGGTCGATTCCCTGCTCTTTCATCCATCTGGCAAATGCAACATAATCTTCAACATCCAACCCGTCCCCGTGGTAATCTTTTGCTGACACACGAACGAGAAGAGGACCCCCCCATACGTCTTTTATTCCGTCGATCACTTCACGAAGGAAGCGGTAGCGGTTTTCGGCTGAACCTCCATATTCGTCGGTTCTTTTATTCGATAGCGGGGAAAGGAATTCGTTGATGAGGTACCCGTGGGCACCGTGTATCTCGATGACATCGAATCCTGCTTTCTTTGCTCTTTCTGCTCCTTTCACGAATGCCGTAATGGTTTCTTGAATATCCTCAGAAGTCATTTCAAGAGGAGTCTTCATGTCATCATTAAAAGGGATCGGAGAAGGAGCGATGATGTCACCCTCCAATACTGCTTTTCTGCCGGCGTGGGCTAATTGGATCCCGGTTTTTGCTCCTTGTTCCTTGATCAAGGCTACTAGCTTGCTTAACCCTTCGATGTGGTCGTCGCTCCAAATGCCGAGATCCTGAGGTGAAATCCGGCCCTGCGGGGTGACCGCGGTTGCTTCTTGTATAATCAATCCTGCACCGCCGACGGCCCTGCTTATATAATGCGTACGGTGCCAGTTTTCTATTTTTCCATCTTCATTGTGGGAAGAGTACATGCACATAGGTGCCATCACAATACGGTTTTTAAGGCCAACATTTTTTAGGGTATATGGTTCGAACAATTTTGTTTTCAACAACGTATCTCCTTTCGGCAAGTTATTTCGAGTTCCTAAATACTCGTGCTATTTGATTATATCAACCTGAAATAACAGGTGAAAAGAAATCTGCTTTTCAAGATTTTACTTCATTTGATTTACAATCAATTCTTTTCCCATTTCCTGAGAACGGTTCATGGCAGAATCCACACATTTTGAAAATGCCTCACTGACACCGTATTCTTCAAGAACGGATATGCCTGCTTCTGTCGTGCCTCCTGGACTGGTCACATTTTTGCGCAGTGTCGCGGCTTCCAGGCCTGAATCTTCAAGCATTTTGGATGCACCCGCAATGGTTTGCGTAATCAATGCCCGGGCAAGCTCCTTCTCAAGTCCGAGATCCGTTGCCGCTTTTTCAAGCAGCTCTGCGACATAATAAATATAAGCGGGACCGCTGCCCGATACCGCTGTGATCAAATCCATCTGCTCTTCTGGAACCTCAACGGATAAGCCGACGGAACGAAAAAATGTCAGTGTCCATTCTTTTTGCCGGTCTGAAAGAAAGTCATTATAGGTGACGGCGGTTGCTGACTTTCCGAGTGCAGCACTCGTATTTGGCATGGCTCTGGCAATGGCCCCGTTAAACGCAAGAGTTTCCCGAATATGCTTGATTGATATCCCGGCTAATACAGAGATGATGAGTGTGCCCGGGGAAAGGAAACTCCTTATTGCCGGTCCTGCATCGTGGAAATCCTTTGGCTTCATGGCCAGGATGACCACATCAAATTCTTCATTTGAAGGGAGACGGCCTTTTACCCCGTTTACACCAAAATGTTCAATTACCTCTGTTAATCGCTGGTGGTTGGCCCGGTTTATAATATACACTTCTTCTTTTTCCAAAACCTTAGCATCAATGGCTCCGCTTAATAAAGCGTATGCCATCGAACCGGCTCCGATAAACAATGTTTTCATTTTAACGTTCCCTCCTTTTGAAAAATAAAAGACCCCTTCATCCATAAAGGACGAAAGGGTCATGCTTCCGTGGTACCACCTTGTTTTATCCATCCAGAACAGCTGAATGAATACACTTGATTTCCATGTAACGCTGGAAACGTTCTTTTTTAAGACGCTCTAAAGGCAGGTTCACAGACAGAGAGGGCGACAGTGCTTTCCAGCCTATGAGCACTGCTCTCTAGCGCCATTTATCTGTTACTATTCTTTATCATCGCTTTAACTTTATATTATAGGTGATTATCTTAAAAAAGCAGCTTGTCTGTCAAGTATTTATTTCTGTATATTCACAAGATAAGAAAAATGACAAAGAAAGGAATTAGCTGTACACTATAAAATGAAGGACCATTCATTTTTTGGTCCCATCCAATACACTGGAATGTGGTGAACTAATGTCAACAACTGGTTTCGTGGATAATATCGCTAAAATCACATTGTCAACTCCGTACGCTGTGGGGGATGTCAATGTCTATTTAATAAAAGGGGATGTGCTTTCCTTGGTGGATGCCGGCCCGCTTACGGATACCGCCTGGTCTCAATTGACCAGCGGGCTGGCTGCGTTAGGCTATTCCGCTGATGATATCGAACAAATCATCCTAACCCATCATCATCCTGATCACGCTGGAATGCTGCAGCGATTTTCGGAATCTGTAAAAATAGTCGGCCACAAGTATAATCAATACTGGATCAACAGAGATGACTATTTTCATAAGGTATATGACCGTTTTTTCTATCAATTGGGTCTTGAATCGGGGCTTCCTCAAGCCTATCTTTCAGCGATTCCCAAATTTAAAAGCCCATTGAAATACATGGGATACAGAAGCTTGGATGATGCTATAAAAGAAGGAAACTCCTTACCTGGGCTACCCGGATGGAGGGTCATCGAAACCCTGGGACATGCTCAAAGTCATCTTTCTTTCTACCGGGAAAGTGACGGAGTAATGATCGCTGGTGATCATATTCTCGCCCATATCTCGCCCAATCCGATTATCGAGCCCCCTTTTGAGGGCGGTACCAAGCGCACAAAGCCGCTCCTTCAATACAATGATTCGTTGAAAAAGCTATTGGACATCCCCATTTCATATGCTTATACCGGGCATGGGGAAGAAGTTGAAAATGTCCATGACTTGATTCCGAAGAGACTGGCTAAACAGGAAGGAAGGGCAAAGGCTGTCCTTGGGATGATCCAGGGTAAACAACAAACGGTTTTCGAAATCTGTAAGCTCTTATTTCCTTCCGTTTATAAAAAGGAGCTCGGGCTTACATTGTCAGAAACAATCGGCCAATTGGATTATCTTGAATCTCTTGGGTCGATCAGGAAAGAAAAACAAGATAGCACTTACTACTACCATGCGTAATCGAGGTGAGAGAGTTGAATCATAGAATTAAAGGAAAGAATATTGTCATTACAGGTGCTTCAGGGGGAATCGGTGAACAAATGGCTTTAAAAGTAGCTGAAAGCGGAGGGAATCTGGCCTTGATTGCCCGCCGTCTTCATTTGCTGGAAAAGCTGAAACAAACTGTGGAAAGTAAATTTCAAACGAAAGTGGAAATTTATCCACTGGATGTTGCCAGATACGAAGAGGTACCAGGCGTATTTCAAGCGATCCTGAATGATTTCGGAGAAGTGCATGGCTTAATCAATAATGCGGGGTATGGCGTTTTCAAAGAGGCACATGAAGCTCCTTTTTCAGAAGTGAAGGGAATGTTCGAAGTGAACGTCCTGGGTCTGATGGCATGTACAGGGGAAATCCTTCCACATATGCGTGAACAGGGATTTGGGCATATCATCAACATCGCTTCACAGGCAGGTAAATTTGCATCTCCTAAATCCAGTGCTTATTCAGCATCCAAACATGCCGTCCTCGGATATACCAACAGCCTGCGGATGGAAGCTGCAAGATATGGGGTGCGTGTGACAGCTGTTAATCCCGGACCAATCGCCACCGATTTTTTTTCGATTGCCGATGAATCTGGTACGTACGTGAAGAATGTTGAGAAATGGATGTTGAAACCCCATTTTGTAGCAGAAAAGGTTGTTGATTCGCTCTTTACAAATAGAAGGGAAATCAATCTGCCACGCTGGATGAATGCAGGCAGCGTTGTGTATCAATTATTTCCAACATTTGTAGAAAAAGTAGGAAATAAACTTTTTTTCAAGAAATAGTGAAACCAAATAGTACTTTAGTACGTCTAATCTTATAAGGAGGGAGTCTATGAAAAAACAATCCATCTTATTCATGCTGTGTGTCTTTTTTCTTATAGGCGGTTGTGATTCGACTGCGGTCAGCAAGCCTCAGCACAATGAAAATTTCATAGGCTTTGCGACTGATATAGATCTTGAGAATAATAAAGTACTGATTAATGATGTGTGGTTTTCATTTGATAAACAAACAGAATTCAAATCTGATAAAAAGAAATCCTTACATAGTGAAGATATAAAAATCGGTCAGAAGATAAAGGTCAAGTTTGACGGCGCCTCTTCTGAATCTTTTCCTGCCAGTGCAGCTGCATATCAGTTCATTTTGCTGACCGATGAACAAAGCGTGAAACAAGGAAACGCGGTGGAACTTGTCGTGAATGATCCCCGTTTTTCCCAAGTGGTCATGCAGTCAATGGAGAAAAATCCGACAGGCATGTATTCCTTGCGCTTTAAAGACTTATCCCTCAATAGGGATGTCCACGTGCTTGTCAATATTGAGAACGAACGCGTCATCGTTCCCATTTCTACATCTGCCCATTAATGAAAGAGCGGTCAATATCGATCCGCTCTTTTTGGTAGTTGCAGATGGCTGTTTTTCGTATGTCCTTGTAAATTAAAGATGTTTCAGGATGGCTTCCGCCACGAGTTCGGGATTTTCCATGTGTATATTGTGTCCATGAGTTGTCTTTATTTCCGTCACATCGTCTGAAAGGGCCTTTAAACCTTCCTGATACCCGGTCCATTCCGGGGATTGATTTCCCGATCGAATGACAGTCAGGGGAAGCGACCGTTCAATTCTGCGGCTGTTCATCACCTGCTGAGCGGTAATGCCGCTGTCTCTTAATTCTTTGAAAACCGCTTCATAAGCTTTTGGGCTGTATCCGACGAAGGAATGGTACTTCTGAAGCTCGGGGAAAAGATATCTTCCGCCTACCTTCATCTTCAATAGACGGGGCAGTCCAGTATAAGCAGTGTAATGACCAAATTTCATCATCCGAATACTTTTCTGCCACTCCTTCTTCCTCTTCGAATCGAATTCATCTGTCTTATATCTTTGTTCACCAACAGCATCAACGAAGACGATTCCCTTCACTTTTTCCCTGTTTTCGCTTGCAAATAAGCGCACGTTCAGACCTCCATAAGAATGACCTGCGAGCACCAGCGGGGAACTCACGTCTAATGCGGCAAAAATGGCTTCCATATCTTTCACGGTGTTCAATCCGTCCCCATACTCCCTTCTGCTGCTCCACCCATATCCTTTACGGTCGAAAGAAATGGTATGGGTACAGGAGCTCAGTATTTCCTGAACCCTGTGCCAGTGCAGGGACTGTCCTGATAAACCGGCATCCATCAAGACCGTGACAGGGCCTTTTCCTTTCTCGATTACATGAAACGTACCTCTTTCTGTCTGTACCAACTTACCTGGCGGGGGCTGCTTTTCATTCATTCTTAAAATGGCGTTTGTGATGCTTGCCGGGAATAAGAGGGAGGTGATTGCAGCTTGTATCCAATGATCCACTTGATTCCTCTCCTTTTCATTCTTACATTATTCGTCAAAAAAAGAAAAAACCCTTCAACAGAAGGGTTATCCCACAAGGTACTCATACACAATATCTTCAAATATTTCATGCATCTAGTTTTCAGGTTCTTCTTTCATCCGGTTAAGTATTTCCCCATACAAATCACTATTACTAAGGGTCACCGTTTTCCTGTCATGCTCATATAGAAAAAAGGTCTTTTCAATCTTCTTACATTCATTATTTTTCCATTCTTCCACCTAGAGCGATTATACAAAACCAAATATGGGTATGCATCATTGAACAAGGAAAATGCGGATCTTATTAAAATATATGCCTACTTTTTTCCTTCAGAGGGAAACTATTGTTATCTATGTTAAAAGGGATGTGAATGTATGACGGGAATATTGTTAGCCCTGATCCCCGCAGTCGCATGGGGGAGTCTTGTGTTTGTAAGTGTAAAGCTCGGGGGGAATGCCTACAGTCAGACGGTCGGGATCACGATCGGGTCGCTGCTGTTTGCCGTTGGTGTTTTCTTCTTTAAATCTCCCGAATTATCAATGCTTGTCTGGGGTGTCGGTTTCATTTCAGGCGTGTTTTGGGCGGTGGGACAAGTCAACCAGCTCGCAAGTGTCAACTTTATAGGCGTTGCCAAAACCGTGCCCATTTCCACCGGGATGCAATTAATCGGAACGACTCTATTCGGCGTCCTGGTGTTTAAAGAGTGGACGACAACTGAAACCATAATGCTTGGAAGCGGAGCGGTCATCGCGCTCATCATTGGCGTTATCTTAACTTCCTATACACAAAAATCCGAAGACAATGACAATCAACAGTTGAAAAAAGGGCTTCTTACATTGTTAATTTCAAGTCTTGGTTACATAGCGTATGTCGTCATTGTCCGCTGGTTCAAGGTCGACGGCTGGGAAGCCATTTTACCGCAGGCCATCGGGATGTTTATCGGGGCGGTCGCCATCACCATCAGGCATAAGCCCTTCACTAAATACACAGTCAGGAATATTTTAACCGGCCTCATGTGGGCAGCTGGAAATCTTGGGTTATTGCTTGCCTTGCCGAGGATCGGGGTGGCTACAAGCTTTTCTCTCTCACAAACGGGAATAGTCATTTCGACAATAGGAGGGCTCTTCTTCTTAGGCGAAAAGAAATCGAAAAAACAAATACTGCTTGTTATTGCAGGGTGTATTCTCATCATTATCGGCGGAGTGCTGCTCGGCTATACAAAAAAATAGGACGGGCAGGCCATCAACTCTTATGTTCATGACAAGAGCGCTGCATTATAGTACTGAAAAAATAAAGGAGGAAATCCCATGTATTCAGATTTAGAAGGAAAAGTGGTTATTATCACAGGCGCTGCAACCGGAATCGGCAAGGCGATAGCCAAAAGGTTTGCCGAAGAAAAATGCAAGGTGGTCATCAACTACTTCAATGAAGATGAAAATCCACGGGAATTATTGAAGGAAATCGAACAGAGCGGCGGCACTGCTTCCATCATCCAGGGGGACGTGACCAAAGAGGAGGATGTCGAAGCCTTTGTCAAATTCGCCCATGATACATATGGGAGCCTCGATATTTATGTGAATAATGCAGGAATTGAAAATGAAGTGCCATCTGAAAGATTGTCCCTCGAAGATTGGAACAAAGTCCTGAATACAAATCTGACCGGTACCTTCCTCGGCTGCCGGGAAGCGGCGGAGTACATGTTGAAGAATAGCATCAAGGGCTCGATCATCAACATTTCATCTGTCCACGAAATCATTCCCTGGCCGCATTTCGTTCATTATGCTGCCAGCAAAGGCGGAGTGAAACTGTTGATGGAAAGCCTGGCTTTGGAGTTCGCCCCCGACGGCATCCGGGTCAACAACATTGCCCCGGGCGCCATCGATACCCCCATCAATGCAGAGAAATTTTCCGACCCCGAAAAGAAAAAAGGGGTCGAAAAACTGATACCGCTCGGCTACATCGGCGAACCTGAACAAATCGCTTCCTGTGCAGCATTCCTTGCATCAGAACAGGCAGGCTACGTAACCGGAACGACCTTGATCGCAGATGGCGGGATGACAAAGTATCCGGGGTTTCAGGCCGGAAAAGGGTAATGAAGTGAAGGAGTCTGCTCTGTGACGGGGCGGGCTCTTTTTTGCAGGCAGGAGCGAATTTGAAGGGAAGGGCTCCAGCAGAAGATGTGGAGGAGGGTTTCATCCTTTTATTAGAGGAAAACGGGATATAGTTACAGCTATATGTAAAAAAAGGTTGCTTTAAGGAAATGCCCATCTCTATATTCCTCTTGGGACTCGGGTAATGAGGATAATTGCGCCACTAATTTGAAGTATTGCGCCGGATTTTTATTAATTGCGCCAGTTCAGGGATAATTGCGCCCCTTTTCAATTTAATGCTCCACTTTCCCGATAATTGCGCCGCTTAGAATCATTCTTGTTTGTCCCGTCGTTCACTTTAATCGTTTTATGCTGCGGTTCCCCAGAGCCAGCCTCGTCCGCTTTTCTATTGTCCAGCTGCAGGGCTTAGGCACATGTCATAAGCCAAATTGTCCAAGAAGGCAAAGACCCGCCTTCATGGCCAATTCGTCTTATGCCACCCGCCTCTGATCAAAGCCCTTCCACTTTTCTAGTGTCCAGCTCCGGCGGCTAGAGGCTCGAGACATAAGTCATGCCATCCAAAAAGGCAAAGAGCGCCTTTATGGCTGCCCTGCCTTATGCTTGTCGCCTCTGAACGAGCCGACTCCGCTTTTCGGTCTCCCAATATTTTAACTCCATTCCCAGTAATTTAAGTTGAAAGCGAACGTATATTCGTATACAATCATAGATATAATAAATAAGAACGAATGTTCGATTTCGCAAAGGGAAGGAGTGAGAAGGATGACTGTCGATTACAGCAGGCTGCCGCACCACAAGATTTTATGCATCGATATGAAGAGCTTTTATGCCAGCTGTTCGGCTGTCATGCTCGGGCTTGATCCGCTCCAGTGTCACTTAGCGGTGGTCGGGGACCGGGAGCGGCAGGGGAGCATTGTACTGGCTGCGTCTCCCAAGTTAAAGAAAGACTTCGGGATTAAAACCGGGTCGCGGATGTTCGAAATTCCAAAGGATCCCCGTATTCAACTTGTAGAGCCGAAAATGGCTACCTATGTACGCATTTCCACTGAAATTACCCGCTTGTTTCATCGTTACGTTCCAAAAGACGCCATTCACACGTACAGTGTCGATGAAAGCTTCATCAAAATTGACGGGGCCACCCATCTGTGGGGGGACGCCATGACCATCGCCCGTAAAATAAAAGATGATATGGAAAGGGAGTTTCAGCTTCCGTGTGCGATTGGAATCGGACCCAATATGCTTCTGTCCAAACTCTGTTTAGATCTTGAAGCAAAGAAGGAGGGGATTGCAGAGTGGCGGTATGAGGACGTGCCGGAAAAGCTGTGGCCTCTGTCCCCCCTCAGTGAAATGTGGGGAATCGGCCGCCGTCTTGAAAAGACGCTCAACCGGATGGGAATCTTCTCGGTCGGGCAGCTGGCGCAGTATGAGCTCGAAAAACTCGAAGCGAAGTTCGGGGTGATGGGCAACCAGCTGTATTATCATGCCTGGGGTGTGGATTTATCGGAAATCGGGGCTCCGATCATGGAAGGGCAGATCAGCTTCGGAAAAAGTCAGATTCTCCTCAGGGATTATAAGGAAAGGAAGGAAATCAAGTCTGTCATTCTCGAGATGTGTGAAGAAGTGGCAAGGAGGGCAAGGACGCATAAGAAGGCTGGAAGAACCATCAGCTTTGGGATCGGGTACAGTCAGGAAGAATTCGGAGGCGGGTTCCACCGCTCCAGGACAGTGGAAGAGCCGACCAATATCACAATGGACTTGTACAGAGTCTGTCTCGAGCTTTTTGAAGAGAATTATAACGGAAAGACCGTCCGGAAAATATCCATAGCCCTTTCAAATATTGTGGAGGATGAAACAATGCAAATTTCCTTATTTGATCCCAAACGCTGGGAGAAGCGGGAATTGGGGTATGTGGTGGATAGGATTCGCCGCAAGTATGGGTCGGCTTCCCTGCTCAGGGCGGTATCCTATACAGAAGCAGGAACGGCGAGACACCGTGCGCGGCTCGTCGGAGGACACAAATCGTGATGAATCCGGGAGGTGAGCAAGTATGATTCGTGACCGCGGAAGAATCAAATGGACGTCCATGATGCTGCCGGAGCATGTGAAATTACTACGGGACTGGGCGAAGGAAGATACGTATGAAAAAAGAAAAGAGCTTGATGAACAAGAATTAGAAGTATTGAACGAAGTAGTGGCGGAAGCGATGGAGTTTGGTAAAGCCGTATCGATCACTCATTATGTGAATCATCGGCATGAGCTGCTTGTCGGAGCCATTCACCATGCGGATTCTTTGGAAGGGAAGCTGCATGTGGTGGACCGGGATGAGAAAGTTCACTATATTCCTTTATCGGGGATCACGGATATCCGCTTTTTTGAAGAGTGAGAAGGCCACTGGCACCAATAAAAAGAGAGACTTTGCAAAGTCTCTCCGCTTTCATGATTATTCCTCATCCAACACTTTCTCCGCACGCACACAAGATTCGAATTTCCCCTTGTGAGAAGCGTCGCAGAACGGCATTTTAGTAGATAAACCGCAGCGGCAAAGTGAGAAGACTTGCTTCGTAGGAAATACATTTCCGTCTGCATCAATCAATTCGACATCCCCGGTCACCCGAAAAGAACCGTTGTCATTGACTTTGATTTGAGCTTTTGCCATGAAAAACCACCCTTTCTATAAAATACAAAAGTTTCCCCATTATGATAGTAAAGTGAAAAATGGAAAAACGCAATATAATAAAAGAAATCAGAAAAAATATGATAGGATGGAAGGGAGGAGGAAGTCACATGAAAATTCAATTTACAGATGCAGCCACAGAAAAGATCAACGATAAAATAGCAGGCCGGGAAGGCTATTTAAAACTGAAATATGATATAGACGGATGCGGTTGTGTAGTAAGCGGCATTCCGACCTTATGGTATGTGACAAAACCGGATGAAATTGATGATATGAAAGTCGAAACCAATCGTTTTCCGATATTAGTGGAGAAGTCGAAAACGGTTTTTCTTGATGAGGAATTGAAAATCGATTTCTCAACAAGCAGTAATACCTTTCAACTGAAAAGTCCGGGACAGATCTTAAACGGAAGAATGAACTTCATCCTGTACCCTGGAGAATAGAGAAAAAGCCGGTCCTCAAGAGGAGCCGGCTTTATTTTCGTTCATGAGTCTCTCATACATTTCCGCAATGGCCGCCCCGTTTTCCCAGCAGTCGCTCCCGTCCTCAGTACACCAGCAGGCAGACAGGACGGAGTGACAGAATCCGTAAGCAATGAGCCTTTCATAGGAAAGGGAAAGCAGGGAAGATAAGGTCAGAGTCCTGAATTTTAAAAGTTCATAAGGCTCATCATGGTCCTTCCAGTGATTCAAGGTGTACTGGATGCAATCATATTCCCGCTCGCCGACCAGGCCTTTGGGATCGATTGCGGTCCAGCCCGACGCTTCTGAATACAAGATGTTTTCGTGATGCAAATCACCGTGAAGTAAATACTGTTCGTTTGAAGAGACGAGAAGCTGAGGGAACAGCGATTCTGCTTGTGCGATCATTTTTTCCGGCAAGGGACCGGTACCGTCATTAAAACGGGTTCTGTATCGCCCAATTCCTTCTGACCAGGCTTCGACATCAGGGAATGAATAAGAAGATGAAGGCTTATGCCATAACTGCCGGGCGACCGATGCAAAGATCTCCAGCCGGGCTTTTTCATCGCGTAAAGAATGCAAAGCATGACCGGGCTGTAAATGCGACAGGAGTATCCAGCCTGCTTCCTCATCCAAATCGATTACTTTCACCATAGCATCACCGGTGAACTCCCGGAGTGCGTGAAACTCATTTGAAAAATCTTTATTGGGGTACCCCATTTTTAACACCGCAGAAGTACCGTCTGTAAGTAAGACAGGGACAACGAAATTATAACTTAATGAAAAAGGCTCGCCGAATGTCAGGTTATATTTTTCCTTGAGGGAGAGAATTGTCTGTTCGGCCAGATTTGTCCAGACCAAACCCGACTCTCCATACATCGCTTTCATTTTTGAACGAAAGTAATCCGGAATCATCACGCTCCCTCCGTTCGGACGACGACTTCATCCAGAAACTGTTGAATGACATGGTCATATTTCTCTGGGTCCTCGTTGTATGATTGGGCATGGGTGCCGCGGAAATCCAGATGCATCATTTTGTCCCCCTGCTTATTATGAAATAAGTCTTCTGTCATTTTCGGCAGGATGTAGTCATCCTCCATACTGTGGATGAACAGGACAGGCTTTTGGATATTTTGAATGACCGAAATGGGGGACAGCTCTTTTAACGAATAGCCCTCGCGTAATTTCAAGGTGCGATTTACCAGCGGCAGCAGAAATCTAGCAGGTACTTTAAGTTCGACACTCATCCGGTAGGCAAGTTGTTCGCCAAAATCGGAATAAGGACAATCTGCAATGTAAAAGTCGGCCCGATCCTCGACGCTTCCTCCGTAGAGCAGCATGGTGGCTGCGCCCATGGACTCACCATGTATGCCAAAAAAGACATCATCACCCTCCCGGCGGATCAATTCATCAACGACGGCTTTCAAATCGAATTTTTCGTAATATCCGTAGCTGGTCGTTTTGCCTCCGGATCCTCCATGACGGCGATGGTCATAGATGATGGCATTGAATCCCTTCTTTATAAATAAATTCATGTATTTGATGGAATTAAGTTTGTTTTCAGTGACGCCATGCGCAAAAATCATATATTTCTTATGAGGATGGGGTGTTACGAAAATAGAGTTGAGATGATATCCATATGGGGAAGGGATGGTCACCTCTTCTTTCGGGAGTTCGTCATACTCCTCCTGAATGAGACGGAGGGCATTGATTTCCCGTGTTCGAACGAGTTCATCATCTTTCTTGGGAAGGTAGAGAAAGGTATTCGTAATGAAATATCCCAACCCGCCAATTCCGAGAGCGGAAAGGGCACCTCCTAAAAAGAGAGATCTTTTTTTCATACATTTCACCTCATTGTCTTTCAGTAATGCTTACATTTTATCATTAAGAGGAAAGAAGTGGAATTTAAATACTGAGGGACCGTTGGGAGATAAAGACAAAAGAAGAGCCCCCGATACGGGGCTCTTCTGAAGGTGAATCAAGATTTGGCATTTTGACGTTTAGTCGGGTGAATCGCTTTATCAAGCTCTTCCGCAGATAGGGTATTCGAGACTGTATCACTGTTTGGCTTTCCTTTTTGACTAGACCCTTTTTCACGTTTCTGACTCATGTTTTCATCTCCTCTTAGCATTAGATTAATCTTAGAATGCTCGAGGGGATAAGCTGATATTCAGCAATTATTGATTCAATTCATAAAGTCTGTAATAGCCGGTATCGATCGGCCGGCTGATGTGAGGCTTCACAACATCAATCGCTTGTGAAAGCTTTTCTAAATCGATCCCGGTGGACACTCCCATTTCTTCAGCCATGTATACAACGTCTTCCGTTGCAACATTTCCTGTGGCTCCCGGAGCAAAAGGGCATCCTCCCAGTCCGCCGGCAGAAGCATCAAAGCGATCAACCCCAGCCTGCATGGAAGCGAGGATATTAGCCAGGGCAAGCTTCCTGGTGTCATGGAAATGTGCAGTCAAGAGTATGTCCGGCATCTCCTTTTTTAGTAAAGTAAATAGGGTATACGCTTCAAGGGGATTCGCACGCCCCACCGTATCCGCAACACTCAACTCGTCGACGCCCATCCCGACGAACCTCTTGCAGAGGGAAAGTGTAGCTCCAGGCTCGATTTTTCCTTCATAAGGACAATAAAAAGCTGTCGAGATACACGCTCTCACAAAATATCCCCGGTCTTTTAACTGAGCAATGAGAGGCTCAAGATCTGCAAGCGCCTCTTCTGTTGTTTTATTGATATTTTTTTGATTGAACGTACTGCTTACCCCTACAAATACAGCTACAGCCTTGCAGCCGGTTTCGTATACGCGATCGAGCCCCTTTTTGTTCGGAGCAAGAACGAAGTCACGCGAGTCACTCGTTAAGCAGGAATCAACGATATCCCCGGCATCCTGCATCTGAGGGACCCATTTAGGAGACACAAAGGATGTCAACTCCATTTCCTTGATGCCGGATTCCTTCAGGCGTAATATAAATTCTTTCTTCGTATCGGTCGGTACGAAGTTCTTCTCATTTTGTAAGCCGTCGCGCGGACCCACTTCGATAATTGTGATATTTTTAGGTAATTTCATCATTTCCCGCCCCCTTGTTTTTATTGTAGGAAAATTTCGACAACAAAATCAACTAAATTTTTTAAGAAAGAGAAAGGAAAATGAAGCGTTTACATCGAAAATGTTAAAGTGGAGATATTTTTGCCTATTCTCTAGAGGGTAGAAAATCATTCAAATCAGTCAGTATGGAATGGGAGGAAGAGAAATGTCGAATGAAGTTGTAATCGTAAGCGCTGTACGTACAGCGATTGGGAGCTTTAACGGCTCATTGAAGGATGTTTCAGCTCCTGAGCTTGGAGCGATCGTCATTAAAGATGCTCTTGAAAAGGCCGGTCTGAAAAAAGAAGATGTAGATGAAGTCATCATGGGGAATGTCCTGCAGGCAGGATTAGGTCAAAACCCTGCCAGACAGGCATCCATAAAAGCAGGATTACCCGAAAGCGTACCTGCTATGACGATTAATAAAGTATGTGGTTCCGGATTGAAAACCGTTCACTTGGCAACTCAGGCTATTCTTGCAGGAGATGCCGATATTATAGTTGCAGGCGGAATGGAAAATATGAGCCAGGCTCCATATTTATTAAAAGGAGCAAGAAATGGATTCAAAATGGGAGATCAGAAGGTAGTGGACAGCATGATTTCCGATGGCTTGTGGTGTGCTTTCAATGATTATCATATGGGAGTGACAGCTGAAAACCTGTGTGACCGCTATTCCTTATCACGTGAAGAACAGGATGAGTTTGCAGCGTGGAGCCAGGAGAAAGCAAGTGCTGCCATCGAGTCAGGCAGGTTCAAAGATGAGATCGTCCCTGTACATATCCCTCAATGCAAAGGTGATCCGGTTGAGTTCAGCCAGGATGAATTTCCTCGCAAGGGCTCAACTGCAGAGAAATTGTCCGGACTTCGTGCGGCATTTAAGAAGGATGGCAGTGTGACAGCCGGCAATGCTTCCGGAATCAACGACGGAGCGGCTGCTGTTGTAGTCATGTCAAAGAAAAAAGCAGATGAGCTGGGGATTACTCCTCTTGTTACAATAAAAGGAAATGCAAATGCCGGTGTCGATCCTAGTGTAATGGGGATTGGTCCGGTAGCAGCCGTCAAGAAGGTGCTGGAGAAAACAAAGCTGACGATCGAGGATATGCAGCTGATCGAAGCCAATGAAGCGTTTGCTGCACAATCCCTGGCCGTTGATAAAGAGCTTCGCTTCACACGGGATGCTCTCAATGTAAATGGGGGAGCCATTGCTTTGGGTCATCCGATTGGAGCTAGTGGAACAAGGATTCTGGTGACCCTTATCCATGAGATGAAGAAAAGACAGGTAGAGCATGGGTTAGCTACTTTATGTATCGGTGGAGGCCAAGGTGTAGCGACAATCGTAGAGTTGCATCAATAAAAAGGCTGACTGAAAAAGAACTGAGGAGGGAATACAATGAAGCAAGTTTATACTTCATACAGTGAAGCAGTGGCGGATATACAGGACGGAGCCACTCTTATGGTAGGGGGATTTGGCCTTTGCGGAATTCCGGAGAAATTGATTCTTGCCCTGGTGGATAAAGGCGTCAAGAACCTGACAGTCATCTCTAACAACTGCGGTGTGGATGACTGGGGACTCGGATTATTATTGAAAAATAAGCAGATTGATAAAATGATCGGTTCTTACGTAGGTGAAAACAAAGAGTTCGAAAGACAGGTGCTGTCAGGAGAGCTTGAAGTGGAATTGGTTCCTCAGGGAACTTTGGCGGAGAAGATCCGTGCAGGCGGCGCCGGCATCCCGGCATTCTATACACCGGCAGGAGTCGGGACACCGGTTGCGGAAGGAAAAGAAACGCGTACCTTTAATGGTAAAGAATATCTATTGGAAGAAGCATATACAGCTGACTTCTCGCTGGTCAGAGCCTGGAAAGCAGATAAGATGGGGAACTTGGTATATAACAAAACGGCACAGAACTTCAATCCGATGATTGCCGCTGCAGGGAAGGTAACCATTGCAGAAGCGGAAGAAATAGTAGAAATTGGAGACATTAATCCGAATGAAGTACACACTCCAAGCATCTATGTTCAACGATTGGTTCAGGCAGAGCAGGAAAAACGTATTGAAAGAAGAACAGTCAAAGCCTAGAAGGGAGAGTGGAAAAGGATGGATCGTGCAAAAATGCGTGAAAAGATTGCCAGAAGAGCGGAAAAAGAAATTCAAGATGGTTTTTATGTGAATTTAGGAATTGGAATGCCGACCTTGGTCGCTAACTATATCACAGAGAATAAACAGGTTGTGCTTCAGTCGGAGAATGGGCTGCTCGGAATCGGTCCTTATCCGACAGAAGAAGAATTGGATGCAGATTTGATTAATGCAGGGAAAGAAACGGTCACTGCCATCCCCGGTTCCTCTTACTTTAACAGTGCGGAATCCTTTGGGATGATCAGGGGAGGCCATATCAATATCGCCATCCTGGGAGGAATGGAAGTAGCCGAAAACGGTGATCTTGCCAACTGGATGATCCCTGGAAAAATGATCAAAGGTATGGGCGGCGCAATGGACCTTGTCCATGGTGCCCAAAGGATCATCGTCATCATGGAGCATGTGAACAAAGCTGGTGAAAGCAAAATCCTTAAAGAGTGCACGCTGCCTTTAACAGGTCAAGGAGTAGTCGATCGAATTATCACCGACCGTGCCGTCATGGATGTAACAGAAAACGGCCTGCTTCTACGCGAAGTGGCGAATGGATTCACAGTCGAAGATATTCTATCTTCCACAGCAGCCGAGCTGGAAGTGGCAGAAGACGTGAAATTGGAAGCATACTAATAACATCATTTACCATCCGATAAGAAAAATCTCTTTTCTTTCGGGTGGTTTTTTATTTAGTATTGATATATTTTAAAAGAGAGTTCGTTGTTATTATACTGTTCCAGCTTTTGATTGGAGTGCAAGACGAAGACTCCTGCGGGAGAAGCGAGTTAGGTGAGACCCCGCAGGAGCAGCGCGACGAGGAGGCTCAACAACCGCCCGCGGAAAGCGAAGTCTTGCACGGAAATCAAAAGCGGCGGAGAGAAGTATAATACAATTATTTAGTCAGGGGGATTTCCAATGTCCAAGAAAAAGAAACAAGAAGCAGAGTTGACGTTAAAGAACTCAATAAATGCAGACTTATTCGAACAGCTCAAAAACAAGAAAAAAGAGCTGGAACAAGTGGAAGAAGTGAAAAAAGAAGAAGAGCGTCAGCGAAAAGCGGAGGAAAGAAAACAAAGAGAGAAGAATAAATCGTTTGAAGAATTATTGAATGAAAGTGATATGAATTGGGAGAATTATAAGAAATAAAGTTTTCCTACAGATAGAAATAGCTGCAGTGAGTATTAACTGCAGCTATTTCTATGTTGATTATTTTACACATACTCTTCGCCCATGATGAAAAATTAATATTTTTATAATTCGACTCACTTATGGGCGGTGATTTCAATATATAGGCGGAATTTCGAATATAAGGGCGATATTTTCGATATAAGGGCGATATCCCGAATATAAGGGCGATATTTTCGAAATAAGGGCGATATCCTGAATATAAGGGCGAAATATCAACTATTCGATAAAAACCGCCACCCTGCCCAACTTCAATCAATATCCCCCTCACTTCGAACCCAATCCAACTCCGAACCCATCAAAAAACCACCGGCAAAGGCCGGTGGTGAAACAACCTGACATATTTTCTTGCCTGGACTAGGAACACCGTTTAGTCCCGGTGCTGCTCATATCGAGAAATCTTCGTCAAATGAGTCAAGACCCCGAGCTCTTCCGGAGAAAGAGGAGGCTGATTAACTGCCTGGATATTTTCCTGCAGCTGGCGGGTCGAACTGGCCCCGGGAATGACCGAAGCGACCGAATGATGAGCAAGGTCATATTGAAGGGCCAGCTCATTCATACTGCGCTGATCCGCTGCTTTGCCACGAATGGAGTGCAGGACTTCTTCAAGCTCTGCAAATGTATAATCCAAGTATCCATTCTCTTTTATTTTCTCAGAAGCCTTCGAAAGCATTTTTTCACTAAGAAGACCTTTTGCAAGGGGACCTCGTGCAATGATGCTCACATGGTGCTCATCCAGAAGGTCCATCCATTCCTCGGGACGGCGGTCCAGCAGGCTGTACTGCATCATCACGCTTTGCATGGATGATTGGGGCAATACTTTTTTAATGACATTCGGGCGTATGGAAGAAATCCCGTAATGGCGGATATAGCCCTCTTCCTTCAATTCTTCAAATGCCTCTATACTGTCCTCGAAATTGTCTTCAATGGTTCCGCCGTGCAGCTGATATAAATCGATGTAATCCACTTTAAGTCTGGCAAGGCTATCCTTAACAGCGGACTTTATATATTCCTTGGACGGGTCCCATCGCCAACCCTCTTTGACATCATTCCACCGGTTTCCAACTTTCGTGGCGATGATCACCTTGTCCCTGACTTCTTTCAGAGCATTGCCGACGATATCTTCATTCGTGCCGAAATCATATAAATCGGCTGTATCAAAATAATTAATGCCGTTTTCCAGGGCAGTTTGAACGATTTCTTTCGCTTTCTTCTCATCGGTGCCAAGCGACATACAGCCAAGGCCCATTTTTGAAACATACAGGTCAGAGTTGCCAATTTGTCTTTTTTCCATGATAACCGTCCTTTCGATTCATTCATTATCTATTATTTTAACGAAAGCAGGGACGGTTAAACAAAAGATACGATTTTTGATTACGTATTTTAATGCAGCTCTGATAATCACCGGTGTTGAGACCCGTACAAGATTTGGCTTTCCACCGTCTATTCTTTTATGGATGTACTCGTCCACTCCTTGACGGTATTATATTTCTTGCTGTATTCCTTCAGCTTTGCCCTGACTTCCCATGCTTTCCCGGCAAGAACGACTCGGTTTTTCTCTACGATTACCTGCAATATCGGTCACCTCATCCTTTCTATGAAATATGGTAAAATGTATGAAGAAAACGTGATTGTGAGAACAAGGAGAGTTGTATAGTGAAAAAATTCGAAGAGAAGACGCTAAATAGTGAAACGATTTATCAAGGAAAGATCATTGATCTGCAAGTTGATGAAGTTCAGCTCCCGAACGGAAAGACGTCCAAAAGAGAATTGATCAAACATCCGGGGGCCGTTGCGGTCATCGCTTTGACACCGGAAGGCAAGATCGTGATGGTGGAGCAGTATCGGAAGGCTCTGGAAAAATCAATCGTTGAGATTCCTGCAGGTAAGCTTGAGCCAGGCGAAGAACCGGTCATAACGGCTGCAAGGGAGCTGGAAGAAGAAACCGGGTACGGTTGTGAAGCACTTGAGCACCTAATTTCCTTCTACACGTCCCCAGGGTTTGCAGACGAACTTGTGCATCTATACATAGCAAAGGATATTACTCGTATAGAAGAAGCAAGAGAACTTGATGAAGATGAGTTTGTTGATCTAATAGAGGTGACGGTGGAAGAAGCTTTAGGGCTGATTAAAGAGAGAAGGATCTATGATGCCAAAACTGCCTATGCCGTTCAGTATCTCCAACTCCAGAAATTTTATAAATGAACACTTAAGAGACGCCGCTCTTTAACCTTAAAGCGGGCGTCTCTTTTTTAGATTGGCTTTGTATGGTCCATTAAGTGTGTGAGTATGAAAAGTAGTTAAAAGATATCCGGCCGCATATCCTTGTCCCATCCTGCATATATTCTACTAATCGATATCTAGGAGGAGCATTGTGATGCGCAAAAAATTATCAAATTCAAATCCACTCGTTCAACATGTACAAGCACATTCCTCAATCTATTTATTTATCATTACGCTGTTTTTAATGGGAATAATCTTTGGGGCAATCGTGGTGAATTCATTGTCTTTTGCTCAAAAAGAAGATTTATTATTTTACTTGAATAAGTTTTTCGGTGAGATTGAAGGGGGAAGAATTACATCGGCAGAAGAACTGTTCAGACAAAGCTTCCTTCATAACGTAAAATATCTTGGCCTGATTTGGATATTGGGTATTTCAATCATTGGTCTGCCCCTGATTTTTGTGCTGCTTTTCATGAAGGGGGTCGTAGTCGGATTTTCTGTCGGCTTCCTTGTAAATCAAATGGGATGGAGCGGGTTTCTTCTATCTTTTGTCAGCGTATTGCCTCAAAACATCATCATCATTCCGGCATTCATCTTCATCGGTGTGATCAGTGCCGGTTTTTCTCTTACGCTAATACGTAAAATTTTTATGAGGCACAGTGCATCCATGCAATTTCAAATTATCCCCTTTTTATCAAGATATGTTATTTTCTTCGTCATTGCAGTGGGGATTGTGACGGTTGCGGCCAGTATAGAAGCATATCTCTCTCCTAATTTAATGGAAGCCGTCATTACCAGATTAAAATAATCGTTATTATATAATAATGATTTCATTTTCTTCATTATAATAATTTTATTTTGCTTATTCCTCCCTTTTTGATATAATAATAAAGACATTGACGAGGGAGGGAAGGACTATGGAAAGTCGTATTGAACGAATTAAAAAACAGCTTCATTCCGCTAGCTATAAGTTGACTCCGCAGCGTGAAGCTACTGTACGTGTGCTGCTAGAGCATGAAGAAGATCACCTGAGTGCCGAAGATGTATACCTCCTCGTTAAGGAAAAATCTCCGGAAATTGGACTGGCGACTGTGTATCGTACACTCGAGTTGCTTTCTGAACTGAAAATCGTTGATAAAATCAATTTTGGTGATGGGGTATCCCGATATGACCTGCGTCAAGAAGGAGCCGCCCACTTTCATCATCATTTAGTGTGTATTGAATGCGGAGCGGTGGATGAAATACAGGATGATCTGCTTGAAGACGTTGAAAAGATTGTTGAGAGAGATTGGAAATTCAAAATTAAAGACCACCGATTAACCTTTCACGGCATCTGTTCAAGATGTCAGGATAAAGAGGAAGAATCTGAATAGTAAATGAAAAAGCCCTGAAGAAGCTGGTTATTGTTTCATCCTGAAACGATTTTATACATATCTTTAAGGGCTTTTTTTAATCAGCCTCCGGGTCACCGCGGAAAGCGAAGACTTACACGGAAATCAACTGCGGTGTTTAACAGACCAAAAAAGATGAAAAATTACGTCCCCCTTGGTATAAAACAGCCCAAAAACGTCATAGCTTGTATTATAGAGACGGATGGACTGTGGAAATATCATATTTATATGGAGGACAACCCTATGAAAAAAGGACTTGGAGTGGTCTGGCAGACCATTAAGGTATTTATATTATTTACTGGATCTACGATATTATTTTATTATGGAATCATATGGATAAGCGAAGAATACGAAGGTTATCACAAGTACGATGAGCCAGAGGGAGCCGCGGTTAAAGTGTTTTCTTCAGTCACAGATGAAGAAAGTCATTGGTACGATCGATTACTATTTTTTTATATGAACGGGGAGTAATGCAATTTGGAAGACGAGATTAAAGATTATTTGCATTTTTTGATTGTTGAGAAAGGTCTCGCTAAGAATACGATTGAATCCTATCAGCGTGACTTAAGGAACTATGCACTGTACTTAACCAATGTAGAAGAGATTGCAAAGCTCAATGAGGTCACCAGAGTGAATATCGTCCAGTTCTTGGGACATCTGAAGGATCAGGGGAAATCCTCCAAAACCATTGCCAGACATGTGGCTTCGATTCGATCATTTCATCAGTTCCTACTCAGGGAAAAGAGTACGGAGCAAGACCCGACCGTGCATATTGAAACGCCAAAGACAGAGAGGAATTTACCAAGGATATTAAGCATAGAGGAAGTGGAAGCGCTGCTTGAAGCTCCGGAGGAATCTACTCCTTTGGGGATGAGGGACAAAGCGATGCTGGAAATACTCTACGCAACAGGTATACGTGTAAGTGAACTCATTTCTCTTAAAATGGAGGATGTCCATCTGACAATGGGGTTTGTCCGCTGTATCGGTAAAGGGAATAAGGAAAGAATCATCCCGATCGGAAAGACTGCCATGTCTGTCCTGGAAAAGTATTTGGAAGATGCAAGGCTGAAATTGAGGTCGAAAAAGCATAAGGATGATCACCTGTTCTTAAATCACCATGGTAAAGGCTTAACAAGACAGGGATTTTGGAAGAACCTGAAGGCGCTTGCTAAAAAAGCAAATATCGAAAAAGACTTAACTCCTCATACATTGAGGCATTCATTTGCCACGCATTTATTGGAAAACGGTGCCGATTTGAGGGCCGTCCAGGAAATGCTCGGCCATGCTGATATATCTACGACTCAAATTTATACACATGTAACCAAAACCCGCTTGAAAGATGTTTATTCGAAATTTCATCCGAGGGCATAATGAAAGAGAGAGACTTCTTAAAGAAATTGTCATAACTTTAAGGGGTTCTCTCTTGTTTTTTTTATTAGGGATAAGTAGAATATAGATGTCAGACTTCTGACGTGAATCTCTTTCGATTGATACGTCAAGGTTAGGGGTAAGATACGCTTAGGGATACAAAATGTAACCGCTTTTTTAGTGCCTTACCGAAGCTGAAGCGGAACACCCGTCTTTTCCAGATGCTAAAGTGGCATCTGAAATGTTTTCTAATACAGGCTTAATCGTATTGTACAAATAAAGCAGCTATAATAGGAGGATTTTAAATGAGTAGCTATACATATAAGAGAGTTCACTTGATTGTAATGGATTCAGTGGGAATCGGGGAAGCTCCTGATGCTGAACTGTTCAATGATCAAGGGACGGATACTCTGGGGCATATCGCTGAACATATGAATGGGTTGAATATGCCGAATATGGCAAAATTGGGACTTTCGAATATCAAGGAAGTGAAAGGGGTGGAAAAAGCAGAATCTCCACTCGCTTATTTCACGAAAATGCAAGAATCGTCTGTAGGGAAAGATACGATGACGGGTCACTGGGAAATTATGGGACTTCATATCGATACTCCATTCAAAACGTATCCTGACGGCTTTCCTGAGAAACTGATTCAAAAGCTTGAGGCCGAGACAGGCAGAACAGTGATCGGAAACAAGCCGGCAAGCGGAACGGCCATTATTGAAGAGCTTGGAAAAGAACACATGGAAACAGGGGCGCTGATTGTTTATACATCTGCAGATCCCGTCCTGCAAATCGCAGCACATGAAGACATCATACCAATTGAAGAACAATATAAAATTTGTGAAATTGCACGTGAAATTACAATGGATGAAGAATTCCTGGTAGGACGTGTCATCGCCCGTCCATTCGTTGGCGAGCCGGGAAGCTTTAAGCGCACATCCAACCGCCACGATTATGCATTAAAGCCATTTAACCGCACTGTAATGAATGAATTGAAGGATTCCGGATTCGATGTCATTGCACTTGGTAAAATTTCCGATATTTATAACAATGAAGGCGTAACGAAAGCAATTCGTACGAGACATAATATGGACGGGATGGATGTTTTCATTAAAGCGTTCGATGAATCGTTTACGGGGCTCAGTTTCTTGAATCTGGTCGACTTCGACGCCTTATACGGTCACCGCCGGGATCCGGAGGGCTATGGAAAAGCACTGGAGGAATTCGATGCACGCCTTCCGGAGGTTTTTGAAAAGATGACAGAAGATGATCTCCTCCTCATCACTGCCGATCATGGAAATGATCCGACAGCTCCAGGAACAGATCATACGAGGGAATATGTACCGCTTCTGGCATACTCAAAACGCTTCAGCAAAGGAAATGAACTTCCTGTAAGAGAAACCTTTGCAGATATCGGTGCGACGGTAGCGGATAACTTCAATGTGGAAATGCCGAAATTCGGAAAAAGCTTTTTATCAGAATTGAAATAAAAGATCATAGACAATAAAACAGTATAAGAGATGAATGGAAAATGCAGATTCTCCATCTCATCTCCTCTTTCTGTTTAGACTATTAAAAAGGAGTTATTTAAAATGAATTTTGAAACGATACAAAATGCTGCAAGTCATTTAAAAAATCAATACACAGGTCAGCCGCGGATCGGTCTGATCCTGGGCTCGGGATTAGGTGTGCTGGCGGATGAAATCCAAAATGCCGTGAAAATTCCTTACAAAGAGATACCGGATTTTCCTGTTTCAACAGTGGCAGGTCACGCAGGACAGCTTGTGTTCGGTCAATTGTCAGGTCAGGAAGTCGTTGCCATGCAGGGACGTTTCCATTACTACGAAGGATACGGATTCGATAAAGTGACATTCCCTGTTCGAGTTATGAAAGAACTTGGTGTGGAAATCCTCATCGTGACCAACGCGGCGGGCGGAGTGAACGAAAACTTCGAAGCGGGAGATCTGATGTTGATTTCTGATCATATCAACAATATGGGAGGAAATCCTCTAATCGGAGCGAATGATTCCCGACTTGGAGCAAGATTCCCTGATATGTCGCAGGCTTATGATAAAGAACTGCGTCAGAAGGCAAGAGAAATTGCAGATGAACTTTCCTTGAACATTCAAGAAGGTGTTTATGTAGGAAATACTGGTCCTGTATACGAGACACCGGCAGAAGTGAGACTTGCCCGTACATTAGGCGGAGACGCTGTAGGGATGTCCACTGTACCTGAAGTTATTGTTGCCCGCCATGCGGGTATTAGAGTACTGGGGATTTCCTGCATTTCAAATATGGCAGCCGGAATATTGGATCAGCCCCTATCACATGATGAGGTAATTGAAACAACCGAAATGGTTCGTGCTAACTTCCTGTCTTACGTAAAGGAAATTGTTAAGTCAATTTAACGTATGAATGTCCTGGTAAAAAGGACGGGAACTGATTAAAATTTATAGAAGCAGGTGATCGGAAATGAGAATGGTAGATCTGATTGAAAAGAAACGTGATGGTAAAGAACTGACAACAGAAGAAATCAAATTTATTATAGATGGATATACAGACGGATCAATTCCTGATTATCAAGTAAGTGCCTTGACGATGGCAATTTTCTTCAAGGATATGAGTGAAAGGGAACGTGCTGATTTAACGATGGCTATGGTAGAGTCTGGGGATCAGATTGATTTATCGGCTATTGAAGGTATAAAGGTCGACAAGCATTCAACAGGCGGGGTCGGGGATACGACCACTCTTGTACTTGGACCATTAGTGGCATCTGTCGGTGTACCTGTCGCTAAGATGAGCGGGAGAGGACTCGGACATACCGGAGGAACCATTGACAAGCTTGAAGCAGTTGAAGGGTTTCATGTAGAGATTGAAAATGATGAGTTCATTCGATTGGTGAATAAAAATAAGTTAGCCGTTATCGGACAAAGCGGAAATCTGACACCAGCGGATAAAAAGCTCTACTCATTACGTGATGTGACAGCAACTGTTAACAGTATCCCGCTTATTGCAAGCTCTATCATGAGCAAGAAAATCGCTGCAGGAGCAGACGCGATTGTCCTTGATGTCAAAACGGGTGCAGGAGCATTCATGAAGACACTTGAGGATTCTGAAAATCTTGCCAAAGCGATGGTGAACATCGGTAATAATGTTGGAAGAAAAACAATGGCCGTCATCTCGGATATGAGCCAGCCGCTCGGATATGCGATCGGGAATGCTTTAGAAGTAAAAGAAGCGATTGATACACTTAAAGGTGAAGGTCCTGAAGACTTAACTGAATTATGCTTAACACTTGGAAGTCATATGGTATATCTTGCAGACAAAGCTTCATCATTAACAGAAGCAAGAGAATTACTGCAAAAAGCAATAGAAGACGGATCAGCTCTCGAAAACTTCAAAGTATTCCTTGAGTCGCAGGGAGGGGATGCATCTGTAGTCGATAATCCATCCAAGCTTCCTCAAGCTCAATATAAAGTAGAACTTGGGGCCAAAGAAGATGGCTATGTATCAGAGATCATCGCCGATTCAGTAGGTACTGCAGCAATGTGGCTTGGAGCGGGAAGAGCTACCAAGGAATCTGTAATCGACCTGGCAGTAGGTCTTGAATTAAGAAAGAAAATCGGGGACGAAGTAAAAGCTGGAGATTCCCTAGTGACAATCTACAGTAACCAGGAAGACATTGAAGAAGTGAAAAACAAACTATATGAAAGCATCAAGGTTTCTTCTGAGAAAGTGGATGCTCCAACCTTGATCCATACTGAAATCACAAATTAATCACAAACACTAAATGCCTTTGTGAAAGGATTCGTCCTTTTGCAAAGGCTTTTTTGTTTATTATTTGCTGAATACAAACCTGACCAAAGAAATGCTCAGCACCTCCGATAAATTTAAAATTTAATTGTATAAAAATGGTTCCGATGGAAAAAATGGTTCTATAAGTATTGATTAAAATGAGAGATTTTGATTGGAGGACAGGTAAATGAAACGTGTTACGTGTATAATGGCAGCATTTTTTCTTATAGCTTCTCTTTTGCCTTCGATTGGTTTTGCCCAGGAAAATAAATCTGAGCTTGCCCAGGCAGCAAAGTCAGCAATATTGATTGAACGGGATACAGGAACAGTTCTATATGATAAGAATAGTCATGAGAAATTAGCACCTGCTTCGATGACAAAGATAATGACCATGCTTTTGATCATGGAAGCCCTTGAGAAAGGTCAAATCAAATGGGATGACGAGGTTCGGACTAGCGAATATGCAGCTTCAATGGGAGGCTCTCAGATTTTCCTGGAGCCTGGGGAATCTATGACTGTCAAAGAGATGCTGACAGGCATTGCGATCGGCTCTGCAAACGATGCGTCAGTTGCGATGGCTGAACATATTGCGGGCAGTGAAGAGGCTTTTGTAGAGAAAATGAACAAAAAATCTGAAGAAATCGGTTTGAAGGATACGAAATTCCAAAATCCGACCGGCCTGCCTGCTAAAGATCATTACAGCTCAGCGCACGATATGAGCATGATGGCAAAAGAACTGCTGAAATATAATGAAATCACTAAGTACACCGGTACTTATGAGTCTTACCTGAGGGAAGACACGGAAAATAAATTCTGGCTGGTAAATACGAATAAGCTGGTCCGTTTTTATGATGGAGTGGACGGATTAAAAACAGGCTTCACGAACGAAGCGAAATATTGTTTAACGGCTACCGCGAAAAAAGGAAACATGAGAGTCATTGCAGTCGTATTCGGGGCTTCCACTCCGAAAGAGCGGAACAGTGAAGTGACCAAGATGCTTGATTACGCCTTCAATCAATATCAAACCAAACCTATGTTTAAAAAAGGCGAACCGCTTTCTCAGGTGAAAGTATCCAAAGGGCAAGAAAGTAAAGTGCAGGCTGTAACAGACGAGCCAATCTCCATCCTTGCCAAAAAAGGTGAAAAGCTTGATAAGGTGGAACAAAAAGTAACACTTTCTAAAGACTTAAAAGCTCCGATTAAAAAAGGTGATAAAGTAGGAACCCTGGTGATCGAGAATAAAGGGAAAAAAGTTCTTGAAAGCGAGCTTGTAGCCAAACAGGATGTAAATGAAGCAAGCTGGTGGCAGTTATACAAGCGTTCATTCGGAATGTTTACTAAAGTTGGTAACTGATACGAAAAAAAACACATATTCTGGCGAATTTCTTCTAGTTTTGTCACAGAGAAGGATATCGGCATCATAATAGCGAAATGACTCACTATACGACAGAGAAGGAGGCTTTCTGATAGTGAGTCTTGCTATTAACCTTGAAGTGAAAAAAGATGTGTTGTGCATCCGTCTAAGTGGAGAGTTGGATCATCATACGGCAGAAGAATTAAGGGAAGAATCTTCAAAGATTATCGAGAGTGAGAATATCAAACATATCATTCTGAACTTGGAAGAACTGGGCTTCATGGACAGCTCTGGTCTGGGTGTTATTTTAGGGCGATACAAACAAATCAAGCAAAAGCATGGAGAAATGGTCGTTTGCGCGATTTCCCCTGCAGTCAACCGATTATTTGAAATGTCCGGATTGTTTAAGATCATCCGTCTTGAACCATCTGAGGAAAATGCATTACAAAGATTGGGGGTCGCCTGAATATGAGAAATGAAATGAACATTCAATTTAGCTCCCTGAGCCAGAATGAATCATTTGCCCGAGTGACAGTGGCGTCTTTTATCGCGCAGTTAGATCCAACGATGGATGAATTGACGGAAATCAAGACAGTTGTTTCTGAAGCCGTTACGAATGCCATCATTCATGGATATGAAAACAATCCTAATGGGATTGTGTATATTTCAGTTGTAATGGAAGATGATGGATTCATCGACATGACGATTCGGGATGAAGGAGTCGGCATTGGTGATGTGGAAGAAGCCAGACAGCCTTTATATACGTCAAAGCCTGAACTTGAACGATCAGGAATGGGCTTTACCATAATGGAAAATTTCATGGACGAGGTAGAAGTGTCATCACACCCGGGTACAGGCACCACTGTTAGACTGAAAAAGCACTTGACCAATAGTAAAGCGCTATGCAATTAAGGAGTCGTGCCTATGGATGTCGAAGTGAAAAATGAAAAATCCCAGCCTTTTTTGAAGGATCATGAAGTAAAGGAACTCATAAAGAAAAGCCAGACAGGCGACCAGGCTGCCAGAGATACCATAGTGCAGAAAAATATGAGACTGGTATGGTCCGTTGTCCAGCGCTTTCTTAATAGAGGGTATGAACCTGATGATTTGTTTCAAATAGGCTGTATCGGGCTGCTGAAATCAGTGGATAAGTTTGACTTAAGTTACGATGTGAAATTCTCGACCTATGCTGTGCCGATGATCATTGGCGAAATCCAGCGTTTCATCAGGGACGATGGCACTGTAAAAGTAAGTCGTTCCCTAAAAGAAATGGGGAATAAAATCCGTAAGGCGAAAGATGAGCTTTCGAAGAAGTTCGGAAGGGTGCCGACTGTAAGTGAACTGGCCGATCATCTTGAGTATTCGGTCGAGGAAGTCATCATGGCCCAGGAAGCCAGCCGGGCACCATCATCGATACATGAGACAGTCTATGAAAATGATGGGGATCCCATTACATTACTGGACCAGATTGCCGACAATTCGGACCATAAGTGGTTCGATAAGATTGCTTTAAAGGAAGCCATTCGTGAATTGGATGACAGGGAGCGTCTGATCGTCTATCTAAGGTACTACAAAGATCAGACTCAATCCGAGGTTGCCGACCGGCTCGGTATATCCCAGGTTCAGGTATCGAGGCTTGAAAAAAAGATATTACAGACAATGAAGGAACATATGTATACTGAATAAAATATCCTTACCCTTTTTTCTCGAAGATCCTGGGACAAAAAAGGGTAAGGTTATTTTTTTATGGGTTTTTTAAACTCAAAGAAAGTCAAAGCGATTAGTGGAACGTTAATAGAGACTATATGTCGATTTCACAACTTACATAAATTATTTCCGTTTATCCATACTATTGGTACAAGGGGAAAATCATGTTTTCAGGAAGTGAACAGCATGGAAGGAATTGTGTACATTCGGCTGAGGCATCGTGTTCAAGTTAAATCAGATAGTTTGGTAAATCTCGGTCAATTGGCGCAGATCATCGCCCCGGAAGCTGTACTCGGCCAGCTGAAAAGCATAAGTATTCACCAGGTGACACCTTCTGATAAGAATATTGTCGTCATTGATGTTATGACTGTCATCAATAGGATTTCCAAGAACCATCCTCTCCTGGATATCCAAACGATTGGTCCTGTACAAAGCATCATTGAAGTCATTTATGAGAAAAAGAAAGTATCTCTGCCATTATTCATTGGCGTGTGGCTGCTCTTGTTTGTCGGTGCGGCGATGGCAATCATGAACTTTCATGAAGATGTCAGTATGAGACAGGTTCATCAGACACTCTACCACTTTGTAACCGGTGAAAAAGACCCGCATCCTTTACTGTTTCAAATCCCATATTCTTTTGGCCTTGGTCTGGGGATGATCCTTTTCTTTAATCATATCTTTCGTAAGAGGTTGAACGAAGAACCGAGTCCGTTAGAAGTCGAAATGTTCAATTACCAGCAGGACTTGGATCAATATGTGATCATGCATGAAAACAAAGAAAGTATGAAGCGATTAGATGACAATTAGTGTAATCCTGACATTATTTATTGGTTTTGCGGGTGGTTTGGCAGTAGGGTCTGGCTTTGTTGCTTTTTTAACAGTCCTCGGGATCATTCCAAGACTGACACAATTGACCAAAACGATGAAAATGATTCACTATTATGAAATTGCGGTAATCACCGGGGCGCTGACCGGGGGATTTATCAGTTTGAACAATTACACGATGCATATGAATCCAATCGTATTGATACCGATAGGGCTTGCCAGCGGGGTTTTTATTGGGCTTTTGGCAGCAGCATTAACGGAAGTTCTGAATGTCTTTCCCATCCTTGCGAAACGGATTGGAATCGAGGGACAAATTGTCGTGTTAATCATGGCCATTGTATTTGGTAAGATATTCGGCTCCCTTTTTCATTGGCTGTATTTGGTTTATCAATAAGGCTCGAGGGGTTTTTCTATGGGTAAAAAAAGAAATGTAGTTCTGATAACAGATGGAGATGAATATGCGAAGAGAGCAATTGAGAGGGTGGCAAAAGATTATGGAGGACGCTGTATTTCAAGTTCTAAAGGAAATCCTTCCGTACTTCCAGGCCCTGAACTTGTAAAACTCATAAAAAGAGCTAAAAATGATCCTGTCTTTGTCATGTTTGATGATAGTGGATATATCGGTGAAGGCGCAGGTGAAACGGCATTAAAATATGTCGCGAATCACCCGGACATCAAGGTTCTCGGAATCATTGCAGTAGCGAGTAAGACTCGTCAAGCTGAGTGGACAAGGGTGGATGTCTGTATTGATAAGTTTGGTGAATTAACGCCATACGGAGTAGACAAATTTGGTGTACCCGAACTTGAAATAGGGAGAATGAATGGAGACACCGTATATTGCTTGGATGAATTAGACGTTCCCGTCATTGTCGGAATAGGTGATATAGGGAAGATGGCTAAAAGAGACGACTATTCACAAGGAGCTCCCATTACAAAAAAAGCGGTGGAAATCATCTTTGAAAGGAGCGGTTATCGTGCCTGAAATTAAAAAAACACCCATTCCAAAGGACCCGGCTGTTTTAGAAGAATACATGCAAAAAAATGTCGGCTTGAATAAAAGCTTCGACCTTGGCGTCAGAAAATTAAAGATCCTTAGGAAAAATGTTCATTTTTACTATATCAATGGTTTGACAGATGCGGGGTATATCATTGAACTTGTGGAAGAGCTTGTTGCGATAAATGATAATGAACGTCTGTCCACCCATTTATTCGATATCGTTCATAACCGGTTGGTTCATCAATCAGTGGAACCGGTTAAAACAATTGAGGAAGCGGTCGATGAAGTATTATCAGGGTTGATCGCTGTAGTCGTCGAAGGATATCCCGAGGCCCTGGTTGTTGATGTAAGAAGCTATCCTGGCCGCCAGCCGATGGAACCGGATACGGAAAAAGTTGTGCGTGGATCCCGTGATGGTTATGTGGAGAATATAATCATTAACACGGCTTTGACGAGACGCAGAATCAGAGATCCGAGGTTGAGATTCGAGATTTTCCGTATCGGGGAACGTTCGAAAACAGATATTTCGATTGCGTATATTGATGATGTGGCCAACCCGAGCTTGATTGAAGTAATCAAAAAAGAATTAAAAAGCATTAAGATTGATGGTTTGACCATGGCTGACAAAACGGTGGAAGAGTTCCTGGTGAAGCAGGGCTATAATCCTTACCCTCTTGTACGTTATACAGAAAGGGCAGATGTTGGAGCCACTCACTTATTGGAAGGTCATGTCCTTATTTTCGTGGACACTTCCCCTAGTGTCATAATCACGCCGACCACTTTCTTTCATCACCTTCAGCATGCGGAAGAATACAGACAGTCTCCAGCTGTCGGGACTTTTGTAAAATGGACCAGATTTTTTGGGCTGTTAGCTTCCCTGTTTCTGCTGCCGCTATGGTATTTATTTGTTCTTGACCCGTCATTGCTGCCAAAGGGGCTGGAATTTATCGGACCGAACGAACAGACGAATATCCCGATCATCGCTCAGTTATTCATTGCGGACATAGGAGTGGAAATGTTCAGGATAGCCGCCATTCATACTCCTACACCTCTCTCCACCGCCATGGGTTTGATTGCAGCGGTATTAATAGGACAAATCGCCATCGATGTCGGCTTGTTTCAGCCTGAAGTCATACTTTATGTAGCAGTGGCTTCGATCGGAACATTTGCTACACCAAGCTATGAATTGAGCGTCGCCAATAAGATGGCAAGGCTGATGCTTCTTGTGGCTGTGGCATTCTTCCATATTCCCGGGCTTGTCATCGGCTGTACACTCTACATCCTGTTTGTAACAAATATCAAATCGCTTAATACACCTTACTTATGGCCGTTGATTCCGTTCAGTCCGAAAGCGTTCGTCCAGATTCTTATCAGACGTTCGATGCCGGGTGCAAAGATCCGCCCAAGTATTGTACAGCCGCGTAATAAATATAAACAGCCGGCTAAATCGTAAGAATATTGCAACACCTCTTGATCTGTGTTAAATTACTTTTAATTAGCAGGCTTGTTAAACACTTATTGATTTAGACCGTCTCTAGCTTTTGGTTGGAGTGCAGGACGAAGACTCCTGCGGGAGAAGTGACTAATGTGAGACCCCGCAGGGAGGTACGAGCGAGGAGGCTCACGGGTCACTCGCGGAAAGCGAAGTCTTGCACGGAAATCAACAGCGGTGCTTAGCAGGTCCAATCAATATAGGATCAAAGAGGGGAATGAGTTGTTTCATGCATCTTCATGGTTCAGCAGAAATCAATCACAATGGGCATTTAATGATAGGCGGGGTAAGTACAATCGATCTTGTAAAACAGTACGGCACCCCCCTTTATGTCTATGATACAGCCTTAATCAGAGAAAGAGCGAGAGGATTTAAAGAAACATTTCAGGAACTGGGAGTGAAAGCGGAAGTAGCATACGCCAGTAAAGCATTTTCAAGCATCGCGATTTTCCAATTAATGAAAGAGGAAGGAATGTCGCTGGATGTAGTATCGGGCGGAGAGCTGTTTACGGCTTTAAAGGCTGAATTCCCTTCAGAACGAATTCATTTTAACGGAAATAATAAGTCGCGTGACGAACTCGTGATGGCCGTGAAAAATAATATTGGCTGTATTGTAGTCGATAATTTCCATGAGCTTATGCTTATTTCTGGAATCACCTATGAAATGAAGCAGAAGACAAAAGTGTTATTGAGGGTGACACCAGGAATTGAAGCGCATACCCATGACTATATCTTGACAGGTCAGGAAGATTCGAAATTTGGTTTTGATCTCCAGAATGGCCAGGCAGAAGAAGCGATGAAACAGTCCATGAAATCAGAATACATAGAGTTATTGGGGCTGCATTGCCACATCGGATCGCAAATCTTTGAAACGACAGGATTCATCCTCGCTGCAAAGAAAATCATCGAGAAGGTTGCAGAGTGGAAGACGGCTTACGGCTTCGAACCTAAAGTAATCAATCTTGGAGGGGGATTCGGCATTCGGTATACACAAGAGGATGACCCGATTCCCCCGTCGCAATATGTGAAGGAAATGATTCATGCAGTCAAAGAAGAAGCATCCAGATTTGGTTTGGGGATGCCTGAAATCTGGATTGAACCAGGACGCTCGCTTGTAGGTGATGCAGGAACAAGCTTGTATACGGTAGGATCAAGCAAAGAGGTACCCAATATCCGTAAATATCTCGCTGTCGATGGGGGAATGAGCGACAACATCCGCCCGGCTTTATACAATGCCGAGTATGAGGCCGTCATCGCCAATAAGGCAGATGCCGATCCGCAGGAGACAGTGTCCATTGCGGGTAAATGCTGTGAATCCGGCGACATGCTCATTTGGGATCTGCCCCTTCCGGAGGCGGAAGCGGGAGATATATTGGCCGTCTTCTGCACCGGGGCATACGGATACTCGATGGCAAACAACTATAACCGAATTCCCCGTCCCCCTGTCTTATTCGTAGAGAATGGTAAGTCAAAACTTGTTATCCGCCGTGAAACCTACGAAGACCTGATCACACTCGATGAATCACTGACTAAATAAGCAAAGCAGTTTGAAAGTGATACGTTAACTTTCAAACTGCTTATTTTATTTGCATAATCAATAATGAGCATCAATTCAGGCTGATTTAATAATAGATATTATGTGGCAAAGATTGTACGATTGCAATGTTTAACTGGCTCAAGCTGTTGATTGGAGTGCAAGACGAAGACTCCTGCGGGAAGAGCGAGACAGGTGAAACTTGTCTAGCTGCGGGGCTTAGAGGCACATGTCATAAGTCAACTCGTCCAAGAAGGCAAAGAACGCCTTCGTGGCCGATTCGCCTTATGCCACCCGCCTTTGAGCAAAGCCCCTCCGCTTTTCCGTGCTACCCGCGGAAAGCGAAGTCTTGCACGGAAATCAATAGCGGTATTCAAAGAGCCTATCTATTTTCATTTACTGAAGAAAGTGCATTGTACAGTCGGACTTTCAATATTGCCTAGTTTTTTATACAATAAACAAAGATAATTTACATCATATAATAGTGAAGGTGAAGGACATGAAGCTGAATAATGGAGTATTGTTCTTGATACTGTTGATCCTGGGTTTCTTGGGTGGATTGCTGTACTGGTTAGTATTGGCTTAATACGGAAGAAAATGAGGTTGAATAAACAAACTAATTTTAGTAAGATATATAAACATTCATCTTATTGACGTGATTTAATTCTTGAACGGAAATCAATCTCTATTGATTTAAAAATTATTGTTTTTGTCTATAATGATAATAATAGCCATTATAGGTACAAAACGTAACGAGGGGTAATTATGTTAATTCGGTATAAAAAGGCATTTGAAAAGATTGCAATGGGTCTATTATCTTTCATGCCAAATGAAAAAGATTTGAAAAAACTTCAACAAACAATGAAGCAATATGAAACGGAAGATAATTGGCAGCTTTTTTTATGGAAAGAAGAGGATATTGTTGGGTTAATCGGAGTGTTTAAAACAGACAGCACTTTGGAGGTTCAGCATATATCGGTTAACCCTTCCCACCGTCATGAAGGGATCGGGAAAGCTATGGTCAAACAGTTGAAAGAAATGTATTCGGAGTTAACGGTAAAACCGAATTCGGAAACAGCTTCTTTTTTCGAAAGATGCGATGAAGAGAATATCGTTTAATACTATAAAGAGACTAACCAGCAGCTTCAACCTGCTAAGTTAGTCTCTTTTTCTTGAGCGCATTCAGTCTTTCGGTAATTACAGGGGTGCGGTCCCTCCTTGAATGCCGATGGATAAGCTCCAAATTTGACAGGTCACTCGGCATGCACCACTTATATCCTTCTTTTTCGCATAACTCTTCGGCCATTTTCAAGAGGTCAGGGTCTTTTATTGGAAGGTCAAGGCTGTTGTATGGCAAGTGTTCATCGATATCTTGTATCGTTTTTTCAAGGGTTTTGATCAGGGTCGAGGATTCCAATCCAAGTTTATTAAGAAGTTCCTTATTTTCCTCCAGGTTTATTAAAGCTTTTGCAAGCATTCTTTTGGCACCATTTACATTGTTTCTTCTGTAATGATATAAACCGACTGCTATTTGGATGAGGCCAACCCAATGTGAGGAACGATTTCCCGGATCGACTTCCTTCCAATATTCCTCCAATACCTCGTGACACTCAAAATAGTCCCGATTTCCATGGAAATGGACGAGATATTGAACATATGCTTGAGGATACTGCATAATATCCCTCCTTTTCAACTAGTGTATCATATTCAGTCTGTACTTAAAAAAGTGTATCAAAAGAGATCAGAACGATTCAAAAAATTACTATTGGAGATTAGAGTCTAATCTACTATACTTATAGAGATAGCTCATAGGAATGAATGGAATAGAAATTGGTGATATAGTGGAATACAATGTAAAGATCGATGCGTTTGAAGGTCCACTCGATCTTCTTTTGCATCTTATCAATTCTTTAGAAGTGGATATATATGATATCCCGATGGCTCAAATCACGGAGCAGTATTTATTATACGTACATACGATGAAGAACCTCCAGCTGGATGTTGCGAGTGAGTATTTAGTCATGGCAGCAACGCTCCTTGCCATTAAGAGCAAGATGCTCCTTCCAAAGCACGATGATGGCATCACGGATGAGGATATAGAATTCGAAGAAGAAGATCCGCGTGATGAATTAGTTGAAAGACTGATAGAGTACAGGAAATTTAAAGAAGCGGCAAACGAGCTTAAAGCCCGTGAAGAAGAAAGAGGACAGGTCTATACTAAGCCGCCGAGCGACCTTACGGAGTTTACTGAGGAAGCGGACTTGAAAAACGCTGAAATCCAAGTGTCATTATATGATATGCTTGGTGCTTTTCATAAACTGTTAAGACGTAAAAAGATTCAGAGACCGGTTCAGACGAGAATAACAAAGCAGGAAATATCCATAGAGAAACGTATGGATGAAATCATAAGCAGTTTGCGAAAAGTAAAGAAAAGAACGCTGTTCACATCTCTTTTTCCTTCAGATGACAAAGAGCATTTGGTCGTTACCTTCCTGGCTGTTTTAGAATTGATGAAAAGAAAGCAGATTGTCGTGGATCAAGAAAATAATTTCAAGGACATATTTGTAGAGTCATGCGAGGAGGTGGGACTTGTTGGACAACAGTAACTGGAAGGGAATCTTGGAGAGTCTTCTCTTTGCAGCGGGAGATGAAGGCCTTTCTTTGAAACAAGTCTGTTCAGTTCTTGAACTGAGCGAGGCTGAAGCAAAAGACACCCTTCAGGATTTAAAAAAAGACTATGATGAAAATGATGAACGTGGTATTTACATCACTGAACTTGCCGGCACGTTCCAGCTTGTGACAAAGAAATGTAATGCCGATTATTTAAAGAAGCTGGTGGAATCACCAAATGTCAGCTCATTATCGCAGGCTGCATTGGAAACACTAGCGATCATTGCTTATAAGCAGCCGATTACAAGAGTGGAAATTGAACAAATAAGAGGAGTCAAAACAGAACGTCCGATCCATACCCTTACGTCAAAAGGCCTTGTTAAGGAAGTCGGGAGAGCGGAAGGGACAGGACGAGCTTATCTGTTCGGTACAACAAAAGAATTTCTGGACTATTTCGGCTTGAACAATCTTGATGAACTCCCTCCGCTACCTGAGAACATCCAGGAAGATTTCGCTCAAGATGAGGCCGACTTATTTTTTGAAAAGTTTCAGGAAACGATTGATTCAAGTGAATAACAAAGTATCATTCAACACGGCTAGGTTCTCGGACCGCCGTGTTTTTTTATTATAAGGTGAAGCATCCGGGCCTGTGCTCCAAAGGCAGAGAAAGTTCATGTTTGATTCATATTAGCGCTTGTCCTGCATAAACTTGTACAAACACTTCAAAGTACTATTAAAGGGGTAGATGAGTGTGCGCAGGAAGAATACGAAATTTTACATATATTATATGCTTGTATTTGCTTTATTGTTTGTTTTGGTCTCAAAGGAAGCCCAGGCCGCACCATCAGTAAGTGCTCAAAGGGCCATCCTGATGGACGGGGAAACAGGGAGGGTATTGTTTGAAAAGGATGCTCACAGTAAAAGCAGAATTGCCAGTATCACGAAAATTATGACCGCGATCATTGCGATTGAGTCAGGTAAGATGGAGGAAGAAGTGACTGTTTCCTCAAATGCCTCTGGAACAGAAGGGTCATCACTCTATTTAAAAGCAGGAGAAAAGATAAAACTTGAGGATTTGGTGTACGGTTTGATGCTCAGATCCGGAAACGATTCTGCCGTTGCCATTGCAGAGTCAATAGGTGGAAGCCTTGAGGGATTTGTGCATTTGATGAATCAAAAGGCTGCTGAAATCGGAATGAAGAATTCACATTTCTCTAACCCGCATGGTTTGGATGATCATGACGATCATTTTTCTACTGCCTATGACATGGCATTATTAACCAAATATGCAATGGAAAACGATCTCTATAAAAAGATTTCAAGTACAAAAGTCCATACCGCGCCTAATCCTGAAGAACAATGGGATCGCAAATGGAAAAATAAAAACAGGCTGGTGACCGAGCTTTATAAACATAGTACAGGCGGTAAAACCGGATATACGAAGCTGGCTAAAAGAACGCTTGTTTCCACCGCATCAAAGGACGGTGAAAACTTAATCGCAGTAACTCTGAACGCACCGGACGATTGGAATGACCATATCGGCATGTTTGAATATGGATTTGACCAATTCGAATACAAAACCGTTCTGGAAAAAGGAACCATTGAGAAGTTTGATGATGAGTTTTATGCAGGCCATGTGTACGTGAAACGGGATGTGATCATGACTCTGCGGAATGAAGAAGAAGAATCAGTAAGAATTGAATTCAAAATGTTAAAACCGGAACAAGAGTGGAAGAAGAATAGAAATGTCCCGGAAGTTGTCGGTAAGGCTGTCATTTATTTAGAGGACAGAGAGGCAGATTCATTGCCTGTTTACTTTAAGGGAGAAGATGAGCCTGAAAAAGAGAAAAGCTGGTGGAAATTTTGGGCATATTCAATGGAAACCTTCCTGGGAGTAAGTCAAAATGGTTAATCTGATCTGGGTGGGTATGACCATAATCGGGCTTATATTTGCCATCATCAACGGAAGAATGGAAGAAATTAATGAAGCGATTTTCAAATCAGCCAATGAAGCGGTAACCCTCTGTATCGGATTGATCAGCGTACTGGTATTCTGGCTGGGAATCATGAGGATTGCCCAGGAAGCGGGTCTCCTTGATAAGCTGGCCAAACTGTTCAGGCCATTTGTAAAACGTTTATTTCCTGAAGTTCCGGATGACCACCCTGCCATGGGGTATATCCTCTCAAATATGATCGCAAACATGTTCGGACTCGGAAATGCAGCAACTCCCCTTGGAATTAAGGCAATGGAACAGTTAAAGAAGTTAAACGGTGGAAAGGATTCAGCCAGTAGATCCATGATTACATTCTTAGCCATTAATACATCAAGCCTGACGATCATTCCGACAACTGTTATTGCGATACGAATGAAATATGATTCAGCATCACCGACCGAAATTGTAGGACCCACATTAATTGCAACCCTGTTATCCACAATAGGCGCTATTTTAATAGACCGATATTTTCATTACAGACGTACTCGTCGCGAGGTGAAATAAATGCAATGGATCTCTACTATATCACTGTGGCTGATACCGATCATGATTGGATTTATATTAATCTATGGGACTCTTAAGAAAGTCCCGACTTATGAAGTGTTTGTGGAAGGCGGTAAAGAAGGAGTTAAGATTGCCATCTCCATCATTCCTTTTTTGATAGGTATGCTTGTTGCTATCACTGTGTTCAGGGAATCAGGCGCATTGGAATTCTTTGTTGACCTTATACGTCCGGCACTGCTTGCGCTGGGCATCCCCCCGGAAATTGTCCCGCTTGCGATCATCAGGCCGATCTCAGGTACGGCGGCTCTTGGGATGATGAGCGATATTGTTGCAGCATATGGACCTGATTCCTTCATCGGAAGACTTGCATCCACCCTTCAGGGAAGTACCGATACAACCCTCTACGTCCTGACCGTTTACTTCGGTGCAGTAGGTATAAAGAAGATGGGCGATGCACTCAAAGTAGGACTGCTCGCAGACCTCGTCGGCATCGCAGCAGCCATCTTCATCGTCACTATCATGTTTGGATGATGCTCAATTGAGAAATTTTAATAACGTGTAAATTAGGAGGTATATAAAAGGTAAATATATGAAAGTAGTGGATCAGTGTAAAGATATTGGAAGAAACTACACTCCCGTTGGAGGTAGTGGGGTTGTTCTAATGGATTCTAGCTGTTGGTTGGAGTGCAAGACGAAGACTCCTGCGGGAGAAGTGGCCTATGTGAGACTTGTCCAGCTCCGGCGGCTAGAGGCTCGAGGTCATAAGTCAAGCAAGCCAAAAAGGCAAAGAACGCCTTTCCGGCTTGCTCGCCTTATGCTTGTCGCCTCTGGGCAAGCCCCCTCCGCTTTTCTATTTGTCCAGCTCCAGGGCTTAGAGGCACATGTCATAAGTCAACTCGTCCAAGAAGGCAAAGAACGCCTTCGTGGCCGATTCGCCTTATGCCACCCGCCTCTGAACAAAGCCCCTCCGCTTTTCTTCCCGGAGGCGAAGCCGAGGAGGCTCACGGGTCACCCGCGGAAAGCGAAGTCTTGCACGGAAACCAACAGCGGTGTTTGAACCGTCAACAATTGTCATGAATTTATAAGGCATATCAATATGAGTGAAGAATTAAGAAAAAACAGCCACCCGTGCTGTTTTTTCTTTTTGCCTTTCTATTTTGTCCCGATTATGTAATAATTCATGAAGACAAAAGTATTTGAAAATCAGATGAGGTGAAATACCGTGGAACGTTTACAAAAAGTAATTGCTCACAGCGGCGTGGCATCAAGACGGAAAGCCGAGCAATTAATCATAGAAGGTAAAGTGAAAGTGAATGGACAAGTCGTCAAGGAACTGGGAACAAAGGTCTCATCCTCCGATAAAGTGGAAGTGAATGGCGTACAGATTGAAGGAGAAAACAAAGTATACTTTATGCTATACAAACCAAGAGGCGTCATTTCGGCTGTGGCAGATGATAAAAATCGTCAGGTTGTAACTGATTTCTTCCCTGAAATTGAGGAAAGAATTTATCCTGTCGGACGTCTTGATTATGACACATCGGGGTTATTGCTGCTTACAAATGATGGTGAGTTTGCTAATCTGCTCATGCATCCAAGCAGTCAGATTGAAAAAACCTACGTAGCAAGATTGAAAGGGATCCCTCCTAAGTTTAAGATCAGGGAACTTGAAAAAGGAATCAAACTGGAGGATGGGATGACTGCCCCGGCAAAGGTGAAAGTGCTCAGCATCGATAAAAAGCAAGGCAAGTCAATTGCTGAAATCACCATTCATGAAGGAAGGAATCGTCAAGTCCGCAGAATGTTCGAAGCAATCGGGTTTCCAGTACAGAAGCTGAAGCGGGAAAGATTTGCTTTTCTTACACTTCACGGGTTGAATGCAGGTGAAGGGCGCGAGTTGACACCTCATGAGGTCAAACAGCTCAGAACTCTTGCGGAAACGGGAAGCATACGATAAATGACGTGAAAATGTCACATATCATTCATATATTGACGCTTTCAAAATAATGATAAATGTTATAATGAGAAGGGGATTTTCCAAGTCGTTAAGGTGAATTCCCTACATAGAAATAATGATAACTGACAAATCTGCAGGGACTGATCTTATAATCAGGCCCTTTCCTGTTGTTAAGAGTATCATTTCCAAATGTGAGAACGATTACATTGGTGGAGGGATCGTCAAGTGAACAAAAAGAAACGCAGACTTCTGATAAGGAGCATCATACTCATTCTGTTAACCTCTGCAGTTGTGTATACGCTGTATGCAAATTTTACGAAAGACGAAAGAGGGCAAATTCAAGCAGGAGACCCTGCACCTGATTTTGTATTGACAGATATGGAAGGTGAAAAGCACAAACTATCGGAATATAAAGGACAAGGTGTCTTCCTGAACTTCTGGGGTACCTGGTGCAAGCCTTGTGAAGAGGAAATGCCGTACATGAATAATCAATACAAAGAGTTCAATGATCAAGGCGTACAGGTGCTCGCTGTCAATGTGAGCGAGTCGGAATTCCTGGTGAATCGTTTTGTTTCAAAGCATAACCTTGAGTTTCCGGTTGTCATCGACAAAAATGGTGAAGTGTTGAATGCTTATGGAGTCGACCCGCTTCCTACAACCTTTCTTATCAATCCTGAAGGGAAAGTGGAAAAGGTGCTGACAGGCACCATGACAGAAGAAGACGTCAAAAAACATATGGAAAGCATCAAGCCTTAGTGCAACAGAGTTCGAACTTAACATAAGGAGTTTTATTTTATGAAGGAAATAAAATGTGAATGCGGCCACGTCAATCCTATAGGAACTGTTCTCTGTGAATCATGCGGACGTGCCCTGACATCCAAAGCAAAAGAAGAAAAGCTGCATGATATGCGCTATGAGGGCAGTGCCAGACGCTCTCAAACGTATAATAAATCAATCATCGACAAGGTGTGGAATTTCTTTTCATCAGTGAAAGTTGGCGTTTGGCTGATCGTCATTACATTGATTGCTTCTGCGGTCGGGACGATCTTTCCACAAAAACAATACATCCCTTCTGTACTTCCGCCTGGCCAATATTATGAAGAGGTTTACGGATTTGCAGGAAAGCTGTATTACACACTCGGATTCCACGATCTATATAGTTCCTGGTGGTATCTCTTATTAATCGCTTCGATTGGGGTATCATTGGTCATCTGCAGTCTGGACCGGGTCATCCCCCTGCATCGGGCCCTTAAGACCCAGCGTGTTTCACGCCATGAAAGCTTTTTGAAGCGGCAGCGGGTATATGGAGTGACAGAAACGACGAAAATAGATGAAAACCTTGAGAAAATCAAGAAAAAGCTCAGTGAAAAGAAATATAAGGTTCGTGAAGAAAAGGGAAATATCCTTGCAGAGAAAAATCGCTTTTCCAGATGGGGGCCATATGTCAATCACGTAGGGCTGATCATCTTCTTGATAGGCGGTATGCTGCGTTTCGTGCCAGGAATGTATATAGACGAAACAATATGGATCCGTGAAGGCGAGAAGAAAGCAGTACCGGGGACTCATGATGAGTACTATATCGAGAATAAAGAGTTTACTCTTGAAAACTACGATAATGAAGATAAAGAGGTTTTTCAACAATCGATTGAACGAGTCGGCACCATTGCGAAAAACTATCAATCGGATGTTGTGCTGTACAAAGAATCAGGTAAGACCCTTCCAGGCGAAAAAGCAGATTTGAAGTTGGAGAAAGAGGATTCTATAAAAGTAAACCATCCTCTTAAGTTTGAAAACTTTGCCGTTTATCAGACAAGCTACAAATTGAATGAATTCAAGTCGATGTCATTTACTTTTGATAACAAAGAAAGTGAAAAGACCTTCGGTGAATTTACCGTCGATTTATTTGATCCAAAGGACAAATATGATTTCGGCAACGGGTATAGTATTGAATTGATGGGCTATTATCCCAACTTTACAGGATTTGATGAAAGCGGGGAACCTGTTTCTGATAAACCTGTTCCTGATAATCCTGCCTTCCTGTTTAAAATGTTTTCACCTGATAAACCTGAAGGTGAAATTAGTTTCGTAGGAATCAGAAAAAACCTCGAACCTCTAGGAGAGAATGAGTACAAGGTCTCATTTGCAGGAGTCGAAACCCGTGACGTATCGGCATTGACCGTTCACAAAGATCTGACCCTATGGATTATTGCTCTTGGAGGAGCTATATTTATGATAGGAGTTGTACAAGGCGCATACTGGCATCATCGCAGAATTTGGTTCAGAAGAAGCGGTGATGGTAGTTTGATAGTAGCCGGGCATACAAACAAAGGCTGGTTTGGCTTGAAAAATGAGCTGAAAACAGTCCTTGAGGGAACGGATATTGGGATGCCGGAGGACCAGCAAGAAAAGGAGAGTAAGGAGGAACAAGGATGACAGCGACCTCAATGGCCGAGTGGAGTAGTAATTTACTCTATATCGCCTTTATTATGTATTTAGTTGCGACATTATTTCTTGGCGGGAGCATCCGTCAAAAGAACACGACAGAAACGAATCAGAGCAAATGGGGCCTTATCGGTATTGTCATTACCATTGTAGGATTTGCGGCTCAACTCGGCTTTTTCTTCCTTAGATGGGCCGTGGCTGGACATGCTCCTGTAAGTAACCTGTTTGAATATACGACATTTTTCGGAATGACACTGGTAGGGGCCTTCATCATTATTTACTTCATTTACAAGAAGACGATTCTTGGTGTTGTGGCCTTGCCGATTGCATTATTGATCATTGCATATGCGAGCATGTTCCCTAAGGACATAAGTCCGCTGATTCCGGCTCTTCAAAGTGACTGGCTGAAGATTCACGTTACCACCGTAGCTGCCGGGGAAGCGATCCTCGCAATCAGTTTCGTGGCTGGATTGATTTACTTATTGAAATCAGTGGATCATACAAAAGGAAGCAGGCAGTCATTCTGGCTTGAAACAGTCATGTACGGGATTATCGTAGTCCTCGGGTTTATCGTGGCGTCAACAGGGTTTACATTATCGAACTATGAAGCAACCTTCAACTATGTCAACCAACAAGGCCAGGAAGCAGTATCGGAATATACGCTTCCAGCGATCGTTGGTCCGAATGAAGGCCAATTAATAACTGAAAACGCAATGGAACCATGGGCGGAAATGCCGGAACTGATCAATGCAAAAAAATTAAACACGGTCATTTGGTCATTTATTACCGGAACTGTGATCTACCTGCTATTGCGCCTCGTATTCAGGAAGCGCATCGCTGCCAAGATCCAGCCTGCGGTTAAGAGTGTCAATTTAGACTTAATGGACGAAATCGGTTATCGTTCTGTGCTGATCGGGTTCCCGGTATTTACGTTAGGCGGATTGATCTTTGCCATGATATGGGCCCAAATCGCCTGGACAAGGTTCTGGGGCTGGGATCCCAAAGAAGTATGGGCACTTATCACCTTCTTGTTCTACGCAGCTTTCCTGCATCTCCGTCTTTCGAAAGGGTGGCATGGGGAAAAGTCAGCTTGGCTGGCAGTTATCGGTTTTGCCATCATCATGTTTAACCTAGTGGCTGTAAACCTTATCATCGCAGGATTGCATTCATACGCATAAAACGTTGACGTAAATGGGAGGCTGACGAAACGGGAATCAATTTCTCTTTGAGTCAGCCTCTTTTTTGAATTACAATAAGGATAATCATGGAACTACACTAAAGGGGGATTTACTTATGGAAGAAAGCATTCGCATATTGGTTGTAGATGATGAAGACCGCATTAGAAGATTACTGAAAATGTATTTAGAAAGAGAAAATTATATGATTGATGAAGCAGAAAATGGGGAAGAAGCTTTGGAAAAAGCCCTTGAAAATGACTACGATTGTATTTTACTGGATATCATGATGCCGGGAATGGATGGGGTAGAGGTGTGTAAGCATCTTCGTGAAACGAAGTCCACCCCTGTTATCATGCTGACCGCAAAAGGGGAAGAAGTAAACAGAGTGCAAGGCTTCGAAGTGGGGACGGATGACTATATCGTGAAACCATTTTCCCCAAGGGAAGTGGTCCTCAGAGTGAAAGCATTATTGAGACGCTCCTCCAAAGTAAATTACATACAAACCGAGGCAAAAGCGAAAGATCTTATCGTATACCCTCATCTGACTATCGATAATGATGCACATCGTGTAACAGCTGACGGGGTGGACGTTAACTTGACTCCTAAAGAATATGAGCTCCTATATTTCCTGTCAAAATCCCCGGATAAGGTGTTTGATCGCGAGCACCTACTTAAAGAAGTATGGCATTATGAGTTCTTTGGGGATTTAAGAACGGTAGATACTCATGTGAAAAGATTAAGAGAAAAGCTGAATAAAGTATCTGAAATGGCTGCTAAAATGATCGTCACCGTATGGGGAGTAGGATATAAATTCGAGGTAACAAATGAATGAGGCTTTGGCGTAGTGTAGTAGGGAAACTCTGGGTCACCATATTATTGCTTGTATCATTTGTCCTTTTTATATTAACGATTCTGCTGCTCGAATTTTTCCAGAACTATCATGTGGATGAAGTAGAGAAGGAATTAACGAACACAGCAGAAAAAGTGGCCAGAGTCGTTGAAAATCATAAGGATCTGGAACTCGGGATGGAACTGGGAAAAGAAATCATCGATGAGCCTGTCAATATCCTAATTGTGCTGGATGAAGATAAATCTGTTTATTCTCATGATTCAAAAGGGAGTCACCGTGACATTCATAACCTGATCATGAATGATAAAGATTTGCAAAGAGCCTCTGATGAAAAAGCGGTAAGAAAAGAATTTGAATTTTCCTCCGATTCTTCAGACAACAGATATGAGAATATAATTGTGGTTGGAACACCGCTGCATATCGATGACAGAGACGGAGCGGTGTATTTATATCAATCACTTGGTGTCATAAAAGATACTACTCGGCAGACAACTAAGCTCATCCTGCTTGCTGCCGGAATCGCCATCATCCTGACTACCATCTTTGCCTTTTTCCTTTCCACGCGTATTACTGCGCCTTTGAGAAAAATGAGGGAAGCGGCTTTCGAAGTGGCGAAAGGTAAATTCGATACGAAGGTACCGATCCTTACAAAGGATGAGATAGGGGAATTAGCTACTGGATTCAATCAAATGGGAAGACAGCTCAAATTTCACATCAATGCTCTGAGTCAGGAGAAAGAACAGCTTTCGAGTATTTTAAGCAGTATGGCAGATGGAGTCATCACGTTTAACAGGGATGGAACGATCCTGATAACAAATCCCCCGGCAGACAGGTTCCTGCAGCAATGGTATTACGAACAGAGCGACATGGGTGATGAGCCGATTCCTACTTCTGTTAAAGAGCTCCTGCAAAATGTAGTAGTCACCGAGACTGAACAGACAGGAGAAATCACCCTTCAGGGAAGGTCTTATGTCGTGATTGTCAGTCCTCTCTACAATAATAATACAATCAGGGGCGCAGTTGTGGTAGTGCGGGATATGACAGAAGAGAGAAGGCTGGATAAGCTGCGCAAAGACTTCATCGCAAATGTCTCCCACGAACTTCGCACCCCGATTTCCATGCTGCAGGGCTACAGTGAAGCAATAGTGGATGATATTGCGGAATCTGAAGAAGAAAAGAAAGAAATCGCCCGTATCATTTACGATGAATCCCTCAGAATGGGACGTTTGGTGAATGACCTGCTTGACCTTGCCAGAATGGAAGCAGGCCATATCACCTTAAATATGGACTCCGTGCCAATAATGCCGTTTACGGAAAGAGTGACGAATAAATTTCTAGGATTGGCAAGGGATAACCGGGTTTCGATTTATTTTGAAAGTAAAGTCAATATAAATAAGGAAATGACTATGGATCCAGACCGGATTGAGCAAGTGTTGACTAACCTGATCGACAATGCTGTAAGGCACACCCCTGAAGATGGTACCGTTACAGTGTCATTAACGCAAGAGAAGGGTGGATTTCTGTTTCATGTAAAAGACACGGGCTCGGGAATTCCTGAAGAAGACCTTCCTTTCGTGTTTGAACGCTTTTATAAGGCAGATAAAGCAAGAACCAGAGGGAAATCGGGTACAGGGCTCGGCTTGGCAATCGCTAAGAATATAGTAGAAGCACATAAAGGTCATATACAGGTTCATAGCAAGCTTGAGCAAGGGACAACATTCACATTCTTTCTTCCTTTTCAGTCATAAATCGATGAAAAATCCCGGCATATAAAGAAATTGAAGAAATGTGACGATAAATCTTGTTACATGGGGAACAATTTTCACTCGAAAAGTCAGCAGTAGACACCTCGGAGAGCAGGGAATACTGTTGGCTTTTTTAGATTATTGTCCGGTTTTGAAAATAGATAAAAAAATTGTTCCAGTGTGTAACGTTTTTAAAAAATAATCGACTAATCAGTTGACGGGGAGGTATAAAATGAACTCCGTTTTTGACGAATTATATTCTAAATATCATCAGGATGTTTATAACTTTCTGATCTACATGGTGCAAAACCGGCAGCATGCTGAAGACTTGGTTCAGGAAGTGTATATCAGGGTCCTTAAGTCATATCAGCATTTTGAGGGTAAAAGTTCAGAAAAAACATGGCTTTTTTCCATTGCTAAAAATGTGGCGATCGATCACTTCAGAAAACAGAAAAATTGGAAGAACAGGATTCTTGAAAAATTCGATTGGAATCGTAATGATCTGCCTTCCGATGAAGCACCGCCAGAGGAAATCGTCGTCGCCAATGAAGAAATACAAGTGTTATATCAATGTTTGAAGCAGTGTTCTACAGACTACCGGCTGGTCATCATCATGCGATACCTGCAGGAACTGTCCATCAAAGAAGCAGCTGAAGTATTGGAATGGTCCGAAAGTAAAGTGAAGACAACACAGCATAGAGCGTTGAAATGGCTGAAAATAGAGATGAATCAGCGCTTAAGAAAGGAGGAGAAGGACATTGAAAAAATCAGAATGGAACGATCGTGACATCGAAGAGATGATTAAACAGCTGCCCAAGATAAAAGATGACCGCCATCCATCCTATATATATGCCAAAGTGAAAAATGACAATAAGTCGTCAAGTAGTCTGCGTCGATACGTACCTGCTCTTGTGACGCTTGCTGCACTATTTATTGTAGTCCTGTTATCGCCAGCACTTATCTCCCAGCTATCCAGTGAAGACACGGCGATGGAAGGTGCTTATTCCACTGATTCTTCAGGTGGTGAAGCAAAAACCGCAAAGGAATCTCCCGCCATTGAATCCGATCCCGGCATAGCCCAGGACTCCAAGGAGGAAAGTCAACTAAAAATGGCGGAAGGAAATGATGAGGATAAAGAATCGATTACTGTTCCTGAGAAAGGCCTGCAGCATGAAAGACTTTCAGTGTTTGAGGAAGATGTAGCTGATAACGACTTTTATTCTTATGGACTTGTTTCTGGTGATGCAATACCTGTACCTGTTTCAGTTATATCAGTAGCGGAACAAAACCAGACAGACTGGGTGGAACAGTATGAAACCATCTCCAACCGTCTGCCGGAAACTGAGTGGGGTTTTCAGGATTACCTGCCGATCAAGGGGGATTTATCACTCAGTAAAAATAAGGAGAGTGTGCTGCTGACCCTCGAGGATAACCATCCTTACAGTGGAAGCAGTGCAATTGAATCCAATTTTTATCAATCACTTTTATATTCTTTTGAAGATAAAGGCGTGAAGGAGATCAAAATTCAATATAAAGATGGAAGTACACCTGAATTCAGCCATTATGGACCATTATCCTCCATTCCTCTTGACCAGGCTTTGCACCATGCATTTTATATATATTCACCTGACGGACAAGGCAGATATTTGGTTCCGGGTTCCATCAGCCGGAAAAATGTAAAGCAATCGATAGAAGCAATGAAAGAAACGCCATCCGACCTATTTACAAGCGTGATACCAGAAAGTATTTCGATGGATGTGACAGAATTTGAAAATGTGGTCATCGTCAAATTCAATGAGAAAGTAGATTTAGATTCTATGAATTTTCAATCGGCTCAGGAATTCATTGAGGGAATCCTGCTCACAGCGAAGAGTTCCGGCTATGAAAAAGTTCAGTTCCAGAATATCGAACAGGAAAAATGGAATGGGTTCACCTTTACAAAACCACTGGCTACACCACTAAGTCCAAATAAAAAAAGTTTGAAAGAATAGACGATGAATGACTGAAATGGAATGACGATTCTATTTCGGTCTTTTTTTATTGGGTGGACATTTCTACGTATATTTATCTCCATTCTACGTAAACTACCAGAAGGCATTTTTTTGCATTTCATATTTTTGGAAGGTTGTACATACAGTTTTAAGTGTAGTCATTTTTGGCTTTAGTATAGGCTGGAATGTCGGATTACTGGGGTATCTTAAGGAGGACAAGCATGCTGTTGGATTATGTAAGAAGGTTTTTGATTGTTATTTTATTGGCTCTTTGTGTAAGTATCATGTTTCTTACCGGCAAGGAAGTGAAAGCCATGACCAATGAAACAGAAGGTCGATGGATTTTTCCCGTCGAAGGGGTAATAACAGATTTGTATGGAACGCGCTCAGGTAATCATAAAGGAATGGACATCGGGGGGGAGGTTGGCTCCCCTGTATTTGCGGCTGCAGGAGGAATAGTGAGTAAATCGTATTATTCTGAGAGTTATGGCCATGTTGTATTTATCTCTCATGAGAATGGATATGAAACAGTGTATGCCCATCTAAATGATAGGGGAGTGTCCGAAAATCAACATGTACTACAGGGTGACCGGATCGGAAGTGTGGGAAGTACAGGCCGGTCAACGGGCGCTCATTTGCATTTTGAAGTACACAAAGGGGAATGGACTCTGGATAAACTAAATGCCATCGATCCCTTTGAAATATTTGGGCATGGGGAAATCGGTCAGTTGGTTTTTGCCAAGGAACAGGATCCTTATCAAACATTTGAAGCATCGGTAAATGTAAAGCACGTTCCTGAACAATTCTCTGATCACATGGGTAACAATGTAACAGAACCGCATGTCATACATACTGTAAAAAAGAATGAAACATTATGGGGAATTTCAAAGCAATATGGTTTGACTTTAGAAGAATTGAAAGCTCGAAATGACCTGCGTTCTTCACAAGTAAATGTAGATCAACGATTAATCATTCCTCAACGATTAAAAGAAGAATACATTGTAAAACCAGGTGATACACTTCATTCGATCGCAGTGAAAAACAGTTTGAACCTGACAGAACTGTTGGCACTGAACGGTCTTAAAATGAAGGATATCATCTACCCTCACCAAAGGCTGAGGATAAAGAGGGAAAGGTGATTACTTCGAATTCGAAATGTTTTCCTTTCAAATTGACGTTCTTTTATGTATAATGATAGTGTATAAAAAAATAAGATTCGTCTTCGGGGCAGGGTGAAATTCCCTACCGGCGGTGATGAAACACATGTTGTTTCTAAGCCCGCGAGCCTTTAGAGGCAGGATTTGGTGTGATTCCAAAGCCGACAGTATAGTCTGGATGGGAGAAGATGAAGGTTCTAGCCAAAACGTTTAGAAAATGGGAAGCTGAACGTTTATTTGGATACGCCTTTTCAAACTCCGGGATGCTAATGTGATCTGGGAGTTTTTTAAGTGCTGCCGTGGCTGAACGATCTTCTAGAGAGATGAATCTCCAAAGGGAGAGAAGTGCAATGAAAAAAATGACTACACGTACGTTCGTAACAATCGGTATGTTAAGTGCCATTTCGTATGTATTAATGCTTTTTAACTTCCCAATACCACCATTCCCTAAATTTTTGATGGTTGATTTCAGTGATGTACCAGCATTGATTGCCACCATTACTTTAGGGCCGCTTGCCGGCATACTTGTTGAATTGTTTAAAAATATCATCGACTATGTCATGACAGGCAGTGATACTGGTGTTCCAATCGGACACTTTGCAAATTTCGCAGCAGGAGTATTCCTGATTCTGCCGACTTATTATGTTTATTCCCGTTTTCAATCCAAGAAGGGATTATTAGCGGGCTTGGTTACAGGAACGGTCGTCATGAGCATAGCTCTGGGGATACTGAATTATTTCGTCCTGCTTCCTGCTTACAAGTATTTCATGAATTTTGAACTTCCAGCAGGAATCATCCTTACGGGGATCGTGCCTTTTAACATTCTAAAGGGTGCCCTGGTCACCATGGTCTTCTTATTATTGTTTATTCGTCTTCAGGGCTGGCTCACAAAACAGGTTACTGTAAACAGAGCAGCTTAAGACTGATATGATAAGAAAAGCTCTGTCAGCTTTTGCCGACAGAGCTTTTTTAAATGCAGAAAATCCGAAATGAAAAAGGCGACCGGTTTCGATCGCCTTCTTAGTATGTGGACTATTCAAATTTAAGTGCGTCTCCATCAAATGGTTCGTCTGCAACTTTGATCGAATCTGTCGGACAACCTTCAAATGCATCGATCATGTCATCTTCAAGCACATCCGGCACTTCGACAGTACCCTGGTTATCATCAAGGGTCACAAATGCGATACCTTCATCATCATAGTCATAAATATCCGGAGCTGCAGCCCCACAAGCTCCACATGCTATACATGTATCTTTGTCAACGATTGTATATTTTGGCAACGAAAAAACCTCCTGAAAAAAATTTCTATATAATCAATCATTCATTATACATAAAATTAGTTAGAAAAATAACCTAATTTATATTTTATAGAGGAACGAAGAACATTTCAATAGTTAGGTCCTTTATTTATTATATTTATCCTATCTGTATAAAACAAAACATCGAAAGAGTTGAATTTCATGGTACAATATTTGACAATAACCTGCAAAAACAGAGGGGCAATCCAATGACCTATTTAAACTTTGTTATAGTATATTGTTTAAAGCAGTTAAATGGTGAACGTTCCATTTACTCTGTTTATCATATTCTAAAAGGAAAGAAATCGTCTCAGTCCATACAAGACGCGCATTTGTTTCAATTACATTCTTTTTTTCTGTCGCTTCCTAACCTCTCTCGTGATTATTTTAATGAGAAAATCAATGAATTGGCAGAAGAACATTTCATCGAATTGAATGAAGAGTCCAAAGCACAAGTTACCGAAAAAGGAGAAATGGCTATTAATCAGCACCAATTAACAGGATTTTTCCCTTACCATATGAATGGATTGTTATATGGTGATCGAGGCATCGTATTTTGGAGAAGATTGAATTTACTTGTACAAGTTGTTTCTAATACCAAACATAAAGAAACGTCGTATTTTCCTGTTCAGCGCAGCAGAAATGTTCAGGAATGGATCAAGAAATTTCTTAGGGGAGTCTCAGATAAAGACTTGCTTGCGCCTGCTCTATTCAGGGAGCTATATGGTGTATTAAGCGAGATGGAGGCAGAAGAAGATCCTTCTCTGCTCGTTTACCGATTAACGGGTTTCCAGGATTACGGCTTGACTGAAGTTCAAACCGCTGAGGTATTGAATCTCCCTCGAGAGGAATATCGATTCAGATTTCTTAATTTACTTCATGGGGTATTATCGGAAGTTGATCAACAGAAAGAGAAATACTCCCTTTTACTTTCATTAAGTACTGTGAGTCAGCAGCAGAGGAACTTGACGATTTCGACTGCCAAAACATTCGATTTATATAATCAAGGTTTTTCAATCGAGGAAATTGCACGTATCAGAAAACTGAAAGTCAATACAATAGAAGATCATTTTATTGAGATCATCTTAACGCAAGATCATTTTGATCCAGAGCGCTTTATTGACGCCGATGAATTTCAAAAGGCAGTTTCAGTAATGGAGGGACTCGGAACGAAAAGACTCAAACCCATAAAGGAAAAGCTCCCCCATTTAACTTACTTTCAAATCAGGATCGCGATAGCAAAGGCTGGTGAAAGAAATGAATCTCCAACAAGAACTTAACAAGAGGTTTGGTTATTCTTCATTTAGACGAGGGCAAAAAGAAGTGATCGAATCCGTTCTGAATGGAAGGGATACATTGGCCATGCTTCCGACGGGAACCGGCAAATCATTATGTTTTCAATTCCCAGGGTATCTATTAGATGGCCAAATCGTCGTTGTTTCTCCGCTGCTATCCTTGATGCAGGATCAGGTGGAGCAAATGAAGGTCAAGGGGGAAAAGAAGGTCATCGCCATCAATTCCTTTTTACCCTTTCCTGAAAAGAAGCGAGCCCTTGAACGATTACATATGTATAAGTTCATTTTCATATCTCCTGAGATGCTAGGTAATCCGGAGATCCTTGAGAATCTTCAGTCATTGAATGTATCTTTATTTGTCATCGACGAGGCTCACTGTATCTCACAATGGGGACCGGATTTCCGCCCTCATTATTTAAAGCTCGGTGAGATAAGGAAAGGACTGGGGAATCCCACGACCCTTGCATTGACTGCAACCGCAACGAAAGAAGTAAGGGGAGATATTGAGAAAGTGCTCCAGCTGGAAGACGCTGTCGAAATCATTCATTCTGTAGACAGAAGAAATATTGCCATAAATGTTGAGAAGGTGCGTTCACATCAAGAAAAAGTAAATAAGCTTATCGAGTATACTGCTTCCTTAAAAGGAGCAGGAGTCATCTATTTTTCCAGCAGAAGACTTGCGGAAGAAATGGCTGTTGTTCTCAGGGAAAAAGGCATTGAGGATGTCACCCATTATCACGGGGGAATGGAACAGGAGGAGAGAATCCTCATTCAGCAGCAGTTTTTGACTGGTAAATTACGTGTGATATGTGCAACCTCCGCATTTGGGATGGGTGTAAACAAAGAAAATATACGTTTTGTCATACACTTTCATTTTTCATCCAGTCTGGAGGCCTACTTACAGGAAATCGGAAGAGCGGGAAGGGACGGAAACAACAGTGCAGCGCTTGTATTATACACAGAACAGGACCTTTCACTGCCTTTGCAGTTAATGGAAGGGGAGCTTCCTTTTGATGATCAAATCGAGGGGTTTGTCACTTCTCATCAGATATCCTCTGAAGACGAAGTGGCTGCATCTTTACAGCTATCGGATATTCAATACAGATTTTTGATGCACTATGTAAATGAAGGACAAGGAAGTGACCAGGCTCGGCTGGTTCATAAAATAAAACATTTACGGGATGAACGGCTCAACTATAAAAAAGAAAAGCTCCTGTCAATGGTGAAGTGGCTCCACGGTGATTCCTGCAGAAGGGAATCGATCCTTCGATATTTTGATGAAAAAATGACAGAGCAACCCGATGATTGCTGTGATCTCTGTGGTTTTACGATGTCAGATTTTCATTCAGACAACATTGGTGATGAAGTGAGCGGTTTGCCGGAGATGCGCTGGACACAGAGATTGGAAAAAATTTTAATGGGATAAGTGATGTGAATGAAGAAGCAAGGCGAGATCATTAAACAGCTCACAAAAAAACAATTAACGTTTCATTTGTTTTTTACTCAAATTGTACTATTAACGATTTCTTTTTTATTAGGTATATTCTTATTTGAAGATTGGTCCACTTTTGGAAGTCAGTTCCGGTGGACATCCTCCATTTGGACAGTCGGGCTTACGTTCGGATTGATTGTCGTGATACTGGACCTGGTGCTGATGAGGTACCTTCCTTCTGAATTTTACGATGATGGCGGAGTGAATAAGCGGATCTTTTCAGACAGAAGTACAGGGGAGATTGCGCTGTTGGCCATCGTCATTGCGGTCAGTGAGGAGATTTTGTTCAGGGGTGTGATACAATTTCACCTTGGACTTATTCTTTCCAGTATCATTTTTGCTGTCATTCACTTTAGATATTGGGCACATTGGTTCCTTATAATGAATATTGTTGTGTTGAGTTTTTTGATTGGTATCATTTATGAAGTGACCGAAAACTTATTGGTCACCATTATGATGCACTTTATCATTGACTTTTTATTAGGGATGTACATGCGTTTTAGGGCAAGTCAAGCAAGTAAAGAAGGGATGTCTCATGAACAAAGACCCATTTCGTGATCAAGCAGATAAATTAAAACAGAAGATTGAAAGAGTGTCAGAGGAACCTGTTATTAGAAAGAGGGAACCTCTGCCTCCAAGAAGTGAACTTCATCGTGAAAAAAAGAAAAAGAATAAAGTTAAACTGAAATATCCTTTAATCAGCCTTTTGCTTTTATTTTTTATTTTAATGCCTTTGACTGTATTCAGTATTTATTCATATTTTGATAACCGTAACGAGCCTTTGTTGGTCCTGTCAGAAGAAAATAATGAAGTAGAGGAGGTTCAGTATGAACGGACTGAGGTAGAAGAGGGCAATGGTGTTGTTTCAGAGGAAAATCCTGAGGCTGAACTTCCAGCCGAAGAAGAAACAGCAGATCCTGGCGAAAAAGAGGGAACCCAGCAGTCTGAGAATGACGCAAAAGGTACAAAGGGTGATACAAATCTTCCGGCCGCAAAAGCTGCTGAGGTAAAAGAACCTGAAAAAGTTGAATCCGCACCCGATGAAAACAAAGAACCAATCCAAGAAACAAACCCGGAGGTCATTTATCATACCGTACAGCCCAGTGAAACCATTTTTCGCATTGCCATGAAATACTATCATTCACAAGATGGAATCGAAATTATAAAGAATGCTAATAATCTCCAGAGCAATGAAATACAATCCGGACAAGTCTTGAAAATACCATTGTCCGAATAATTAATCCCCCGCCATTTTGGCGGGGTTTTTTGTTAATTAGGCGGAATTTTTTTGACTGCAGGATTCTATGCACATGGACAAGTTCATAGAATGAAATAAGGGGAGGGAAGAGCATGCATGACTCAATCCGCGAATTTGATGATTGGACAGATCCAGCAACAAAACAAATGCTGAATAACCTTGTTGAAAGAAAACAAAAATTTGATCTTGCAAAAAAGAGGCATTTATATATTTTATGGATAGCCATTTTGACAGCGTTTTGCTTCTTATATTATTTAACTAAGGCAGTACTCGAGCCATACTCTTATTCTTTTGGTGCAATGTTTTCAGTCTATGTATCTGACTCGGTACACTTATTTACTTCAGTCTTTCTTGCAGGTCTTTTCGGTGCTGTGAAAGTCCTGCACCAGCTTAAAGAAAAAAGAGAAAAAGAGTATCAGGATCTCCGCAAGGAAATCATAGACAGAAGCAAGGATCTCTGGAAGGAAGAAGCGTGGAAAAAGCGTCACCAGGTATTCGATAAGATGAAAAGTCAATTCGACATCAACCTCTACCATGGAAGCAAATAAAAAGCGTTTGGAGGATAGATTCACCAAACGCCTTGCTTTTTTAGAAAATTCTCTTTTTACCTTGTTCATCTTTAAGTATTTCTGCAGCTTCTCTAAAACGTTGAGAGTGCACAATTTCACGTTCCCGGAGATATCTGAGCCCGTCATTTAAATCAGGGTCATCACTCAAATTGATGATCCACTGATAGGTTGCCCGTGCCTTCTCTTCAGCTGCGATATCTTCATAGATATCAGCGATCGGATCTCCTTTTGCAGCAATATAAGACGCGGTCCATGGAACGCCTGCGGCATTATGATAGAAGAGGGCACTGTCGTGGTTCGCGTAGTGTGCATCCAATCCAGCTGCCTTCATCATTTCAGGGGTAGCATCTTTTGTCAGTTTATAAATCATGGTTGCGATCATTTCCAAATGTGCAAATTCTTCAGTTCCAATGTCCGTAAGCAATCCAATTACCTTGTCAGGAATAGTATACCTCTGATTCAAATAACGCAGCGCTGCTGCCAGCTCACCGTCGGCGCCGCCGTATTGCTCCACTAGGTATTTTGCAAGAGTCGGGTTGCATGTACTCACTCTTACAGGATATTGAAGCTTCTTTTCATATGCCCACATTTGAATGGATTCCTCCCTTACTGAATCTTATACCTGCCATGGCCAAGGTGCATCTTTCCAGTCCCAAGGATAATTTGAATAGCTGTAGCCAAAGTTGGTAAGGGGACCGAACTCTTTTTCAAATTTCTTTTTGATTTGCTTTCTTGTTTTCACATACATATTGTATTGAGAAATGGCGTCGTGATCATCAGGGTGTGTGTCCAGATATAAGGTAAGTTCGAGTATGACAAAGTCTACGGCTTGTAACTCCTCCATTATTTCATAATAATGTGCAGGAAGTTGCTTCATGATATTATTCTCCCTTCATTTTTTCATAGGGACTGTAGTAGGGATCATAAAATACTTTCCATAACGTCCCCTTTCTCAACGCTTCTTTTGGTGGGAATTGCTCCAAGTTAGGCGGCTGAAACCCCAAGAAGAGGTTAGGAGGTGTAGAGTAAACCTTTGTGGTAATTGGTTTACATGGATCGAAAGGGCTCACATATGGGTGCCAGCTTCTATAAAATTCATGCACAAATTATCCCTCCTGTTTAGAAATTCCTTCGTAACAAGATATGAATGGGTTTTACAGAACATGTTAGAAAAATTAATAACCGCATGAAAAAAGGGAATTCACTCAAATATGTTGAATAAATAGTATGTAGGATATTAATAAAGAGGTGGTTCAATTGTTCGTAAAAAATGCAATGATTCCAAAACACAAATGCTATGTAGTCAATGAAAATGACTCGATCGAAAAAACGCTGGAAGTAATGGAGCATCATAAGATTGATGGACTTCCTGTATTATCAAATGATAAGTATGCAGGGGTCGTCACCCGTTATAATATTTATCAGAATTTCTTCCTTTCCGGAATGGAAAGAGATAAGTTCCTTAAAGTAACAAGAGCGATTGATATTGCCATTCACCAGGATAATTTCCTGATTGAAAGCAATGTATTTGAAGATACATTAGTGGAATTGCAGGATTTCCCGATTTTATCTGTTATAGATGAAAATAGAACATTTCTTGGGTTGATTACACGATATGATGTACTGGATCAATTCAAGAGCGCTTTCGGGATGGATCGGAAAGGAGTCAGGATTGCTTTTACATCCGTTGAAACAGAAGGAAGGATAGCCCGTCTTGGAGATATCATACAGCAGTATTCTGAGTCCGTCATTTCCCTCGTCACTTTTGATGCGACTGATAAGCTGCTGAGACGAATCGTACTTAAGATTGAAAAGAAAGATAACATCGATAAGTTCATCAATAAATTGGAGAAATCAGGCTTCAGGATTTTAGACATTCAGGAAGAAGATTGATCCATCAAAAAATTCACTGTATGAAATGCAATCCTTCTCATAAGATTTATGGGAGGGATTTTTTTGATGCATTTTGCTGTAAAACTGTTTGGTACATTTGTTTTGGGTTATTTGTTTATCAAGTGGTTTCCGGATATCGACTCACATCATATTTCGGATGTGATCGTTGAACTGGTCCTGCATCCAGTTGAATTTTTTGCTGCATCAATCGTTTTTATTTTTGGTTTGATCGTCCAGGGTAATTTAATGAAGTTCGAACTTTATTATTTGATGCGTTTATTCAAAGGGAACTTACATAAAGAACTGATGATTATTCCTGTTCATGCATGCATGATCTATGGACTGACGTTATTAGGTATGTGGGAAACCTTGTTTTTTTCCTTTCTAGCGGTCTTTTATGGTATTATTTCTTTAGATTTGCGTCGGCAAGGAGGCCATCATGCTTGAATTTATAAGTGTTTTATTATTGGGAGGGGGGGCTCTTCTCCTTTTTATGTTATATGAAGCCCATAGAAATGAGGTGAAAACTCATTTGTTCACATTTCCTCGATTCCCTAAAGACGTGACTCTTACCATTTTCTTCATATCCGATATACATAAGCGCAAGTTGGACTCAGACCTGATCGATCATGTTAGGAAAAAAGCGGATATCGTTGTCATAGGAGGCGACCTGACTGAAAAAGCGGTGCCGTTGTCAAGGGTGGAAGAGAATCTGGATAAATTGGCATCCATCGGGTCTGTTTATTTTATTTGGGGTAATAATGATTATGAAGTGAACACCGACGAACTCAGAATGCTTTTTAAGAAAAAAGGGGTTCGGGAAATCGTCAACGATTCGGTGAGTTTTCAGTTTGACGGAGGAGTGGTCAATCTGATCGGAGTGGATGATGCCAGTACTCAAAGGGCCGTATTGTCTCAGGCTCTTTCGAAGGCAGATCCTTCCAATTTCAATATTTTATTAAGCCATGATCCCCGGCTTGTAAAACAGGTGGGTAAAGAAGATGGAATCGATCTGATGTTGAGCGGCCATACCCATGGTGGCCAAATCAGGATACTTGGTTGGGGTCTCTACAAGAAAGGAAGAATAGAAGAACTTCCCCAGACAATGCTAGTAGTCAGCAACGGGTATGGAACTACAGCTCTGCCGCTTAGATTGGGTGCGCCGGCTGAAACACATCTGCTCACGATTAAAAGAGATACTGAATAATGAACAAAACCTATTCATTGCCTATACAAATTTTACACTGTCGGGAATCTCTACTATAATCTAAAAGAACATATGTAAAGATACCATGGGGGATTTCTATGAACGATCAAAATACGAACGGTAAATATAATATTAAGGCAGTATCCAATATTCTCGGTATACAACCTGGAACCTTAAGGGCTTGGGAAAGAAGGTACAATATCATTGCCCCGGTCAGAAATGATTCAGGGCATAGATTATACACAGAGCAGCATCTTCATATCTTGAAATGGCTCGTTGCGAAAGTGAAACAAGGTTTCACAATCAGCCAGGCAGTTGCATTATTGGACAAGCAGGAACTTGAAGAAAATGAAGTCATCGAAACCGTGCATCAGGATAGAACCCAGAATATAGCTGATGAGCTGTTGAAAGCACTGCTCAGGTTTGATGAATCCAAAGCACACGAACTCATTAATCGATCATTTTCGATTTATACAATCGACAAAGTGGTGATTGATATTCTTGGAAGTTTGCTTGTGCAAATCGGTGATTTGTGGGAGAAGGACAAAATTACCACTGCTCATGAACACTTTGCGAGCTCCATCTTGCGTTCCCGGATCGGGAGCATCATGCATTCCTTTCCACATAACGGGATCTTGCCAAAAGTGGTGGCTGTGTGCGGACCGGGGGAATGGCATGAATTGGGGCTGTTGATCTTCACACTCTTTGTACGGAGAAAAGGGTTCGAAGTCATTTATCTCGGGTCAAGTATCAAGGAAGATGATATCGATGTGGTCCTGAATGAAGTGAACCCGAAGTTCCTGTTCTTCTCTTGTACAATGAAGGATAATGCCGGCGATTTATTATCGCTAGTTTCTTCTCTCAAAGCAGAACATGAAGAGCTGGAGATTGGGATGGGCGGATTTGCAATCGATCATTTACCTGCGGCTATGAAAGAAAAATACACGGATCATATTGTGGGTCAGACCAAGGCTCAATGGGAAGAATGGTTGAAAAGTAAATTATAGCGGTTTTATGCACTGTTTTGTGCCCCCTACATAGTATGGTGGTAAGTCGTCACACTCTTGGGGGGCACGCAAATGAGACTTGAGCGAATTTCCGATAATAAAATTAAATTTTCCATAAGTGTAGAGGAGCTTGAGCAAAAAGGCTTGTTTGAGCAGGATCAATGGAAAGACTCATTAATATGGCATGATCTGTTTGAAGACATGCTGGATGAAGTACAAGGGAAATTTGGCATTGAGGCACAAATGGAAATTACAGTAGAAATTGAATCTTTCGATGATGAAGAAATTTGTATGATCCTTACTTTGGAATTGGACGATGACGATGAGGACTATTCAGATGTCGAAGGAAGCATTGAATTGTTTCATCCCATCATTGAAAAAGACCTATTGTTCCACTTTGCTGATCTGGACGGCATCATCGATGTTCTGAACCGGCTCAGGCATACACAAAAGTTTCAGTCCGACACCCTTGAGATCAGCTTTTTTCACTATGAAACTAACTATTACCTCCTTTTTGAGAACATCCCCCGCAGCCAGCATCTCATGATAGAGTCAGTGGTCCTTGAATACGGTACATTATCGAATCAGACAAAATACATGATAATGGAATATGGTCATGCCATCATTCTGAAACATACGATGGAAAAAATGACAAGGTATTTTCCATCATAGACGCCAGTTCATCACTTTTAGGTTTTGCCTAAAGGTGTTTTTATTTTGGTTTTTTGTTTTATCATGCAATTTAGATGGATTTCATTATAAACGAGCGGCCCTTGTTAATATTTGAAAAAACAATATAATAGAATGTTGTTTTAAAAGGGAGAAACAGGGAATGAATATAAAAAGTAAGGCGCAGATCCAGAAAAAATGATAGCGTTTTCAAAAAAGTTGTCGATTTTTGATTTTCTATCTTTGCAAGAGTAAATCAAACGTGTATACTATGTCATGAAAGCGGACTAGGATCCGCTCTACAGTGAATTATACTGGGAGGTTTACATACATGGTAGCCGAGAAGGAGAAAGAAAATCACCAAACATCTGAAAAAAACGATGTATTGAAATCCACACAAACGGTTATTCATCTCGCACTAGATAAATTAGGATATCCAGAAGAAGTATATGAATTGTTAAGAGAACCTGTAAGAATGTTGACAGTTAAAATACCTGTAAGAATGGACGACGGTAAAGTGAAGGTCTTTACAGGCTATCGCGCCCAGCATAATGATGCCGTGGGTCCAACGAAAGGCGGCATCCGTTTCCACCCGAATGTTACGGAGAAGGAAGTAAAGGCCCTATCGATTTGGATGAGCTTGAAGTGCGGAATCGTCGATCTTCCTTACGGAGGTGGAAAAGGCGGTATCATTTGTGATCCGCGTGACATGTCTTTCAGAGAGCTTGAGCGCCTGAGCAGGGGGTATGTAAGAGCGATCAGCCAGATTGTAGGTCCATCAAAAGACATACCTGCACCCGATGTATTTACAAATTCACAGATCATGGCTTGGATGATGGATGAATACAGTCGGATCGATGAATACAATTCCCCAGGATTCATTACGGGGAAACCGCTGGTACTCGGAGGTTCTCATGGTAGGGAAACGGCTACTGCAAAAGGTGTGACGATTTGCATCCATGAAGCAGCTAAGAAAAAAGGAATAAAACTTGAAGGAGCCCGTGTAGTGGTTCAAGGGTTCGGTAATGCAGGCAGTTTCCTGGCCAAATTCATGCATGATGCCGGTGCAAAGGTCATTGGTATCTCAGATGCATACGGTGGACTTCATGATGAAGAAGGTTTGGACATCGATTATCTGTTAGATCGGAGAGACAGCTTCGGAACGGTGACAAAATTATTTAACAACACCATCACAAATCAGGAGTTACTGGAACTTGATTGTGATATACTCGTTCCAGCGGCTATCGAAAATCAAATTACGGAACATAATGCACACAACATCAGGGCAAGCATCGTGGTAGAAGCTGCCAATGGGCCAACCACATTGGAAGCAACGAAGATTCTGACTGAACGTGGTATATTGCTTGTACCCGATGTTCTGGCATCTTCAGGTGGAGTTACAGTATCCTACTTTGAATGGGTCCAAAACAACCAGGGTTATTATTGGACGGAAGAAGAGGTAGAAGAAAAACTCCAGAAGATTTTGGTCAATTCATTCAACAACGTATATGAGACTTCTCAAACAAGACGTGTGGACATGAGACTAGCCGCCTACATGGTTGGTGTAAGAAAAATGGCCGAAGCCTGCCGCTTCAGAGGATGGATTTAATCTTATCATAAAGAAAGATATTGAGGATGGGGATTCCCATCCTTTTTTGGTGCATAAAAATGTGTTGTTTTCCTATGGAGGTTCGATTCACTTTAACAGAAATAGGACAGTTGCTTTGACCAATGAAAAAAATTACTCCATAATAATCAAAGGAGAATGTTTCTTTTACAAGAAAACGAATACTATCTTTTAAAGATGAGGCTCTGTTAAAGGGCGAAGATATAAAGCAAAATGAAGGAGTGCCTGAAGTTGAGAAACGAAGAATGCATCATCGTAGGCGGAGGACCATGCGGTTTATCAGCTGCGATTCACCTTAAAGAACAGGGGATTAATCCTCTGATTATTGAAAAAGGGAATATTGTAAACGCAATTTACAATTATCCTACGCATCAAACCTTCTTTTCTTCCAGTCAAAAACTGGAGATCGGCGATGTACCTTTCGTGATTGAAGAACATAAACCCCGTCGTAATCAAGCCCTAGTTTATTATCGTGAAGTGGCAAAGCGGAAAAATGTGAGAATCAACCGTTTTGAAATGGTGAATAAAGTCGAGAAGAAGGAAAATGGGTTCATCATCAGTACTTCCAAGCAAACTTATCGGGCAGAGCACGTCATCATTGCGACAGGATATTATGATAATCCTAATTACATGAATATACCTGGGGAAGACAAAAAGAAAGTGTTTCATTATTTTAAAGAGGCCCATCCTTTCTTTGATACAGACGTGGTTGTGATCGGCGGGAAAAATTCAGCTGTGGATGCTGCATTGGAGTTGAATAAAGCGGGTGCAAGAGTAACGGTTCTATATCGGGGCAGCGAATACTCCAAAAGCGTCAAGCCTTGGATCCTTCCGAATTTCGATGCCCTCGTGCGCAATGAAGAAATAACAATGGAATTCAATGCATATCTGGAAGAAATTAAGGATGAAGCAGTCGTTTATATTGTCGATGGCGAAAGGAAAGAAATAAAGAATGATTTTGTGTTTGCCATGACTGGATATCGCCCCGATCATAGTTTCCTTACGAAAATAGGCATAAGTATTGATAAGGAGACAGGCAGACCTGCGTTCGATCCTGAAACGATGGAGACGAATGTTGAAGGTGTTTATGTAGCCGGAGTGATTGCTGCAGGTAATAATGCAAATGAAATATTCATTGAAAATGGCCGGCATCATGGCGGACTGATCGCAGAATCAATCATAGGGAAACAAAAGTAAGAAAGAGCCCGCAATCGAAGCGGGCTCTTTTGCATATTTAATTTCTGAAGATACGTTCTAATTCCTGAAAGTCATTAGTTTGAGATAGGGCCACCATTAGTTTGATCCGTGCCTTTTGGCCATTCAGCCCATTGGAAAAAATGACTCCTTTTTCTTTCAGTTGTTTTCCGCCGCCCGTATAACCGTATACATCTTGGGCGATGCCATTAAAACATCTGGACACGAGCACGACGGGAATGTTATTTTCCAACAGCTCAGAGACCCCTGGTACAGCTTCCGGAGGAAGATTACCCTGCCCAAGCGCTTCAATTACGACTCCGTCAAATTGAAGGTCTTTTATCGCTATCAAAAGACTCGAATCCATCCCTGCATATGCTTTTATGAGAGTGACTCTTTTTGTGATGTCACATACTTTGTAGCTTTCAGAAGAAGTTGGTTGATGATGATAGAGGATTCCTCGCTTCGTCACAATTCCAATTGGTCCATATTGTGGACTTTGAAAAGTAGATACGTTACTTGTATGTGTTTTTGTAACATTTTTCGCTGAATGAATTTCATCATTTAATACAACCAGAACGCCTTTCTTTTTAGATTGAGGTTCGGCAGCCACACGCACTGATGAAATCAGATTATAAAGTCCATCCGCCCCAATCTCATTGCTTGACCTCATTGCCCCGGTCACGACCATTGAAATGGGAAGGGAAACCGTTAAGTCAAGAAAATATGCTGTTTCCTCCAGGGTATCCGTTCCATGGGTGATTACAACCCCATCGAATGAACGCTTTTTATATTCTTTCTCGATCAAACGTTTTATTTCATGCATATGTTCAATGGTGATATGTGGAGAAGGAAGGTGAAATGCTTCTATAACCTCTACATCAGCTAAATTGGAAACCATCGATGTTTGAACCGACAGAGGGTTTTCTCTGCCCGGTGCTACAGATCCCGTATCCTTGTCCTCCATCATTGAGATGGTTCCTCCGGTATGTATGACCAGTATATTTTTTTTCATAGCGTCATTCCTCCTGGGATTTTCTTATTTTCTTTCCTACTTTATCATGATACGATTAAGAAAACTGAAAGAAAAGAGGACTTTTTTATGCTGGTGGTTTTATCAGCGGGTATAGCACCAGGGTTAGCGCTGCTGAGTTATTTTTATTTGCGGGATGAGTATGAAGCGGAACCGATTGCGTTAGTATTTAAAACCTTCATATATGGTGTACTGATTACTTTTCCAATAATGTTTCTTCAGTATGTATTAAAAGTAGAAGGGATTATCACTTCCAATTGGTTGAATGCTTATATTTCTTCAGGGTTACTGGAAGAATTTTTTAAGTGGTTCATCCTTATGGTCGCCATCTTCCAGCACTATCATTTCAATGATCCATATGACGGCATTATATACGGAGCAAGTGTTTCGCTGGGATTTGCCACGGTTGAAAACATATTATTCCTGCTGGCGAATGGAGTGGAATATGCATTTGGCAGAGCTTTGATGCCAGTGTCGAGTCATGCACTATTCGGTGTCTTGATGGGATATTATCTAGGTAAAGCCAAGTTTTCTTTACGAGATCAGCGCCGCAAATGGCTTTTGATTTCGATAATAATTCCGTTATTATTACATGGGACATATAATTATATCTTTTTGTCTGAAAAAAATTGGATCTATTACATGGTGCCATTCATGTTATTTCTATGGTGGCTGGGGCTGAAAAAAGTCAAGCATGCCCACCGGTTAACAGCCAGCAATTATTCTCAAGCAGAGTTGAAGAGAGAGATCCTTTAATGCATCATTCTGGTTTTAAAGCCTAAGTGAAAAGGGAAAAAAAGAGTTTTACTAGAAGAAAATCCGAACTGCTTTGAATGCAAAGCAGTTCGGATTTTTGCTTGTTCCAGCGGTTGATTGGAGTGCAAGACGTAGACTCCTGCGGGAAGAGTAGCTTATTAGAAAAGTGGAAGGGCTTTGCTCAGAGGCGTGTGGCATAAGACGAATCGGCCACGAAGGCGTTCTTTGCCTTCTTGGTCGGTTTGGCTTATGACATGTGCCTCTAAGCCCTGCAGCTAGACATGTGAGACTTGTCCAGCTCCGGCGGCTAGAGGCTCGAGGTCATAAGTCAAGCAAGCCAAAAAGGCAAAAAGCGCCTTTTCGGCTTGCTCGCCTTATGCTTGTCGCCTCTGGGCGAGCCGCCTCCGCATTTCTTCCCGCAGGCTTGCCGAGGAGGCTCACGGGCTACCCGCGGAAAGCGAAGTCTTGCACGGAAATCATTAGCGGTATTAAGAGTCTATTCTAAAATGTTGTTGTTATTTTAGTGGGATTTACTTATAAGCAGCTGCAAGATCCGTTTTTGGAGCTTCTTTCCGTTTAACTTCATCAATTTTGTTCACGAACATCTGGAACACTTTCCTTTTTTCATCCAGCTCTCTTATGTACTCTTTTAGTTCACTGTACTTTTCCTCAAACGGCTTATGATACATTTCACGGATATTTTCAATGATTTCTTCATTCACTGTAGACTGAATTACCTGTTTTGTAATCCCGTACTTATAGGAATAAACTTTCAATTCCTTCTTTACATCATCGTAATCAGTATTGATTTGATCTAATACTTCCGAAATGTCATCTTTCCATTCATCCAACGATTTTGCTAAATAATCTTCCATAATTGCCTCCCCTTTATAAAAGACTTGATTGGCCCTCATCCCATTATAACGAAGGTTGTTTACATGCCTTTTTCTGAAACATTACATTGTCTTATCAAAAAGTGCATAGGAGCTGGCAAGACGTTCTCATGGTAGGATCGTCAGTTATGTTTGCCAATTTTTATTTTTCAACTTGTATAAAATGGGTAGCTCTACAAAAACTAGGGTTAATGTTAATTGAAGATATGGAGGGTAAAGCATGATGAATAGTCGCATCAAATGGTTATGTACATCAGTTATCATGGTGCTTGTTTGTTCTCTTTTGATGATTTCATCTGAAGGAGAGAAAGCTGACGCTTTTACAAACCAAGTCATTCAGCATGGAGCTACGGGTGAAGATGTCATCGAACTTCAATCAAGGCTACAGTATATTGGCTACTATAATGGGAAAATCGATGGAGTTTTTGGGTGGGGAACATATTGGGCTTTAAGAAACTTCCAATATGAGTTCGGCCTGCCGATCGATGGGTTAGCAGGGCCAAAGACAAAAGAAAAATTAGTGAGTGCGTCGAAGTACAATAAACAATTTGTACAAGAGCAAATTAAAAAAGGGAAGAAATTCACTCATTATGGAGGGACTGATTTAAGCAAGCAGAAAGGAGCTGGCGGTGGAGGCGGCGGTCAAGCAGCACAGCCGCCGAAGGAGACCCCGGCCAAACCGACAGCAGCAAACACACCAAATGGATTCTCTCAAAATGATATACAAATCATGGCGAATGCCGTTTACGGTGAAGCACGTGGTGAACCATATGAGGGACAGGTGGCTGTCGCCGCGGTCATATTAAATCGCATCGACAGTGCGTCATTCCCGAATACTGCTGCAGGAGTCATATTTGAGCCGGGAGCTTTTACAGCGGTTGCGGACGGGCAAATTTATTTAACTCCGAATGATAAAGCGCGAGAAGCTGTATTAGATGCTATAAACGGTTGGGATCCATCTTCCAATGCGCTGTATTATTTTAATCCTGTTACTGCAACGAGTGATTGGATTTGGTCAAGACCGCAGATTAAGCAGATTGGGAAACATATATTCTGTAATTAACGAGGTGAAGGATATTGATACGTAGTATATTAATAGCAGTACTCGTCATCGGAGTCGCAGGAACGGCATTTTGGGGGTATCAGGAACATCAGGAGAAGAATGCGATCCTGATCAACGCAGAAAACAATTATCAGCGTGCATTTCATGAGTTGACTTATCAGGTGGACCTTCTTCACGATAAGATAGGTACTACCCTTGCGATGAATTCAAAAAAGTCATTATCACCGGCACTTGCGGATGTTTGGCGTCTTACGTCCCAGGCACACAGTGATGTCGGGCAATTACCGTTAACATTGCTGCCATTCAATAAAACCGAAGAATTTTTGAGCAAAATTGGAGATTTCAGTTATCGTGTAGCGGTAAGGGACCTGGACGATAAGCCTTTGACAGATAAGGAATACACTTCTCTGGAAAACCTGTACAAGCAAAGCGCGGATATCCAGAAAGAATTAAGAAAGGTTCAGCATCTGGTCATCAAGAATAATCTCCGCTGGATGGATGTAGAGATGGCGCTTGCTTCTGGTAAAGAAAAAGCTGACAATACAATCATTGACGGTTTCAAGACGGTGGAGAAGAATGTTACAGGCTACGATGAAGCAAGTTTCGGTTCGACTACCTTTGTTAACAGCCAAAAAAGAGATGAAAATTTCAAAAAACTAAAGGGCGAACAGATTTCTAAAAAGGAAGCTGTCGCGATATTAAGGAAGTACTCTGGAATAGATAAATCGAGAGATGCCAAAGTAGCAGAGAGCGGCAAGGGGTCCAACTTCAAATTCTATAGTGTTTCAATCGGTAACGGAAAGACTGAAGCAAGTATGGATGTCACTCAAAAAGGCGGTTATCCAATTTGGTATATCAATAACCGCGAAGTAAAAGAAAGTAAAATCAGCTTGAACAAAGCAGCAGAACAGGCAACAAAATTCCTTAAAGAAAACAAATTTGAGAAGCTTGAGCTGTTTGAAAGTGTCCAATACGACAAGCTGGGAATATTCACCTATGTCACCGTCCTTGATGGCGTGAGGATTTACCCGGATTCAATCAAAGTAAAAGTCGCGCTCGACAATGGTCAGATTGTAGGATTTGCAGCAGAAGAATATTTAAGAAATAATCATGACCGTGAAATAGCTAAACCAAGCCTGGCTTTGGAGGAAGCGAAAAAAGAAACAAACCCTAATTTAAAAGTCATGGAAGAAAGACAGGCAATCATCGTAAATGACTTGAATGAAGAAGTGTTATGTTATGAATTCTTAGGTATGCTCGGCAATGACACCTATAGAATCTTCATCAATGCCAATACAGGTGAAGAAGAAAAAGTGGAAAAACTGAAAAATGCAGAACCAATTTATGAAGAAGTCGTATAAAAAGGAAGGACGGTATCTTTAGTTAAGATATCGTCTTTTTTATTGGCTGAATAAATTCGGATAGTTTTTGGCTATGGAAGGGAATTCAACACTCATGGGCGAATTTTGAGAGTATGGTCACAGTTTAATCCTGGAAACGACAGCGATGTATAACAAGAAAAAATTAACAAAAAAAGTATGGAAAGGAAGGATTTTACGTGACATAATATAGGTACATAATAACAGAAGCTCAGAAAGTGAGAGTAATGTGCAATGATTAAAGCCGGAACAACACTGCAACTAGAACCTATTCATAACGATACATTTGAAACATACCGCTGCAGGGTAGTAGAATCAGAAAATGACGGTATTTATATTGATTATCCAATACATACGAAAACTGGCAAAACCGTTTTTTTGATTAACGGCACCCAGCTTAAAGCAAGCTTTATTCATAATGAACAAACAGTCCTTATGTTTGAGACGGAAGTCCTAAGCAGAAAAATTGCAAAGATTCCCATGATTCATATTCACTACCCCGGGGAAGATGAACTGGTCAAAATCCAAAGACGACAATTTGTTCGCGTCGATGCAAATGCGGATATCTCCCTTTATTTCAACGATCAGTATCATCCCACCGTTACCGAGGACATCAGTGCAGGCGGCTGTGCTGTACTTTTAACGGATGAAATGCATGTCAAACAAGGTGCACGCATCACGATGATCATCGTCCTGACCATGCAAACCGGTGAATGTCACTACCTGGAAATAGCAGGAAGCCTTATAAGGGTGTGGGAGAAAAATAAGAAAAAAATCGCAAGTATCCAATTTCATAACTTAACAGAAATACAGCGTCAGCTCATCATGCGCTACTGCTTTGAAAGACAATTGGAACTAAGAAAAAAAGGGCTGCTTGAATAAAATTCCACCATTTACACATACTTTTTCTTAATGGATGTTTTCCAAAATCTCGATTTTAAATGAAGTCGTTCGAATAGAGCCTGTTTAATAATAGGGGAAGTGTGAAGTAATGAAAGCAGTGGAGAGGATATTAATAAAGCTCATCATGATCCATTTTGTTTTACTCCTGGCTGTTCAATTTATTTTTCATGAACTTAATATACTGCCGGAACTTCATAAGATCATATTTTATGAAGGGGTGGAGAAGATGGATTATAGTGAAATAGTGGAAACCATATCAGGAAATCGAAGCAGGTGAATGCGGCCTGCTGTTTTTTTTTGTTGAAGAATAGATAAGTAAGCGCTTCAAAGAGAAACTTCTTATTAAGTTTGCCTTATTTTATGATAGAATAGGGAAGAAATTATAAGGAATTTAAGTAGGTGGATGTTTTGATGAAATTAAGGATTGCAATTGACGGACCTGCAGCAGCGGGGAAGAGTACCGTCGCTAAGATTGTAGCAGGGAAGTTATCCTATCTTTATATTGATACAGGAGCCATGTACCGTTCTCTGACGTATAAAGCATTGAAGTCAGATGTGGATTTGCATGATGAGATAAAGCTGACAAAACTGTTGGAAACGACCAAGATCGATTTGGAACCTTCAGAAAATGGTCAGCTGGTCCTCCTTGACGGGGAGAATGTAACCGATGAAATCCGTCAATCGGAAGTGACTAATTCAGTATCACATGTAGCGGTCCATTCACTTGTCAGAGAAGAAATGGTGAAAAGACAGCAAGAACTGGCCAGTGAAGGCGGCGTGGTGATGGATGGCAGGGATATAGGTACACATGTCATACCGGATGCAGAAATCAAAGTTTTCTTATTGGCAAGCGTAGATGAAAGAGCTCAGAGAAGACATGAAGAAAATGTATCGAAAGGGTTTCCTTCAGATCTCGAAAAATTAAAAGAAGAAATTGCACGAAGAGATAAAATTGATTCTGAACGGGAAGTCGCTCCATTAAAAAAAGCAGATGATGCCATTGAAATTGATACGACATCCTTATCCATTTCAGAAGTCGTTGACCGCATTATGTCTCTAGTTGAAAGGAAAGGGTAACGTGAATCTTTATTCATTTGCGAAAGGATTAGTAAAGTCTATTCTCTCTCCGCTTTACCGCATTGAGGTATCTGGATTGGAACATTTTCCAAAAGAGGGAGGAGTACTGCTCTGTGCCAACCACATTGACAATCTGGATCCTCCCGTGGTTGGAATAACAGCCCCAAGGCCGGTTTCATTTATGGCGAAAGCTGAACTGTTCAATGTACCGCTGCTGGGGAAGATTCTTCCAAAAATTCATGCCTTTCCTGTAAAAAGGGGCATGAGCGATCGAGAAGCATTGCGAAAAGGATTAAAAGTGTTGAATGAAGGAAAGGTTTTAGGATTGTTTCCTGAGGGTACTAGAAGTAAAACAGGGCAGATCGGAAAGGGTCTGGCCGGTGCCGGTTTCTTTGCTTTGCGATCTGATGCGAAAGTTGTGCCGTGCGCAATCATTGGACCATATAAACCATTCAAGAAGTTAAAAGTGGTGTATGGACCGCCTATACCAATGGAAGAAATTAAAGAACAAAAACTGAATGCAGAAAAAACAACCGATATCATCATGGAGCATATTAACAAACTTACGAAATGATGGACAGGACTTTCCTGCTTGACAAATAGTTCTATTTATTAGAAGTTAGTAGAAAGAATAATTTATTTAAATTGTGTAAAAATTCACAAAATAAAATCTTTGCAGTCATGGATTAAGGAGGAGTACATAATGGAAGACATGAATGGAATTGAAGTGAAAAATCTCGAGATTGGTGAAAAAGTTAAGGGAACCGTCACTAAGGTCGAAGAGAAACAAGTCCTAGTTGATGTTCAAGATAGTAAAGTGGATGGCATCATTCCAATTAGTGAACTCTCAAGCCTTCACATTGAAAAAGCTTCTGATGTAGTGAGTGAAGGGGATGTACTGGAGTTAATCGTGACAAAAGTAGAAGAAGAACTGCTTGTCCTTTCAAAGCGTAAAGTCGATGCTGAAAAAGCATGGGAAGAAATGAAGAGCCGTTTTGAAAATGGAGATGTGTTTGAAGCGGAAGTCAAAGATGTGGTAAAAGGCGGTCTTGTAGTCGATCTTGGAGTGAGAGGATTTGTACCTGCCTCATTAGTGGAAGATTACTATGTGGAAGATTTCTCAGATTACAAGGACAAGGTGCTTGCATTTAAGATTGTTGAATTAGATCAAGAGAAGAATCGCTTGATCCTATCTCATCGCGCTGTAGTGGAAGCTGAAAAACAACAGCAAAAGAAAAAGCTCCTGACTGATATTGAATCTGGTGCTGTCCTTGAAGGTACTGTTCAACGCATCACCGATTTCGGTGCATTTGTCGACATAGGCGGAGTAGACGGGCTGGTCCATATTTCCCAACTGTCCCATGAGCATGTCGAAAAGCCTTCCGACGTGGTATCTGAAGGACAAAAAGTCCAAGTCAAGGTTTTAAGTGTCGACCGTGATAATGAAAGAATTTCATTATCAATCAAAGAGACACTGCCTGGACCATGGAGCGACATTTCTGAAAAAGCTCCTAAAGGAAGCGTGTTAGATGGAGTCGTGAAACGATTAGTTTCATATGGAGCATTCGTTGAGGTATTCCCTGGTGTTGAAGGATTGGTACACATCTCACAAATTTCTCATAAGCACATCGGGACTCCGCATGAAGTATTAAAAGAAGATCAATCGGTTAAAGTAAAAGTACTGGATGTAAATGAATCTGAACAACGTCTTTCTTTAAGCATAAAAGCACTGGAAGAAAAGGAAGAAGAAGTGACAGATTATGAAATGCCGGAAGAAAATACCGGATTCCAATTAGGTGAAATGATTGGAGATAAATTAAAAGATCTTAAATAAAAATGGTGATGGACTGTGACAAGAGCTCAACGAAAACGGGATCATATAAATTTCGCCCTTTCAACAGGGCAACAGGATAAGACGGGCTTTGAAGATGTAAAGTTTGTTCATCAAAGCCTTCCAAATTCAGCACTTGATGATACCGGGCTCGAGTCCCGAATTGGCGAACTTTCTTTAAGTTCGCCAATTTTTGTGAATGCAATGACGGGCGGAGGCGGAGAGTACACCTCGAAAATCAATGGTGACTTATCTTTATTGGCACGGGAAACAGGAATTGCACTTGCTGTCGGTTCTCAGATGTCCGCACTAAAGAGCCCGGATGAACGGAAGACATATGAAATTGTCAGGAAGAACAATCCTGAAGGCATCATATTTGCGAATCTTGGAAGTGAGGCAACCGTCCAGCAGGCAATGGCTGCAGTGGAAATGATCGAGGCAAATGCCTTGCAGATCCATCTGAATGTCATTCAGGAATTGACCATGCCGGAAGGAGACCGGGATTTTAAAGGTGCACTGGATCGGATCAATACGATTGCGGACCGTTTATCAGTCCCGGTCATTGTGAAAGAGACTGGCTTTGGTATCAGTAGAGAAGCAGCACTTGCACTTTCGGAAACTCCAATTGCTGCAATAGATATCGGCGGCTACGGTGGAACGAATTTTTCTAAGATCGAAAATCAGCGCAGACAAAGAATGCTGGATTATTTTGATGACTGGGGAATTCCGACTGCCGTCTCCATCGTTGAAGCTTGCTCAGCAAGTGATCTTCCTATAATGGCTTCAGGAGGGATCCGGAACAGTTTGGATATCGTCAAAGCGTTAAGTTTAGGTGCATGCTCTGCAGGAATGGCGGGGGCCATTTTGAGAAGCATTATTGATAAGGGTCTGAACGAAACGATAGATGAAGTGGATGATATTCATACCGACATACGATATCTCATGTGTGCTTTAGGGTGTAATAAGGTTGAAGATTTGCATGAAGTGCCTATGATTTTATCTGGTGAAGTGCATCATTGGATGAAGGTCCGCGGATTGGAACCCGACAGTTTTAGTAGTAGACAAACGAATAAATAATGCAGAAGACGGATTCCTTCGAGAAGGGATCCGTCTTTTTAGTTTCCTGGATGTTTGGTTTACTTCTGTCTTCTTCTTGATTCTTCTGGGCTTTCCATTCCTGTTGCACCCTTATTCTGCAGTTCTTGATCACGATCAGATTCAACACGTCTGCTCTGCTTTAATTTCTTTTCTTGACGATCTCTTCCCATATCAACCACCTCCTTTTCTTATTTTTTCAAGAATAAAATGAAACATGCATGAATGATTTACATAAAGATTTTCCATAATGTAGATAATAGGAGGGAATGGGGATATGGAAGGGATCATTTTTTTATGGGTAGCATGGGGTTTATGGATCTATACAACATTCATGATGGGAAAGAATGAAAAGGGCCGCTTTAAGTATTCCTTCATTTTGTTGTGCATGATTTGTTTGTTTCCGTATCATGTCACATTGTTTTCATACGAGGTGTATGCAGCATTCATTTTCTTGGTAGTTCTGACGTTTATCTATATCCGCCTCTTGGGTCTGAGACAAAAATTATATATGTTAATTTGTATTTTAACGATTGCGATGTCTTATGCGGGAATAGGGTTGATTGCCATTTATGACCCCGTACTCATGATCATTGAATCTCATCTAATCGCAGTACTTTTATCCATGAGTCTTGGCTTTATATTCTATAGCTCGATTAAAAAGATAAAAATTCTGTTTCTTTCGGTGCTGGCAGGCACGATGGCTGGAGAAGTGTTATTGACCGTCACGTTAAATAATATCGGTTTCGGTGAATCGATTGGTAGTCACCTATATTTGGATATGACAGCCTGCATGGCGTTGATCACCATCAGCTGGAAGAGCATTCATGCTCTGAATGCTTTGATGAGCAGCAAACTATCACCTAACAAAGGGGAAATCAAAAATTTATGAATGAGTATGTGAATCCCGTAATCTTCGGGGTAGTGGTCGGCACATTAACGAGAATTTATATGCTCCGGACAGACTATAGACAGTACCCAACGTATTTGCATGGGAAAATCATACATATAGCACTTGGTTTCATAGCCGCAGGACTCGGAACGATTGCTGTACCTGCATTATTGGAAGAAAATTTCACAGCCATCACCTTTTTGACAGTGGCTGCTTCACAATTCCGGGATGTCAGGAATATGGAACGAAACACATTGGCAGAACTGGATCCCTATGAACTGGTACCACGCGGTGCAACCTATATTGAAGGGATTGCAGTAGCATTTGAAAGCAGAAACTACCTGGTAATCTTCACATCTTTAATCGCTACCTTGGCCTATATCGTATTTAACTTTTATGCGGCCATCGGGGTCAGTATTATCTGCATGGTCATTTCTCATAAATTGATGGCGGGCGGCAAACTTAAAGATATTGTTCATATAGAATTCGTTCAGCCTCATTTTAAGGATGCAGGACTCTATGTGGATAATATATATATCATGAATATCGGTCTTAAAGTAAGGCAGGAAGAGATATTGAAATATGGAATGGGGTTCGTATTATCACCTAAATCATTCGATGCCAGATCTACGATAGCAAATCTCGGTCAACGACAGGCAATACTTCATGATGTGTCAACTTCTTTGGGCATCTTTAAAGATTCCGGTACCCCCGCACTCACTCCCCTGGCTAAAAGAGACCTGGATGACGGAAGGGTAGCGGTATTTGTATTACCGCAACGGAAAGACGTGGAGAAAGCCATCGCGATCCTCGGGCAGGTGCCTACCCTGGAAAATGCAATCAGGATGCCATCTGAATCAAAAGCTATTCAAAAGGGGAGTAAAGCAGATTGAGTACCACTATTCAAAAATTCATTTTAGCGGCTGTAACAACTTCACCTGAAAGAGTACCCAGTGGAACAGCCGTATTTCACTGCAAAACAGAAGAAGAGTTGCAGAGGATTTGTGCAAATCTGGAAGCTATATTAGACGGGATTGCACATGAATTGGATCCCGGGCTGTTTATCATTGTGAAACATTGATTGCCAGTTCATTCTTTTACTGATAAAATACTAAAGTTAGGGGGACTGACCCATAAGGGAAAATGCAGCTTATGGGCCAGTCTTTATTATTGAGGATGTATGTAGTTGATACAGTGTAAATGAAAAGGCTTAAAGGATAATGAATGAACACCATGAACCATAAGCTTCTTCAAGAAAGGGTGAAAAAATTGTCTAAACCAGTTGTTGCAATCGTAGGGCGCCCCAATGTTGGTAAGTCCACGATTTTTAATAGGATTGTCGGAGAAAGAATATCAATTGTAGAAGATGTTCCAGGAGTTACAAGAGATCGTATATACAGTTCTGCAGAGTGGCTGACTCATGAATTTAATATTATTGATACGGGTGGTATCGAACTAGGAAACGAGCCGTTTCTTGATCAAATCAGACAACAGGCGGAAATTGCGATTGATGAAGCAGATGTAATTATTTTCCTCACAAATGGTCGTGAAGGAGTGACCGCTGCCGATGAAATCGTGGCCAAAATTCTTTATCGTTCCAACAAACCAGTAGTGCTCGGGGTCAATAAAATCGATAACCCTGAGATGAGAGAAATGGTGTATGATTTCTACTCGCTGGGATTCGGCGAGCCATTTCCGATTTCAGGATCCCACGGACTTGGATTAGGGGATCTGCTTGACGAAGCAGCTAAGCATTTTAAAAAGGAAGATGACGAAGAATACGGTGAAGAAGTCATTAAATTTTCATTGATCGGCCGTCCGAATGTCGGTAAATCATCCTTGGTGAATGCATTATTAGGGGAAGACCGCGTCATCGTCAGTAATGTGGCCGGTACTACCCGGGATGCAATTGATTCGTCATACACGTATGATGGACAAGAGTATGTCATTATTGATACTGCCGGTATGAGAAAGAAAGGTAAAGTATATGAAACGACTGAAAAATACAGTGTATTAAGAGCCCTTAGAGCCATTGAACGTTCTGACGTCGTGTTGGTTGTGATTGATGGTGAAGAGGGAATAATAGAACAGGATAAGAAAATTGCAGGGTATGCGCATGATGCAGGACGTGCAGTCGTTATTGTGGTGAATAAGTGGGATGCTGTTGAAAAAGATGAGAAAACCATGAATAAATGGGAACAAAATATTCGTGATCATTTTCAATTCCTTGATTATGCACCAATCATCTTCCTGTCGGCAAAAACGAAGAAGAGGATTCATACGCTGCTCCCTGTCATCAATATCGCGAGTGAAAACCATGCATTGCGTGTACAATCAAGCGTCCTGAATGAAGTAGTGATGGATGCTGTAGCAATGAATCCGACTCCTACGGATAATGGTAAGAGATTAAGAATTTATTATGCAACTCAAGTAGCGGTGAAGCCGCCGACTTTTGTTGTTTTTGTAAATGACCCGGAATTGATGCATTTCTCTTATGAACGATTCTTGGAAAACAGAATTCGTGATGCATTCGGTTTTGAAGGAACTCCTATTCGTATTATCGCCCGTGCAAGAAAATAATAAGGTAGGTGTAAAAATGAAGAATTCTCGAAAAGTGACGGTTATCGGTGCAGGAAGCTGGGGTACGGCTCTGGCCATGGTATTGGCTGACAACGAGCTTGAAGTCAGGCTGTGGGGACATAAAGCAGATCAGATAAAAGAAATCAATGAACAACACACGAATCAAAAATACTTAAAGGATGTAAAACTTCCTGAAAGTATCATCGGGTTTTCTGACATGAAAGAATCACTTCAAGGAATCCAGACCATCGTTTTAGCGGTGCCCACAAAAGCAATCCGACAGGTGCTGGGACAGATTCAAGAGGTGCAAAGTAATCCTTTAACGATCGTGCATGTGAGTAAGGGGATTGAACCTGACAGCCTTTTGAGGATTTCTGAAATCATAGAAGATGAAATGGAACCAGGGAATCTGCAATCTGTCGTAGTTCTTTCAGGGCCGAGTCATGCAGAAGAGGTAAGCTTAAGGCATCCAACAACCGTGACGGTGTCATCTGAAGATATGAAGTCGGCAGAAGAAGTCCAGGACCTTTTCATGAACCAGAATTTTAGAGTTTACACGAATCCTGATATGCTTGGTGTTGAAATCGGCGGTGCATTAAAAAACATCATTGCTCTTGCTGCTGGCATCACGGACGGATTGGGGTATGGTGATAATGCGAAGGCTGCCCTGATTACAAGGGGATTGGCTGAAATTGCACGGTTAGGCACCAAAATGGGTGCCAACCCGCTTACATTCTCCGGCTTGGCAGGGATTGGCGATCTGATCGTTACTTGTACAAGTGTTCATTCCAGAAACTGGAGAGCGGGGAACATGCTTGGAAAAGGGCATAAACTACAGGAAGTACTCGACAACATGGGCATGGTGGTCGAAGGTGTCAGAACAACGAAAGCAGGGCATCAGCTTGCCCAAAAGTACGAGGTGAAGATGCCGATTACAAACGCATTATACGATGTATTATTTAATGATGTGGAAGCAAAAGAAGCAGTCGACCATTTAATGTCACGAGGAAAGACAAACGAAATGGAAGATTTGGTGAATATATTGGGCGAACGCTCATAGTTCTATAAAAATCTTACAATAATAGGCATTAGAGGATGCGAAAGGTTCCGCCTGTGCATACACTGTGATGAATATATACAGCTTTGCCTATGGATGGGTAGGTCTCTTTCAGTCATTTAGAGCAACTCATGAGCCCGGACAAATCATTTTAATGATACCGGAGTTCTTGGGTCGCTCTTCTTTTATGTAATGCGACAGTTTAGTAAGATGTGTAAAAGTATCAATCTGACATTTTATTGAACAAGCCTTCTTTTAGAAATGACTTGTGATATAATACATTCGATAACAGGAGGGATGTACCATGACTTCTATGATGAAAATGTGGATATCGTTTGCATCAATGGGATTTATGTTTCTTGCAATTTTAATGATTTATTTCAGCCGCTATAAAATTAAACAAAAATTCATTCGATTTATTACTGCTTTTATGGCATACATACTGATGATAGCAGGCGGACTCATGATGATTTATATCGTCTTCAGCGGTCCAACCTATTAAGAAGCGAAAGGAAGTTTTGCAGATTGAAACGTATTGCTTTAACCGGAATGCTCCTTATTTTAACTATGACCCTACTATCAGGCTGTCTTTATCCCGAGGAGAAACTCAGTCAGAATCAAATTCCATATGACAACCAAGTAAAAGCTGTTCAAGAAGCAGTCGAGCGATACCAAACAGATAATAACGGTCTCCTGCCGATCAAAACAAGAGACGAGGATACACCGATTTATCAAAAATATCCAATTGACTTTAGAAAGATAGCACCTCAGTATCTATCAGAGATTCCAGGCAATGCATTTGAGAACGGCGGCATTTTTCAGTATGTCTTAACAGATGTCGAGGAAAACCCGACTGTGAAGATATTTGATCTGCGGATGGCTGAGAAAATAAGGGAAATCAAAATAAGGATAAAAGCTCAAGGCTACCCTCCTTTTAAAGAGCAGGTAGCACACAATGTATACAAATTAAACTATGAGAAGATAGGATTGGATGGGGAAGTTTATGTAGACAGCCCATATTCCAACAAGAAGCTTCCACTTGTGATAAACGGAAGCGGAGAAATCTTCGTAGATTACTCGATGGATTTATATGAAAAACTCCAATCAACGGATCAACCAATCGAACAAGGGAAGGACATACGGACGCTGCTGACGGATGATTCGTTGTTTGTTCCGGCATATTCCCTTCCTTATACGATTGATGAAAAGAAAGAACCCGTCTTTATGACAAAATAGGCATAACCCTTTTCTTGCAAAATATATTGTAGGAGAAGGGTTATTATTTTTTATGTCATCCTTTATAGGGAGTTTTCATCAAATTCAACTGAACATAATTGCTGCGACATAATAAATTCAATTCATAGTCATAAGGAGGTAAAAAAATCATATTAATAGTCATAAGTCATTAGGACAACATCATAAATATAAAATGTGAGGCAGAATACACGGATGAAACATCCCTGGAATATAAGATGGGAGGGAATCTCTTGGAAAGAGTCGATCTATTCAAAGACATTGCTGAAAGAACTGGCGGAGATATCTATTTAGGTGTGGTGGGAGCAGTAAGAACAGGTAAATCAACCTTCATCAAGAAGTTTATGGAGCTTGTTGTCCTTCCTAATATCGCAAGTGAGTCAGAACGGGCCAGGGCACAGGATGAACTGCCGCAAAGTGCTGCAGGGAAGACAATCATGACAACGGAACCTAAATTCGTTCCTAACCAGGCAATATCGGTGCATGTGGACGAGGGGTTGGAAGTAAATGTGAGATTAGTAGACTGTGTCGGCTACACAGTACCCGGTGCCAAAGGCTATGAGGATGAAAATGGTCCTAGGATGATCAATACCCCTTGGTATGAAGAACCTATCCCTTTTCATGAAGCAGCCGAAATCGGCACCAGAAAAGTGATTCAGGAGCATTCCACGATCGGTGTGGTGGTCACGACGGATGGCTCGATCGGGGAAATAGGTAGAAGTGACTATATCGAAGCGGAAGAAAGAGTCATCGAGGAGTTAAAGGAAGTTGGTAAACCATTTATCATGGTCATCAACTCCGCGAGACCTCATGCCACTGAAACGGAAGAACTGAGAGTGAAGCTTGAGGAGAAATATGACATACCGGTTCTTGCGATGAGTGTGGAAAGCATGAGGGATTCAGATGTGCTGAATGTATTGCGAGAAGCATTGTTTGAATTCCCTGTACTTGAAGTGAATGTGAATTTACCAAGCTGGGTCATGGTATTAAAAGAAGAACATTGGCTGCGCCAGAATTATCAGGAAGCTGTGAAAGAAACGGTCAAGGATATAAAGAGGCTCCGGGATGTAGACCGAGTCGTCCATTACTTCAGCGAGTTTGAGCATATCGAAAGAGCTGGGCTTGCAGGTATTGATATGGGTCAGGGGATTGCAGAAATCGATTTATATGCCCCGGATGAGCTTTATGATGAAGTATTAAAAGAAATCGTAGGGGTGGAAATACGGGGCAAGGATCACTTGCTTGAACTCATGCAGGACTTTGCTCATGCAAAAGCTGAGTATGACCAGATTTCGGACGCCCTCCGAATGGTGAAACAGACAGGATACGGAATCGCAGCGCCATCACTTAATGACATGAGTCTGGATGAGCCGGAAATAATCCGTCAGGGTTCCAGATTCGGTGTAAGCCTGAAAGCTGTTGCACCTTCGATTCATATGATCAAGGTGGACGTACAATCCAAGTTCGAACCGATTATCGGTACGGAAAAGCAAAGCGAAGAACTCGTACGTTACTTGATGCAAGACTTTGAAGATGATCCGCTGTCGATTTGGAACTCTGATATCTTTGGAAGGAGCTTAAGCTCCATCGTAAGAGAAGGCATCTCTGCCAAACTATCGCTAATGCCTGAAAATGCCCGTTACAAACTGAAAGACACACTCGAAAGAATCATCAACGAAGGCTCCGGCGGACTGATCGCTATCATCCTATAAACTTTTTGGACTCTCTTAGGGGGGTCTTTTTTTTATTGAAATAAGCTTTGGAGAGTACATTATACTGCGGAGAAGGGTTCAGAAATTGTGGAACTAGGTGATTTATGATGTTCCTGGATCGGTTATTTTGAAGAATAGAGACTTAATAAATTCTAGGTGTCCCAGCGGTTGATTGGACTGCAAGACGAAGACTCCTATCTGAAATGCGGAAAGCGAAGTCTTGCACGGAAATCAATAGCGGCAATAGTAGGGGCACGCTTTAATATGGTAAACTTTTTCACCAGTCATGTTTAACTCCATAAAAGAATGGGAACTGTTTAAGAGCAATGGGGATGATGAAACGCTTACATCAAGAAGAAACACTTCAAGAAATAGCAATATAAAGGGAAAAAGAGGAGATTCTATTACATTTATGTATCAAATAAGAAAAGATTCCCATTATTTCTTGATTTATTCTTGCTAAGCCCATTCTATTGTGATAATCTTTTAACAGAATTGTTGTTGAATATTGATTCAGCAACGTTTTCAAGCGATTTTTCTATGCTTTATGTATAGAATCCGCTAAAGTTGTTTACTAATGATATTAAAGTAAATGAATCATGACTGAGACATTTCCTTGGGAGGAGGTGAATGGCATGAACAAGACAGAATTAATCAATGCTGTTGCAGAAGCTGCTGAGCTATCTAAGAAGGACGCTACTAAAGCGGTTGACGCTGTTTTCGATACAATTCAAGAATCACTTGCAAACGGTGATAAAGTACAATTAATCGGATTCGGTAACTTCGAAGTACGTGAGCGTGCAGCCCGTAAAGGTCGCAACCCACAAACAGGTGAAGAGATCGAAATCTCAGCAAGCAAAGTACCTGCTTTCAAACCAGGTAAAGCGCTTAAAGAAGCTGTAAAATAATTACATACTTTGAGCGTTAGGAAAAGGCCGCATTTTATGCGGTCTTTTTTCTTTTTGTGTAATAGCCAGTCATAACTAGTATGTTCATAATCATCAAGATTATGTTTCAAAACTCAAAAGGATTTCTGAATTTTATTAACTTCTAAAACACTAGGCTTTGATGTGATTATAGGCTTATGCTAATATTAACAATGTTAGTTTATTTCTTTAAGAGATAGTAGGAGGACAATATAATGGCAGAAGTCAATCATAGCCAAATAGAAGAAGCTGTGCGTTTAATACTTGAAGCAATAGGAGAAAATCCTAATAGAGAGGGCCTTTTGGATACACCTAAACGCGTGGCAAAAATGTATGCAGAAGTTTTCTCTGGAATAGATCATGATCCTAAAGAATATTTTGAAACCATTTTCAGTGAAGACCACGAAGAGCTGGTCCTTGTTAAAGATATACCTTTTTATTCAATGTGTGAGCATCACCTGGTCCCTTTCTATGGCAGAGCACATGTTGCGTATATTCCCCGGAATGGAAGAGTCACCGGGTTGAGTAAGCTGGCAAGAGCCGTAGAATCAGTTGCAAAAAGACCACAGCTTCAAGAAAGAATCACTTCAACGGTAGCTGATTCCATTATGGAAACACTTGAACCGTATGGTGTAATGGTAGTTGTGGAGGCGGAACATATGTGCATGACGATGAGAGGGGTTAAGAAGCCTGGCTCAAGTACAGTGACGACTGCAGTGCGCGGGACATTCAAAGAGGATTCACAAGCGCGGAACGAAGTGCTTTCATTTATAAAGAAGTAAAAGTACAGGAGTGGGTGTAATGAATTCAAATGATTATGTGGTCATCAAGGCTGCTGAAGACGGCGTTAACGTAATCGGTCTTACGCGAGGGACTGATACGCGCTTTCATCATTCTGAAAAGCTGGATAAGGGTGAAGTGATGATTGCTCAATTTACTGATCATACTTCTGCCATCAAGGTGAGAGGAAAGGCTACGATCCTGACCAGTTATGGTGAAATAGAAAGTGAAAACAAAAAATAGGATCCGACACGCGGGACGAACCAAGAACCATTATTCTTAGTCGTCCCCTTTGTTATATGGTAGTTGCCTTCTCACCTGCACCACTAAAATAGGCTGGCAGGCCCAATTCATATATACAAGGAAGAGTTAAGGGGATGGTCGATGATTCCCTATTTATGAAAGTTTTATGGTATAATATTTATTGCTGAAATTTATCGTGTGAAACATAGTAGAAATGGGGAAATAGGGTATGAAATTCACTGATTACAATCATCAAGCGAATATCATTCATCAATACATAGAAGAGCAGCTGCACCATTCTTATTTAAAGGAGTATATCGATCAGCCTTATATCGATCGTAAACGCATCAACTATCTACTCCTTCCATTTTTGAATGGACAGCATATGATCACTCAACAGGAAATGAAGTGGATTTCTACTGCTATGTTTTTACATGTTGCCCTTGAGACCCACGAGAAGGTAACGATTTCTGAACAGGATTCTCTAAAAGAACGACAGTTAACAGTGCTTGCAGGAGTTTATTTTAGCAGTCTTTATTATAAAACGCTTGCAGATACAGAGGACGTCGGGCTGATCGAAGCTTTATCAAGCGCAATTAAGAAAATTAATGAATGCAAGATATCAATGTACAAAGAAGAATGCAGATCAATTGAAGAATTGATGGAATATGTAAGGATCATCGAAACTTCAATCTTTGCACATTTCTATGAATTTTTTCATCAAGAAGACTGGGTTTCTCTTCTTTCAGATACATTCTTATATAATAGACTCTTACAAGAACGCCTTTCACTTATGAACTCGCAGGGCACCATCTTCAACAATGCTCTCGCATCTGTTTTGAAGCACTCTGAAGAGAAGGTGGAGGAACGTCATGTATTGTCCGCCATTGATCACACGATGGTTAAGATTCAAAAAGACATAGAAGTTCAGTTAGGCGAAAAAGATTTGGTGCCCCCTGGGGTAAAAGAGTTATTTATTGAATTTCTTCCTTTCACTGAGCCTCTTGCTACTACGAAATTATATGCGGAAGAAGGGTAATTGATATGCAACAGTCCAAAGAACAAAAAGTTCATGGCGTGTTCGAAAAGATCTATTCAAACTATGACAAAATGAACTCGGTAATCAGTTTCCAACAGCATAAAAAATGGCGGAAAGAAACTATGAAGTATATGAGTGTGAAAGAAGGCTCCAAAGCTTTGGATGTGTGCTGCGGAACGGCAGACTGGACGCTTGCACTTGGTGAAGAAGTGCGGGAGGAAGGACAAGTATTCGGTTTGGATTTTAGTCAGAATATGTTGTCGATTGGAAAAGAGAAAGTAAAAGAGTCGCCTTTAAACAATATTGAGCTTATTCATGGTAATGCAATGGAGCTTCCTTTTGAAGACAATACATTCGATTATGTCACAATCGGATTTGGATTGAGAAATGTACCAGACTACTTACAAGTCTTGAAGGAAATGAACCGTGTATTGAAACCAGGGGGAATGGCTGTTTGTCTTGAAACATCACAGCCCACCATGTTTGGATTCAGACAGCTTTACTATCTGTACTTTAGATTTATCATGCCTGTGTTTGGAAGGGTCTTTGCAAAAAGTTTCTCTGAATATTCCTGGCTGCAGGAATCCGCCAGGGACTTCCCTGGTATGAAGGAGTTGGCTGACTTGTATAAAAAGGCCGGCTTTAAAGATGTATACTTTAAACCATATAGTGGCGGAGTGGCTGCTATGCATGTTGGATATAAGAAATAGAATTTCGTAAATCAGTAAACTGGGTGGATTAACTATGAAGCTAAACAGGATTTATTCCTTTCTAAAAACAGACATAGACCAGATTGAAAAGGAGCTTGAATCAGCAATCGAATCAGATTCCCGCCTTTTGAATCAAGCATCCCTGCATCTTTTGCAAGCGGGCGGAAAACGAATCCGTCCCGTTTTTGTCTTGCTTTCAGCAAAATTCGGGGATTACGATATTGATACGGTGAAAAATGCCGCCGTTGCTTTGGAACTGATTCATATGGCGTCCCTGGTCCATGATGATGTGATTGATGATGCTGAATTAAGAAGAGGAAGGCCGACGATTAAGGCGCAGTGGGATAACAGAATTGCCATGTATACAGGTGATTATATTTTTGCGCGCGGATTGGAATACATGACGAATATCAAGAATCCTGAAGCACACCAAATCCTTTCCCATACCATTGTGGAACTTTGTAAGGGTGAAATTGCACAAATCAAAGATAAGTACCGCTACGATCAAAATTTGAGGGATTATTTATTAAGGATTAAGCGGAAGACGGCTTTATTGATAGCAGTCAGTTGTCAATTGGGTGCGATTGCTTCAGGAGCCCCGGAAGAAGTACATAGAAGATTGTTCCGCTTTGGGTACAACGTTGGAATGAGCTTTCAAATTACAGATGACATTTTAGATCTGACAGCAAGTGAAGAGGAACTGGGAAAGCCTGCCGGCAGTGATCTTTGGCAGGGGAACATCACACTTCCGATTTTGTATGCGATGGAGAACCCTGTTCTCAGAGCTGAAATCGAACGTGTGTCTGAAAACACTACTGCAGAAGAAATGAAGCCGGTGATTTCAGCTATACTTTCTTCTAATGCAATCGAACGCTCTCACCGCGTCAGCAGGATGTATCTTGATAGAGCATTAAGAGATTTAGAGCTTTTACCCCAGCACCGGGTCAAGAAGACATTGAAGAATATTGCAAACTTTATCGGTAAAAGAAAATATTAAGAAAATTTAAAATGGAAACGTTGCCAAAACCCCTAAACAGTGTTAATATTTTTCGTGGGACGTCCTCGGACAGACTATACATACATAATTAGGAGTGGGGAAGATGGAAAAAACGTTTTTAATGGTAAAGCCAGACGGCGTACAAAGAGGGTTAATCGGTGAGATAGTATCACGTTTCGAGAAAAAGGGCTTCCAATTAGTCGGAGCTAAGCTTATGAGCATCTCTACTGAACTTGCTGAAGAACACTATGGTGAGCATAAAGAAAGACCTTTCTTTGGAGAGCTTGTTGACTTCATTACTTCTGGTCCTGTATTTGCTATGGTATGGCAAGGTGAAGATGTCATTTCTACAGCTCGTGGTATGATGGGTGCTACAAACCCTAAGGATGCTGCTACAGGAACGATTCGCGGTGACTTTGGTCTGACAGTTGGAAAGAACATTATTCACGGTTCGGATTCTCCTGAAAGCGCTGTAAGAGAAATCGGTTTATTCTTCAAAGAAGAAGAGCTTGTAGAATATTCAAAGCTAATGAACGAGTGGATCTACTAATCCGCACTTCTTATAAAAGATAAAAAACAAGCCTGTATGGGCTTGTTTTTTATTATTCAATAATTGATTGAAAATAGTACGTAGTATAAACATTTTCCATCTCTGTTCGATATATCTTATATACATAAAATAATTCAGTTCAGCTCTGTTAAAGCTTATTCTTTATCTTTACTCGTTCTAGCTGTTGATTGGAGTGCAAGACGAAGACACCTGCGAGAGAAGTGACTGATGTGAGATTCCGCAGGGAGGTACGACCGAAGAGGCTCACGGGTCACCCGCGGAAAGCGAAGTCTTGCACGGAATCGGGCAGCGGTGTTTAATAGAGCTTTCAGCATAGCTGCAGAGAGAGTGACTAAGAATGGTAAATGATTATGCTGATTTTATTCAAGGAATTAAAAGAAAGACTGGAATTGATTTATCCCTTTATAAAGAAGCGCAAATGAAAAGAAGACTGACAGCGCTGTATGAAAAAAAGGGGTACAGCAACTTTAAGGAATACTATAAGTCAATCAGCTCGGACGATGAGAAAATGGCGGAATTTTTGGACAGGATGACCATAAATGTTTCTGAATTCTACAGGAACTATAAAAGGTGGGAAGTCCTGGAGACCAGAATCCTGCCGAGGCTCTTAAAAGATAAACGAACATTAAAAGTATGGAGTGCAGCTTGCTCAACTGGCGAAGAACCTTATACTTTAGCCATGATGCTTTCAAACTACCTTCCATTGCCCAACCTTAAAATACTGGCTACAGATTTGGATGGGAACGCACTACAACGAGCTAAGAATGCAGTTTATCCAGAACGCTCTTTAGCTGAAGTCCCTCCCGAAATCAAACATAAGTTCTTTAAGATGGAAGGATCCCTTTATAAGGTAGATGAGGGAATCAGGAATGCTGTTACGTTCAAGCAGCAAAACCTGTTGGCAGAAAGGTTCGACCATGATTTTGATTTGATCGTATGCCGGAATGTATTGATTTATTTTACAGAAGAAGCGAAGGATCTCCTTTATAAAAAATTCAATGCTTCCCTGAAAACAGGCGGCGTATTCTTCGTAGGGAGTACGGAGCAGATTTTCAACCCGGGACAATACGGCTTCCAATCAGAGGATACATTTTTTTATAAAAAAGTTTGATGTGATGAGCGATGAAATAGAGGCTTGCAGTACCCGGCGGTGAAGCTTTTTATTTCATCGTTTTTTTTTATACTTCTCATCTCAATTTATCTGACGGTCAGAAGGGATTTCGTGTTTGAAGAGCCAATGCAATCTTCAAAATTTTTTAAACTTAGTACTAGGAATGAATATAAAACTTATGTTATATTGGTACATAATTCTTTAACGAGTTGAAGGGGGAAAGTGTTATGAGATATTTAACATCAGGTGAGTCTCACGGTCCGCAATTAACGACCATCATCGAAGGCTTGCCGGCTGGAATGCCGTTAGAAGCAGAAGACATCAACGAGGACTTGGCCAGGAGGCAGAAAGGCTATGGACGCGGACGAAGAATGCAGATAGAGAAGGACCGCGTTTCAATCGTCGGAGGAGTAAGACACGGCTATACATTGGGTTCCCCTCTGGGACTGGTAGTCGAGAATAAAGATTGGACACACTGGACGAAAGTGATGGGCATAGAGCCATTATCCCCTGGAGAGGAAGAGGAAGTGAAAAGAAAGATTTCACGTCCTAGACCGGGTCATGCGGATTTGGTTGGCGGTATGAAGTATGGCCACCGCGATCTTCGGAATGTCCTTGAAAGATCCTCAGCAAGAGAAACGACTGTGCGGGTAGCTGCAGGGTCGGTAGCCAAGAAATTGTTAAACCTGCTTGGGATAGAAGTAGTTGGACACGTCCTTGAAATCGGTGGAATTAAAGCGGAAGACGTAAAGTACGATTCGATAGATGATTTAAAAGAAAGAACAGAAGAATCTCCTGTCCGCTGCCTGGACGGGGAAGCGGCAAGCAAAATGATGAATTTAATAGATGAAGCAAAGAAGAACGGCGACTCGATTGGCGGAGTTGTAGAAGTGATCGTGGAAGGAATGCCCGAGGGTGTCGGCAGTTATGTGCATTATGACAGAAAGCTGGATGCCAAACTGGCTCGTGCCATTATGAGCATCAATGCATTTAAAGGTGTTGAATTCGGACTGGGATTTGAAATGGCCAGAAAACCCGGCAGTGAAGTTCATGATGAAATTTTATGGAGTGAGGAAAAAGGCTATTACAGGAGAACTAATAGACTCGGGGGATTCGAAGGCGGGATGACAACAGGCATGCCTATCCATGTCAAAGGTGTAATGAAACCTATACCGACTCTTTATAAGCCTTTGCAAAGTGTAGATATAGATACAAAAGAGCCATTTAAAGCAAGTATTGAACGATCTGACAGCTGTGCGGTTCCAGCGGCAAGTGTAGTGGCAGAAGCGGTAGTGGCATGGGAGCTTGCAGAAGCGATAACAGATCAGTTTCACAGTGATCAGTTTGAAAAACTGCAAAGGGATGTTGAGACTCTTCGAAAAGAAACGAAGGACTATTAAATGGAAAGAGTCAGTGTGAAAACTCCCTCTAAGTCATATGAAGTGCTGCTTGGAAAGGGAATGACTGAAGAAATCATCACGTTTATCTCCTCGGAGTTTCCTAATGTTTCTAATGTCTGGATTATTGCAGATGAAAAAGTCTTTTCTATCCATGGGAAGAGTTTTGTGGATGAAATCAAAAAATATTTCCATGTCACGATCTATAAGGCTCCTTCAGGAGAACAGGCAAAGAGCTTTAATGTTTATCAAGAGGCGATCACACATGGGCTTAGTAACCATGTTGACCGGAAGGCTCTCGTGATTGCTTTTGGCGGCGGTGCAATCGGGGATCTCGCTGGTTTTGTAGCATCAACCTTCATGAGGGGCATTCCTTTCATTGGAGTACCCACCACCATACTTGCCCATGACAGCGCAGTTGGTGGTAAAGTAGCGATCAATCATCCTATGGGGAAAAATATGGTAGGTCAATTTTATCAGCCAGAGGGCGTCTTTTTTGACCTTAAGTATTTTAACAGCCTGCCCGCTGGAGAAGTCCTTTCAGGTTATGCCGAAGTGATCAAACACGCCTTCTTATCAGATGCATCATTCCTGAATGAACTAAAATCAAATTTCACATCGGTGGATGAACTCAAAGAGGACTTTCTTCTTCACTCGTTACTCAAAGGGATCAAAGTCAAAGGGAATATTGTAGGTAAGGACGAGAAAGAAGAGGGGATCAGGGCATTCCTTAATTTTGGACATACGTATGGGCATGCGGTTGAGAGTGCCAGCGGATATGGGAATCGGACACATGGTGAATCGGTTATGATAGGGATGATTTACGCACTATACCTAAGTAAAAAATATTGCGGACTTGACTTCAACATGGAAGAGTTTGTCGATTGGGTGATGTCATTAGGATACGATTTGTCCATCACAGATGACATTACATTCGAACATCTTATGAAAAAGATGAAAAGCGACAAGAAATCAAAAGACCGTATGCCGGTATTCGTGCTGTTAAAAGAGATAGGTGATCCCGTTCTGTTGAAAGTACCTGAAGACGGACTCGCTGAGGCTGATGAATTCATTCGTAAAATTCCCAAGAGGACTGGTGATTGATAAGAATATATACCTTAATGACAGTGATGGCTCATCTGCCGCCTGCGCGTAGCAAAGTTTTGCATGGCGGTGTTTAAAACATCCACAGAAATAAAAAAAGGGAGAGTGAGAATGATGATGAGGGGAATCCGGGGAGCGACTACCGTTGAAATAAATGACGAAAAGGAAATTCTCCTTGCAACTTATGAATTGCTGGACCAAATGATTCAACGTAATCAGGTTGATCCGGATAGAGTGGCGTCAGTCTTCATATCGACTACTCCGGATATTACGGAAGCATTTCCGGCCAAAGCATTGAGGGAATTTAAAGACTGGAAGTTTGTTCCTGTCATGTGTATGCAGGAACTTGATGTTCCCGGAGGGCTGGAACGATGTATTAGAGTGATGATCCACTATAATACATCTGCCAATCAAGAAGATATCCAGCATATTTATTTAAAAAATGCAGTGTCATTAAGACCGGATTTGACCAATGAGGAATAAGTATATTTAAAATAGTTTGCTGACACATGGTTTGAAAGGAAGTTTTGTATATGCAATGGAAAACACAATTACACAATCTAAAAGCATATCAACCTGGAAAGACAATGGAAGATGTAAAAGAACAATTTAATCTTGATAAAGTAGTGAAGCTTGCTTCAAATGAAAATCCTTTTGGATGTTCTTCCAATGTTCAGTCCTTTATCTCTTCTGCAGCTCTTTCTCATGCCATCTATCCTGATGGTTATGCCAAACAGCTGCGCATGAAAGTTGCCGGCCATTTAAAGGTGATGCCCCAGCAGCTGCTATTTGGAAATGGCTCTGACGAAGTGATTCAAATGATTTCAAGAGCCTTGCTCGATCATACCAAAAGCACGGTAATGGCGGTGCCTACGTTTCCTCAATATAAACATAATGCGATTGTCGAGGGAGCAGAAGTTAGGGAGATCCCTCTTGATGATGAAGGAAAGCATCAGCTTTCCAGCATGCTTGACAGCATAGATGAGACCACTTCAGTTGTGTGGCTGTGCTCTCCCAATAACCCTACAGGGGAATACATCCGTAAAGATGAACTGGTGCACTTTCTAGATCTGGTTCCTTCCCATGTATTGGTCGTGTTGGATGAAGCTTATTATGAATATGTCACGGCGGAAGATTATTATGATTCAATACAATTGCTTGAATCCTATCCGCAACTACTGGTGACAAGGACGTTTTCAAAAGCTTATGGACTAGCCGGATTCAGAGTTGGCTATGGGGTTGGGAACGTTGATGTGATAAGTAAATTGGAACCGATCAGAGAACCTTTCAATAATAATTCTTTAGGTCAGGGGGCTGCAGCTGCGGCGATGGATGATCAAGCATTCATTGAAGACTGCAGAGAGCAGAACCGGGAAGGGCTCAATCAATTTTATGCGTTTTGTGAAAGCAGCGGGCTGAAATATTTGAAATCACAAGCGAACTTTATCCTGATTGATTTTGGAGTAAGCGGCGATGACGTATTCCAATTCCTGATGAGTAAGGGATACATCGTTCGTTCCGGAGAGGCGCTTGGATACCCTGAATCAGTCAGAATAACGGTCGGATCCCCGGAACAAAACGAAGAATTAATCACATTAATGAAAGAGTTTCTTGCTCTTGCCAAACTTGAAAATTGAATGATAAACAGCCGGAAGGTATCACGAAATTGATGAACCTGTCCGGCTTTTTTTCAAAGACTCTAATCTGCAGGGGTGTTTTTGTAAAGATATTGTGGAAGTAAAACAACGAACTTACATTCTGCTTAGAATGACTGATTTTACGTAAACAGCCTCACAAAGAAGAATCCAGGTAAGGTCGCAAATTAAGGGAGAGATACAGAATGGAAGGGAAAGTATTGATTGTTGGGATGGGGCTTATCGGCGGTTCACTCGCTCTTTGTATAAAAGAGGAACATCCTAATGCAACCATCATAGGGTTTGACGTGAACCATCAAGAATTACGGCTGGCAAAAACACTTGGCGTGATCGATGAAATGTGCATGGGACTGGAGCAGGGAGCAGAAGAGGCTGACCTCATCATTATTTCGACTCCGGTTACCCAAACTGAAAAAATACTGGAAATCTTACATAATGCAGATCTGAAATCTGATGTCATCATTACCGATACCGGCAGCACCAAAGAACAAATAATGAAAGCGTCCATACCGTTAAAGGACAAGGGTCTTAAGTTTATAGGCGGTCATCCAATGGCTGGATCTCATAAGAGCGGGGTGACTGCAGCCAAGAAGATCCTATTTGAAAATGCATTTTATATGCTCACCCCCCCGGAAAGCGGTGGAGATCTTGAAATTGAAAAACTTAAAGAGTGGCTCAAAGGAACACGAGCGAAGTTTTTGATCGTCCCTCCAAAAGAACACGATGAGTTAACGGGCATGATCAGTCACTTTCCACATGTAATCGCAGCATCACTTGTCCATCAAGCAAAGGGGTCATCGCAGGAACATCCTTATTTAAGAAGACTTGCAGCTGGAGGATTCCGGGATATTACCAGAATTGCATCTTCCAATCCAGTGATGTGGAAAGATATCACATTGCAAAATAAGAAAGTATTGTTGGATATTATGGTAAAGTGGAAAATAGAGATGGAAGAAGTAATCAGCATGATCAGTGAAAATGATTCAGAAAAAATTTACAGTTACTTCAATGAAGCCAAGAATTTTCGAGATGAGCTTCCCGTCCTGTCTAAAGGAGCCATTCCAGCCTTTTATGATTTATATATTGATGTTCCTGACTATCCTGGTGTCATTTCTGAAGTGACGGCATATTTAGCAGAAGAACGGATCAGCTTGACCAATATCCGTATCCTTGAAACACGGGAAGACCTGTATGGGGTTTTAGTCATAAGTTTTCAAACGATGGAAGACCGCGAACAAGCTGCAGCTTGTCTTAAAGAAAAAACGACCTATGATCTGTTCTTAGAATAGGAATAGGAATCCTGAACAAGGAGGAGAACAATGGATAACAAATTAAAATTATCAAAATCAGCAAAAGGGTTGAAAGGCGAACTTCAAGTTCCCGGAGACAAATCCATCTCTCATCGCGCAGTCATGTTCGGCTCTATTGCTGAAGGGAGAACGACGATCCATAACTTCCTAATGGGAGAAGACTGTTTAAGCACCATTTCCTGTTTTCGTAAATTAGGAGTGAATATTGACATACATTCGGATGAAGTGACAGTGGACGGAAAGGGGTGGGACTCTTTAACCGAACCATCTGAAGTATTGGATACTGGAAATTCAGGAACCACCACAAGGCTGATGATGGGATTATTATCAGGAAGGCCGATTCATTCTGTCATCGTTGGTGATGAATCCATTGCTAAACGTCCCATGAAAAGAGTGACCGATCCTTTAAGGCTTTTTGGAACGGCGATTGATGGGCGTGATGAAGGGAATTTTACACCCCTGTCCATTCGCGGAGGGAACTTAAAAGCGATTCGATATGAACTGCCTGTTGCAAGCGCACAAGTGAAATCATCCATCTTGTTAGCGGGACTGCAGGCAGATGGTGTGACAGAAGTCATTGAACCTCAGAGAACAAGGGACCATACTGAGAAGATGATCCTTGAGTTTGGAGGGGAAATCGAGAGGGTGGATGATACCATCAAAGTTCGTGGCGGACAAGTACTCAGGGGGGCCGACGTGTATGTGCCCGGTGATATTTCAAGTGCCGCATTCTTCATGACAGCGGCAGCAATTGTTCCCGAGAGCAGCATTACGTTGAAAAACGTAGGATTGAATGAGACAAGAACCGGCATCGTCGAAGTTATGAGAAGGATGGGTGCTAGAATGGAAATTACAGAAATGCCTGGTTCTGGAGAAAGAATCGGTGACATCATGGTTGAAACGTCTGAACTTCAAGGGATCGAGATAGGCGGGGATTTGATCCCAACTCTTATCGATGAAATCCCGGTCATTGCATTGCTGGCTACACAAGCTGAAGGAACCACCATCATAAAAGATGCAGAAGAATTAAAAGTAAAAGAAACAAATAGGATCGATGCCGTCGTGCAGGAACTGAAGAAGCTGGGGGCAGACATAGAAGCGACAGCCGACGGAATGATTATCAATGGGAAAAAATCCCTTCAAGGGGCACAGGTTCATTCCTGGGGAGACCACCGGATCGGAATGACCCTTGCTGTAGCCTCCTTAATAACAGAGTCGCCAGTCTTTTTGGAGAATGCAGATGCCATTAAAATTTCTTATCCGAATTTCTTTGAAGACCTTAGCAGGTTAGTGGTATAATTTCTGTATTTTTTACGGAAGAAGACAAGCTCTTCTTCCGTAAAATTATGTTTAAGTCATTTCCCGTCACCTTTCTTCATAGCTTGTCTATAAAGGAAGGTGAAGAGATGAGTAAATATATCATTGAAAATGCAGACTATGCCAGTCATGACACGATCCACCGTATATCTTTGCTGGTGGAGGATAATCGGATAGCGGCTATTCGGGAACGTTTTTCCTATTATAAACACATAAGATTAAATGTCTCTCCTTTCATCATGACACCGTCTCACGTCATGTGTGACATTGCCCTCCCAGTCAATCATGATTTTCCCTCATTTAAGACCTACTTTTTGGACCATTTTATTGCAAAAGGGTGTTCAACCATTCTGACTTCCTTTAGGATTGCGTACGAATTTGAATTTATGGAAAAGCTGAAGGAGCGAAGAACTTCCCTCCTGAGCAGCCCCCTTGATTACACAATAGGTTTGACTGCTCCTGCGCATTTGATAACACCAGATGTCATACGCCAGTGTAAGCGGAATAAAGTGCCGGTCGTATGGATCATACTGGATGACATGAGCGCATTTACATCTGTGAAATGGGGCTGGATAAAAGGTCTGTTATATGATTATCGTATTACTTTTGTCCCCTTTTTTACGACAAAACTGGACAAAAAGGAAAAAATAAAGCATCTTAAGATTTGGCAAAAAACGATGAAATCCGAGAATATCCCTCATTTTTCTGATGAAATCCAGCAAAAAGTTCCATTACCAATTGATCAATTGAAAAAAATTGGCATGTATCCACATAGAGGAAATTTTCTCTCAGGTGGAGAATTAAGTTATAACCTCTATATGAAAAATGATGGACAGACGGTATCGGATGAGAGTTCATTTCATTATGAAAGTCATGTACTAAAATGTACAATGAATAGAGGGAAGTATCACTATTTAAATGATCAAGGCTACTTTTATCCTGGGGCAGGAAAAGAGCTCTGCATACAAACACCTGGTTTTTTTACCTGATCGGCCCTGATAAAAGAAGCGGTTGAATAGTATGATAGAAAAACTAAGCAGTATAGAAAGGAAATAAATATGTCACATGGTGAAAAAATGTTGACTTCTTTAGAAGAAGGTCATTTAGAAGAAGCAAAAAAACATTTTAATGAAACATTGAAGTTTGGCAGCCATGAAGAAAAATTCGGTTTGGCAGAAGAGCTTCACCATCTTGGATTTCTTCAGGAAGCCAGGGAGTTATATGAAAATTTATTGCTGTATTATCCAGGTGAAGGTGAATTGATCATCGAACTCGCTGAGGTGCTGGTGGAAATGGATATGGAGGAAGATGCCATCGAGCAGCTTTCCCATATAGATGAAGATGACATTTCCTTTCCCCGTGCCTTGTTATTAATGGCAGATTTGTATCAAATGCAGGGTCTGTTCGAGGTCAGTGAACAAAAACTCCTGCAGGCAAAGAACCTTCTGCCGGACGAACCTGTCATTCATTTCGGCTTGGGAGAGCTATATTCTGAAACGGGAAGGTTTTTGGAAGCAATCAGATACTATATCCATTTAATAGAGAACGGGACCACTGAAATCGGAGGTACGTATATTCATCAACGGCTGGCTGAAGCCTATAGCGTAGGAGGTTCTTTTGAAGAGGCTTTGACACACTATGAGAAGGCCCTTGAAGAGCACTTGGAAATCAATACGTTGTTCGGTTATGCATTCACTGCGTATCAGGCGGGATTTTATGAAACGGCAATTGAAAAGCTTGTATCGGTAAAAGAACTCGATCCCGATTATCACTCCGTATATTTATTGCTTGCAAAGGCTTATGAGCATGAAGAAGAGCTGGAAGAAAGCCTGAACGTCATTCGTGAAGGGGTTAAACAGGATGAATACAATAAAGAATTGAGCCTGTTTGGAGGGAAGATCTCCTTGAAGCTTGGATTGGATCAAGAAGCCGAAAAATTTCTCAGGAATGCCCTGGCACTCGACCCCGGCTATGTAGAAGCTGCGCTCCTCATTAACAAACTGTTCTTTACACAAGATCGTTTTGATGATGTCCTGGAAATCGCTCAAATGCTGACGGCAGAGGGAGAAGAGGAACCGCAGTTGACCTGGGATCTTGCAAAGGCATACGAAGGGCTTGAACAATATAATCATGCATTAAAACAATACCGGGCTGCATATACTTATTTTAAGAATCACGAAGAGTTCCTGACAGAGTACGGTCAATTCCTGATGGAAGAAGGACTTAGGGGAGATGCGATAGAAGTATATAAACAACTCCTGGATATGGATCCTTCAAATGACGAATGGCAGGATCTGATTGAAAGATTGCAAGACTGAAAACTATGGACAATGTGACGACAGGCCGGTAAAGCTTTAAATGAGTGTTGAAATTGAGCATGAGACTCCGTATATTAATTAAATTGGATTTCGCAGAGGAGGGAAACCCATGACCACCCCTGTTTCTGTCAACGAGAAGAAAGAATTTATTCGCTGGTTTTTAAATCGCTATCAATTGAAAAGAAGAGAATGTGTCTGGATATTAAATTATTTGATGAGCCACGATCAGTTAATGAAGAAAGTCCATTTTGTGGAGGAATCCCAATATTGTCCGAGAGGCTTAGTTATGTCGACTCATTGCGTTGAAGATGTCCCATTCCGTTTCTACAAAGAAAACATCATGACGACAGATGCTGAAAAATCATTTCATGATATTCGATTAAATAAAGATGAAGACATTTATATTCAATTAAACTTCAGTAAAGCCAATTCAAGTTATCAATTCGCAGCGGTGCTGGAGGAGAATCCGTTCATGCCGAAATACCTGTTGATAAATGAAAAGGACCGCATCGTTGCAGAACAGTTCTTAAAAGAAAGTCTTCACTCCTTTCAAAAAAATCGTTTATTAGAAGCGATTGATTGTGCTTTGGATAAAGGTGATAAAGACACTTTCAATACATTAACGAAAGAACTGAATAAACTTGTGAAAAAAGAATGAGGGGTTTCCTCATTCTTTTTTTCTTGTTCGTCATACCTTCCATAATTTTGTACATACTACAGAATAAGTGAATTCTCTTTTATTGGAGGAGTATTAAATGATATGATGGGAGGTGTAAAAAGATAGGAAAAGTGAGGGAACAAAATGAATTGGAATGTTAAAGATATTGAAGTTTTTGAAACCGAGAAAGAATACATAGATACCGCTGTGATACCCCTAATTCCAGTTGATTTCTTAAAGGAAATCAGATCTTCAGCTGCCCAGACCGAATTTAATACGCTGCTGACCTTCCATTTGGAAAGACAATTCAAGGGCCGGATGATCATTACGCCTCCATTCACATATCTGATGGGGACTACTGAAGGAAAGACCGGGGAGCTGCAGGAATGGGAGACCAGGATGAAAGAAAGCGGTGTAAAACATGTTTTCTTCCTTACTTCCGACAGTGGGTGGAAAAAATCAGAGCAAGCTTTACATGATCAACTAATTTGGGTCCCATCCATACCGCTGGAACATTTGGACGAACAATATAAGCATTCGATCATGGAAGATCAGGTAAAACAGCTGCTGAATGTCATTGTACAAAAATGGCAAAAAAATTCATAAAAACTTCACATTGTATCCATCTTTTAGTTTATTGAGTTATTGACCTTGTAATAACTTTAATATATCATAGTTATGTCCTAGTTTTATATTTGTGCGAAATATGTCCGATGGACTTACCTTACGATAGAGGGGGGAAAAGGATGAGCAAGCATCGTGTATCGAGACGTCAATTCCTTAACTATACACTTACGGGTGTAGGCGGTTTCATGGCAGCAGGAATGCTAATGCCAATGGTTCGTTTCGCTGTCGATCCAGTGCTGAAAACTTCAGCAGCGGGAGACTTTATAGCGACGAAGCAAAAAGTGTCAGAAATAACAAATGAGCCTGTTCGTGTCGACTATTCTTATGAACAAAAAGATGCGTGGTACACATCAGAAGTAACTCAAACTGCATGGGTCTATAAGAACAAGGAAGGTAAAATCATTGCTCTTTCACCAGTATGTAAGCATCTTGGATGTACAGTAAACTGGGCCGGAGACAAGAATAACCCAAATATGTTCTATTGCCCTTGTCATGGTGGTCTGTATGAGAAAAGCGGTAAAAATGTACCTGGTACACCACCGACAGCACCGTTGGATACATATCCGACCAAAGAGAAAGACGGTATTTTATACCTTGGACAACCTGAACCAAATAAATATGTTAAGTAAGGGGGCGTAATCTGTGCTGAACAAAATCTATGACTGGGTTGACGAGCGTTTGGACATTACGCCTTTGTGGCGAGATATTGCGGATCACGAAGTACCTGAGCACGTAAACCCGGCGCATCACTTTTCTGCGTTTGTTTACTGTTTCGGCGGCTTGACATTCTTCGTTACCGTAATACAGATTTTATCAGGTATGTTCCTGACAATGTACTATGTACCTGATATTAAAAACGCTTGGGAATCTGTGTATTATCTGCAAAATGAAGTAGCATTCGGGCAAATTGTCCGCGGAATGCATCACTGGGGAGCAAGTTTGGTTATCGTAATGATGTTCTTACATACACTACGTGTATTCTTCCAAGGTGCATACAAAAAACCTCGTGAATTGAACTGGGTTGTAGGAGTACTTATTTTCTTCGTTATGTTAGGGCTTGGATTCACCGGTTACCTTTTACCGTGGGATATGAAAGCGCTATTCGCGACGAAGGTTGGGATTGAAATCGCAGCAGCTACACCATTCATTGGTGAGCAGGTGAAGATCTTATTAGCAGGGGATTCATCCATTGTCGGTGCGCAGACACTTACACGTTTCTTCGCTATCCACGTATTCTTCCTGCCTGCAGCTTTACTTGGATTGATGGGAGCTCACTTCCTCATGATCCGTAAGCAAGGTATTTCAGGACCGCTATAAGATACGATTCAACATTAATAAACCTAAATTAGAAGGAGGGGGACACTATGCATCGAGGAAAAGGGATGAAGTTTGTAGGAGATTCTCGTGTACCTGCAAGCAGAAAACCGAATATTCCTAAAGACTATTCGGAGTTCCCTGGAAAAACAGAAGCTTTCTGGCCTAACTTCTTGTTAAAAGAATGGCTGGTTGGAGCTGTTTTCCTAATCGGTTATCTATGTTTAACGATCGCTCACCCATCACCTTTGGAACGTGTTGCCGATCCGACAGATACCGGATATATTCCATTGCCAGACTGGTATTTCTTATTTTTATACCAATTACTTAAATACACATATGCATCTGGACCTTATAACGTTATTGGAGCATTCATCATTCCAGGAATTGCTTTTGGTGCGCTGCTTCTTGCACCATTCATTGACAGAGGGCCTGAGCGCCGTCCTACCAAGCGTCCATTTGCAACAGGATTTATGCTTTTGGCTCTTGCAGCTACGTACTTCTTAACTTGGGAATCTGTTGCCCACCACGATTGGGAAGCAGCGAAAGAACAAGGTAAGATCGTCGCGGAAGCGGAAATCGACAAAGAAGCTGAGGGCTACAAAATCTATGCTGATGAGAAAAACAGCTGCATCACATGTCACGGTGAAAACATGACAGGCGGAGCTGCTGCACCTTCTCTAGTAGGTACAGGATTAAGCCCTGAAGAAATAAAAGATATCGCTAAGAATGGTAAGCCTCCTGGCATGCCGGCAGGATTATTCAAAGGCACGGATGAAGAGCTGGATAAACTGGCTGAATTCATTTCCGGCTTAAAAGCAGAATAGTAAGAAAAAAGAGCCAGCATTCGTTGGCTCTTTTTTTCTACAAAGCTCTTTTCGTATACATAATTGAGGAATCTTAGTATTTTCGATGTGAATGTGCGTATCTCTGTTGAGCGTCTGTTCGAAAAGATCACGTGCACCCGCCCTATTTAGACAAGGGGAACAGGTACGAAAAAACAATGATTTTTTGAAAAGAGCCGTCTACAATGATACTCATTTCAAGAAAGGGGCAAGAAATATGATTTCTTGGCTTTACTCCATATTGATGAATAAAACATTTCTATGGATGCTGCTCATCATAAATCTACTTGGGACAATTTACGGTTATGTATGGTACCTGCCTCAACTGAGGACTACTCCGGGGCAATTTATGATCTTCGTACCTGACAGCCCCACGGCAAGCCTCTTTTTCTGTTTTGTCCTGGCAGCATTCATATTGAAGAAAAATTGGCCGCTCTTTGAAGTGCTTGCAATCATCACTTTATTTAAGTACGGCGTCTGGGCGGTCGTCATGAACTTACTTACACTTTGGGTAAGCGGCGAACTGCCTTGGGAAGGATATATGTTAATGGTTTCACATGGTGCAATGGCAGTACAGGGCATACTATATTCATCATTTTATCGGGTGAAATTATGGCATTTAGCTGTCGGTGCTCTATGGACTCTGCATAATGATATTATTGACTATGTTTATATGCAATTCCCTGTATATTCCAAGCTGTTTCTTTACATACAGAATATAGGGTATTTCACTTTCTGGCTAAGTATTGCATCGATTGCACTTGCATATTACTTCACACAAAAAACGCCGCGCTCCTCAATGCATCCCAACTTTTAGTCAGTTTTTTTGGTCTACTCTTGTCCACCCTTTCATACACTTTATTAGTAGTTTTAGGGGGGACAAGTATGAAATTCTTGAAAGCAGTGTTTATCGTATTCTTTTTATTTACATTACCGCAACTAACTCTAGCAGATCACGCTCCGTCTCCAGTGAATGAACTTGATGATATCGCAGATCAAGCACTCCAATTGACCAAAGCTGGAAAATTCGAAGAGGCAAAACATCTATTGAATTACTTTTCCGAAGAGTTTACCGCACAAAGCATGCACCAATCGTTTTCAATGGACGAATTAAGAATCCTGACGATATCACATAATTTGGCATTAGAAACCATTAACCAGGCGGGTGCCGGCATTGAGCAAAAAGTAAATGCTGTTACAAGGTTCCGGTTAGTTATGGATGCATTATCAAGTCATTACCAGCCCCTGTGGGTTGAAATGGAAGATCCCCTCATGGAAGCTTTTAAAGGGGTTAAAACGGCAGCTGAGAGTGGAAACATTGAACGGTACCATACAGAGCTGAATATGTTTTTAGCTAAATATAACATCATACAACCCAGCATCAAACTGGATGTTCCCGTAGACCAGGCTCAATCACTGGACGCAAGGATCACGTATCTCGATCACTATCGTCAGCAGGTGTTGGAAAGCACTGATGCAATGGCAGAATTAACAACCCTTCAAACGGATCTTGAACACCTTTTTGAAAATAAAAAGGAAGATGAAGCAGATCCTTCTCTATGGTGGGTGATTATTTCAACCGGGAGCATCATTGTTTCTACATTATCTTATGTAGGTTGGAGAAAATATAAGGGTCAGGGAGAAGCACGTGCATCTGAGCGGCAAAAAAATTGACAGAATCTTTATAGCAATATAAAATTTAAGTATCTGAACAGCTGGAGGTTATTTTGACAATGATGAGTTTTCTACTATACTTTTTGCTCATTGCCCTAATTCCGATCTGGGCGCAAATGCGTGTGAAAAGTACGTTTAAAAAATACTCGAGAGTGGCTACAACATCGGGTATGACCGGCAGGGAAATGGCCAGAAAGATACTGGATGAGAATGGTCTGTTTGATGTGAAGGTAGTTGAGGGAAGAGGTTTTCTAAGTGATCACTACAATCCGATTTCAAAAACAGTAGCATTATCACCGGATAATTATCATGGCCATTCAGTTGCGGGTGCAGCAGTGGCAGCCCATGAGGTAGGTCACGCTATTCAAGACGCTGAAAGCTATGCTTTCCTTCGATTCCGACATGCTTTGGTGCCGGTTGCAAATATCGGTTCGAATATGTCGTGGATTTTCCTGCTGATTGGTATGTTCACACAAATGACAGGGATGTTCCTTCTGGGTATCATCCTCATGGCGGCAGGTGTGGTCTTCCAGTTGATCACTCTTCCTGTTGAATTCAATGCATCCTCCCGTGCGATGAATCAAATCGTATCACTGGGATTGATCCGGAATGAAGAAGAGCGTCATGCAAAGAAAGTACTGAATGCAGCAGCGATGACATATGTGGCAGCAGCAGCTGTTGCGGTAATCGAACTGTTAAGACTTGTACTGATCTTTACAGGGATGCAGGGTGAAGATTGATCATAAAACAACTGTTAAAGCCAGGCTTGATGGCCTGGCTTATATGTTGAAAAAAAAACCTCAAAGGCAGAAGCCGATGAGGTTTTTTTTATATCTTTTTTATTATCAACTAAATGTACAAAGCACTAGTCATGAAGTGGATTTTTGTCCGCATCCAATGTGAATCCTTCCCCAAGCACATCATGAACGACCGTTACAGAGACAAAGGCATGGGGGTCCACTGACGTAATGATATTTTTCAGGCGGACAATTTCATTTTTGCCAACCACACAATACAGTACTTCCCGGTCCTGTTTTGTAAAAGAGCCGTGACCTCTTAAAACGGTAACTCCCCGGTCCATTTTTTCGTTGATCACTCCAGCGATTTCTTCATGATGATCAGAGATAATCATTGCCCCACGTGCAGAATAGGCACCCTCCTGCATGAAATCTATGACTTTTGCAGCGACAAATACAGCAACTAATGTGTACATAGCTTCTCTGTATTCCAGGTATGTAATAAGTGATGCGATGATGACCACGGCATCAAACATAAACATGGTCTTCCCCATGCTCCAGCCTATGTACTTATGAACCAATCTGGCGATAATATCAACACCGCCAGTCGTGCCTCCATATCTGAAAATGATTCCTAAACCGATTCCGATGAATACACCTGCAAATAGTGCTACTAGAAATAAGTCATCTTCAAGGTGGATTTCCATTTGATAGCGTTGGAAAATCCAAAGGAAAACAGATAAACTTACAGTTCCGATAACCGTGTAATAAAAAGCTTTCTTTCCAAGCAGCTTCCATCCTATAAAAAACAGAGGAATGTTCAAAGCAAGGTTAGAATAGGAAGGATCGATATTCAATAGGAAATAAAGAATTAAAGTAATACCAGTAAACCCGCCTTCAGCAAGCTCATTCTGCATATTGAAGTGAACAAGTCCGAAAGCGAAGATGGCTGAACCTAATAGAATAAAAAAGATATTTTTCAAACGTAATTCAAGCATTGGTGGTGTCCCTCCTTTGTTGGGTGATGTCTCATTGACAGAGACATTATATAGGAAGAGTTTTAAAGTGGCAATCCTATGAACGTAATATTTGTAAATATGATAAGATTTAGCTAACATGATAAAAGATGATGAAGGAGTGTGTCTTTCAATATGACGAACGAAAAATCGATGAATCAATTGCAGTCTGAAGTTGATCAATACATAAGTCAATTTAAAGAAGGCTATTTCAGCCCGCTTGCGATGATGGCCAGATTAACTGAAGAGTTGGGAGAACTGGCACGAGAAATTAACCATTATTATGGTGAAAAGCCCAAGAAACATACAGAAAAAGAAAAAACGGTTGAAGAAGAACTTGGCGATGTCTTATTTGTTCTCATCTGTCTTGCCAATTCTTTGGATATCAGCCTAGAGGAAGCTCATAATCGGGTGATGCATAAATTTAATACACGTGATAAAAATCGTTGGACAAGAAAAGAAGAAGGCGGTGAAGGGCTTGGAACAAATTAAGGTGACCATTGCAGGACCAAGGGGAAGAATGGGGAAAGAAGCAGTTGAACTGGTTCAAAATACCCCGAATTTCACGTTGTTAAGTGTGATTGACCATAAAGGGAACACAAATCTTGACGTTCCTGTTTATAAAGAAATAGCAGAATGCTTCAGGGCAGAAACACCACATGTACTGATCGATCTTACCACACCGGAAGTCGGTTATCTGCATACGAAGACAGCACTGGAATACGGTGTCAGACCCGTAGTGGGAACCACAGGCTTTACGGCAGAGGAACTGAATGAACTCAAGGAGCTCGCGGAATCAAAGAAGCTGGGCTGTATCATTGCTCCAAACTTTGCCATTGGGGCGGTATTGATGATGAAGTTTTCGCAGATGGCTGCAAAATACTTTGATGATATTGAAATCATTGAACTGCACCATGATCAAAAGCTTGATGCGCCATCAGGAACAGCAGTAAAGACAGCTGAAATGATCAAAGAAGTAAGGGAAGCGAAAACACAAGGGCATCCGAATGAAAAGGAAACCCTTTCGGGGGCAAGGGGAGCCAATATTGACGGTATGCATATCCATAGTGTCAGACTGCCCGGTTTGATCGCCCATCAACAAGTCATGTTCGGTGCGGAAGGCCAGACTTTGACCGTGCGTCATGATTCATATAACAGAGCAAGCTTCATGTCCGGAGTAAAGGTATCTGTCGAGACTGTCATGACACTGGATACTTTGGTGTATGGATTGGAAAATATTTTGGATTAGAGGGTGAAGCTAATGAATATTGCTTTGATTGCTCATGATAAAAAAAAGGATGACTTAATCCGCTTCGTTTTGGCGTATAAACCGGTTATTGAAAAACACTCTCTATTTGCTACAGGTACAACCGGTAAGAGAATTTCTGAAGAAACCGGATTATCAGTCCATCGTTTCCGCTCAGGTCCATTAGGCGGAGATCAGGAAATCGGATCTTATATAGCAAATGACAAAATGGATCTTGTCCTGTTTTTCAGGGACCCGTTAACAGCACAGCCGCACGAGCCTGATGTATCAGCCCTGATAAGACTATGTGACGTATATTCTGTCCCTTTAGCGACGAACATGGGAACAGCAGAAGTATTGGTGAAAGGGTTGGAAAGAGGAGATATTGAGTGGAGAGGCGTCAAAAAAGAAGGGGAGGATTAAAGTGGCAGAAGAGCAAGTAGATATCCTTGCCTTTGGTGCGCATGCCGACGATGTGGAAATCGGTATGGGTGGAACACTGGCTAAATATGCAGAAGCCGGAAAGAAGATTGTAATATGCGACTTGACCCAGGCAGAACTTTCATCGAACGGCTCTGTATCAATAAGGAAAAGTGAAGCAATGGATGCGGCCAGGCATCTGGGAGTTATGGAAAGAGTGACACTTGATATTCCTGACCGGGGTGTTTACCTAACAGAAGAAAATATCATTAAAGTGGTGGAGGTCATCAGGAAGTTCAGGCCGAAAGCAGTATTTGCGCCTTTTGAACAAGACCGTCATCCTGATCACGGAAATGCATCACGATTAGTGAAAGAGGCTTATTTTTCTTCGGGAATAAGAAAATTCAATCCTTCATCACCCTTCCATAAACCTGCAAATCTTTATTTTTATATCATTAACGGTTTTCATAGGCCACATTTTGTAGTAAATATAGAAAATCATTTGGAAGCGAAGCTGCATAGCTTGCGTGCTTATGAAAGTCAGTTTAAAAAAGGAAAAGATGGTGTATCGACACCTCTGACCGATAATTACATAGAAGCAGTTGAAGCAAGGGAAAGAATGATGGGGAAAGACGCTGGAATACGTTATGCTGAAGGATTCTTCTCCTATAACACGCTCATTCTGCATCAAGACTTGTTAGGAGAATAACATATGAAATTAAGAATAGGAATCACATGCTATCCCACGGTTGGAGGATCTGGTGTAGTAGCCACGGAGCTTGGAAAACTTCTGGCTGAAAAAGGACATGAAATCCATTTCATTACATCCAGCATCCCTTTCAGGATAAACAAAATGTATCATAATATTTATTTTCATCAGGTGGAAGTCAATCAATATTCAGTCTTTCAATATCCTCCATATGATATTGCTCTCGCGAACAAAATGTCTGAAATCATCAATCGCGAGAATCTGGATATCCTGCACGTGCATTATGCAATTCCCCATGCAGTATGTGCGATATTAGGAAAGCAGATGGCGGATAGAGATGTAAAAATCGTGACCACGCTTCATGGTACTGACATAACGGTGCTGGGCTATGATCCTTCCCTGACCGGAGCTATCAGGTTTGGTATTGAAAAATCTGATGTTGTAACAGCTGTCTCGAACGCACTTGCAGATCAGACAAATGAGTTGATCCGCCCTGATAAGGAGATAAAGACAGTTTACAACTTTATCGACGATCGAGTGTACCGTCCTGTTGATTCAAGTGACTTACGAAAAGAATATGGCATTGGCGCAGATGAAAAGGTTGTCATCCATGTCTCTAATTTCCGGGGAGTCAAAAGAGTGAAGGATGTTGTCTCATCTTTCAACCTGATACAAAAAGAAACTCCGGCAAGGCTTCTCCTGGTGGGCGATGGTCCTGAAATGACCGTCGTATGCAGGCAGGTGAAGGATTTAGGCCTGAAGGATCGTGTATTGTTCCTGGGAAAGCAGGATAATCTTGAAGAACTTTACTCGATCAGTGACCTGAAATTACTTCTTTCAGAGAAAGAAAGCTTCGGTTTGGTAGCCCTTGAAGCCATGGCATGCGGAGTACCGGCTATAGGAACCGATATTGGCGGAATACCTGAAGTGATCGATGACGGCTTTAATGGCTATATTTGCAAGGTGGGTGATGTGGAAACTGTTGCATCCAAAGCAATCAATTTGCTGCGCGATGAGAAGCTCCACAGTACCCTCTCAGCGAATGCCCTCGAAACAGCCAGAACGAAATTTCATTCCGAAAAAATTCTCGAGCAATATGAACTCATATACAGAGAATTGATTTAAGTCAGACATATTCGTTTTTTAGAGAGGAGGGTGTTAATAATGATGCCAACGATCTTCCAGGAAGCAATTCCTCTTTTAAAAAGAATTGAACAAGCAGGGTTCGAAGCTTATTTCGTAGGAGGTTCTGTAAGGGATTATCTTCTCGGAAGAACCATTAATGATGTGGATATAGCAACTTCAGCTTTCCCAGATGAAATTAAGAATATTTTCCCCCGCACAGCCGATATCGGAATCGAGCATGGAACCGTTCTGGTTATCGAGAAGAATGGAGAGTATGAAATCACGACCTTCAGGACGGAATCAGGATATGAAGATTACAGGCGCCCTGACAAAGTGGAATTCATACGTTCATTAGAAGGGGATCTCAAGAGGCGGGATTTCACCATGAACAGCCTTGCAATGGATGCAGATGGCAAAATCTATGACCCATTTGAGGGGCAGGAAGATATCAGAAGAAAGATCATCAGAACAGTCGGGAAGCCTGCAGATCGTTTTTCAGAGGATGCATTAAGGATGCTGAGGGGAGTCAGGTTTGTCAGCCAGCTTGGATTTGAGGTTGAAACCGCCACCTTGAAAGCACTGAAATCATACTCCAGTCTCCTGTCCCATATTGCAGTTGAACGAAAAACGATGGAATTCGAGAAAATGATAGGCGGGGTTTACAGGGAAAAGGCTTTACATCTCCTTTTGCAAACGTCATTATATGAACAGCTTCCAGGGATTGCCGGACAGAAAGAAGCGATTCAGGAAATAGCCGGTCTGCCTTTGTTTAACCGATTGAATACTGATCAAATATGGCTGCTATTTCTATCATACATAGAGGGGAGTCCTGCAGATTTCTTGAAATCGTGGAGGCTGCCTTCAAAGGTGATAAAAGAGCGCACCAAAGAAAAGCAGTTTCTCACTACTCGAACAAATGAAGGCTGGACAAAGGAACTGCTTTTCCACGCTGGTTTAGAAAGAGCGTTCAACGTGGAAAAAGTCTATAACTGCATTCATTCGATTTCATCTTCGTCAATTGAAGAATTAAAGGATCAATATCATGATCTGCCCATTAAGACCCGAAAGGAATTAAAGGTAACCGGCAAGGATTTAATGATGTGGACCGGACAGAAAGGCGGGCCTTGGGTGAAAGACACTCTTGAGTGTATCGAAAAGGCCGTTTTATATGGGGAAATAAGTAATGATCATGAAATGATAAGGAGGTGGCTGGAAACATGCAATCGATCAGAAAAAAACTGATACAGGCATTTTCAGAATCAAACGGTGAATTTTTATCAGGTCAGGCACTCGCTGATATTGCAGGCTGTTCCCGAACAGCGATTTGGAAGCACATCGAGGAACTGAGGAAAGAAGGTTTTAAATTGGAGGCTGTCCGCAAAAAAGGCTATCGAATCATTGATACACCTGACATTGTTACTGAAAATAAAGTCCGTCTGGGGTTACACACTTCAACATTGGGACAAGTCATCCATTATGAAGAATCTGTACCAAGCACTCAAAAGATTGCCCACGACTTAGCAGGAAATGGTGCCGTTGAAGGGACCCTTGTCATTGCAGACGAACAGACTGCCGGAAGAGGCAGGCTGATGCGTGAATGGCATTCTTCATCTGGAAGCGGCATTTGGATGAGTTTGATATTGAAACCTTTACTTCCGCCGCAAAAAGCACCACAATTCACTTTGATTACTGCAGTGGCGGTGGTCCAGGCAATCGAGGAAGTCACAGAGCTCCAGCCTCAAATCAAGTGGCCGAATGATATCCTGATAAATGGAAAGAAAGTGACAGGGATTCTGACAGAATTACAGGCTGAATCAGATAAGATCAATTCCATCATCATTGGAATCGGAATGAATGTAAATCATACGATTGATCATTTTCCTGATGAAATCCGGTCCATTGCTACTTCGCTTGCAATCGAACAGGGTAAGAAGCTGTCGAGAGCGAAAGTGGTCCAGACCATATTAGAAAGAATGGAGTCACTCTATTCCCTCTATATGAAAGAAGGGTTCACTCCTATCAAACTTTTGTGGGAAAGCTATGCTGTTTCCATCGGCAAGAAAATTAGGGCACGTACAATCAACGGTACAATTGAAGGTACAGCCTTGGGCATTACAGCTGATGGAGTATTGAAGATAGAAGATCATGCGGGTATCGTACATCAAATCTATTCCGCAGATATCGAAGTGAATATCTAGTGAGTATTACCGAGATGTGAAGTGAAGATAGTTCTTTATTCCATCTCGTTTTTTTTGTGGTATAATTTTGAGTGGGCAGTATCATATGAACTGCACCCCAAAAGCAGCAAAACCTGAATACTATTAATCTGCCTTGATCCACATTGGACTGGGACAGAGGGTCGAAACAATCATACTTAGACACTTGGGATCCTTCTGTCAATTTTCAGGAGGTTTTTTTATTAGGCTCTTTTCGAAAACTAGTGTACGATAAACATTATCTTTTAGAAAACAGCCTTTTGTCATATTGTAAGTGCTTTCATTTTTGTTTCGTCACCTCTGACTGCAAAGAAGGAGGAAAACATGAAACAGACGACTGATTTTTTAAAAATGAAGAAGGAATCGGAAAAAATATCGATGCTGACGGCATATGATTATCCGAGTGCCAAATTAGCTCAAGAAGCCGGAATCGATCTAATACTGGTCGGTGATTCACTCGGTATGGTGGTTCTTGGCTATGATTCGACTGTGCCTGTGACGGTTGAAGATATGATTCATCATACGAAAGCAGCAAGAAGAGGTGCACCCCATACGTTTATCGTGACTGACATGCCTTTCATGACCTATCATCTTTCTAGGGATGAAACATTAAAAACAGCAGCGAAAATCATGCAGGAAAGCGGTGCAAATGCGGTGAAGGTGGAAGGGGCAGGACTCGTGATCGAGCGAATCCAATCGATGACCGCCGCTGGAATACCGGTGATGGCTCATTTAGGATTGACTCCTCAATCTGTAGGCGTTCTGGGAGGTTATAAAGTACAGGGTAAGACGGCTCATTCAGCGCAAACGCTCCTTGAGGATGCGATAAAGTGTGAAGAGGCCGGGGCATTTTCAATCGTATTGGAATGTGTACCCAAGCAACTGGCTAAAGAGGTTTCAGAAGCTGTAAACATTCCTGTAATCGGAATCGGAGCCGGCAATGAAACGGACGGTCAAGTACTTGTCTTCCATGACCTTGTCACTTACGGAGTAGGCAGGGTGCCGAAGTTTGTCAAGCAATACAGCAATATTTCTGATACCATCACAGCGGGCATCGTGAACTATATAGAAGATGTAAAGAGTGGGTGTTTCCCTGAAGATAAGCACTCTTTTACTATGCGCGAAGAAGAATTACAAATGCTTTATGGAGGTAGTAAAAAGTGAACATCATAACAAAGCTGAATACACTCCGTGAAGAGATTCAACATCATAAACGATCAGGTGAATCAATAGGATTCGTCCCGACAATGGGATTCCTCCATGAAGGTCACCTTACTCTGGTAAAAAAAGCAAGAAAACATAATGATATCGTTGTCATGAGCAACTTTGTGAATCCCTTGCAGTTCGGACCGAATGAAGATTTCGATCGTTATCCCAGAGACATAGAGCGTGACCGGAAACTTGCAGAGAATGCCGGGGTTGACATTTTGTTCATGCCGGATGCAGAAGACATGTACAAGGGAACCTTATCGGTCTCGATGAATGTAAAGGAACGGGTTAATGTACTTTGCGGAAAGAAACGGGAGGGACATTTTGACGGCGTTGTCACCGTATTAACAAAGCTCTTTCATTTAGTGCAGCCGGAAAGAGCATATTTCGGACTGAAGGATGCCCAGCAGATAGCAGTGGTCGAGGGTCTCGTTGAGGATTATTTCTTTCCTGTGGAAATTATAAGGGTACCTACTGTCAGGGAAGAAAATGGACTGGCAAAAAGTTCACGGAATGTTTACTTATCCGAAAAAGAAAGAACCGAAGCGCCTGTACTATATAAGAGTCTGGAAGAAGTAAAGAAAAAGATTGAATCCGGAGAATTGGACAGGAATTCTATCATTTCAGAGGTCACTGAGTTCATTAATGGCAGGACGTCAGGAAAGGTCGAGTATGTGGAAGTCTACTCGTTTCCTGAGCTTACCCCTTTAGAAGAATTGACAGGCGAGATCATCATTGCAATAGCAGTACAATTCCAAAAAGCAAGATTAATCGATAATATAATCATTTCATTGGACAAAAAGGAGAAATCAGCATGTTTAGAACAATGATGAATGGTAAAATTCACAGAGCCCGTGTGACAGAGGCAAACCTGGATTATGTAGGCAGTATCACAATCGATCAGGATATCCTGGACCGGGTGGATATGATGGCTAATGAAAAAGTTCAAATTGTAAACAACAATAATGGAGCTAGACTCGAAACGTATATCATACCAGGTGAAAGAGGCAGCGGTGTCATTTGCCTGAACGGAGCCGCAGCAAGACTTGTCCAAAAAGGGGACGTAGTCATCATTATCTCGTATAAACTGATCGCAGAGGAAAAGGTGACCAGTCATGTGCCGAAAGTGGCGATCATGAATGAACACAATCAAATCGTGGAAATGCTCGGAACCGAGCCGGAGGCGACAATTTATTAATAAGCAAGGACGATTCTTTTTGGGAATCGTCCTTTTTTCGTCGCTTGGCAGGATTCAGTGTATTCAACTTATACTTGCCGCCTCTGCTTTTTATTTGAAATATGGTAAACTAATTTAGAAATCATATTGTATATCAGAATCATTGAAGGATTTATATAAAGGCTGTGAGAATAAATGTTACCATTCAAATTAATTGTTGTGGACTTGGAAACAACAGGGAATTCTCCGAAAAAAGGAGAAAAAATCATTCAGATTTCAGCGGTCATTATCGAGAACGGAGAGATTGCCGACCAATTTACATCATTCGTGTCTCCCGGCAAGCCCATCCCGCCTTTCATTGAAGAACTGACGGGAATAAATGATGGGATGGTCGAAGATGCTCCAGAATTCCATGAAATCGCTCCTAAAATACTCGAAATATTGGATAACGGAGTGTTTGTCGCTCACAATGTAACGTTTGATCTTTCCTTTTTACAAGCTGAGCTTGAAGAAGCAGGATACAATACATTCAAGGGCCCAGCCTTCGATACGGTCGAATTAGCCAAAATTGCGATGCCTTCTGCAGACAGCTTTAAGCTGACCGAACTATCAAATTTACTGTCATTGAGTCATGTCAGACCGCACCAGGCAGATAGCGATGCCTATGTGACGGCAGAGCTTCTGCTTCATTTTATCAATACACTTGAGGTCCTGCCGCTCGTTACACTGGAGAAGCTTCAATCGCTCTCGGGCTATCTCAAGAGTGACTTATCTTTACTATTTGATGAAATCGTCTCTCAAAAACAAAGGCATGTGGAAGATCTTTCACTGGATCTTGAGGTTTACAGAGGGATAGCACTCCGTAAGAAAAACGATCATGACCCAGATCAGTCCATGGTGGATGAAATAGATTTGGATATCTCCAAGTATCTTGAAAAGCATATTCCTTTTTATGAAAAAAGAGACGCGCAAATTCAGATGATGGATGAAGTCAGGGAATCATTTATGAAGGGCGGGCATCTGGTGGTAGAAGCCGGTACAGGTGTCGGTAAATCATTGGGATACTTATGGCCTTCGCTGCAATTCGCTAAGGAGCACGGTGAAAGAGTAGTGGTCAGCACTTTTACTACGCAGCTGCAGGAACAATTATTGCAAAAGGAGATCAAGCTGCTTGAAAAGATCTGTCCAGTCTCCTTTCAGGCAGTGTTGTTAAAAGGGAAAAATCACTACATAAACCTATTTAAGTTTGAGCAGTCCCTGCGTGAAGCAGATGCCCAATATGACGTCGTATTGACGAAAATGCAAATCTTAGTATGGTTGACAAGAACAAGTACAGGAGATATAGATGAACTGAATCTTACTTCAGGCGGGCAATTGTTTTGGAACCGACTCCGGCATGATGGATGGCACCTGCCTCACAGTAAGGATCCGTGGGTTTCGAAGGACTTCTATTTGCATGCAAGGAAACGTGCCCAATCTGCTGACATCATTATTACAAATCATTCGATGCTGCTTTCAGATCTCATCAATAAGGGAAGCTTAATCCCTTCCTTCGACTATTTAGTCATTGATGAAGCCCATCACTTGGAAAAATCGGCAAGACAGCATTTAGGGATCGTGTTGGACTATCTGTCAATAAAATTCACGACTTCCCAACTGGGGACTCTTGAACAAAAACAGCTGTACGACCGCTTGTACGGGCTTATGAATACGTATGCGATTGAAGGAACTCTTCATTCTTTTGAACTGGATACTCATATCCATCAATTTTATATCGACATGGAAGAGGCGATGACAGTCCTTTCCAATGTGTTTTTTAAACATGCGAAAAAAAGGATGGGAGCCCAGAAGATACAGCTTAGAATATCAGATGATATGAAAAATAGCAGAAGCTGGCAGCCTGTTCAGATGGCGATGGAAAGAGTCATTTCAGGAATGAAAATGATCGAAAAGGAATTTCAAGCGTTTCTTGATACGTTAAAATCGAAAAAGCTTAAGCTTAAAGACAGTGAAAAAGCGCTTGTAGAAGAATTCTACAGCTTTCTGGTTGAGTGGAATGAATTATGTCAAGCGTTCCGGGCAGTCTTTTTAAAGGAGATGACAGATTATGTCCTTTGGCTCGATGGGGATACCCGCTCATTGCCCAATAGTCTGGTCATCCAGGCTCAGCCAGTCGCTGTGGCACAAAATCTGAAAAATGAACTATTTACAAAGAAGAAAAGTGTTATCCTTACATCAGCAACGCTGACAGTAAGTGATTCCTTCAACTACTTCTTAAACGAAATCGGCCTATCCGGCGATGAGATGAAAGAGCTTCAGCTTTCTTCTCCTTTTGATTATGCTCAAGCCGCCACGTTATTCATCCCAAATGACGTCCCTGAGATTCAGCATGTTTCGAATGAGGAGTATATAGAATCCATCAGTTCTCACTTGATCGGAGTGGCTCAGGCAACTAAAGGAAGAATGCTTATCTTGTTCACTTCATATGATATGCTGCGTAAAACCTATGAATTGATGAAGGAAAGCGGGCTGCTTGAAGATTATGTTCTAATGGCGCAAGGGATCACTTCGGGCAGCAGGACCCGATTGACCAAGAACTTTCAACGTTTTGATAAAGCCATCCTATTTGGAACCAGCAGCTTTTGGGAAGGGGTGGATATTCCAGGGGAAGACTTGTCGTGCCTTGCATTAGTTCGATTACCTTTTTCTCCGCCTGACGAACCGGTGACTCAAGCTAAATCAGAAGTTTTGAAAGCACAGGGGAAAAACCCTTTTTCAAGTCATTCATTACCAGAAGCGATTATCCGTTTCAAACAAGGTGTAGGAAGGTTGATCAGAAGAAGCAGTGACCGCGGCATTGTGATTGTATACGACCGCCGAATTAAAACAACCCGATACGGCAATGCTTTCATACAATCGATTCCGTCCATGAAGGTCAAAGAAGGGGACCTCTACGATTTGATTGAGTGGATAGAAGATTGGCTGTGAGAACTTTTGAGACGAACCAGATTATGCGAGTGAATGCATAATGCCGGTTCGTCTTTTTTTCAGTCTCTATGTGCTGGCCGTAAGTCAGTTCTGATTAATTTTTATTGTTTAACACAAGATAAAGGATAGATGAAAACTGGGGGCATGGAATATGAGAGTGGTAATATGCGCTTTGCTGCTGTTTAATTTTGTTTTAACGGATAGTTATGGGGTAAAGGTACCTGAATTGGACCTGAACTTAGCACAAAATGAATACGCCATCAGCTTCCTGCCTCTAAAGAGCGGCGAGGTGGCAGTTCTTCATCTGCCTTCAGGTGAGAATTTTCTGATCAACACTGGACCGCTAACTCAAATAAAAGAGCTGAATTATTATTTGAATCAAATAAATATCAAAGAAATTAAAGCAATAATCCTTACGGAGGAATCGGAGATATATACTGATGCTCTACTGGAACTGGGGAAGAAATATTCAATAAATGAGCTCATTGCCGGAGGTTCATTTTCCAGCATGCTTATAAACAGTAATGCTGCCGGAGTACAGAGTTTGAAAGAAGGGGACGTATATCCTTTGTCTTCAGAACTTTCACTGGAAGTGATCCATGAAGGAAATGCAAAACAGGAGGGGTTGGATTTCTCGCTTACTTTTTTTCAGCATCGTTTTCTATGGCTGAGCTCACAATCAAAGCACGCAGAAGATGTTTTTCTGACGAAGTCTTTAAAGAACGTGAACATCGTCAAAATCCCTCTCCATTCACGGACTGAATGTATCTCAGATCCGCTGATCAAGCATATCGACCCTCAGACTGCCCTGCTTTACCGCTCAAAAGAGAAATTATTAAATGGTGACTTACTAGAAGCGATAAACGAAGCGTGGATCGACCTTTACTTGACAGGGCAGCATGGGCTGATAACGATAAAATTCAACAGAAATAACTATGAAGTGCTCACATTCGAACAAGATGACGGGGCATTTAATGAACAATCCGAAAAAGGCTGACTCAATTGTCAGCCTTCTTTAAAGGCATAATTACATTTAGTGAAGGGTGATTTCCGGTTTTATTACATCGACAGTTTCGTTTCACCCGGTCCTAAATTAATTCAGAGATACTGATAAAGTTTTTTAAGTTTCAGCCTACCATATACATCGGGAATGTTGTTATAATGTTTTTAGTGTTTCTTAAGACCATCGGTGAATGATATCATCATTGGAAATAGACATATGGCAAAGGAGGAAGCTGCATTGGAGAGCAAAATTGAAATTCTTTCCACGGTTCGAATTTCATATACAGATGATTTATATAAAATAGTCGATGCATTGAATAGAACATTAAAAAAAGATGATTACATGTTTGGTTTAGCCCTTGATCCCGAGGATCAAAGTCAGGCTGTACTGACCATATATCGTACATAAAGAGGTTCATTATGAAAAAGTGGATTACAATTATTATAGTGGCAGCTGTCATTGTGACTGGAACAGCTTCCTTACTCCTTTACAAGAGCGCAAGAGGACCGGTAGAGGAAGAATTTGATCAAGCATCTAAGCGTGTACTTGATGAGACCTCTATAAGGGAAATAGAGAAGGCAAGCATCTACCACGGAGCCAAACCTTATACAGTCATCACAGGCAAGGATGATCAGAACGAAAAAGTGGTTGCCTTTGTGCCAGAAAAAAAGGGCGAAATTATCGTCAAAAAATGGGCAGATGGTATTTCGAAAGAGCAGGCAATTAATAAACTAAATGATGAAAAGCAGCCAGAGGAAATATTATCCGTGAGATTAGGGCACGAATCAGTAGGTGCTGTTTGGGAAATCACCTATTTGGATAAACAGAAAAATTTAAACTATTTTTATCTTCTTTTCTCTAACGGAGAATGGTGGAAGAAAATTGAAAACCTATAAGTTATTAGGAGGAACAAATCGATGAATTTATCTTTAGCCAAAAGAGTGAGTGCATTAACACCTTCTACAACATTGGCAATCACAGCAAAAGCAAAGGAAATGAAGGCACAGGGTATCGATGTGATCGGTTTGGGAGCGGGCGAACCGGACTTTAATACTCCGCAGCATATTATCCAGGCTGCATATGATTCACTAATTGAAGGACACACAAAATATACTCCTTCAGGCGGTACTGCCCAGCTGAAAGACGCTGTCATCAACAAATTCAAGAAAGATCAAAACCTTGTTTACAAACCTTCTGAAATCATCGTGACCAGCGGAGCGAAGCATGCTCTTTACACTCTATTTCAAGTGCTGTTGAACGAAGGGGATGAAGTGATCATTCCGACTCCATACTGGGTAAGCTACCCGGAACAGGTAAAACTCGCCGGCGGTTCCCCAGTGATCGTGGAAGGCAAACAGGAAAATTCATATAAAATCACACCTGAGCAATTGTCGGCATCCATTACAGAAAACACAAAAGCTGTCATTATCAACTCCCCAAGCAATCCAACTGGCATGATCTACTCTTCTGATGAATTGAAGGCGATCGGCCAAGTGTGTTTGGAAAAGAATATCCTGATCGTTTCCGATGAAATTTATGAGAAGCTTGTTTATGATGGAAATAGTCACACTTCCATTGCAGAACTTTCTAATGAACTTAAGGAACAGACGATCATCATTAATGGTGTATCAAAATCCCACTCGATGACTGGTTGGAGAATCGGGTATGCTGCAGGGAATGAAACGATTATCAAAGCCATGACGAACCTGGCAAGCCATTCTACTTCAAACCCTACGACCACATCACAATATGGTGCTGTAGCTGCATATATAGGGGATCAACAGCCTGTAGAAGACATGAGAAAATCATTCGAGGAACGCTTGAATATTGTCTACGAAAAATTAAACAATATCCCAGGCTTTGATTGCATCAAGCCGCAAGGTGCTTTTTACCTGTTCCCGAATGTTAAAGAAGCCGCCCGCTTGACCGGCTATGAAAATGTTGACATCTTCGTTCAAGCCCTTTTAGAGGATGCAAAAGTTGCCGTAATTCCCGGATCTGGATTCGGCTCAGAGAATAATATCCGCTTGTCGTATGCAACAAGTCTTGATTCGATGGAACAGGCCATTGAAAGAATGCATGAATTTGTCGTAAAGAAAAGCCAATAACACTCTGAGGGGCAGATCGATTTGCACGGTCTGCTCTTTTCTGATTGGGCATTGTCCAGCTCCGGGGCTTAGAGGCACATGTCATAAGTCAAACCGACCAAGAAGGCAAAGAACGCCTTCGTGGCCGATTCGCCTTATGCCACCCACCTCTGATCAAAGCCCCTCCGCTTTTCTCTTGTCCAGCTCCGGCGGCTAGAGGCTCGAGACATAAGTCATGCCATCCAAAAAGGCAAAAAACGCCTTTATGGCTGCCCTGTCTTATGCTTGTCGCCTCTGTGCAAGCCGCCTCCGCTTTTCTATTTGTCCAGCTCCGGCGGCTAGCCCCTCGAGGTCATAAGCTAAATGGTCCAAGAAGGCAAAGAACGCCTTCCGGCCCCATTCATCTTATGCTTGTCGGGGCTGAACGAGCCGCCTGCGCTTTTCTATTTGTCCAGCTCCGGCGGCTAGCCCCTCGAGGTCATAAGCTAAATGGTCCAAGAAGGCAAAAAGCGCCTTCCCGGCCAATTCATCTTATGCTTGTCGGGGCTGAACGAGCCGCCTGCGCTTTTCTATCTATTGCGACATTGTGACTCGAAATGTATAATATAGTACGATACATATAGCGTCTTAGTTTTTTTGGAGGGAAAAAATCGTGAAAACAACAATTTCTCAAGTAAGTAAGTTTGTTGGAGAAGAGGTTACGATCGGTGCCTGGCTTGCCAACAAGCGTTCCAGTGGTAAAATTGCATTTCTTCAGCTCCGTGATGGAACAGGGTTCATTCAGGGGGTTGTAGTCAAGAGTGAAGTCGAAGAAGAAGTTTTTCAAAAAGCAAAATCGCTGACTCAGGAAACGTCTTTATATGTGACAGGGGTTGTCACTGAAGATTCACGTTCACCTTTTGGTTATGAATTACAAGTGAAATCAGTAGAAGTCATCCATGAAGCAGTCGACTATCCTATCACACCTAAAGAGCATGGTACTGAATTCCTTATGGACCACCGCCATTTATGGCTGCGTTCCCGTAAGCAGCATGCGGTCATGAAAATCCGTAATGAGATCATACGTGCTACGTATGAATTCTTCAATCAAGAAGGATTCGTTAAAGTCGATCCGCCGATCCTTACCGGCAGTGCACCTGAAGGAACGACAGAATTGTTTGCTACGAAGTACTTTGACGAAGATGCATATCTTTCACAAAGTGGACAATTGTATATGGAAGCAGCTGCAATGGCACTTGGAAAAGTATTTTCGTTCGGACCTACGTTCAGGGCTGAAAAATCCAAAACCCGCCGTCACTTGATCGAGTTCTGGATGATCGAACCTGAAATGGCTTTTTATGATTTCAAAGATAATTTGGAAGTGCAGGAACAATACGTATCTTTCATAGTCCAGTCGGTTCTTGAAAACTGTAAGCTTGAATTAGATCGTTTGGGAAGGGATACTTCGAAATTGGAACAAATCAAAGCGCCGTTCCCAAGAATCTCGTATGATGACGCGATAAAGTTATTGCATGAAAAAGGATTCAATGATATCGAGTGGGGAGATGACTTCGGGGCTCCACATGAGACAGCAATAGCTGAAACATATGATAAACCTGTATTCATCACTCATTACCCAACATCTCTGAAGCCTTTCTATATGCAGCCTGATCCGGATCGCGAAGATGTCGTGCTTTGTGCCGACCTTATCGCTCCTGAAGGCTATGGGGAAATCATCGGTGGTTCTCAGCGTATCCACGATGCGGAACTAATGAAAAAGCGCATCGAAGAACATGAATTGGCGACTGATGCATATAAGTGGTATCTAGAACTAAGAGAATACGGTTCTGTTCCTCATTCAGGCTTTGGTCTCGGACTTGAAAGAACAGTAGCATGGATCAGCGGAGTGGAACACGTAAGAGAAACAATCCCATTCCCACGCCTATTAAACCGTCTATACCCATAAGGTATAAAAGAAAGCTGACTTTATTTGCAGAAATGCAGGTTATAGTCAGCTTTTTCTCTTTTTGCTTTTTATTCTTAAAGGAATAATATTTAATGTGGATTTGATTTAAATCCAGCTTTTGATTGGAGTGCAGGACGCAGACTCCTGCGGGAAGAGTAGCTAATGTGAGACCCCGCAGGAACGAAGTGACGAGGAGGCTCACGCGCTACCCGCGGAAAGCGGAGTCCTGCACGGAAATCAAAAGCGGTATTCAATGTTCTTAAAGTGTTAAATAATTCTTCTGAACACATCCATATCGACATAGATAATAAGCATGATATACTTAAAGGTGAGGTGTGCCGTATATGGATTATAAACAATTAATGGTGTCCTGGATAGAAGAAGGGACCCTGAACATTCCACAATTATTATTGACAAATTATCATACGCTTGGATTAAATGAAACTGAATTTGTCCTGCTGCTGCATATCTATGGGCAGATAGAAAAAGGAAACTATTTTCCAACTCCGGAGGAACTTTCAGAACATATGAGTATATCTCCTGAATACTGTTCATCCATCTTAAGAAAGCTGATGCAGCACCAATTCCTTATGATTGAAGAAGGATCATCAGCAGATGGAATACTATTCGAGAAATACTCATTGGCTCCTCTGTGGGAAAAGCTTGCTGACTTTGTCATTCAGGATTCCAAGATGAAACAAATGCAAAAATCCATGGAAGAAGAAGCCGATATCTATTCGATCTTCGAGCAGGAATTCGGCCGTCCTCTTTCACCGCTTGAGTGTGAGACTCTAAGCATGTGGCTGGATCAGGATGAACATAATTCCACGATAATCAAAGCTGCACTCAGGGAGGCAGTCATTTCCGGAAAGCTGAATTTCAGGTATATCGACCGGATTTTATTTGAATGGAAGAAAAACGGTGTAAAAACGATAGAGGATGCCCGTAACCAAAGTCAAAAGTTCAGAACGCATCAGAAATCGCCGGCTCAGAATGAGGCTTCAGTGCCTAAGAGGAAATCGGTTCCCTTCTATAATTGGCTGGAACAATAATGAACGTCAAAAGGGACTGCGCCCATTTTTTAGGGTCAGTCCCTTTAATAGTGTATACTACATACGAACAGGTATTCAGAGTGAGGAGAAGATAAGAGTGCTTAATAAAAAACAAATACAGATCTGCTTAGATGAAATGAGAAAAATGTTTCCTGATGCACATTGCGAATTGCGGCATGAAAATCCGTTTGAATTAGTGATTGCAGTGCTTCTTTCCGCACAGTGCACGGATGCATTAGTGAATAAAGTTACAAAGGGCCTTTTCGAAAAATATAAAACCCCGCAGGATTATTTGAATGTTTCTTTAGAAGAACTCCAGCAGGATATCCGGTCAATCGGACTTTACCGAAATAAAGCTAAGAATATCCAGAAGCTGTCTGAGATTCTTTTGGAGGAACACGGGGGAACGGTGCCGAAGGAGCATTCAGAACTGGTCAAGCTTCCGGGAGTAGGAAGAAAGACGGCAAATGTGGTGGTGTCTGTAGCCTTTGGAGAACCAGCACTCGCTGTGGATACCCATGTGGAGAGGGTTAGTAAACGCCTGGGTATCTGCAGGTGGAAAGATAGTGTACTTGAAGTTGAAAAAACATTAATGAGAAAATTACCAAGGGAGGAATGGTCTGAAACGCACCATCGATTGATTTTCTTCGGAAGATATCATTGTAAAGCCCAGTCCCCGCAATGTGATATTTGTCCTCTTCTCGATTTATGCCGGGAAGGCCAGAAAAGAATGAAGAAGAAGGAAAAGATATGAGAGCGGTACGCCTGAAAGTTCCTCAGCAATTGTCAGACCGGTATTTTTTTGCTGGAAATGAAGTGCTTGTCAGCCCTGGACACTATATGGAAGAAGGACAATACTTTGCGTATGAAATGTTGTATTACAACGGGGAAAAGACGATGGATACTCCTTGGGCGCATCGTTATAATGCAGTAAATGATGTTATAGCCGCCTGGGATGAGGAACAAGTGATCCTTAATGAACAATTTAAATCCCGCGATAAATCTGTTCAGCTTCACATGAAAAGAGGGGTTGCATTATTTTACATGCTCCTGTTTTGGAGTAATTCGGTTCCGGCAGTATTAAGAGAATGGCAGCATGAGATGGAGAAGCTTTCTCTTAAACCGGTAAATGCAGTAGAGAGGATTTCCTTCATCAGACAGAACCCGAACCTGTACCATTCCTTTGTGCAGCTGAAGGTATTATTTCAGGAGCAGCATAAACAAGTTGCGAAGGATATGGCTATCAATAAGTTGAAAAAGAACAAAAAGTAAGGCAGCCGGGAAACCCCGAGCTGCCTTTTTTGTTATTGTAATTGATTGAACAAACTTGGGAAGGATGATTCACGGTCTGAACGTTCGCCGTTTCTAGCGCCGCCCTCACCGTTGCCACCATCACCAGTGCCTTCTCCGGATCCATCTCCAGTACCTTCGCCTGTACCGGTTCCGTCACCATCTGAAGGGGGATTATCTCCATCTTCGCCGCCGGTGCTGCCATCATCATTTCCTTGGTCATTACCGTCACCTTGTCCCTCGTCATTGCCATTTCCGTTGCCGTTTCCTTGTCCCTCGCCATCGCCTTGATCTTCTTCATTTTCCTGCTCATTTTCTTCTTCATCTTCATTATCGTCGTTACCCTTTACATTGACATTCACTGTAGCAGGGTCACTTCGCTGATCATCTTTAATAGCGACAACTTCAAAGGTAAATGTGCCTGTGGACGTGATATTTTCAACATTTAAACCGGTTTTGTCGGTTGTAGTAAGGACTTGTTTATTCTCACCATTTATCAGTACAGAAACCTCAAATGTAACGTCGTCTTTTTTCTTTTTATCATAGTCCCAAGCAAGTGTGATCGTTTTATCATCCTTGTTGAATTTACCTTTCAGACCTTTAGGTGCATCAAGCTTATCGAATTCTTTGGAAACCTTTGTAGGCTCGGTGCCTTTAACAAACAGTTCAGTGATGATCTTATCATCAGGAGTGTAGTCACTCGGCAGTTTTGCCGGGTTGCTTCCTTCTTCGACCTGAACTTCAACCACGCTTCCTGGTTTCTTAAAGTCTGCTGTGTCGACACCTTCATGTACATAGCTCATTAAGTCTTTGACAATAAATTGAGCTATGTGACGGTCTGACGGGCTTAATGTAAATTTGTTCGGTTTGTCATATCCCGTCCATACAGCGGCTGTATAATTTGTCGTATATCCGACAAACCACGAATCGGGTGCATGTGATTTAGGGATGTTGTTAGCTTCCCTTGTTTTTTCGTCATAGTTGGTTGTTCCCGATTTCCCTGCCATCGGGAGTCCAGATACTTTCGCGCGGGCACCTGTTCCTCTTGGATGATCGATAACGCTCTTCAGCATATCGGAAATCATATAGGCCGTGTATTCCTTCATTGCAGGTTCAGGTTTGTTTTCGTTTTTGATTTCGGTTTCGCCATCACGAAGGACAACTTTTTTGACTGTGTGCGGTTTATTGTAAATACCTTCATTTCCAAATGGGGCATAGGCACCAGCCATTTGAACAGAATTCATTCCTGGTGAAACCGCTCCGATTGATGCAGATTCGTAGTAATGGTCGAAATCAAGTCCAAGCCTGTTCACGAATTCTTCAGCTTTTTCCGAACCTACTTCCTGGAATGCTTTCAGGGCAGTCACGTTGCGTGAATCCCATAAAGCTTCTCTCATCGTGATATCGCCTTTGTGTTCCAAATCATAGTTGTTGATTTCAGGTCCATCTGTGTATTTATAAGGTTCATCCTTCAGGATATGATACGTAGACCATTTCAGGTATTCAACAGCAGGACCGTAATCAAGCAGAGGCTTGATAGTCGACCCGGGCTGGCGTTTCGTATCAATGGCATAGTTGAAGCCGCGCTGCACTTCTTCCTCAGTATTTCTGCCACCACCGATAGCGCGGATCTCACCGGTTTGAGTATCCATCAGTGTGATACCGGCCTGCATGATCCCGCCTTCTTGGTCTGGATAAGAGAAGCTGGTTGCTTCACCTGCCAGGATTTGCTCGACACGCTTCTGTGCATTAGTGTCTAGAGTGGTATAGACCTTTAAACCATCCGAGAACAGGTTATAGTCACCCATCTTTTCAACTTCATCTATAACTGCATCAACATACGCAGGGTATTTATTTCCATTTTCTGCTTCCAGTTCTTCTTCAGAAACCAACCCTTCGGTGATCGGGATCTTTTGAGCTTCTTCTTTTTCTTTTTCACTGATTTTACCATGCTGTGCCATCAGGGAAAGAACGATATTTCGTCTCTTTTCTGCACTTTCAGGATGTTTAAAAGGGTTATAGTTGTTTGGACTTTGAGGCAGTCCTGCGATCACAGCTGCTTCATGAAGTTCGATATCTTTAATTTCCTTGCCATAATAATAGTCTGCTGCAGTCGCCATGCCATGGATCCCTGCAGACATATATACTTTATTGAAATACATCTCAAAGATCTCTTCTTTTGTATATTCCTGCTCTAGTTTAAGAGCAAGCCATGCTTCCTGGGCTTTTCTTTTAAGCGTCTTATCAGGACTGAGGAATGAACCCTTGATTACCTGCTGGGTAATGGTAGAGGCACCCTCCGAACCAAATCCGCCTGTAATATTGGCAATGACAGCTCCGCCCAGACGAATCAGGTCAATTCCATTATGCTTATAAAAACGATTATCCTCTGTCGCTAAGACTGCGTCCTGCATTGTTTGAGGTATCTCATCAAAGTTTGCATACTCTCTATTTTCCTTCCCGACAGTTGTAATCAGTTCGCCATTCATATCGTAAATTTCTGACGCTACCGGGTCTTTCAGTAATTTTTCATCAAGCTTCGGAGCACTGGATGCGTAGTAAGCAAACAATCCTGCACCTGCTAACATACCGATAATTCCTATTATAAATAAAGAAATGATTACACGTTTCACCATTGAGCCTTTTTTTGGTTTCTTTGTTTTAGACTTCTGCTGGGCTAGACGCTTTTCTTCTCTTGACTTATATTGACCAGCCATAATGTTTCCTCGCTTTCAATCTTCTGTCTTTTTAGTATTGTCTAAGTTTCAATTTATACTACTTATAATGAGATAAACTATAGATTATCTCATTTTTGACTATCTAAAAATATAACTGATGGACTATTTTTAAGTAATCAACCCGGGGATGGAGTCCCAGTGCGATTCTATAGCCCGATTCCTCAATTTCTTCTTTCTTGATGGACTTTCTGCCCCCGTTTATCATCCGATCCCAAAAACCTTTCAGTGATTGGAAAGGGAGTAAAAATACTTCCTCAGTCAAGGAAAACCTTAGCAATACGAAGGTGATGCCCTCCTGCAAATAAACACTTTCCATATGGTTTATTTGATGTTCGTGGAAATTTTGAAGGGGAAAAGAGGTTTTATTTTTCGTTTCCTTCGCTTCAAAATCTATATACCGGCCTTTATATACCCCGTTATAGTCAGTGGTGGAAGGCTGCTTGAAATACGCCTCCTTGATTACAGCTGCACTCCTGGTCGGATAATGAACATCCACAATTTGGACTGGAGTGGGTTTTTTATGGATGACGGCTGTTTTGTGAACCAGATAATATTGGTTGGTTTCATTGATATCCTCCTCTAACGTCATCCCCCGGTTACTGTAGGTGACTTGTTTGACTTTCGTTTTTTTAGAAGATGATTTCGTATCCGTATACCTTTTTCCATTAGGATAATGGAATTTCATGGGAATACACCTCGCAGACTAAACTATATCATAACAGAAACCACTCCATTTTGTGTGAATAATTCATTACAAATTCCTTAAGATATGACTAAAGGAGAAGAGGATTAAATGGATGAATTCACTAATACCTATCGCTTTTTACCCTATATTACAGATTTTAAACGTAGACACGAGTGGATTGATTTCCTTCGCCGTTTTGTATGTCATCACAATCAAGATAATATTACAAGAACCGTAGCTTATCAAAGTTTTTACCTTCTCCATCCCGAGATTAAGTGGTCGTTTCTTGCATCGATGGTTTCAAGGAACGCCGGCTGGAATATGACTGATTTAGAAGGGGAAACATTTAGGACCCTGTTAACCCCAAAGACCAGAAGGAATCTTTTTATGACCTATGAAAGAGCGAATTGGTCCATATTCCAGGATGCTTTTCCTCAACTTCTTATCTATCATTATTCGACGTTATATAAGGAGAAAATGTTTCACCTGTTAAATGATTTTGGTGTTTCGGCTTTTATGCAAAAAGAATGGGATCGTTTTTGGGAACACAGAAATGAAGGCAGATTAGTACAATCTCAAATTATTAACGAGCAGAACTTGATACAGAAACCGGTGATTGAACACCCTGTGTATAAGAAAAAGGTATTCCGTTCAGGTTTATTCTTCATAGAGGATCATCTCCATTTTTGTTCCGTTGTATTTCCTTACGGGAACGGAGAGCTCATCGGAGCAAGTGTTCACGATTTCAGGAAGTTGGATGAACGCATCAAAATGGGGAATATCCTTTACCAAATTTTGTTCCACCCCGATTACTATCCTTCTTTTTATGAATTTGCCCTGAAAGTGAAACCAACAGGATCAAGGAAAGACTATGAAAGCTTTTGCTCGCCTTCTTTCACAAGGACGAATACACCATCACTCCAAAGTGTCTACGATAAAGTCGCCCATCATTGGGACATTGAGGAAGATTGGTCATCGAATACCAAAGTTAAAAAGGACTGGTACCGCACACCATCACTGCCTGAGGATCCTTGGATGACAAAATGGTTTTTTCACAAGCAGAAACAATTGAAGAGGGTGGCGTGGTTAAAGTCGTTGGTTATGAGAAAAGAAAAAACTGCAGGCATATTATAGGTGCCTGCAGTAGTTTTTCATCTTAAACTTGTCGGGGGCTAAGCGAGCCGCCTCCGCTTTTGTAATCATCCAGCTCCGGGGCTTAGAGCTCGAGACATAAGTCAAACCGACCAAAAAGGCAAATAGCGCCTTTCCGGTCGGTTCGTCTTATGCTTGTCGCCTCTGAGCAAAGCCCCTCCGCTTTTGTTATCATCCAGCTCCGGCGGCTAGCCCCTCGAGGTCATAAGCTAAATTGTCCAAGAAGGCAAAAAGC